>MAAM01000005.1 GCA_002162695.1 Cycloclasticus sp. 46_120_T64 | reverse complement strand
GGAAGTGAAACCGCTTAGCGCCGATGATAGTGTGGCAGTAGCCATGTGAAAGTAGGGAACCGCCAGGCTTTTACACCAAAAACCCGCTCAATGAGCGGGTTTTTTTTTGACTGAAAGATATACCTATTTATTAATGGTAGAATCTGCGGACTGAATGGATGTTCATTTTCTATTCATTCAAAAATTTTATAATCAATACCTTAGTTAATTTAGGAGTTCACACCATGAAGAAATTTTTAGCTGTTTTGTGTTTAAGTCTTTTTGTTTTTAGTTCGAATCTACTTGCTCATGGTGATGCGCAGCCTCAGCCTATCGACGTCAGTTCATTGCCAGCTTTAGGTGAAGAATGGTTAGAATCTAACCCGTATCGAGAAAATTCTGAGGCGATTAAAATTGGTAAGGCTGGATATAATTCTAATTGTGCTCGTTGCCACGGTCTAGGGGCTGTATCAGGTGGCATCGCGCCAGACTTGAGAGAGCTAGAAGAGGGTGACGAAGGTGATGAATGGTTCATTTATCGAATTAGAAATGGTGCAACCCGTAATGGAATCACTTATATGCCGGCTTTTGAAGGAATCATTGCTCAAGAAGCGATGTGGGCTATTCGTGCTTGGTTAGAAACAGTACCTGCGGACTGATCTTAATAATGAGACATCTACTGATAATGATCCTGCTGAGTATTATTACTCAGCAGGTTTTTGCATTTCCAGAGGTTGTGGAAAAAGGTTACTTAAGAGTCGCCGTCTATAAAGACTACGCGCCATTTTCTTTTCGGAATAATTCAAAACTTGTTGGTATCGAGGTCGAGTTAGCTAAATTATTGGCAAAAAAACTTCATGTCGATCCCTTGGTCTGGTCGATTGGCGCTGATGAAACGATGGGCGATGACCTGAGGAATGCTATTTGGAAAGGCCATTATTTAGGTGGAGGGACGGCCGATGTAATGTTACATGTACCGGTCAATGAAAGTTTCTCAAAGGCAAATGACCAAGTGATTATTGGGAATGTATATTTTAGAGAAGAAGTGGTCGTCGTACGCCATCAAGCGAACAGCTCTACAGGATTGACAAGGTTATTTTCAGATAAGTTAGTCGGTGTAGAGTTAGATACCTTGTCTGATTTTTATATGCTCGGGTCTATGGGTGGTCGCTTCCGTGAGAATGTTCGTCACTTCAGCAGTATTAAGCTGGCGGTTCAGGCGTTAAAACAGGAAGAAATTTCTGCCGTAGTTGGACCGCGGAGCCAGATTGAATCGGCACTATCTGATACGGTCGATGAGTACTTATTATCAGCTGTGAAAATGCCAGCTAACTACCAGTCATCATGGGTGGTGGGTATGGCCGTTAAAGAAGGCCGTGTTGAGTTATTAGCTAAGTTGAATCAGGCAATGAAGGAACTTAAGTCATCGGGTGAATTGGCCGAGTTGTTTGCTAAATATAATACGACATATATTGAGCCTTGATTTACGATAGGTAAATAATTTGTAGCAAGGAGTATTAAATGAAATATTTCTTTATATTAAGTATGCTTTTCGCGAGCTCAGTTCTATCGGAGCCACTTAGCGGACAGAAAAATGTTTACCTTCAGCGTGAGTCCGGAGAGCTTCTTCTCATCGCTGAGATTAGCTTTCAGCCTGTTGATTATAAAATTTATTATCAATTAACGATTGTCGATGAGGGGTTTTCTAACCAGTTTCTCTCGATGCGACCTTTTCAATGCCTGATGGGGGCGGAGCAAGTGATGTGTCACGTACCCTACCCCTATTCAAAAAAAGGCTTTGTGGTTAAATCTGATCTCCGTGATTTATCATACGACTTGCTTTTTTTGCACAAAAAACCATCTGAATACGGCATTAACTTATGGAACGGGATGTTCTATAAATTAGAGTTGCTTGACGATACGGTGGTTGGTTCGGTGTTTGACGTGGATATGAATATTATTGCCTCACCGCCCGATAATGCCGAGGAACCATTTCCCGCAGATGAAATATTTTCAGCCGATAAGGCTAATTATGTTTACCCTAAGATACTCATAAAATAGGCCGAATATTACTATTTTGGAAACCTTGGGTTTTGCTATGACTCACCTCGGTGACATTATGTATATGGGTGTATTTCCTACTGTATCCAGTTGCATTAATTGCGTACTATTATCTTCATCGTATATGGTGGCTTATCTTTTTTGAAGATTTAATAAACGTTGCCGTAAATCGGCTGTAAGCTTCAGTTGGTTTGATTGGTTATTTATAAAGCTCAGGCAGTCTATGCAGGATTTCTATCAAAGAATTCCGGTAAGTAGTCGTTAGTAGGCCTTCTTGAGTTGAGTAAACGAGCTCACCGTCGTTTATATTAAAAATAAAATATTGTATTCAATACAGTTTGATCTGTTGGATGGCTGCCTAAACAATGTTTAGAAAGAACCAGCATTAAGTCGATGGTTAATACGAGCAGGCCGTGACGGCCCGCTCGTGACTTGAGCTTGGCTGTTTTATTTAAAAAGTGTCGCCCGGTATACGCACCCAGCCTTCCATTAGAACTCTAGCGCTGCGGCTCATGGTCGCTTTTGAAACGGCCCATTCACCCTTGACGATTGCTGCTTCTGCGCCAACTTTTAACGTGCCCGATGGGTGACCAAAAGTAACGTCTGCACGTTCTCCGCCACCCGCAGCCAAGTTAACCAGTGTTCCTGGCACGGCTGCTGCTGCACCAATGGCTACAGCTGCGGTTCCCATCATCGCGTGGTGCAATTTACCCATGGATAATGCACGAACATGCAGGTCAATATCAGCCGCGGCAATCTCTTTATTGCTTGAAGTTGTATAGGCTTGTGGTTTGGCGACAAATGCTACTTTGGGTGTGTGTTGTCGAGATACGGCTTCTTTAATATCATCGATAAGCCCCATTTTAACGGCACCGTAGGCACGAATGGTTTCAAACATATCGAGTGCTTTTTGATCGCTATTGATAGCGTCTTGAAGTTCGGTACCTTGGTAGTTAATGTCTTCAGCTTTAATGAAGATGGTTGGGATTCCCGCGCTGATCATCGTTGCTTGAAATGTGCCTACACCGGGGACTTCAAGTTCATCTACCAGATTGCCGGTAGGGAACATAGATTCTCCGTCAGCCGATGGGCTTATAAATTCCACCCCAATTTCAGCGGCTGGGAAGGTGACGCCGTCTAACTCGAAATCACCGGTCTCTTGTACTTCGCCATTAGTAATAGGTACTTGAGCAATAATGGTTTTACTGATATTGGCTTGCCAAATGCGTACAGTCGCAATGCCATTTTCAGGAATACGGCTAGAGTCAACTAAGCCGCTAGTGATCGCAAAAGAACCAACAGCAGCGGATAGGTTTCCGCAGTTTCCACTCCAATCGACAAAGGGTTTATCAATGGATACTTGGCCGAAAAGGTAGTCGACATCGTGGTCTGCTTTTGTTGCCTTGGAAACAATAACTGTTTTGCTGGTACTGGACGTTGCGCCGCCCATGCCATCGGTTTGTTTGCCGTAAGGGTCAGGACTGCCTATAACACGTAATAACAGGGCGTCCCGTGCAGCACCAGCGACTTGAGCGGGTTTTGGTAAATCGAGTAGGCTGAAAAACACGCCTTTGCTGGTACCGCCACGAATATAGGTGGCTGGAATTTTAATTTGAGCAACGTGAGTCATGATTGATGATCCTCTTGTTAGTTTTAAAGCTGAGTTAAGTGACAAACTGGTGGTTCCTGCTTGTACGAAACGTCTGCCCTTTGGGTATAAAAAGGAAATGACAGGCATCGATAACGATACCTGCCATTCTGTATGCTGGAGCTTGTTAATATAGCCTCGCCCGTATAGCTATCTTGGGCGAGGCTCTTTATTAGCTCGCGTTAGACTCTAGGAAGTCTTGCGCGAAGCGTTGTAATACACCACCGGCTTCATATACGAGTACTTCATCGGCTGTATCTAAACGACAAGTAACAGGCACTTCAACAGATTCACCGTTTTTACGGTTAATGATCAGCGTTAACGTTGCGCGAGGGGTAATGTCACCAACAACATCAAATGTTTCTGTGCCGTCGATCGCGTAAGTGTTACGGTTTTCACCGGCTTTGAATTCAACCGGCATTACGCCCATGCCTACCAAGTTGGTACGGTGAATACGCTCAAATCCTTCGGCTACGATGGCTTCAACACCGGCTAATCGAACCCCTTTTGCTGCCCAGTCACGTGATGAACCTTGGCCGTAATCGGCACCGGCAACAATGATAAGTGGCTGTTTACGTTCCATATAGGTTTCAATCGCTTCCCACATGCGTGTCACTTCGCCTTCTGGTTCAATACGCGCTAATGAACCTTGCTTAGTTTCACCATTGTCCTGAACCATTTCATTTAACAGTTTAGGGTTGGCAAAGGTTGCACGTTGTGCCGTTAGGTGATCTCCACGGTGTGTTGCGTAGGAGTTAAAGTCAACTTCCGGCAAACCCATTTTGTGAAGGTAAGCACCCGCAGCACTGTCTAGCATGATGGCATTAGACGGTGATAAATGATCGGTAGTGATGTTGTCACCTAGCACCGCTAATGGACGCATACCTTTCATAGTACGTTCACCTGCTAACGCACCTTCCCAATAAGGAGGGCGGCGAATGTAGGTGGTTTGCGGACGCCAATCATATTGTGGGTCTACTAATTCTTCTTGTTCTACAGATTCTGGGAACATTGGAATATAGACTTTGCGGAATTGCTCAGGTTTTACGCTTTGTTTAACAATTTCATCAATTTCTTCATCACTCGGCCAGATATCTTTTAAGGTGACCGGATTGCCATCTTTATCGTTACCGAGGACGTCTTTTTCAATATCAAAACGAATCGTACCGGCAATCGCGTAAGCAACCACAAGCGGTGGTGATGCTAAGAAAGCTTGTTTTGCATGCGGGTGAATACGCCCGTCGAAGTTACGATTGCCCGATAATACAGCGGTTGAATACAAGTCGCGGTCGATGATTTCTTGTTGAATAACCGGGTCTAATGCGCCGCTCATGCCGTTACAGGTTGTACACGCAAAGCCAACAATACCAAAGCCCATTTGTTCAAGCTCAGGCAAT
Organism: Cycloclasticus sp. 46_120_T64; assembly: GCA_002162695.1. Classification (GTDB taxonomy): domain Bacteria; phylum Pseudomonadota; class Gammaproteobacteria; order Methylococcales; family Cycloclasticaceae; genus Cycloclasticus. Next base: position 257,935 of record MAAM01000005.1, on the reverse strand, counting down.
AGGTTCGAATCTTCTAAGTACAGCTGAGCAACTTTTGAACCCGGTGCAAATGATGTTTTAACCCAAGGTTTGCGTTCCAAGCCTAGTTTATTAGCATTACGGGCAACTAAGGCTGCAGCAATCACATTACGTGGGTTACTGGTGTTGGTACAACTGGTGATGGCAGCAATGATAACCGCACCATCTGGCATTAAGCCTTCTTCATTTTCAACTACGCCCGCAATTCCGCGTTCGGCAAGTTCCGAGGTTGGCACGCGACGGTGTGGGTTAGAAGGGCCGGCAATATTACGCACAACAGAGGATAAATCAAAGCTTAATACGCGCTCGTATTCAGCGGTTTTTAGGTCGTCTGCCCATAGGCCTGTTTCTTTGGCATAGGTTTCTACTAATTTGACTTGCTCTGCATCACGACCGGTTAATTTTAAGTAATCGATGGTTTGCTCATCAATAAAGAACAAGCCAGCTGAAGCACCAAACTCAGGTGTCATATTAGAAATAGTGGCTCTATCACCTAAGGTTAAATCTGCAGCGCCTTCGCCATAAAATTCTAGGTAGGCTGATACAACTTTCTGATTACGTAGGAATTCTGTAATAGCGAGTACGATATCGGTGGCGGTAATACCTGGTTGGCGTTTGCCTGTTAGCTCTACACCGATAATATTAGGCAGACGCATATAAGATGGACGGCCAAGCATCACGGTTTCAGCTTCTAGTCCACCAACACCAATAGCGATAACACCCAGTGCATCCACATGCGGTGTGTGGCTATCGGTACCGACTAATGTATCAGGGAAAGCAACGCCATCACGGTTATGGATAACCGGTGACATTTTTTCAAGGTTAATTTGATGCATGATGCCGTTACCAGGCTGAATCACATCAACATTTTTGAATGCTTTTTTAGTCCAGTTAATAAAGTGAAAACGGTCATCGTTACGACGGTCTTCAATCGCACGGTTTTTCTCAAAGGCATCTTTTTCAAAACCAGCGTGTTCGACTGCCAGTGAGTGATCAACAATTAGCTGTGTTGGTACTACTGGGTTTACTTTAGATGGGTCTCCGCCCATGTCGGCAATTGCATCACGAAGGCCGGCAAGGTCAACCAAGGCTGTTTGGCCTAAAATATCATGACAAACCACACGTGCTGGGTACCAAGGAAAATCAAGGTCTTGTTTACGCTCAATAAGCTGTTTAAGTGAGTCGGTTAGGGTCGCGGGGTCACAGCGACGTACCAAGTTCTCAGCATGAACACGCGAGGTGTATGGCAGTTTTGCATAAGCACCGGGTTGAATCGCTTCAACGGCTTCGCGCGTATCGAAATAATCTATATTTGAGCCAGGGAGGGCTTTACGGTAATTTGTGTTCATAAGTGTATCCAGAGATCAGTGAAAGGAGGCTACTAAATTAAACGGTTAATGTAGTAAAAGTAGTCGTTTTCAAGTTTTTTGCTGCGTGAATTACACGCCTTGGGTGCTACTTTTTGGTCTTTATAGAGGTAAAAAAATGGCTGGGCAATTATTCATTGCCCAGCCATGGTATTGCTTATCGCTCGCTGATAGCGATGACTTTACGTGGTTCTGAACCGGTGTAATCTGCACTTGGGCGGATAATGCGGTTGTTTGTACGTTGTTCCATCACGTGAGCGGCCCAACCTGTTAAACGTGAACACACAAAAATCGGCGTGAACAATTTAGTTGGAATACCCATGAAGTGGTAAGCAGATGCGTGGAAGAAATCAGCATTACAGAATAATTTTTTGCTGTCCCACATGAACTCTTCACAAGCCACAGATATGTCATATAAAGACGTATCGCCATTTTCTGCGGCTAGTTTTTCGGACCATTTTTTGATGATGACGTTTCGTGGGTCAGATGTGCGGTAAATCGCGTGGCCAAAGCCCATGATTTTTTCTTTACGTTCTAACATGCCTGCCATTTGTTCCTTAGCATCAGCAGGTGAGGTGAATTTTTGAATCATGTCCATCGCTGCTTCGTTCGCGCCACCGTGTAATGGGCCACGTAAAGTACCGATAGCGCCAGTGATACAAGAATACATATCAGACAAGGTTGATGCACAAACACGTGCGGTAAAGGTTGATGCGTTAAATTCATGCTCAGCATAAAGAATTAACGACACATCCATCACGCGGCGGTGCTGTTCTGACGGAGTTGAGCCGTTCAGTAAGCGTAGGAAGTGACCACCAATTGATTCTTCGTCACTGGTGCAATCGATCTCAACACCATCGTGGGAGAATTTGTACCAGTAAACCATAATCGCAGGGAAAGCCGCTAATAAACGGTTAGCTGCTTGGTTTTGCTCAGAAAAATCATTCTCAGGCTCTAAGTTGCCTAGGAAAGAAGCACCTGTACGCATCACATCCATCGGGTGCGCATCCGCAGGGATTAATTTTAAGACCGCTTTCAGCGCTTCTGGTAGGTCACGCATGGCGAATAGCTCGGCTTTGTAAGCGGCTAGCTGTTCAACAGTTGGTAATTCACCATTGAATAAAAGGTAGGCAACTTCTTCAAACGTCGCATTGTCCGCAAGGTCAGATACATCGTAACCACAATACGTTAGGCCACTGCCAGATTTGCCAACCGTACATAGAGATGTATCGCCAGCGCTTTGACCACGTAGGCCAGCACCACTTAGTTTCTTTTCAGCCATGATTATTTCTCCTTTGAAAATAGGGCGTCTAATTTTTGTTCGTATTCGTGATAACCCAATACGTCATAAAGTTCCATACGTGTTTGCATGGTGTCAACGACGTTGACCTGCGTGCCTTCTTTGCGAATGCTGTCGTATACGTTGATCGCGGCATTACTCATCGCGCGGAAAGCTGATAGTGGGTATAGCACCATGCTCGCACCGGCGTCACCTAATTCGGTGGTGGTGAAATAAGGTGTTTTACCAAACTCGGTAATATTCGCTAAAACAGGTACGTCAACGGCTTTAGTAAACGCACGGTAGTCATCTAATTCGTAAACGGCTTCAGCAAAAATCATATCGGCACCGGCTTCTACATAAGCACAAGCACGGTCGATAGCCGCTTGTTGGCCTTCGCTGTTATAAGCATCGGTACGTGCCATGATAACGAAGTCAGAATCTGTTTTAGCATCGGCTGCTGCTTTAACGCGGTCAGACATTTCTTCTTTGCTTACCAATTCTTTGTTTGGACGGTGACCGCAACGTTTCGCAGCAACTTGGTCTTCGATATGGACAGCAGCAACGCCGGCACGTTCAAATTCTTTAATGGTGCGAGCAATGCTAAATGCGCTGCCCCAGCCAGTATCAATATCCACTAATAGAGGTACGTCTGTTGCAGCAGTAATACGGCTGGCATCAGTGAGTACGTCATTTAAGGTGGTAACGCCTAAGTCTGGAAGTCCAAAAGAGGTGTTAGCAACGCCGCCGCCTGATAAATAAATGGCTTTGAAGCCAGCTCGTTCAGCTAATAATGCGCAATAGGCATTAATGGTGCCCATGATTTGTAGAGGTTGTTCCTCTGCCATTGCTTCACGGAAGCGTAAGCCTGCTGATTTAATTTTACTCATCTTGATTAAAACTCCTTAACTAAAAGATGTTGATTTAAGTGCTTTTTGGATAACCAAGCACTTTAAGGTCTTCGGCAATTTCGCCTAAGGTTGTTGGATCGTCAATGGTTGCCGGTACTTTGTGAGTAGCCCCGTCGGCCATGCTACGCATAGTGCCGCGTAAGATTTTACCTGAACGTGTTTTTGGCAAACGATGAACGATGGTGGCCATTTTAAAGGCGGCTACCGGACCTATTTTTTCACGAACTAGGGCAATAAGCTCAGTGACGACGACTGCTTTCTCACGGTTTGCGCCCGACTGAAGTACCGCAAAGCCCATCGGTGCTTGGCCTTTAAGTTTATCGGCCACACCGATAACGGCGCACTCGGCAACGTCAGGGTGAGTGGCAATCACTTCTTCCATCGCACCGGTTGATAAGCGATGACCGGCGACGTTAATCACATCATCGGTGCGGCCCATGATGTAAACATAACCGTCTTCATCTTGGTAACCGGCATCCCCTGTTTCATAGTAGCCGGGGAAGGTTTCTAGGTAAGAGCTAAAAAAACGCTCTTCATTTTGCCAAAGGGTTGGGAATGTGCCGGGAGGTAGCGGTAGTTTAATCGCAATCGCACCCATTTCACCGGCAGCTACTTGTTGCCCAGCGTCATCTAGGAATTGAACATCATAACCGGGTGCAGGTTTAGTCGGTGAGCCCGCTTTTACGGGGAATGTTTCAAGTCCTAAGCAGTTTGCGGCAATTGCCCAGCCGGTTTCTGTTTGCCACCAATGGTCGACGACGGGGACTTGTAATTTGGCTTGCGCCCAGTAGAGGGTGTCGGGGTCGCAGCGTTCGCCGGCAAGGAATAAAGCACGCATGGAAGACATATCGTATTGCTTAATATAATCGCAATGTGGGTCTTCTTTACGGATGGCACGCAGCGCGGTTGGCGCGGTAAATAAAGAAGCGACTTTGTGTTCTGAAATGACCCGCCAGAAAGCACCTGGGTCCGGCGTTCCGACAGGCTTGCCTTCATAAATCAGCGTTGTTGAGCCATTGAGTAAAGGCCCGTAACAAATGTAGGAGTGGCCTACCACCCAGCCAATATCAGAGGCGGCCCAAAAGACTTCGCCTGGCTGGATATTGTATAGATACTTCATGGTCCACATCATCGCCACGGCGTGTCCGCCATTGTCACGTACGACACCTTTCGGTTGGCCGGTTGTGCCAGAGGTATACAGGATGTAGAGCGGGTCAGTGGCTGCGACTGATACACAATCGGCTGGCGCGGCTTTCGCAACGGCGCTGCTCCAATCAATATCGCGGCCCTCTTGCATAGCCGCTACGGCCTGTGGGCGTTGTAAAATAAGGTTATGTGCAGGTTTGTGCGTTGATAACTCACAAGCGTTATCGAGCAACGGTTTGTATTCAATGACACGAGCCCCTTCAATACCGCAGGACGCCGACATGATGGCCTTGGGTTTGGCGTGATCAATACGGGTGGCTAGTTCATTGGCGGCAAAACCACCAAAGACCACCGAGTGAATAGCACCAATTCTTGCGCAGGCGAGCATAGCCATCACACCTTCGGGGATCATCGGCATATAAATTAGTACACGGTCGCCTTTGCTCACGCCTAATTCAACTAAGACCCCAGCGAGTCTAGCCACTTCATCGAGTAGTTCTTGGTAGCTATAGGTTTTTTGCTGTTGAGTGACAGGGCTGTCGTAAATGAGCGCGGCTTGCTCGGCGCGGCCGTTGGCAACGTGGCGGTCGAGCGCGTTGTAACAGGTATTTAATTGCGCGCCTGTGAACCAACGATAGCTGGGTGCTTTTGATGAGTCTAAAACCTTGTCCCAAGATTTGTCCCAGTCGATGCTCTTGGCAGCTGCAGCCCAGAAGGCTTCAGGGTCTTGGAGGGCTTGTGTATATTGTTCTAAATATTGACTCATTTATACCCTGATGGTGTTTGGTTATCGTTCACTAACAGCCGCGCAATATACTCTTTTTACTGGTTTTTTTCAAGCCAGACGAGTAAACCCTGTACCAGGATGCCGAGGTCTAGCGAGAGTACTTCGGTGATTTCTTGTTTACTCAATAGGCTGCCATTGGCGCTCACTTGGTCGATACAATAGTCGCTGATAACTTGGTGGAGAGCAGCGTTGTTAGGGTGTTTTTGGCATAGCTCAGCGAAGAGGCTAATCCGCTGGCGCAGTGTGTCAGCTAGTGGGGCCAGCTGCTGAATCATACTAAAATGAGCAAGGTACACGCGGTCACAGCCGGTGGCCATTATTTTGTCGATTGATGCGTGCCAATCGCCTGGGTCAAAGTCAACAGGGGTGGTTGGGGGGAAAATGAACGGCTGCTCATTGGCGGTGAGTTCTGGGTAGACAACACCGAAAGTGTCCCCAGTGAAAACGCCATTACTGGTTTTGTCGACGATGCAAAAGTGGTGTTTTGCGTGCCCTGGCGTGTGGATGAATTCTAGGCTGCGGCCTTGGAAGTCGATGATGTCACCATCGTTGGCTTGCTGCACTCGTTGTTCGTCAATCGCGACTAAACTGCCGTATTGCTTGCTGAACTCTTCTTCACCATAGACCGCCGTTGCCCCCGCTTGTAAACGACTCGGATCAATCATATGGCGAGCGCCGCGTGGGTGAATAATCAGTTTGGCTTTCGGGAGTTGTTGCATCAGGCTGCCCGCACCGCCCGCGTGGTCAAGATGGACGTGGGTTGGGATCACATAATCGACCTTCTCCAGCGGAATATTTTTCTTTTTTAGTAGTTCGATCAATAACGGCGTGGTGTGATTAGTGCCGACGTCGATGAAGGCGGCATGGCCATTCTGTTCTATTAAATAGCAGCTGGCCAAGCCGGTGCGTACGTGTTGGGAATCGATGCAAGTAATGCCGTGTCCAAGGTCGATGCTGATGAGTTTGTCCATATTGTTTTAAGTATTAAATGAAAGGGGCTTTATGTTAGACTCATCGGTCGGAGTTTGGAATTATAATCCGGCCTTAAATGGCGGTTTTATAGCGATGTTTTGTTAATCGAAAAAAAATATACAGGGGATTTAACATGGGACTATATCGATTGAAGTCGGCCATTAAAGTTTGTCTTGCGGGTGGTGCACTGCTGATGGGTGCGGCTACGGCTGGGGTCACCGATGAAGATATTCTGAATGACGCAGAAAATACAGAAAATGTAGTGTCCTACGGGATTGGTACCAAGGCGCAGCGTTACAGCCCATTAGATAAAGTGAATGTGGATACCGTTAAGGACTTGGTGCCGGCGTGGTCTTTTTCTTATGGTGGCGAAAAACAGCGTGGGCAAGAAGCCCAGCCAGTTATCTACAACGGACGAATCTTTGTAACGGCCTCTTATTCGCGTTTATTTGCGGTTGATGCTAGAACTGGGCAAGAAATTTGGGAATACAACCACCGTCTACCGGATGGGATTTTGCCTTGTTGTGACGTGATTAACCGTGGCGCGGCGTTGTATGGCGATTTAGTCATTTTCGCTACCTTGGACGCTAAAATTGTTGCGCTGAGCCAAGAAACTGGCAAGGTTGTTTGGAAAAAGAAGGTCGATGACTATAAAGCAGGTTATTCATTAACCGCCGCGCCTATTATTGTGAAAGGCATGGTGATTACCGGTGTTTCTGGTGGTGAGTTTGGTATTGTTGGTCGGGTAGAAGCACGTGATGCATTGACCGGTGCGATGGTGTGGTCTCGTCCAGTGGTCGAAGGCCATATGGGCTATACCTATAAAGCAGGCGTGAAGCAGAAAAACGGCAAATACAAAGACGGCGAGAAAGTTGAAAATGGTATTTCTGGAACACGTGGTGCGACATGGCCGGGTGATATGTGGAAAACCGGTGGTTCAGCGACTTGGTTAGGTGGAACCTATGATGCGGAAGTCGATTTACTTTTCTTCGGTACGGGTAACCCTGCTCCTTGGAACGCGCACTTACGTCCGGGTGATAACTTATTCTCTGCTTCAACCGTAGCGATTAATCCCGATACCGGTAAAATTGTTTGGCATTACCAATCAACACCGAATGAGTCTTGGGATTTTGATGGGGTGAATGAATTTATTTCTTTCGATTTAGAGAAGGACGGCGAAGTGATTAAGGCCGGTGCTAAAGCGGATAGAAATGGTTTCTTCTACGTCATTAACCGGACTAACGGTAAGTTGATTTCAGCGAATCCATTTATTACCCGCCAAGACTGGGCAACCGGTGTGGACCTTAAAACAGGTCGACCCATTGAAACGGCTAATGCTCGTCCTGGTGACCCTGCTAAGGCAGATGGCAAAAAAGGTTCTTCAGTATTTGCAGTGCCTTCATTCCTAGGCGGTAAAAATTGGATGCCAATGGCATATAACCCCAATACGGACTTGTTCTATGTGCCTGCTAACGAATGGGGAATGAACCTATGGAATGAGCCGGCTACCTATAAAAAGGGTGCGGCGTTTATGGGAGCGGGTTTCACGATTAAACCCCTTTATGACGATTATATCGGTGCGTTACGAGCGATTGATCCTAAAACGGGTAAATGGATTTGGGAATATAAAAACTATGCCCCTCTATGGGGTGGCGTGTTAACCACCGGTGGCAACTTGGTTTTCTTCGGAACACCTGAAGGTTACTTAAACGCTTTAGACGCTAAAACAGGCGAGTTGCTTTGGAGATTCCAAACGGGCTCAGGTATTGTTGGCATTCCTGTTACTTGGGAAATGGATGGCGAACAGTACATCGCCGTTCCTTCTGGCTGGGGTGGTGCGGTACCTCTTTGGGGTGGCGACGTTGCAAAGCGTATTAAAACGCTGAACCAAGGTGGTTCTTTATGGGTGTTTAAACTTCATAAAAGCTAAGCTATTGCAAAATAGTGTGTCAAGAAGGCCGGTTATCCGGCCTTCTTTTTTGCTAGGGTAGGGATTATGGCTAGGCAAACCGGTAAAACAGCAGAACAAACACGTCGGCATATTATTGATACGGCGTATGCCTTATTTGGGCATAAGGGTTTTGATGGTGTATCCATTCAAGAAATTGCGCAGAGATCAAAGTTAAGTAAGGGCGCTTTGTATTGGCACTTTAAAAATAAAGAAGAACTGTATTTTGAATGCCTGAAAGAGTTTCGTCATTTACTGCGCAAAAAAATATTTATTCCGATGCTGCAAGAAGTAAAACCTGCGCTGCAGTTGTCATTATTTTTTAGCGGAACCCGCGACGTGCTAACGGACCCGTTAATGGTAGATTTTGCGGCGGGTTATTTATTCGGCATGGGGCGGAGCGACAAAGAGGTGGTTAACTACTTTAGAGAGCGTACCTTCAGCGAGTCAGAGAAGTTTTTATCGAGTGTGTTGGAAAAAGGACGTGAAATTGGACGTTTCAGTTTCGACGGTGATGCCTTACCTATTGCGCGTTCTTTATGGGCGTTGATGGAAGGTTGCATCTTGCAAATGCGGCGGCAGCCAGCCGATGAGATCGAGGAAACGATGGTCGCGTTATGGGATGTGTTTGCAAAAGGTATCGGTTTGCAGTTGAAAAAATAGGGGATGTTTTTTTTATTGCGATAAATTGAACGATCGTTTAATATATTTTTTTGTTACAGTTTGATGAAAACAGAGCGGAAGTTCCCACTTGTTTTTTTAAACGCTAAATAAATTACGAGGAAATACTATGGCTTCATATAAAGCACCGACTCGCGATATGGACTTCGTCCTGAACGAGATTATTAATGTTGGCTCTTTAACAGAGATTGAAAAGTTTGCCGATGCAACAGCAGATATCGTTGCTGGAGTGCTAGATGAAGCGGCCAAGCAAATTGACAATACGATTGGGGTATTGAATGAGTCTGGTGACGCGGAAGGCGCGCAATTAAATAACGGCGAAGTAACCGTACCTACTGGTTTTAAAGAAGCCTATAAAGCCTATGCGGAAAGTGGCTGGATTGGCCTTGATAAAGACGTTGAGTTTGATGGCCAAGGCCTACCTTATGCGTTGGCGACGGCGGTAACGGATATGTTGTCGGGCGCTAATGCGGCTTTCTCTTTATACCCTGGCTTGAGTAATGGGGCTTATGAAGCGTTGAGAGCACATGGTTCTCAGGAGCAGAAAGAGAAGTATATGAGTCACCTAAGCCAAGGTGACTGGAGTGGCACGATGTGTTTGACCGAGCCCGGTGCGGGTAGTGACTTGGGTCAGGTGAGAACCAAGGCAGAACCTCAAGACGACGGCAGTTACCTGATTGAAGGTAATAAAATCTTCATCACCGCCGGCGAACACGATATGACCGACAATATCCTGCATTTGGTATTGGCGCGAACTCCTGGTGCACCTGAGGGCATTCGTGGTATCAGCATGTTTATTGCACCGAAATTCCTCATTAATGAAGACGGTTCATTAGGCGAGCGTAATGCCGTTGAGTGTGCGAGCATCGAAGAAAAAATGGGTATCCACGGTTCGTGCACCTGTGTGCTGAACTTCAATGGTGCCAAAGCGCACTTAGTGGGTGAGCTCAATAAAGGCATCCAAAATATGTTTGTGATGATGAACTCTGCTCGTTTGATGGTCGGTTTACAAGGTTTAGGTGTTGCTGAACGAGCGACTCAAAATGCAATTACCTATGCTAAAGAACGTAAACAAGGTCGTCCATTAACGCGTAAAGCGGAATCATCATTCGATAGCGATACGATTATTGTTCATCCTGACGTACGTCGTATGTTATTGAACATGAAGGCGTTAACTGAAGGTTGCCGGATGATGGCCTATGATACGGCTAAACACGTGGATTTATCAGAGCACCACCCTGATGAGGCCGTGCGAGCTAGCTCTAAAGCACGAGTCGATTTAATGACACCGGTTTGTAAGGCTTTTACTACCGACGCCGGTGTAGAAGTCACCAGTATGGGTATTCAGGTTTATGGTGGGCATGGTTTCATTACCGAAAATGGTATGGAACAGAATATGCGCGATAGCAAAATATTCTGTCTATATGAAGGAACCAACGGCATTCAAGCGATGGATTTAATCGGCCGTAAATTATCGATGGCGAATGGTCAGTTACCGCGTGACTTTTTTGCTGAAGTGAAAGCCGAACTAGCATCAGCTAGCGACGAGGTGGCTTTCATTGCTGAGCCACTAAGCGTCGCCTTAGCAGATTTAGAAGAGGTGACCAATTGGTTGGTCGAGTCGAAAGCGGCAAACCCAAATGACTCGGCTGCGAGTGCGGTTGATTACTTGCAAGCCTTTGGTTTGGTCTCATTAGGTTATTACTGGTTGCGTGCGGCAAAAGTGTCTGCGGCGAAAGACGGTGTGTTCTATCAAGGAAAACTAGCCACGGCTCGTTTCTTTGCCACTAAGTTATTGCCGAAAGTACACGGTCTGGTGCCGGTTATTTTGGCCGGTGGTGATTGTGTGATGGAGCCTGCGGAAGAGTTGATCGTTTAGTCGCTTCATAAAACTCGTTTTAACTTAAAAACCCACTCATTGAGTGGGTTTTTTTATGTCTCAAGCCGAGCAGTATTGACGATAGTGCTAAAATTTAATTGAGTGCCCGTTAGCGGAAATATATTTGTATGGACCGGAGATAGAGAGGGATTTATGGCAGATATACTGCCTTTTAAAAGGAAAAGTTTAGCCGAGAAACATCGCGGGAATACGCTCTGTCGAAACGGTCATCACCGTTGGCGGATTGATAAAAACAAAGTGTTTGATGTGAAGCAGGGACGTTTAGTTAGCGTTTATCAATGCACGCGCTGTGGTCTCAAAAAGAATACCTTGGATTAACGGGGCAGTTGAGAATGACGGGTTCGCTTGCCGCTACGCTAAATAATATTGCTTGAGGAAGGGCTTTCGTTGACGTTTTAAATGAATACGCTAGAATTAGCGGTTAAGGGTATGCGTATTTAATAAAAAATGGAGATGAAAATGAGAGTTTACAAAAAAATCACGGCAATGTTTGCTGTTGCGATGTTGTCAGTGGGTTGTACATCGGTTGAAACCGAGAGTTGGCAGAACTGTGCGATTGCTGGCGGTTTATTAGGCGGCGCAGCGGGTGCCTTTGTTGAAGGTGCAACTGAAGTTGCCGTAGGAACAGTTGTTGGGGTAACGGTGGGTGGTGCAATTTGTGGAAGTGAAGCACCGCGAGTCGCTGCAGCTGAGCCAGACACTGATGCTGATGGTATTGTCGATAGTCGTGACGAGTGCCCAGCAACACCGGCCGGAGCAGTTGTTGATAGTAAGGGTTGTACAATCGATGGTGATGCTGATGGCGTTGCTGATTATAAAGATCAGTGCCTGAATTCAGCGCCGGGTGCAAAGGTTAATAGCTTAGGCTGCGTAGACGCCTTAGTTTTAGATGGGGTCAACTTCCATACAGGGTCTGCCAAGCTAACTGCGTCGGCAAAAGAAATTCTCCTGCCATTGGCGATGTCTCACCATAAATACCATTCAGATGTAAACCTAGTCATTACTGGGCATACTGACTCACAGGGTTCAGATGCATCTAACCAAGCCTTATCTGAGAATCGTGCGCAAGCGGTGAAAGCCTTTATGGTACTTCATGGTTGTGATGCTAATAAACTATCAACGATGGGTTATGGCGAAAGCAAGGCGATTGCTGATAATGCGAGTTCTGCAGGACGAGCTAAGAATCGTCGTGTTGAGTTAAGCGTACAGCAATAGCTCCACGCTAAATAAAGGAAAACGGGGCCATTGGCCCCGTTTTTTTGTGCTGAATTTATGTTTATGGTACTTGTTCGACTAGATTTTCGGCGGCGTGCTGAACCGACTGACAGCCGCTTATATCGTTAGTTATTTTTTTGTTGATAAGCGCCATTGCTGAGCGATGCCGCCTGAGGTCTCGCTGAAAAAGGAACGGCCATCAGCAGCAAATTCTAAGGCGATAATCGCGGCGGTATCGGGTCTCCAGATACTGCGTTTTTTTGGTAACCAGGTCTGTAGTAGTTTGCCTGTTTTTACTGACCATAAATCAATCCGTTGATTAGGTCGCCCCGTTAATAAGGTTTTCGAGTCGGGTGAAAAGCTGGCGGCAGACACCGTCATATAACGCATTGGTAATTGACTGATCATCTTGCCTGTTTTGGTATTCCAAATGCGTGACTTACCTAAGGATGCGTTGCTCATGGCGTATGCGCCATTCGCCGATAGGGCTACCTGATAAATTTTAAAGGTATGCGACCATTGTTGTTTTAGCTCGCCGCTGGTTAAATCCCATAGTTTTGCTTGGTGCTCGTTACCGCCGGTCATCGCGTACTGACCGTTGGCCGATAACGCGACGCTATTGATGCTGCCGTCGTGCTCAAAGGTATGGACGATCTTTCCATAATAAAGGTCGAAGTAGTAAGCTTGGTTGTTTTCCATGCCGATGATAGCGTGTGAGCCGTCGGCGGATATCGCCAGGTCGCTGATTCTAGGGAAATCCCAATAACCAATGATTTTGCCGCTGTCTATTTCCCATAGTGCTAACGAAGCTCTTTCGGCAGTTAGGGCAAATTGATTGTTTGCCGATAGCGCAGAGGCAATGATGCCGTCGTTACTGTCGGTGTGTTGCCATTGCTGCTTGGTTTTATTGCTGGCGACGTCAATTAGGCGGGCTGGGCCACCGGTCGCGGCGACTAGAGCATATTTGGCATCACTCGAAAAGCTGGCAGTAAATAAACCCTTTTCATCGTGTACCCAGGTTTTACTGGCTTTTTCGGAGTCTCCGCAGGCCGCTAGTTGCAGGCAAATCAGGATGGTGTAACAGAGTTTTAATAACCATTTCATGGGGTAAGTTTAGTTGTTATTGTGTAGAAGTCGCTTAAATATGAGCTGCAGCTTGGTGAGTAGTCCGAGCCGTTTTGCATGGATGATTTGCTCCGTATTCAGCTCCATTTCGTTGCCGCAGATAAATGCAGACAGTAGCTTGTTAAACTCCCTAGGCTGTTCTAGTTGAGGTGAGTGACCAATATTGCGCATGATATGTAAGCGGCAGTGACTGATTTTTTGCTGCATGTCTTTCAATGCTTGCAGTGGGATCACGCTGTCTAAGTCACCGTAGATGATCAGTACGGGAAAGTTGAAGTGTTTTAATAACTCGGCCCCAGTCCATGACTTAAGTGTGGCTAAGAAACCGCTGAATGCCTTAGGGTCCATTTTTAGCGCGTCGTCGACCGCTTGGTTTAAGTAGTTGTGGCGTTTGACTAGGCCCGGCATCGATTTTTTTATCGAGGCACTAATGATTTGTCTTTTGATGTTGATCTGGCCTAAGAACTGAAAAATATTTTCTGCCGAGAACCAAGAATCAGCTGCTGGAAGTTGCTGTACTCTCATTAAGCCGCCGGCAGGGGCTGGTGCGACCAGTGTTAGGCTGATAATACGTTCAGGTATATGGCCTGCGAGCTGTTGGGCGACGGCTCCACCCAAGGAGTGTCCGACGAGGTGAAAGGTATCGAGTTGCAAGTGGTTAACAAATTGAAGAATATCTTCGCTGAGGGTTTCAATATCATAACCGGCGGCAGGTGCTTCGCTATCCCCGCAGCCGCGAAAATCTGGGGCGTAAGCGCGGTAACCCTGGGGTAGGTGTTGTAAAAAATCTTGCCAATAATGCCAGCTGCCAAAATTCCCATGCAAAAAAACGATCGGCGTGTCGCCGTGGCCTTGTTGCTCGTAGTGGGTATTGCACGCGGGCAGCTGGATGAATGGCATCGCGCTAATGCACCCAGTTTAGTTTTTTATGCAGTGACACCACGCTGCCAATGATAATCAGGGTGGGTGGTTTGGGTTTTAATTGGTCAACTTTATCGGCAATGTTTAATAAGTCGGAGATGATCACGCGGTGATCGGGGGTGGTGCCTTTTTGCACGAGTGCTATCGGGGTGTCGCCAGCCAGTCCACGTTGCACCAGCTTCTCACAAATTTGTCGTAAGCCGAGTAGCCCCATGTAAATGACGATGGTTTGGTTGGGCTTGGCGAGGTGGTCCCAATCTAGGTTGACGGTATCATTTTTTAAGTGGCCGGTGACAAATAAGCACGATTGGGCGTGGTCACGGTGGGTCAGCGGTATGCCTGAGTAACTAGCACAACCGGAAGCCGCGGTAATACCGGGGACGACCTCAAAGGCAATATTTTGATCAATGAGCGTTTCAATTTCTTCGCCACCACGGCCAAACATGAAGGGGTCGCCGCCTTTTAGCCGCACGACACGTTTTCCTTGTTTAGCCAGCTTGCTGAGAAGGCTGTTGATGTCCTCTTGTGGTAGGCTGTGATTGCTGCGTTGTTTGCCGACGTAGACACGGTCGGCATCGCGACGTGCGAGGTTTAATACCTCTGCAGACACTAGGCGGTCGTATACTATCACATCCGCCTGTTGCAGAATACGCAGTGCTTTGAGGGTTAATAACTCAGGGTCACCCGGTCCACCGCCGACTAAGTAAACCTTGCCTTCGGCTGGGCTATCGTCGGTGTTGCTGAGTTGCTTACGGAGTGCGCTTTCGGCTTCGCTGTGCTGGCCTTGGTAGCTCAAGTCGGCAATCGGGCCGTTGAAGGTTTGCTCCCAGAACATGCGGCGTAGTTCAGGGTTGCTAAAGTGATCTTTAACGGTTTGGCGAAATTTTGCTGCTAGCGCAGCGAGATTGCCTAAGCGATGTGGTAATAAGGTTTCAAGCTTGGCACGTAGCAGGCGTGAGAGTACCGGAGCAACCCCGCCGCTGGAAATACCGATGGTGATGGGCGCGCGGTCAATAATCGCTGGGAAGATAAAACTGCATAACCCGGGTTGGTCGACAACATTGACTGGGATGTTGTGCTGTTGAGCATCGGTAGACGCCAGCTGGTTGATCATCTCGTCATCACTGGCGGACACGACGAGACAAAATGCCTGGCTATCGCCGGCACTGAATTGGCGTTTGATATGTTTTATTTTTTTCTCGGCGGCGAGCCCGGCGAGTTCCTCGCTGAGCTCTATGGCCATCACGCTGACGCTTGCGTTGGCTTCGAGTAGTAGGCGAACTTTACGGGTGGCCACGGAGCCGCCGCCAATGACGAGGCAGTCCTGCTCGGTTAATTTATGAAAAAGTGGTAAATAGTCCATGGTTTATTGTACTTCTGAGTGTCTAAAACAGCTAATAAGGTGGTCGTTAACAAGTCCGCTTGCCTGCATAAATGCATAACAAATCGTGGGCCCGACAAAGCTAAACCCTTTTGTTTTAAGGTCGCTGCTGAGGCGAGAAGAGAGCTTTGTTTGAGAAGGTATCTGTTGTGAGCTTGCCCAATGGTTAATGATAGGTTGCTTGTCGACAAAACGCCAAAGGTAATTGGAAAAACTGCCAAACTCTTTTTGTACGCGGTTAAATGCCTGTGCATTTTTGACGCTGGCCCGTATTTTTAATGTATTCCGTATCAACCGAGGGTTGGCTAATAAGTCGTCTATTTTTTGCGCAGTATAAGTGGCGACAACAGCGGGATCAAAATTATCATATAATTCTTGATATGCCGCTCGGCGTTTCAGCACGGTTGACCAGCTCAGTCCGGCTTGGACTCCTTCTAAAATAAGCAACTCAAATAAGCGCTGGTCCTCATATAGAGGAACGCCCCATTCTTCGTCATGGTATTGGGTGTCTAGTGTATTAGTTGGCCAGGCGCAGCGACTGAGCGGTTGCACTTTTAGCGTAAGCTGATGATTGACCAGCCCTTGTCGTTTGCATGTTGCCTGAGTTGGCTGTCTGGGTCAACGGCTACCGGTTGACTGACCCGTTCGAGTAGTGGAATGTCATTATGCGAGTCGCTATAAAAACAGCTGTCGGTTAAGTTTTGCTGGTTTTCATTGAGCCATGTGTTTAGGCGAGTGACTTTCCCATGTTGATAACATGGTTCTTCAATATAGCGTCCGGTGTAAAGCCCGTTTTGTAATTCAGGTTCGGTGGCTAACATATGAGGGATGCCAAACAGCTCGACAATAGGCTCGGTGACAAAACGGTTGGTGGCGGTGATAACAATTAATTGATCGCCACGCTGACGGTGTTTTTCAACCAATTGTAGGGCGGCGGGTAACACCAAGGGGCGAATCTTCTCATCGATGAATTGTTGACGCCATTGCTGTAGTTTTTCTAGCGGGTGTTCGGCTAAAAAAGATAACGCAAACTTAAGGTATTCGTCGATGTCGAGTTTACCTTGGCAATAATCATCGTAAAACTGGCTGTTGGCCCGTGCGTAGTCGTCGCCATCGACGAGTTTTTGTTCTACTAAAAATTGTCCCCAAAGGTGATCGCTATCATCACTAATTAGGGTGTTGTCTAAATCAAAAATTGTTAAGCTCATGGGGTTGGGTTGTGCGATAAAAAAGCAAGTCTGACATAAAACACAGAGATTCCCAATCATTTTGTTATCGGTGCTCGCTAGGCCTTAAAACGTGGCTATAATGAGGCTCAATAAACGTTATTTGAATGAAGGGACGATGATCGACGAGAATGGATATCGACACAATGTGGGTATCATTTTATGCAATCAGCAAAATCAATTATTTTGGGCGAGGCGTGCAAACCAAAGCGGTTGGCAGTTTCCTCAAGGTGGGATTGATGAGGGTGAGACGCCCGAACAAGCCATGTATCGAGAGCTGTATGAGGAAGTCGGCCTGAGTATTGGGCAGGTGGAGTTAATTGGTCGAACGAATGAGTGGGTTTATTATGATTTGCCGAAACGTTTTGTGCGCAAGGATGCATTCCGCAGCTGTATTGGTCAAAAGCAGATTTGGTTTATGTTACGTCTGTTAGAGGATGACAATAAGATTTCATTCGATACGGGCAGCGTGCCCGAGTTTGATAGTTGGCGCTGGACCGATTATTGGGAACCGGCATTTGATGTGGTGCACTTTAAACGCAATGTTTATTTGAGCGCGTTAACCGAGATGTGGTCATCTTTGTTTCCAGGGGTCACGCCAAATCTGCACGAAGAATAGTTGTTTTATTGCGGTAATCTTTGACAAAGTTTGGGGCTATTTCAGCCCGTTTAAAACAATCATGGCTTGATCAGGGGGTCCTTAGTAGCCGCTAGAGCTTTGCTCAAGGGTCTCGGGAGCGCTGGCTAGACGAATGACGCTAGTTTGGATCGAGCCATCGGGGCTTAAGCGTAACCAACGATACCCCGGCGCTATATTGTCGATGGCAAATTCTTTACTCAGCGGAGTAAATTGAAAACAGGTGGATGGGCTGGCATAAATTGGCCTACCTTCGACCATACCCTCGAACTCTTGGTGGACGTGACCATGAATGAGCCCCGCAACCTTTGGGGTACTGCGAATAAGTTTGAGCAGTGATTCAGGGTTTATCACGGTCATCGTATCGAGCCATTCACTGGCTACGGGAATGAGTTGGTGATGTAGGCAGATAAGTACCTGTTTGTCGGGGTGTCGATCGATTTCTTGGCGTAAATTTATGACCTCTTGTTCTTTTAGAGTCCCGCCCTCTTCGCCAGCTGTTTCGGTGTCGAGAAAGGCGAATAACCACTGTTGATATTGTACAAAAGGTTGGTATAAGACGGAGCCCGTGTTGAATAAATGACCGAGCTTTTCCGGGGTGTCATGGTTGCCGGGCAACACGTAACAAGGGATATTTAGGGTAGATAAGTGTTTGATGAGGCGTAAATAAGAGGCCTCGGAACCATCTTGGCTTAAATCGCCAGTCAGAAAAATTAAGTCGGGTGGCCAACTCGCTTGTTGTGCGAGTTCGAGTACGGCTAGGAAGCTGTCTTCGGTATTGACCCCAACCAATTGTTGCTCGGTGGCGGCGAACAAGTGCATGTCAGATATTTGTAATATCTTGATATCCGTATCATTACTTTTTTCTGACGAAAAAACGTTCATAGTTATTATTTTTTGCCCACAGGCAATGGATGCGTCACCATAGTATAGCGCCTGTTTGTCAAAATGGCTGAAAAATACGTGCGCTGTTTTATGCCGGGTTCGATGCGTTTGTTATCGGTGGCGCTGAGGTCTGTTTGCGGGATTTAATCCAGTAACTTTATCAGCACGCTGGAGCGTCGAGTTTGATTGTAACGGCGTTGTTTCTCTGCGGGTAAATCGGTGAGTTCGGCGGCTTTGAAGCCTTTTTCTGCAAACCAATGGCTACTTTGTGTAGTCAGGACGAATAAGCGTTTTAGTCCGTTTTCCCGCGCCTTATTTTCCATCATGTTTAACAGGTGTTCGCCGCGCTCACCATTGCGGTAACGAGGGTGCACGGCGACACACGCTAGTTCACCGATATTATCATCAGGGTATTCATACAGGGCGGCGCAAGTGGTGATGAGGCCATCTTGCTCGATCACATGGAATTTATTAATATCCATTTCGAGGGTTTCGGTGGCGCGGTAGCTGAGTAAGCCGCGTTGCTCTAATGGGCGTATTAACTCAATAATACCGTGGATATCGTTAATGGTTGCGGGTCTTGCATCGTCGAAGGGTTGGATGCTGATGAGTGTTCCAGAGCCTTGTCGGGTGAAAAGTTCGAGTTGTAGGCCGCCATTTATTTTACGGTTAATGAGGTGGATGCGTGGTACGCCTAATTTGCTCGCGCGAATGGCCTCTTCTAAGTGTAGATAGGCGTCATCGAGTTTGTCTTCATTGGCATCAAGGATCACCTGTGCTTGCTCGGTGGTTAATTGGCCAATAAGCTGCTGATCCTCACTGAGTAACTCGGTTCGTTCGGTTAATAAGATCAGTTTGTCGGCGGTGATCGCGGTGGCAATAGCGGTAGCGATTTCTTCACTGCGCAGGTTGAATACTTCGCCGGTGGGTGAATAACCCAAGGGTGAGATGAGGATAATCTGCTCGGAATCAAGACAGCTTGCGATGGCTTCGGCGTCAACGCGGCGCACTTCACCGGTAAATTGATAATCAACGCCATCGATGATACCTAATGGCTTGGCGACAATGAAGTTACCCGAGGTTACACGAATGCTAGCACCGGCCATCGGCGTGTTAGCGAGGCTGATTGATAATTGCGCTTCGATATTGGTACGCACGGTTCCGGTCGCTTCTTTGGCTAATTCCAGGGTGTTTTTGTCGGTGACTCTGAGGTGCTGGAATACTCGGCTTGAACGATGGTTGTTGCTCAGTTTTTTTTCTAGTTGAGGGCGAATGCCGTGAACGAGAATCAGGCGGATTCCGAGGCTGTTGAGCAGCGCAAAGTCTTCAATTAGACTGGCAAAAAGCTCGTCTTCGACCGCTTCGCCGCTGATATTAATAACAAATGTTTTGCCGCGATGGGCATGGATATAGGGTGCGGTGCTTCTAAACCAATGAATAAACTGCTTGGCTTGGATTGAGGCGGGGGTGGTTTGTGCTTGTTTGACTGCGGGGGGCTGAATATCGATATTGAGTCGGCGAGCAGCCTCGCAGATTCTATTGTTAGCCGAGGTCGGGATGAGCCCGCCGGTGCCGCCTTTGTGTTTTGCATAGGTCCAGCGGTAAATAGTGGCTGGGTCTTTGTTGATTGCCTTGGCGAGGGCTTTGATCCCACCAAATTGCTCGATAATAAATTTGGCATCGTTTGACATGGGTCTATCTTAGTGGTTTCTTGCGAAAAACGCAAAGAGATGGTATTACTTGCGTTTCTTTGCGTTAAGGGCTTAATTTATGCAAATGTGCTGGATCAGGCGGTGCAGGAAGTGACAGTAGGGTTCTATTTGTTCGCCGGGGATGAATTCATTGGCTTGGTGGGCTTGGTCGATACTGCCTGGGCCGATGACGATGGTGTCTAAACCTAGTTTGTTTAAGTAAGGTGCTTCGGTGCCAAAGGCAACCGCCTCGGCAGGTTTGCCGCTGATTGATTCGACTAAGCGGGTGAAACCCGCGTCAGCAGGGGTTTCGAATGGTGGTACACCGCAAAATATCGGTCGATAGGCGAGTTTGAGTTTACCGTCATCGGGCAGTACCTTGAACAGACGCTGTTGTAAGTCGGCGCGCAAATAATCGATATCCATGCCGGGTAGTGGGCGGATATCTATTTGGGTTTCACAGTGTGAGCAAATTCGATTGGGGTTGTCGCCGCCGTGAATGGAGCCAATGTTCAGGGTCGGTGAGGATACTTCAAATGACGGGTGTTGATGCCGTGCCTGTAGTTCTTCCCGCCAGCTCAATAGTTCGTTGATAATCTGGTGCATGCCCTCGGTTGCGCTAGCGCCCAGGCTGGGGTTGCTAGAGTGACCAGCGTGGCCAGTGACGATCAGCGATTCCATCATCACCCCTTTATGCATACGAACGGGCGTTAAATTGGTTGGTTCACCGATGATCGCGTATTGGGCGTGCTGTAGTTGTTCGCGGCTGAGCGATTGGGCGCCGCTCATCGCGCTTTCTTCATCGGCGGTTGCGAGGATGGTTAGCGGGCGTTTAAAGTCGCTGGTTTTGAATTTTGCCGCCGTATCAATGGCTAAGGCAAAAAATGACTTCATGTCGGTGCTGCCTAGGCCGTAGAACTTGTTGTCGCGTTCGGTCAGTTTGAAGGGGTCTTGTTGCCACCGGCTATCGTCATATGGCACGGTGTCGGTGTGCCCTGACAGCACCAAGCCGTTGGCGCCTTTGTGTTGCGGGCCGATGGTGGCGATTAAGTTGGCCTTGCCATTTTGTTCTGCTAGTGGCTGGATGGAAACCTGAAAACCTAGGTTTCCTAACCACTCCGCCAGTAAATTAATAACCGGTAAATTACTTTGGTCGTGCTGACGATTAGTGCTACTGACCGACGGGGTGCCAATTAAGGCACGCATCATCTCTAGGCGGGTTAAGGACTTAATCAAGGTGGCAAACTAAAATGATGAGTTCCATGAGGATTTTTTACGCCAAGATAGTTTGGGTAGAATAAAACCAAGGAAAATGCCAAATAATAACACCCCAGAGCCGGCTAAAAACCAATCTAAAGCCTCGCTGTTTTTCAACGTATCGGTTTCTCTTTTGAGGCTTTCAAATTCGCGTTCAATACTCACGACTCGCTGCTGTAACTGATTGCGTTCGCCTAAGATTTCTACCGCATTGCTAGATACCTTTTGCAGCTCACTCAATTCACGAGATAACTCGCTGTTGGATTTTTTGAGTTCGCTGGTTTCGCTGTCTAAGCCGCTTTTCTGTTTACCCAGTAGGTTGAGCTGTTCACTGGAGGCGCTGAATTTTGTTTTCAGCGCGGCGAGTGTTTTTTCGGCTTTATTGAGGCGAGATTTTGCCGAGGGTGTGTTGCGCAGTAATCGGCTCAGTACCCAGCCATTTTTGGTTGCACTTAAGGCGATTTTCGAATAACCGGAAGCTTGATCTTGCTCAAGTACAGTGATTCGTTTTCCGCTCTTCAAGGTGGCAATAATACGGTGGCTAGCGCTTTTTCCTGAGCGAACCATGATTTCAAGCTCGTCGGAGACATAAGCGGTTTGGGCGATGCTGGAGCTGCATATGAGCATGCAGAGGGCGAAGGTGATTTTTTTCACGAAGGGTCCTTTCAGGGTGATGTTAAAAGAGCTGATTTATTTCATTAAAAGTTCTAGTAGGGCTTTTTGAGCGTGTAGGCGGTTTTCGGCCTCATCCCAAATAACACTTTGTTGGCCGTCGAGCACCTCAGCGCTGACTTCCTCTCCACGGTGTGCAGGTAGGCAATGCATAAATAAAGCGTCTGAATTGGCCAGAGCCATGATGCTCGCGTCGACGCAGAAGCCTTCGAAGGCCTTTTCGCGGTCTTGCTGCTCTTGTTCTTGTCCCATGCTAGCCCAAACGTCGGTGACGATTAAGTCGGCGCCCTGGGCGGCTAGTTTTGGATCGTTGAATAAGCGTACATGGCTCGCCGTGCTATCCAGTAACGGTTGCTCTGGTTCATAGCCGGTCGGGCAGGCGATGCTCAGTTGGAAGTCGAGCAGTTTGGCGGCATTCATATAGGATTGGCACATATTATTGCCATCGCCAATCCAACAGACTTGTTTGCCCTTAATGTCGCCGCGTTGCTCAAACCAGGTTTGTAGGTCGGCGAGTAATTGACAGGGGTGGAAACGATCGGTTAGGCCGTTGATAACCGGCACCTTGGAGTGCTTAGCAAAAGTGCTTACCGTGCTGTGGTCGTTGGTGCGTAACATAATCCCATCGACCATGCTCGATATAACACGAGCCGAGTCGGCCAGTGGTTCGCCACGACCTAATTGGGTGTCGCGAGGCGATAAAAATAATGCGCTACCACCGAAGTGAGTCATGCCTGCTTCAAATGATATGCGGGTGCGGGTGGACGATTTTTCAAAAATCATTCCGAGCACCTTGTTTTTAAGTGGCTGGTGAATTTGACCTGCTGCGCGCATCTTTTTTAATTCGATGGCGCGTTGAATAAGTGCGCGTAATTCGTCGGCGCTAAGGTCGTTAAGGGTAATAAAGTGACGTGGTTTCATGCGAATACTGTACGAAAGAATGGGTTAATGGGCAATAATTAAGTCGCTAACGATATCAATAATGCTGGTGGCTTCGGCATCGGTGATGGTGAGCGGGGGTAATAAACGGACGTTATTGCCGCCGGCAACGTTGATCAGTAATTTTTGTTCGAGTGCTTTTGCGACGAGTTCAGTACAAGGTGTTTTGAGCTCAATTGCGATCATTAAACCCTTGTTACGCACCTCGACGACGTGTTCACAGTGTTGCAGTTTTTGCTTAAAGCCGGCGTTCATTTTTGCGCCAAGTTGTAAGGCGCGTTGGCTGAGTTGGTCACGCTGTAATACTTCGATGACGCTCAGAGCAGCGGCGCAAGCGAGCGGGTTACCGCCAAAGGTGGAGCCATGTGAGCCGGCAGTTAATAAGCCGGTGGCCTTGCCGCTACTGAGGCATGCGCCAATGGGTACGCCGTTGCCGAGTGCTTTGGCCATGGTCACAACATCGGCTTTAATGCCGTTTTGCTGACTGGCGAGGAAGCTGCCGGTGCGGCCGACGCCGGTTTGGATTTCATCGAGCATTAATAAACAATCATGTTGCTCGGATAAATCGCGTAATTTATTTAAGTAGTCGTCGGCGGGAATGTTGACCCCGCTTTCACCTTGAATGGGCTCAACCAAAATGGCGGCAATATTATTGTGCTGTTCGAAGAGCGATTCAATGGCGGGAATATCGTTATAGTTGGCGTGAATGAATCCGGCGGGTAATGGCGCAAAGCCTTCTTTAACTTTATCGTTTCCGGTGGCGGTTAAGGTGGCTAAGGTACGGCCATGGAAGCTGTTGTGCATGCAGATAATTAAGGGTTCGTCGATGCCCTTGTTGTGACCAAATCGACGGGCAATTTTAATGGCGGCTTCATTCGCTTCGGCACCTGAATTGGCAAAAAACACATCATTCATACCACTGAGTTCGCATAGCTTATTAGCGAGCTTCTCTTGCTTGTCGATATAATACAAGTTCGAGGTGTGGGTTAAGGTGTTAGCTTGTTCGCTGATTGCGGCCGCTACTTCTGGGTGGCTATGACCTAAACTGCAGACGGCGATACCGGCTAAGGCATCGAGGTACTGTTGCCCCTCGTCATCCCATAAATAAGCGCCTTTGCCTTTCACGAAGCGTACGGGTAGTGATGCGTAGGTTGGCATTATGTGTTTGTGCATGACGAGCCTTTTAGTCAGTTTTCAGTAAAACAAAAGGCAGCCTATATAAGGCCGCCTATTCTGTGGACTAATCATTATAATTAGCTCTCTCTAAATCAGCAACTAATCAACTATGGATGCCATCGAGTTAAGTATTTTTTCCAGCCGAATTGAATCGGTGTGTGATGAAATGGGCGCGGTATTACGGCGTGCGGCATTTTCACCGAATATTAAGGATCGCTTGGATTTTTCTTGTGCGGTGTTCGATTTGAACGGGCGTTTATGCGCGCAAGCGGCGCATATTCCGGTACACCTGGGCAGTATGGCGTATGCCATGCAAGGTGTCGTGGAGCGGTTTGTTTGGGGTGAGGGTGACATGGTGGTGTTTAATGACCCGTACCTTGGCGGAACCCACCTGCCGGATATCACCGTGGTGTGTCCGGTGCACTTGCAAAATAAATTAGTTGGTTTTGTCGTTAATCGTGCGCACCATGCCGATATTGGCTCAGACACCCCAGGTTCCATGCCTTTAGCTCGGAGTTTAGCGGAGGAGGGGCTGGTGATCGAGCCACAAAAAATTATGCGAGCTCATCAAACCAGCGCTGAATTTGATGAAATAATGCAAGCTCTAAAACATACGGTTGAATCGACCGGTGATTTTAATGCGCAAATGAGCGCCAATCAGCGTGGTGCGGAGAGTTTGCTGGCGATGATTAAAGAGTGCGGCGCGGGTGTTTACCAGGCCGGGCTCAGTCAACTCAATGAATATGGCGACCGCTTGATGCAGCAATTGTTAACGCAATTGCCGGATGGTGAGTACTGCTTTGACGATAAAATGGATGATGACGGTCTAGGTACGACGGATATTAATATTCGTCTGCGTTTGCGACTGCAAGATGGCGAAGTGTTGGCCGATTTTGCCGGCACTTCCGCGCAAGTGGCCGGTAATATTAACTGCCCTCTATCGGTGGTCGCAGCAGCGGTGTATTACGTCTTTAGGTGTTTGATGCCGAATAACACGCCGGCGTGTTTTGGGGTGTACCAGCGAATAAACATAACCGCCCCATTAGGCTGTTTGGTGAATGCGATTAAACCGGCTGCGGTGGCGGCGGGTAACGTGGAAACCAGTTCGCGTTTAGTTGATGTGGTGATGGGCGCTTTAGCGCAGGCAGTGCCAGGGCGCATTCCGGCGGCGAGTCATGGCAGTATGAATAACTTGGCGATGGGCGCGAACACGGAATCTGACCGGTGGAATTATTACGAAACAATTGGTGGTGGGATGGGGGCTGGGCTCAAGCACCCGGGTTTGTCGGCGCGGCAGACGCATATGACTAATACCCTGAATACGCCGATTGAATCCTTAGAAATGCACTACCCCTTGCGTTTGCGTCGCTATCAGGTTCGTCGTGGTTCGGGCGGCGCTGGACGTCACCGAGGTGGCGACGGGATTGTACGGGAAATTGAGTTTTTACGAGCGGCAACGGTGACCTTATTAACGGAACGCAGAATACATCAGCCGTGGGGGCTTGCTGGTGGTGCGGCGGCGGCCTGTGGTGAAAATAGCTTAAACGGAATACGGTTGGCCGGCAAAGTGAGTACTGAGGTGATCGCCGGTGATGTTTTAACGGTCAATACGCCGGGTGGGGGTGGATATGGCGTGGCTGAGGAAGAATGAGCGTATAATGCTCTTTATTTATTAGAAGGTTGAGTTATGAGTGTTAATGAACGAATTGAAGAGCAATTAAACAGTCACGCGGTTTTGTTGTACATGAAAGGTACACCTTATTTCCCGCAGTGTGGTTTTTCGAGTAAAGCTGTGCAAATATTGCAAGCCTGTGAAGTTGAGTTCGGTTATGTGAATATTTTTGAAGATAACGAAGTGAGAGAAGGTCTTAAAGTGTATTCAAACTGGCCAACCTTTCCGCAACTGTATGTGAATGGCGAATTGGTTGGCGGTGCCGATATCTTGATCGAAATGTTTGAAAATGGCGAGCTGAAAACCATGTTGGATGCGGTTAAGCCTGCCGAGTAAAGGCGTCCCACTGGTTGACGATTTTACAAAATAAGATCGCGGTTTGCTCGGCGTCGTATAACGCCGAGTGAGCCTGCTCGCTATCCCATGTCATGCCAGCGGCTTTAGCGGCTTTAGCGAGTACCGTTTGGCCATAGGCTAGGCCGCCGAGGGTGGCGGTATCGAAGGTGCTGAACGGGTGGAATGGGTTACGTTTGAACTTAGTGCGCTCCACGGCGGCATTCATAAACGCAATGTCGAAGGCTGGATTGTGACCCACGAGAATCGCGCGCGTGCAATTTTGGGCCTTCACTGCCTCTCTAACGGGGGCGAATAGTTTTCGCAGCGCCTCTTTTTCATCGATGGCTAGGCGAAATGGGTGGTAAGGGTCAATGCCATTAAACTTGAGTGCGGCGGGTTCTAGGTTGGCGCCTTCAAACGGGATGACGTGTTCGCGGTGAGATGATTGAATGCTGATCCGCCCTTCTTCGTCCATAGCGGGAATGACGACCGCCATTTCTAATAAGGCATCGGTGTTGGCGTTAAATCCAGCTGTTTCAATATCAACGATAATGGGTAGGTAGCTACGAAAGCGGGTGGACATGCAGTTGGTGTCTGACTTGGGCATTTGATTTTGTGATGGTTTGAAAGTTATTCGGCTATAATAAATCAACGATCAGCAGACGGCTTGATAAAGTTGCCTTAAATTATTTGGAGATAAGCTCGATGGAATTAGTTGTTGGTATCAAAAAAGGCTTGGTGTGTATGGCGATTGCGACGGCTGCGACGCTGTCTGGTTGTGCGTCACTAAGCTCTCAGCAAGAAAATGACCCGTTTGAATCGGTTAATCGCGGGGTTTATTTGTTTAACGAAAAAGCCGATGAGTATGTATTAGAACCGGTTGCAAAAGGTTATCAAGCGGTTACTCCTGATGTGGTTGATACTGGGGTGACAAATTTTTTCAGTAATATCGACGATGTGGTCGTCGTTGTTAATGATGTATTGCAGTTGAAGTTTAATCAGGCGCTTTCCGATCTAGGGCGTGTGGTCGTTAATTCAACGATTGGTGTGCTGGGTTTTATGGATGTAGCAACGGATATGGGGATGCCCAAGCATCATGAAGACTTTGGTCAAACGCTAGGGGTGTATGGTGTCGGTACGGGGCCATATGTGGTCTTACCGCTGTTAGGGCCGAGTACGCTACGTGATACTTTGGGTTTGTTTGCTGACTCGTTTGTTGATCCCGTTGCGCAAATTAATGACTCTGATGTTATGTGGTCGGCGATCGTGCTAGAAGGGGTCGATCTGCGTGCTGATTTGATCAGTTCTAAGCGAATTCTGGATCAGGCATCACTCGATCCGTATGAGTTCTTACGCAGTGGTTACTTTCAACGCCGAGAGTACTTGGTTTTTGATGGTAACCCGCCGATGGACGAGGACGAGTTTTTCGATGAAGATGACGAATAACGGTTAATAAAAAAGCCCCTTAATTGGGGCTTTTTTGTATGTGCTAGTTTTGCAGGGTTGTTGCTTATATTATTTTCCACTGTAATGGGGTGTCTTGTCTGAACGGGCGTATGGCCTGATCGGCAAATGGGTAGCTTTCTGGGGCCGACCATTCTTCTTTGACTAGGGTGATGACGTCGGTGTTTCTTTCGAGACCATAAAAGTCAGCACCATAAAAGCTACTAAAAGCCTCAAACTTGTTGAGTGCACCTGCTTGCTCGAAAATTTCACAATATAGTTCGATGGCGGCATGAGCGCTAAAACAGCCAGCGCAACCGCAATTGGCTTCTTTTGCGTTAATCGCGTGAGGGGCGCTATCGGTGCCGAGGAAGAACTTTGGGCTGCCGCTGGTGGCCGCCTTTAGTAAAGCTTGGCGGTGTTCTTCACGTTTGAGAATGGGCAGGCAGTAGTTGTGTGGGCGAATGCCACCCGCCAGCAGGTCGTTGCGGTTATATAATAAGTGCTGCGGAGTTAGGGTGGCGCCGGTATTGTCATTCGCCTCAACGAAGTCGATGGCTTGTTTGGTGGTGGCGTGTTCCAGCACGATACGCAGCTCAGGGAATTGTTGGCGGATCTCGTTTAGGTAGCGGTCGATGAACACTTCCTCACGATCAAAAATATCAACCTCCTGTTCGGTCACCTCAGCGTGTACCAGTAAGGGGAGTTTGCCGGCTTGCATCGCTTCTAATACGGCGCTGAGTTGGCTGATGTCGGTCACCCCGTTTGATGAGTTGGTGGTTGCGCCGGCAGGGTATAACTTGGCCGCAAAAATAAACTCGTTGTCGCAAGCGCTGCGGATATCCTCAACACGGGTATTGTCGGTGAGGTAAATAGTCATCAATGGCTGAAAATTATTTCCCTCGGGGCGAGCGTTGATAATACGCTGCCGGTATTGCAGGGCTAACTCGGTGTTAACGATCGCTTGTGCTAGGTTTGGCATGACGATAGCGCGTTGAAACTGTTTGGCGCTAAAGGCTACGGTGGTGTTGAGTGCGTCCCCATCACGTAGGTGTAAATGCCAATCATCGGGTTTGATAATGCTGATTTTTTTGCTCATAACGATGTGGGATTGAATTAAAATTGCGCTTATTTTACATACTTTGCTTGCCATAGACGGTGTAAATCACCGAAAATACCCAGTTCTTTGGCGCGCAAGTCTATTAAATAGTTGCGTGCTTAGTATTTTAAGTGAGACACGTATGCCTATTTATGAATATCAATGTGATGCCTGTGAGCATTGCTGTGAAGCGCTGAGGAAAATCAGCGATGCACCTTTAACGACTTGCCCAGAGTGCGGCAAGGACACGTTAATCAAAAAAATCTCTGCCGCTGGTTTCCGCTTAAAGGGTAACGGCTGGTATGAAACCGATTTTAAAAGTGGCAATAAGAAGAATATAGCCGAAGGTTCGTCGAGCAAAACGGGCGATAAGACATAATCACGCCTGTATTGTAGCAAGCGAAAAAACAAACATTTTAGAGTAAGGAATTAAATCATGATGCGTAGTCATTATTGTGGCGATATAAACGAAAGCCATTTAGGAACAGAAGTTGAAATTTGCGGCTGGGTACATAGACGACGTGATCATGGCGGCGTTATTTTTATTGATTTACGTGATCGTGAAGGTATTGTGCAAGTGGTATTCGATCCTGATCGAGCAGAATCATTCGCGATTGCCGAAAGTGTGCGTGGTGAATACGTATTAAAACTTAAGGGCCGTGTACGTCCTCGCCCTGAGGGTACGGTTAACCCCAAAATGAAAACGGGTAAGGTTGAATTGTTAGGGCTGGAATTAGAAGTACTTAACAGCTCAGAAACTACGCCGATTCAGGTTGATGGCGATATTGAAGTGAACGAAGAAACGCGTTTACGTTACCGTTATATCGATTTACGCCGCCCTGAAATGTTAGAGAAAATTCGCCTTCGCCGTGATGTGACGCTGAATTTGCGTCGTTTCTTGGAAGATGAAAATTTCTACGAAATTGAAACACCGTTTTTAACCAAGGCGACGCCAGAAGGCGCGCGTGATTATTTGGTGCCTAGTCGTACCCATGAAAATAGCTTCTTTGCTTTGCCCCAGTCGCCACAATTGTTTAAGCAGTTGTTGATGATTGCCGGTATGGATCGTTACTACCAAGTTGTGCGTTGTTTCCGTGATGAAGATTTACGTGCCGATCGTCAACCTGAATTCACCCAGTTGGATATTGAAACCTCCTTTATGGACGAGTCAGATATTATGGGTCTGATGGAAGGGATGATTCGCCGTTTGTTTAATGAGGTGATTGACGTTCAATTACCTGAGCAGTTCCCGCAAATGACCTACGCAGAAGCGATGGACTTGTATGGAACGGATAGACCCGATTTACGTAATCCATTGGTATTAACCGATGTGGGCGACTTAATGGCTGGCGTTGAATTTAAAGTGTTCTCTGGCCCTGCAAACGACGAAGATGGTCGTGTAGCAGCGCTACGTGTACCGGGCGCGGGTAAATTAAGCCGTAAAGATATTGATGGCTACACCAAGTTTGTTAGCATCTATGGCGCTAAGGGGTTGGCATATATTAAGGTCAATGATCGTGCGGCGGGCGCTGAAGGTTTGCAATCACCGATTCTTAAATTCCTCCCAGATGACGTCGTAGAAAGCATCTTGCAGCGTACGGGTGCGCAAACAGGCGATATCGTATTCTTTGGGGCGGATAAAGAAAAAGTTGTTAATGAATCAATTGGTGCGTTACGCGACAAAATTGGTAAAGACCAAGGTCTGTTAGAAGGTGACTGGAAACCTGTTTGGGTCATCGACTTCCCGATGTTCGATTGGGATGAAAAATCAAACCGCTTTACTGCCATTCATCACCCGTTTACAGCGCCATCATGCAGCGCCGATGAGCTAAAAGCCAATACAGGGAAAGCTTTGTCGAGAGCGTACGATTTAGTGCTAAATGGCACCGAAGTCGGTGGCGGTTCAATTCGTATTCATAAAACTGATATGCAGCAAGTGGTGTTCGATTTGTTGGGTATGGACAGCGACGAATCACAAGAAAAGTTTGGTTTCTTATTAGACGCGTTAAAGTATGGTTGTCCTCCACATGGTGGTATGGCTTTCGGTTTGGATCGTTTAGTGATGCTGATGGCCGGTGCCTCCACTATTCGTGACGTGATGGCGTTCCCAAAAACTCAAACAGCTGCCTGCCCATTAACTTCTGCACCTGCTGTGGTGAGTGATGCACAGCTAAAAGAGCTAGGTATTCGTTTAAGAAAGCCTCCTGTAGCCGAGTCAGAATAAGGAATATTATGTCTACTAGCATACGTGCGATACAGGATTACTCATTATTATCCGACGAAGAATGCGATCAACGAATTATTGCCGCGAAGGAAAAATTAGGCGATCGCTGCGCCATTTTAGGTCATCATTACCAGCGTAATGAAGTGTTCAAACACGCGGATTATAGCGGTGATTCCTTAAAGCTATCGCACCATGCTGCGCATTCAAAAGCCGAGTTTATCGTGTTTTGTGGGGTGCACTTTATGGCCGAAGTGTCCGATATTTTATCTCGTCCAGAGCAAATTACCATACTGCCCGATTTGGCTGCGGGCTGCTCAATGGCCGATATGGCTAATCGCGCGAATGTAGAGCGTAGCTGGAAAGAACTCAATACGGTGATCAATGCCGATGAGCAAGTAACGCCGGTTACTTATATAAATTCAGCCGCTGACTTAAAGGCTTTTTGTGGCAAGCATGAGGGTATTGTTTGCACCTCATCCAATGCGAAACAAGTCTTGGAGTGGTGTTTTGAAAAGCGTGAAAAAATACTTTTCTTTCCTGATGAGCACCTAGGGCGCAATACCGGTTATCGGATGGATATACCGCTAGATGAAATGGTTGTTTGGGATTTTATGCAGCCGATGGGCGGTTTGACAAAAGAACAAATTAAAAGCGCCAAAATGATTCTTTGGAAAGGCTTTTGTTCTGTGCATCAAATGTTTAAGCCAAATCAAATTGACGACTTCAAAAAGAAAAATCCCAATGCGATCATCGTGGCTCACCCTGAAGCGAGTTTTGAGGTGTGTGAAAAGGCCGATTATGTCGGTTCAACCGAAATGATCCTTAAAACCGTGCGTGATGGTTTGCCTAATACCACTTGGTTAATAGCGACCGAGCTTAACTTGGTTAACAGGCTACAAGAAGAAGTTCGGGATCATAATAAAACCGTACAGTTTATGTCACCGACCGTCGCGATGTGCTCCACCATGTTCAGGACCGACCCGCAGCACTTGGCGTGGGTACTGGAAAACCTAGTTGATGGCCATGTGGTGAATCAAATTCAAGTGGATGAAGATGATAAGGTGATGGCTAAGAAGTCGTTAGAGAGTATGTTGTCGCTTTTCTAGGGATTATTTTTAGAACCCAGGTTGTTGGGCTTCGTGCCTTCCACCCGTAACCGACAAAAAAAACACCGCGCCCGTGAACTTAGCCCCCTTGATTATTTTCGGGTTGGTGGCCGCACTGTTTGGACGTAGTGAGTTCGGGTGCAGCCGAGAATAAATAGACTCCTAAGCGCGATAAAGGGGGCTTGTTTAATGGATAGAGTGTTAACGTAAGACTTGACTATAACTTAGCGTTTTTATTTTCCCTAGTTTCCATCTTAAGCTTACATTAGGGGGGTTGGGGGGTTGGGTGTAGCTGAGAGTCATTAGTTTCTTTGTTATACAGCTGGTTAAGCATTAATGCATAGTTTTCTTGTAGTTGAGTTATTTCTTTGTCGCGTGAGATAGGAGCTTTTTTGTTTGCTTCTTTTAGCCAGTTAATGATTCTGGCTGAGTTTTCAACATCGGCTTGCTTAATTAAAATATCAGCCATTTCAAATAATGGGTGCAAAAACCGATTGTCCATATCGAAAGCATTTTGAAAAACGTTGAGTGCTTTTATTTCATCACCAAGTGCTAGGTGAGCTTTACCTTTAAACAAATAATAGTACCCCATATTTGGTTTTTTCTTAATCAGCGCATTGGTCCATGCAAGGTAGTTCTTGCGTAAAGGCGCACAAGAGTCAAATGATAGGCAGTTTGAAAGCTGGCTAAGTGCGAGTTGAGCAGAAGGGGTTGCTCTGTGGTCTTTTATGATTTGGAGTGTTTTTTCCTGGATTGATGCGTTAATTGTTTGGTTAGTTGATGCAAGAATATGCTGGTAATACATGTAGAGTGCTATTTCATTGGGGTCTAAAAGTATAGCTTTTTTTATAGCGGTAGTTGCTGCTTTAATATGCCCTGTTTTGTGTGCAACATTCGAGAAAACGACTTGAGCGGCTGAAGATTCTGGGTGATGAACCACTTCATGTAAGGCTTGGGAGTAGGCGCTTTTCCATTGAGATGATCGTAGAAATGTAGTGCTACCAAAAATAACAGCAATAAAAATAACAGCTAGTGTGAGCTTTTTTTTGTTGATCTCGGTAATCGCTGGTAGTAAAGAAAGCGCGGCTAAGAGAATGCCAATAGAGGGTAGGTTATTTCGATGTTCGTGTGCTATTTCTAAAGGGAATATGGTTGATTCTAGTAAATGACCAATAAAAAACCAACCAATACCCAGAGAAAAGAGTGGGTTTTTTTTGTGGTAATAAAAGGCGATTGCTAGCAGAGCCAAAATAAATGCAGTGGAGCTAAGGGTCGTCCAAGGGCTGAATAAGGAGCTTGAAAGTGCAATGTCGTCATGAAATAGCCCAAAGCCGTTGATGCGAGGAATTAAAATTAAGGAAAGGTATAGGCAGAGAACGCGTGACTCCGTAAGTAGGCGTTCCAGCATGGAAAAGGGGCGACTATTGAAGCCGCCTTCTGCGTAATTAATAGAGGCTAATAGGCTCAAGATGGAAAATACAGCGATAATGCTCCAAATGATAAGTTGTTGAGGTTTTGATGATGTTTTGAGTAAGCTCCAGGGTTTGCTGTCTGAATATAGGGTTAGCTCAATTAATATAATTATCAGAGGGATAAGGATGGCGTTTTCTTTGCTAAATAGAGCTAAAGCTAGGGAGCACAAGCTAGTCAGAACTAAGCTAGCGGCGGGCCAAGTGGTTTTTTTTTGTAACCAATGGTTACGCGCTGCTAAATAAAGAATAATAGAGCCAAGACTAAATAGTGTGCTTAGCGAGGTCATGCGTTGAACTATATATAGGACGCTAGTTAAGTTAATAGGGTGTAGGGCCCAAAGTAAACTAGCCGCTGCGGCAAGTCCAAAAACGCTGCTAAGCTTGCTGGAGTTGCGGTTAATGATCGAATTGCGTTTGAAGAGCTGGAGGCTCAAAAGGTAAACTAATATAGCGTTTATACAGTGAATAACAATGTTGGTTATCTTGAAGTTAGCTGTAATGTAGCCGGCTGAAAAATAGTAATTGAGTGCAAAGCTTAGCATAGCAACGGGGCGTTTTAGAGGGCCTGCGTAGCCTGAAAGCGTGGCGTTGGAGAGCTCTTGATAGCTTAATTTGTTGATTTGTAGTTTTGAGTTGGTCGTAATGCTTGTTATATCATCGAATAAAAATGGGCCACTAATGCCTGGCATGTAAGCTATAAAGGTGATGCTAATTAAGCAGAGGGTGAACGCTAGGTGCTTTAGTTTTGTTTGCATAGTTTTAGGCAAAAAATAAGCGGCTATAAAGCCGCTTATTTCGGTATCTAATTTTAGATATTATGTTTTAGGGCGATATTTTGCATCAACAGTTCCGCCGACACTCCAGATGATGTTTGATTGGCCTGTATCAGGTGTGTAAGTTACGTTATCGCCATTGATGTTAGAATTGATGTTTGTAATGATGATTGTGATAACACCGCCCGTACTTAGTTTAACTGATTGTGCGTATTTTCCTGCAAAATCAGATGAAACGCCTAGGGTTGTGTAACCATCAGCTGCGCCAGCTGTTCCAGATGCGAGAGCTTCGTTCTCACTCCAGTAGATTTCTACGGCTGCTTTCATTGCGCCAGTAATAGAGGCTGCTTCAGATACTTTGGCTTTAATTGTGTAATCGGAATAAGCCGGAATAGCCAACGCAGCCAAAATACCGATAATCGCGACTACGATCATTAATTCAATCAGGGTGAAGCCCTTTTGAACGTTATGTTTCATTGTTTGTAAGTTTTTCATGTTGGTATCCTTTGGTGATTAATAAAATTCTTTATTTCGTGATTAGATAAAGCACAGAGTGTGCCATCAGTGCTTTATTGTCTGTAATACTTGGAGCTAAAGGCTTTGCTAGTACTGCGTTGTTGTTTCTGTTGGGCGTTGAAAATGCGTAATGGGACATAAAGTGACGCTGAGCGTCACTTTATGTCAATCATCTAAGCCTAATTTTTTTAACCGATAGCGTAACGCCCTAAAGGTGATGCCCAGTTCTTTGGCAGTGGCTGTTTTATTCCAACGATTTTTTTCCAGAGCTTTACTGATGGCTTCTTTTTCTAATGAGCCTAGATAGTCTTCCAGTGGTGCTTCCGTATCTTGTATGTTTGGTTTTTGAGGGGTTACGGCTACTTTGCTTTCGTCTTCGTTACTGAAAGGTATGTCGCGTAGTTGTAAATCATCTGCTTTGATGCAGTCGCCGTCACAGAGAGTGAAGGCGCGTTCGAGTATGTTTTCGAGCTCACGCACATTACCGGGGAAGGGGTAT
Source organism: Cycloclasticus sp. 46_120_T64 (assembly GCA_002162695.1). Lineage (GTDB taxonomy): Bacteria > Pseudomonadota > Gammaproteobacteria > Methylococcales > Cycloclasticaceae > Cycloclasticus. The sequence goes on along the minus strand of MAAM01000005.1, from coordinate 222,661 downwards.
TGTTCGAGTAATTTGAGTGCATTGTCATCGATGTTGATGGAGCAATGTTGTTCCTGGCCTAGTTTGCTAAGTATATGGCTGGCCAGTTGATTTATATCTTCTCTGCGCTCAGACAGTGAGGGTAGCGCCAGTTCAATCACATTGATGCGATAGTATAAATCTTGGCGAAATGTTCCGAGCTCGACCAGTTTGCCGAGGTCTTTATGGGTGGCGCTGAGGATTCTTACGTCCACGGGGATTTCTTTGTCGCCACCTATCGGGCGTATGGATTTCTCCTGAATGGCGCGCAGTAGTTTTACTTGCATGTGCAAGGGTAAGTCGGCTATTTCATCAAAAAACAAGGTGCCGCCGTCGGCGCTTTGGAATAAACCAGCTTTGTCGTTGATAGCACCGGTAAAGCTGCCTTTTTTATGGCCAAATAGTTCGCTTTCGACCAAATCTTGTGGAATGGCCCCGCAGTTGATGGCGACAAAAGGTTTCTGTGCGCGTGGGCCTTTTTGGTGAATGAGTTTCGCCACCAGTTCCTTGCCGGTGCCGGATTCACCGCTGATGTAGATGGGCGCTTGGCTGCGAGCTAGTTTGGCTATTTTTGAACGCACCTTGGCCATGGCAACGGAGTCGCCTAATAATTGCTCTCTGCTACGTCTGTCTACCGGAGATCGTGTGTCATTTATTTTAATGGCGGAGCTAACGAGGCTTTTTAGGCTTTTTAGGTTGACCGGCTTGGATACAAAGTCAAATGCCCCTAGTTTTAATGCTTTGATCGCAATATCCATGCTACCGAAGGCGGTGATGACGGCGGTCGGAAGGTTGGGATTGTGTTTCTGGATGTGTTCGACAAGCTCAAGTCCGTTGCCATCGGGTAGTTGTAAGTCAGTGAGGCAGATGTCGAATTGGTGTTGTTTGAGTAACTGTTTAGCTTGGCTTAGGTCGGCGGCTGACTGACTAGCGATACCCATACGTGACAGGGTAATGCCTAATAGTTCTAAAATATCGGGTTCATCATCAACAATTAATGCGAGGGCTTGGGTCATTATTTAAGCGTAAAGATTAAGTGAAAAGTAAGGTGAAGCAGCTACCGCCATTGGCGTGCTTGCTGTAACTTAATTTAGCATGGTTCAGTACCGCGAGTTGACTTGATATATACAGTCCTAAGCCTGTGCCTGACGCGGAGGTGGTGAAAAAGGGTTCGAATATTTTTTGGGCATTGGTTGAATCGATGCCAGTACCGTTGTCGATGATGGATATAAAGGTTTGCTGGTTGATGTTATTAATGCCCGTTTGGATGCTGATTTTTGCCGCTAACTCTCCTTGTTTGCCATATTTGAGAGCGTTGCTACAGAGGTTGTCGATAATTTGTTTTAGGTGGTTTTTATCGAAATTAATATTGCAGGCATCAGCCTGGACTTGAATATCTAGCGGTGATTCAGCTAGGCCGAACTGTTCGCTGAAGTCGAGTGAAAATTCTTTAAGCCAATCGGTGAGTATTATGGGCTCAATATGGCTTTTATCGTGCCTTGAGAGTTCTAAAATATTTTTAACGATACTATTTACACGTGCGCTATGGTTGTGAATTATTTCTAGCAAACGTTGGTCTTCTTGACGGATGCTGTCCGATTCGGCGAGTAGTTCACCCGCATGGCTAATAGCGCCGAGTGGGTTACGTATCTCATGGGCGATGCTGGCGGTTAAGCGGCCAAGGGAGGCGAGCTTGCCTTGTTGAATTTCATGGTCTACGTTGGATAAATCATCAATAAAGATAATGTAAGCTTCATCGAGCGTGGTGTCGAGTAGGCTAAAGCTGAGTTTTATTTGCGGTAAGTTGGCAGTAGCTGCGCGGTTCGCAGAATGGTCGTCGTCTGAGTTGAGCCAGTGTTTGAACAATTGCCAGCACTCGCTGGAGTACTCGGCTAGGGGGTGACCGTTGCGGAGCTTTTGCCCGAGTAGGGTCTTGGCCGCCTCATTGTTCAGGCGAATTTCCCCCGCACGGTTAATGACAATAATGCCAGCTTGCAGCTGGCTAATGATGAAGCTGTTGAGCTGGGTCAGCTCGTTAATTTCACGGCTTTGCTGGCGGGTTATTTGTTCGGAGGTCTCTACCCGTTTTGCTAATACTAACGCAAGCATCGCGATGGTGAAAAAAGAGGCGCTTAATACACCGGCGTAAGTGTAGGAAGTTTTGTCAAAAAGCTCATGCACGTCGGCGTAGCTTTGCTCGCCCAATACGGCAAAGGTGGCGATGGCCGCGAACAGTAAGGTGCATTGCCCGCCCGCTAACAAACCACCGGCAGCGACACTGACGGCGAGAAGAGCACCTAGGCCACTACTAATGCCACCGCTGGCGTGCATCAGAACCGTTAGCAGGGCGATATCGCTAATGATTTTGAACTGGACTTGGCGAGCGTAAGCTATATAGGGTTTGCGAATAAAGACGGTGCTAAAAGCGGTTAATGCTAGGTAGCTAAGGCTGGCAGCATGGAATAGGCTAGGGTTACTTTGGCCAAAAATAGACGGGCCGGTATGGCTCACAAACAGCGCAAAGAATGCACTAGATAGTACTAACTGATAGGCGTGAAAGACCTTCAGCATTCTCCATGCTTGTCCGGCGGGGAGTTGAAAACCATTGCCAAGAGAGCAGGTGCGTACCAATGAGTCGGCTGAGTTTGTTGTTATCATTTGTTTATTATAGGGCTTCGACTAGTTTTTTTAGAAAAAACGCCTAAAATGGACGGGTTAAGTCTATTGTTCAACAACTGAGGAAAGTGAATGAATTTACATGAGTATCAAGCAAAACAGGTTTTTGCTGAGTTTGGCGTGCCAGTGCCGGCTGGAAAGCCTGCGCGTTCGGTAACAGAGGCCGTTAATGTGGCAAAAGAGTTAGGCGGTGATTGCTGGGTGGTTAAAGCTCAAGTTCACGCCGGTGGCCGTGGTAAAGCGGGCGGTGTTAAGTTATGTAAAGGCATTGAAGAAGTTGAAGCATACAGCAATAAATTGCTAGGCACGCGTTTAGTAACGCCGCAAACAGATGCTGAAGGCTTGCCGATTGAAATGTTAATCGTTGAAGAAGTTAAGCCGATTGATCGTGAGCTATATTTGAGCGCAGTGGTTGATCGTGCGACCAAACGTATTATGTTTATGGCGTCTGAAGCAGGCGGTATGGATATTGAAGAAGTGGCTGAAGAAACACCAGAGAAGATTTTATTAGCATCAGTTGATCCTGTTGCCGGTTTACAGCCATACCAAAGCAGAGATATTGCTTTCAAAATGGGTTTAAAAGGCAAACAAGTCGGTCAGTTGTTTAAAGTGATGTCAGGTCTTTTAGCTATGTTTATTGCAAAAGATGCGAGCCAAGTTGAAATTAACCCATTAATTGTTAATGGTGATGGTGACTTAATTGCGTTGGATGCAAAAGTTAATTTAGATGATAACGCGGCTTACCGTCATCCTGATATGGTGGCGATGCGTGACCCTTCACAAGAAGATGAAAAAGAATATTTGGCGCAGCAGCACGAACTTAACTACATCACGTTAAATGGCAGCATTGGTTGCATGGTGAATGGTGCGGGTTTGGCCATGGCGACGATGGACTTAGTTAAACTTGAAGGCGGTTTCCCTGCAAACTTCCTTGATGTTGGCGGTGGTGCAACGGCAGAGCGTGTTGCTGAAGCCTTTAAACTGATTTTGTCTGATGACAAAGTGAAAGTGGTTTTGGTTAATATTTTTGGTGGCATCGTTCGTTGTAACTTAATTGCCGAAGGTATTATTGAAGCGGTTAAAGAAGTGGGTGTAAACGTGCCTGTTGTGGTTCGTTTAGAAGGTACGAATGCCGATCAAGGGCGCGAGCTGTTGAAAGAATCAGGTTTAGATATTATCGCTGCCGATGATTTAAGGCTAGCGGCTAAAGCTGCTGTTAAAGCCGCATCTTAATTTAGAGGGTCATAATGAGTATTTTAATTAATAAAGACACAAAAGTAATTTGCCAAGGTTTTACTGGCAAACAAGGCACATTCCACTCAGAGCAAGCGATTGCTTATGGCACTAAAATGGTGGGCGGTGTAACGCCTGGCCGTGGTGGTGAAAAACATTTAGATCTGCCTGTTTTCAACACAGTAGCTGAAGCGGTTAAAGATACCGGCGCAACTGCGACCATGATCTACGTGCCACCTCCGTTCGCTGCCGATGCTATTTTAGAAGCGGCTGATGCAGGTATTGAAGTGATCGTATGTATTACAGAAGGTATTCCTGTATTAGACATGATGAAAGTAAAGGCTTCGCTTGAACAGTATGAGAATGCTGTATTAATCGGCCCTAACTGCCCAGGTGTTATCACCCCGGGTGAGTGCAAAATTGGCATTATGCCTGGCTTTATTCACCAAGCCGGTAGTATTGGCGTGGTGTCTCGTTCAGGTACCTTAACGTATGAAGCCGTTCATCAAACTACCACGGCTGGCTTAGGTCAAAGTACTTGTGTCGGTATTGGTGGTGATCCAATTCACGGAATGAACTTTATTGACGTTATTTCACGTTTTGAAGCCGATGAAAACACCAAAGGTATTATCATGGTGGGTGAAATTGGTGGAACGGCTGAAGAAGAAGCGGCTGAATACATCAAAAATAATGTTACCAAGCCGGTTGTTGGTTATATTGCGGGTGTTACAGCGCCTCCAGGCAAACGTATGGGCCATGCTGGTGCGATTGTTTCTGGTGGACAAGGCACAGCCGAAGCAAAATTTGCCGCTTTAGAAGCAGCGGGTGTTCACATTGTGAAATCACCGACTGAAATGGGCGCAAAAATGAAAGAAATTTTGGGCTAATTTAGCGTTAAAATTTAAAGAAGTACTAAAAGGGCTGTAAACTATACAGCCCTTTTTTATGCCTGTTGATTATGAAACTAGCCCTCGTTCAGTTTAATCCCGTGGTAGGCGACTTGGTCGCTAATGCCGATCGAATCATCGAGTTTTGCCAACAGGCTTCTCAGCAGAGCGCCGACGCGATTGTGTTTCCTGAGTTGGCGATAACCGGCTACCCACCCGAAGATTTATTATTACGTGATGACTTTATTCAACGTGTTGAGAAGGAGTTGCAGCGTATAGCGGATAGTGAGCCGTCCCTAAGTATTATCATTGGTTACCCAGAAAAAGCCGAAGGCGGTTTGTTTAATAGTGCGGCGGTCTTACAAGGCGGCAGTTTAGTGGCGAACTACCGTAAACAACAGCTGCCTAATTATGGTGTGTTTGATGAAAAACGTTATTTTCAAGCCGGTACGCACGCCACCGTATTTGAGCTTTGCGGCGAGACCATCGGCCTGAGTATTTGTGAGGATATTTGGACGCCAGCCGTTTGTGGCCAGCTAAAACAAGCGGGAGCAAGCCTGATTGTTAATTTAAACGCTTCGCCTTTTGAGTTAAATAAAGCACAGCGCCGTGAGCAGGTATTGCAAGCTAGAGTGGCAGAAACGGCGTTGCCAATCGCCTACGTCAATCAAGTCGGTGGGCAGGATGAGCTGGTGTTTGATGGCGCGTCTTTTGTGATGAATGCGCAGGGTGAGATCGTGCACAATATTGCTGAATTCGTCGAAGGCATTAGCTTTGTTGAGTTCAACGCGGGTGTCGTTGCTACGAGCAGTGATGAAAAGCTGGCCAAACTCTTACCCGAGTTAGCGAGTGTGTATCAGGCGCTGGTGTTGGCGGTACGCGATTATGTGATTAAAAATGGTTTTAACGGCGCGGTATTGGGTTTGTCGGGAGGCATCGATTCGGCTCTGGTATTGGCGATAGCGGCCGATGCGCTGGGCGGTGATTCTGTGGAAGTGGTACTGATGCCATCGCGTTATACCGCCGATATGAGCAATGAAGACGCTATCAAACAAGCCGAGGCACTGGCTGTTAAACACGCAACGATTCCGATTGAACCGGCGATCAATGCATTCTCGCAGATGTTGAGTGGTGCTTTTGAAGGCTTAGCGTCGGATGTGACCGAGGAAAACATTCAAGCCCGTAGCCGAGGCGTGTTGCTGATGGCTATTTCGAATAAAAAAAGAAAGATATTACTCACGACCGGCAATAAAAGTGAAATGAGCGTGGGTTATGCGACCTTGTATGGCGATATGGCGGGTGGTTTTGCACCGATAAAAGACGTGCCAAAAATGCTGGTGTATGCCTTAGCTCAATACCGTAATGAGTTGTCGCCGGTTATTCCTCAGCGGGTCATTACACGGCCGCCATCGGCTGAGTTAGCACCCGACCAAAAAGATGAGGATAGCTTGCCTCCGTACCCCGTGTTAGATGATATTTTAGAGCGTTTTATCGAGCTAGATCAATCTAGGAAGGAGATACTGGCGGTGGGTTATGACAAAGCGGTGGTCGACAGGGTGTTGAGGCTGGTCGAACAGAATGAATATAAACGCCGACAGTCACCGCCTGGGGTGAAGATAACATCACGAGCTTTTGGTCGTGAACGCCGCTTCCCGATGACCTCGGGTTTCAGTCGTTTTATATTCTTAGACGAGTGATTTATTGAGCTTCGCAAGCTCACCCCAAACCTACAAAAGTACTTGCCCGGCAGGCTGGCGCTGACGTTAGGAAGCCCGGTCAATATTCAGGGGGGGGGGTAGCTTGGTGTAATGCTGGGCTTCGTGCCTCACTCAGCCCAGTTTACAAATAGTCTCTTTCAACGGCGGTTTATGTTTTACGCCTATTGATCCAACTCAAGATATTGCCATACTTTTTCTGAGGTGGTTTTTTCTTGGGCAAGCTTAGGGTTATCAATCGGCGGTAGGCCGTTCGGGTAATTAAGGCTATAAATACGCTGCGCATCGGCGGCTAAATCGTTCATACCAATTTGTCGGTAGGCGTCGGTCATCAGCAGTAGCGCGCGCGGCACCGCGGTGGTTTTGGGGTAGGCCTCAATAATGTGTTTGGCTCGATTGATCACGGCAATATAGGCTTTTCGTTTCATATAGTAACGAGCGACATTTAAATCGTGTAAAGCGAGGTTGGATTGTAGCGAGATGATGCGCTGCTTGGAGTCGGCAACGTACTGACTCTTTGGGAAACGTCTAATTAATGTCGCAAAATCATCCATTGACTCAACGGCGGCACCAGGGTCGCGCTGGGATTTGTCGGTCGGTAAAAAGCGCTCTAATAGACCAATCCCGCGGTTAAAGTTAATCAGCCCCTTCAAATAATAAATATAATCGACACTGGTATGACGAGGGTGAATGCGAATAAAACGATTGGCGGTGGCGATGGCCGACTCCGGCTCATCATTTTTATAATAAGCGAAGGCTAAATCGATTTGTGCTTGTTGTGCGTAGCTGCCAAATGGGTAGCGAGACTCAAGCGCTTCATATAGCTCAATCGCTTTGCCGTAGTTTTCTTCGTCTAACTCGGTCTTAGCCTGTTGGTAAAAGTCAGCCGCTGACCAACCCGCTTGCTCATCAAGGTCATTCTCAGGGCTCATCTCCTCGAGTATTGAGCAGGCGTTGAGTGTGAGGCAGAAAATAAGCAATAAAAAAGGTTTCAGGGCTAAGCGGGTGATTAAAGTCATGGGTTAAATAACGGGTTAAGATAAATTAAGCGGTTATAATGCCGGAGCAAATCAATTATTACAATGTTATCGACTTGAAAACACAACAACAAATTGAATTAACCATCCCTGAAGAAATGGCTGGCCTGAGGCTTGACCAAGCACTGGCTGAATTATGCCCTGAATATTCGCGTAGCCGCTTAAAAAGCTGGATAAATAGCGCTAATATCAAGGTCGATGATACGGTGTTTAGACCGCGCGATAAGGTGAATGGTGGGGAAACCGTGTGGATTAACCCGATTGCCGATGTGAGCTTGGAAGTTAAAGCCGAGCCGATCGCGCTGGATATCGTGTATGAAGACGAGGCGATGTTGGTGGTTAATAAACCGGCTGGCCTAGTCGTGCACCCGGCGGCGGGCAATTGGGACGGCACCTTACAAAACGCCTTATTGCATCATGATGCGAGTTTAGAAGGCTTGCCACGCGCGGGTTTGGTACATCGAATCGATAAAGACACGAGTGGTTTGTTGATGGTGGCGAGAACCTTAACCGCGCATAAAACACTGGTTGATCAGTTACAAGCCCGAGCCTTTGAGCGTGAATATTTAGCGGTGGTTCGTGGTTATATGACCGCTGGAGGCACCGTTGATCAGCCGCTTGCACGACATCCAACAGATCGTAAACGTTATGCGGTAAAACGAGGTGGCGGTAAAGAGGCGATTACCCATTACCGTGTGGCGAAACGTTTTGCTAAACATACCTTGTTACGAGTAAAGCTGGAGACGGGGCGTACTCATCAAATTCGGGTGCATATGAGCCACTTGAATCATGCAATCGTCGGTGACCCGGTCTATGGCGGTCGCTTTAGAGCGATTGCAAATGCTAGCGAGTTACTCAGTGATACCTTGCGTTCGTTTAGACGGCAAGCGTTGCATGCCGCTAGACTCGGGGTCGTGCACCCGATTAGCGGAGAAGAGATTTCTTGGGACTGTGAGATGCCTGAGGACATGAAAAACTTAGTCAAAGTACTGACAACTGAAACACCGGTAAAATAAGCCTTATGCGCTTCATTGCGGCGGACTGGCCAGTGCCAGAGCAGGTTGTCGCTCTTACAACTTGTCGGGATGGCGGGGTGAGTCAGGGTGGTTTTACGAGCTTTAATTTGGCTAACCACGTCGATGATCAAGCCACGGCGGTTATCAGTAATAAAGCGACACTCAGGCGTGAACTGGGCTTGCCAGAAGATCCTGTATGGTTGAATCAAGTACATGGCTGCGATATTTATCAGTTAGACGGGGTTGCAACAAACGTCCCACAAGCTGACGCGGTGATTGCTCGTGCAACTAACCGCGTTTGTGCGGTGCTAACGGCAGATTGTTTGCCGGTTTTACTCTGTAATAAGAATGGAACCGCGATTGCGGCCATTCACGCGGGCTGGCGTGGCCTACTCGCCGGTATCATTGAAAAAACTGTTGCCCAGCTTGCGCCGGCGGATACGCTGCTTGCTTGGTTGGGGCCGGCGATTGGTCCGGGGGAATTTGAAGTTGGCGCAGAAGTTCGGGATGCATTTATGGCTAGGGATTCAATCAGCCAGCAAGCGTTTCGGCAGGTGGATGAATCGCATTATTTGACGGATTTATATGCTCTGGCAAGAATGAGGCTGCTTCAAAATGGAGTGAAAAGAATTTATGGTGGCGAGCATTGCACGTATAATGCGGCAGATCAGTTTTATTCCTACCGACGCGAGCCGATAACTGGCCGTATGGCGTCACTAATTTGGCTTCAAGCATAATTATATAAACACATGAGCACATTAACCTGGATTATCCTATTTACCTTATTGGGCGGCGTGTTGAGTGTGATGGCGGCATCACTGGTACTCTTATTACCGAAAAAAATCGTCAGCAAGGCATTACCGTTTAGCGTTAGTTTTGCTACAGGTGCGCTGCTGAGTGTGTCTTTTGTCGGCTTGATTCCACATGCCTTGGAAGACGTTGGGGTAGAAAATTTCCATAATCTGTCGTTAACGATACTCGGCGGTTTGATGTTCTTCTTTGTGTTGGAGAAGCTGGTGTTGTGGCGACATTGTCACCACGATGACTGTGAGGGGCATATTGATGTGCACGCGCATAGCCATAAATCGGCCGGCACGCTGATTTTAGTGGGTGATAGCGTACATAATTTTGTTGATGGTATTTTGATTGCGGCGGCCTTTTTAACCGATATTCACCTCGGTGTAGTGACCGCATTGGCGGTGACCACGCATGAGATACCACAAGAAGTGGGTGATTTTGCGATTCTGTTACAGAGTGGTTTTAGCCGGAAAAAAGCGATTCTTTATAATGTAATTTCTAGTCTAGCGACCTTAGTTGGCGGTTTGCTTGCCTATTTCTGGTTGGATGACTTTGAACCTTTATTACCTTATGTGTTGGCCTTTGCCGCGGCGAGTTTTATTTATATCGCGGTCGCCGATTTAATACCCACCTTGCATAAGCGAGTGCACTTAGCCGCTGCGGTTGAGCAAATTATCTTAATGTTATGTGGCATCGTGTTGATTGGCTGGTTGCATAGTTTTATTCATTAATCCCTCCATCGGTATTTGTAACGCCGATAAACCCCAGCTTGAAAATGCTCGTCTGCCCCCCCATTAATTGTTTATCAACGACAGTTAATAGGAGTGACAGATGCGAATGGATAAACTTACCAGCCAGTTTCAAACGGCTTTAGCGGACGCACAAAGTTTAGCCTTAGGTAAAGGCCATCAATTTATCGAGCCGGTTCACTTGCTTCTTGCAATGCTTGACCAGCAAGGCTCAAGCGTTCGTCACCTGCTGCAATTAGCGGCGGTGAATGTTAATCAATTGCGCTCAAACCTCAGCGATACATTAGGCCGTTTACCGACGGTTGAGGGTGCCGCTGCCGCCGATGTTCAACTATCTAATGATTTAAATCGTTTATTCAATGTCAGCGATAAATTATCGCAGCAACGTCAGGATGCCTATATATCGAGTGAATTATTCGTGTTAGCGGCCTTGGACGATAAGGGGGCTGCGGGTAGTGCGTTACAGACAGCCGGTGCTAATAAAAAACAACTAGAGAAAGCGATTGATGATGTACGTGGTGGTGAGGCGGTCAATGAACAAAATGCCGAAGAAAACCGTCAGGCCTTAGAAAAATATAGTATCGACCTGACCGAGCGCGCCGAGCAAGGCAAGTTGGACCCAGTGATCGGTCGGGATGAGGAAATTCGACGAACGATTCAAGTCTTGCAGCGTAGAACCAAAAACAACCCGGTGTTAATTGGTGAGCCGGGGGTCGGTAAAACGGCGATTGTCGAAGGCTTAGCGCAGCGGATTATTAATGGTGAGGTGCCTGAAAGCCTCAAATCAAAACGTTTACTTTCTTTAGACATGGCCGCGCTGATTGCTGGCGCAAAATTTCGTGGAGAATTTGAAGAGAGACTAAAAGCGGTGTTGAATGACGTTGCCAAACAAGAAGGGCAGGTTATTTTGTTTATTGACGAATTGCACACGATGGTCGGTGCGGGCAAAGGCGAAGGGGCAATGGACGCGGGTAATATGTTGAAGCCGGCGTTAGCACGGGGCGAATTACACTGTGTCGGTGCGACCACCTTAGATGAGTATCGGCAATACATTGAAAAAGATGCCGCCTTGGAACGGCGCTTCCAAAAAGTGCTGGTAGATGAGCCGACGGTTGAAGACACCATTGCGATATTACGTGGTTTAAAGGAGCGCTACGAGGTTCATCACAGTGTGGATATTACCGATCCGGCGATTGTCTCGGCGGCGGTTTTATCGCATCGTTATATCACCGATCGGCAACTACCCGATAAGGCGATTGATTTGATTGATGAATCGGCCAGTCGTATTCGGATGGAAATGGATTCAAAACCCGAGTCGATGGATCGCTTGGAACGCCGCTTGATTCAACTGAAAATTGAACGTGAGGCTTTGAAAAAGGAATATGATGAGGCCTCTAAAAAGAGACTGCAATTATTAGAATCTGAAATTTCCGAGCTGGGCAAGGAATTTTCTGATTTGGAAGAAGTTTGGCTGGCAGAAAAAGCGGCGATGCAGGGCAGTGCTCAACATAAAGAAGCACTGGAACAAGTAAAGCTAGAAATGGAAACGGCAAGGCGCGCCGGTGATTTAACACGGATGTCTGAATTGCAATATGGTGAAATTCCGCGCTTAGAAAAAGCCATTCAAGAGGCTGAAGAAGGTAACAACGATCAGGTTTTTACCCTATTACGTAATAAAGTAACCGAAGAAGAAATTGCCGAGGTGGTTTCTAAATGGACTGGAATCCCGGTGGCTAAAATGCTCGAGGGCGAGCGTGAAAAACTGCTGCAAATGGAAGCAGGCTTGTCTCAGCGGGTTATTGGGCAAGATGAAGCGGTTAAAGCGGTGAGTGATGCGATTCGTCGTTCACGTGCAGGTTTATCTGATCCCGATAGGCCGAATGGCTCATTCTTATTCTTAGGGCCAACAGGGGTGGGTAAAACCGAGTTATGCAAGGCGCTGGCCGATTTTTTATTCGATACCGAAGAGGCTATCGTGCGTATTGATATGTCGGAGTTCATGGAAAAACATTCGGTTGCACGCTTAATTGGTGCGCCTCCGGGGTATGTCGGTTATGAAGAAGGGGGCTATTTAACCGAGGCGATACGACGACGGCCCTATTCGGTCATTTTGCTGGATGAAGTGGAAAAAGCCCACCCCGATGTGTTCAATGTTTTATTGCAGGTGCTGGACGATGGCCGTTTAACAGATGGGCAGGGGCGCACCGTAGACTTTAGAAATACGGTTATTATTATGACCTCCAATCTAGGGTCAGACCGTATCCAGCAAATGGCAGGTACGGGGCAGTATGAACAAATGAAAGAGTCGGTCATGGAGGTCGTTGGAACCCACTTTCGACCTGAGTTTATTAACCGTATCGATGAAACAGTGGTGTTCCACCCCTTGGGTAGAGAGCAAATAAGAGCGATAAGCACTATCCAAGTGGATGTTTTACGTCAGCGTTTATTGCTGCGTGATATTGGTTTAAAGGTGTCGGATGAAGCGTTAGATGCACTCGGTGATGCTGGTTTCGATCCGGTATATGGCGCTAGGCCGTTGAAAAGAGCAATCCAGCAGCGTTTAGAAAATACGCTTGCGCAAGACATCTTGAGCGGTAGGTTTGTGCCCGGTGACGTTATTGATATAGGGCTAAACGGTGAGGGTGATGAGACCGAGTTGGTGTTTGCCAAGGCTGCTAGTGAACACGGAGAGCTGATGGCTGATTAGGGTTGTGGTGCGCCGATAAATTTATAGTACTTAGCGACTGATATCATCAATCGCTAAGTATGAAGGAAAGCCCAGGCTAACTAGTGTGGGTGAGGGTTATTCCGGTGTTAGTTGATATAGGCTATTACCGGCTATTTTTTTCGCCTTTGATTTGGCGCGACTGGCGTAGACCATGATATCGCTTTCGCTGTGGATGGCATCGAAATCAAATGCTCGTAGCGCACCAATGGAAAGTGATAATAGAGGGTAGAAGACGGGGTTTGAGTGCCGGTCTAATGCGTTCATGCCGGCCGACCTTAGGTGTTCTGGTGAATAATACTTGCTGAGAGATTCATTAAAGTCAGTCAATATATGTTCGCAGCGTTGTTTCCAATCGGCGCTACTAAATATAATCACAAAATCATCCCCGCCGATATGACCGATGAAATCGGTGTCTTTGTTGGAATGCTTGCTCAGCAAGCAGGCAACTTTGCGGATAACTTCATCACCTTTGCCAAAACCATAAATATCGTTATAGGGTTTGAAGTGATCGAGGTCGAAATAGCAAATAACAAAATCCTCTTTAGATTTTAAAAAAGAGCCGATTTGCTGGCTAATGGGCACATTGCCGGGTAAGTTACTGAGGGGGTTCATATGTTTGGCAAAGCTTATTTGCATATCGGTGAGCTCTTTTAAGAGGTCGATATAATTGCCTACACCCTTGTATTTTCCGCAGTCGGTAATAATGAAATTTTCATTGCGGATTTGAAAATCGTGTTTGTTTATCTCCTGGCCTAATAAGTGTAGGGGGAGCTTGATATCAATCGTGACCGGATTGTGATCGAGGAAGTGTTGAGCGGTTTTTTTTCGGTAGAGCTCTTTGCCATAGCGGCTCGCGCATAAGCTGAAAAAATCGCTACGAAAAATAACCCCGGCGATCTCACCATCTTCCAGAGTAACCGGCAGCGAGGAAAGCTCTTTTGAGTTGTCGAAACGCTCGTAGAGTTGGTCGAACGGTGTGTCGATAGATATTGCTTGTAATGTTTGCAACAGTTTTTCAACGGTTCTGGAGGTGCGTATACCATTAAAGATGACGGGGCGCTCCTTACTGCGTTTGGAAAATAAACCGGCGCTGATTAGAGGTTTAGGTTTCACCGCCGGTCTCGCAAAGTAATAACCCTGGGCGAAGTCTATGTCCATCTTGTCGCTGAGTACATACTCCTCGCGTAGCTCGATTCCTTCAGCGATGACTTTGCAATTTACGCTTTTTGCTAGGTCGATAATGGATTGAACAAACTGCTGTTTGTGTTTGTCTTCGTGAATATTATGCAAAAAATGCCGGTCAATTTTAACAAAATCAGGCTTGATCTCTGACCAAGTTCGTAAACCAGAATAGCCTGCGCCGAGATCGTCTATGGCAATCGAAAAACCCATCTCTTGGTAATGCTTGGTGGCATTGGCCATCAAACCGTAATCATCAATAGGGTATTGTTCGGTTAGTTCGATAACCACTTGCTGACTATCGATGCCTGCGCGTTTTATATAGTCGAGAGTGTGGCCGTGCTGGTAATCTTTATGTAAAAGAATTTCGGGCACGGTATTGATGAATAACAGCGGTTTTAGCTTGAGTTGAGCGAAGCGTTCGATCGTGACCTTACGGCATAATAAATCTAATTCGGCCAAACGATCATGTTTGGCGGCGGCATTAAAGAGGTTGAAGGGGGAGTGTAGCGGGCCGTTTGATGGGCCACGAATCAAGCCTTCATACGCATAAATTGTATTAGTTTTGAGTGAAACGATGGGTTGAAAAACGGGGCTAATTAGAGAGTTCTCTAATATTTCATCTAATGATTGTGCGTGTAAGTGCTCTAGTTTTGTCATGTAAATAGATATAAAAAGTTTACGGCAAAGGTTAGTATCGAAGGTTGGCGTGACAGTTTTGTGACAGAAATATGACAAAACGGTTACAGCTTGAGTGGCTTAACGAGTTGTGAGGTGCGGTGGCTTGGGCTCGACGGCTGAATGCGAGTGAGCCCCGCGGGATATTGCTTGAGTTGTCACAAGCTCGTCACAAAGCCCGTGTAGTGTATGAAAAATAATTATAAATGGTTGTTCTTATGGAAAAAATGAATGTATTACTGGTCGAGGACGATGAAGACATTGGCGAAATGTTACAGCTGTCCTTGCAGTCAAGTGGCATCAAGGTGACTTGGTGTATTGATGTGATGAAGGCGCAGGAGTCGCTACGCGATTCAACCCCTGATATTATTTTATTGGATTGGATGTTACCCGGAATCAGTGGTCCTGATTGGGTTAAGTTTTTAAAGAACCAAGATGATAATAAGCGGATTCCGATTATTATGTTAACCGCACGAAGTGCTGAGGATGACAAAATTTCTGGTTTAGAAACAGGCGTCGATGACTATATGACCAAGCCATTTTCAGTGCGTGAATTGATTGCACGTATGGGGGCGGTGTTGCGACGGGTTGATACAACGGTAGTTTCCTCGGTGATTAAAATAGGCCCCTTGTTAATCGACCCCGATAGTCATCGGGTGGCGATCAATGACATTGATGTGATGATGAGTCCGACAGAATATAAGCTGCTAAGCTTCTTTGCCTCACACCCGAACAAGGTCTATTCGCGTAATCAGCTGCTGGATAATGTCTGGGGCGATAATGTGTATGTAGAGGATCGTACGGTGGATGTGCATATCCGTCGCTTAAGAAAGATTTTAGATGCTCAGGGCTGTGCCGACTTGGTGCAAACGGTGCGTGGTTTTGGTTATAAGTTGGTGGGCACTAAGGTATGAACATGGATTGGAAGTACGAACGTAATGTGCTTTTAGCGGGTTTGTTTGGTGCGTGCCTACTAGGTTTTTTGCTGGGTTACACCGCCTGGTTCGGATTGGTTTTCATGTTGCTGTACACGCTGTTTCAGTTTCATCGTTTGCAGCAGTTATACGATTGGGCGCAGAAGGCTGATATTGATAATGTGCCGTTCGAACTGGGTTTGTTTGGTCAGCTGGCACAACACTTATTCCGCATTAAAAAACAACGTTTAACGCGGCGAGATGGTGCCAAAGCGCAGCGCGAGAGATTTAAAAAATTGGTGGGTGTTTACCCAGATGGAGTGGTTATCTTGTCGGCCAATAATGAAATTCAGTGGGTGAATGAGCGAGCTTTGGGGTTGCTCGGTTTGCAGAAAACGGACCGGGGGAAAATTATCGATCAACTGTTACGCCATCCGCGATTAAATAAGGTATTACAGCTTGGAGCGGAAACCGCGGTGGTGGTTGAGTCACCCGCCTTAGAGGCTAACTGGGCAATTGAGAAAATCGAAGTCAGGGCGCTGCCTTACGGTGACGATGCACGTTTGTTGTTGGTGCGTGATGTGACTCGCTTGGAGCGAGCCAGTCAGGTACGGAAAGACTTTATCTCAAATGCCTCACACGAGTTAAGAACCCCGTTAACGGTAATGAAGGGTTATGTGGAGATGTTATTGGCCTCGACGTCCTTGGCCGATAAGCCGGTCAGTCATTCGCTACAAAAGGTCGACCAGCAGGTGCTTAAAATGCAAACGATGATCGATGAGTTATTGCAGCTGAGTAAGCTCGATGAAGGTGGGGTGGAGAACTCAAAAGCGGTTATTAAGGTGCACGATTTGTTTGAGCAACTAGAGGACGAGTTTCAAGCGTTAGCGAAAGCTAAATCGCTAGTCTTAGCGTTTGATCTGAGTGAAAAGCTGGAGTTGACGGGGAATAAAAACTCCTTGTTAACCGTTTTGCGTAATTTGATTGCCAATGCGCTTCATTACACCGAGACGAATGGCGAGGTGCGCGTCTCCTGTACGTTAAATGATCGAGCGGAGGCGGTGCTTGCCGTTAAGGATACAGGGCGTGGTATCTCGGCTAGGCACTTGGCGCGCTTAACCGAACGTTTTTATCGGGTGCCAGAAAATAATGTGATGAATAAAGCGGGTACCGGCTTAGGCTTAGCGATTGTTAAACACGAGCTTGAGCGGCACGAAGGTGAGTTGCAGATTAAAAGCAGCGTCGGTGAAGGCAGTCGTTTTCAGTGCGTTTTGCCGGCCAGTCGAGTTGCTCGCAAGAATTAGTCGGGGCTTGTCATTCAACTGTCATATAGCATTCATTATAATGCCATATAACAAGCATAAACTGGCTTCCATGGTAGAGCTTGGCTTTACCGGTTACTCAAACAATTGGAAAAAAAATGAAATTTAAAAAGGCATTAGCACTAGGCGTTCTTAGTTTAACTATGGGAGCTGCGGCACACGCAGCAAAGGTTGAAGGCACCGGTTCAAGTTTCGCGTACCCAGCCTATAAAGCGTGGAGCAAAGCATATTACGAAGACACCGGCAATCAAGTGAATTATTCACCAACAGGTAGTGGTTCCGGTATTAAGGAAGTGTCAGCGGGTCACGTGGATTTTGGTGGAACCGACAAACCTTTAAAGTCAAAAGTGTTGGCTAAAAAAGGTTTGGTGATGTTTCCTACGGCGATTGGTGCGATTACTTTTGCCTATAATGTCGAAGGTGTTAGTGGCATGAAGCTAAGTGAGAAGGCGATCTCTGGCATTATGTTGGGTAATATTGAGTACTGGGACGCCGCTGAAATTAAAGCGGACAATGCGAGCATAACTTTGCCGCATGAAAAGATCCTCTTTGTTCACCGTAGTGATAAATCAGGCACTACCTTTGCTTTTACTTATTATTTGAGCAAAATGAATAAAGAATGGCGTAAAAAGATTGGTGCTAAAAAAGTGGTTGATTGGCCGTCAACAAACCGTATCGCGGGTAAAGGTAACTTTGGTGTTGCTACCGCAATCAAGAGCAACGCCTTTTCTATCGGTTACGTTGATTATGCCGATGCAAAAAAGAATGGCTTAGACATGGCTATTATTGAAAACCGTGAGCAGGCTTTTGTAAAACCAACACCCGGTTCGTTTGAAGCAGCGGCAACCTATGCTGACCTAGACCCGAAAAAAGATTTTTATGCCAATATCGCATACCCACCTAAGGGCTACCCGATTGTGACAGCAACCTTTGCTCTGGTTCCACAGCTCGGGGAAAATTCAAAAGAAGTGATTAAGTTCTTTGATTATGCATTAACGAAGAAGAATAGCTTGATTGAAAAAGTAGGTTATGTCTCTTTACCGGCAGCGGTCATCAAAAAGATCCAAGGTTATTGGGTAGAGAAAGGGTTAAAATAAGCCTTGAAAGCCTTCTAGCTTTATACGGTACTGTAGAGCCTCCTCGACGTTTTGTTGAGGGGGTTTTTGATTAAATTAAGGGTTGTAATGGAACTGATTTTTAAAAAATTATCTCAGCTTAGCGCAGGTCTATTGTTTGTTATTTTGGCCGCGACGACGCTGGTTTTATATTGGTCGGCGAAACCGGCTATTGAGGCCTTTGGTGTGGGTTTTTTGATTGAGACTCGCTGGGGGGTTGAAGAGCCTTTAGTCGCTGCAGGCGGGCAGCTTGAGAGCAGCGATGAGCTTACAGGAAGCGATTCTACGGATGGCGGCGATGATGATTTTATCGATGATGAGGATGACTTCATCATGGACGATGAGGACGCTAGCGACGACACGACTCGAGAAGTGTACGGTGCCTTAGTGCCGATCGTTGGAACTATTTTCTCAACCTTGATTGCGATGCTGTTTTCAATTCCTATTGCGATGGGAATTGCGGTGTTCTTAGCCGAAATTGCTAGCAGTTCTATTGCTAAACCGGTGGGGGTAGCGATTGAGTTATTGGCATCTATTCCCAGTATTATTTATGGGATGTGGGGCTTGTTTTATTTTGGGCCATTTATCGCGAGTATTTTTGGTGGCAACACGGTATCTTTATTGGTTGCGGGTTTGGTGCTGGCAATCATGGTGATCCCCTTTATGGCGGCGCTGAGTCGTGACGCGATTAGTACGGTGCCTGATATGTTAAAAGAATCCGCCTATGCGATGGGAGCAACCAAGTTAGAGGTGATTAAGGACGTGGTGTTCCCCTATGCGAAAGCCGGCATTATTGGTTCGATTATTCTATCTTTTGGCCGAGCGATGGGTGAAACCATGGCGGTGGCCTTTGTTATTGGTGGCATTTATCAATTCGCTGGCAAGGTCACCGACCCAACCAATTCGATTCCGGTGGTGCTGGCCAATAGCTTTGCCGAATCGAGTGGCTTAAGTTTGTCGGTTTTATTTTACTTGGCACTGGTGTTATTCATCCTGAGCTTTATTGTGATTGGTGTCGCTAAATTCTACTTTTTGAGGCGGAAATAATGCGTTTAATAGCGAATCGTCTATTTTTGATTTTTTCAACGCTGGCTGCGTTGATCGGGTTGTTCTTCTTAGGCTGGATCTTATTCACCCTGTGTGCAAAAGGGTTGGCGGGCTTGAGTTTGCAGGTGTTTACCCATGATTTGATCGAGGGTGGTTTACGGAATGTGATTGTCGGGCAAATTATCATGTCGGGGGTGGCCACGGTGATAGGTATCCCGGTGGGGATTTTAGCCGGGGTTTATTTGCAGGAATATGGGGGGGACTCCAAACTCACCGAGTTTATCCGTGACTTGAGTGATGTGATGATGTCGGCACCATCGATCGTGGTGGGCACCTTCGTGTATGCGATTGTGGTGATCCCGACAGGGCATACCAGTGGCTGGGCTGGTGTATTGGCGCTGTTTATTTTGATGGTGCCGATTATTGTGCGAACGACCGATGATATGTTGAAATTGGTACCGGTCGAATTACGTGAAGCAGGTATCGCGATTGGTGCGTCGAAATACCACGTCACGATGAATATCGTTATTCGTTATGCGAAAGCGGGGATTCTTACCGGGATTTTATTGGCGTTTGCACGAGTGGTTGGCGAAACCGCCCCCTTACTTTATACCAGTGGTTCGAGCGAGTTTTGGTCTACCGACTTAACCGGGACATTCCCGTCGCTAACCGTTTCAATTTATAACCTCGCGACCATGCCCGACGAGGAAATGGTACAACTGGGTTGGACTGGGGCATTCTTACTCACCGCGATGGTGTTAGTGATTAATTTAATTGGCCGATACGCCAGTAATGACAAGAGACGTTGAGCAATGAGTAATATGATGGAAGTGCAAAACCTGCGTTTTACCTATAAGGGTGCGGCGGCACCCTCGTTAAAGGGTATTTCTCTGCCGATCGAAAAGAATAAAGTGACGGCGCTGATTGGCCCAAGTGGTTGTGGCAAGTCGACCTTATTGCGGGGAATGAATCGTATCCATGATTTATACCCGGGGCACGTTTATGACGGAGCTATTCAGCTACTCAACCCCGATGGTGAAAGTTATACCGACATTTTATCGCTGAAAAAAGAAGCGGAGATGATTCGATTAAGGCAGCGGGTCGGGATGATTTTTCAAAAACCGACCCCCTTCCCGATGACCATTTATGAAAACATCGCTTATGGTTTGAAATTGTCGGGGGTTAAAAAAAGAGCCGATATTGATGAGATCGTAGAAAATTCTCTGCGTGATGCGGCCTTATGGGGTGAAGTGAAAGAGCGTTTGAATCATGATGCACGTGGTTTGAGTGGTGGTCAGCAGCAGCGTTTATGTATTGCACGGGCGATTGCTTTAAAACCGGAAGTGATTTTATTCGATGAACCGACCAGTGCGCTAGATCCAATTTCGACTTTGGCGATTGAGGAAATGATTTCGGTGTTGCGTGAAAGTTATAGTATTTGTATTGTTACCCATAACATGCAGCAAGCGGCGCGTATTTCGGATTACACGGGGTTTATGTACTTGGGGGAAATGATTGAGTTTGATCAAACAGATAATATCTTTATGAAACCCTCGGTTAAACAAACAGAAGATTATATTAGTGGTCGTTTCGGCTAAGGAGAGAGTCATGGGTTCAGGAGAGCATATATCACATAAGTTTGATGAAGAGGTTGATGAGGTAACGACTAGCGTCTTACAAATGGGCGGCTTGGTTTATCAGCAAATTGAAAGTGCGGTCACGGCATTACTCAGCTGTGACAAGGCTTTGGCAGAGAAGGTGATTGAAGATGATGTGAAAGTTAATACCTTAGATGTGCAAATTGATGAGATGTGCAATCGCATCATCGTGATGCGTCAGCCGACGGCAACTGATTTACGGCTTATTATGGCGATTATTAAAATCACCAATGATTTGGAACGGATGGGAGATGAGGCAAAACGGATTGCACGCCAAGCGATTGACCTAGTTAAACGCGGAGCGCTACCGGATACCTTCGATTGCATCGAGCAGATGGCCAACCGAGTCAAAGAGATGTTGAACAGAAGTCTAGACGCTTTCGCCCGTAAAAATGTTGAGGATGCATTTGAGGTGATCGGCTTAGATAGTAAGGTGGATAAGGATTACGAGAACCTCACGCGTCAGCAAATCACCTATATGATGGAAGACCCGCGGAAAATACACGCTTCGATCGATTTATTATGGTCGGCACGCGCCTTGGAAAGAATTGGTGATCGTTCCTGCAATATTTGTGAATACGTGATTTATTTGGTGAAAGGCAAAGACGTGAGGCATATTGATCTTAAGGATTTAGAGCAGCACCTTTAAATACTTGTCATCGACTAGGTTTCAAAAAAGGTCAGCGTATCGCTGGCCTTTTTTGTTGCGAAAAAGATAAAAACAACAAATGTCACTGGGCTGTCACGGCCTTGTCACATTGCTTATTTAAAATCATTTCGAATTAAACATTAATCTATTAAATAACCGGGAACAATAATGAAAACAACAAAATTATCAAGGGCTATTAAAGCGACAATACTGGGGGCTACTTTAGTCGCTGCGCCAGCAGCTTTTGCAGCAGATAAGGAGTTATTGGATATTCTTAAAGCAAACGGTTCGATTTCAACGAGTCAATATGATGCTTTACTAGCGAAAGCTGATAAGCCTTCTGAGTCGTCAGCATTGCTTAAAAAAATGGCTTGGGCGGGTAAACTTAAAGTTAAGGGTGACTTGCGCTTACGCCAAGAGTTTCGTAATGATACGAATGGCTCTTCTAAGCGTGAAGATCGTCAGCGCTACCGTGCTCGTATAGCCGTTGAAGGCGCGGTTGCTGATAATGTGCAAGCGGGTGTTAGATTGGCTTCTTCAGGTGGGGCTACATCGACAAACAAAACTATGGGCGATGGCTTTACCAACGATACGGTCTATTTCGATAGAGCTTATATTAACTGGCAGCCGCTAGAAAATTTAGAGCTTATGGGCGGTAAAATAAAACAGCCTTGGGAGCAAGTATCTGGTGGTCTTGTGTGGGATGGTGATGTTAACCCAGAAGGTGCTGCTGCACGTTATACCGCAAACTTAGGCGGTGCAAAAATCATGGGTTCTGTTGGCCACTTTGTATTAGATGATGTTGATGGTTACAGCTTTGATGAAGATCAAACGATGCGTTATGGACAAGTAGCGGCTAAATTCAAAATTACTGGTGCCAAAGCAATGTTAGGGGCAAGTATTTATGATTATGACCAAAACAAAGCACTTGCTTTTACAAGCGGTGGCGGAAACGATGCAACAAAGTATTCGTTACAGGAAATGTTTGGTTCCATCAGTGTAAAAGCGCCTTTGCCGCTTAAGTTTTACGGGCAGTATGTTGTAAATAGTGATGCTGATGGCGCGAATAAAGATCAAGACACGGCATGGTTATTGGGTGTACAGGCAAAAATGGGTGCTTGGAAAGCGAGTTATGATTACCGAGAAACAGAACTTAATGCGGTAAACGGCGCATTTAATGATTCTGACTTTGCCGGTGGACGTACTGATTCTGAAGGTAGTCGTTATAAATTATCATACAAAATCAATAAGAGTTTCAGTGTAGGTACAACATATATTGATTCTGAAGTTGGCAAGTTGAACGGTGATTTAGATTCAGATACATGGCAGATTGACCTGAAAGCTAAGTTCTAAGTAAAACTAAAATATATTATTGTTTTGGCCCTGATAGGATGTCGGGGCTTTTTTTTGGCCTATTATTAGGTTAATTGGGCGATAGGCATTATTATGCAGCAAAATTTAACGTAATAAAGGGTTCCCACCATGGCATCTAAAAATTATCTTTCTGGTTTATTCGGCACATCACCGGTGGCACCGTTACAAGCACATATGACGATAGTCGATGAATGTGTTGCTCAACTAATTGATTTATTTGAACATATGGCGGCTGGTGATACTGCGGCGGTAGCGGAAGATTATCAGCGAATAGCCGGTCTAGAGCAGAAAGCCGATGAGAAAAAACACACCTTACGTGAGCAACTGCCAACCGGCTTGTTTATGCCGATTGAGCGTCAGGACTTGCTGGATACACTGCGGATTCAAGATTTATTGGCTAACCGCGCGCGTGATATTGCGGGTATCGTTGTCGGTCGACAATTACAGTTTCCTGAACAAGCCGCAAAACGTGCGATTGAGTTAGTGAAGGCGACGGTTGATACGTGTCATCAGGCCTTACGCGTGGTGAATGAGCTGGATGAATTAGTCGAAACAGGTTTCCGAGGGCACGCGGTGCACGTGGTTGAAGTGATGCTCGCCGAACTAGACGAGTTAGAGTCGGCGACCGATAGGATTCAGGTGGATTTACGCGCCGACTTGTTTGCGGTGGAAAAAGACTTATATGCGGTGGATGTGATGTTTATGTATCGCATTATTGGCTCGATTGCGCAAATTGCAGATGATGCTGAGCGCGTGGGTCGTCGTTTTCAATTGATGTTGGCTAAATAAGCGAGGTATTAAGATGGATTACGCAACTACTTATTTAGTTTTAGCGGTTATTTTTGGTTTATTTATGGCCTGGGGTATTGGCGCAAACGACGTGGCCAATGCGATGGCGACATCGGTGGGCTCAAAGGCGATTACCATTAAACAAGCGGTTATTATTGCCGCGATATTCGAATTTGCCGGTGCTATTTTGGCCGGTGGGCAGGTGACCTCGACGATTCGTAAAGGCATTGTCGATGTGAGCGATTTGGGGGCAACACCTGAGGTGCTGGTTTTTGGCATGTTAGCGGCATTGCTGGCGGCGGGGACTTGGCTGTTAATTGCCTCATTTAAGGGGTGGCCGGTGTCGACGACCCATTCCATTGTGGGTT
Organism: Cycloclasticus sp. 46_120_T64; assembly: GCA_002162695.1. GTDB lineage: Bacteria > Pseudomonadota > Gammaproteobacteria > Methylococcales > Cycloclasticaceae > Cycloclasticus. Next base: position 198,711 of record MAAM01000005.1, on the reverse strand, counting down.
CAATCGTTGGTTTTGCGATTGTTGGTATTGGCATGGATGCGGTGTACTGGGGTAAATTAGGGACGATTGTGATGAGCTGGGTTACGTCGCCGCTACTGGCAGGTGTTCTTTCATATGTGTTATTCCGTTCGATTCAAAAAGTTATTTTGGATACAGAAAAACCCTTGGAGAACGCTCGGAAATATGTGCCTTATTATGTGTTTTTAGTGGGTTTTGTATTGGCTTTGGTGACGATAATGAAGGGCCTGAAACACGTGGGTCTAGATTTAACGGTGAGCGAATCGGTGACCGCTGCTTTAGTTTGTGGTGCCTTGACAACGTTATTGGGTAAATTTCTCGTTAGTCGAGTGAAATTTGATCCGAAGGCGGATCGCGACTTTCATTACGCCAACGTAGAAAAAATATTTGGCGCGTTAATGGTGTTGACCGCCTGTGCGATGGCGTTTGCTCATGGTTCGAATGATGTGGCGAATGCGATTGGCCCATTGGCGGCGATTAATAGCATCGTGATGTCGGGCGAACTGTCGCAAAATTCACCGTTACCGATCTGGATATTATTTGTTGGCGGGGTGGGTATCGTTTTAGGTTTGGCGATGTATGGCCGCAAAGTGATTGAAACGGTGGGTTCAAAAATCACCGAATTAACGCCGAGTCGAGGTTTCTGCTGTACCTTATCGGCGGCTTCAACGGTTGTATTGGCCTCAGGCATGGGTCTGCCTATTTCGACGACTCATACGATGGTCGGTGCAGTCTTAGGGGTTGGCATGGCGAGAGGTATTTCATCGTTGAATATGCAGGTGGTGCGTGGAATATTTATGTCGTGGGTGATTACCTTGCCAATCGGCGGTGTGCTTGCAATAATTTTCTTCTTTGCCTTACAAAGTATTTTTACTTAAGGCTTACTAAGCAGTAAGACGGGGGCGATTACTAGGCTACTTAGCGGTGGTTTATTTATTAACTCAGTCTGTTAAAAAGCATTTTTTCTGCTAAAGTTTGAGTGTGTTGAGCGGCTCGCTTGAGAGAATAAAAAAACAAAAGGAAATAGTTTTGGATATAGCAACACTAGTTGGATTTCTAGGTGGTTTAGGCGTCATCATTGGTGCTATCGCAACGGGTGGTGACGTACTGATGTTTGTCGATGTGCCATCGGTATTGATTGTGGTGGTTGGCACCTTTATGGTGACTCTGATGCAGTTGTCATTGGGTGAGTTTTTAGGTTCATTTAAGGTGGCGATGAAGGCCTTCATGAATAAAAATGATAACCCCGTCGAACTGATTGAAAAAGCGGTTGAATTGGCCGATATTGCGCGTAAGAATGGCTTGTTGGCACTAGAGGATCAAGAGGTCGATAATGAGTTCCTAAAACGTGGTTTGACCCTGTGTGTGGATGGCCATGATGCGGCGATGGTGAATAAGCTGTTAAGTCGAGATATGGATTTGGCTATTGAGCGGCATGAAGTGGGACAAAATATGTGGAAGGCTGTCGGAGATATGGCGCCGGCGATGGGAATGATTGGTACCTTGGTTGGTTTGGTGCAAATGTTAGCGAATATGTCGGACCCTGCATCTATTGGCCCAGCGATGGCGGTGGCATTATTAACAACCTTGTATGGTGCGGTTATTGCGAACGCATTTGCCTTGCCAATGTCGGCGAAGCTAGAAGGGATTTGTAATAACGAGCGGCTCAATAAAGCGCTTATTCTGGAAACCGTGCAAAGTATCCAAGAAGGAATGAATCCGCGGGTATTGGAAACCTTGTTGAAAACCTATTTGCCAGAAAGTAAGCGTTCGGCGATAGGCGATGCCGAGGCTGAAGACGCTTAAATAGTGAGCGGCGACAATTATGAGTGATGAGAAATGTCCTAAGTGTATAGAAGGTCTGCCAGCATGGATGGGCACCTTTGCTGATCTAATGTCGTTATTGATGTGCTTTTTTGTGTTGTTATTGTCGATGGCGACGATGGATGCGAATCGCTTTAAAAAGATGGCGGCCTCGCTTAATGATGCGTTTGGTGTGCAACGTAAGGTGATTGCTTATGAGATTGTCAAAGGCACCAGTGTGGTGGCTGAACACTTTACCCCGGCACAGGGCGAACGTACCATCCTTGATGACGTGCGCCAACAAACGACCGAGGTAGAAAAGGAAGTGCTAGGAAAGGACTCGGATTCAGATTCCAAGGAGAAAAAGAAAGAACAGGCCGATAAGCTAAAAGATAACGAAGAAAAAGCGCAAATCGTTACCGAATACGTTGAGGCGAAGAAGGAAAAAATTGACGCCGCCGAAGAGTTGGCTGAAGAAATTAAAGAATTCATGGTCGAAGAAGTTGAGCAGAAAATGCTCAGCGTAGCGACTGATTTGTCGAGGGTAATTATTCGGATTCATGAAAAAGGCTCATTCCCATCGGGCAGTGCCGAGTTTAACCCCGCGTTTGTAGCGGTGATGGAAAAAATCACGGCCGTGGTTAATGGCAGTGAGGGAACAGTGACGGTGGCAGGTCATACCGATGATATCCCAATTAAAGCGGGTTTATACCGATCTAACTGGGAGTTATCGGCAGCGCGGGCGCTAATGGTGGCGCAGAATTTGTTAACCGATGGCTCGGTGGATGAAAATCGTTTGATTATTGAGGGTCATGCTTATACGGTTCCTTTGGTGGCCAACGATACGCCAGCTAACCGTGCGCAAAATAGGCGAGTGGAAATTATTTTAATTCAGGGTGAGATGCCGCAAGATTCAGTTGATCCAATTTTAGACGTAGTGAGGGGTGAATGAACCAAGAAGAGCAAGAGCGTAGAGGTTTTTTTAGGATAGATGATGATGTAGCCTTAAGCTACCGCCTGGTCCCCGCGAGTGTAGTTGAGCAAGACGCGGTGACTTTACGGATAGGGGAGGCGGGTTCTTTAGCCAATGAGCTGGAACGAATGCGGGAGGTTTCGCGGATTCATTTTAGACGGGTTGAAAAAGAAGCGCCGGAAGTTGCGCGTTATTTAGCGCATATCGACAGTAAAATTGACCTCTTAGCGCAGCACATTATGATGGGTGCTGATGAACTGTTTGTGAAGAGCACTCAGGCGGTTAATATCAGCGGTTCTGGTTTGGCTTTTACGGTAAATGAGCCGTTAAACTCGGATGATTTTGTTGAAGTTCGCTTTGCCTTACAACCATCGTTAACGAGCATTAAGACTTATGCAAAGGTTGTCTCTTGTCAGCCTCAAACTAAGGCGTATCGGGCGGCGGTTGAGTTTGTTTGTTTGAACGATGAGGATAGAGACTTATTGATTCGTCACGTGGTTAAAAAACAAATGAATGATATTCGTGAGCATAACGCGCCGTCCTAGATAGCTGTGTTTTAAGCTTATGCCGTGAGCGCGAAGCTGGTATGCTTTTTTTATGGAATTAACAGATAAGCATCAAATTGTAATAAAGAAGCTGGCCAGTGGCCGCTTTTTTTCTACCCAACAATTAGCCGATGAGCTTGCGGTGAGTCGCACCTCGGCTTGGAACTACTTAAAGGCGCTGGAGCGAATGGGCTTTGAGTTGCACGCGGTAAGCGGTAAGGGAACGCGCTTCAAACAAGCCTTGGAGTTGCTCGAAGCAGAGCAAATTATCAACAACATCTCGGCCGATAAGCGGGCGCTAGTCGCCAGGCTCGACCTACTCGATGTTTGCCCCTCCACTAACCATCATTTATTGCAGCAAAATAGCCTCAAACCTTTGCCTAATGGCGTGGTTTGTCTGGCTGAAATGCAAACTATGGGCCGAGGACGCTTAGGTAAGGCTTGGGTGTCGCCGTATGGGCAAAATATTTATGCATCATTTATTTGGAGTTTTAAGAGCGGCATCGCCGCTTTGTCTGGTTTGAGTCTAGCTTGCGGTGTTGCGGTTTGTCGGGCATTGGAAGAGTTGGGCTTGAGTGGGCATGGCCTAAAGTGGCCGAATGATATTCTGTGGCAAGGGAAAAAGCTGGGAGGGATTCTGGTTGAGATCCAAGGCGAAAGTCAGGGCGGCTACTCGGTGGTGGTGGGTATCGGTATTAATTACCAAATGAGTTCGCAAGCATCGACGGATATCGATCAGCCGTGGGTCGATATCTGTACAGCATATGGCGGGGAGATCGGTAGAAATAAGCTCGCGGCTAAGCTAATCGAGCGAGTGCTCGATATGTTGGCCAGCTATGAAGCGACGGGCTTAGCGCCCTATGTAAAACCATGGAATGACTTTGATTGTTATAAAAATAAAAACGTACGCATCCTATCCGGAGAAAAAGTGACTCAGGGTGTGGCGAAGGGTATTTCTCCCAGTGGAGAGCTGGTGTTGTTAAAACCCAGTGGGGAAACGCAGTTAATTATGTCGGGTGAGGTTAGCTTGCGCTTAAGTGAATGTTAAGGCTGTTTATTGACCGAGGAAATACCGCGCTGAAATGGCAGTTATGTCAGCAGGCTAAAGTGCTTGCTGAAGGGTCTGCGACGAATGACGTGAGCTTAGATGATGCTTTAGGCGAGGTTGCTGCTCGGCCACTTATAGGGGTTTACGTTGCTAGTGTGGCGAGTGGTGATTTTGAATCGGCGCTAAAGGCGTGGACGAGGAGGAATTCTCATATCGAACCGGTGTTTGTTAAGAGTCAGTTGAGTGCCTGTGGGGTGACGAACGCGTATGAAAAACCCGCGCAGCTAGGGGTTGATCGATGGTTGGCGATGATTGCAGCGCACCAGCAGTATTCTGGGTTGTTATGCGTGGTTGATAGTGGTACGGCGTTAACGATGGATTTTCTGACGGCGAGTGGGCAGCACCTCGGTGGCTTTATCGTGCCAGGGGCGGATTTGATGAAACGCAGTTTGTTACAGAATACGCAGAAAATTCAGCTAGCCGCCGATGCGCAAATTAAGCTGCTTGGCAAGAATACCACGGAGGCGGTTTTGTTAGGTATCGAGCAAATGCTACAAGCATTTGTCTGTCAAAAAGTGGCTGAAGTCGAACTTGAATGCAAGCAGGAGCTCACCCTAGTGTTAACGGGTGGGCATGCACACAGCTTGCGGAGAGGTTTGCAGCGGCCTTGTCACGAAGAGCCTGAGTTGGTTTTTCTGGGTTTGCGTTTAGTGGTGGAGGACGCTGAGTGAAGCGGTTCTGTTTGATGCTGGTGTTCGTTAATGTCGTTTATTTCTTTTGGGGGCTGAACTCGCAACAAAGCGAAATAAGCGAAGCCGATAAGTTTTTAGCTGAAGTTGCTGGACTACAGCAGCTAAGTTTGCGGGAGGTTGAGGAGCCGGTGTTTGTTGCTAAGCCGGAGGAGCCGGTCGCCCATGAGGTGGTGGTTAGTTTGCCTGTTGTCGAGGAGCTTGTCATTGATAGCTGCTTCCTTATTAATGGTATTGCTTCGCAAAAAGAAGCCGCTCGGTTATTGTCTGCAATGCAAGCTCAGCAACTTGCGGCCTCACTGAGTCGTTTGTTAGTAGCTGAAGAGTTTTGGTTGGTTCTTCCCGTCGCCGACAGTTGGCAGCAATCTTTACAGGATGTAAAAGACTTGAAAACGAAAGGGGTTTCTGACCTTTGGCTGGTTCCCTCTGGGGTTGATAAGGGCGTCATATCGTTGGGTTTGTTTGCTGAGGAGTCACGTGCTGAGCGGCGGCTTAAACAACTACAGGGCAAAAACATTAAGGCGGTGATGAGGCTTAAACAGCGGTTTGTTTATGCGATAAGTTTGAAGTCAGAGGCTGATCTTGCGTCGGTGCGTTCGCTTTTATCTGAGTTTAGGCTGGGAAAGGCAAATATCATCAATAAAATTAGCTGTTAGGCGTTGCGTCATATTTTTACTTCGATTAGAATACACGCGCTGACGCTGGTGTAGCTCAGTTGGTAGAGCAGCTGATTTGTAATCAGCCGGTCGGTGGTTCGAATCCTCTCACCAGCTCCATATTTAAAAAGGCTTAACATTTGTTAAGCCTTTTTTATTGCCTGAAGAAAAGTGCCTGCGGTGTTATGTTAGCGTGAGATTGCCTAATGTTAGTTTGGTGGATTATTGATGATGCAATTTATCTTATTAAAATCATCGGCTTGAAAAAAACAACGAATTTAGCGATAATTCAGGGTTCATTCGGCGAGGGTCGACCATCAATTCTCTATTGAAGTGTTAAGGTTCAAGTGTAGAGCTCAAGATTTGGAAAGAATTATGAAAAAAACAATGTATGAAAAGATATGGGAAAGCCATTTTGTCCATCAAGAGACAGGGCAGGCTCCTCTATTATATGTAGACCGACACTTGATGCACGAAGTGACTAGCCCGCAAGCATTTGAAGGCTTGCGCATGTCGAAGAGAAAGGTTCGTAATCCACACAGCATTCTAGCGACAATGGACCATTGTGTGCCAACGAAGAATCGCGATTTGCCGATTGCTGACCCGATTGCAAAAAAACAAATTGAAACCATGGCGGTTAACTGTGAAGAAAACGGCCTGAACTTATACGATATGGAAAGCCCGGATAATGGTGTTATTCATATTGTTGTGCCTGAACACGGTTTTGTTCACCCAGGTATGGTCGTCGTTTGTGGTGATAGCCACACGGCAACTCACGGTGCTTTTGGTGCTTTAGCCTTTGGTATCGGTACTTCAGAAGTTGAGCACGTCATGGCGACACAAACCTTGCCTCAGCAAAAGTCTAAAACCATGTTGGTACAAGTTAATGGGCAATTGTCCAAGCACTGTACGGCGAAAGATATTGCCTTGGCGATCGTTGGTAAAACGGGTACTGCGGGTGGTACCGGTTATGTGATTGAGTACGCTGGTGAGGCGATTGAAGCTTTATCAATGGAAGGCCGTATGACGGTTTGTAATATGGCGATTGAAGCGGGTGCGCGTGCCGGTATGGTGGCGCCTGATGCGAAAACTTATGAATTCCTAGACGGTAAAGAGTTTGCGCCTAAAGACGCGAATTGGGATAAAGCTATCGAGTACTGGGAGTCACTGGTTACTGATGAAGGCGCTGAATTCGACGCTATCGTGACCTTGGATGCGGGCGATATTTCACCGCAAGTCACTTGGGGTACATCACCTGAGCAAGTTGTTGGTGTTAACAGCGTTGTGCCAGCACCGGAAAGCTTTGCCGACGCGGGTAAAAAACTAGCTTGTGAAGGCGCGCTGAAATATATGGACTTAGAAGCCAATATGAATATCACCGATATTAATATTGATTATGTGTTTATTGGTTCATGTACGAATGGCCGTATTGAAGACTTCCGTGATGCTGCGAATATCGCTAAAGGCACGAAAGTAGCCGATGGGGTTACTGCGATTGCGGTACCCGGTTCGTTCCACGTGAAGCTTCAAGCTGAAAAAGAAGGTATTGACGTTATCTTTAAAGACGCCGGTTGGGAATGGCGTGAGCCAGGCTGTTCTATGTGCTTGGCGATGAATGGTGATGAATTAAAAGATGGGCAACGTTGTGCATCAACATCAAACCGTAACTTCGAGGGGCGTCAAGGTAAAGGCGGTCGTACGCACTTGGTTTCTCCAGCAATGGCAGCCGCTGCAGCCGCTGCAGGTCATTTCGTCGATATCAGCAAAATAGGTTAATACAATGGAAGCATATAAAAAACACGAGAGTATTGCCGCGTCGATGAACCGCAATAATGTGGATACCGATCAAATTATTCCTAAGCAGTTCTTGAAAAAAGTTGAGCGCACGGGGTTTGGTGTACATTTATTTCATGACTGGCGTTTTAATAACGACGGCGTTACTGAAAACCCAGACTTTGAGCTTAATAAACCGGCTTTTAAAGGTGCAAAAGTACTCGTGGCGGGTGATAACTTTGGTTGTGGTTCATCTAGAGAGCACGCGCCTTGGGCGATTGCTGACTATGGTTTTAATACTATTATCTCAACCAGTTATGCGGATATTTTCTTCAATAACTGCTTTAAAAATGGCATTTTGGCGATCCAAGTTGATCCGGCTCAATTAAGCGCTTTAATGGCTGAAATTGACGCTAACGAAGGTGTGAGTTTTGTTGTTGACCTCGAAAATCAACAAATAACCACGCCGGCGGGTAATGGTTTTAAATTTGAAATTGACCCATTCCGCAAAGAAAACTTGCTGAATGGTTTTGATGATATCGGTTTAACACTGAAGCACGTTGATAAAATTTCAGAGTATGAAGAAGGGCATAAGCAGCGCTTTCCTTGGCTTTGGGCATAACCAAAAGGCAATTTGGAAATAATTGATGGATACCGAAGCTAGATATATTCAGGTGATGGATACCACCTTGCGTGATGGTGAGCAAACGCAAGGGGTGTCGTTTTCGCCTGCCGAAAAGGTGAGCATAGCTAAAGCCTTGTTGGAGTCACTACGGGTGGATCGGCTTGAAGTTGCTTCTGCCTGCGTTTCTGACGGTGAGCAAGAGGCCGTTCGCAATATCAATGAATGGGCGAAAGCCGAGGGCTTTGAAAATGCGGTAGAAATCTTAGGTTTTGCCGACCATAAGCGCAGCGTGGATTGGATTGTTGCGGCTAATGGCAGGGTGATTAACTTGTTGACCAAGGGCAGTGAAAAGCACTGTCGTGAGCAGCTCGGTAAAACCCTAGAAGAGCACGTAGAGCAGGTTCTGCAAACGGTAAACTATGCCTTAGAGTGTGGTTTGAAGGTTAACGTATACCTTGAAGACTGGTCGAATGGTTATGCTGATAGCCGTGATTATGTGTTTGGCTTTATGGATAGCATTAAAGATGCGGGCATTGACCACTTTATGTTGCCGGACACCCTCGGGGTGATGTCGCCTGAGGAAGTGTTCGATAGCTTGAGTGATATGTGCGCACGTTATCCCGAACAGCAATTCGATTTTCATCCGCATAACGACTACGGCTTGGCAACGGCGAATATTATGGCGGCGGTACGCGCCGGCATTAATACCATTCATTGCACGGTTAATTGCTTGGGTGAACGGGCCGGTAACGCTTCGGTGTCTGAGGTTTGTGTCGTCTTGCGTGACAAGATGGGGATGCGTTTATCCATCGATGAAAGTCATTTGATGCGCCTGAGTAATATGGTGGAGAATTTCTCTGGCAAATGGGTATCGGCGAATGCGCCGGTTATTGGCGCAGATGTATTCACTCAAACAGCCGGTATTCACGCCGATGGTGATAAAAAAGGTGGTCTTTACGAAAGTAAGTTAGGCCCCGAACGGTTTGCCCGAACACGCAGTTATGCCTTGGGTAAAATGAGCGGTAAGGCATCGTTAAGTAAAAACTTGGAGCGTTTGGGTATTACCCTGTCGGAAGAGAATCAGAAGAAGGTACTGGAGCGCATCGTACGTTTGGGCGATTCGAAGCAAACGATTACGACCGAGGATTTACCGTTTATCATCGCCGATGTGCTGGAAAGTGAAGACTATAAGCATATTCGTTTATTGGATTGCTCGGTAACCAGTCAAATTGATGAAGCGTCGATTGCTAATATATCGGTTGATATACAAGGCAAGCAGGTGACGTCTTCGGGTGTTGGTAATGGTGGTTTCGACGCCTTTATCGATGCTGTAAATAAGGCTTTAGCGCCTTATGCTACGGTGCTACCTGAGTTAGTGGATTATGAGGTGAGGATTCCCAAAGGCGGGCATACTAGCGCGCTAACTGAGTGTGTGATTACTTGGGATCATCATGATGAACTGCATAAAACACGTGGTGTTCACTCGAATCAGGTGTTTGCCTCTATTTTGGCTGCGTTACGGATGATTAACTTGCAGTTGCACGAGAAAAGCTAGTTTATTAAGTATTCATGAGTAATAAAAAAGGCTTGCCAACTGGGCAAGCCTTTTTTGTATGCGCGAGCTGTGTGTTAAACAGTTGGCATCGCTTTTAGTTTTTCCACCACCTTGTCACCAAAAGCATCGGTGCTAATCATATTAACGCCACTGCCCGGTTTTGAAAGGTCGGCGGTTGAGAAGCCATCAGCGAATACGCCCTGCATAGCAGCCCAAACATTTTTAGCCTCATCTTCCATGCCAAAACTGTATTCAAGCATCATTGCGACTGAACCAATCATTGAGTAAGGGTTAGCAATGTTTTTGCCCGCAATATCCGGCGCTGAGCCGTGTGATGGCTCGTAATAGGCTTTTTCATCGCCTAGGCAAGCAGAAGGCATTAGGCCGAGTGAGCCAAGAATACCGCCGCCTTGGTCGCTTAGGATATCGCCAAACATATTTTCCATCACCATCACGTCGAACTGTGTTGGGTTTAGGCACAGTAGCGTGGCGACCGCATCAACAAGAATATTGATGACCTTAACATCAGGGTACTCAACCGCCACTTCTTCCATAATCTCGTTCCACAAGACAGAAGATTTCAATACGTTGCTCTTATGGATATTGTGTAATACTTTTTTACGTTTATTCGCTAGTTTGAACGCGTGATGCATGATTTGACGAATTTGCGCTTCATCGTATTCCAGCGTTTCTTTTACATAACGTAAGCCGTCTTCGTTAATGCCGGTTTCTTTGTTGCCAAAATATAGGCCACCAACTAATTCACGAACCATCATAATGTCAATGCCGTCACCGATGATCTCAGCCTTTAGCGGAGAGAAGTGCGCTAAGCCTTGTGGTAATGAGACTGGGCGGTAATTTGCATAGGTATTGTAGCGGCGACGCATTGGCAATAGCGCGCCACGCTCAGGCTGCTTGTCGATAGGGATTTTCTTAGATTCTTCGTGGCTTAAACCAATCGGGCCTTTAATAATCGCATCAGCTTCATCACAAATGTCTTTTGTTTGTTGTGGGAAGGCATCACCTGTTTCAAAGTAGGCGCAAGCACCAAATAATGCGGGCATTAGTTCAAACGTAACATCATTACGTTGTTCAACGAGTTTTAGCACCTTAATGGCTTCTTGCATAATTTCTGGGCCAATACCGTCACCGGCCATAACGGCAATTTTATAATTTTTCATTGAAAACCTTTGCTTCGATTAATGTAAAACAAGCATTTTACTTGAGTCGGGCACTGGATGCCATGCGTGCGGTGTAAGTGCTGGGATAGTTTTTATAATTGTCGCTGGATACCGTATAATCCCCTCTTTTACCATTTTGAAGAGAGCTCGTTATGGCGCTGAATTGCGGAATTGTTGGTTTACCAAACGTGGGTAAGTCCACTATTTTTAATGCATTAACCAAGGCTACCATTGCCGCGGAAAATTACCCTTTTTGTACCATTGAGCCGAATACAGGCATCGTGCCTGTGCCTGACCCACGCTTGGATAAGTTAGCCGAGATCGTCAAGCCTGAGCGTGTTATCCCCACCACCTTTGAGTTTGTTGATATTGCCGGCCTTGTTGCGGGTGCGTCAAAGGGTGAAGGCCTAGGTAATCAATTTTTAGCAAATATTCGTGAGTCAGACGCTATCGCTCACGTGGTTCGTTGTTTCGAAGACGATGATATTATTCACGTGTCAGGGAAAATTGACCCGCTAGCGGATATTGAAGTTATTCAAACCGAGTTAGCACTCGCTGATATGGCATCACTTGAACGAGCGGTGTTGAAAGCAACGAAAGCCTCTAAATCAGGTAATAAAGATGAGTTAAAACGGAAAGATTTTTTGGTGAAGGCGCTGGCTCATTTAGATGTTGATATTACCCTTAAAACCTTAGGCGCAAGCGAAGATGAATTGGCAATGTTAGCTGATATGCAGCTGTTAACATTGAAGCCGATGTTATACGTGGCCAATGTTGATGAAGAGGGTTTCGAAAACAACCCCTACCTAGATCTCGTGAGTAAATTAGCAGAAGAACAAGGTGAGGCCGTTGTTTCTGTCTGCGCGGCGCTAGAAGCTGAAATTATCCAGTTAGATGAAGACGAACGAGTCGAGTTTATGCAAGAGATGGGTTTGTCTGAACCCGGTTTGAACCGTGTTATTAGAGCCGGTTATAACTTGTTGAAACTACAGACGTATTTCACCGCTGGGGTTAAAGAGGTTCGTGCTTGGACAGTGAATAAGGGCGCAACAGCACCGCAGGCGGCGGGTGTTATCCATTCTGATTTTGAAAAAGGCTTTATTCGCGCAGAAATAACCGCTTACGAAGACTTTGTTGAGTTCAATGGTGAGCAAGGCGCAAAAGAGGCGGGTAAGCTGGGTGTTCAAGGTAAGGAGTACATTATGCAAGATGGTGATGTAACCCACTTTAGGTTTAACGTATAAGAAAAAATCAGTTTTTTCTTCATCAATGCTTTTAAGTCCTTGACAAAAGGGCTTAAAAGCACGAAAATTCACGCCTTCAAAAAGTATGGTCATGTAGCTCAGCTGGTTAGAGCACGGCATTCATAATGCCGGGGTCGGTGGTTCAAGTCCACTCATGACTACCACTTTGAGCCCTATCATTTCAAATTACGCGACTTTCAAATGACACGTAAAAACTTGTGTTCGGGTTTGTTTTCTACAATCTTCTCAACAGCGTCAATTAAGTTATTAATTTCTGCTCTTGAGTAGTGTGTAGTGATTCGATTAGATTTATGACCTAATAAATCCTCTCTATCTTCCAAACTAACACCTGCTGATCTAAGTCTTCTCCCAAATGTATGACGTAAGTCATGCACTCGACATTGAATTAAGTCGGCTTTTCGTCTCGATGTCTTCCACGCCGTGCTCATAATGCGTTGAAATGTTTTGCCTCGTTTATTAGCAAAGACATATTTATTATTTCTCGGTAAAGAGTGGGTTAGGTTTCGAGAAACGCTATTTAACGGTACTATTCTTTCTTCTCCATTCTTTGTTCTATCACCAGAAAGAACAAATAAACCATCTTGGTACTCAGACCATTTCAGTTGACACATTTCTTGATCTCGACAACCTGTATTTTGAATAGCCCTGTTTATTTAGACACTCGCTAATTTCTTAAAATAGTTATCTTCAAACCTAGTGATGTGTTTGAACCTGTGTTGGTTAGAAATGATATGCATGACATTAATGCAATTACGATTACTGGTATACCGAGGGCGTATTTCCTTGTTTTTGACGCCTAACGCTTACATAAACAGCCAACTGTATTTTTTCCGTTTAAGGTTCTTGTTATGTTTCTTTGCTATACATGTCAAAAGCCTTACCTGAATATGCTTCAGAAGAATACGACTGACCTTTCTTGTTTGCAGTAAACCTTTCGTTGTAATGATTTACAATAGTCGTTTTACCGTTGGGGACAATTAATAGGTTATGTTCATGACCAAGAATGGTGAGTATTAACCATGGCTTATTGTATTTAAAAACCTCAACAACGGCTTCTGGTGGATAATATTTCTCACTTTCAGGGAATGGTATTTCATATTCTGGCTCAATTAACTCAGAAACTATATTTATTTGATCACTTGGAAAAAATTCCAAATCTATTTCGTATGTTTCGTATTTATTGAAATATTTCTTTTTAGCTTTTGGTAGTTTAGGAACTATATTTTTTGAAATACATGCAGTACCAAGGTTAAATAAACCGACAAATTTTGCCAATGGATAATGCTCACTTTCCTTTTTTGCTCTCCCTTCTGAGGCAAGGCTTGTCCTCCACTGTGAACCATCCTTATGATAAGAATTATGGCTACCATTCAACATCCCAAAATCATAATATAAATCCTGATTCTGAAACCTAAAGAATCCAAGAGTCCTTTGATGACCCGAATATTTGTCTTTTGTGACAATATAAATTTTATGACTCATAGTTGATACTTAGGTGAAACATAACGGTCAAGTGCAATGATTTGTTATGTGTGATATTCACGCCTTGTTTTCTGCAACTTTAGGGTACTCAAATTTACTAGAATATTTGGTTCTCCACAGTTGGTCTTGTACTGAAACTTTTATAACTCTCTCGCTGCTATCTTTAAATACTTTTTCTAAGGCGCTTTCTGGGAAAAGAATATCGTGTGACTTACCTGCCTCTAAGGCAAAAGGGCATCCGTCATCAATGTCAAAGTTTGAAAGACTTGAATGAGCCCAATCAACAGAAATTGGCAAACGTCTAAATTTCAGAGTATGTGTGACTAACTCAATTATGCTTGTTTTCCTGTAGGGATAAAGAATTGATATATTTGATAAATGGACTGTGTGTAGCGACGGGTTTTTAACCGAGATATATGCACCTGATACATGTTTACCATCAATTTCATCAACGCCAAATATTAACTCGACTTTGTATTGTGGTATAGCTCTACGCATATTCCAAAAAAATACTATTGTAGATAGCAATGCAGCGTATATGGCTAAAAATTCAGTAATTTTCAATGTTTAATTCCTATGGGAATTACATGCATATAATTATTCCCAAAACGCATAACAGTGTTAATAAGCGGAAGCATTGTTCCACGTATTAAATAGATATAGGTGGGTAGAACTTCCATGTGTTGTCATATGAAAAGCTAAACATGGATCTGTTATTGGCTAATAAGGCATTAGTTGTTATTTAGATAAATATAACACATCTATTTTCTCAGGCTTTGGTTGCGTGATTTTTACGCGATTAATGATGATTTGTTATGCTTAGTTAGATTGCGCAGGTAAGTCATTGTTTTTATTTTATTCAATAAAAACAATGGTTTGTGATTAATAAGTTGCGCTTTCATAATGCCGGGGTCGGTGCCTCAAGTCCACTCATGACTACCATCTTTCCCCCGTTTTATAAAATTACACGACTATTATTCATCAATAATGCTTGCTGCCGTGTTGAAAAAACTTGTCTGTGACAACCGCGCTGTGCTGCTTAACCTAGCTTGTCTTTTATATCGTTGAATTTCTCGATGATCGCATATACGTTGCTATAGCCCATTTCGACTAGCCTAGCGGCGGCTAATGAGGCTCGGCCACCGGCTGCACAATGTACGAGGATCAGCTGCTTGGGTTCTGTGCAGTGGTTTTGTATTTTCATTTCTAATAAGCCGCGAGGTATATTGATCGAGCCGTTAATGGATGATTGCTCGGTTTCACTTGGTTCGCGTACGTCTAAAATAATGCCATGTTCTGTTTCGTCGAATAGTTGTTTTGCGCCCACGGCATCGATGCATTGACAGGTTTTTTGTGCGGCTAAGATAAGGTCTTTGGCGGATTTTATCATGCTCTTCTCCGTGCTGATTAGTGACTGAGCCCCGGCCAGCGTGTGACATGGTCGGCGGCGGGAATGTCGAGGCTATCGAGTATACGGCCCACGGTATGGTTGACGATATCATCAATACTGCTGGGTTGGGTATAAAAGGCGGGTACCGGCGGGGCAATGATCGCGCCCATTTCGGTGAGTGTTAACATGTTTCTTAGGTGAATTAAGTTGAACGGTGTTTCTCTAACCATCAGGATGAGTTTTCGGCGCTCTTTCAAGACGACGTCGGCGGCTCTCGAGACCAGGTTGTCGGCGATGCCGTTGGCGATGCAGCCTAGTGTTTTCATCGAGCACGGGGCGATGACCATGCCGTGGGTGATGAAGGAGCCGCTCGATAAGGTGGCACCGATATCTTTGGGGTGGTGTACGACGTCGGCTAGGGCGTGAATGGCTGATTTTCCGAGCTTGAGTTCATGCTGTGCGGTCAACGCGCCGGAGGCTGACAGAATCAAGTGGCTTTCGACCTCGTCGATGCCCTGTAATATTTCGAGTAGGCGAGTGCCGTAAATTGAGCCGGAGGCGCCGGTTATCGCGATAATAATTTTCTTTTTCATAGAAGATAGTATGGAGCCATATAAGCTATATTTAACAGCATAGGATTAATGTTTTTAAAGGTCAACGAGGAGGAAGGAGCGATGATGGGTGTTAAATCGGTAAGTTTGCAGGATAAAAAATCAATTATTATCGATTTCCTGAAAAAATGTAATCTTTATAGTGATCAGAAACTGCTGGATTATGAGCGGAGAATGAACCACGCGAGTGAGCATGAGGGCGGCGAATTGCTGCAGAAAAAACATGATTGGACGTCCTATCGTGATTTTAATCGGTATACGATTGAGGAGTTAAGTGGCGATGAGCTTGATGATTGGTTGTAGTTTTAGCCGCCGAGCGACAGCATTTGGATGATGATTAGGGTGTTGTTATTGCTGAGATGTAATAAAATGATGGTTTATCCGTAGCGTGCCCGCTGCGGTTTTTATGACAATATAAATAAAGACTGAATTTATGCAAGCAACGCATCTAGCCAAAGTGGTTTCCTCTCACCTCGTTAGCAAGGGGATCTTACTGATTGAATTTCAATTGGTAGAGCCTGCTCAGGTGGATTTTAAGGCGGGGCAATACTTGGCCGTTTTTCTTCCCGATAGTGATAAGCAGTCTTATTATTCCATTGCCTCATCACCGAATAAGAACAGTACGGTTGAACTGTTGGTTAAGGAAGATAAGTTGGGGGCGGGTGCGAGTTATTTGTTTTCGCTGAAAGATGGCGATGAGGTACAGTTTGCTATGCCGATGGGTGATGCTTTTTTACGTGAAGATAGGGGCAGTAATATCGTATTTATTGCGGGTGCTTCTGGCGCGAGCTATATTCGTTCGATGATTCATTATTTGGATGAGGCTGATCAGTTGGCTGGCCGTGAGGTTCATTACTTTCTCGGTGCTCGCGAGGAAGATGAGTTGCTGGAAATCGACTATATGCACCAATTGGCGAAGAAATACGCGGGTTTTCACTTTATTCCTGCTTTGTCCGACCAAGACGACTGGGATGGGCATAGTGGTTTGATTACCGACGTGGTTAATAAACTAATGGGTGATGACCTGTCGGGGTGGGACGCTTACTCAGCGGGTTCTCCGGCAATGGTTGAGGCGGTGGCTAAGACGTTAATTGAGGGTAAGAGCTTAGCTGCGAAGAATTTTTATTCCGACTTTTATAACCCAGAATAAATATTATTTGTCGCCTGTCGGCTAGTTTTTCTAGGCTGACTGAGCGGTCATTAATGTTAGATGGCTTAAGTACCTCGCTCATTTGTAAAAGAACAAGTATTATATATCCCTCGAAAATTCCACAAAATATTGTGGGTAAGTACATAAATATAAGGAACTAGTGTTTTGACTGACTCTAAGAAGCAAAATTCATATAACAGAGACGAATTATTAAGTTGTGGCCGTGGAGAATTGTTTGGTCCAGGCAATGCACAGCTACCGATGCCTAATATGTTGATGGTCGACAGGATCCCATCGATTACCGAAGATGGCGGCCCGCATGGTAAAGGGCAAATTATTGCTGAGTTAGATATTAACCCTGATTTATGGTTTTTTGATTGTCACTTCCCGGGTGATCCGGTGATGCCTGGTTGCCTAGGCTTGGATGCGATGTGGCAATTGGTTGGCTTCTTTCTTGGTTGGAAAGGTGGCTTAGGCCGTGGCCGTGCATTAGGCGTGGGTGAGCTTAAGTTTACCGGTCAGGTGCTACCGACAGCTAAACGAGTGGTTTATAAAATTGATATGAAACGTGTGATCATGAGAAAGTTGGTCATGGGTATTGCTGATGCGGTGATGGAAGTGGATGGAAAAGTCATCTATGAAGCGAAGGACTTACGAGTCGGTTTGTTTACATCGACAGAGAATTTCTAACAGAGGGATTAAAATGAGACGTGTTGTTATTACTGGTATGGGAATTGTTTCCTCTTTAGGAAGTGATGCCGATAGTGTTGCTGAGTCTTTGAAAGCAGGTAAGTCAGGGATTTCATTTGTTGAAGAATATAAGGAAAAAGGTTTCCGCAGCCAGGTTGCCGGGGTCCCGAAGATTAACCTTGATGAGTTAATCGACCGCAAGGCGCGTCGTTTTATGGGTGATGCGGCTGCTTATGCCTATGTGTCGATGCAGCAGGCTATTGATGATGCGGGTCTGACCGAAGAAGAAGTTTCTAACCCTAAAACGGGTTTGATTATGGGCTCTGGTGGGGCGTCAACAAAAAATGTCGATGATGCTTTGAATATCCTTGAAAATAAAGGTATTCGTCGAGTTGGGCCTTATATGGTGCCAAGAACGATGAGCAGCACGGTATCAGCGGGTTTGGCAACACCGTATAAAATTAAGGGTGTGAACTATTCAATTACATCAGCCTGTGCGACGAGTTCTCACTGCATTGGTAATGCGATGGAGCTTATCCAGTTGGGTAAGCAAGATCGAGTGTTTGCCGGCGGCGGTGAAGAAGAGCATTGGTCGTTAACGATGATGTTCGACGCGATGGGCGCGCTTTCTAAGAAAAGAAATGAAACGCCTGAGTTAGCATCACGTGCTTATGATGCGGATCGTGATGGTTTTGTTATTGCAGGTGGTGGTGGTGCGGTTGTGGTTGAGGCGTTAGATGTTGCGTTGGCTCGTGGTGCGAAAATTTATGCCGAGCTAGTCGGTTATGGTGCTACTTCTGATGGTTACGACATGGTTGCTCCGTCAGGTGAAGGTGCGACACGTTGTATGCAAATGGCGATGGAAAATGTCGATGCGCCGATTGATTATATTAATGCGCATGGTACCAGTACGCCAGTAGGGGATATTGCCGAGCTTAAAGCGGTTAAGGCTGTGTTTGGTGAAAGTACACCGCCTATTGGGTCAACTAAGTCCTTGTCTGGGCATTCGCTTGGTGCGGCAGGTGTTCAAGAAGCTATCTATTGTTTATTAATGATGAAAGATAATTTTATTACGGCATCGGCTAATATCGATGACTTGGATGAAGCGGCAGCCGGTGTTTCAATTGTTCAAGAAAAAGTTGAAAATGCTAGCTTGAATACGATTATGTCGAATAGCTTTGGTTTTGGTGGTACAAATGCAACCTTGGTTATGCAGCGCTACAAAGCGTAGAACTGTATTTTAGGCATAAAAAAACCGGCTTAAAAGCCGGTTTTTTTATGCCTAATGAAAAGCTTATTTGATGGCTAAAAGCTCCATTTCAAATATTAATGTTTCATTTGGGCCAATGTCGCCGCCAGCACCTTGTGCGCCGTAAGCTAGCTCTGATGGAATAAATACTTTCCATTTCGCGCCAACATTCATCAACTGTAAGGCTTCTTGCCAGCCTTGAATGACGCCATTAACTGGGAATGTTGCTGGTTCGCCACGTTTAATTGAGCTATCAAAAACAGTGCCGTTAATTAGGCTGCCTTCGTAATGTACATCAACGGTATCGGTTGCAGCAGGTTTGTCGCCTTCGCCTTCATTAAGAACGATGTATTGCATGCCGCTATCTAGCGCGATAACACCGTCGTTGTTAAGGTTGTCGGCTAAAAATTTAGTGCCTACGTCAGCGTTACCTTGCTGAGCTGCAGATGCTTGCTCTTGCATTTTCTTTTGGAACGCTTCGATAACTTCACGCATTTCTGCAGGCTCTAATAGACATTTATCACCGTTTAAACTGTGTGTTAAGCCTAAAACAAGTGCTTCAGTTTCAACGTCTAATTTGTCTTGCTGAATGCCGCCGCCAATTTGTTGGCCCATGGTGTAGCTAAGTTTCTGTTTCTCAGTTTCCAAGGTAGTGTCCTTTTCTATATAGTTAAAAAAAGGTTATTTTACAACACTCTGCTGGCGGATAACTAGCGCGACTAAAAAATAGCCGCTTGCTAATGGAAGCTGGGGAAGGTTTTAGTGGTGAAAAGCCACTGAAGGGGCTTTGGGGTTAAGCCTTAATATCGATGATGCTACCGATCACATCACCCGCGGTTTGTGCAACTTTGGCCGATATTTGAACCTGAGTCTCAGCCTCTTTCAGCGCGATGAGTTCTTTTGCTGAGTTTGTGTTTTCACCGCTCAGTTGATCTCGGCTGGCGAGGTTCTGGCTGGCTTCATTTGCTTGGTTGACGCCCTTGTTGATGCCCAATAGAGCGTTCTGACTAATTGATCCAACATCCATAATAATTACCGAGTAGTTTTCTACATAACGATATTATAGTTGAAACTATAATGTCCGTAATGCGATGGAGTTCACATTACGGACATTGTTTTACTTAATTCTTATTGGTTTCGTGTTCTGCGGAGCATAAAGCCGTCATGTTTAGGATGCGCCTGATCGAGGCTAGCGGTTTTAAAACGTGCACGGGTTTTTCAATGCCTAATAAGATAGGGCCTAGGCTGATGCCGTCACTTAGAATTCGAAGCAGGTTGAATGATGTGTTGGCAGCGTCGAGGTTAGGGAAGACAAATAAGTTGGCGGTGCCTTCTAACTTTGAATTGCTAATCATTTCTTTGCGGAGCTCTTGCAGTAGCGCAGCATCGGCTTGTATTTCGCCTTCTACTTCAATATGCGGGTGTTTTT
Organism: Cycloclasticus sp. 46_120_T64; assembly: GCA_002162695.1. Lineage (GTDB taxonomy): Bacteria > Pseudomonadota > Gammaproteobacteria > Methylococcales > Cycloclasticaceae > Cycloclasticus. The sequence goes on along the minus strand of MAAM01000005.1, from coordinate 178,519 downwards.
CATGCAAGATGCGCGCGGCCTCGGCCATTTTGCTGGCTTCTTCATTGTCATCACTACCGAAGTTAGAATGTGACAACATGGCGGCCTTCGGTGAGATGCCAAAACGCTTCACGCATTCTGCTGCTTGTAGGGTCATGGCGACGAGCTCTTCGGTGTTGGGATTGCGGTTTACCATGGTGTCACAGAAGAAATAAACTCCTTTAGGGATGACGACGACACTCATCGCGGCGACTTTCTCAATACCGGGTTTTTTATCTAATATGTCGGTGATGTGGCCAAGGTGGCGGTGGTAATTGCCGACCATGCCGCAAATCATCGCGTCAGCCTTGCCGAGCTTCACCAATAGGGATGCTAGTACGGTGTTTTTGGTGCGAACGTAATTTCTGGCGAGAGCAAGTGATACTCCCTTGCGTTCTTTTGCTTTGTGATAAGTTTGTGCGCACTCTTCGAAGTAGGGGTTGTTATCCGGTTCAATGACGTCAATATCGGTATTGATGTCGATGCTCAGCCCTAACTCGTTAATGGTGGCTTGAATGGTGTTTTTTCGACCGATTAAGATCGGCTTAGCAAGTCCGCCGCTGAGTACTTCTTGAATGGCTCGAAGTACCTTTTCATTTTCACCTTCCGCATAAACGACTCGTTTAGGGGTTTGTTTGGCTTGATCAAAGATAGGTTTCATCACCATGCCTGAACGGTAAACGTAACGTTCTAGAGACTCCCGGTATTGCGCGAAGTCTTCGATAGGCTTAGTGGCAACACCACTGTCCATTGCCGCTTTCGCCACGGCCATGGGTATATCAACTATCAAATTGGGGTCGAATGGACGGGGGATTAGGTACTCTGCGCCGAATACAGGTGTGTTGCCGGCGTAGCTGTCGCTATCGTCATTGACCGCTTTTTGTGCGAGTTCGGAGAGTGCGCGAATACAGGCCAGTTTCATTTCTTCGTTGATGGTGCTGGCGCCTACGTCGAGTGCTCCGCGGAAAATGTAAGGGAAGCAGAGTACATTGTTTACCTGGTTTGGGTAATCCGAACGTCCGGTGGCGATAATCGCGTCGGCGCGGACAGCTTTGATTTCCTCAGGTAAGATTTCAGGTACGGGGTTGGCTAAGGCGAAAATAATGGGTGAAGCGGCCATTTGCTTGACCATTTCTTGGCTCATCATGCCAGCGCGTGATACGCCGAGGAAAATATCAGCACCAACGATCGCTTCTGCTAAAGTGCGGATCTCGGTTTTTGCCGCGTAGCGTTGTTTTCTGTCGTCCATGTTGCCGGGGCGTCCATCGTAAATAACGCCTTTGCTATCGCAGACAAGAATGCTTTCTCGCTTCAGACCCATTTTTACTAACATGTCTAGGCAAGCGATGCCTGCTGCGCCTGCGCCGGAAGCAACCAGGCGTACGTCCTCGATGTTTTTCTTCGCAACGATTAAACCGTTAATAATAGCGGCGGCGGTAATAATGGCGGTGCCGTGTTGATCGTCGTGGAATACAGGGATATCCATACGTTCACTGAGTTTTTGTTCGATAAAGAAGCACTCGGGCGCTTTGATGTCCTCTAGGTTAATGCCGCCAAAGGTGGGTGCGAGGCTGGCGACAATATCGACGAATTTATCGGGGTCTTTTTCGTCGATTTCGATATCAAATACATCCACGCCACCAAATTTTTTGAATAAAACGCCTTTGCCTTCCATCACAGGTTTTGAGGCTAGAGGGCCGATATCGCCCAGTCCTAGAACCGCGGTACCATTAGTGATAACGGCGACTAAGTTGCTGCGCGAGGTGTACAGTGCGGCGGTGGAGGGATCTTTGGCTATTTCTAAGCAGGGCTCAGCAACGCCAGGGCTGTAGGCTAAGGCGAGGTCGTCTTGGTTGCTTAACGTCTTCGTGGCAACGACTTCAATTTTTCCGGGCTTGGGGTGTCGGTGGTAGTGTAAGGCGTTTTGGCTGAGCTTATCTGACATATTTGAATAACCTAATGACGTGAAATTGGAAGAGGATTATACGTTAAACTATTGACGCATAAGAAAGGACTTAATATTAACCGGATTATCTGATTTTGACGATGGTAGATCATGAATGCACTTGAAATAAAGCAATTAACAAAATGTTATGGCGACGGGCTACGTGCTCTAAAAGGGGTGGACTTGCAGGTTAAGCAGGGGGATTTCTTTGCTTTACTTGGGGCAAATGGCGCCGGTAAGTCGACCACCATTGGCATTATTGCCTCTTTGGTGAATAAAACATCGGGTTCGGTGACCGTGTTCGGGTATGACTTGGATACAGAGCCGGAAGCGGTGAAGCGTTGCATAGGCTTGGTGCCGCAAGAATTTAATTTTAATCAATTTGAAAATGTATTCGATATTGTTGTTTCGCAGGCGGGTTATTACGGCATCCCGCGCAAACAAGCGCTGCAACGCGCCGAGATATGTTTGAAACAATTGGAGTTATGGGATAAACGCGGGGTGGCTTCGCGGACCTTATCTGGTGGCATGAAGCGACGGTTGATGATTGCGCGTGCCTTGGTGCATGAGCCTAAGTTATTGATCTTAGATGAGCCAACCGCTGGGGTCGATATTGAAATTCGTCGGTCGATGTGGGCGTTTTTTAAGGAGATTAATGCAGCAGGTACGACCATTATACTAACCACGCATTACTTAGAGGAAGCGGAGAGCCTGTGTAAGCATATTGCTATCATCGATAAGGGTGAGGTGATCAAAAGCACCGATATGAAAAATTTGTTGGAGCAGGCTGACGAAGAGTCGCTGGTTTTGAGTTTGGAGAAGCCTGTGCAGAGCATGCCGGAGATCGAAGGCTGTCGAATGAGTAGTATCGACGAAACGACTTGGTTGGTCGCGGTGCAAAAGGAGGTCGGTTTGAATGCCTTATTTGTGGGGTTAGATCAACAAGGTATCAAGGTGTCGGGAATGCGTAATCAATCGAATCGGCTGGAGCAGTTGTTCCTTAATTTATTAGAGAGTAAGAGGGCTTAACGGGTGTTTAATAAAGAGTATAGGGTGGCCTTGATGACCATCGCACATAAGGAAGTTAGGCGGTTCCTACGTATTTGGATGCAAACCTTATTGCCGTCGGTGATTACGACAAGTTTGTATTTCCTGATTTTTGGCACCCTGATCGGTTCGCGCATTGGCAAGATGAATGGTTATGATTATATGGAGTTCATTGTGCCGGGGTTGATTCTGATGACGGTGATTAGCAATGCGTATGCAAACGTGGTGTCGTCGTTTTATGGAACCAAGTTCCAACATAATATTGAGGAGATGTTGGTGGCGCCGATTCCGCCCTGGGTGATTTTGACGGGATATATTTCAGGCGGGGTGTTTCGAGGTTTGATCGTTGGTCTATTAGTTACCTTGGTGTCGATGTTCTTTGCCGACCTGCAGGTGGCAAACCCCGTGATGATGATAGTGGTTTTTTTACTGACTGGCATTTTATTTTCTACAGCGGGATTTATTAATGCGGTTTATGCGCAGAGTTTTGATGATATTTCAATCGTGCCGACTTTTGTGTTGACGCCGTTGATTTATCTCGGTGGGGTTTTTTACTCGATAGACATGCTGCCGGAATTTTGGCAGAAGTTATCGATGTTGAACCCCGTTTTTTATATTATTAATGTATTCCGCTATAGTATTTTAGGTGAATCAGATATTTCGGTGCTGAGTGGTTTTGTGGTTATTTTGGTATTTATCGTGAGTTTAATCTGGTTCAGTTTGAGGCTGTTGAATAAAGGGGTCGGGATTAAGAATTAGTGCGTTCATATTGAATGGGAACGTCGTATGTAGTAAAATCCGGCAAGTTTTTCGTGCTGTTTTTGCAACAATATTTCTAGCGAGGTATTGGGCATAGCGGTCCGTGAGTAAATGAAATCAATTAAAAGAAGCCTAATCAATGAATCACTTTAAGATTAAAAAGGGTTTGGATTTGCCAATTACTGGCGCGCCAGATCAAGTAATTTCAGAAGGTAATCAGGTTTCCAGTGTTGCCCTCGTCGGCAAAGATTACATCGATATGAAGCCTACCATGCTAGTTAAGGAAGGCGATCGGGTAAAACTGGGGCAAATTCTATTTAGCGATAAAAAAACCGAAGGGGTGAATTTCACCTCACCGGGTAGCGGAATCGTTAAAGGTATTAATCGTGGTGAAAAGCGTGTTTTACGTACCGTGGTCATCGAACTAGACGGTGACGAGAAAGTAGAGTTCAACAAGTATTCAGCTAATAAACTCGCTGGGCTTGATACGGACGCGGTCGTAGCAAACTTAGTTGAATCTGGTTTGTGGACGGCTTTTAGAACCCGCCCTTTTAGCAAAATACCGGCGTCTTCAACTCGTCCTGTAGCGATTCACGTATCGGCGATGGATACCAACCCGTTAGCGGCTGACCCTGTGGTGGTGATCGCGGCCGATTCGGAGGCCTTTAAAAACGGCTTAACCGTGTTGTCTCGTTTGGCAGACGATAAGGTTTACGTGAGTAAAGCGGCGGGTGCGGCAGTCGATGTTCCGACAATGGTTGATGTGGCTGAGTTTTCAGGCCCTCATCCTGCGGGACTCTCGGGCACACATATGCATTTTATTAGCCCCGTTAACGCAAAAAAGATCTCGTGGACGATTGGCTATCAAGACGTTATTGCGATCGGTAAGCTCTTTACCACAGGCTTGTTAAGTGTTGAACGTGTTATTGCGCTGGCGGGACCGTTGGCTAAAAAACCACGTTTGGTGAAAACCAGAATCGGTGCAAATACCGATGAACTGGTCAACGGTGAATTAACTGCCGATAACGTTCGGGTTATTTCGGGTTCAGTGTTTTCCGGCACTAAGGCTGTTAACTGGGCGGCATATTTAGGCCGTTACCACGTGCAATTATCGTTATTGCAAGAAGGCCGTGATAGACAGCTATTTGGTTGGTTAAACCCCGCTGGAGAAAAGTTCTCATTCACTAACGCGTTGTTTTCAAGCTTTAGCCGCAGTAAAAAAATTGCGATTGACACCTCGGCTCATGGTAGCCCGCGTGCGATCGTTCCCATTGGCGTATTTGAAGGGGTTATGCCCTTAGATATTCTACCAACACAGTTATTACGTGCGTTGGTGGTGATGGATGTCGATGCGGCGGAATCTTTAGGCGCATTAGAATTAGCGGAAGAAGATTTAGCGTTATGTTCGTTTGTCGATTCAGGTAAACACGATTTTGGTTTGGCGCTACGCGCTAATTTGGCTCACATCGAGAAGGAGGGCTAATGTCTCGTATCAGGAATTATTTAGACTCAATACACCCGCACTTTGCAAAAGGCGGACAGTATGAGAAGTATTACGCAATTTATGAAATGGTTGATACCTTTTTATATACCCCTAAGGATGTAACGGCGGGTTCAACCCACGTTCGTGATGCCTTAGATTTAAAACGTGTGATGACCTATGTGTTTATCGCAGCCTTACCTTGCGTCATTATGGCGATGTGGAACACGGGTCACTTAGCCAATGCAGCAATGGCTGACTTAGGTTTAACGTCATTAGATTCATGGCGTGGTCTGGTGACCAATATGGTGGGTTATGATCCAGACAGTATTCTGGCTTGTATGGTTCATGGCGCGATGTATTACGTGCCGATATATTTGGTAACGCTAATTGTTGGCGGTATCTGGGAAGTGATCTTTGCGGTTGTGCGTGGGCATGAAGTGAATGAAGGTTTCTTTGTAACCTCAATGTTATATTCATTGATTCTTCCTGCAACCACGCCGTTATGGCAAGTGGCGATCGGTATCTCATTTGGTGTTGTGATCGGTAAAGAAGTCTTCGGTGGAACCGGCAAAAACTTCTTGAATCCTGCGTTAACTGGGCGTGCGTTTTTGTTTTTCGCTTATCCGGCACAAATGTCAGGGGATGCGATTTGGACGGCAGTTGATGGTTTCAGTGGCGCAACGGCATTAGGCGTAGCGGCTACCGGTGGTATTGATGCAGTGATGGCATCGGGTATTACTTGGATGGACGCCTTCGTTGGCACCGTACAAGGTTCTATTGGCGAAACATCAACCATTGCCTGTTTAATTGGTGCTTGTTTCTTATTGTATACACGTATTGCATCGTACCGAATTATGCTGGGTGTGTTAGCCGGAATGATTATTACCAGTACCCTGTTTAACCTGATTGGTAGCGATACTAACCCGATGTTTGCGATGCCTTGGCATTGGCATTTAGTATTGGGTGGTTTTGCGTTTGGTGCTGTTTATATGGCAACAGATCCTGTAAGTGCAGCGATGACAAACACCGGACGTTGGGTGTTTGGATTGTTAATTGGTTTGATGGTGGTATTGATCCGTGTGGTTAATCCTGCCTTCCCTGAAGGTATGATGCTTGCCATCTTGTTTGCCAATATGTTTGCACCGTTGATTGACTACTTTGTTGTGCAGTCAAACATCAAAAGAAGGGAGAAGAGAAATGCCTAATGAGAATCAAAGCAAGCCGAGCGCTTGGAACTTTCTTGCCTTGCCAAATGACAGTACCGCAAAAACATTCATTATGGCGACCTTGGTCTGCCTAGTGTGTGCGGTATTCGTATCGGTTTCTGCGGTGGCTTTGAAGCCATTACAGGTGCTGAATAAGGAACTGGATAAGAAAAAGAATATTTTACAAGTAGCGGGTCTTTATCAAGACGGTGATGATATTGAGGCGGCGTTCTCAAAAATCGACATCAAATTGATTGAGCTAGCAACGGGTGAATATACCACTGAATATGATGCGGCTACGTATGACGAAAGAACGGCGGCAAAAGATCCAGAACTCAATGTTTTAATTGAAAAATCAGATGATTTAGCGGGCATTAGAATGCGCCCTAAATACATGCCGGTTTATCAAGTAAAAGACGAGGGTGTGGTGAAACAGCTTATTCTGCCGGTGAATGGTTATGGTCTATGGTCGACGCTGTATGGTTTTATTGCGTTGGAAACCGACGGCCAGACAATTATTGGCTTAAGTTACTACGAACATGGTGAAACACCGGGTTTAGGTGGCGAAGTAGATAACCCTAAGTGGAAGAAGATTTGGGCTGGCAAAAAAGTCTATGCTGACAATGGCGATGTGGCCATTGAAGTGATCAAAGGCATGGTAATACCGGGTTCAGCGGGTGAACAGCACCACGTTGATGGCTTGGCTGGTGCAACACTGACTAGCCGTGGGGTTAGCAATATGCTGGAATACTGGATGGGTTCAGAAGGGTATAAACACTACCTAACTAAAATCCAAGCAAACGGAGTATAGAATGAGTAATGACACTAAAAAAATCATATTAGACCCGTTAGTAGACAATAACCCAATTGGCCTGCAGGTCTTAGGTGTTTGTTCGGCGCTAGCGGTAACAACCAACTTAGGTACGGCTTTGGTGATGACCCTAGCGTTAACATCGGTAACGGCCTTTTCGAATTTATCGATCAGTCTGATTCGTAATCATGTTCCCAGTGCGATTCGTATTATTGTGCAAATGACGATTATTGCGTCCTTAGTGATTGTGGTTGATCAAGTACTTAAAGCCTATGTTTATGACTTAAGTAAACAATTATCGGTATTTGTTGGTTTGATTATCACCAACTGTATCGTAATGGGCCGTGCCGAAGCATTTGCGATGAAAAACCCACCGGGTGTTAGCTTCTTTGATGGCATCGGTAATGGTTTAGGTTATGGTTTGGTGTTGATGTTGGTCGGTACCTTCCGTGAGTTATTTGGCTCGGGTAAATTATTTGGTATTGAGATCTTAACGACCGTCAGTGATGGTGGTTGGTATGTGCCAAACGGCTTAATGTTATTACCACCGAGTGCCTTCTTCATTATTGGTTTATTAATTTGGGCTTTACGTGCGTGGCGTCCAGTTCAAGTAGAGACTGCTGACTTCAAAATTAAAGAAGTTAACGGCACGGAGGCGGTGTAATGGAAGCGTATATTAGTTTATTTGTTCGTGCGGTTTTTGTAGAAAACTTAGCGTTATCCTTCTTCCTGGGAATGTGTACTTTCTTGGCGGTATCGAAGAAAGTGTCTACCGCCATGGGTCTCGGTATTGCCGTTATTTTGGTGCAAACATTGACCATGCCGCTAAATAACATCTTGTACCAAGGTGTGTTAAAAGCGGGTGCGCTAGATTGGTTGGGTCTACCTGAAGTTGACTTAAACTTCCTAGGGTTAATCAGTTATATCGGTGTTATTGCTGCGGTGGTGCAAATCCTCGAAATGGCGATGGATAAGTATGCACCGGCCTTGTATAACGCACTGGGTGTATTCTTACCATTGATTACGGTGAACTGTGCGATTCTGGGTGGTTCATTGTTTATGGTGCAACGCGACTATAACTTAAGCGAAAGTGTGGTGTTCGGCTTTGGTAGTGGCTTAGGTTGGGCCTTAGCTATTACGGCGATTGCGGGCGTTAGAGAAAAACTTAAATATTCAGATGTTCCAGACGGTTTGCGTGGATTAGGTATTACCTTTATCACCGCGGGTCTTATGGCTATGGGCTTCATGGCATTCTCTGGTATTCAACTGTAATAGGAAATTAGCATGTTAGAAATTAGTTTAGGTATTGCATTTTTTACCGCTATTGTATTAATTCTTGTTGTCATTATTCTTGCTGCCAAATCAAAATTGGTTGCAGAAGGCAATGTAGACATACTCATTAATGGTGAAAAAACGGTTCATGCGGCAGTAGGCAGCAAGTTATTGGGTGCTTTAGCGGATGCTCAATTATTTGTCCCTTCGGCTTGTGGTGGCGGTGGCACTTGTGGCCAATGTAAAGTGCGAGTGAGTGAAGGTGGCGGTTCAATGCTACCAACGGAAGGCACACACATTAATAAAGGTCAAGAACGTGACGGTGAGCGGCTATCTTGTCAGTTGACGGTTAAGCAAGACATGAAAATTGAAGTGCCAGAGGAAGTCTTTGGCGTGAAGAAATGGGAATGTACGGTTAAGTCAAATCACAACGTGGCGACGTTCATTAAAGAGTTGGTGCTCAGTTTGCCTGATGGCGAAGACGTTGGTTTCCGTGCGGGTGGTTATATCCAAATCGAATGTCCACCTCATGTGGTTGATTATAAAGATTTTGATGTGGAAGAAGAGTATCACTCAGATTGGAATCACTTTGATATTTGGCGTTACAAATCAGTGGTTGAAGAAGACGTATTACGTGCTTATTCAATGGCTAACTACCCAGAAGAAGAAGGCATCATTATGCTTAACGTGCGTATTGCGTCGCCTCCTCCACGTGGCCCAGATACCATCCCGCCTGGCAAAATGTCGTCATATATCTTTAACCTGAAACCAGGTGATAAGGTGACTATTTCTGGCCCATACGGTGAGTTCTTCGCAAAAGAAACCAAAGCTGAGATGATCTTTGTTGGTGGTGGTGCGGGTATGGCGCCGATGCGTTCACACATCTTTGATCAGCTACGCCGAATCAAAACAGACCGTAAAATGTCTTTCTGGTATGGCTCTAGAAGTTCAAAAGAAATGTTCTACGTTGAAGATTTCGATATGTTGGCGAAGGAAAATGAAAACTTCGATTGGCACGTTGCGTTATCTGACCCACAACCTGAAGATAACTGGGATGGGCTAACCGGCTTTATTCATGATGTGTTATTTGAAGAATACCTTAAAAACCATCCTGCTCCAGAAGATTGTGAGTTCTACATGTGTGGACCTCCAATGATGAATGCTGCGGTGATTAAAATGCTGCAAGATCTTGGTGTTGAAGATGAAAATATTATGCTTGATGACTTTGGTGGTTAATTGAGCCTTAATATGCAGCCCGTTAAAAACGTTATGTTTTTAACGGGCTTTTTTATACTCGCGGTTTTATTGGTCGGCTGTGAATCTACCGAGCCTACGGCTATTGCCTTCAGCGGTCAAACGATGGGGACGAGCTATCATATAAAAGTGATAGACGAAGAACCGGTGCCGGCCGAAGCTTTACAGCAAGAAGTTGATCAGCTGTTAGTCGAGGTTAATGAGCAATTCTCTACCTATATTGCTTCCTCAGAAGTATCAAAGTTCAATACATATAAAGGTGATGGCTGGTATTCGCTAACGGCTGGTTTCATCAGCCTCACGGAGCAGGCGCTACAAATTAGTCGTTTAACGGCTGGCGCCTATGATATTACAGTCGGTCCATTGGTTAACCTTTGGGGTTTTGGCCCCCGTTTTAGTGAAAATGATGTCCCGCAAGATGAGGATATTCAGCGAGCATTAAGTCATATCGGTTATCAGAACCTCTCCATCGATGTTGCGAACAATCGACTTAAAAAATCCACACCGGGTATTTCTATCGATTTTTCTTCAATCGCCAAAGGACATGGTGTGGACAGGGTTGCGCAGCTAATTGAAGCCAAGGGTTACCATAATTATATGATAGAGATCGGTGGGGAAATGCGGGTCAGTGGCATCAACGCAGAGCAGACGAAGTGGCGTATTGCCGTTGAAAAACCTGATTCGACCACCCGAGCAATACAGCGTGTTATAAAACTGAGTAATACGGCGATAGCCACCTCGGGTGATTACCGTAATTTTTTCGTTAAAGACGGGCAACGTTTTTCGCATACCTTGGATCCAGTCAGTGGTCGTCCGGTACAACATACATTGGCATCGGTAACAGTATTGGCGCCGAGTAGCGCGGTTGCAGATGCTTGGGCAACGGCTTTTATGGTGTTAGGTGATAAAAAGGGGTACGATCTAGCTATGGAGAATAAGTTAGCCGTATTGTTTTTAATTAAAGAAGGGGCCAGCGTCAAGGAAGTGATGACGCCTTATTTCCAACAAATAATTGAGGAGCACTCATCATGAGTACTTTTTTAGTAACATTTTTAGTTTTTATCTTATTCGTTGCAGCGATGGCCGTGGGTGTTATCTTCAGCAATAAAAAGATTAGTGGTAGTTGTGGTGGTATCAATAACGTTGATGGTATGGAAGGCGATTGCCTATTGTGCAGCAATAAAAAATGCGAGAAAAAGAAAGCAGCTTAAGCCATCAGTAGTGCGGTTGAACTAACGGGAATAGTTTACAGGAGGATTTATGCTTAAATCAGTTTTAATCAAAGATTACATGGCTACAAATTTAATAACGTTCACAGCTGAAATGGAAATTGCTGAGGCTATTAAATATCTCAATACCCATAAAATATCAGGCGCCCCCGTGGTCGATGCGAAAGGCAATTTAAAGGGTATATTATCTGAAAAAGATTGTTTGAAAGTCGCGTTACAGTCTAGTTATTATGAAGACTGGATGGGTGGTGTAGTGGCTGAATATATGACGGCAGAGGTTGAAACCGTGTTAGAAACGGCCAGTGTCGTTGACCTAGCGGACAAGTTTATTAAGTCTCCGCTAAAGCGCTATCCCGTATTAAATGACGAAGGCAACTTAGTGGGGCAAATTAGCCGCAGCGATGTGCTACGCGCCCTCGAGATATTGTGGTAAGACTTGGCTGATACATTTTATTGGTACGATTACGAAACGACGGGTATTGATGCGGCACGGGATCGTGTGGTGCAATTTGCCGGTATACGTACGGATCAAAATTTCCAGCAAATAGCCGAACCAGATGTTTTTTATTGCCAGTTAGCTGACGATGTTCTGCCTCATCCAGAAGCCTGTTTGATAACCGGCATCACGCCTCAGTTAGCTAATCAACAAGGCCTACTTGAATGTGACTTTATAGCTAAAATTCACCAGCAATTTAGCAGGCCGAATACCTGTGTGGTGGGCTATAACAGCATTCGTTTCGATGACGAGTTTACTCGTCATTTGCTGTATAGGAACTTTTTTGACCCCTATGCACGTGAATGGAAGTCGGGTAATTCTCGTTGGGACTTGATCGATGTGGTTCGTTTAACCCACGCCTTACGTCCGGAAGGGATTAATTGGCCGCGCCGAGAGGACGGCTCAGCGAGTTTTAAATTAGAAGAGCTGACTAAAGCTAATGGCATCAGCCATGAATCCGCACACGATGCCTTGTCGGATGTGTACGCAACTATTGCCTTGGCGCAGTTAATTAAGCAACAACAGCCAAAGTTGTACAGCTGGGGGTTAGCTTTACGCGATAAGAAAAAAGCCGCGGAAAATCTTGATCTAATTCAGCAGACAGCAGTAGTTCATGTTTCCAGTAAGTTTCCAGCGAGTCAAGACTGCCTAGCGATTGTGATGCCGGTAGCGATGCACCCGGTTAATAAAAACGCGGTGCTGGTTGTTGATTTGTCGGTAGACCCCGAGTCGCTTATAAATCTGACGGCCGAACAAATTCACCAACGTTTATATACTGCAACAGCTGATTTGGCCGACACTGAAGAGCGAATTCCATTGAAAGCGGTACATCTCAATAAGTCTCCGATGTTGGCACCGTTAAACACCCTTACCGCAGCGGTGAAGGATAAACTTTCAATTGATCTAGAGCGTTGCGAGCAACACCGGCAACGTATTCTTGCAGCTAATATTGCCGATAAAATACGCTCGGTATTTAGCCTGAGCGAGTTTGCTGAGGTCAGCGACCCCGACCTGATGCTGTATTCAGGAGGGTTTTTTAGCTATAACGATGTGGCTTGCATGCAGCAAATACGCGATAGCAGTGTTAAGCAGTTGGCTGAACTCTCCTTTGCATTTGAAGATGAGCGTTTGTATGAGATGCTGTTTCGTTATCGCGCGCGTAATTACCCTGAGAGTTTATCGAATGAGGAAAAGCTTGAGTGGGAAGAACACCGTAGCAATTTTCTAAAAGCACCCTCAGCCGATGGGCGTTTAAGCCTCGATGACTTTTTTGCGAGGATTGAACGCTTACAGACGGATGATAATGCTGCAAACCCTGGGCAGGCTGGTTTATTAAATAACTTGTCGGCATATGGTCGACAATTAGCCTCAAACCTATAGTTTTTATGGGAAATACAAACAAACAGGCTATCGAGACGCAGCAAGGGCTGCTTTGTTGCTAAAATAAATAAAATGCTTTTAATAACTAGGAATAGAAATGGCTGAAACAGTTGAAGAATTAACGGTTAGTTACACTGATGGTGGGATTGAAACAGTAAAAGAACTGGATAAGGTGGTTTTAACCAAAGGTGCGTGGGCTACGGTTATTTATAAACACCAAGATTGGAATAGAACAAAAGAAGAGTATGGTGCGGAAAAATACACCATTCGTCGTTACCAAAAGCGTAATGGTGAGTACCAGCAAAAATCAAAATTTAATATATCCAGTGCGGCTCAGGCAAAGGGTATTATTGATGCGTTACAAGGTTGGATAAAAGACGCGGAATAAAACGGCTGTTTTAAGCTTCCGAAAAATAAAAAGGCGATGAAGCTCTTGGTTTCATCGCCTTTTTTTAGGTTTAAATAACGATTAAGCTATTCAACACTTGTTCGTTAATTAGAATACACGACCAATACCAATACCCCAAACGATTGGGTCTACCTCGGCATTTACCCGAATGTCGGCCCCATTGCTGATGTGGGCGGTAGTGTCAATGTCGATATATTTTACGTCTAAGTTAACAAACCAAGTGTCGTTGATGTCTATATCAACACCGGCTTGAGCTGCTAAGCCCCATGAGTCTTGTAAGTCAACATCATCAGACAAACCTTTCACTGAACCGGTTAGCTTTTCATCAAAAAAATGGGTGTAGTTGATACCAGCACCAACATAAGGGCGAATGTTTGAATCAGCTGCAAAGTGATATTGTAAGGTCAACGTAGGAGGTAATACTTTGGCATCAATGATGTTACCAAGACCGCTTAGTGCACCGCTTGTAGTGCTAATCCCGTGGTCAGTATATGCAAGAATAAGTTCTACGCCCCAATTCTTATCCAGCATATAAGTGAAATCAATTTCAGGCATGGTGTCGGAATTAACGGATACGCCGCTATTTGTCTTAGCACCGTTTACGTTAACCTTGCCACTATCGTCTTGTGGGGCAACATTAATAATACGACCACGAACGATAAGATCACCGGCTTCGTATGAGATGGCTGGTGTCGCAACAACGCTTAGTCCTAATGCGGCTAAAACTGCCGCAACGCTTTTTCTTCTTTGCATTTTAAGTTCCTGCTTATTTGCTGTTAATGAATGAACACTATTTTATAAAAACAGGGCGGGCTGCTCCATGATGTAGGTCATGAAGTAATGAGGCATTAGTCAGTTTGCTACTGATGCGGTGAGGCCCAGAGTAGGCCCCGACGTGGTTAAGTACGATGATGTTTTATTGGCACTTGATGCCTAGATAGAAATTTTCCTAGGGTTAGTTACAGGGGCGTTTGTTGGCTGGCTTAGTGTTGTCTATCGCCATATAACTTTGCGTAGAGCCCTTGTTGTTTGATGAGGGTGTCATGATCACCTTGTTCACTGATGGTGCCATCTTCAAATACATAAACGTGATCGGCTTGTTTTACCGCACTTAGGCGGTGAGCGATAATAATGGTGGTTCGATCCTTTAAAAACCCTTTCATCGCCTTATGTAATTGAAACTCGGTTTCGCTATCGAGTGCCGAGGTGGCTTCATCTAAAATAACTACCTTCGGTTTACTTAAAATCATTCTCGCGATGGCGAGCCGTTGTCGTTGGCCTCCGGAAAGGCGAATGCCTTGGCGGCCTACTAAGGTGTCTAACTGCTCCGGCAAGGCCTCAATGGTCGTCTTCAGTTGCGCAATCGCGAGTGCCTGCCATAGGCTTTGATCGTCTAATTGACGGCCGATACAGAGGTTGTCGCGTACCGAACTATTGAATAAAACGGGGTGCTGTAACACGGTGGATACATTATTTCGAACAATATCAAAGCCGATTTTGGTGACCGGTACTTGATCAAAATAAATCATTCCTTGGCTGATGGGGTATAGCCCGAGTAAGGCTTGCACCATGGTGGATTTTCCGCCGCCGCTAGCGCCCACCAGGGCTATTTGTTCACCGTGTTTGATATTTAAGCTGATGCCGTTGAGCACATCGGCTTTATTGGCGTATGAGAAGTGAACATTGTCCATTTGGATGGAAACGGTGTGGCTGTCATTAAATGGGTTGAGTTGATGAGGATAGCGAGGTTCTTCTTTTAGGGCTAACAAGGAGTTGATGCGGTTGAGTGCTGCTTTGGCTGAAAAGAAGCTAAATTGCACGGTGAGGATTTCTTGTACCGGTCCCATCATGAACCAGAGGTAACCGAAGACGGCGAACATTTGGCCGACACTGAGGTCGGAAAATACCACCATTAACATCGCAAGCGCACGGAATACATCAAAACCAAATAGAAAAACCATGAAGCTAAGTCTGTTGGCGGCATCGCTGCGCCATGAGAAGTTACTCGCGTGGGTTTTGATCTGACCGGCTTTTTCACATAATATCGTGGTGTAGTGTTTGCTGCGATTATTGGCGCGGATTTCGCTGATGGCTTCTAAGGTCTCGGTGAGCGATTGTTGGAAAACTTCGAAGGCTTTATTTTCGTGTGCCTTTAAGTGTTTCACGCGCTTGCCTAATGTGACGGTGAAATAAATGACGAGCGGGTTAAGTAACAAAATGAACAACGCCAGCTGCCAGTGCATCCAAAGTAAGACCACCGAGGTGCCGAGTACGGTCAAGATAGCAACGAGTAACTTGCTGATGGTGCCACCAATGAAGTGGTCGATGGTTTCAATGTCGGTGATGAAATGGGTGGCAACGGTGCCACTACCCACGGTTTCAAAATCGGCCATTGAAATGTATTGCAGGCGTTTTAACAAGTCTTGACGTATTTCGCAGGTGATGTTTTTCGCGGTTAGGGTGAACGAGCGGGTTTGCATCACGTTGAAAACCAAGGATATTCCTCGTAACACTAGGGTGAGTAATAATAGAGCGCCAATGTATAAAACGGGCCCCTGCCAATGGCTAGGGAAGATAGCTTGCACCGTGTTAATGGCGATACCGGGTTGGTTTAATAAGACTTCGTCTACCAATAAAGGCATGAGTAAGGGCACTGGTACGCTGGCCAGCACCGCTAACAGTGCGATTAAGTTGGCGCTTAAGAGCGGTTTTTTATGCGCCTTTGCCATCTGCAGGATTGTTTGCCACTGATAGTTAGTGCTACTTGGCGCAGGCGATTCGAGGTTTTGTGGGTTTTCTATGGATGTGGACAAGGTAGACTCTCTAAGGTCGGGGCTAGCTTAACGATAAATATTTAGGTTCATTCACTAGGGACTATTTTACGCGATAAGTGTTCAAACTAGGGTGCTTCTCGCGGCTAAAAAATAATCGTGGGGTTGTTGGCTTGCAAAGATGAAATGAGAGTCAGGGGTTAAGGAGGGAAGACTTCGTGTCGGCTCATTGAGTCTTAATAGATTCACTTAAACCTTAGCCAGAAAACTAGTTTAGTCCTGGCTGGCTGATTTTGTTATTCGCGGTGCCTTTATTGGCGGAAGTGGTTAAACTACTTCTGTCGGTGCTTGAGGTCGTGAGGGCGGTATTGAGTAAAATAGGTTCATCAATTGAGGGGTTTAATTAAATGGGTATAGAGTTAATGATCGGTGTGTTAATCGGTTTGGGGCTGGGTTTTGCCTTGTCGTCGTGGTTTTCTCGAGACAAGAACGGTGTTGATGCCGAGAAGGTACAAAAACTGGAAACGGAGCATGAGGCCTATCGTAAACAGGTTGATGATCATTTCGTGAATAGCGCGGTGCTGCTTAAGGGTTTAACCGAGCAATATCGTGATGTGTACCGACATATTGCCAATGGCGCGGGTGATTTATGCTCTGAAGAGGCGAAGGCATTGCAGACGGATTTATCCGAGACGGCCTTATTAGCAGAAACTGCTGGCACAGTTGAGTCGGTGACGGCTGATGAGCAAGGTGGTGCTGTCGAGTCGCCTGTCGATGACGAACCAAGCCGGCAAGATGATAATGAGATTCCTTTGGCTAGTGAGGTCGAAGTGGCGGCTGATATCGCGCAAGAACTAAAGAAACAAGCGGCAAAAAAGAGTGCCTAATATGGTTTTTCGTTCGCTGTGACTTATCTTAAGTCGTTGTTAAGTTAAGGGTAGGCGCTGTGTCGAATACCCTAAAAGCTGACCTATGGTTATTGCTGGTGACTTTGTTGGCGGCCATTTCTTGGATGTTTTCCAAAGAAGCTATTTCGATGATGCCGCCGTTCTTATTTACCAGTTTGCGCTTCTTAATGGCCGGCCTCGTGTTGACACTCTTCGGTTGGCAGCAGGTCAAGCTGCTGGGCCTGAGTCAGTACTTCCAAGCGATACAGGTCGGTTCGGTGTTCACGGCGGGAATGTGTTTTTGGATCATGGGGGTTAATTCAGGGGTTAGCCTCAGTATTGGTGGTTTTTTAACCAGCCTAGCGGTGGTGATGGTGCCGGCATTTTCCAAACTATTTTTTAACGAGCCACTGGCTAAAAGCACTTGGCTGGCGATGCCCGTTGCGACGATGGGTTTGGCTGTGTTGTCGTTAAAAACAGGTCTCAAGATGGATGCGGGGCAGCTATATTTTATATATTCGGCGTTTTTCTTTGCGTTCTTTTTTATCTTGAATACACGGGCGGCAAACCAGCGTGAGGCGCAGCTTACACGACGAGCGAGTAAGCGAGTTCCGCCGTTACCGTTAACCGCGATTAGTCTATTAACGGTAGGGATGCTGGCAGGATTTTTGTCGTTCATATTGGAACCATGGGCGCCGTTATTCAATGATTTTTCAAATGACCTTATAGTGTGGTTATCGGCGAGTGCCTTGATTGGCACGGCGCTACGGTTCTTTATTCAAACCTATGCACAAAGCTTATCGGCGAGCAGTCACGGCGTCGTTATCATGGTGCTTGAGCCCGTATGGACGGCCTTATTAGCGGCTGTATGGTTTGCCGAACAATTGTCAGGCAGCGACCTACTGGCTTGTTCGTTGATTTTCCTTTCCTTGCTGATTAATCGTTGGTCGTCGATTTCGAGTTTATTGAAGGTTCGAGTGTCTTGACTGACTCGTACGGAGGCCTATTTTGTTTTCATATTAGCCCCTGTCGACGGTTTAAATTGATGCATTGAGCGCTATAAAATATTAGCGTATGCCTTTAGAATGGCAGGTTCACATTAGAATAACTTATTGGCAGTCTTATGATTATTAAACCAAAAATTCGTGGCTTTATTTGTACAACCGCACACCCTGTTGGTTGCGCTGCGAATGTAAAACAACAAATTAATATTACCCAACAACAAGGCGCGCTTGAAAATGGCCCAAAGAAGGTGCTCATTATCGGCGCTTCGAGTGGTTATGGACTGTCATCTAGAATTACCGCGGCCTTTGGTTCGGGTGCGGCGACGATCGGCGTTTTTTTTGAAAAGCCGGGAACCGAAAAGAAAACGGGCTCAGCGGGTTGGTATAACACCGCCGCTTTTGATGCCGAAGCTAAACAAGCGGGTTTGTACGCCAAACACGTCAACGGTGATGCGTTTTCCAATGAAGCGAAGGAAAAAACCATTGAGTTAATCAAAGAGGACTTGGGTCAAGTTGATTTGGTTATTTATTCGTTGGCCTCACCGGTAAGAAAAGTTCCAGGAACTGACACCTTGGTTCGTTCATGTTTGAAACCAATTGGTGAAACCTATACCTCAACCGCGATTGATACCAATAAAGATCGTATCATCGAGGCCTCTGTTGAGCCGGCGACCGAAGAAGAAATTGTCGATACGGTTACCGTGATGGGTGGACAGGATTGGGAGCTTTGGATGAGCGCCTTAGCGGATGCGGGTGTACTTGCGAAAGGTTGTCAGTCGGTGGCGTATAGCTATATTGGTACCGCGATTACTTGGCCGATTTATTGGGATGGTGCCTTAGGCAAAGCGAAAATGGATCTTGATCGTGCGGCGAATACGATTGATGCCGATTTAAAGGCGAATAATGGCAGTGCTAACGTTGCGGTGTTGAAGTCGGTGGTTACCCAGGCGAGTTCAGCTATTCCGGTGATGCCTTTATATATTTCGATGGCGTTCAAAGTGATGAAAGAAGAAAACGTGCATGAAGGTTGTATCGAACAAATTAACCGTTTATTCCGCACCCAGTTGTTTAACGCTGGCGCAGATAAAAACCTCGACGAGGCAAACCGTTTACGTTTGGATGATTGGGAATTACGCGATGACATTCAGCAAAAATGTCGTGAAATTTGGCCGCAAGTGACCACCGACAATTTATTCGAGCTAACCGATTACGCGGGCTATAAAAAAGAGTTTTTGCACTTGTTTGGTTTCAGCCTAGAGGCGGTTAATTATGACGAAGAGATTAACCCCTTAGTCGAATTCGATTTAGAGACGCTTTAACGCCCGCGGTCGCCGTTTTATTTATGGATAAAAAAGAGACGCATATCATTGTTTTTGGCAATGAAAAGGGCGGGACAGGGAAGTCAACCCTGGCCATGCATATCATTGTCTGTTTATTGAATGCGGGGAAAAAAGTTGCGGTGATCGATTTGGATTCACGGCAAAAAAGCGTGGCCCGTTACCTGCAAAATAGACAGGCCCATATGGCGAACAGCGGCGCTGAGGTCGTGATGCCGGAGTGCATGGTGATTGCACCATCAAGTGCTAGTGCGATACAAGATCGTGAGACTGAGGACCAACAAAACTTTCAAAAGGTCTTGAGCCGTTTTAAGCAAACTGCCGACTTTATTGTGGTTGATTGCCCAGGGAATGATACTTACCTGTCTCGTTTGGCACACGCACTAGCGGATACCCTAATTACCCCCTTAAATGACAGTTTTGTTGATTTGGATTTGCTAGGTGAAGTCAGCGCAAACGATTTTCAGGTGAAAAAACTCAGTTGTTACAGTGAAATGGTTTGGGATAGCCGTAAGTTTCGTGCCGCCAGTGGTCGTCCACCGATGGACTGGGTGGTGGTACGCAATCGTTTAGCCTCCTTGGGATCGAGGAATAATAAGCGTGTGCATGGTGCGCTTGATGCGTTGCAGAAACGGGTGATGTTTCGTTATTTGCCGGGTTTGTACGAGCGGGTTATTTACAAAGAATTATTCCCCAGTGGCTTAACTATTTTGGATGTAGATAATTCAAATAGCTTGTCAAATGTCGCCGCCAAACAAGATGTGCGTTCTTTATTGGATAGCCTTAATTTGTTCTAAATGTTGGTACGATTAACTCAGGCGCAACAAACCCAGGTGGTCGAAGAAACCACGCGTTATATTGAATTAGCCAACGAACTCTATCGGGCTCGTTGGCCGTTGATTGATATTCGGTTCGATTTAACGGGGCACACCATTGGCATGTATAAGCGACATCGGCAACAACGGTCTATTCGTTATAACGCGGCAGTGTTTGCGAAGTATTTTGATGATAATGTGAGCAGTACCATTCCGCATGAAGTGGCGCATTATGTCGTCGATATGCGTTTTGATCGTCGGTCGATTCGCCCGCATGGGCCAGAGTGGCGGGCGGTGATGGCCGACTTTGGTGCCGAGGCTAGCCGCACCGCGAGTTATGATTTGAGTGCTATTCCACGGCGACGCTACTCGACGATTGCCTATGCCTGCGGTTGTCAACGGCACGAATTGGGGATTAGGCGGCATAACAAAATGCTCAGAGGTTTGGCGCAATACGCTTGTCGTCAGTGTGGTGATCGCCTGATGATTGTATGAACTGGTTTGTGTATATTATTGAGGCCAGTGATAACAGCTTATATACCGGTATTAGCACCGACCTAGAACGACGTTTCCAACAGCACCTAAATGGTACTGGCGCGAAGTATTTCAACGGCCGCCGCCCATTACGTTTTGTGTTTACTGAAGCTAACCATACACGCAGCAGTGCTAGCGTGCGTGAAGCGCAAATTAAAAAACTATCGCGGCTTGCAAAGCTTGCCTTAATAACAAACTCAACAACTTAATATGTCTGAATCAATCAAAATCGTTTGTCCTCATTGTGATGCCGTTAATAAACTACCGGCGGATAAATTAGCGGCCGGAGGCAAGTGTGGGCAATGTAAGAAAAAATTGTTTGCTGGCAAACCCGCGACCTTAACCGCGGCTAATGCTCAGCGTCATTTCGAACAAAGTGATATTCCGCTGGTGGTCGATTGTTGGGCGGCTTGGTGTGGCCCGTGTAAGTCGTTTGCCGCCACCTTTGATGCGGCGGCTAAAAAATTGGAACCCAGCGCGCGGTTTGTAAAGCTGGATACGGAGCGGCAGCAGAAATTAGCATCCCGTTTTCAAATTAGAAGCATTCCGACATTATTGATTATGAAAAATGGCAAAGAAGTCGCTCGACAAGCGGGGGCGATGAGCCTGCCACAGTTCGAGTCCTGGTTAAAACGATACCTATAGCCGGCGTTGACTTAGCGACGATTAATGGAGCAGCGGTGAGGGCGTGTTAGGGTCTTCGCTAAATAACTGTTCTATATCGATGGTGTCAAAGTGGTAGTGCTGGTTACAGTAACCACAATCGACCTCAACCGAGCCCTTTTCTTGCAAGATAGATAGGATTTCTGCGTGACCTAGGTTGATGAGGCTAGCTTCCACTTTTGGTTTCGAGCAGTCGCACTGGAATTTAACCGGCTTTGGTTCGAATAAACGAATCTTTTCTTCGTGAAATAAACGATATAGTACTTGTTCAGGTGGTAGCTCTAGCAGCTCTTGCTGGGTGATCGTATTTGCGAGCATTTCGATACGCTGCCAGCTGTCCTCTTCGTCTTGCTGGGCGGGTAATTCTTGCAGTAATAAGCCGACAGCACGCTGCTCATTAATGGCAAACCATAACCGCGTCTTGAGTTGTTCCGATTGTTTGAAATAGGTTTGTACCGCGCCAAGAATTGAGTCGCCCTCTAAGTTGACGATGCCTTGGTAGGATTCGCCTTGTTCGGGTTTGATGGTTATGACCAAGCGGCCATTGCCAAATAATGATTGGGCCTGCTCGGCGCTAGCTTGTTGTTGCCAGTGTGCCAAGCCCCTAACCGATTGTTGCTCGCTGGCTTGAGCGACTAACATGCTGATCAGCCCATCACCCTGTACTTGCAGGGTTAAAGTACCGTTGAATTTTATGGTGGCAGATAATAATAAGGTGGCGGCTAAGGCTTGCCCCAGTTGCTCGGCGACTGCATCGGGGTACTGATGATTCGCCTGCGCAGCAAGCCAGCTAGTGTCCAAGGATATAATTTCTCCACGGATACCAAGGTCTTCGAAGAGGAAACGATGGAGCTGGTCTTGGTCATTTTCTGTTATCAAAGGGGTCACCTGTTATTATTGCCTGCTTTCAGTAGCTTATTGTATTACAGGAAGAGGCCACAACTGTAATAGTTGTGTTTATATCCGCCTCGCTGAGGTATTCGATTTCGTGAAGACTCGACCCGTATGAGCTATTGCTTGTTTGTTGGTTGTATAACCAATGTGACTAATTTATTGACCAAAGGTGATACCAAGACAATACATGGGAAGGCAATAGAAAAAGCAAAGCTCCACGCATGCAGCCAACGACTGATGATGTCGTCTACCCAACCCAGGTTGAAAATGCTGATGACGAATGACATGATGGCCGACATCAGTAATGACATGAAAAATGAAAAGACTATTTTTTGGTGTTTTTGATGAATCATTCGGCTTCAGTTGAGGCTGGGTTAAGAAGAGCAGCTGCCGATCGGCAGCCGATGTATTATCTGGCGGGTCTCTAGTTAGCTGGATAGGACCTGAAGACTCTACTTTAAATAGACAGGGCGGTGTTAGCAATGAATAAATTAATGTTACCAACAGCAGAAGAGGCGTTGGCGGGGCGCAATACGCCGATGCAATTACCGAGTGAGCACTATGTTCATCGTGGACATCGTTTACAAGCGCCTTTTCCCGCAGGGCTTGAACTAGCGGTTTTTGGGATGGGCTGTTTTTGGGGCGCGGAGCGAAAGTTTTGGTCTTTGGCGGGGGTGTATTCCACGGCGGTTGGCTACTCCGCAGGGTTTACCAGCAACCCTAGTTACGAAGAAGTGTGTTCAGGTATGACAGGGCATAATGAGGTGGTGTTGGTGGTATATGACCCAGCCACTATTTCTTATGCTGAGTTATTAACGGTGTTTTGGCAATCGCATAACCCGACCCAAGGAATGGCGCAGGGCAATGACCAAGGAACTCAGTATCGCTCGGGGATTTACTACCGCAATACCGAACAACTGCAGCAGGCAGAAAAAACTCGTCTACGTTATCAGCAAGGCTTAACTCTAGCCGGTTTTGCTGACATTACCACCGAGCTAGTCGAGGCCGCGGAATTTTATTATGCGGAGCACTATCACCAGCAATACCTAGCAAAGAACCCTGCTGGTTATTGTGGTTTGGGTGGAACTGGGGTCAGCTTATAAGGCTGGCAGAGCTTTAGTTACGCGCATTCCACGCTAAACAACGCCAATGCATTTCTAATGCTCGGTATTGGCAGCGTTGCGCGGCACCTTCACTAAAATTATTATGTGCTAATAGTGCGCAGAGGTGCTGCACGATGGCGTCGGCAATCATCGCAGCTTGGTTCCGGCTGTATAAACGAATAAACATCTTTATCTTTATTTGTAGGTGCTCGGGCTGATCTTTGCCGGAGACAGAAAAAATAGGATAGGGGTTTTTACTCATGTTTTTGTTCTCTCGGGTGTTTATTTGTATGCGACGAGTGCTTGGTCACATCGTTAGGTTTAAAACTTGGCGGACAACAAGCTCTTCAGGCAAATGGCCTGTAGGCAGTTTTTAGATGAACGATCAAGGCAACGAATGTCTGCGGCGCAAAGCTGCTGTTGAGAAAAGAGTCCGTATAAGGTGTCGGCATCAATTTCAAAACGTAGTGTTTGTGATTTTCTCTCGCTTTTAGTCAGTCCATTCATGGCTTAGTCATCCGTTTATTAAGAGGTCTTATCGCGGGGAGTCGATTTCTTAAGATGAGTTAAGTCTATTGCGAATGATTATCATTTGCAATAGGTGTTGCTATCTTTTTGATTATTTTTTAATCAAGCGTCGGCGTTGCGATATTGGTCTCATTAAATGAGAGCTTGCAATGAACAGCCGAGGCGGCTGGTAATACTGTTTTTTTAGCCAGATTGGCTAGCT
Organism: Cycloclasticus sp. 46_120_T64; assembly: GCA_002162695.1. Taxonomy (GTDB): domain Bacteria; phylum Pseudomonadota; class Gammaproteobacteria; order Methylococcales; family Cycloclasticaceae; genus Cycloclasticus. The sequence goes on along the minus strand of MAAM01000005.1, from coordinate 154,473 downwards.
GTAGCTGTAGTTTATGCTGCCGGTGGGCTTAGTAAAGGGAGCTGCCAATGAATGGCTGTTTTGCCGTGTTGCTCTAAGTATTGATTGACCTTGCTAAAGTGCTGGCAGCCGAAAAACCCGCGGTATGCCGATAAGGGGGACGGGTGCGGGGCTTTGAGTACGCAATGCCGCTCGTGATCGATGAATTGCCCTTTTTTTTGTGCGTAATTACCCCAGAGCAAAAAACAAACGTGTTCATTTTGTTCGGCCACTAGGTGTATTATTTTGTCGGTGAATCGCTCCCAGCCCTTGCCTTGGTGTGAGTTTGCTTGGGCTTGTTCAACGGTTAACACACTATTAAGTAATAACACGCCTTGCTTGGCCCAACTTTCTAGGTAACCGTGGTAGCTGCGGGTTATCTGCAAATCAGTCTCGAGCTCTTTGTAAATATTGAGTAGGGAGGGGGGGACTTTAACCCCAGGCAATACTGAGAAGGATAAACCGTGAGCCTGTTGCGGTTGGTGGTAAGGGTCCTGCCCGATGATAACGACCTTCACCTCGGGTAAAGGGGTCATTTCTAGGGCGTGGAACCAATTAGATGAGTGCGGGTAGATGATTTTATGCGCGTCTTTTTCTTGTTGTAGAAACTCCCTTAAGCGCAACATATAAGGTTCGTTGAGTTCTTCGTTCAGTTGTTGGGCCCAGCTGTGGGCGTTAGATAGTGGCATGCTGTGTGGTTATAGGTTTGTTGAGGCGAGGGTATCACCATAATGTCGACTATCTTAGCGCATTTTATTTGTTGAGCCGCATCGGCAAATGGCTGCGGGCGATATCTGCTAAAATGGCGGGATGAATACAGACGATAAAACAAGACAGCGCTTTAATAAACTACAGAAGCGCCTGCGCCGTGAAATGGGCCAGGCGATCGCCGATTATAAGATGATTGAAGAGGGTGATCGCATCATGGTGTGCCTGTCGGGCGGGAAGGATTCTTATACCATGCTCGATATTTTGCTGACTTTACAGCAGAGTGCGCCGATTAACTTTGAGCTGCTGGTGGTTAACTTAGATCAAAAGCAGCCAGGGTTTCCAGAGCATATCTTGCCAGAATATTTGGCGTCTTTAGGTGTCGCTTACCACGTCATAGAACAAGATACTTACAGCGTGGTTAAACGGGTGATTCCTGAGGGGAAAACAACCTGTGGTCTATGTTCTCGAATGCGTCGAGGGGCTTTGTATGCCTATGCGGAGGAACACGCTTATAATAAAATTGCGCTCGGCCATCATCGTGACGATATCATTGAAACGTTTTTCTTGAACATGTTCCATGGTGGTCAGTTGAAAGCGATGCCGGCAAAATTGAAGAGTGATAATGGCAAACATATTGTGATTCGGCCGTTGGCGTATGCACGCGAAAAAGACATCGAAGAGTTTGCTAAATTGAAGGCCTATCCGATTATTCCATGCAACCTCTGTGGTAGCCAAGACGGTTTGCAGCGTGTGCAAATGAAGAAGATGCTGAGCGATTGGGATCAGCAATTCCCTGGGCGTATTGAAACTATTTTTAATAGTTTAAAAAATATCCGGCCGTCGCAGTTATTAGATAACAATATGTTCGACTTCGAGAATTTCAGCCAAGCCAAGAATGACGGCGAAGCCGATGTGCATTCTCAGCCGGTTGTTTTTTCAGCGCTGCGAGCGAGTAAATGAACGGCTTGCTTAAGAGTGTTTTAAACGGTTTGTTGAAGCTATGGGTACGGACGAAGATCTTACCAAAAGACGATGCTTTGTTAGCGTCGCTGAAAAATAAAAAAGTATGTTATGTGACACGTAGCGATGCGCGGTCTAAACAACAGGTGTTAGAGCGGGTCTGTGCTGAGCAAGGCTTACCATTGCCCAGTCATGGACTTCGTTTGGCGACCTTTAATCAGCCATCGGCGGCTTGTAGTTTAGAATGCAGCCGAAGTCATGTTGTTGATCCTGCACCGGTTTACTTGCAACAATTGATCGATACGCTAAAAACAGCGGATTCGGCGGATGTGTTAATCGTCCCGGTATCGATTTTTTGGGGGCGCGCACCGCTAAAGTCAGACAGTATCTGGGGCGCTTTATTTACCGACGAAGGAGTGACGTCGAGCCGTTTATCGCGTTTTTTATCGATAGTGTTTAATGGGCGACACACGCTGTTGCGTTTTGGTGAAGCCGTTTCCTTAAAACAATTGCTGGTCGAGCAGCAAAGCTCTACTTTTTTGGCGCGTAAGCTGTCTCGAGTTTTACGGGTCCATTTCGCTCGTACACGCTTGGCAACGATAGGCCCTGATCAGCCTTCGCCGAAGGCGTTGGCGAATAAGTTGATTCAAAGCGAGATAGTGCAGCAGGCGATTGAACGTGAAGTGCGTCGTAAAAAGATATCGAGGGCCGATGCCGAGAAGCAGGCCAAGGCGTATTCGGTAGAAATAGCCGCGGTTATTAATGTGCGGGCAGCCATTGTTTTGGAGAAAATGCTGGGCTGGTTGTGGAATAAGTTGTATGACGGCATCGTCTTGCACCACTTCTCACGGGTTGAGCGTTTGTCGCGTGAACACCAAATTGTTTATGTGCCCAGCCATCAAAGTCATATGGATTATTTAGTTCTATCGTATGCGCTGTTTAATAAAGGTTTAGCGCCGCCGCACGTGGCGGCCGGTATTAATTTGAATATTCCTATTGCGGGCCCTTGGATACGACGTTGTGGCGCGTTCTTTTTGCGCCGAACCTTCAAAGGTAATGTGCTGTATAGCTCGGTATTTGAAGCGTATATGGGGCATTTGGCCAGCAATGGCACGGCGGTTGAGTATTTCGTCGAAGGTGGGCGCAGTCGAACGGGGCGGAAGTTGCAGGCGAAACCCGGTTTATTGGCGATGAGTGTGCGCAGTTATATGCGTGACCATAAACGCTCGGTGGTCTTTGTGCCGGTTAATTTTGCTTATGAAAAGCTGCTGGAAGGCGAGACTTACGTTAATGAACTGAGTGGAAAACCGAAAAAAAACGAGTCAGTGATGGGCTTGTTGAGATCGTTGAAGGCGTTGAAAGATCGTTTTGGTCAGGTGCACGTTAATTTCGGTTCGCCTATTTATTTAGATACGGTTATTGAGGCGCAGCAGCCAAACTGGCGAAAAGAGAGTGTGGTTGACAATAAGGCTGTCGTGTCGAAGGTGGTGAATAATTTAGGTGAGTTGATTATGTCGGGTATCAACGAAGCAACGCACGTTAATGCGATTGGTTTGTTGGCGACGGCCCTGTTGAATACACCCACGCAAAGCATGAGTGAGGCTGAGTTAAACCAGCAATTAAGCATTTACTTGGCGTTTTTGAAAGCGGCACCGTATGCCAAAAATGTCACCCAGCTTGAGCTAGATGCTGCGGCTATTATTGCTTATGGCGAAGAGTTTGGTGTTCTTAAACGCCGTGAAAGGGAGTTATACATTGAAGGCAGTGATGCTATTTTGATGACTTACTTTAGAAATAATATTGTTCACTTATTTGTCTTGCCGTCTTTTATTGCGTGTTGTTTTTTGAGCAGCCAATCGTTACATAAGAAACAAGTGATACATTGGTTTAAATTACTTTACCCCTTTTTAAAAGTAGAGCTGTCGATGCATTGGCGGCAAGGTCAAATTAGTCATGCTGCAAATCAAGTGCTGGCTAGTTTTATTGAGCAAGGATTACTTAATCAGACGGCCGATAGCTTGTCGGTGAGCGACGATAATTTACCGTTGATGGCTTATTTGTCTCGCGGGGTGTCATTGAGTTTGGAGCGTTTTTATTTAACGGTGGTATTGCTTAAGCAGCAAGGTTATGGGGCGTTAACACGCCTTGAGTTGGAAAAACGCTGTGGCAAAACGGCTGAGAAACTCTCTGAAATGAATGGTTTAAATTCCCCGGAGTTCTTTGATAAGGCTTCCTTTAAAGGTTTTATCGAGATGCTATTTAATCAAGGTATTATTTGGGCGGATGATAAGGGGAAGCTAACCTATGGCGCGGAACTTGAGGCAATTATTGATGATGCCGGTTTGGTGATGAGTCAACAGGTGCGGAAAAATATTCAACAAATTGCCGCTTAATAAAAACGAATATAAAAATAGACCTCGATGTTATAGCTTCGTACCGCTGTAGCATCGAGGCTCGTTGTTTTTATTGATGAACGTGGAGTTCTTAGCTGAGTTGTTCAATAATTCTAAAACCAGCAATATAGGTGCCTGCAGCAGACCCGAGGGTGCTGAATAAGAACACCAATAGGGTGCGAGATACACGGTTTTTCCACCAGCCAGTGAGTTTTACCGTATCTTTTTTTAAGCTGGAAAAATCTCCAACGGTTGGTTTTCTAAGCCAGGCCTCGGTCGCGGCGGTCACCATACCTGCACCTACGGTTGGGTTCAGAGATGTTAAAGGGGCGGCTAAGAAGGCGGTAATAACCGTTAACGGGTGACCGTTGGCGAGTAATGCGCCGAGTGCCGATAGGCCGCCATTGATCAAGACCCATTCAATAACTAATTGCCAGCCGAGTTCTGGTGCTCGGTTAAAAGCAATGGCAAACCCCGTCATCACCAGTAAGACGATTAACCATGGAATAAGTTTAGGCCAAGTGCTGGCGCTAGGAATGCTGTCGAGTTGTTCAAGGCTCGGGCTGTCTTTTAGTGAAGAATTTAAATAAGCTTTGATGCCTTTTAAGTGTCCAGCGCCGATAACAGCTAGGATACTGCTGTGTTTCCCCGACTGCGCTTCGTCAAATAAGCGCCTGGCCATATACTGGTCGCGTTCATTGACTAGCGGTTGATAAATTTCAGCGGAAGATTCGGCAAATTGCGAGAAGGTGGCGTCGAGTACATCACCCTCTTTTAGTTTTTCAATGTCTGCTTCGCTAACTTTCTCGCTGAACATCACGCTGCCGAGCAGGCCTGATACGAGTTCGAAGCGTTTCCACCAAGGCACATTTCTGTATACACGCTTTAAGGTGGTGCCGACTTCACGGTCAATTAATAACACCGGTCTGTGATTTTGTTTGGCGAGCTCGGCGGCTATTTTCATTTCTGCGCCGGGTTCAATACCCAGCTCATCCGCCATCTTCTGTTGAAACGCGCCGAGCGCTAAGCTGGCGGTAACCATCGACGCTTTGCCGCTTTTTATCACATTGAATAAGTCCATCTGAGCGAGGCTATCGGGGTCAATCAGTGCGTTATAGCGGCTGGGGCATAGCTCGATCGCAATGGCCTCATAGGCGTTTTCAGTAATGAGGGTTTTAACCGCATCGGCGCTGGCTTTGGAGACGTGGGCAGTACCTAATAAGGTGATTTCACAATCATTGATGCGGATGTTTTCGATGGGTTGCTGAATGTCGTTGCTCAAGGCTGATCTCGGATAACAAGTTAGTTTGGACTCCCATTATCAACGATGTTAAGGGTTTTAGCCCAGTCTTTTGCGACCAAAAACACCCGTGCTAATTCTTCGCTAGACGATTCATCTTGTGTGAAGCCGACGACGCATAATGGGTGTTGTTGGGGTTTATCGTGAAATTGTTGGAGAATCTCACGGGCGTTATGGCTGATGTTGCTGCAGTCGTGTTGCTGTGGAGCTAACCATTGATTTTTTGTTAACGGTCGCCATCGCAGGGGTTGCGTGTCGTAGTGCGCGAGGAATTCATCGGGTCTTGCCCACCATCCTCGTTGATGATTGTTGCCGGCTTTCTCGGGTGATGGGCTAAGTGCTCGTGTAAGGGGGTAGAACAAACGACCTTTCATCAGACAGATGGATTCATCGATATGTAAACCACGTCGCTGTAATAGCTGTTGGGCCGCGGGCTGCTCAGATAATAGGCTTTGCCGTTGTTGCATATTATCGAACTTTATATTTAAGCGGTCTTTCAACATCGGCCCCAGCCAGTTCTCTCGTTTATCGGTACTGCCTAGGCCTAAATAAAATTTACAGGCGACTTCCCAGTGTTGGACTTTGTTGCGCTCGAGGTCTTTTATGATGAAGTCAAATTCGCCAATGGTTCTGTTGGCTTCGTATACCTGTAAGTTTTGCGCAATAATTTGGTAGCGCGGACTGTGTTCAAACCAAAAAGCTAACAAGGTTTCGAAGCGGTGGCCTAAGCGGTAGTCGCGCTGCTGCTGTAAAAGCTCGTTAAGCGAATCGGGTTTGTTGTCTAATTGTTGTAGTCGAAGGCGGAACTGCTCTGATTGCTGTTGCCAGAAGTTAGCCTCTGTCCAGTTCTTTTGTTGGTACTGGCCTTGGATGATGGGTGGGCTGGAAATAACCCACTCGAGATCGCGCGCGAGTGGGTTTTGTAGTTCGCTTATTGGATTAACGTCAGTGACTTATTTGTCCTCTGGGGCGTGAAATAATAGGTATAGGTCGATCACGCAGTCGGGTATTTTGTCGGCCATGTCGTCTAAGATCTCGTCATCGAGCGCTGCTTCAGCCTCTTCGTCTAGGAGTTCAGAGCAACTGAGGATCGGTAAGGTTAACTCGGCAACTTCTTCGGGGTGTTTGTTAAACCAGAGTTCTTCTTGCTGGAATACGCCTTGCATGAAACCTGCGGCCCAAAGGGTGAGTGAGTCCTCCTCTTCGTCGGCACTGACAACATCGGGGAAGTCACCGTTTAATAGGTTTTGTTCGATGTTGTTTTGTAATTCAAAAATTGCTGTGCTGATGTCCTCGGTGGGTACTTTATCGGCAAAAATCTCCGCGAGGATTTGTGTTTGGCTTAACTCGCCAGGCTGGATGTTTAAGCTGGTTAAATAACCGTGCATTTCGACGTAATACATGGCTTCATCGTCGATTAGTTCGGATTCAAAGTACTGCTGCAAAATATTCATGGGTTAAAAACTCGTAAGATTATAGGGGGTTATTGTTTGTGGCTGTCATCGCACCAAGGTAAATCGGCCGATTTACCGCAACCGCAAATGAATATATTTTGATCTCTTGTTGCGGTGTAAATTAGCGGGCGAATGTCATCTGTCTGTTTGTGGCTACCGTCACAATAAGGGGGGTTGGCCGTTTTTCCACATTGGCAAATATACACCTCTTCGCCTTTCTTGATGGGAACAATGTAGGGGAGTTTATTGTTATACATGGCGGTGTTTGCTCGGGCTGAATAAATGGATTGCTTAGGCTGAAACTGTAATAATGTCTTAACTTTATAAACGCTCACTGAGAACACGGTATGGAAACATTAACACAGCTGCTTAATTCAATCAGTAGTTTTGTCTGGGGGCCGGTCACCTTAACCTTGTTATTAGGCACGGGCGTTTACTTAATGCTGGGGCTGTTCTTGATGCCTCTGCGGCAATTATTACCGGCATTTTCTTTGTTGTGGCGTGGTCGCCATAGTGATGATTTGGATGATGGTGAAATTAGCCCCTTCAATGCCTTGATGACCTCATTAGCCGCTACCATCGGCACCGGTAATATTGCCGGTGTGGCGACCGCCATATTTTTAGGTGGGCCGGGGGCGATATTTTGGATGTGGTTAACCGCTTTGCTCGGTATGGCAACCAAGTATGCGGAGGCCGTGTTGGCGGTGAAGTACCGAGAGGTAAACGAACAGGGGGCTTATGTGGGTGGCCCGATGTACTATATTAAAAATGGTTTGGGTGAAAGATGGCGCTGGTTGGCTTTCTTGTTTGCGTTATTCGGGGCATTAGCGGCGTTTGGTATTGGTAATACGATTCAGGCAAACTCGGTAGCCGATGCGCTGAATCACACACTGGATATCCCCGCTTGGCAGACGGGCTTAGTGATGGCACTGCTGGTTTATGCGGTATTACTCGGAGGTATTCAGCGGATAGGCCGTGTCGCCGCCAAATTGGTGCCTTTTATGGGGGCTGCTTATGTACTCGCGGCTGGGTTTATTATTATTCAGCGTTTAGATGCGGTGCCTTCGGCGCTGTTATTGATTGTTAATGACGCTTTTACCGGTACCGCCGCGGCGGGTGGTTTTGCTGGCGCGGGGGTGATGGCGGCGATTCGTTTTGGTGTCGCGCGTGGGGTGTTTTCTAACGAAGCAGGCCTAGGCACCGCACCCATTGCCCACGCAGCGGCAAAAACCAGTGATCCGGTGCAGCAGGGTAAGATAGCGATGCTCGGTACCTTTATCGATACGATTATCGTTTGTAGCATGACTGCCTTGGTGATTATTCTGACCGGCAGTTGGACCAGTGGAGAGACCGGCGCGTCCTTGTCTGCACACGCTTTTAGTATGGGCTTGCCGGGTTATGGTGAATATGTGGTGAGCTTTGGTTTGGCTATTTTTGCGTTAACTACTTTATTGGGCTGGAGTTATTATGGTGAACGTTGCGTGGAGTATATTAGCAGCGCGGCAGTTATCCCATATTATAGGGTGGCCTGGGTGCTGGCTATTCCGCTAGGGGCGGTGATGGACTTGGACTTGTTGTGGCTGATGGCCGATGTGTTAAATGGCTTAATGGCTATTCCTAACCTGATTGCGCTGTTATTGCTGAGCCCGGTGGTCTTTAAGTTGACGCGGAAAGCGCGTTAATTGAAGGCTTAAACTAGGGCGGCCTGACGGTCTAATGGTTCCTCATTTGCCCGCTGTAGTTGGAAAACCAGCCACTTTTCGAAAAAATAGTTAATTTCCCACTTATGCTGAAGGAGTTTTTTTGGTGTGGACCTTTGCGCTTGAGTGGGACTGCTTAGCCCAGCTATGTTGAGGACGTCGACGGATTGAGTGTCTAAATACACACGGCACTCGATGTTCGAGTGTTGGCCGATTTTATCGAGGTCACCGAAGGTGAGTGATAAGTGATAGGTGAACGGCGCCTTTGCTAAGACAGTGGTCTTAACGACGCCGTTAGTCTCGAGTTGCTCAAAACAAGGGATTAAACTTACTAGTTTGCGGTAATTATTTTCGCAAAGTGTTTGTAAACAAAATGACTTGTTGAGTGGCCTGACTCTATGTAGCATCAGCTCCCAGAGTAACTCGCGTTAGCACTGTCGGTTTCCCAGACTGATACATTACTGACAGGGAAGCCGCCACCGGCAACATAGTCAAAAATCATTTTGGCTAAGAACTCCGCAGTGGGGTGTTCATCAACGACCATTACTCGTTCGCCGGCTTGTTGTAGGCTTGCTAATATCGGGTCGTCCTTATGCAAGAGCATATTGTGATCGAAGGTGTCATCAATCCATTGGCCGGCAAATTGTTTGATGTCGGAGAAGTCGCAAACCATTCCTTGGTCGTTTAGCTGTTCGGACTTTAGGGTGATAGACACACGCGCAGAGTGGCCATGTAGGTGACGACATTTACCGGGGTGATTCATCAGCCGGTGACCGTAACAAAAGGATAGATTTTTGGTAATGGAGTACAAGTTTTACCTCGTTGGTATATTAAGCGCCCTTGATGCCTTCGATCGTAGCGGCGACTTCATATTCATCGTTTTCTACGGCAACAACACGAATAATTTCAATTAGTGCGTTCAAGGGAGGGGTGACGGTGTTAACCGGGCTAACGACTATTTCTAAGGAGCTACCGGTAATTAATTTATCGTGGGTTCTAAAGAGGATGCCAGCGGCGCTTAAGTTAATACTATGGCCTCGACCGCTTACCTTGGTTCCTGGGTTAACAAATTCCATGTCGCATTCGGCGTTCATGCGCGAAAATTTTCGATTATTAGACGTTACTAGCATATTTAAAAACCCCTTCGTTATTCGAGAACAAGTCGTCTACTTAGTTTAGCTTAAAATGGCTAAAAAGTATTAGCCATGTTGAGCCAGCGATCAGTTCTCAGGTTTACTCGTTGCGTGCTCGCTCGCTTGGGTGGTAAGTGGCGCTGCCATTATTTTGTTAGGGTGTTTTGCTTGTAAAGTATGAGGAATTTTGGCAGTATTGAGTTAGGCCAAATTTATTGGAATGGCTGTTGATATATAGTTGGGTTTAGTGTTCGGTTTTATGATGGATTAATAACAGAGACTTTAAGGGAGATACTATGGATCAGAAAGTTGCGGTGGTAACCGGGGGGACCGGAGGGATAGGTGAGGCGATTTGCCAACGTTTTGCTCAGGATGGTTATAAGGTAGTGGCGGCATATAATAATGAAAAAAAGGCCAAGGTGTGGCAGCAGGCGCAACAGGCGGCGGGGTTTAATATTGATATCGTGCACTGCCCCGTGACCGATTTTGAGGCCTGTGGAACGGCGATCAAGTGGGTTGAGCAGAATATAGGGTCGATTGACATCCTCGTTAATAATGCGGGCATCACCAAGGATGGGATGTTTAAAAAAATGACGGCTGATAGTTGGGATGCGGTGATCGATACAAATTTGAATAGTATTTTTAATATGACTCGGCAAATTTTCGAAGGGATGTGCGAGCGTGGTTTCGGGCGAATTATTAATGTTTCTTCGGTGAACGGGCAGCGTGGGCAAATGGGGCAGTGTAATTATTCCGCTTCTAAGGCCGGTATGCACGGTTTTACCAAATCCTTGTCGCGTGAAGTGGCGCGTAAAGGGGTGACGGTTAATACGATTTCTCCGGGTTATGTTTCAACCCCGATGGTGATGGCCATTGATAAAGAAGTGCTGAAACAGATTGAGAGCGGTGTGCCGATGGGGCGTTTATGCACCCCTGAAGAGGTCGCTCATGGTGTTTCATTTTTAGCGAGTGATTTAGCCGGCTACACGACAGGCTCCGAGATCAGTATGAATGGCGGTATGTTTATGCATTAAATTGGATGAATAAAAAACGATAAAAACTGCCGCTTTTATAGCGGCAGTTTTGTATGACGTGGTTCTACAGCAAGGTATAGAATGTAGATGAATTTAACTTTAGAGGTAATAAAGCGTGTCAGAGAGTCATATTTTTAAAGTCAGTAATGAGATTGCAGCGAGTGCGCACATCAATGCAGAAAGGTATCAAGCCGATTATCAGCGTTCAATTGAGGACAGTGAGGGCTTTTGGGCGGAGAAAGCGAAAGAGTTTTTAACTTGGTCAAAAGACTGGGATACGACACTGCAATATGATTTTCCGCAGGGGGAAATTAAGTGGTTTGATGGCGGCAAGTTGAATGTCAGTGTTAACTGTTTGGATCGACACCTAGAAAAACGTGGTGACCAACCCGCTATTATTTGGGAAAGCGATGAGCCTTCGGTTGATAAAACCTATACCTATAAGGAATTACACGCCGAAGTGTGCCGTTTTGCTAATGGCTTGAAGTCTTTGGGTGTGCAAAAAGGTGATCGAGTTTGTATTTATATGCCGATGGTGGCCGAAGCGGCGATCGCGATGCTGGCTTGCACACGAATTGGTGCGGTTCATTCGGTGGTTTTTGGTGGTTTTTCTGCGGATGCATTGAAAGACCGTTTGATTGACTCGGAAACAAAATTGTTAATTGTGACCGACGAGAGTGTTCGTGGCGGTAAAACGGTTCCTTTGAAGGCCAATGCCGATAAAGCGGTTGCTTCGGCGCCCTTGGTTGAGCATATGTTGGTGATTAAGCGCAGCGGCGGTGATGTTGGCTGGACAGAGGGGCGGGATGTTTGGTATCACGAGTTGGCATCGACGATGTCGGCTGATTGCCCGGCGGAAGAAATGGATGCGGAAGACCCGCTATTTATTTTATATACTTCAGGTTCAACTGGTAAGCCGAAAGGCGTTGTGCACACCACTGGCGGTTATTTATTGCATGCGGCGATGACCCATAAATATGTGTTTGACTACCATGACGGCGACGTTTATTGGTGTACCGCCGATGTTGGTTGGGTGACGGGACATTCGTATATCGTGTACGGCCCCTTGGCGAATGGTGCGCAAACACTGATGTTTGAAGGGGTTCCTACTTACCCCGATGCGTCTCGTTTCTGGCGAGTGGTTGAAAAGCATAAGGTTAATATTTTTTATACCGCGCCCACCGCAATTCGTGCGTTGATGGCGAAAGGCGAAGAGCCGGTTAATGATTGTGATCTGTCGAGCCTACGGGTTCTTGGCAGTGTGGGTGAGCCGATTAATCCGGAGGCTTGGGAGTGGTATCACCGTGTGGTGGGTAAGAACCGCTGTCCTATCGTTGATACTTGGTGGCAGACTGAAACGGGTGGAGTCATGTTGACGCCGTTGCCAGGCGCGACTGATTTAAAACCTGGCTCGGCAATGCAGCCGTTCTTCGGGGTGGAACCCGCGTTGGTTGATAATGAAGGTAATGAGGTGTTGGGTAATCCCGCTGAAGGTATTCTGATTATCAAAAAACCTTGGCCGGGGATGTTTAGAACTCTATACGGGGACCACCAGCGCTTTATTGACGCGTATTTTGCAAATTATCCCGGTAATTATTTCCCAGGGGATGGTGCGCGCCGTGATGAAGATGGTCATTACTGGATTACTGGCCGTGTCGATGATGTTATCAATGTCTCTGGTCACCGGATGGGCACCGCCGAAGTTGAAAGTGCCTTGGTGCTGCATGAGGCGGTTGCCGAGGCTGCGGTGGTCGGTTTTCCGCATGAGATCAAGGGGCAGGGGATTTACGCTTATGTCACGTTGATGGATGGGGTAGAGACAACGGATGAGTTAATGAAAGAGTTGGTTCAACACGTGCGTAAAGAAATTGGCCCGATTGCATCACCTGATATTATTCAGTGGGCACCGGGTTTGCCTAAAACACGTTCTGGTAAGATTATGCGTAGGATTTTGCGTAAGATTGCGGAGAACTTGATTGATGAATTAGGCGATACCTCTACGCTTGCGGATCCTTCAGTGGTGGATGACTTGGTGCAGACTCGACCGAATAAGTAGCCCAAACGGTACTATAAAAAAACCCGCTATTGTTAGCGGGTTTTTTTGTGTTTACAAACGCGGTAGTGTTATGCCGGTAACGATGGGAAGTCTAAGCCCGCCATTTTTTGCATGACTCGAATTACTTGGCAGCTATAACCAAACTCGTTGTCATACCAGAGGTACAACACGCATGAGTTGTCGGTGGCGATGGTGGCTTTTGAGTCAATCGTACAAGCCTTACGCGCACCCACTAAATCGGTTGAAACGATTTCAGTTGAGGTGGTGAAGTCAATTTGTTCACGCATCGGTGAATGCAGGGATATTTCACGTAAAAAACTATTCAATGAACGTTTGTCGGTGTCTTTTTCTAGGTGAAGGTTAAGAATCGCCATCGAAACGTTGGGTGTCGGAACACGGATAGCGTTGCCCGTTAGCTTGCCTTCTAGTTCAGGTAATGCCTTGGAGACGGCTTTAGCGGCCCCTGTTTCAGTTAACACCATGTTTAATGCGGCGGCGCGTCCTCGGCGTTCACCTTTGTGGTAGTTATCAATCAGGTTTTGATCGTTGGTGTAGGAGTGGACGGTTTCCACGTGGCCTTTGATGATGCCAAACTCATCGTTGATGGCTTTTAATGTCGGGGTGATTGCATTGGTTGTGCAGCTCGCCGCTGAGATAATCTTGTCCTCAGGTTTGATGTCGTCGGTGTTTACGCCGAATACGATGTTTTTAACGTCCTTGCCTGGCGCAGTTAATAATGCTTTGGCCGCGCCTTTTGCTAAAAAGTGCTCGCTTAGCTCGGCTTCATCACGACGAATACCGGTATTATCAACAATCAACGCATTATTAATGCCGTATTGGGTATAGTCGATTTCTTTTGGGTGGCTGGCGTAAATAACCTGAATGAGGTTGCCGTTGGCCATAATGCGGTTGTTTTCTTCATCCACCTTGATGGTGCCTTTGAATGAACCGTGAACAGAGTCGCGACGTAATAAACTGGCGCGTTTCTGTAAGTCGTTATCGCCACCTTTACGTACAACAATCGCGCGTAAACGCATTTTATTACCTGAGCCGGTACGTTCAATTAATAAACGAGCGAGTAAGCGGCCAATGCGACCAAAACCGTACAGCACAACGTCGGTTGCTTCGGCATCGAATTGAGCTTTAACCTGGCTAAGGCCGTTATTCAGTTTTTCCGCAAGAAAGTCCTCTAAGCTGAGCCCCTGAGTGTCGTTATTGAACTGGGTCGCCAAAATACCAAGATCGATGCGAACTGGGCCGAGTTCCATTTTTTGCAGAGCAATTAAAACTTTGAAACTGTCGTGAATCGATAATTCCTTGTTTTCAAACTGGCGTACATAACGGTGTAATTTAAGTAGGGTAACCGGTGATGCGTTGATGAGTGTGCGGCCGTAAATTTTCAGTACGACGCCGCTGCTGCGGTACATTTTACCAATAATGGGGATCATTGTTTCGGCCACTTCTTGGCGGTTTTCCCACTCTGCTAAATACTGGTCGTGTTGCTCTACACTCATAAAATACGCTCTGTGATTGTTTTAATGTTTAAAGGTTAAGTGATTATAACAAGGACTCTAAGTCAAATAAATTGTTAATAACTACGTTGAATGGAAAATAAAGCCAGTTCCTGCATGGCTTTTTTGTGTTCGTTATCTGCGATGTTACTGAGTGCAGTGATGGCGAGTAGTGCCTCTTTTTTGGCAAATTCGGCGGTGTAATCTAAGGAGCCTGTGGACTTTATGATGGCCAATATCTCTGTATAGGCTTCGCGGTTGCCATTTTTAATGGCGTCTTTGATGAAGTTTGTTTGCTCGTCTGTGCCGTGGCACATGGCGTGAATGAGCGGCAGGGTGGGTTTCCCCTCCGCTAAATCATCCCCTAGGTTTTTACCGAGTTGTTCGGCGTCCGCCATGTAATCAAGCATGTCGTCCATAATTTGGAAGGCGTTGCCTAGGTGTAGGCCGTAAGTCGCCAGGGCCGCTTCAGTTTTTTCATCTTCACCGGCTAGTACCGCGCCAAGTTGGGTCGCAGCCTCAAAAAGTTTGGCGGTTTTTCGGCGAATCACTTCTAAATACTGAGCTTCACTGGTATCGGGGTTGTTGATATTCAGTAGTTGTAAAACCTCACCTTCGGCGATTGCGTTGGTGGTGTGGGATAAAATATCCATCACCCGCATATTATTGACGCCGACCATCATTTCAAATGCGCGGGAGTATAAAAAGTCGCCAACGAGTACGCTTGCCGCATTACCCCATATCGCATTGGCGGTATCGTCGCCGCGTCTCATGTCCGACTCGTCGACAACATCGTCATGCAGTAAAGTGGCGGTATGGATGAATTCGATAACGGCGGCGAGGGTGGTGTGTTGAGCGCCTTGATAACCCAGAGCGCGAGCGGTGAGCGCTACTAGCATCGGCCTCAGGCGTTTGCCACCGCTGTTAACGATATGAAAGCCAATTTGATTGATGAGTACGACATCAGAGTTTAATTGCTGCAAAATCTCTTGGTCAACGGCAGTCATTGCAGGAGACATCAGTTGCTGAATGGCTTTAAAATCTACTTTTTCAGGGGTGTGCGGTGTGTTTGAGCTGCTCATGGGCTGAATAATTTAGTGGTGAATTGAATCAGCGCGTATAATAACAACTAATGAGTGCCAATATAAGAAAATGCTTTTCCTTGTTGATTTAGCATTGACCAATGGCGCTCGAAAGGCTAAAATTCGCCTCTTTTTTAAAACCACCCACAAACTCGGGAGTTATTAGACCATGTACGCAGTAATTCAAACAGGCGGTAAACAATATAAAGTAGCCGTGGGTGATTACCTTAAGATCGAAAAACTGGATGTAGAAGAAGGTAGTGAGTTTACTTTCGATTCAGTTTTATTAGTAAATGGTGATGAAGGCCTTAAAGTTGGAACACCTAATCTTGACGGCGCTAAAGTAACCGCAACGATTAAGTCTCAAGGTCGTCACAAGAAAGTTCATATCATTAAATTTAAACGTAGAAAACACCATATGAAAAAAATGGGTCACCGTCAGTACTTTACTGAGGTTCTCATTACTGGTATTTCAGCAGCTTAGTATAAAAAGGATAGATTCATGGCACATAAGAAAGCAGGCGGTAGTACTAGAAACGGTCGCGATTCCGAGTCAAAACGACTTGGCGTTAAGCGCTATGGTGGTCAAGCCGTATTGGCTGGCAATATTTTAGTTCGTCAACGTGGTACACGCTTCCACGCAGGTGAAAATGTTGGTTGTGGTAAAGACCATACATTGTTTGCAACAGAAGCCGGTACGGTAGTTTTTGAAGTTAAAGGCCCGAAACGCAGAAAATATATTCGTATCGAAGCTGTTTAATTAATTAAACAGCGCGCTGCGGTAATAACGGCAGGTACGTATTTTTAAAAAACCCTGTCTTTGGCAGGGTTTTTTATTGCGCCAAAGAATAGGTTGTCACGCCGATTGGTGGCTATCAAATAATTAAGTAAGGTATGGGAAATAATCATGAAATTCGTAGATGAAGCGAGTGTTCGAGCTGAAGCGGGTAACGGGGGTAAAGGTCACGTTAGTTTCAGGCGAGAAAAGTATATCCCGTTTGGTGGTCCAGATGGTGGTGATGGCGGTGATGGTGGTAGTGTTTACTTACAGGGTACGGAGGCATTAAATACGCTGATTGATATGCGTTTTAATCGGTTTTTGCGTGCGGATCATGGGCAAAAAGGCATGAGCCGGAATTGTACGGGGCGTAGTGGTGAAGACTTGATTGTGCCGGTTCCTTTGGGCACGATTGTTTATGATGATGGTACCGATGAGTTGATTGGTGATGTCACTAGCGAAGGTCAGAAGTTATTGGTCGCGGCTGGTGGTTTCCATGGTTTAGGGAACGCGCGTTATAAGAGTAGTACCAATCGTGCGCCTAGACAGTTCTCGCCGGGTTCGGAAGGTGAGCACCGAGTCTTGAGGCTTGAGCTTAAAGTGTTGGCTGATGTCGGCACGCTGGGTTTACCTAATGCGGGTAAATCTAGTTTGATTCGGGCGATTTCATCGGCGCAACCTAAGGTGGCTAATTACCCATTTACTACCTTGCACCCGAGTCTCGGTGTGGTTAGAGCGGATGAGCTGCGTAGTTTTGTGATCGCTGATATTCCTGGAATTATTGAGGGCGCGGCTGAGGGTGCCGGTTTGGGGAATTTATTTTTACGTCATTTAGCGCGTAATAACTTATTACTGCACGTGGTAGATGTTGAACCGTATGAATCCGACCTTGATCCGGTTTCCGCAGCGAAGGCGGCCATCGTTGAAATTGAAAAATGGGGTGGCGATCTCGCGAAGAAAACCCGCTGGTTGGTACTGAATAAAATTGATTTGCTGCCCGAAGAAGAGATTGATAGTTATTCGAAAATGATTGTTGATGAGCTGGCTTGGACGGGGCCGGTGTTTAATGTTTCCGCGATGAAAAAAACGGGTACTAAGGCCTTAGTGCACGCGATCATGGACTACTTGGATCAGCAGAAGGCGTTACAGTTAGAGAAAGAGCGAGAAGGCGAGAATGAGCTTGACGATAATTTTTAATCGATAAAATGAAATCAAGAGCAGATCTGAAGAAGGCTGGCTGCTGCGTTATTAAAATTGGTAGTGCGGTGTTGACCGATAATGGTCAGGGCTTAAACCATGCGGCCATTAATGATTGGGTTAAGCAAGTTAGTGAGCTTAAGTCCCGTGGTGTTGATGTCATTATTGTGTCTTCGGGTTCTGTTGCTGAAGGCATGGTTAGGCTGGGTTGGCAATCGAGGCCGCATGCGCTTCATCAGTTGCAAGCGGCAGCATCGGTTGGTCAGATGGGGCTTATTCAGGCCTACGAGCAGAGCTTTCAGGCGCGGGGTTTTAAGACCGCGCAAGTCTTATTGACGCACGATGATCTATCAAATCGCACTCGCTACTTGAATGCTCGCGCAACCATTAAAACCTTGTTGAGTTTATCGGTAGTGCCGATTATTAATGAAAATGATGTGGTTGCAAATGATGAGCTGAGGGTGGGTGATAACGATACCTTGGCGGCCATTATTGCGAACTTGGTCGAGGCCGATTTACTGATGATCCTGACCGATCAAGAAGGTTTTTTTGATGCGGACCCTCGAGTAAGTTCGGCTGCAAAATTGTTGGGTTTGGCGAGTGTTAGTGACCCGAGTTTGGACTTGGCGGCTGGTGGTAGTTCGGGAGCGCTAGGGCGCGGTGGTATGCAAACAAAGTTAACGGCGGCTAGGATGGCGGCTCGCTCGGGTGCGGCAACGATGATTGTGCCAGGTTTAAGGTCGCGTGTTATTTTGGATTCTATTGAGGGCTGTGCGGTAGGTACCCTGCTGGTGCCAGATGAGGCGCCTGTTTCGGCGCGTAAACGTTGGTTGAGTGCTCAGCTGGATGTTAAAGGGAGCTTGGTGCTGGATATGGGGGCGGTGACTGCGCTGAAGAGGTCCGGTGTCAGTTTGTTGTCAATCGGTGTGTTGGCGGTGACGGGTGAGTTTAATCGTGGTGATCTGGTGGTTTGTGTGGCTGAGGATGGGCAGGCGCTTGCTCGTGGCTTGGTTAATTATGCGTCGGTAGATGTTGCAGCGATAAAGCGTCGTAATAGTTCGGAAATAGAAGCTTTGCTTGGTTTTGTGGCTGAGCCAGAATTAATACATCGAGATAATTTGGTGTTGTTGTGAGTCTCTCGATTTTTAGGCAATAAAAAACCGACCCTGAGGTCGGTTTTTTATTGAATTGAATAATTCTATGCTTGCTGTAATTTCACAATGCGAGCATTTAAGCGGCTCTTTAAGCGAGCGGCTTTGTTTCTGTGGATTAAGCCCTTGTTAACGGCTGAATCAATATACGGAACGGCTTCTTTATATGCGCTCGTAGTTGCTTCAGTGTTTCCTTCTTCTGCACTATAAACAACACTTTTGATTTTAGTACGTAGTCTAGAACGTAAAGTCATGTTTTGTTGGCGACTTTTTTCTGCTTGTTTGGCGCGTTTTAACGCTTGTGCACTGTTAGCCAAGGTGAATCCTCTGAATATTGTATGTAAGATCCGGCATTCTGATGGAAATTCCTCTGTTTGTCAAGTGTTAGCAGCGAGACTTAACTACAAGGCATATGCCGGTATGATTTGTCTTTGTTAAATAGATGTGGCCTTAGTTTGCCCATATTTACGTGCTTTGTTGATACGTTGGCGATTGCTGTATCTGGATACGTGAACATAAAGCGTGATGGCAAAAAACATGGCGGATGATATTTGCCCGTAGTCAATTTGTGCGCTTGCGAAGCCAAGAGTAAAGTAAATAAACGGCATGGTCTCGTAAAGCCAGTCTGGTAATTGCATAATAAATCCTTTATATATCGTTGATGCTTGCCTAAGCATTAGTAGCGCTGACACAACGGCTCTTCATGAGCTTCGATACTAGATAGAGTACTTGAATGTATTAATAGTTCAATTCATTTTTATGGCGCGAATAGTGATTCTTTCAATATTTCCTGTGTTCCACGGCTCATCACTTTATAATTAATTTTTAATTTACCGAGAAACTACGCTGAGCAAATCACTTCTAAAATCAACTGCGGTTGTCGGCAGCATGACGATGTTATCAAGGGTTCTTGGTTTCGTTCGAGATATTGTTATTGCGCGTTTTTTTGGCGCAGATGCCGCTACTGATGCTTTTTTTGTGGCCTTTAAAATCCCTAACTTTATGCGTCGGTTATTTGCCGAGGGCGCATTTTCGCAGGCGTTTGTGCCGGTGTTGTCCGAGTATAAAGAAACACGCTCAACTGAGGCGTTGAAAGAGTTGATTGAGAAGACGGCGGGAACCCTAGCGGCGACTTTATTTCTCATTAGCATTGTTGGTGTGTTCGCGGCGCCCTTATTGATTTATTTGTTTGCCCCAGGCTTTGTTAGCGAGGGCCCTCGTCATGAGATGACGGTTGAGATGTTGCGCCTGACCTTCCCGTATTTGTTTTTTATCTCCTTGACGGCGATGGCGGGAGGGGTACTCAATACCTTTGGTAAGTTTGCGGTGCCGGCATTCACCCCCGTTTTTCTTAACCTTTCCTTATTGGGCGCCGTTTTTTTCTTGTCGCCGTTGTTGGAACAGCCAGTCATGGCGTTAGCTTGGGGGGTGTTATTGGCGGGTGTGGTGCAATTGCTGTTCCAATTTCCCTACTTATATAAGCTCGGATTATTACCGAGGCTGCGTTATGATCGTGATCACGCTGGGGTGCGTAAAATAATGAAGTTAATGTTGCCGGCACTATTTGGCGTATCGATCACCCAACTCAATTTGTTGTTAGATACGGTGTTAGCCTCTTTCTTGGTGGCGGGTAGTGTTTCTTGGTTGTATTTTTCGGATCGTTTGGTGGAGTTTCCGCTGGGTATTTTTGGTATCGCTTTGGCGACGGCTATCTTGCCAAATTTATCGAAAAGTTATGCGGCGGGTAAACACGAAGAGTTTTCTAGCAGTTTAGATTCTGCTTTACGCTGGGTGGTGTTACTCGGTTTACCTGCCGCGTTGGCGTTATTTTTTTTGGCTCAGCCGATGCTGGCGACCTTGTTTCAATATGATGCTTTTTCTCCCGCAGATGTTGATATGTCGGCCTTAAGCTTAATGGCTTACGCCATAGGCTTGCCGGCCTTTATTTTGATTAAGGTGTTGGTGCCGGGGTTCACCGCGAGACAGGATATGAAAACGCCGGTGAGAATTGGGGTGTATTCGGTGTTATCAAATATGCTGATGAGTCTTGTGCTGGTTTTTTTCCTGCAGCACGCCGGTTTGGCGTTAGCGACTTCATTGGCAGCCTTCATTAATGCCGCTTTGCTGTTTAGGGCGCTGCTTAAAGCGGGTGTTCTTAAGCTGCAACAAGGTTGGTTAAGTTTTATGTTGCGGGTTGTTGTTGCCAACGTCATTGTGGGAGTGATTTATTTCTATGACTATAGCTCCGCTCAGTGGTATGCCTGGGGGGTGTTTGATCGGGCGCTGCACCTAGGATTAGAAATTGTTGCAGTGTTTTTGCTGTATATTATTAGCGCATTTATTGTGGGTATTCGCCCGCGTCACTTATTAAAGAGTTAATACAGGTCATGAAGTTAATTAGACATTTGCCGGAACTGCCGGTTTTTCCAGCGGGTTGTGTGCTAACGATTGGTAACTTTGATGGCGTGCATGCTGGGCATCGAATGGTGTTGAATGCCTTGACGACGCAAGCTGCGGCATTGAACCTGCCCTCGGTGGTGATGTGTTTTGAACCTCAGCCGATTGAGTTTTTTAGAGGTGCGGATGCGCCGGCTAGAATTTCGACTGCGCGCGATAAAATTAGCGAGCTTTCCGCCTTAGGTGTTGATGCCTTATACCTTCTGCGTTTCAATGCAGCGATGGCGACGTTGAGTGCAGAGCAGTTTGTGCAAATGCTGGTGCAGCAATTACGCATTAAATGGTTGATTGTCGGAGATGATTTTTGTTTTGGCAAAAATCGCCAAGGCAACTTTGAGTACTTGCAGCAAGCCGGAGCAGTACATGGTTTTACCGTACAGCGATCTAGCTCGTTTAAGATCGCCGAGGAGCGGGTGAGCAGTACCCTAATTCGTGCGGCATTAGAAAATGGTCAGTTAGATCAGGCGGCAGAATATTTATCTCGACCGTATACGATGTCGGGCCGAGTGATGCATGGGCATAAACGTGGGCGGGAGCTGGGTTTTCCAACCGCGAATATACGGGTGAAAAATAGAAAAACTCCGCTAAAAGGTGTTTTTGCCGTTACAATAACGCTCGAATCCGGCTTGGTTTATGAAGGGGTGGCCAATATTGGCACGCGCCCTTCCATCGAACAGACTACCGCGGTATTACTGGAAGCACACCTATTTGATTTTTCGGCTGACTTATACGGTCAACGCGTTGTCATTGGTTTGTGTAAGAAGCTTCGTGGTGAGCAGAAATTTGATGGTCTAGAACCCTTGCAACGGCAAATTGCAATCGACTCAGAACAAGCTAGAACCTACTTTAATAAAAAACGAACCGCCTAAGAACGCTATGGATTACAAAAAGACCCTTAATCTGCCAAAAACCAGCTTTCCGATGAAAGCTAATTTAGCAAACCGCGAACCTGCAACCTTGAAACGTTGGCAGGATATGGGCTTGTACCAGAAAATTCGTGATAAGTTTGCCGGCAAACCTCAGTTTGTTTTACACGATGGCCCTCCATATGCGAATGGCCCGATTCATATTGGTCACGCGGTTAATAAGGTTTTAAAAGACATTATTATCAAAAGTAAAACCTTGCAGGGGTTTGATTCACCCTATGTGCCTGGCTGGGATTGTCATGGTTTGCCGATTGAATTGATGGTGGAAAAGAAAATTGGCAAGGCAGGGGTTAAGGTCAGTGCCGCTGAATTTCGTAAAGCTTGTCGAACCTATGCGACGAAACAAGTTGCGATGCAAAAAGACGAGTTTATTCGCCTCGGTGTTTTTGGTGATTGGCAGCGTCCTTATTTGAGCATGGATTTTCAGTTTGAAGCCGATATCTTGCGTTCACTTGGGCGTATTGTTGAGAATGGTCATTTACATAAAGGCTCTAAGCCGGTGCATTGGTGTACCGATTGTGGTTCTGCTTTAGCCGAGGCTGAAGTGGAGTATGAAGATAAACGTTCACCAGCAATTGATGTGCGTTTTACGGTTAAGGACGAAACGACGTTTACCCAGCACTTTCATAGCAGTGATGGCTCGCCAGGGCATGGACCCATTTCCGTTGTTATTTGGACGACCACACCGTGGACTTTGCCGGCAAACCAAGCGGTTTCAATGAACCCTGAGTTTGATTATGTGATGGTGCAAAGTGGTGACGAGCGTTTAGTGCTGGCCGAGAAATTATTGAAAGATACGATGCTGCGTTATGCTATTGATGACTACCGTGTGGTGGCATATTGCAAGGGCAAAGATTTAGAGTATATGAGCCTGAATCACCCGTTTTATGAGCGTGAGGTACCGATTATTTTGGGTCATCACGTGACCGCTGAAGCCGGTACGGGTTCAGTTCATACCGCGCCGGGCCACGGTCAGGACGATTATATCGTTGGGCAGCAATACAATCTGCCGGTTGAGAACCCAGTGGGTGATAACGGGGTGTTTTTACCAAGCACCGAGTTGTTCGCCGGCAAACACGTGTTTAGTGCGAATGCTGATGTGATCGAGGTGTTAAAAGAAAACGACGTACTGGTTCACGAAGAGGCGCTGAATCATAGTTACCCGCATTGCTGGCGACACAAAACGCCGATTATCTTTAGGGCAACGCCGCAGTGGTTTATCTCGATGGATAAAAATAACCTACGCGCTAAAGCCTTGGAAGAAATTAAACGGGTGTCGTGGATTCCAGAATGGGGTGAAGCGCGTATTAACAGCATGGTGGAAGGCCGCCCTGATTGGTGTATCTCACGCCAGCGTAACTGGGGGGTGCCGATAGCCCTGTTTGTGCATAAAGAAAGTGGTGATTTACACCCGAATACGGCTGAGTTGATCGAACAAGTGGCGCAGCGTATTGAGAATGCCGGTATCGAAGCTTGGTTTGAATTAGATGCTGCCGAGTTATTAGGTGATGAAGCCGCTGAATATACAAAAATTAACGATATTTTAGACGTTTGGTTTGATTCAGGGGTTAGCCACTCTTGTGTTCTAGAGCGTCGTGAGCAACTACCGTTTCCTGCTGCGATGTACCTCGAAGGCTCCGATCAGCACCGTGGCTGGTTTCAATCATCGTTATTGACATCGATTGCAATGAATGACTGTGCACCGTTTGATTCGGTGTTAACCCATGGTTTTACGGTTGATGCAAAGGGCATGAAAATGTCAAAATCACGTGGTAATGTGGTTGCTCCGCAAAAAGTTATCAATTCACTGGGCGCCGACGTGTTGCGTTTATGGGTCTCTGCTAATGACTATAGTGGTGAGATGACGGTGTCCGATGAGATATTGAAACGCACCTCAGATGTTTATCGACGTTTAAGGAATACCGCGCGTTATTTATTATCTAACTTAAATGATTTTGATCCGGCGACCGATTGTGTCGAGGTCGAGAAAATGCTGCCATTAGACCGTTGGGCGCTTGAAAAAACGCAACAAACGCAAACGGAAGTACTGGCGCATTACGATAACTACCAGTTCTTACAGGTACACCAAAAAATACACCATTTTTGCTCTGTTGATATGGGTAGTTTTTACCTGGACGTTATTAAGGATCGTCAATATACCTTGCAACAAGATAGCCTCGCGAGGCGCTCATCACAAACGGCGATGTTTCATATAGCAGAAGCATTTGTGCGTTGGGTCGCACCGATTTTGAGTTATACCGCAGAAGAAATTTGGTTGACGATGCCGGGTGAACGCGAGGAATCGGTTTTCTTAGCAACGGCTTATGAGGGTTTCCCGATAGCGGCTGATGCGACGAGTGAGTTAGCATTTTGGCAAGAGCTTATTGCGACACGTGAATTGGTGAGTAAAGAGCTTGAACGGGTGCGAGCCGAAGGCACGATTGGTTCAGGTCTCGATGCCGATGTCACCTTGTACTGCGATGGTGAGTTGTTCGATAAATTGAGCAAGCTAGATGACGAACTGCGTTTCATTTTGATTACCTCGTACGCACAGGTTAAACCCTTGAGTGAGAAAACGGCGCAGGCACACGCAACGGATAATGATAATTTGTTTATTGAGATTGTTGCCAGTGAACACGAAAAGTGTACACGTTGTTGGCACCGCCGCGAGGACGTGGCTGTTGCGGAACAGCACCCAGAGTTATGTGGCCGTTGTGTTGAAAATGTTGATGGCGACGGCGAGCAACGCTTATTCGCTTAACCGATGGGGATGTTGAAGTGGTTAGGTCTCTCATTGTTGGTGTTGGTATTGGATCAGCTCAGCAAATTATGGGTGGTGGCAAATTTTGATTTGTATGAGTCGATACAGCTGATACCCCAGCTAAATTTCACCTATGTGCATAATACCGGTGCCGCGTTTAGTTTTTTAAGCTCGGCAGGCGGTTGGCAGCGCTGGTTTTTTGTGGCTATTGCGCTGATCGCAAGTATTAGTTTAAGCATCTGGCTGACGCGGTTAAAACCAGCTGAGCGGTGGATGGCGGTGACCTTGTCGTTAATCTTAGGTGGGGCGATAGGCAATGTGATAGATCGCATATCCTACGGTTATGTGATTGACTTTATCGACGTGTATTACCAAACATGGCATTGGCCGGTGTTTAATATTGCCGATTGCGCTATTTCTGTCGGTGTGCTGATGATGTTAATTGACACCTTTAGGCCGCAAGCAACGACTCGCTCAGAGTAGCGCTCTAAATCTTTCCCAGTCAAAGCTTGTGCCCGGGTCAGTCTTGCGCCCTGGCGCGACGTCGCAGTGGCCGACGATGTGAGTTGGGGATATAAGTGGGTAATGCTGTATTAGGCTGCGACAACAACGACCGAGTTCGGCGTATTGTTGCTCGGTATAAGCGAGCTGGTCGGTTCCTTCGAGTTCGATGCCAATCGAAAAATCATTACAGTTCTCTTCGCCATTGAAAGAAGAGACGCCGGCGTGCCAAGCTCGTTGGTGAAAGGGCACGTACTGGGTGACACGCCCATCACGGCGAATCAATAAATGGGTGGATACTCGTAATTCAGCAATTTCTGCAAAATATGGGTGAGCCTGTGGGTCGAGCGTATTCAGAAAAAAATCATCTATGTAGTGGTTGCCAAAGTGCTCGGGCGGGAGACTGATGCCGTGCACGATGATTAAACGAATATCCTCAGGATCGGGGCGCTCATTTTTATTGGCAGAGGCTTTAAATACGGCGTTTTGTATTAAGCCGTGCTGGATGGTATAAGGGGAGGCATTCATATGGAAAATGAGTTTTCAATCTGTGTGCTGGTACACAGATTTTATTGTGAATCGACTATACACTAGGAAAGACTAATAATGTAAGGAGGGGAAGTTTAAATATGGATATTAAAGGCTCCACGGCTACCCCGACTCGTCAAGCAGGTAATATGCAAATGGAGAAGAAAAAACTGATTCGCTCATCAGGAAACTTGCTGGAGATTTACCTTCAGCAGAGTGTCCTGCAGCACTTCGAGGGCGTCGATGAGGCCTTAAATGATGCCATGGCCGGGGGTGATTCTGCGTCGATTTTGGCAGATATGAGTGTTTTAAAACAAAACTATAAGAGTCTAACGCGTGCCTTTATAGGGGCTATATCGAAAAATATTCTAGGTTATTGTGATGAGCTTATAGGCAACGAACAGGTTGGGCTTGCTTCATTTGCGTCAGCGGGTGTAGAGGATGGGCTTAGTTTGTTGGCGGTTGATGAGGTTGAAAATAAGCTGTTATTAGAAGGCTATATATCGAGCAATGAAGGGCGTTTAAGTAAGCTATTGCACGCTTTAAGAAGTCGCATTGAGTTTATTACTAAGACTGAGGGGTTAAACGAAAGCAAAAATCCTTTTGGGCCATCGGTATTGATGAATACCTATGCGGATTTAATACAAGCTGAGTCATTTTCAAAAGAGGTTGAAAATATTCTTTATCGGTCTTTCTCTGAGGTTGTGTTAAATGGTTTGGGGGATGTGCTCGATACAATTAATGAGCTGTTTGTCGATGCGGGTGTTCTGCCTAAAATTCCCATTAAGCGAAGCCGTTCGGTTGTTAACAAGGCGGCTGATATGGCAAGTTCAGTGCAGCAGCAAGGGTATTCGTCGCAGCAAAGTAATCTGCCGGCGGCGATGCAGGGCTCGGGCATAGTCAATGCTCAGTTGGACCCAGCCTTGTATAGTAATTTACTAGATATGGCGCAAGCCTATCGAGTCTCAGGTGCTGAGACGGTGAAGACGGATGGTCTACAGGTTGCTGGTGAACAACTGCCGACCAATGAACTTATATCAACATTGACCAGTATTCAGCACGCGGGTGCTGATGCGCAGCAAAGTGTACGTGCGCAAATTGGCACGAAAATTCAAATAGATGGGCAGCGGCAGCCGTATGCCGAGCAGGATGATACGCTGATTGATGTTGTCGCAATGTTTTTTGATGTAATTCTGCAAGATCGGCACTTACCTGATGTCGTGCGGGCGATGATTGCGCAATTGCAAATTCCTATCTTGAAAGTGGCGATGATGGATAAGGATTTCTTTGCGAAAAAAAGTCATCCCGCGAGGCAGTTTTTGAACGCTTTATCGCAGGCGGGTTTAGGGGTGAGTGAAAAGAATACGAAAATAAAGAATAGCGTGTTCGAAAAAATGGAATCATTGGTTGCGCGGGTGTTAATGGATTTTGACAGTGATATCGTGATCTTCGCCGATTTGTTTGCCGAGTTTAAATTATTTATGCAGCAGCAGCAGCGGCAGGTCGATGTTATTGAGGAGCGCTCGCGCGCGGCAACGCGAAGCAATGAACAGCTAGAGTTAACGAAGCGTAAAGCGGCCTATGAGATGGCATTACGACTGAATGGTCAAACAATTCCTGAGTTTGTGCAAGTTTTTCTCGATAGTGTATGGAATGATGTTTTGGTGTTAGCTTTGTTACGGCATGAGCGGGAGCCGCAGGAGGTGGGAAAATGCCTGCAAGTGATTGAGCGTTTACTTTGTAGTGTGAACAAGCCCAGCAGTGTAGCTGAGAAAAAAGCTATCTTGGCCAACCTAGGCCGTTTATTAAAAGACTTGAAAGTAGGTTTAGAAAATATATCGTATGACTTTCACCAATCGAGCCAGTTTTTTAAGGAGCTGGAGTCTTGGCACCGGCACTTATTGCTAGCGGCTAGCGATGAACAGGCCGCTGAACTTGAGGCTGGCAACGAGGTGTCGATGGTCGGTTTTGCCGAGGAGCTGTCGATGGCCAGTTTAGAGGAAAGCTTATTGCAAGAACTGGAGAGCGAGCAGTCGGCGATGCCGAATGATAAGTTCAGCAAACGAAGCAATAAGATGCAGGTGGGGGATTGGATTGAGTATAACAACGAGGCCGGCGAGTTATTACGCGCGAAGTTATCGTGGAAAAGCAGCGTAACGTCGAGTTGTTTGTTTGTCGATGATCGTGGTGGTAAAGCCTTGGACGTTAAGTTGGTCGATTTTTCCGAGGCGTTACGGGAAAAGAAAATTCGTTTACTGGGGCAAGAAAAAGAGCCGCTCGTGGAGAGGGTGTTAGCCGGTATGAAGAACTTTATTAAGGGGCGTTCAACCGAGGCTAGCGTGGTATAAGGTTATTATCAGTGGGCTATTTATGTGATAATAAAGCACCTCCCTCAGGAGGTTTTTTTATTTTTAAGGTAGATGAACTTCATGTTAGATCGAAAAATAATTCAAGACGATGTTAAACGCTTTCTTGCCGAAGATGTCGGTAGTGGTGACTTAACGGCGCAGGTTATTGCCGCGGATAAACTCGCTACAGCCACGCTGATTACTCGTGAGGCGATGTTGGTTTGTGGGCAAGCCTGGTTTGATGCGGTATTCAACAGCATCGATGAAAATATTCAAGTTGATTGGCAGTGCCAAGAGGGTGAGCAGGTTTTTGCCGGCGATGTGTTGTGTTATTTGTCGGGTTCGGCTCGCGGTCTATTAACAGGCGAAAGAGCGGCGTTAAATATGTTGCAAACCTTATCGGCCACCGCCTCGTTGGCTAATCAGTATGCAAAAGCGGTGAATGGTACGAATGCGGTTGTTTTGGATACGCGTAAAACGATTCCTGGTTTACGTCTGGCGCAAAAATATGCGGTCAGCTGTGGCGGTGCGTCTAACCATCGGATTGGCCTATATGACGGTATCTTGATTAAAGAGAACCATATTATGGCGGCGGGTTCTATTGCGAAGGCAGTGGCCGCTGCGCGTTTGGTGAGCGACAGTGTTGATGTGGAAGTTGAAGTCGAAAGTCTGGCCGAGGTGCGGCAAGCCTTAGAGGCTAAGGCCGATATCTTATTATTAGATAACTTTACGTTAGATGAATTGGTGCAAGCCGTTGAGCTAAATAATGGGGCGGCAAAACTCGAGGCCTCGGGTAATGTTAATTTATCTACGATACGGGATATTGCTAAAACCGGGGTGGATTTTATTTCTGTCGGTGCATTGACCAAGAACGTTCAAGCAGTAGATTTATCGATGCGCATTAATATCGAGGCTTAACGCGTTTTAATCTTTAAAGCGCACCGCTAACACATCACAGCTGGCCCCGTGTAATACCGCGTTGGCGGTTGAACCTAGGAGTAGGGCTAAGCCGTGCCGGCCATGACTACCAATAACGATTAAGTCGCAATCGTGTTGTTCGCTGAATTGGTGGATTTGACTGGCGGGCTGGCCGAATAGGGTATATAGCTGCTGATCAGGGATGGAAAAGCTGGTCGCGAGTTTTTTGATGTTGTCTTTAGCCACGGTTTCGGCGTTATTTTGTAAGGGCAGTAAATCGACCGCGATAGTGCCGTCGAAGGCGTAATTGGCGGCATCCACCATGGGTTCGATCACGTGTAATAACGATAGCTTGGCTTTATGTTGTTGTGCCAAGTCATGGGCTTTACTTAACACTTGCGGGGCTTGCTGGCTGGTGTCTAAGGCCACGAGAATGTGTTGATAAGCAGTCATGCTAAATGTCCTTATTGTCTATAAGTGTCGAACTAAGAATAAGAGCTTGTGATGCCGTTTGGCAAGTGGATTCTGCCGCTCTAGGTCTCTATGTTGACTGGAAATACCTTATCTGGGTTCAATAAATTTAGCGGATCAAACTGTTGTTTTATTTTTTTCATCAAACTAATGGCCACCGAGTCGAGTTCCAAACCGATATAATCGCGCTTTTCGAGGCCAATGCCGTGCTCGCCAGAGAGGCTGCCATTGAGTCGTATAACCAGTGCGAATACTTGGCTCAGGCATTCTTTCGCATTTTCTAGTTGTTCGGCCTGTACTAGCAGATTCACGTGGATATTGCCGTTACCGGCGTGACCAAAGTTAACGATGGGGATTTGGTATTCCGTTGATAGTCGTTGTAGGCCATGGATCAAGGCGGGGATCTCACTCACGGGCACGACCACGTCCTCATTTATTTTTTTTGGTGCCATTTTTCGCAAAGAGGGTGATAGCGCTTTGCGTGCTTGCCATAACTGTTTGATTTGCTGCTTTGTTGTGGCCAGTTGGACATCGATTACCCCCGCAACCGAAGCGCTGCGGATGACTTCCTGAGACATTTTTTCGATGCCAAATTGCTCACCATCGACTTCTATCATTAGCAGTGCTTGCGCATTATCGGGTAGTTCAAGCTGGGCTTTGTCTTTGACCAGAGCAATAGCCGTCGCATCCATAAATTCTAGGGCGCAGGGGGTGATAGATTGCGCCATGATGTTAGCGACTGCCTTGGCGGCCGATTCAACCGAACTATAAATGGCTTGGATGGTGTGTTTCGCCTCGGCTAAGGGGGTTAGTTTCAAGGTGGCTTGGGTGATGATCGCGAGGGTCCCTTCGGAGCCGATGATGAGGCGGGTTAAATCATAACCGACCACACTTTTGGTGGTGTAAGCGCCGGTTTTAAGGCTTTCTCCGGCACCGGTTACGCAACTCAGGCCCAAGGTGTTTTCACGTGGTGTGCCGTATTTCACTGCCCTAGGGCCGGCAGAATTATAAGCGAGGTTGCCTCCAATCGTACAAATGCTTGAGCTAGTCGGGTCGGGCGGCCAGAAGAAGCCGTGTTCAGCGGCGGCTAATTGCACGGCTTGATTGCTAACCCCCGGTTCTACCACCATCAGACGGTTGTCTGGGTCGATGTTGATAATCTTATCCATTTTTTCGGTGGATAAGACGATAGCATTGTGGATGGGGACACTCGCGCCGGTTGTGCCGGTGCCTGCGCCACGCGCGGTGATGTTGACCCGGTATTGATTGCAGAGCTTAACCGTGTCGACCACTTGTTGCTGCGAGCATGGGAAAACAACCGCTCGCGCTTGCGCTTGTCGGCGGCTATTGTCGTAGCCATAGGCCCAGCAATCGGCCTGCTCGGTTAATAAGGACTGATCTTTGGGGTAGAGAGTTTTAAGCGCTGTTAAAAAGTCGTTAGCGGTTGTTGGCATTAAGCAATAATTTCAATTAGCTTGATGACGCGTTGCACTCCACCAACTCGACGAATGGTTTCAACCACTGGGTTGACCTCGTGCTGCTTTAATAAGCCGAGCAGGTAAACTACGCCATTTTCGGTAACAACTTTCACCCGAGTCGGATCAAAACCTTGGATATGATTCAGTGTTAATAAGGTGATTTTTGCCTTGCTAGTGACATAGGCGTCACTGCTTCTAGAAACGACCGCGCTTGGCGCTGCCAGCAGAATTTCATTATGAATTTTGCGAATATTTGGAATTCGGCGTATTTGTCTGATGATATGACTGCGCAAAGCTTCTGTGGGAGCTTCACCGGTGAGCAGTAATACGCCATTATAGCTGGTGGCATTAATGTGTGTGTTGATCCGGATGCTGTCATCGGCATACAGCGTGCGCAGTGCTTTTAGTTCAATAGTTTGGTCGTCGACGACGGTGCCGGTGGTACGTCTGTCATGGGCAATTGCCACCCCGGTAGTCGCGGCGCTGCCAACGGCGATGGCGGTGCAGCCGGAAACAAGGAAGCTGCTGCATAAGCAGAATAATAAGGCTGTTTTATGAATATTCATCTGGTTTTAACCGAATAGTTGGACGTCAATGAGGTCGCACAGGCAATGGGTGATTAACAGGTGAACCTCTTGAATGCGTGCAGTTGAGTTAGAGGGAACGCGTAGTTCAATATCGCTTTCATTGAGTAAAGCTAGACTGGCCAGTTGGCCGCCATCTTTACCGGTTACCGCGATGACAATCATATCCCTATCGTGGGCGGCTTTGACCGCCTCGATAATATTGCCTGAGTTGCCGCTCGTGGTATAAGCCAGCAAAATGTCGCCGGCTTGGCCTAGTGCGCGTATTTGCTTGGAAAAAATTTCGTTATAGGAGTAGTCGTTGGCAATCGAGGTAATGGTCGAGGTATCGGTGCTCAGCGCTATGGCTGGCAGGCTTGGCCGTTCCCGTTCGAAGCGGTTGAGCATCTCAGACGAAAAGTGTTGTGCATCGCCAGCCGAGCCACCATTACCGCAGCTGAGGACCTTGCCATTATTTAATAAGCTTTGCACGATGGTTTGTGCGGCAAACTCGATGGCCGCGGGGAGTTCCTCTAAAGCGTCGTGTTTGGTTTGGATGCTATCAGTGAAATGTTGATAGATTCGCTCTTGTAAACTCATGTTAAAACTCATCGAATGCGTTGGTCAGCCATTGTATATCATGCTGCTGACTCGAGGGTGAAATTGCGAGTACATCAAAACGGAAACCAAGGCGGCTAGGCGTATTGGCAATATACTGTTGTGCGCACTTGATCAGCTTACGTTGTTTATGAATATCGACGGAGGATAGCGCGCCGCCATAACGCTGAGATGAGCGAAACCGAACTTCGACAAAGACAATATGTTGTTGGTCCCGCATGATCAAATCAATTTCACCGTAACGGCTGCGATAATTCCTCTCTATTAGGGTTAAACCTTGCTGTTGCAAGTAGCCGAGGGCTAGGTCTTCCGCCTCTTGACCGAGTTGGTTATGGCGGTGTTTGTCGGCCACTATAGCGGTTGAGTGTTGCTCGGGGCATTGGTTGGAGGTATTTGTACGTCGGGTAGCTTACTGGCGGTCTCAAGCTGGGGGGCTAAGCCCAGTGATTTGATCCGTCCACGCTGAAAGTAACCGCAGTTGATTTGTCGTTTAATCAGCCCATTTTGTTGAATAGCAATAATGCCAGTTTTACCCTTTAGACGGGCAAAGTCATTAGTACGTAAACGTTGTAAATGCGGGATTGTTTGGTAGGCATCATACCCTAAGGCCAGCAAACGACGGTGCGCACCACGGGTGTTTGGCCATAGTTTTGATGACTCATTTAGCGCTTGATCATCGGGGTTTTCAGCTTCAATAAGCCATGGGATGTCACAAAACGAAACGCCGTCTAAGTCTCGATTGGCCACCGTATTGAGTTCGGCAGAGTAAATTTTTGAATTGCTAAATACCGGTAATTTAGCGGCGCGGTGGAAGCGTAGCTGGGGTTTTATTAAGCGGCCTTCGCGCGGTGCTGCGATGAGGAAAACGAAATCTGCATCGTGACGGCGTCGTTCGTTAAATGTCAAGTTCAGGTTCAAGCGCTGGCGTAGCTGTTTGAAGCGGTGAATGCTGTCATCAAGCTGTAGCAAATTTTTGATGACGGTGGAGTAATCGGCCTGCTTCAAGGGATAGCTTTGTGCGTCGAGTACTTGCCCGCCTAGTTGTTGCCAGGTGGTGGAAAAGTGCTGAGCTAGGCGTTCGCCGTAAGCCGATTGCGGGCTTAGGATAAGCGCTTTTTCGTGGCCTTTTAACCAAGCGAGGCTGAGTGTCTGGGTGACATCCTCTTCCGGGTTTAAGGAAAACTCATAATAATTTTTCTGCGCATTAAACGAAGCCTTATTGAGTGAAACAACGGGGATAGCTAACGCTTCAATGGCGGCTATTTTTGCGGCGTTTGTTTTATCCAATGGGCCGATGATGGCTTCCATACCCTCATCAATAGCCTGCTGGTAAAGGGCCTCGATCGAGGCCGACGAGGTGTCGTAAAAATGGATGTTTAACGGCCATTCATCCGCCATGTTATAGGCTGCCGCGCTAATGCCTTGACGAATACTTTGTGCCGCCTTGGCAAAACCACCTTGGCTTGGCAGGAACACCGCGAGTTTATTGACGGTGTTGAAATTAGTTTTTGCTTGGCTGGCAAGGGTGCTCAGCAATTGGGTATTCGCCGCGTGGCTGGGGTATAGGCTTTTCCACAGGTCAACTTCTAGGCTATTCGGCTCGAAACGATTGTTTTGCCTTAATAAGCCCGCCAACTCTATCCAGCCAGCGACGGTACTGCTGACCGTTGGGCGGATGAAGTCTAAGCTCTGCTGGGATAATAACGATAGTGTTTCTAATAAGCTGGTTTGGTTACGCAGTTTTGCGCTGGGCTGTTGTAACAGTGCATCCAGTGCAATGCGCTCAATGGCGCTTTCCATTAAATTCCCTGCTTGGAAAAATGCATCGCTACTGAGTTCGAGTAAACGGATTCGTTGCGCAGGGCTTAATTGGCGTTGATCGATGTTATTGAGTAATTGAGTGCTTTGCTCGGCCTTGCCTTGTTTGAGTAAGACTTGGGCTAAGCTGATTTTTTCAGTACGGCTCAGTGATGCGATATGTTGCCGCATATTGGCGACGAGCTGGTGAGCCTGCTGGAGTTGCCCCGCATCGAGGTGGGCTTCAATGGCAGAGATCAGGTATTGGTTTCGTTGTTTGGCCCCGCCCTGTTTGGCGAGTTGCTCGAACAATTGTGCGGCTAGCTCGTATTGACCCCGTGATAAAGCAACTTGGGCTTGCTGTTGCAATGGGTTAGACTGCGCTATTGCTCGTTGCTGGCTGGGTTCTACACTGGCGCAGCTCGCAAGAATCAGCGTAATGAGTAAAAAAGAGATTAACCTTAGGGTCGTAATTGAAGCGATTTTATAATGAACCATGAATAAACTATCGACGTGTATATTTAAAAAATGAAAAATAGAAGACTCAGTATCTTTTTCGGAGGCAGTGATGTCAAACTTTAAAGGCATACTTTATATCGTTGCAACACCCATTGGTAACCTGGCCGATATCAGCTTGCGCGCCTTAGAGGTGCTCAAGTCGGTTAATTTGATCGCGGCAGAGGATACCCGTAACAGTAAAGTATTGCTGAATCATTATTCGATTCAAACCCCGATGACCGCCTACCACGAACATAATGAGGATACTAAGGGGCGTTACTTGATCGAAAAGCTGCAGCAAGGCGAATCGATAGCATTAATCTCCGATGCCGGAACCCCGTTAATTAATGACCCGGGTTACTCCTTGGTGGCACAGGTTAAATTAGCGGGTTTCCAAGTGATGCCGATCCCTGGTGCTTGCGCCTTGATTGCCGCCTTGAGTGCCTCCGGCATTGCTACCGACCGGTTTAGTTTTGAGGGCTTTGCGCCGCGTACATCCGGTGCTAGGCGGGCCTTGTTTGAGTCCTATCAAAAGCAACCGTCGACATTGGTTTTTTATGAGTCTAGCCACCGCATCGTGAAGTGCCTAGACGATGTTGTCGCGGTGTATGACGCCGAGCATAAGATATCGATCGCTCGCGAGCTGACAAAAACCTTCGAAACCATCGTTACCGGCACCGTGCAAGAGGTGCATCAGCAAGTACGTGATGATAGTAATATGCAGCGTGGTGAATTTGTCGTGTTAATCGCGGGTTTTGATAGAAAGCAGCGTAAAGCCGATGGCTTGACTGATGATGACCTTGAGTTACTCGGTGTTTTGCTGAGTGAGTGCTCAGTAAAAACGGCGGTCAAACTGGCGGTCAAACTAAGCGGGCAAGCGAAAAAGGAGCTGTATAAGGCGGCGTTAGCATTAAATAGTGAAAATGAAGCCGATTAATAATTGCTCGATGGCTAAATAATTTGTACACTGCACGCGGAGTTGGCTAGACAGTCGCTCTGCGCAAGCAGGGAGGAAAGTCCGGGCTTCATAGGGCAAAGTGCCAGGTAACACCTGGGGGGCGCGAGCCTACAGATAGTGCAGCAGAAAGAAAACCGCCTAAGTCTCAAGTAGACCGGTAAGGGTGAAACGGTGCGGTAAGAGCGCACCGCATGTGCGGTAACGTAACATGGCGATGGTAAACCTCACTTGAAGCAAGACCAAATAGAGAAGTAGTAACGGAAGTTACAACGTGTGGCCCACACGGCTTCTGGGTAGGTTGCTCGAGGTGCATAGCGATGTGCATCCCAGATGAATGACTGTCCACGACAGAACCCGGCTTATCGGCCAACTCCACTTATTTTTTCATATTGTCCGCAGCGTGTACGGCAACCATTTTCTGGTTGCTTTTTTTGTTAGTGTTTTTCGCTTTAATCGCTAAATCCCCCATATTCTATTTTAGTTGGATATATGACTGAAATGGCCCTCGAATAAGGCATTTTTTCAACTTAAAGCAAACGCTTGTTTTAAGCTCGGCAGTGCTTGCCGCTAAGCTCGGTGCCTGTGAGCTATTCTAGATTCTTTCTTGCTCTTTTTTTATTTCTCAGCTTTTTTGTGAGGAAATGGCCGCAAGAGTATGATTTTCATTGATTTTATTTGGTTTTCACCTCGTCTTCTGTGGCTGGCTTGTGAGGCGCTGCTAAGTGTTTGTTCGCAAAGCAAGAATTTATGGAATGGGATGCTTGACAGAGTGGTATTTTCATCCCTATAGTGCAAAAAAGTGGGGCAAAGTGGCGAGAAAGGGAAAAATAGTCATCAGGGGAGAGAGCGAGTGTTTAGAGGGGTTAATAACGTTACGTTAGATGCAAAGGGAAGATTGTCTATCCCCACGCGTTACCGTGCCCAGCTGAAAGACTCTTGTGATGCCCAATTGGTGATGACGGTGGACAGGGAACGTAGCCTGTTACTGTACCCCTTACCTGTTTGGGAAGATATTGAACGTAAACTGATTAAATTACCTTCGTTGAATAAACAAGCGAGGCGTTTACAGCGTCTGCTGATTGGCCATGCCACAGAATGCGAGTTAGATGGGCAAGGTCGAGTATTGGTTTCTCCGCCGTTGCGTGAGTTTGCGGGCTTGGATAAAAAAGTTGTAATGATAGGGCAGGGCAATAAATTTGAAATTTGGAATGAGCAGGCGTGGTTGCTTAAGCGTGATACCTGGTTTGAAGAAGAAAACGAAGAAGATGGCGAATTATCACCTGAACTGGAGGCTTTGTCTTTCTAATGTCTGAAATTAGTTTACATACCTCTGTTTTATTGGAAGAGTCCTTGGCGGGCTTGATTCAGCACGTCGGCGGTTTATACGTCGACGGGACGTTCGGGCGGGGTGGGCATAGCTCAGCTCTGTTACAGGAATTGTCTGCTGAGGGACGCTTGCTCGCAACCGACAAAGACTTGGATGCCCTGGGTTCTCCGCAGGCGCGGGAGTTATTAGCCGATTCACGGCTTGAATTGGCGCATAGCAGTTTTGCGCAATTGCATGATTTGCTAGCCGAACGAGGCAAGCTGGGTCAGGTTGACGGTATTTTGCTTGATTTGGGGGTCTCATCACCGCAGCTGGATGTGGCCGAACGCGGTTTTAGTTTTATGAAAGACGGCCCATTGGATATGCGGATGGACGTGAGCCAAGGCGAGTCTGCCGCACAATGGTTGTCACACGTCGAAGAGCGGGAATTGACGATGGTGCTGCGTGACTATGGTGAAGAAAAATTTGCTCGTAGGATTGCCTCAGAGATTGTATTGCAGCGTGACGAAAACCCCTTGCAAACAACAGGGCAATTGGCGCGCCTGATCGAAGGGGTGGTTAAAAAACGTGAGCCGGGCAAGCATCCTGCGACTCGAAGTTTTCAAGCAATACGGATTAAGGTGAATCATGAGCTGGATGATCTTGAACAGTTATTAGCCGATTCCGCCAGTATCTTGAAACCGGGCGGTCGCTTGGTGGTGATTAGCTTCCATTCTTTGGAAGATCGAATAGTGAAGCGCTTCATGCGTGAGCAGTCTCGCGGGGTGATTGTGCCGCGTCATTTGCCAATGCCACTAGAGCAGGAAAAATTAAATTTTAAGTGCATCGGTAAGGCGATTAAAGCCTCGCGTGACGAGGTGGCTTCGAATGTGCGTTCGCGAAGTGCAGTATTACGCATTGCGGAAAAACTATAATGCTGCTGCAAGGCTCAACGACTGGGGTGGTTTTGTTTGCGATACTGACTATGGTGTCGGCCTTGTCGGTGGTTTATGTTAAGTATGATTCGCGGCTGAAATTTAATCAATTTCAGGGCGAGCTGCGTGAGCAGGACCGTCTCGGTGTTGAGTGGGGGCGCTTGCAGTTAGAGGCTTATACCTGGTCGTCACAGAATAGTATCGAAAAATTAGCGCGTGCAAAATTGAATCTGCAAGCACCTTCCACCGAGCAAGTTATTTACTTAAACGTTAAGTGAACTTCGACACACAACCACCCAAAGACGATACTGCGAAGGTGATTGTGCCTGAGTTGGCAGGTCGTCGCCGGTTTATTTTGGCGTGTTTTATGTTGGTGATGTGTGCGTTGATTTGGCGTGCGGTTGATTTGCAAGTATTGAATAACGCTTTTTTGCAAAAACGAGGTAAAGCGGTTTACTTGCGTGACATCAAATTGCCCGCGTATCGTGGGAAAATCACCGATGCAGAGGGGCATGCCTTAGCGATTAGCGCGCCGGTGAGTTCGGTTTGGATTAATCCGCGGCAATTAGATTTAGCGGGAAAAAAAGCCGAGTTTGCCAAGTTATTGGGGATGAGCCTGAAAAGCTTAAATAATAAACTCGATAAGGTGGGTTCGCGACGGTTTGTTTATTTGCGCAGGCATATGGACCCGCAGGTTGCCGAGAAAATTGATGAGATGCAGTTGTCGGGCGTTTATCTGCAAAAAGAATATCGCCGTTATTACCCAGACGGTGAGGTGGCGGCCCACTTAGTCGGTTTCACCAATATTGACGATGAAGGTCAAGAAGGTTTGGAACTGGCGTTTAATGAACAGCTGAAAGGCGTGGCTGGGGTTGAGCGTATACTGCGTGACGGCAAACGGCGAATGGTAAAACACGTCGATGATATTCGTGCGCCAATACCGGGTAAAGATATGCAGTTATCGATTGACCGACGCCTGCAATATTTGGCCTACCGTGAGCTAAAGTCCGCCGTTGCCCAGCAACAAGCCAAGTCGGGCTCCTTGGTGATCCTAAACCCTAAAACGGGTGAGGTATTAGCGGTGGCTAATCAGCCGGCGTTTAACCCCAATGATCGTTCCAAACTAAAAGCCAGTCATGTACGCAACCGTGCCTTTATCGATGTGTTCGAGCCAGGTTCAACGATGAAGCCTTTTACCGTGGCGGCGGGGATGGAATCGGGTTTGTTTAATGATAAAAGCATTATCGATACTAACCCCGGGCGGATGAAGGTGGGGCGTAGTCAGATTCGTGATCATCGGAACTATGGCAAGATTGATTTGGCGACCTTGTTGCTTAAATCGAGCAACGTCGCCTCCAGTAAAATAGCCTTAGCGGTGGAGCCGAAAAGTTTTTGGAGTTTGTTGCACAAACTGGGTTTTGGCCAGGTGACTGCGAATGGTTTCCCTGGTGAGGCGCGTGGCAAGTTGGTGGCTTATGAAAGTTGGCGGCCTATCGAACGAGCAACCTTGGCCTATGGTTACGGGATGTCCACTTCGGTGTTGCAGTTGGCGCACGCGTATAGCGCGCTGGCCAATGATGGTTTATTGCAGCCAGTGAGTTTGATTCGCGGTCCGCAGACAGCAGCGCCAGCCGAGCGGGTGATGAATGCCGAGGTGGCGAAGAAAATAAGAACGATGCTGAAGGGTGTTGTCAGCAAGGCGGGCACCGCACCTAGAGCGCAAGTGGCGGGTTATACGGTGGCAGGAAAAACCGGAACGGTGAAGAAGTTCGCAAAAGGCGGTTACTCGGAAGATAAATATTTAGGTGTCTTCGCGGGGATGGTGCCAGCTAATAAACCTGAGCTGGTGATGGTCGTATTGATCGATGAACCGCAAGCGGGTGATTATTACGGTGGGCTGGTTGCCGCGCCGGTGTTTTCACGCATTATGACCGCTGCGATGCGTTTAATGAATGTCGTCCCTGATAATATCGCAGCACCGGCGGTGATGGCATCGTTTGCACGGGATGTTAAGTGATGGCTCTGCAAGAAATGCCTGCACGTATTTCCTTGCGACACCTGCTCACGGGTTTGCTGGATATTGAACACGATATATTAGTTACCGCGCCATCGCTTGATGCGCGTCTAGTTGATGACGGCGGCTTATTTTTAGCCGCGTTGGGTTCGCAGTCACATGGTTTGCAGTATGTGGAGCAAGCTCTGCAGCGTGGTGTGGCGGTGATCGTATATGACCCTGCCGGCGGTGGCGATTTATTGGCCGCTAAAATAAGAAAGCAGTCTGCTGTCCGTTTGATTGAGCTGACCGATTTAACGACAAAGGTCAGCGACATTGCCGCGCGCTTTTATGCGCAACCATCAGCGAGGCTTAGTGTGGTTGGTATTACTGGGACGAATGGCAAAACATCGGTGAGTCACTTTATTGCCCAAGCGCTCAATGCCGAGGGTGACTGTGCGGTGATCGGTACCCTAGGCTGGGGCGAGTTGTCGGCATTACAGCAAACAATCAATACCACGCCCGATGCGGTGAGTGTGCAAGCGCAATTAGCGAGCTTCTTGCAGGCGGGCGCGTCGACTGTTGCGATGGAGGTGTCTTCGCACGGTTTGGACCAAGGGCGAGTAAAGGCGGTGGCGTTCGACGGTGCGGTGTTTACTAATTTAAGTCATGATCACCTTGATTATCATAAGAACATGGCCGCGTATGGGCAGGCGAAGTTGGCCTTATTCCAAACGCCAAGCTTACGCTTCGTGGTATTAAATGACGACGATGATTTTAGTCAGACCATACGCGAGTCATTATCAGCCGGTGTTGATATATATTCTTTTAGTCGGCGAGACAATATGGCGGAAAAAGGCTGTTTATTTATTGCCAATGAGCGCCTAACGAAGAGCGGTTTATCGTTCGACGTGACTTATGCTGAAGAAACCTTATGTATTAAGTCGGCTCTATTTGGTTTGTTTAATATTGATAATTTAGTCGCTACCTTAGCGGTGTTATTGGCTAAGGGTGATGGATTCGCGGTGGCGGTGAATAAAGTTCAGCAGTTGGTTAGTGTCGCTGGGCGGATGCAGTTACTGAGCAAAACGGCGAAGCAGCCGAGTGTGCTGGTCGATTATGCTCACACCCCTGATGCATTAAAACTAGCCTTAATGAGCTTGCGTGAACATTGCACTGGGAAATTAAAACTGCTGTTTGGCTGCGGCGGTAATCGTGATCAGGCGAAGCGGGCCCTGATGGGGGCTATCGCCAGTGAATACGCCGATGAGGTGATTATTAGCAATGATAACCCGCGGTTTGAAAGCGCAGAGGAGATTGCGGCGCAAATTAAAGCCGGTGCTAAAGACGGAGCTTGTTTAACGGTAGAGCTCGATAGGGCGCAGGCCATTGAGCAGCTTATTGTGGCCGCTAAAAATGACGATATTATTTTAATTGCCGGTAAGGGGCATGAGGTTTATCAGCAGGTAGCGGGTGAAGAGATCCCCTTTAGTGATGCAGCGGTCGGCTTGCGCGCGTTACAGCGTAGATCGGCGAGCTTGTTAGGTGATGGTCAATGAATACGATGAATCTTCGGGTGCTGGCGGACATTGTGGGTGGCGAATTAAAAGGGGCTGACCTTAGTGTTAGCGTGATCAGTAGTGATACGCGCAGCATTCAGTCGGGGGATTTATTTGTTGCCTTGCCGGGTGAGAACTTTAATGCGAATGACTTTGCAAAGCAGGCGGCAGCAAAAGGTGCGGTAGCCGCTTTGTTGAGTGCGGATAGAGAGCTGGATATACCCTATGTAAAAGTGGCTAATACCCTAGACGCATTAACGGCCTTGGCGGCCGATCAGCGAGCAAAGGCCAATATTCCGTTGGTTGGAATTACCGGTAGTAACGGCAAAACGAGTGTTAAAGAATTGTTGGCGAGTATTTTGGCGCAATCAAAGAAGGTGCTCGCGACCGCGGGTAACCTGAATAACCAAATTGGTGTGCCTCTCACCTTGTTAAAGCTTAAACCCGAACACGAGGTCGCGGTCATTGAAATGGGCGCTAGCCAATCGGGCGATATTAAACATTTATGTGCTATCGCCAAACCCACGGTGGCTATTTTAAATAATGTAGCCGCCGCGCATTTAGCCGGTTTTGGCAGCCTTGACGGGGTGGCGCAGGCAAAAGCAGAAATCATTTCAGGTTTAAGCAGCGACGGTACCGCGATACTCAATAAAGAAGAACCTTGGTTTGAACAGTGGTTAAAGTTATTGGCTGAGCGCCAAGTATTGAGTTTTGGTTGCAGCAGCGAGGCCGATGTTTGGGCTGATTTTGACTCAATGGAAACCGGCTTGAGTGATGGCCGCTTCGTGACGACATTTACTTTAAATTATCAGCAGCAAGCGGTGTTGATACGGCTAAGGTTGATTGGCCAGCATAATGTGATGAATGCCTTAGCGGCTGCCGCTGCGGCTATTTCTCTGGGTCTTAGTTTGCAGCAGATTCAACGGGGTTTAGAGGCGTTAAACGCGGTTAATGGGCGTATGCAAGTGCTTAAAGGTATCGGCGGAAGTGTGCTAGTAAATGATTGTTATAACGCAAACCCTCGCTCTTTCGAAGCGGCGATGGATTGTATGACGCATATTGATAAGCCGCTTTGGCTGGTGTTGGGCGATTTTGCCGAACTAGGGGCGGATAGTGAACAGATTCATCGGAAAATAGGTGTAGACATCGCGAACAGTGGTGTGCGGCGATTTTTTGCCGTGGGTGAGGAAATGTTGGTGGCGGTTAACGCCTTCAACCAGCAGCTGTCATCGTCGTCAAGACGAGCGCAGCATTTTATGAATAAACAACAAATGGCGGACGTTTTGCAGCAAGAGTTGGGGTCAGAGGTACTTGTTTTAGTTAAGGGGTCGCGTTCGCAAGGGCTGGAAACTGTAGTAGAA
The DNA here is from genome assembly GCA_002162695.1 of Cycloclasticus sp. 46_120_T64. Taxonomy (GTDB): domain Bacteria; phylum Pseudomonadota; class Gammaproteobacteria; order Methylococcales; family Cycloclasticaceae; genus Cycloclasticus. Next base: position 112,019 of record MAAM01000005.1, on the reverse strand, counting down.
AAATTAACCTATGCAGAGGGCGCAATATGTTGCTGATTCTAGCGGAGTGGTTGTCTGAATATCACAGTGGTTTTCGGGTATTTCAATACCTAACGATGCGTTCAATTCTGGGTACCTTAACGGCGTTATTCATCGCTTTTTTGGTGGGGCCAGCGATGATTCGTAAATTAACCTTCCATAAAATTGGTCAGGCGGTGCGTGACGATGGGCCGGAAACTCACTTCAAGAAGGCGGGTACGCCGACCATGGGCGGTACGCTTATATTAGTTGCGGTGGGGCTCAGCACCTTATTATGGGCGGATTTAAATAACCGTTATGTTTGGGTGGTGTTGCTGGTGACCCTGCTAACAGGGGTGATCGGTTTTATTGATGATTACAAAAAAGTAGCCTTACAAGATCCGAAGGGGTTATCGGCGGGTAAAAAATACCTAGGGCAATCGGTGATTGCATTAAGTGCGGCGCTATTTTTGTTTTACACCGCGACGTCTCCTTTGGAAACGACTTTATTTGTACCGTTTTTTAAAGACGTGAGCTTTCAGTTGGGCTGGTTATTTGTGCCATTAACTTATTTTGTGATCGTCGGTACCAGTAACGCGGTTAACTTAACGGATGGCTTAGATGGTTTGGCGATTATGCCGACCGTATTGGTCGCCGGTGCACTGGGCATTTTTGCTTACCTATCGGGTAATGTTCAATTTGCCGAATACCTCGCTATTCCAAATTTACGTGGCACCGGTGAGTTGGTGGTCTTTAGTGGTGCGATTGTTGGGGCAGGTCTCGGCTTCTTATGGTTTAACGCCTATCCAGCGATGGTATTTATGGGTGATGTGGGAGCATTGGCTCTGGGTGCAGCACTGGGTATCTTAGCGGTATTGGTGCGGCAAGAGCTGGTGTTAATGATCATGGGCGGTGTTTTTGTCATGGAAACGGTGTCGGTGATTATGCAAGTGGCCTCGTTTAAGCTGACCGGCAAACGTATTTTCAGAATGGCACCGATTCATCATCACTTCGAATTGAAGGGCTGGCCGGAACCTCGAATCATCATTCGTTTTTGGATCATCACCGTTATCTTGGTGCTGATCGGTTTATCTACGCTGAAATTAAGATAATGGATTCGGCTATGGACAACAAACTTATGACACAACGCAGCGGTTTGGCTCGTTTGGGGCTCGATCAGGGTGACGCGCGTGTATTGGTTGTTGGCCTCGGTGTGACCGGTGTCTCGGTGATTAAGTTTTTACAACAAAATAAGGTTGAAGTGGCGGTTATTGATAGCCGTGATAACCCGCCGGGTTTAGCGGTGGTTGAGCAATCCTATCAAGACGTCGCGGTATTTACCTCGGGTTTTAACCACTCGGTCTTTGAAGCAGCCACGCATATTATTGTCAGTCCGGGTGTTAGCTTGGATGAAAAGGAAATTCAGGCTGCCGCTGAGCGTGGGGTGCCTGTATTTGGGGATATCGATGTGTTTGCGGTGTGTGTCGATGCCCCTGTTGCTTGTATTACAGGGTCGAATGGGAAAAGTACGGTAACGACTCTGCTCGGCGAGATGGCTCGTCATGCTGGGTTTGATGTGCGCTTGGGGGGTAATTTGGGCACGCCAGCCTTGGAGTTGCTGACAGAGCAAGTCGCTGATTTGTATGTTTTAGAGCTCTCCAGTTTTCAGCTTGAGCGTACCTCTCAATTACGCGCCAATGTTGCGGCAGTATTAAATGTCAGCGCCGATCATATGGATCGTTATTCGAATATCACCAGCTACAGTGATGCGAAGGAACGGGTGTTATATGGTGATGGGGTGGCGATACTTAACCGTGCTGATGACTTAGTGCGTGAGATGGCTTTAGCGACCGAACGTAAGCTGACTAGCTTTGCTTTAGATAAACCGACTGCGGGTGATTATGGGGTGTTGATGATGGATGGCGAAAGCTATTTATCGAAGGGCGATGAGGCGATCATCGCGAGTGCCGAACTAAAAATAAAAGGCACACATAATATTCAAAATGCACTGGCTGCAATAGCGATGGCAGATAACTTAGGTATCGCCAGAACAGCACAAAAACAAGCGCTACGCAGCTTTGTCGGTTTAGCGCATAGAACTCAATGGGTAGCCGATATTAATGGGGTCAGTTGGATTAATGATTCGAAGGCGACCAACCCCGGCGCGTGTTTAGCGGCCTTAGAAGGTTTGCCTGCACCGATTATTCTGATTGCCGGAGGCGATGGTAAGGGCGCTGGTTTTGCTTTATTAAGCGACGCGGTTGCTAGCCAAGTGAGTTTGCTGGTTTTAATTGGCCGTGATGCCAGTCGATTGCAAGAAGAACTCAATACCACAACCCCATTTGTCATGGCGGATACTATTGAGCAGGCGGTGAAACTGGCCGCGCAGGCGGCAACTGAAGGCGATAGCGTTTTATTATCACCAGCTTGTGCATCGCTCGATCAATTCGACAATTATCAACAGCGTGGTGAGCGCTTTAGTGCCGCGGTCATGGAGCTGCAAGAATGAGTGCGGCCTTATTTAGTTCAGCGAGTGCGACTCTGCCGGTGAGGCGAGGGCGCTACCACCTAGATGGCTGGATGGTCTTTTCCGCAGTCAGTTTGCTGGCGCTGGGTTATGTGATGGTGGTGTCTGCCTCCTTACATATCGGCGAGCGATTTTTTCATAATATCTGGCATTATCCTGTGCGCCAATTTGTGCATATTGTTATCGGTATCATGATGGCGGTGCTGATGGCGAGTCTTCCTTTGAAACTCTGGGAGCAGAGCGGGCCTAGTTTGATTTTATTGGCGGTGGCTTTATTGATATTGGTGTTTATTCCCGGGATTGGGGTCAAGGTGAATGGTAGTTACCGTTGGATAAACCTCGGTGTCGCTCGCCTGCAAGTGTCTGAAATTGTAAAACTTATTTGTATTTTATATATGGCGGGTTTTTTGACCCGGCACGTGGCGGTTGTGCGTGAGTCGATTAAAGGCATTTTTCGCCCGATGTTACCGCTGGGTTTGGTGTTTGCTTTGTTATTAGCCGAGCCGGATTTTGGTGCAACATTTGTTATTAGTTTTAGTGTTGTGGGGATGATGTTTTTGGGGGGCGCGCGCTTAGTTGAGTTTGCCACCTTAGTTATCATTGCGATTATCTTAGGGGTTGTGGCGGTTGCTACGTCGGCCTACCGAATGGACCGAGTGACTGCATTTATGGACCCTTGGGCGGATCACTTAGGGTCGGGCTTTCAATTGGTACAGTCGCTGATTGCCTTAGGGCGTGGTGAATGGTTTGGGGTCGGTTTAGGTAGCAGTATTCAGAAATTATTTTATTTGCCAGAAGCGCATACCGATTTTATTTTTGCGGTGATGGCCGAAGAGCTGGGTTTTGTCGGTTCAGCGAGTGTGATTTTATTGTTTGGCCTGTTAGTCTGGCGTGTTTTCCAAATGGGTAAGGCGGCGGAACGATTGAATTTACGTTTTTATTCTTTATTGGCGTATGGCCTTGGGCTTTGGTTAGGTTTGCAAGCGTTCGTTAATATCGCGGTTAATATGGGCGCGCTTCCCACCAAGGGGCTAACCTTGCCGCTGATGAGTTATGGTGGCAGTAGCATGATTATTATGTGCATGGTGATTGGCCTGTTGTGCCGTATTCACCATGAAACCCAGTTGGACTTAGAGGATCAGCTGAAGGGGAGGTCGTTATGGCAATACGCGTAATGATTATGGCGGGTGGCACTGGTGGCCACGTGTTCCCCGCATTGGCGGTTGCGCAGTATTTGCGTGAAGCAGGTCACCAAGTGACTTGGTTGGGAACAAAGCAGGGCATTGAAGCGCGCTTAGTGCCTGATGCGGGTTTTGAGATTGATTGGCTGAGTGTTTCGGGTTTGCGCGGGAAAGGCTTACGCAGTTTATTGCTCGCGCCATTGATGTTGTTACAAGCATGTTGGCAGGCATCGAGCATTATTCGCCAGCGTAAACCGGATGTGGTATTGGGCTTGGGTGGTTTTGCTTCTGGCCCCGGTGGTTTGATGAGCTGGTTGCACCGTAGACCCTTGGTGATTCATGAGCAAAATAGGGTGCCGGGCACGACTAATCGTTTACTGAAAGGTTTTGCTTGTCGAGTACTTGAGGCCTTCCCAAGAAGCTTCGAAGCCAGTGCCAATGCGATTTTTAGTGGTAACCCGATACGTAAAGAGTTGTTGCTAAATGCAGCGAAGCCGCAAGCTTCAAAACTCAGAATATTAGTTTTAGGCGGTAGTTTAGGTGCATCTATCTTGAACCAGGTCGTGCCAGAAGCCTTAAGGGACTTACAGCAAGATATAGCGGTAGAGGTGATTCATCAAGCCGGTCAAACAACCATCGAAACGGCTCATGCTCGTTATCAAGAAATGTCGGTCACGGCCGATGTGCGAAGTTTTATCGAGGATATGAAAGCGGTCTATGAATGGGCGGATCTAGTGGTTTGCCGAGCAGGTGCGATGACCGTGTCGGAGTTAGCGATTATGGGTTTGCCCGCGATTCTAGTGCCATTACCACAGGCGATTGATGATCATCAAACAAAAAATGCGACTTATTTGTCGGATGAAGCCGCAGCTTGTTTAATTCCGCAAAACGAATTAACAGCGAGCCGCTTGGCGAACACATTACGTGAGTTATTACGTAACAAAGAAACCTTGTTAACGATGGCGGATAAAGCCCGTACGTTAGCGAAACCGGAGGCCACTAAACTGGTCGCCGATAGTTGTTTGGAGGTGGCATTATGATGCCGGATACACATAAACATTATTCAGCCCATTTAGGCTTCGGTAAACTTAAAAACATCCATTTTATTGGTATCGGTGGCGCGGGTATGAGCGGTATTGCCGAGGTGCTGATTAACTTGGGTTATCAGGTCTCCGGCTCAGATATGCGCGCGAGTAAGGTGACCGAGCGCTTACAAGAAAAGGGTGCGACGGTTTATATCGGACACGCAGCAGAGAATATTAACAATACCGATGTGATCGTCACCTCGACGGCGGTTAATAGCGAAAACGTGGAAGTGATTGCGGCTCGCGAGCAAAGAATACCGATTATTCCACGCGCAGAAATGTTGGCCGAGATCATGCGTTTTAGATTCGGTATTGCGATTGCTGGAACCCACGGAAAAACGACCACGACCAGTTTGTTGGCGGTGTTGATGACCGAGGCGGGTTTAGACCCGACCTTTGTTATTGGTGGTTTGTTAAACAGTGCCGGAACCAACGCAAAGCTCGGTGAAAGTCATTACCTAGTGGCCGAAGCCGATGAAAGTGATGCGTCATTCCTACATTTACAGCCGATGATTGCGGTGGTGACCAATATCGATGAAGACCATATGAGCACTTATGGTGGTGACTTCGAGCAGGTTAAAGAGGCCTTTAAATCCTTTTTACACCAGTTACCATTTTATGGTTTGGCGGTGATGTGTGTGGATGATCAAAATATCCGTGAAATATCCCCGGACATCGGTAAACCCATTTTAACTTATGGGATCGAGCAGGAGGCTGATTTTCAGGCTTTAGAGCTGCGCCAAGAGGGTTTTCGTACCCACTTCAAGTTAAAACGTTTAGGCAATGAATCCTTGCTGGATGTGAGCTTGAATATGCCCGGGCAGCATAATGTATTGAATGCACTGGCTGCGATTACGGTAGCCAGTGAGCTCGGTGTCTCCGATGAGGCAATTGTCGCGGGTCTGGATCACTTTAAAGGTGTCGGGCGACGTTTTCAGGTGAATGGCGAGATTCAGCTGGGTGCGGGTTCTGCACTATTAGTTGATGATTATGGTCACCATCCTCGTGAAGTGATGGCGACCATCAAGGCTGTGCGCGCCGGTTGGCCTGAGAAACGCTTGGTACTGGCCTTTCAACCACACCGTTATTCAAGAACTCAGGACTTGTTTGAAGATTTTGTCGATGTGCTTAATGAAGTCGATGTGCTGGTATTACTCGACGTATTTGCGGCCGGTGAAAAACCGATCGCGGGTTCCGATGGGCCAGCCTTGAGTAAAGCGATTCGCCAGCGCGGTAAATTGATTCCTATCTTTGTAAAGGATATTGAGCAGTTGCCGGTGGTATTGAAAGACGTGTTATTGCCGGGTGATATTGTTTTAACATCGGGCGCGGGAAATATTGGTGCGGCATCGGCTAATTTGGCGGTTCAGCTGAATGCGATGATCGCTAGCGATACGGCGAAATAAAGGACTATGCAGACGATGACAGTAACAATCAACCAACTCGGCGGACAATTGATGGAGCAGCAGCCCTTGGCTCGCTATACCTCTTGGCGCGTCGGTGGGCTGGCTGATCGTTTATATAAGCCCAGCAGTATTGAAGACGTGCAGTGCTACTTACGTTCATTACCGGTTGATGAAGCAGTTACTTGGTTGGGCTTGGGCAGTAATGTGCTAATTCGTGATGGCGGTATTCGCGGCTCGGTTATTTATACCCGTGGTTGTTTAAAAGGGCTGCGAGATGTAGAGCAAAATGAAGTTTATGTTGAAGCGGGCGTACCCTGTGCGCGTGTTGCTAAATGGGCGGCTGAAAAGGAGATGTTTGGTGCTGAATTTTTAGCCGGCATCCCCGGTACCATGGGCGGTGCGCTAGCGATGAATGCGGGTGCTTTTGGTGGCGAGACCTGGTCGTTGGTGAAAAAAGTTTTGTTGATTAACCGCCGAGGCGAATTGATTGAACGTCGGGCAGATGAATTTGAGGTGGCTTATCGACGTGTCTCGTTAGCGGCTGATGAATGGTTCGTGGCCTGTTATTTGAAAATACCAGCGGGTGATAAACAGCAGAGTCGAAAAAAGATTCGTCAACTATTGGCGGCAAGGTCGGCGTCTCAGCCGACGAATATGCCCAGTTGTGGTTCGGTGTTTAAAAACCCCGAGGCTGATTATGCTGCGCGCCTGATCGAACAAAGTGGTTTGAAAGGCAAACAAATTGGCGGTGCACAGGTGTCTGAAAAACACGCTAATTTTATCCTTAATGTGGGATCCGCTACGGCAAAAGATATTGAGTGTTTGATTGCAGAAGTACAAAACACGGTATTAGAACAGCAAGGTGTGCGTTTAGAAACCGAGGTGCGAATGCTAGGGGAGGGCTCTGCAGATGAATGAGCATAAAGATCCCGCCATATTTGGCAAAGTAGCAGTGTTAATGGGCGGTAACGCGGCAGAGCGTGAGATTTCCCTATTAAGTGGTCAGGCGGTGTTGCAAGCGCTACTGGCTCAGGGTGTCGATGCGATTAAGTTTGACCCGAAAACACAAGGTTTAGAACAGTTAACACAACGGGGTATAGACCGAGTGTTTAATATCATTCATGGCCGTGGTGGTGAAGATGGTTTATTGCAGGGGGCGCTCGAACTGATGGGTATCCCCTATACCGGCAGTGGGGTATTAGGCTCTGCTTTGGGGATGGATAAGTTACGCACTAAGCTTTGCTGGCTTGGTGCTGGGATTCCTACACCGGCGTGGATGAAATTAACCGATGCAGCTGATGTAGAGGATTGTGCAAAGAAACTAGGTTTCCCATTGATGGTTAAGCCTGCCTTAGAAGGTTCAAGCCTAGGCATGGCAAAAGCGGATAATCTTAAGCAGTTGCATGAGGCATTTACGAATGCGGCTCAATTCGGCTGTGATGTGATGGCCGAACAATGGGTGGAGGGGGCTGAATTTACCGTTGCTATTTTAGCGGGTAAAGCCTTGCCGATCATTCGTTTGGAAACACCCAATGAGTTTTATGATTATGAAGCAAAGTACAAAACGGATACCACAAAATATCATTGCCCTTGTGGTTTAGCAAAAGAGCGAGAGCGGCAACTACAGGTGCTAGCCCTAGAAGCCTTTGAGGTGCTTGGCGGTTCAGCTTGGGGGCGAGTCGATTTCATGTTGGATGGTAATGGTCAAGCTCAATTATTGGAAATTAATACGGTGCCAGGGATGACGGGGCACAGTTTAGTGCCGATGGCTGCAAAGCAGGCAGGGATTAGCTTCGAAGAGTTGGTTTGGCGCGTGTTGCAAGCAAGTATATCCACGCGGAAGGTGGTAGAATAATGGGTTCTGTGGGTGTTTTATATCGGCGTTTAGCGGGCCAAATACATTACGCCATCGTGCTGTTGTTACTTATCGTTGGCTTATGGCAATTGCAACACTGGTTGCAACAAGCGACGACCATGCCGATTAAGCATGTGCGAATTGAAGGTGAGCTAAGACACGTGTCGAAAGAGGCGGTGGCTGAATCATTAGCTGAGCTGGTTGAGACGGGGTATTTTGCGATGGATAGCGAGGCGATTTTAAGCCAGCTAACCGAGCTTGAGTGGGTGGCTGATGCACGTATTAGACGGGTTTGGCCAGATACTATGGTGCTGTCGTTTGATGAACAGAAGCCCGTTGCGGTATGGAATGAAAAACAGCTGCTGAATGAGTTGGGTGAGGTGTTTCAGCCTGAGCTGACACCGGCTTTATTGGCCTTACCCCATTTAACGGGTGGCGCTGAACAGAATAGGCCGATATTGGCTGAGCAGCAAAGGATTGATAGTGCGATAAAGGAACTGGGTTTGTCGGTGTCAAGTTTGGATTTGGCCAAACATGGCAGCTGGACAGTGGTATTAAGTAATGGAGTTAAGGTAAAGGCCGGTAAGCAACAGCCAACACAAAAAATCAGCAAATCATTGGCGCTATTAGCGTCGCTTGATGGCGATTTACTAGCGTATATCGACACGATTGATTTACGTTACCCAAATGGTGTGTCGGTGGCTTGGCGAGAAGGTTATCAATTAGCTAAGTCAAAGGGTCAGTCTGCGGTTTTTACCTTAAAAGAACAGCGCCGGGTTAAGGGTTAAAAAGAATGAAAAAGAATAATGATAAAAATTTAATCGTTGGTCTGGATATAGGTACATCCAAGGTGGCGGCGATTGTCGGTGAAATAACCCCCGATGGCACGATAGACGTTATTGGTATTGGTTCGAACCGTTCGCGTGGGTTGAAAAAAGGCGTGGTGGTCAATCTAGAGTCCACCGTGCATTCTATTCAGCGAGCGGTAGAAGAAGCTGAATTAATGGCGGGTTGTCAGATCAACTCGGTATTTGTTGGTATCGCGGGCAGTCATATCAGTAGCCTGAACTCTAACGGAGTGGTGGCGATACGAGAAAATGAGGTTATTCCGTCGGATATAGAACGAGTGATCGATTCGGCGCGGGCTGTGCCGATACCCGCTGATCAGAAAATTCTGCACATTATGCCGCAGGAATTTATCATCGATGGTCAGGAAGGGATTAAAGAGCCCGTTGGTATGGCAGGGATTCGACTCGAAGCGAAGGTACATATTGTGACCGGTGCGGTGAGTGCCGCGCAGAATATCATTAAATGTGTGCGCCGCTGTGGTTTAGAAGTTGATGACATTATTTTAGAGCAGCTGGCATCGAGTAGCGCGGTGCTAACGGATGATGAAAAAGAATTGGGTGTTTGTCTCGTTGATATTGGTGGAGGCACCACGGATATCGCGGTTTTTTGTGATGGTTTTATTCGCCACACCGCGGTTATACCTATTGCTGGTGACCAAGTGACCAATGATATTGCGGTGGCGTTACGAACACCAACGCAGCACGCCGACGACATAAAATTGAAATATGCCTGTGCACTGACTCAGCTCGTACAAGGCGAAGAAATGATTGACGTGCCGAGTATCGGCGATCGTCCAACACGTAAAATATCACGTGGCAATTTGGCTGAAATAATCGAACCTCGTTATGAGGAGTTGATGATGTTAGTGCAAGCCGAATTAAGGCGTAGTGGTTTTGAGAGTATCGTCGCCGCCGGGGTGGTGTTAACCGGGGGCAGTGCAAAAGTAGAAGGTTTAGTTGAACTGGCAGAGGAAGTGTTTCATATGCCAGTTCGTTTGGGTTACCCGCAGTATGTATCAGGATTAAGCGATGTGGTTCGTAACCCAATTTATGCGACGGGGGTGGGTTTGCTGTTATTTGGCCAGCAAAACAGCGTCGCAAGTAGCGTTGAAGATAAAGGTGGTTTTCAGGCTATGTGGGAGAAAATGAAAAGCTGGTTTCAGGGTAATTTTTAAATAAGAATAATTGAACAAAATATTGAACGAATATAACAGGGGAACGACATGTTTGAATTAATGGATGCAAATTCACAAAATGCAGTAATCAAAGTAATTGGTGTTGGTGGTGGCGGTGGTAATGCGGTGAGCCATATGGTGAGCAGTGAAATCGATGGGGTCGAATTTATTTGTGCCAATACCGATGCACAGGCACTTAAAAATTCGCCAGCAAGAACCGTGTTGCAACTCGGTAATACCCATACCAAAGGCTTGGGGGCTGGGGCTAACCCTGAGGTTGGACGTGAAGCGGCGTTAGAGGATAGAGAGCGAATTCAAGAGGTTATTACGGGCTCGGATATGGTGTTCATTACCGCCGGTATGGGCGGTGGGACGGGTACTGGCGCGGCACCTGTTGTGGCCGAAGTGGCCAAAGAAATGGGGATTTTAACGGTGGCGGTTGTTACTAAGCCTTTCCCGTTTGAAGGTAAAAAAAGAATGCTGATAGCCGAAGCGGGGATTGAAGAGCTGGCTAACCATGTGGACTCCTTAATTACCATCCCAAATGAAAAATTGATGCACGTTTTAGGCAAGGAAATGAGCCTGTTAAATGCATTCAAAGCCGCTAACGATGTGTTATTAGGTGCGGTACAGGGCATTGCGGAATTAATTATTCGACCAGGCCTGATCAACGTCGATTTCGCCGATGTACGGACGGTGATGTCTGAAATGGGTGATGCAATGATGGGTACGGGCAATGCGTCAGGTGAAGACCGTGCGCGAGAAGCGGCTGAAGCGGCCATTCACAGCCCCCTATTGGAAGATATTGACGTGCAAGGCGCACGAGGTATTTTGGTGAATATTACGGCAGGTCTTGATATGTCGATTGGTGAGTTTGAAGAAGTTGGCCAAGCGATACGTGATTTTGCCGCGGATGATGCAACTGTGGTAGTAGGAACCGTGATTGACCCAGATTTAGCGGGTGAAATGCGTGTGACCGTGGTGGCTACAGGCTTAGGACGTAAGGCGGCTGTAGTTGAAATGACACCGATTGTACACGTGGTGAAAGAGCCCGCTCAAGCGGCCAAATTGGCAGAGGAAAATCTCGATATTCCAACGATTATTCGGGAAAATCAAGAGGTCGCAAGTCAAGCGGTAACAGCAACCGATAAGCCTTTAGATACCGCCTATTTAGATATTCCGGCGTTCTTGAGAAGGCAGGCTGACTAAAAGAGGTGGCTGGTCGCTCTTAATGGATCTAAGATCGGGACGGCAGGAAGCTGGTTTACGCGGGGGTTTTTGTTAAATACACGTGATGTGTTAAGATTGCGTGATAATAATAACAACAATTCAACTATTAAATACTTGCTTGGAGTCTATCAATGATTAAACAACGGACGCTGAAAAATGTGATTCGTGCCACGGGTGTCGGCTTACACAGTGGTGAAAAGGTCTATTTAACACTACGCCCTGCTGGGGTAAATGTCGGTATCGTATTTAGGCGTATAGATTTTGATGAACCGGTGGTGATTCCCGCAAAAGCTGAAAACGTCGGTGATACACAGTTATCAACGACGTTGATTCAAGACGGTGTTCGAGTCTCGACGGTTGAGCACTTGCTCTCGGCTATTGCTGGTTTAGGCATCGATAATATTTATATCGACTTGAGTGCGGCCGAAGTGCCCATCATGGACGGCAGTGCCGGTCCTTTCGTGTTTCTATTGCAATCTGCGGGCATTGAAGAACAAAATGCGGCTAAACGTTATATCCGTATCAAGAAAGAAGTGCGAATCGAAGATGGCGATAAATGGGCCAGTTTTGTACCTTTCGAAGGTTTCAAAGTCGGTTTTAGTATCGAGTTTGAACACCCCGTTTTTAAGTCCCGGGTGCAAGAAGCTTGCATCGATTTCTCATCGACCTCTTTCGTAAAAGAAATCAGCCGTGCGCGTACCTTTGGTTTTATGAAGGACATTGAAATGTTGCGGGAGCGCAATCTTGCCTTAGGCGGCAGTATGGATAACGCCATTGTTGTCGATGATTTCCGTGTGTTGAATGAAGATGGTCTGCGTTATGAAGATGAATTTGTTAAACATAAAATTCTCGATGCCATTGGTGACTTATATTTATTGGGCCATAGCTTAATTGGTGAATTTAAAGGTCATAAGTCTGGTCACGAGTTAAATAACAAATTACTGCGCGCCTTACTGCAGCAACAAGATGCATGGGAAGAAGTCACCTTCGACGAAGAAGATACTTATCCTATCTCTTATATTGAACCCTTACCGGCGACGGTTTAAGTCTGACGCTTTTTTTGTAGGGCTGTAATGAGCTTATTCATGGAGACACCGAGCGGGTCTGTTGCATCGGCGTCATTGGCTTGTGCTAGGAAGCTGAGTGCAGTATTAGAAGGTGATTTTGGCCGAGATTTTGCTTTACTCACCTGCTTGCTGAGCACTTTAATCTTTAAGGATTTTTGCGGTGTGCCAAAGTGAGACGATAATTCATCAAGAATGACCTTCCGCAAGTAAAGTAATTTAGAGGCCCATACCGATGAATCGGTAAATACAGTGACCCTGCCTTGGTTAGTGATAACGTGCAGACAATGGGAGGCTAAATCCTTAGGTAGGCTGCTTTTGACGATACCCAGTAATTTACCCTGTTTTGATAGGGTCTTTTGCACCTGCTGTAGGCCACTTTTCGATAATGGGTTATTTTTGAACGGCTGTTTAAACATTGGCTAGAGAAGTATGAAAGCTTAATTAAGTTAAATAATATGCAAATTATACTGCTAACAAAAGGACAAAGGAAAACACTGCGTTTTTCTGTTGGGCGAGTTCACTTACTAACTGTGCTGGTTAGTGGTCTGCTGTTAGGCTTGGCGAACTACTTTATCCCACTGAGTGGGGCTGAGCCGTTACCGAGTCTGGCGAATAATAATGCCCAGCAAGAACTCGTCGTACAACGCGCGGAAATTCAGCGTTTACGTAACAAAACCCAGCACACACTCGATGGTATGGCCTTGCGTATTGGGCAAATGCAGGCTCAATTGACTCGTTTAAATGCGGTGGGTGAGCACTTGGCAAAAAAAGCGAAGCTAAATTCGAGCGAATTTAATTTTGACCAGCTACCGGCGATAGGTAGCGCTGAATGGAAACCCCTCGCTGATAGTTTTAGCCAAGGACAATTGCTGGGAGAGATCGAACAATTAGACCTGAAATTGTCGTTGCGCGAAAAACAACTAGAATTATTGACGGTGTTTACCGCGGATAGGAAGCTTCTTAAGGAGGTTCGTCCAGCGGGTTTGCCGGTTGAGAAAGGTTGGTTGTCTTCATATTATGGTTATCGCGCAGATCCTTTTAGCGGTAAGAAGGCCTTTCATCATGGGGTGGATATCGCGGGTAAGAGCGGTACTGCGGTATTAGCCGCGGCCTCGGGTTTGGTCACCATCGCGAGTAAAAAGAGTGGTTATGGCTTTCTAATTGAGGTCGATCATGGCGGCTCTTATGTGACCCGTTATGGGCATAATAAAGAAATGTTGGTGAAGGTCGGGGACTTGGTTAAACAGGGTGAGGTCATTGCAAAAATGGGCTCAACGGGGCGTTCTACGGGGCCGCATGTTCACTTCGAAGTGTTACGCAATGGTAAGAAGGTTAACCCGCGGAAATACCTATACAGTGCTCGCTGATGACAAGATAGTCTGGTTTTTATAATTATAGGTTTTATATGTGAGCCTGAGAATAAGCCGCCAATAAGTATCAGTTAAGCAACTCGTTCAAGATGATGTTGCTGTTTTTCACGTCAACAATTACTGATCATGGTGTGTTCTAGCGCTAGATGTTAAATTCCTGCTCCGCAAACACCCAGTGTATGGGAATCCCAGATCAACTCATGATTTTTTTATATGGGCTGAAATAGCTCCAAACTTATCCGACGATCGCAGTAGTAGTGGGACATTACCACTCGCTTCGAAGAAGTTTGGAAGCATTTCTTCTCAGCCTAAATTCAACCAGACTTAATCAGGGCTTCCCTAGTAGTTTTGCGGTATCATTCGGGCTTTCGTTTTACAATAAAATTTATCGTCAATGATCTCGAATATAGTAAAAAAAGTTTTTGGTAGCAGGAATGACCGTTTTGTTAAGGGTAAACAGAAAACCGTTAAAGGAGTTAATGGGCTTGAAGAGGCGATACATGCGCTTGATGATGAGGCGTTAAAGGCTAAAACTGAAGAGTTTAGAGGCCGAGTTCAACAGGGCGACAGCCTTGAGTCCTTAATTCCTGAGGCCTTTGCGGTGGTTCGTGAAGCGGGTATTCGTGCCCTCGGTATGCGCCATTTTGATGTGCAGTTGATTGGCGGCATGGTACTTAACGATGGTCGCATCGCGGAGATGAAAACGGGCGAGGGTAAGACCCTTGTGGCGACCCTTGCGGCCTACTTGAATGCTTTGCCTGGTAAAGGCGTGCACATGGTGACGGTGAATGATTATTTGGCTGAACGAGATTCGGCCTGGATGGGGAAGTTATTTGAATTCCTTGGCATGACGACCGGGGTGATTACCAACGTCATGAGCCCTGATCAACGCCGCGAAGCTTATGCGGCTGACATTACCTATGGCACTAATAATGAATTTGGCTTCGACTACCTACGGGACAATATGGCCTTTGGGGTTGAAGATAAGGTGCAGCGTGAATTGCATTACGCGGTTATCGATGAGGTCGATTCAATCTTGATTGATGAGGCTAGGACACCGTTGATTATTTCGGGGCCAACCGACGATAAAAGTGAGTTATACGCAAAACTCAATGTGCTGGTTAAAGATTTAACCGCTGGAATAGAGTCCAAAGAAGAAGCTAGTACCGGTGATTTCACCGTTGATGAAAAGTCTAAACAAGTTTATTTAACCGAAACGGGTCATGAAAAAATAGAACAGCTACTGGTGGATGCTGGTTTATTAAGCGAGCATGAGAGCTTATACGATGCGTCTAATGTTGGTTTAATGCATCACGTATATGCGGCTTTACGCGCTAATTCTTTATATCAAAAAGACGTTGATTACATCATCCAAAACGCGCAAGTGGTGATCGTCGATGAATTCACTGGGCGTACCATGCCGGGTCGTCGTTGGGGTGATGGTTTACATCAAGCGGTTGAAGCGAAAGAAGGGGTGAAGATTCAAAGCGAAAATCAGACCATGGCGTCGATTACCTTCCAGAATTACTTCCGCATGTACGACAAGCTGTCGGGAATGACCGGCACAGCAGATACCGAGGCGTTTGAATTTCAACAAATTTACGGCTTAGAAGTCATCGTTATTCCTACTCATCGTGGAATGTCACGTGAGGATGAAGGCGATTTAGTGTATTTAACCGCGGAAGAGAAATACCTTGCGGTTGTTGACGATATCGAAGAGTGCTTTCAGCGTCAACAGCCGGTATTAGTCGGTACGACCTCGATTGAGGTCTCTGAATTTATCTCCGATAGTTTAAAGAAAAAGAAAGTACCGCATGAGGTGCTGAATGCAAAACAGCATGAACGAGAAGCGCAAATTATCGCCAATGCGGGTGCTTTATGTTCGGTGACGATTGCGACCAATATGGCCGGTCGGGGAACGGATATTGTGTTGGGCGGTAAAAATGACGAACAGAGCAGTGGTTGGGCTGAGCGACACCAAGCCGTATTAGACGTTGGTGGCCTGCGCGTTATTGGTACCGAACGACATGAGTCACGCCGCATCGATAACCAGCTTAGAGGGCGTTCTGGCCGTCAGGGTGACCCAGGTTCAAGTCGTTTTTACTTGTCGCTAGAAGATAGTTTAATGCGTATCTTCGCTTCGGACCGAGTCTCTGGTTTGATGCAGAAGCTAGGTTTAGAAAATGGCGAGTCGATTGAACACCCTTGGGTGAGCAAGGCGATTGAAAACGCGCAACGTAAGGTGGAAGGGCATAACTTCGATATTCGTAAACAATTATTGCAATACGATGACGTTGCCAATGATCAGCGTAAGGTGATTTATGAGCAGCGTAATGACATTATGCGTGCCGGCGATATTGCCGGCACTATCGTTTCTATTCGTGAAGACGTGGTTGGCGGGGTCATTGACCAATATATTCCGCCTCAATCGATGGATGATCAATGGGATGTCGAGGGTTTACAGCAGGCGCTTGCTGATGAGTTTCTTTGCGAACTGCCGATCAAACAGCTGTTGGAAGATGATAATCAACTGCACGAAGAAAACCTGCGTGAGTTGATATTGACGACGGTGACGGGTGATTATGCGAAAAAAGAAATTTTAGCCGGTGCGAGTGTGTTGAGGCACTTCGAAAAATCAGTGATGTTACAGTCCTTAGATGCCTTATGGCGTGATCACTTAGGCGCAATGGATCACCTAAGGCAGGGTATTCATTTACGTGGTTATGCGCAAAAAGACCCTAAACAAGAGTACAAACGAGAGGCCTTTGAGTTATTCACTGCGATGCTTGATGCGTTAAAACAAGAGGTGGTGGCGTTGGTGACGAAAGTGCAAGTTCGTGCCGAAGAAGACGCGCAGGCAGTGGATGATCAGCGCCGAGTACAACAAGCAATGGAATTCCAGCACGCCGATGTGAATGCTTTGGAAAGCGAAGCGGAAACGTCATCGATGGAAAAAGACCAGCCGTTTAAACGGATGGATAGGAAGGTTGGTCGTAATGACCCTTGTCCTTGTGATTCGGGTAAAAAATACAAGCATTGCCACGGCAAGCTATAAAATATTAGGAGCGAGTGGTATGCCGGTAGGTGGTTTAGTTGAATTAGATTTGCAAGCGGTCAGTGGTGTTCGTTTAGGCACCTCAATGGCGGGTATTCGACAAACTGAGCGCGATGATTTAACCGTATTTGAGATTAGCGCTGCCAGTCAAGTGGCGGCAACATTCACCAAAAATAGGTTTTGTGCGGCTCCGGTAACGCTAGCGAAAAAACACCTACTGGAAACGGCACCGCGTTATTTATTGATTAACTCTGGAAATGCCAACGCAGGTCTAGGTGATTTAGGTTTGTTGGCGGCTGAACAGTGTTGCAGCGCGTTGGCGGACTTGACCCAATCTTCGGCAACGACGGTACTGCCTTTTTCCACTGGGGTGATCGGTGAGCCTTTGCCCGTTGATAAATTAATTGCCGGTTTAGGTGCTGCGATTGATAACTTAGCCGAAGATCATTGGGAAAACGCCGCGCAGGCGATTATGACCACCGATACTTGCCCGAAGGGTTGTAGTAAAACCTTTCAGCTGGATGGTGAAACGGTAACTATTACCGGTATTGCTAAGGGCTCTGGGATGATTCGGCCCGATATGGCGACGATGTTGTCTTATATCGCGACTGATATGCCAGTTAGCCAGCCGGTGTTGCAGCAGATGCTCGCTCAGGCGGTTGCTTTATCCTTTAATAGTATTACGGTCGATGGGGACACCTCAACCAATGATGCGGTGGTGCTCATTGCAACGGCCGTACTGGATTGCCAGGAGATTCAATCGACGGCTGATTCACGGTATGTAACGATGTTCGAAAAGATCTGTGAAGTTTGTGCCTATTTAGCCGAAGCGATCGTGCGTGATGGGGAAGGTGCAACGAAATTAATTACCATTCAAGTGGAGCAAGCGGCGAGTGTTGCTGATGCTAAAGAAGTGGCTTATACGGTAGCGCATTCTCCGTTAGTAAAGACCGCATTTTTTGCTGCCGACCCCAATTGGGGGCGTATTTTATCGGCAGTGGGGCGGGCTAATATAGGTTCTATGAATGTTGATGACATTGCCATCTATCTCGATCAAGTTTGTATTGTGGAAGCCGGTAAGCGTTGTGTAGCCTACACCGAAGAGCAAGGGCAGCGGGTTATGCTGCAAGATGAAATAAGCGTACGTATTTGTTTGGCACAAGGTGACCATACGGCATCGGTTTTAAGCTGTGACCTGTCTTATGACTACGTGAAAATTAACGCTGAATATCGTTCTTAATACCGTATCACTCAGGTGTTAAAAGTAGCCGTTGCGGTTATCAAAAATAAAGCTGGGCAGATTCTGATCAGTAAACGCGCAGATCATGTGCATCAAGCTGGTTTATGGGAGTTTCCGGGCGGTAAGCTTGAAGCGGGTGAAAGCACCCATCAGGCACTCAGCCGGGAGCTTGCTGAAGAACTAGCTATCACTGTACTTGCAGCCAAGCCTTTGCTGCAAATCAAACATCAATACGAAGATCTTGCGGTATTCCTCGATGTTTATACAGTGGATGACTTTGCCGGTAAGGCCCGAGGAATGGAAGGGCAGCCTGTTAAGTGGGTTGATAAGGCTGAGTTAGTTAACTTTCCTTTTCCAGCGGCTAACCAACGTATTGTTGAAACCTTGTTGTTACCCGCTTATTACCCTATTGTCGATGAGTGTTTGGGTGCTGAGGTGGATATGCTTGTTCAGCTTGAGCGCTTGTTAGCGGCAGGTTATCAGATGATTCAGCTGCGCGCGAAATCGTTAAGTGCCGAGCAATTTAAGGCTTTAGCGAAGGCCGCCTTATCGTTGTGCCAAACGAAAGGAGTGACGCTGTTTCTGAATACCAGCTTGCAATGCGCTAGGGAGCTTAATGTCAGCGCTGTGCATCTAAGTGCTCATGAATTTGTTAATAGCCAAATGGAGCGTCTTGAGGGTTTGCAGGTGGGGGTGTCGTGCCATACCGAAGATGAACTTTATCGGGCCGCACAGCAGGGTGCTTTATTTGCGGTGTTATCGCCTGTTTGCAAAAGTAAAACACACCCCGAGGCTGAGCCTTTAGGCTGGGATGTTTTTGCCGAACGGGTGCTGAATGCCCCGTTGCCGGTGTATGCCTTGGGTGGTTTGCAGCGAGAAGACTTAGTGACTGCCTTAGCAGCTGGCGGGCAAGGTATTGCCGCTATTCGCGGTTTTGTTTAAGACTCAAATAATTGCGGCTCATCGCTGATATAAGCAGGATCTCCGGCTATGGCGTGTTTTTCAGAGGCCCAGTCACCTAAATCAATTAACTTACAGCGTTCGCAACAAAAAGGTTTGAATGTTGAGCTTTTATTCCAGACAACTGGGTTTGAGCAAGAGGGGCATTTTACGCTAGGGCTCATAGGTTTATAACTGACAAATATGTAAGGAAAAGTGGACGTTTTGTTCGGTTTGGCTTGGACGCTCAGTATCTGCTGGGAGCATGAATCGAATGCTGAAGCGGTGTTTTCCACCACTTATTTCGGCAAAATAGGCAGCGTTACGCTCGAGAGATACACGTAATAATTGTGCAGGTTGGCTGCTGTCTAAGCTTTGTTGATAAAACCCAGACTTGGCTATGACGGTATTTGGTGAGGCACTAGAGCGGATAAATTGTAATAATAAGCTAATGGATTGTTTGATCGGTGTTAGGTCAGCGGTCCATGATTGGGTGTACTGTAGACGTTCAGCCAACGGTTTATTTAACCAGAAATGGTAGGCCGGTAGGTCAAAGTCGCAACTGCCACCTGGAATGCTATTGCGCTGAGCAAGGCACTTTAATAAATCCACTTGGCCAAGAACTTGGTCTACGCGGCCGGAAGATGACATCAGAGTGAGGTTTAGCTGGTTCAATTGCTCGATAGTTTGTTCGAGTTTGTTGCGGTCTACATTCGGGTTCTGTAAAAAAACAACGAGGGTTTTGGTGAGTCTTTCTATTTCCTTAGTTATTTCATTACGCAGGTCCATGCGGCTGGAAATAGCTAGGATGTCGAGTAAGCAGCTAAGCTCGGCTCGATTCTGCCATTCACCGTCATATTGGGCGAAGTGTTGCATTTGTTCAAATAAATCCTCTAACCTTAAAAAGGTTCGGATGCGCTCGCTAAGCGGCAATTCATAAATTATTTGTTCAGACACAAGCGTGATCTTGGGCAGTAAAAAGGCTATTCTGCCGTACTTTAGGTGTTTTATCCAGCGCTCATTGATAGATACTCGGCATGTCGCTGTGCAACCTGTGTTTCTAGGGAATCTAGTGAGCCATCGTTGCGGATGATATCGTCGGCGTGTGCTAAACGATATGAACGTGAGCACTGTGAATCCATGATGGAACTAATGATGTTGTCACTCAGTTGATCACGTGTTTTGACTCGCTGAATCTGTAGCGTCTCTGGGCAGTCAATCACCAAGACCCTTGCGAAGTTATGGGGCTTGTTTCCCTCGAATAACAGCGGGATGCTGGCGATACCGTAGGCAGCGTCATATTGCTCTAGCTGTTGGTACATAGTCTTAAAAATAATGGGGTGGAGGATATCTTCTAATATTTTTTTCTTCGTGGGGTCGGTAAAAACGATATTGCGTAATTGATCCCGGTCTAAACTCCCATCGGCACTGATGATTTGCGGGCCAAAAGCAGCAGCTACGGCAGTTAACGCCGGTTGCTTAGGCTGCACAACGGCATGGGCAATTTCATCTGCATCAACGACCGGCACGTTTCTTTGCTGAAACAATTGAGTGACGGTGGTTTTTCCACAACCAATGCCACCGGTTAATCCAATAATAAGCATGTTCGGCTAGATCCCAATAAATTGTAGGTAAGACTGGTTGATTTGTTCACCCCACAGTAGCGCGATAAATCCTGCGATCGATAGATAGGGGCCAAAAGGTAGGGCGTTGTTTTTACTTCTACCCTTAAAAACAATCAAGCTGATGCCGATGATCGCGCCGGCGAAGGCGGATAGCATAATAACTAAGGGGAGCATCTGCCAGCCCAATAAGGCACCCATGGCGGCCAGTAGCTTAAAATCGCCATAACCCATGCCATCTTTGCCGGTAGCGAGCTTAAATAACCAAAATACCGACCAGAGGCTTAAATAACCGGCGATTGCTCCCATTAGTGCGGAGCTAGGGTCGATAAATACATTAAACAGGCTGGCGAATAAAACGAGCCAGAGTAGCGGCAGGGTAATTGAGTCGGGCAGTAACTGAGTGTCTGCATCAATTAAGCTCAGCGTGATGAGGGTCCAGGTGAAGGGTAGAGCTATGAGGGTTTGGGTACTAACACCGAATTGTATAGCGACCATGATGGAGAGCAGGGCGGTGCTGAACTCTACTAAGGGGTACCTAATAGAGATACTTGTGCGGCAGTTTTTACAACGACCTCGAAGAAAAAGGTAACTGAGCACGGGGATGTTTTCAATGGCGCTGATTGGATGGTTGCACGAAGGGCAACGTGAGCGTGGCTGCGATAAGTTGAAAACGTCTGCATTGGATTCGTGATCTTCTTGCTCAAGAAATTCTAGGCATTCTTGCCTCCAGCTTTTTTGTAGCATGATGGGTAATCTGTAGATAACAACGTTTAAGAAGCTGCCCACCAAGAGACCCAGAACACCGACCGATAGGTATAAAAATAGAGCGCTTTGTTGAAGCGCTAGAATAATGTCCATATAAAAAATAAGGGGTTTAGAAAACGGAGCCCATCATGAAGATTGGCAAGTACATAGCGATAATTAGGCCGCCCACGAGCACACCTAGAATCGCCATGATGATCGGTTCAATTAAGCTAGATAGCGAGTCAACCGCGTTATCGACCTCTTCTTCGTAGAAGTCGGCGACTTTACCGAGCATTTTCTCTACTGAACCGGCTTCTTCACCAATTGCGACCATTTGTACAACCATATGAGGGAATAAATCTACATTTTTCATCGCTTGCTGTAATTGAATACCAGTCGCTACTTGCTCACGCATTTGTAACACGGCATCGGCGTAAACAATATTACCGGTGGCACCCGACACAGACTCTAGCGCTTCAACCAGTGGAACACCGGCTGCCGACATGGTAGACAAGGTTCTAGCATATCGAGCGATGGCGGCTTTGTTCATTATTTCGCCGACAATCGGCATTTTAAGCACTAGGCGATCTAAAAAGTGGTTAAATTTTCGAGAGCGTTTTTTAACTTGCATGAGGCAAAATACCACGATGCCAATAATGCCAAAGACGAGCCACCATGACTCTTGCATAAAGCGTGATAGGTTGACGACCATTTGGGTGAAGGCAGGGAGGTCTGCACCAAAACCTTGAAACAGGCTTTCAAATTGAGGTACCACGAAAATAAGCAAAATGGCGGTCACTATCACTGCAATAACGAGGACCGAAATAGGATAAGTGAGTGCCTTTTTAATTTTAGCTTTGATGCTTTCCGTTTTTTCCTTATATTCAGCAATTTTGTCGAGTAATTCTTCAAGAATCCCTGCGTGCTCGCCGGCTTCGACTAAATTACAAAATAAGTCGTCAAACTGAAATGGAAACTTACCCAAACTTTCGGCGAGGGTAGAGCCGCCTTCAATATCCGTTTTAATACTGGCGAGCATGTCTTGCATGGCTGGTTTTTCATGGCCCTTGCCGATAATATCAAAGGATTGTACTAAGGGAATACCTGAAGCCATCATGGTGGAGAGTTGCCGACTGAAGATGGCAATATCCTTGGCTACGATGGGCTTCTGGCCCATTTTACCGAGAATGTCCTCCCTTTTTTTCTTAACTTTTATCGGGCGGATGCCTTGACGGCGCAGCTCGGCCTTAACAATGGCTTCGCTACGGGCGCTTATTTCACCCTTATTACGATTACCCTTGCTATCGGTGCCTTCCCATGAGAATGTGATTTTTGATGAATTAGCAGCCATACTATTATTAATCTTTAGTTATTCGGTTGATTTCTTCGATACTGGTAATGCCGGCTTTGATTTTGACTAAGCCTGATTCGCGTAATGTGAATATGCCTTCATTGGCGGATTGTGCTTCAAGCTCTTTGGTCGAACCGCCTTGGATGATTATTTTTTCCATGGTTTCAGATACGGGCATCACTTGGAATATGCCTACCCGGCCTTTATAACCGTTAACACAATAATCACAACCCTTGGCCTTGTAGGTAATGAGGCCTTGAGCATCCTCTTCGCTAAAGCCTTCTTTTATTAGCAAGTCAGTGGGTAACTCTTCTTCTTGCTTGCACTTATCGCATAACTTTCTAGCCAAACGCTGAGCCATGATGAGCAGTACCGAAGCGGCGATGTTGTAAGGTGGGATGCCCATTTGGTTTAAACGGTTGAGAGTTTGCGGGGCGTCATTGGTATGCAAGGTGGATAACACTAGGTGACCTGTTTGTGCTGCTTTGACCGATATTTCTGCAGTTTCAAGGTCTCGAATTTCACCTACCATGATGATATCTGGGTCTTGTCGTAAGAAGGCACGAAGCGCCTCGGCGAAGGTTAAGCCCGTTTTAGGGTTAACGTTGACTTGGTTGATGCCAGCAACGGTAATCTCAACCGGGTCTTCAGCGGTTGAAATATTAATATCGGGTTCGTTTAGTAGGTTCAACGCGGTGTATAGGCTCACCGTTTTACCGCTACCCGTTGGCCCCGTCACCAAGATCATGCCATATGGTTTTTTAATGGCCTGAAGGAAATGCTCTTCTTGTTTAGGGTCAAAACCTAGTTGTTCGATACCGACTTGGGCACTTGTCGGGTCAAGAATACGTAAAACAATCTTTTCGCCATACAGGGTAGGGCAGGTGTTAACACGGAAGTCAATCGCTCGGTTTTTGGACAAAGCCATCTTGATGCGACCATCTTGTGGAATTCGCCTTTCGGAGATGTTCATCCTGGACATCACTTTGATGCGAGATGTTAGCTTGTTTGCGATGTTATTCGGCGGCGAGGCGACTTCTTTTAAAATACCGTCTTGTCGTGTTCTGATGCGGAAGGTTTTTTCATACGGCTCAAAGTGGATATCTGACGCGCCTTTTTTAATCGCATCGAGCAGTATCTTATTGACAAAACGAACCACGGGTGCATCGTCAATGTCGCTATCTATATCGCTTTCCGGTGCAGCCTCGGTGTCGGTGAAGTCAATATTATCGAGATCAGCATCCATTAACTCGTCCATGGATGTGTCTTCCTCATCCATAGCAGCTTCGATAGCGCGAGTTAGCTTATCTTCCTCGACTAGAATCGCCTCGGTGCTCATCCGAGTTTGAAACTTTATTTCATCCAGAGCTTGTAGATTGGTTGGGTCTGATAGCGCAACAAACAGCTTATTACCGCGTTTAAACATTGGTAAAGCGTGGTGCTTACGAATGAGCTTTTCTTCAACAACCCCCTTGGGGATGACGTCTTTATTGAGCGCATTGATGTCAAATAGAGGAACACCAAACTCATCAGATGCAGATAGCGCAATGGTTTGGCTGTCTAGGATTTTTTGTTCGACAAGAAAGCTAACGAATGGTTTTTTCTTTTTACGGGCATCTTCCGTATGCTTTTTAGCAAACTCCTCGGTGAGTAAACCGTCAAGGACGAGTCGCCTTGCTAAGCCTGCTAAATGAATTTTTTCGCTAGTTACTGCCATGTTTTTGTTATTAATTTTAAATCCATATTCTAGGAGGGGGGGGGTAAGAAACCATAACCTGCTTGTTGCCTATAGTTTAGTACATATTAGGACTTTGTCTAGCAGTAGGAGTACGATTGCATGGTCCAGTTAGTACGTATTGTTTGGTATGAAATATACTATGAGGTCTTTGTTTGAAAGTTATTTTTCCTATATCCATGCATCACCGCCTAAAGCGCCTACTGTTGGGGTCTAGCAACGAAATTTTCTTCTAAGTCGTGAGTATGAGGGGGCATACTACAGTTAAGGTATATAGGACGTTAAACATTAATTTAGTTTTCAGTTCTTCTCTGGTTATGTGGAAAGAATTTATAGTTGATAGTGGGGGGGCGTGTTTTGGACTATACTTGGCCAGTTAGGCGTTATGATCAATCACGGGGATTTCAAAGTAGGCTGCCTACTTGAGTGTTGGGAGAACGGCTTCACGTTTTAGCTGGGGAGATGGGTTGCTAAAGCGTGATAGTTATTAAGTGAATTTGGCATAATGTCAGGAAATAATGGGGGAGGGGATAAATGTTTAATGGTCAATCGATACTTATTACGGGGGGGACGGGGTCATTTGGTAAAAAGTTTATTCAGGTTCTCCTTCAAGAATACAAGCCGAAAAAAATTATTATTTTTTCTCGCGATGAACTTAAACAGTTTGAAATGCATCAAAAGTATAATGATCCTTGTATGCGCTACTTTATTGGCGATGTGCGAGATAAAGCACGTTTATTTGAAGCAATGGAAGGTGTGGACTACGTGATCCACGCAGCTGCAATGAAGCAAGTGCCTGCAGCTGAATATAACCCAATGGAGTGTATAAAAACAAATATTTACGGTGCTGAGAATGTCATCAAGGCTGCAATAAAGAGCAAGGTGAAAAAAGTGATTGCACTTTCTACAGATAAGGCGGCGAACCCAATAAATTTGTATGGTGCGACCAAACTGGCTTCAGATAAATTATTTGTGGCTGCAAATAATATGGTTGGAGCCAGGGTCACGCGTTTTAGTGTTGTGCGGTACGGGAATGTGATTTGTTCACGAGGTTCTGTTATCCCCTATTTTAGAAAATTAGTTGAGGATGGTGAGGCCGAATTACCAATTACCCACCCAGACATGACGCGCTTTATGATTACCTTACGTCAAGGTGTGGCCTTTGTGCTTAAAAACTTCGGACGTATGCAGGGAGGGGAGATTTTTGTCCCTAAAATTCCCTCTATGAAAATGACCGAGTTAGCGAAAGCAATAGCGCCGAGCTTTCCTCAGAAAATTATAGGGATTCGCCCAGGGGAAAAATTACATGAAATAATGTGCCCTTCAGACGATAGCCACTTAACTCTAGATTTTAATGATCATTATGTTATTTGCCCGACTATACAATTCACCCACCACTCTGATTTTAGAATGAACCTGCTAAAAGAAACAGGCCGGCCAGTTAAGCAAGGTTTTGAATACAATTCTGGAAATAATACACAATGGTTAACGCATGAAAAGCTTTTAGAAATGGAGATTGGCGCATGATCTATTCGATGGTTTAAGTATGACCCCCTATGGTAAACAAGATATAAATCAAGCCGATATTGACGCGGTGATTGATGTGTTAAGCTCCGATTTTTTAACGCAAGGTCCACAAGTTCTCTTGTTTGAAAAAAAAATGAGTAATTACTGCGGGTCGCAGTTTGGAGTGGCAACTAATAGTGCAACGTCAGCTTTACATATCGCCTGTTTAGCTCTTGAACTTGGACATGGCGATTATTTATGGACGTCTCCAAACACTTTCGTTGCTTCAGCTAATTGTGCGTTGTATTGCGGGGCGCAAGTTGATTTTGTTGATATTGACCCGAAAACGTATAACTTATGCGCAAATGAACTTGAGAAAAAACTACAGAAAGCAAGCGGTACAAAAAAACTGCCAAAAATTGTTATTCCGGTGCATTTTGCTGGGCAGTCTTGCAATATGGAGCGTATTTATCAGTTATCCAAAGAATATGGTTTTAAAATTATTGAAGATGCGAGTCATGCTATCGGGGGGCAATATTTAGGGAAGCCTGTTGGTAGTTGCAGTTATTCCGATATTACAGTCTTTAGCTTTCACCCAGTGAAAATCATAACCACAGCTGAAGGAGGGTTAGCAATGACGAATCAGTCTGGTTTGGCAGAAAAAATGCGGTTGTTGCGTAGCCACGGTATTACCCGCGCGCCAGAGCTTATGACAAAACAGGCAGTTGGTGGTTGGTATTATCAGCAAATTGAGCTGGGTTTTAACTATCGCATGACGGATATTCAGGCGGCACTAGGCATTAGCCAGATGCAGCGGCTAAGTGAGTTCGTTGAAAAACGGCATGTCTTGCAACAGCGCTACCATGAGTACTTAAAAGACTTACCTATCCAGCTGCCCTACCAATCAATCGATAGTTATTCAGCTCTACATCTTTATCCTATACAGCTTGATTTAGAATGTCTTCGCAAGACGCATACTCAGGTTTTTGATAAGCTTAGGGAAGGTGGTTTAGGTGTAAACCTGCATTATATTCCAGTGCACACTCAACCCTACTATCAAAAGATGGGATTTAGAGAAGGCGATTTTCCTGAAGCAGAGCGTTATTATAGCCGAGCGGTGAGCATCCCACTGTATCAAGGTTTAAGCTTTGAACAGCAGGATGATGTTGTTGCAGTTTTGGAAAAGGTTTTACAGTGAGGCTTTGTGTTATTCCTGCGCGGGGGGGGAGTAAGCGTATTCCACGAAAAAATATTAAACAATTTCATGGCAAGCCAATTATTGCCTATTCAATCGAAGCGGCAATAGATAGTGAATGTTTCGATAAAATAATTGTATCCACTGATGATCAGGAGATTGCTTCTATCGCTAGAGATTACGGTGCGGAGACACCATTTATCAGGCCGGGAGTGTTGGCGGATGACCATACCGGCTCGGATGATGTGATTAGGCATGCGATTAGATGGTATCAAAATTTAAGTCAAGAAGTAGAGTATGCTTGCTGTATTTATGCAACGGCCCCGTTTGTGTCATATGTTGATATTCAACGAGGGCTTGAACTACTTATAGAAACGAATAAAGATTTTGCATACTCGGTCGCTGAATTTTCATTTCCTATTCAACGGGCTGTTAGGATTAAACCTGATGAAAATGGTGTGGAACCATTCAACTCAAAGAATATGGGAGTTCGTTCGCAAGATCTCGAAACGGCTTATCATGATGCTGGGCAGTTTTATTGGGGTAAAGCATGTGCGTATATTGAAGATAGATCTTTTTACTCAAGTCAAACCATACCAATTGTATTGCCTAGTTACCGGGTACAAGATATTGACACCATTGACGACTGGCGGAGGGCTGAATTAATGTATCAAACGTATTTAGAAAAAGGGCAAAGCAATGATTAACCGTTACCCTGAGCTTGAGCGCGCATTAAATGTGATGAAAGCTCAAGATGAGTTGTTTAAGCCATCCATTTTCTGGCATGAGGCAGCGTTGGCGATTGTTGATGAAGTAAACAATCACGGCATAGAAAACTTTCGTAGGTTGCCATTAGCATTGAGTTTTTTTGTGCCAAGTTATGGTACCCCAGGGAATAGCTTTCCTCGAGAGTTAATAGCGGAAATAACCGTTGTAATTAAAAGCTTTATGGATGGTGAAAATACTAAGCCAGAGCTCATAATGGAACAGTTTTTGAACGGATATTTATTGGCTTTGGCCGACTATCGAGTCTTGGTAGGTGCAGATGATAAAGATAAGTTGCCAGCACTGCACAACTTCTCGGAAAGCCAGGTGGGGGCGCCTATTGAACAATTTAAATTTGATAAGCGCTACTACAGTCGTTCATCACTGAATTATTTACTTGGCTTGGTCATGCTTAAAAAACACTTACTGCCAGATGAGCTTAAGACGGTTGTTGAAATTGGGGGGGGGTTCGGGACTCTTGGTGAAATATTGTCGCAAGCAGGTATTGCAGGGTTAAAGTACATAGATTTAGATATCCCACCGACTAGTTTTATTGCTCAATACTATTTAAGTGAAATTGTGGGTAGTGAGAATGTCACTACGTTTGCACAGACGGCGGGTTTTCCGAGAATCCTGATTAGTTCGCTAAATAACATTAGCGTGCTATGTAATTGGCAGCTTGAAAAGCTAGAAGGGGAGGTGGATTTGTTTGTCAACTTCATCTCTTTTCAGGAAATGGAGCCGGCTATTGTGAAAAATTACCTCAACCATATTCTTCGTTTGAAGACTAAATGGGTTTTACTTCGCAATATGCGAGAGGGTAAACAAATAAGAGCAGACGGGCAAACGGGTGTAGAGGTTCCAATCCAAACAAATGACTACCTTCGGATGTTACCAAATTATAAATTGATTGAAAAAAACATAGTACCATTTGGTTTTAAGACGGCGGATGGCTACCACTCCGAATTGCTCTTGCTAAAGCGCAATGAGCTTTGATTGTAATAACACAATGACTGTTTTAGTTGAGAAAACTGTTGAATAACTTAAGCTTCGCTCAGCGCTTAAGTGTTTTTAAAACTCATACCCTACTTGTGTTCGTTATGCCGAAACCCGAGAGTTGCTTTATTAATTAAGAGGATAGGTTGAACTCAGATGAAACAGTTGTTAATTCATTGCGACGCCAATCGAACTAGTGGGTTTGGTCATTTTTCTCGGTGTTTAGCATTGGCGGAATTGGTGAGGAGCTCTCGGCCTGATATCAAGGTTCTTTTTGTTGGTGATTATGGGGGTTACGCTATTGATAAATTGAGACTGACGAATACCCGCTATATCATTATTCATGAAGCAGAATCGTTCACGAAGGAAGTTATTAATGCTTTTGTTTCTTATGAAACTGATTTTTTATTGATTGACAGCTATCTTGCGCCACAGTTTTTTTATGATTACATGACAGAAAAAGAGATTAAGTGGGGCGTGTTTGATGATTTTGCACAACAAGACTTCCGGCAGGCGCAATTTGTTATTAACTTTAGAGTTGGCGCGGAAAAAATGTTTAGATACCGCTCGAAAACTTGTGGGCTTGGTCCAGGTTTTATGCCCATACGTGCGGAGTTCTTCGCAGTTAGAAGGGGTAATGAGAAACGAAAGGTAAGGGTTGATGTTGAAAATATTCTGATTTGCTTGGGGGGGTACGATAAGTATCAAGTGAGCGGTTGTTTGTTGGAGTCAGTGATTAGGGTATTTGATCAGGCATTTGTTCTAGTTTTATTGTCAGATCAAGATGAAATCTCCGTATTGATGTCAAAATATAAAAACAATACTAATGTTAAGGTGGAGCAACCTTGCAGCGATGTTGGAAGCATCATGGGAGATATGGATTTGTTGGTTTCTGGTGGTGGGATGTTGAAGTATGAAGCTGGTTACTGTGGAATACCAAATGCGGCGTTATCCCAAACACAAGAGCAGCACCAGGATAGCTTGGTTCTTCAGGAACATGGTGTTCTTCTAGATCTAGGTTTAGCAGGTGATTTCATCGCTCCACAGGTTGAAAAGGAATTACTGGCTTTTTCGAGACAAAGTCGGCAAGCAATGAGGGCTCGTCAGTTACAAATATTTCCCGCCAGCGCACGACTTCAGTTAGTGGAGTTAATACATAAGCAACTTGTAGTATAGCTTTAGTGGATCAGGGTACTTGGTATCAGGTTGACTTGTCTTTGGAATAGCTCATACATTACTCCATTTTCTTCGCGAAGAGTTCATTATAAAATCAGTAATACTACCTTATATGTCCGGCTGTTTCTCGCCACCCAATGTTGGCTACCATGTCAATTATTGATAAGTAGGGTACAAATTTTGGTTGATTTAATTGTCTGTAAACAGGCGGGGTGAAATTTTGAAATTCAATGGAAATATTAGAGTTGGAGAAATCACCATCCTTTTCTATATAAGCCTTAGACCCTGCGGGACTGAAGTAATGATCACAGCTTAGTTCCTTACAGAGGGAAAGTAGTCGCTTGGATCGTTCGCCAACTGTATTTAGCTGTGATGACAAATGAAAGATAGGATTGAACCCTAGTTCTTTAGATATGGTTTTGATGATTTCAATGTTTAAAGTGGCGAGAGATGTGATTTTATTGCTGTTGATAGTGGGGAGTACTTTTAATAAACAGGTTTTACCTAAAGGATGTTTGGCATAGGTGTGTTCTAGTAGTTTGGTGTGTTTTTTTCGCCAAGGTATGGAATCATTGAGTTGAACTTCTTTAATCATTTGATTTCTTGAGCCTCTAACCGGCAATGAAATATAACGTTCTTGGTGATCGCTAATGATTTTGTTTCTAACTTGCCATGATTGCTTTTCAATTTTCACATCATCAAGAAAAACAAAATAATCGACCTTAGATATTAAATTAAAGTATCCAGCCCATGGAATGTAGGTGGGTTGCATAATTGCAATGCTACTCATTTGTATAAATAAAGGGTAAATTCAAAAGGGATGGAATTGTTTTTAACTAGGTAATCATGCCTTAGCGTAACGAAAGGAGAGATTTCATTTTTACAATGGTCGAAAAGGGCGAGAGGGTCGGTGTAGTACAGGCCTTCATCTTGGTAATCTACATAGGTCGACAGAGCATTAAAAGAAACAAGGTGATTTGCGGCGGTGTGCATTTTTTTTATTGTATCGATGATGAACGACCAATTGTCTTCCATGGTGTTATTGAAAACACCAGAAACAAATATGGCGTCATAGCCCTGCGGAATCTCGTCATTTAGGATGTTGAAATGTGCGAATGATGACTTTGAATCGTGTTGATGCTCTTTTCCGGCATGATTAATAAACTCATCTACAAAATCGAGGCCTAAGTACTTACCTGTAAAGCCTTTTTCTTGCCTTAAGTAGGTTAGGAAACCGCCTAAACCACACCCTAAATCAATCACACTATCGCTAAGGCATAAAGGCTCAGAAAGAACCTCGAAGCGTTTGTATTGTGACTCTAGTGAGCTGTACTGAACTGCTTCGTGTCCGGGGCCGAATTTGTGGAATAAACTAGCATAATGTTTTTTTAATGACATATTATGTGGGATATAGAATTTATTATATGTGTGTGCCATATTATGCAGTTATTAATGGATAATGCATTATTCATTTTAATTAGGGGGGGTGATATGAGTTCAGCTGTAGTCATAGGTGGTGGAATAGCTGGTATTTATAGTGCGATTTTACTTAAAAAAAGATATGAGAGCGTTTTTCTTATAGAGAAGGAACAAGAATTAGGTGGGTTACTGCGATCCTTTCACAATGAAGGAAATGATTGGTTTGATTATGGAACTCATTTTATTGCAGAAACGAATATTAAGGATATTGATGAGGTTATTGTAGATAAAAGCTGGACTAAGGGGTGGAGAAAGTTTGATTCAGAAAAAGTTGGTAACTTTTTCAATGGAGTGCTAAATGAGGGAGAGGCTTTTGTAGATGCTAAAGGAATAGGAGCGAACTACTATCGTGGGTTAAATGAGTTTTTAGAAAAAACTTATATTAACGACACTTATACTGATTCTGAAGACCAGCTTGAAAATACATTTGGACAAACGTTTACCCAAGAGATTTTTAAGCCATCCTTATGTAAAATTTTTTGTGTGGATTCTTTGGCTGAATTGGTGGCGGGTGCCAATTTACTATTTGGGATGAAGCGTATTAAAGTTTTAAATAGTAAAGCATCTAAGCTTATTAAAACGCTCCCCACGTACGACGCAAAGATGAGTTACCATGCCGATTATTCACCCTCAAAGGGTTACCGCACACATTTTTACCCCAAGGTTGGCGGTGTTGGTGTCTGGGTAGACCAGATGAGAATCAAATTAGATGCGTTAGGCGTGACGGTTCTATGTGGGCGTTCAGTAAAAAAAATAGGGCATAAAGGACGCGTTATTAACCGCATTGTTATGGATAATGATGAAGTGATTGATTGTGACAATCTAGTATGGACAATTCCGCTAGTTTTTCTGTTTAGGGCAGCAGGAATCGAATGTTCAACTGTAGGGCCGAGATTATTAAATACCACGTTATTGCATTTTACCTTTGACAGTAAGCCTTTGTCTGATGACCACTACTTTTACTGTTACGATCCTAGTTTTTTGCCCTTTAGAGTAACGTTATATTCAAATTTACAGCCTGAAGTTTCACAGAGTAGTGGGCGTCATCGCGTTACCGTTGAGGTACTAAGCTCTGGTGTTCTGGATGCTGAAAAAACGTGTGCAGTGGTAATTATGGACTTAATCAAGATGAAAGTTATACCTAGTAATAGTAAGGTGCTTTATCAAAAAATAATGTCTATACCTAACGGGTTTCCCGTGATGGACCATAGTTACGCTAAATCGTTTGAATTTCAAAGTCATTTGGCTATTAATTCATTTAAGAACTTGAGCTTGCAAGGAAAAAACAATACGCGAGACTGGTTTATGGCCGATGTGCTTAAATCGATTTATCACGAATTCGGACGTTAAAGAAAAAGGGGAGTAAATGCTAAAGAATATTACATTAGGCGGTCGTGAGGTTGGTATTAACTGTCCACCATTTATAATTGCCGAACTGTCGGGAAATCATAATCAGTCATTAAGCAAAGCGTTAATGCTTGTTGACGAAGCGGCTAAAGCTGGTGCAGATGCCATAAAGCTTCAGACCTACACCGCCGCTACAATGACAATAAATAGTGTTGGTGATGAGTTCTTTATACGTGATGAGGGTAACTTGTGGAAAGGCAAAACTTTATATGAGCTATATGATAGGGCTCATACACCGTGGGAATGGCATGAGGCTATTTTTAGAAAAGCTGAAAGCCTAGGCCTTGTTGCGTTTAGTTCCCCTTTTGATTTAACGGCTGTTGATTTTTTAGAGTCATTAGACGTGCCTTGTTATAAAATAGCCTCATTTGAAATTGTGGATACGGCCCTTATCCAAAGAGTGGCTGAAACGGGTAAACCAGTTATTATGTCAACAGGGATGGCATCGTTAGCTGAGATTGAAGAGGCGGTGAAGATAGCAACGGAAGCCGGTTGTCGCCAATTAATATTGTTGAAATGCACTAGTAGCTATCCTGCTTTGGCTGAAGATGCAAATGTTGCCACAATACCTCACATGAAGGAGTTGTTTACTTGCCATGTTGGTCTGTCTGACCACACCGTTGGCATTGGAGTATCTATTGCGGCAGTGGTTGAAGGTGCTGCTATTGTTGAAAAGCATTTGACTTTAAGTAGGAGTAATGGGGGAGTGGACTCTGCTTTTTCTATGGAGCCATCGGAGTTTAAACTCCTGGTTGAAGAGTCTAGAAGGGCGTGGTTAGCAATAGGGAATGTAACTTATGGCCCTACTGATAATGAACTTGATTCATTAAAGTTTAGGCGTTCGTTATATATTGTGAAAGATATTCTCGCTGGAGAGACATTGACTGAGGAAAACTTAAAATCAATAAGGCCTGGTTTAGGGTTGTCTCCCAAGTATTATCGGCAGTTGATAGGGAGAAAGGTGAAAGCTAACCTTAAATCAGGTACAGCGATGAATTGGAGCCTGATTGGAGACTAGCAGAGTTTGCTTTTTTGTTAATAAATATAAAAACATGAGTCTTTTTTGAATGTACTTAATTACATATGATTAGTTTATATGCAAGCAATATTATTACCCCTTATCACCTCGCTGGGCTGAACTCGTTTATCCTAAGTTTGGGTAAGGACGTACAGTTAGAAGGAGAGGTGTTTCTTAATAATGAGGTATGGGATAAACCATTGGTTGGGGAAGCTCAATTACTAGGTTTTCCAGCTTCAATAAAGGTTCATAATAAAGACTTAAAATTTTCGTTATTCTCATTAATTTGCGCATGCTTGTTGTTGGTTTTTCG
The DNA here is from genome assembly GCA_002162695.1 of Cycloclasticus sp. 46_120_T64. Classification (GTDB taxonomy): domain Bacteria; phylum Pseudomonadota; class Gammaproteobacteria; order Methylococcales; family Cycloclasticaceae; genus Cycloclasticus. Next base: position 77,734 of record MAAM01000005.1, on the reverse strand, counting down.
TCGTTCCTCAAAAGCAAAACTATTTATCCTTGGTCACTCGAGGGTGAACCTGAAGTTAATAGCATATTTATACGAGCAAGGGGTGATCGATTGGAAAACAGCGTTTTCAACAGTGATCTTCGATGAAGGAATAGGTAGCTATGGAGGCGGGGTCTATAGATTCAAGGTCTTTTGCAAACAGGCATCCCCCTCCATTATGCATAGCCTTGCGTTTATTATAGTTCACCCTTTGAATCAGGTTTTACTTAGGTTGAGTTTTATAATTGACCATAACTGGCGTTTAATTAGGTATACAAACCTTGGTGGTATTCAAGCGAATGAGCTGGCAGTGTCGAATTATAGGCGCTATTTTGAGTCTATTTGTGAGCCGAATATTCAAGCGCAATCTAAAGTTGTGGTCTTAATAACGCAACCTTTAGTGGAGGTGGGTTATATGAAAGAAGAGGATTATTGGCAATGTTTAAGGCTACTTACTGAAAAGGTAGTAAACAACGGCTATCAATTTTTTATTAAACCCCACCCAATTGAAAGTCGGATGCGATATGAGTGCTTAGAGGCTACTCTGATTGACGATAGTCGTCCTGCTGAGTGTGTTCTTTTAGAGCTGAAACCGGTGCTTATCTTTGGTATGACGAGTACTGCGATGATTAACAGTAAGTTAATTTTAGATATGGAAAGTTATTGCATTAATGCTTTGTTTGAAGGTAATGAGAAGTTAATCAATGTTAGTGGAAAAGATCCGTTTATCCGAGATATTTTCAATGAATATGTTAATAAAGTTCAGAGCTGGGAACATTTGGGTGGCTTATTGGCTGCTAACACTGAATGTTAAAATGTAACCCGAATTAGTTGAGGTGCTCTGATAACCCTAAGTGTGCCTAACGCTTCTTAGTCAACGGTTACAGCTACAAGGGGAGTGGGATGTATTAGTAAAGGAGTTAAAGGTTTTATGCCTCAAGTGTTTATTCGTTTATCTAACGTTTTATTGCGAATCCTTTCGATGGCCTCAAGGTTTTGTTTAGTGTTTGGCTTAGCGTACTTTATAGAGCCAAAAGAAATGGGTGAGTATGGTCTTGTGGTGGCAAGTCTGGGCTTTAGTGTGTTGATTATAGGGGGAGACTATTACACATATAGTCATCGTGAGTTAATGTCATCAGGGAGTGCACGCTGGGGCTTTATTTTTCAGCATCATGCTATTGCTTTAATCATTTTGTATTTCTTTCTACTGCCTGTGCAGTTTTTTTATTTTTCGTTTGGATTATTACCTTGGTCGCTAAGTGGTTGGTTTTTTATGCTGCTTATTAGTGAGCACTTAGCACAGGAAATGAATAGAGTTTTAATCGCAATACAGGAGCCTTTGATGGCGAGTCTCGTATTGTTTTTAAGAGCTGGGGTTTGGGTTTGGCTCTTACTTCCTTGGATGTGGGTTAATCCAGATAGTCGTAGCCTAAATGAGGTCTTCTTTTTTTGGGTTACCGGTAGTTCTTCATCGGTCCTCATTGCATGTTTTATAGTAAGAAAAAAAACCGATGGATGGCAGTGGGGAGGCGTGGACTGGCCTTGGATTATCAAAGGGTTTGGTGTCGGTATGTTGTTTCTTTTTTCAGCGTTGAGTTTTAAAGCTTTAACTACGATTGATCGGTATTTTGTCGTACATTTTTTAAACGCGGAAATGCTAGCGGTGTATGTTTTATACACTGGAATGGCAATGTCTATTTATAGTGTCATTGATGCAGCGGTTACTGCTTTCTTATACCCACGTATTGTTAGCGCCTGGAGAAACTCTTGCCTATCAAATTTTAATAAGTTAATGAGCGAGTTATGGTGGACGACAATATTGCTCAGTATTTCATTAGCTCTTATGATAGGAGTGTCAGCAAACTGGGTGTTAAGTTTCATTGGTAAAGAGCTTTATGTTGAATATATTGAGTTGCTTTGGGTGTTATTACTGGCCGCTATTGTTTATAGCGTTGGGTTGGTTCCACACTACGGGCTTTATGCTAAAGGAGGGGATGCTAAAATAATGATTATCCATCTATCATCACTAATTGTTTTTTTTATAACCATGGGGCTAACAACTATAGTGTGGCTTGAAGGTGCCGTTGCTGTTGGGTTGCTTGTAACCTTTTGCTGGATAGGCGGGGCGAAGTTTTTATTTTATCGAGGTATTAAATCTCTTAAGAGACTGTAAAGAGTTTTGTGTAACTGCCCGTTAAACGAAGTCAGATAACCGGTCTTCAAATTCGACCATAAATCGGTTTAGTGTTAATTTCTAGTGTCGGGTTGGTATTGTCCATTTTTTGATGCACCTTGAATTCCCCTTACCTCCCTACTTTGGAGTTAATGATAGGCGTTTACATAATTTAATTTACAGTCTCAATTCCTTGTTTTATAGTTACAAGGCTTATGATTTTTATTTTTTTATGTTAAAAAAACAAAGAGCCTACGGTCGATATACGCTGGGATATATGAGCTACTTATGGGAGGGGATTATTACAAAGAGGTCTTATTGCTAAATTATGAAAATTATCAGTCCTATAGCAACGGGTAATGGTGCCTTTATTCTTCATAAAAGGCTTGAAGAAGGTATTGAGGGGTATAAAGTGGAAGCTTTTAACCCGAAGATGACCTTTTTTCCGCCTTTGCTTTACCCTATCGGTAGGGCAAAAATTTCAGACATTATCCATACTACACACGACTATGCAGTCTTTCATAAGAAGCGCGGTGTTCCTATGGTTGTAACGTTCCATAATTATGTGCTTGATCTTTATATGCAAGCTTATAGTAGTTCGTTACAAAATCTGCATTACCAAACTGATTTAAAGTGGTTTACCAAAAAATCAATAAATATAGCTAATGAAGTAACAGCCGTTAGTCAATACACAGCTAACCTAGTTGAAAGTGAGCTGAATGTTAAGAAATCGATTAAAGTTATTTACAATGGAGTTGATGAAAAAGCTTTTAGACCGATAAAAAAAAATGTGGCAAGGAAACAAAATATTAAAGTGCTTTTTAGTGGCAATTTAACAACTAGAAAAGGTGCCCATTGGCTGTTACCTATTCTTGAAAAGCTCCCTTCAAATATCAGCATTGTGTATACATCTGGGTTACGTGGTGCAGGTGAGCTCGCGAATCACTCAAGGTTTTTAAATGTAGGGAAAGTTCCTTACGCTGAAATGCCGGAATTGTATCGATCAGCAGATATGCTTTTATCTCCTACTGTCAGGGAAGGGCTCCCTCTTGCAGTAATGGAGGCAATGGCTTGTGGGCTGCCGGTTGTTGCAACAAATTGTTCATCGCTTCCAGAATTGATTGATAATGGTAAAGGTGGGTTTTTATGTGGGCTTGGGGATGTTGACGGTTTTGCATCTAAAATTAGTCTTTTGGCTGAAAATGAAGCTCTTCGTAAAGAAATGGGTGATTATAATCGAGTAAAAGTAGAGGAGAGGTTTACTCTGAGTAGAATGATTTCTGCATATCAACAATTATTCGTTGAAATGATATAACGAGAAGTATAAAACGACGAGATTCAATATGAATGAGAATTTAGATGAGCAGAAGATTAAAGAGTTTTATGATAACGTTTATTATAAGAATATAGTTAGTAATAAAATAGTATCGGAATACCATCTAAAATTAGCAAAAAAACTGAATGTAGCTAATTCTATATCAGTTTTAGATGTGGCTTGTGGTACTGGCGAATTTTTAAGAGCCTGTAGACAGTTTGGTGCTGAAATTTCTGGAGTAGATCTATCAGATAATGCCATTGATGCATGTAAAATAACTCTACCGGATGGTGACTTTCGTGCGTGTTCAGCTGAAAAATTGCCATTTAACGATAGCTGTTTTGATGTTGTAACTTGCCTTGGCTCGTTAGAGCACTTTATTGACCCAGTGGCAGCACTAAAGGAAATGGTTCGTGTTGGAAAAAAGGGTGCAAGTTTTGTAATACTTGTTCCAAATAAAGATTTCTTAACGCGCAAATTAGGTCTTTTTGGTGGTACCTATCAAGTTGATGCTAAAGAAGTTGTTCGGACGCTTGACGAATGGAACGATATTTTTGAACTGGCTGGACTTCGGGTGAGTGAACGCTGGAAGGATCTGCATGTTCTTTCATGGTCGTGGATATCTTTAAATGGTTGGAAATCTGTTTTATTGAGAGGTGTCCAAGCTTTTGCATTAACAATATGGCCTCTGCAATGGCAATATCAAGTTTTCCATTTAGCACACGTTGAGTAAATAAATCAGGGGCCGTCCTAGGTAACTCAATTGGGGGTGTCCAGTATTTGTAATAATGTATTAGAGTAACGATGAGCTATTGATGGCCATTCAAAATTATTTTTGCAATGTTGAATCACTGATAATTTAAAGGGTGTGCTGTTTCCAAGCAGAATTTTTCTCTCATTAATGACGCGGCTGAATTCTTGTTTATTTAGGGGCTCAACGAGCCAACCATTTTTCCCTTCCTGAATGGCATCTGAGATACCTTCAAGGTTTGATGATAGTGATGGCAGGCCACGAATGCCTGCTTCAAGTTGCGTAATTCCGAACCCTTCCACATCATTTTTGACTGGAATATTGGGTTGTATGAAAAGGTTGCTATGAGTAAAAAGGCTTTCTTTTATTAAATTATTAACAGAACCCAGTAAAAAAACTTGGCCAGTGAGTTTATGGTGTTTTATTGCGGATTCTAAATGTCTTTTATCTGGGCCATTACCGGCAACTAAGTAAAGAATGTCTTTTGGTAGAGTGGTGACGACGTTTTCAATAAACCAGAGAACACCCTTTCTTTTAATGAGTCTACCAAGGGAGAGAAGTATGAATTTATCATCCAGACTGATATTTAGCTTTTGTGAAAGCTCTTCTTTTGATAGAGGGGTAATGGGAGACTCTTCAACCCCATTAGGGATAACACTTATCTTTTGTTCAGGTATGCCTGCTTTTATTGTTATTTCTTTAGTTGATTGGCTGACAGCAATGAAATGATCAATTCGGTTGAAAAAAAATGATACCCAAAGCTTTTGGTAAACTTTATTTTGCCATGTTACATCGAGTCCATGTAAAACGCATACCACAGGTTTGTTGGTCACTAATTTAATAAGCCAGCCTATGATTGCTGCAACGCCATCACCAAGTAAAATAATATCTATCTTTTTTAACAGCATGATAGCCTTGATAAGGGTCAACGGAATAAAAAAAGGAAGTGCTTTTTTTCCGTATTTATTGGCTATAACCTGACAGTTGGATACTTTAGCTAAGTGGCGAGCGAGTGCTTCATTCTGGTTTTCAATTCCTCCTATTGTAGGTGGGTAAGCACGAGAAATGAATAAAACACGCATGGTAAGGGAGAGTTAGAGTTGTTTGTCTGAATTTGAGTTTTTATAGTGCAAAGATGATATCTGTTCAGACAATATCCCCATTAAGAAGATGCACACCGAGGAGGTGTACAGCAATAAACTTCCGTTGTTGAATGTCCCTGAGCTTATATAACTCTCAACATGATTGATTAGGCCGAGTAGAAAAAATACACCGCTGGTGGGTAAGAATAGTCGCATAGGAGAGAACAATGCGCCTATTTTTAAAATAATAACAAAAAATCGTAAGCCATCCTTTAGCAATTTTATTTTGCTTTTACCTTCACGTTTGCCGGCTTGTATGGGAATGTAAGCCACCGGTAAGGCGGAGCGAAAAAACGCCATGGTAGAGGTGGTGGGGTATGAAAAGCCATTGGGCAATAGGTATAGAAACTTTTTAAAGTGTTTACTGCGAACTGCTCGAAAACCGGAGGTGAGGTCTTCTATTTTATGCCCTGTCATAAATGAGGCGAGCTTGTTAAAAATAGTGTTACCAATAAGTCTTTTTGTGGATGCGTGGGTATCCGATTGTCTGGCCCCAACCACCATGTCGTAGCCTTGGCTTAATTTGTCGAGTAGGCGTTGAATGTCTGCCGGTGCGTGCTGACCGTCTGAATCCATAAATACGATGATTTCCCCCGTAGCGTTGCGTGCGCCGGTTTTAATGGCAGCGCCATTGCCTAGAGGGGTGGGGTGAGAGACGACACGAACACCGTGGCGTTGGCAGATGGCAGCTGAATCATCGCTAGAGCCATCGTTCACCACCAGAATTTCTGCCTCGGGCTGGGCTTCTTTTAGTGCAGGCAATAAGGCTTCTAGGTTTTCAGCTTCATTTAAGCAGGGCAGCACGATGCTTAGCGACGGTATTGGGTTTTCCATAGGGTTAGTTTTACTAAGAGACTAATTGTTGAATCAATTGTCGCACATTTTCGGGGTCAAACGGTTTGTCGCATATCGCAGATACGCCGGCTTGTTGCACGGCGGCGAGTCGATTGCTGTCGTGCTCACTGGTGACCATGATGATGGGAACACTAGTTTGGCTGCTTTGTTCGCGTATATAGGCAGACAGTTCCCGGCCATCCATTTCCGGCATATTGTAGTCGGTGACAATCAAGTCGAACATGGTATCGTCCAGCAGAGTGACGGCTTCGCGACCATTTACCGCTTCGGTGATGTGTTCTAAACCCATCGAACGCAGGGTTCTAACGATATGTTTTCTGGCTAGTTTGCTGTCATCAACGAGCAATATTTTTAAGTCATCGAGCTCACGTAGCTCTTCAGGGTTGAGATGGTTGATCGTGGTTTTTAGCGCGACTGCAAGGTCGGCAGCAGCGAATGGTTTGGGTAGAATGGCAACCACGCCGGCTTGTCGAATGGAGTCTAATTGACGGATGTCGGTGACGCTAGACACCAGGACAAAACAGATCGCTTGATTGGCCTTATCTTCTCTTAGGGTGTGTAATAGCTCGTTACCGGTCATATCACTTAGGTAATAGGCGCTTAACACGAGATCGGGCGCGCCTTCTGAAATGTAAGTTAGTGCCTCTTGCGCATTGCTGACGCAATCCACATTGTTGATGCTTAGGCTGTTGAGCTCGCGTTCTATGATGCGTTGCTGGGTGCCTGACGGCTCAACGATAAGTACATTGAGGTCACTCGTATTAATATCCATAAAATCTCACAAATTGAATTCTTCCGCTAAGTTTAGCTGAATTTTGAATTTTAGCCTGCCAAGCTAAGCGCTAAAGTGATAAAGTTTTTAGTAAATAGCAGGGGGCATGATGGCAAAGAATGACTTGGAGAAACAGGGCTTGGAGCTGCCGTTTTGGCAAATGTTGCTGAGTACCATGTTATCTTTTTTGGGGGTGTCGAGCGAGTCTCGTCGACGGCGAGATTTTGAGCGGGGTAACCCTAAGGTGTTTATTCTGAGCGCGGTGATCTTGCTGGTGTTATTTATGTTATTACTGCTGAGTGCGGTAAAGTGGGTCTTAGCGGCTTAATGAGTGTTGTTGGGCTTGTTAGCTTCAGCTAACACCACCCTCGTTGACTTAACAAGGGCGGTGTTAGCCTTCATTATAATGCGGCGATTTTTTGTTTTTGTTCGTTTAAGTTATTCAATTTAGATGAAATATCGCTTTGTTTTTGTTTCTCTTTATCCACCACGGCGGCGGGGGCTTTATCAACAAACGAGGCGTTAGATAGTTTCCCGCTGATACGAGAGAGCTCTTTTTCTAATTTATCCACTTCTTTGTTGAGTCGCTCTAGTTCGGCTTCTTTGTCGATTAAACCGGCCATTGGGATCAGTACTTGCATTTCACCAACCAGCGCGATGGCGGATTGTGGCGCTTCATCCGTTGAATTTAAAGTGGTAATCGATTCTAAACGTGCGAGTTTTTCCAGTAATAGACGGTTATCGGCTAGGCGCTGTTGATCGTCTGCAGAGCTATTGTTCAATAACACGGGTAAGGGTTTGCTTGGCGGGATATTCATCTCACCACGAATTTTACGAATACCCATGACGAACTCCATAATCCAGCCCATGGCGCTTTCCGCATCGTCCGAAATTTTGCTATTGTCAGGCTTTGGGTAGGCTTGCAGCATAATGGTATCGCCTGTTTTTCCAGCCAAGGGTGCTATTTGCTGCCAAATTTCTTCGGTAATAAACGGCATGATTGGGTGCAGTAAACGTAACACAGCTTCAAGCACACGTATTAACGTTTGGCGGGTACCGCGCTTTTGTTCGGCTGAGCTATTGTCATCGAGCAGAATCGGTTTGGAAAGCTCCAAATACCAATCACAATATTCATTCCAGAGGAATTCATACAGCGATTGCGCCGCTAAATCGAAACGGTATTTTTCAATCGAGGCAATGACGCTGCGTTCGGTTTTTTGTAAACGTGACACAATCCACTGATCTGGCAAGCTGTAAACACAGGCTTCATTGCCTAAGCCGGTATCTTCGCCCTCGGTATTCATTAACACGTAGCGGGTGGCGTTCCATAATTTATTACAGAAGTTACGGTTGCCCTCGATTCTATTTAAATCAAATCGAATATCACGGCCGGTTGAGGCGAGTGAGGCAAAGGTAAAACGCAAGGCGTCGGTACCAAAGGATGGAATGCCATCGGGGAAGTGCTTACGAGTATCTTTGTCAATTTTAGCCGCCATTTTTGGCTGCATAAGGCCTTTTGTACGCTTTTCGAGCAGGTCTTCTAGGCTGATGCCATCAATCAAGTCGATCGGATCGAGGACGTTACCTTTGGATTTGGACATTTTTTGTCCTTCCGCATCGCGCACTAAGCCGTGAATGTAGATTTCTTTGAACGGCACATCGTCCATAAATTTCAAGCCCATCATAATCATTCTGGCGACCCAGAAGAAGATAATGTCGAAGCCGGTAACCAATACGCTAGTCGGGTAGAAGGTATCGAGTTCAGGTGTCTTATCGGGCCAGCCTAGGGTTGAAAACGGCCATAAGGCGGATGAGAACCACGTGTCTAATACGTCTTCATCCTGCGATAATACGACGTTATCTGCCAGCTGATGTTTTTCGCGAACTTCGGCTTCATTGCGGCCAACATACACGGCGCCGCTTTCATCGTACCAAGCGGGGATTCTATGGCCCCACCAAATTTGGCGTGAAATACACCAGTCTTGGATATCGTTCATCCAGTTGTAATAGGTCTTGTCCCAGTTCTCGGGGACAAACTTAATTTTTCCACTTTTAACCGCTTCAATAGCCGGTTCTGCGAGGGGTTTGGCTTTGACGAACCATTGGTCGGTTAATAAGGGTTCGATAATAACGCCAGAACGGTCACCGCGAGGAATCATCAAGGTATGGTCGTCTACTTTGACCAATAGTCCTAAATCATCTAAGTCTTGGACGATTTGTTTACGCGCAGCCACACGATCCATGCCTTGATATTCTTCTGGCATTTCATCGTTAATGCTGGCATCGACGGTGAAGATGTTAATGAGCGGCATATCGTGTCGCTGGCCCACTTCGTAATCGTTAAAGTCGTGAGCTGGGGTTATTTTTACGCAGCCGGTACCAAAATCAGGGTCGACATAGTCGTCGGCAATAATGGGGATCTCACGATCACACAAAGGCAATGCCACCATTTTACCAATCAGATGTTGGTAACGTTCATCCGATGGGTGAACGGCGACACAAGCATCACCGAGCATGGTTTCGGGGCGTGTGGTAGCCACCACGAGTTGGCCACTGCCATCGGCTAATGGGTAGCGCATATGCCACATATGGCCTTGTTCTTCCTGTGAAATTACTTCTAGGTCAGATACCGCGGTGTGTAACTTAGGATCCCAGTTGACGAGGCGTTTACCGCGATAGATGAGGCCTTCTTCGTGCAGCTTTACAAATACTTCGTTAACGGCTTTCGATAAACCTTCGTCCATGGTGAAGCGTTCGCGCGACCAATCCAATGACGTACCCATGCGGCGCAGTTGTTTGGTGATGGTATTGCCGGATAATTCTTTCCAGTCCCAGATACGCTCGACAAATTCTTCACGGCCTAGGTCGTGACGGGTTTTACCTTCCGCGTTTAATTGACGTTCAACCACCATTTGGGTGGCAATGCCAGCGTGATCACTACCGGCTTGCCATAAGGTGTTATGGCCTTGCATACGGTGATAACGAGTCAGCGAATCCATGATGGTATCTTGGAAAGCATGGCCCATATGTAAACTGCCGGTGACATTGGGCGGCGGAATCATGATGCAATAGGCGCTATCGCCACCCTTTGGTTCAAAGTAGCCTTGTTCTTCCCATTGGCTATACCAGCGAGATTCTATGTCATGCGGGGCGTATGTTTTATCCATCGAGCTGCTTAACCGTTGATTTTAAAGGGCGATATTATAGCCTCCCCAGAGCAGCATTCGTGATGTCTTCGCGGTTTTTTTTACATTTTGTGGGTGTGTAGCGGGTAGCCTCGGCTTTTATAAAACTTAAATCGTTCGCGCCCCGCTTCTTTTACCGAGTTATCTTGATTCAGCAGTTCGGCGAAGCGTTCAAAGCGGGCGAAGCAATCGGGTGTTTTTGAACTCAGGTTGATGAGCACATCGTGAATGTCTAGCGGGTCGCCGCTGTGGTTAATGTACACCGGGTTGTTTTTACACTCTTCAGCGACCGCGGTGTGGGGTACAAAACTGGTCGGTGAAAACGACCACAATAGCTCGTCTAATAGCTGTGATTGCTCAGCCGACTCAGTGTGGATATACACCCGGTGCCCTTGCTTGCTCGCCTTTTGTGCGAGGCGGCAAGCAAAGATATAGCGCTGCTGATCGCTGGCATCGGCCAGCAGATAAAAATCAATACGTGTCACAGAACTACCGGTTTAATTAACAGCGATCCAAAATGAACTGGCTCAACATATGTACTGGGCGTCCGGTTGCCCCTTTATCACTGCCCGATTTCCAAGCGGTGCCGGCGATATCTAAATGCGCCCATTTGTAGTCTTCGGTAAAGCGAGAGAGGAAACACGCCGCGGTAATGGTGCCGCCCGCTGGGCCACCAATATTAGCGAGGTCGGCAAAATTACTTTTAAGTTGCGGTTGGTATTCTTCCCATAAAGGTAATTGCCACGCTTTATCGCCGGCGTTTTTGCCCGCGGCTAATAATTCGTCAGCCAACTCGTCGTTATTGGCTAATAAGCCGGTGGCGTGTTTGCCTAGAGCTACCACGCAAGCGCCGGTTAAGGTGGCAATATCGATGACGACCTCGGGTTCAAATTTCGCCGCATAGGTGAGTGCGTCACATAAAATTAAGCGGCCTTCTGCATCGGTATTTAAAATTTCGATGGTGAGCCCAGCCATGCTAGTGACGATGTCACCCGGCTTATTGGCATCGCCATCGGGTAAGTTTTCTGATGATGGTACGATGCCGACCACGTTAATCGGTAAATTCAATTCGGCGCACATTTGCATTACCCCAAACACGCTGGCACCACCGCACATATCGTATTTCATTTCGTCCATGCCAGACGAGGGTTTGATTGAGATGCCGCCGGCGTCGAAAGTTAGGCCCTTACCGATAATGACAACGGGTTTTTGTGAGGCTGGGCCGCCGCAGTGTTCCATGCTGATTAATTTAGCCGGCTGGCGTGAACCACGCGAAACCGATAATAGAGAACCCATGCCGAGTTCTTCCATCTCAGCTTCATCCAGCACAGTCACCTTTAGCGAGTCGTATTGTTTGCCAAGGGCGATAGCGCTATCGGCTAAGTAACTTGGGGTACAGATATTGCCCGGTAAGTCGGCTAGTTTCTTTGCGACCTCAATGCCATTGGCGATACTCGCTGCGGTGTTAGCGGCTTGCTCGATTTCATCGCTGCTGATGCCCGCGACGACGAGTATTTCGCAGCGTTCTAGCTGGTATGCCTCGGGCGCTGAGCTGGTGAGGGTTTGGTTATATTGGTAGAGTGCTTCTTGCGATTTGATGACCGACTGGCGGACTTTCCATTGAGGGGCTTTATTGATCACTTCAACGTTTAATAAGGCGCTGCAAACCGATTTAATCGGCAGGCTTTTCAGTGCGTTAATGCTGGCGCTGGCGGCTTTGTTGAAGTCTTGTTCGCTAGTTTTGCCTCGTTCACCGAAGCCAACCAATAAAACGCGTTCGGTTTTATGGCTCGCCGGCATTTGAATTAAGAGGGTGTTTCCGGCTTTGCCGTTGGCGTCACCGCGCTCTAATATATTGGCAATTTGGCCGTCGTTAGCTTGGTCAAACGCTTCGGTCAACGTGTCTTGCTCGCCCTCGCTGTAAACTGGCAAGATGAGACAAGGGGTGGATAGTTGATCGATTTGCCCAGATATTGAAACGAATTGCATGTGACGGCCTCTGTGATTATTAATGTAATGATTGAGTTTTTCCGTTAGGATACGACAACATAATCCTAATGGGTTTAAGAGCCTAACTATAAGCGAAATACCTCATTGATGTCTGTGTTTAAATTAAAAATTATTGACCGATTGTTCATCAGCCAACTCAGTAAAATGATGTTGGGAGTGATGACCGTGCTATCGGTTATTCTACTCAGCCAGCGACTCGTTCGTTTGTTCTCCAAAGTCACCGCCGGTGAATTGTCTATCGACGCCGTACTGTCGTTGGTGGCTTTGAATATGGGTTTGTTGCTGATTAAAATTATCCCGGTTGCGCTACTACTATCCATTTTGTTGGTATTGGGCCGTATGTACCGTGATCATGAAATCACCGCGCTGTTTTCTGCTGGCATCGGTTTTAAACAAATTTACCGTTCTATTTTTATGTTTAGCCTGCCGCTGTGTGCGTTAACGCTTTATTTGTCCTTAGTGAGTGCGCCGATGCTGATGCAAGCGGTTGAGGAGCTGAAAACTCAAGATCAAAACAAGTTAGATATTCGTGGTATTAGCGAGGGCCGCTTCAACGAATATAGTCAGGGTGATTTGGTTTTTTATGTGGAGCATATCAGCGACGATAATAAAATGCGCAATGTGTTTATCCAGAATCGTCAGCATGGAAAATTGGGTATTACTTCATCTAAACGCGGGGAAATGAGGGTCGACCCAGAAACCGGTGATCGTTTCATCATATTACAAGATGGTAACCGTTATGAAGGGGTGCCTGGACAAGCCGATTATAAGATCACTAAGTTTAAAGAGTATGGTGTGGTGGTCGCACAAAAAAGCGATATATTGGTGACGCTGGGCACTAAAGAAAAATCGACTAGCGAGCTGATGACCTTGGGCTCTCCGCGGGCGATGAGTGAGCTGCAGCGACGTTGGTCTATTCCGTTGGCGATTATTAGTTTTGCATTTTTAGCGGTGCCGATTAGTCGGGTATCCCCCCGTGCGGGCATGTATGGCAATTTATTGACCGCGATACTGGTTTATATTATTTTTGAAAACTTTATGAGTCTATCCCATTCTTGGTTGTTGAAGGGCGTGATATCGCCGTGGCTCGGTGTGTGGTGGGTTCATGTGCTGATGCTGGGTTTTGCTGCTTTAATGCTGGTCAGAATACACGGGGTGAAGTACGTTAAAACTAGGTTGTTGGGTCAATCATGAAGGTTATTAATCGATACATCGCGGTCGAAATGTTGAAAAGTACCTCGATGGCCTTATTGTTTTTGTTGTCGCTCGTATTGGTTATTACCTTTGCCGATGAACTAGACGATATGGGTGAAGGCCAATACGATTTAGTGGCTATCTTTAAGTATCTCGCCTTAATCGCCCCCAGAAATTTTTATGAATTGATGCCATCAGCCGCTTTATTGGGTGCCTTATTGACCCTCGGGGGAATGGCCAATAGTTATGAATTAACCGCGATGCGCGCGGCGGGTATTAGTCGTTGGCAGATCATCGCAGCCACCTTACGCGTTGGGGTGTTACTGATGATGGTTTCGTTAGTGGTGAGTGAATTTATTGCCCCTGTGTCGGAGCAAGCGGCGCAGATGTTGAAGTTTACCGCAAAGAATGAACAGGTTGCGCTACGCACCAAATATGGTTTTTGGACCCGTGACGGTGAGACGTATTTAAATATACGGGAAATCCTTAATTCCTCGGAGTTGAAAGAGGTCAGCATTTACGAAATGACCGACAATAACGAGCTGAAGTACGCCACCCATGCCAAGAGCGCGAGTTTTGTTGATGATAAGTGGCAGCTCTATGGGGTTCAGCAAACGAGCATCCGGGAGAATAGTGTTGAGGTGTCGGGCAGCGATTCGGCGGTACTCGATTCTTTACTCGATCCTGAGTTATTGGATGTGATTGTGGTTAAACCCGAGCGTTTATCGATTGCTGGCTTGGCGAGTTATATTGAATTCCTTGAGAGTAATGGCCAAGATGCGACGCGTTTTGTGGTGGCGATCAGCAGTAAGGTGATACGCCCCTTCGTTATTTTAGTGATGTTGCTGATAGCGATCCCGATGGTGCTTGGAGTACAGCGTGCCAGCAGCACGGGCACCCGTATTTTGCTGGGTGCGCTGATCGGTATCGGTTTTAATTTAGTCGATAAGTTGTTTGGTAATGTTGGGGTGTTATATGGATTGCACCCAGTTATTGCCGCCTCATTACCTTTCTTGTTGGCGCTGTCGGCCTCTATAGTGACTATTCGCCGAATGGGCTAGGGAAGATCTGATTAGGTCGGACTAAATTTAGGCAGAGACGAAGTTTAGGGCTATTTCTGCCACTATCAAATAATCATAACTTGCTCAGAGACGGCCTATTCTTTAGGCTTAAAATAGACTCGGCTGTTGGATGCAATATCATGCCAGCTGAGACGCTCTTTATTGAATAATATCCAGGCAAATCCTAAACCGAAAACTCCCCAGGAAAATATAGCGGTCACGAAGCGAATGGCGGCTTGCTGCCAGGAGATGCTTCGCCCGTCTGGGTTTGCGACACGAAGCTTCCAGGCCAATAAACCCAAAGTTTGCCCGCCGGTGGTCCAAAACCAGCCGTAAAATAGAAAGCTAACAAAAACGAGGTAAGCGGAGAATAACCAAGAGTTTGGTTCGAATGCGTTGTTTTGTTGGAAGGGTAATAAGGCCAAGGTCGCAACGAATAATACCGCTAGCAGTAACAATAGGTCATATACGATCACGGCTAAACGTTTAAAAAATCCTGGGGTTTGTGCAATATCTGTCATCTTAATTCATTCTGCTTAAAGTAATGCCGGC
This sequence comes from Cycloclasticus sp. 46_120_T64, assembly GCA_002162695.1. Lineage (GTDB taxonomy): Bacteria > Pseudomonadota > Gammaproteobacteria > Methylococcales > Cycloclasticaceae > Cycloclasticus. The sequence goes on along the minus strand of MAAM01000005.1, from coordinate 62,706 downwards.
GCATTGAGCGCGGCGGTTAATTGGTTGATGCGGTTTTCAATCTGGCTACTGAGGTAAAAATTATTATTGGCCGCACGCAAGGCTTGTTCGAGCTGAATAATGGCGTCTTTGGTTGAGCCAATTGAGTGTAAGTATTCTGCGCGGTATTGAAAACCACGAACGGGGTCGTTTGTTTGCCCGTATGCGACCGATAAAAGGTCGTAAACATTGGGTTCGGCTGGATGCAGGCGTAAGTCATCATTTAAATACTGTAGCGCTTGTGTGGGTTTACCTGCGTGTAATAAAACCTTCGCGTAGAGTAAATTAACTGAACGGCTTTGTGGGAATAGTTGTTTGGCTTGTTGAAACAAAGCTAAAGCTAGTTGGGTTTTATCATCGCGGTATTCATTCAATGCCCTAGCGGTTAAATAGTGTAACTGGTGCAGGTTTTGTTGGTTAAGCGGTAGCAATAGGGAGCGTGCGCGGGTAAATTGACGGTCTTTCATCAAGGCCAGTGCTAGGCCGTAGTTGGCGGCGTCTTTGAGCTCCTGGGTGCCTTGGCTCGCTTCATTCTCCAGTGAGCCGATGAGTTCTTGTAAGGATGTTTGGCGCTGTTTGCTGATGCGCAGCTTCATTCGTATGAGTCGGAAGTTCTGTGAGTCGGCGACCTGTTTATAGGGGTACTTCTCTGCTCTTGCCGAGGTATCAGATATTCGTGAGATGGGAGCTGGGTGAGTCTTTAATATTTCAGGAACTCGTTGACCGTAATAACGTGAAGCGGTTTGTAAACGGCCAAAAAAGATCGGCATGCTGCGAGGGTCAAAACCTGCGTCTGCTAGGTTATGTACACCAACGCGGTCGGCTTCGGCTTCATGGCTGCGGGTGAAATTGATTTGCTGCTGTACTTGCCCAGCTTGTACGGCTAAGATTGCGGCGGTTCCAATGCCAGGTACGGCGACCCCTAATAAAAGAGCGGCGAGGGTGGCGGCCGCGCTCGGTAATGACATTTGGCTGGCGGTTTCTATCGCGCGTTGCAAGTGTTGCTGGGTCACGTGAGCAATCTCATGGGCGAATACCGAAGCCAGTTCGCTTTCCGATTCGGTGGCAAGAATCAGCCCTGAATTAATGCCAATATGAGCGTCGGGGCCGGCAAAGGCGTTGATTCGGTTGTCTTGAACGACAAAAAAGGTAAATTTACGGTCGGCTTGTTCGCTGGATTTTGCTAGACGATCGCCGAGCTGTTTTACATAATCATTTATTTCTTGGTCGTAATTAAGCGGTACGCTACGGCGAATGCTACGCAGAAAGGCTTTGCCCAGTTTTTTTTCTACCGCCGCCGAAATAATAATATTAGAACTGTTGCCAATATCGGGTAATTTTATTCGATTATTCGCGAGGCTGGCATTAGGCCAAGCTAAAGCCGATGCGAAAGTGATAACGGTGAATGTGGAGCTAAGCAGTACGGTAAAAAAACAGCGCATGGTATTATGAAAGCCAGTATCGTTAGAGATATCGTCTCAGTCTAATTGAGTTTATAAACAAGTTAAATGAAAATTTCAATTCAAATCAATGCCAGTCCGTATCAGCATCAGGCCGCCGATAGTGCTTGGCACTTCATTCAAGCGGCTCTTGTCGCTGGGCACCAAATTTATCGGGTGTTCTTTTACCACGATGGAATTTATAACGCCTTACGTGACTCAAGGCCCCCAGGTGATGAACGCGACATTGTTAAACGTTGGTCGGCACTACAGGCAGAACACGGTATCGACTTGGTGGTCTGTGTTTCATCGGCTCAGCGTCGGGGGCTACTGGAACAATCGGTGGCTCGTAAAGTGGGTGGTTATGAAGCGGCCTTGGCGGATGGTTTTCGCATTGCTGGTCTAGGACTGCTGATGGAGGCGATTATCGACGCCGACCGACATATTTGTTTTGGTAGCTGAGATGAAAAATATTTTTTTTATTATTGATAAACCCTTACACGGTAATATTCAAACCCAGGAGTTTATCGACATCGCGTTGATGGCGGCAGCCTTCGATCAGCGTGTACTGATGCTGTTTGAGGGGGATGGTGTGTATGCCTTGCTCCAGCAACAAACTCCAGAGGCGATTGGTTTGAAAAACTCCAGTCCGCTGTTGAAAGCCTTATCGGTATACGATATCAATGATGTGTTTGTTGAAGCCGAGTCGATGCGTGAACGCGGCCTCAGCAGTGAACAGTTTGTTATCGAGGTCAATGTCTGCCCGCGCGCCGAGTTGAAACAACAGCAGGAGACGGCTGATCAGCTGTTTAGTTTCTGATGCTTTATATTATTAATAAAAGTCATACCGATAATTTGGCCTTGAGTAAATGCCTGCAAACGGCCTCGGCGACTGACGTGGTGTTATTAATTGAGCACGCCGTGTATGCGGCGCTTGAACTCAGTCAAAGTCCCTTGACGGCGATGGCCGGTAGTGCGGTGACGGTCTACGCGCTAAGCCCCGATATGCAGGCGCGGGGCGTGCAACAAGCGGCGTGTTTAGACTTTATTCAATACGTCGATTACGCCGGTTTTGTCGAACTGGTGGCTGCGAATCAGCCGATTAGGTCGTGTTTCTAGTGTTGCCGCTGGATGTTTTAGCGCGTGATGAGTATGGTTTTCTAGCGGATAGTGGGCAGTGGAATGAAGCGGTAGCAGAAGCCTTGGCGGCGGAGGATGGTTTGCAACTAACTCCTGCGCATTGGGAAATCATTCAGTTTATGCGTGCTTATTATGCGGAATACCAGCACCAGCCGAATGCACGTTTATTTGGCCAAGCGATCAAAAAATCACTCGGTGCGGATAAAGGCGGATCCTTATATTTGTATCGTTTATTCCCCGATGGGCCGTTGAAGTATGCCAATAAATACGCCGGTTTACCGATTCCACCTTCTTGTATTTAGTGCTTGTCAGTTTCCGTTAATCGCTTTGTTTGAAACGGTGAATTTGTCGTCGTTGCTTTTTATTGGGGCGTTCTGATTGCGGTGCTGAGGCGTGCATGTCTTTATTGAGGGCGATTTGAGCTTGTCTGCGAGCGATGCTTTGTGCGTCTTCTTGATACAACAGTACGGCTTCTACCGCAGGGCGGCGCTGGGCATTTAAGCCGATGATGCAAATATCCCAGCTATAGCCGTTTTTACTGATTTGTAAGCAGTCATCCGGCTGGATTTCTTTGCTGGGTTTTACACGTTGTTGATTCAGGTGAACTTTGCCGCCACTGATCGCCTCGCTGGCTAAGCGGCGAGTCTTATAGAACCGAGCGGCCCACAGCCATTTATCTAAGCGTAGTTTGAGCAAGGCGGGTTTTTGTTTGTGCATGACTTAGGCAAGCAAACTGTCTAGGCTACCATCGCGTTCGAAATCAAAAATTTCGCTGCAATCTCCGATATGTTGTTCATTATTAAAGATCTGTGGAACGGTGTTGCGTCGGCTCTTCTGCATCATTTCGGCTCTTTTTTGCGGATCATTATCCACCGCAATTTCTTCGAAGTTAATGCTTTTACTGTTTAATAAGCGCTTTGCCTGCACACAATATGGGCAGTAAGCGGTGGTGTAGATGGTGATATTGGACATGCGGTAAATGACTGAAAATGATGGGAAAGTATCATTATAAAAGAATGCTGTGATGGATGGTTCGTTTTTTACTAGCGTGCTCTTGATGTTTTCAGTAGTATGTCTAACGACTGTTTAGCAAAAAACTAAGGGGGGTTCAGGGAATGAAACGATTAACAACGAGTTTGGTGGGCTTTGGGATGCTGTTGTCTGGCGCTGTTTATGCGGCCGCGGATGTTGAGGCAGGGCGAATTAAGGGGCAGACCTGTTTGGGCTGTCATGGGGTCGCTAATTATAATAATGTTTACCCAACCTATCACGTGCCTAAATTAGCGGGGCAGCACGCAGGATATTTAGTGACGGCGATGAAAGCTTATAAAGAGGGGTTACGCTCACATTCAACGATGTATGGCAATGTTGTCGACCTGTCCGAACAAGATATGCAAGATATCGCGGCATATTTTGCACAAGACGCCCAGTAACGGTTTAGATAGTTTAGGAGAAAGGATATGAAACAGTTCATTAAGCTAGTATTAGCGATTAGTGTTGTTATGGGATCCGCCAATGTTATTGCTGCTGATGTGGCAAAGGGCAAGGAAAAGTCAGTTGCTTGTGCGGCTTGTCACGGGGTCGATGGCAATAGTAGTAGCCCGATGTTTCCAAAAATTGCGGGGCAACACGCTGATTATATGATTCATGCTTTACAGGGGTATAAATCGGCGAAGCGAAAAAATCCGATGATGCAGGCAACCGTCGGAGCCTTGAGTGATGAGGATATCATTAACTTAGCGGCTTATTTTTCTGCCCAAGAGGGTTTGCAAACCTTACGTCGGTGAAGCCGGCTGGTTTTAAATATTATTTTATAACGCGCATCTGAGGCGCGTTTTTTATGCCACAGGATTAATGTTGTCGGTGTTATGGTAATCATCTGTTTTATCGCTAGATGCTGGAGTAAGTCTTGTTTAAGGAGTATTGATGAGCCAACAAATCAGCCGAAAAATTAAAAAAAATGAGCAAGGACAAGTGCTGGAAGAGTGTGAATATGTAGCGGGGAAGATGCACGGTAAACGTATTATTTGGCACCCGACGGGGCCGAAGGTTTCTGCAACAGATTTTGTTCATGGGCTGATGTCTGGTCAGCACGTATCCTGGTATTTAGATGGTACGGTGGCACTCACGGCGAGTGTTGATAATGGGGAGTATCACGGTTTACTCGTCAGCTTTTGGCCGAATGGTGAAAAAAGAGAACAAGGAATGTTTGTACAGGGTGAGCGTGCTGGGGTATTCAGCTCTTGGTCTGAAACTGGCGAGTTGTTAGCGGAAAAAAATTACGATCATTAATTGGCTGAGAGCTAGGTTTGACCGATAAAAAAGGCTTCGCCTTGCGGTGCAGCATAAAAAACGCTAACCTTGCGGTGCAGCATAAATAATCGAATGTTAATTTTAGAGGTAACAGAATGGATAGCAGGAACCCGCAAGAGTTGTTCGAAGACATGGCTAAACAAGGTCATAGCATGTTTCAAGATTTTTCTTTTCATGAATCGCAGGAAATGATGTCGCAGTTTGGCAATTCATGGAACACGATTATGACTCGGGCTATGGAGAGTCCTGATGAATGGGTTAAAACCCTGTCGGGTTTTTATCAAGATCAATTTGAGTTATGGCTCAATATGTTTAACCCTGCTGCGGACTCAAACGTGCAAGCTGTGCGTGGTGATCGTCGGTTCGTCGGCAGTGAATGGGAAGAAAGCCCAGTGCATAATTATTTAAAACAATCCTATTTATTGTCCAGTCGCTGGTTAACCGGGATGGTCAATGACTCCACCCTCGATGATGCCACCAAGAAAAAGTGTGACTTCTACACCCGCCAGTTTATTGATGCGATGTCGCCTGCTAATTTTGCCGCGACTAATCCCGAGGTGTTGAAAGAAACGATGGAAACGCAAGGGCAGAATTTGCTTGCGGGTCTTGAAAATCTAATGAACGATATGGAGAAAGGCAGCATCAGTATGACCGATGAGTCGGCTTTTACCCTAGGTGAGAACCTAGCGACGACACCCGGTTCGGTGGTTTTTGAGAATAGGCTGATTCAATTGGTTCACTTTGCGCCGATGAGTCAGCAAGTGAATGAGCGGCCGATATTGATCGTTCCGCCGTGCATCAATAAATATTATATCCTCGATTTATCGGAGGATAATTCATATGTTCGTTATTGTTTAGAACAAGGCAACGACGTATATATTATTTCCTGGAAAAATCCCGACCAAACCTTGGGTGATGTTACTTGGGATGAGTATATTACCGAGGGGATTCTACCGGCTACGGATGCGGTTAAAGCCATCTCTTCTGCGAGTAAAATCAATGCGGTTGCTTGGTGTATCGGTGGCACCATGCTCGCAACGGCGATGTCTGTATTGGCCTCTAAGCGTAAAAAACCGTTTGCCAGCGTGACCTTTTTTACGACCCTATTGGACTTTTCTGATCCGGGTGAGTTGGGTGTGTTTATCGATGAATCACAAGTCAAACAACACGAACATAAATTGGCTGAAGGCGGGGTGATGCCGGGCAAACAAATGGCGACTACCTTCGCTATGTTGCGTGCGAACGACCTAATCTGGAGTTATGTGGTTAATAATTATTTGAAGGGAAAAACGCCGCCACCCTTTGATATTTTGTATTGGAACGGCGATTCGACCAATATGACGGCGGCGATGTATACCTGGTATTTGCGTAATATGTACTTGGAAAATAACTTGGTCACCCCCGGTGCGGTCGAGCTTTGTGGGGTCAAAATTGATTTAAGAAAAATTGATTGCCCAGTCTACTTCTTGTCCGCGATTGAGGATCATATTGCACCGTGGAAAACTACCTTTACCGGTACAGAGTTGGTGTCTGGCAAGGTCGAATTTGTCCTAACCGGCAGTGGTCATGTGGCGGGCGTTGTTAACCCCGCGAGTAAAAATAGACGTAATTATTGGAAAGACGGTGAGTTAGCCAAAGGTGCAGAACATTGGTTAGACACCGCAACCGATATGCCGGGCAGCTGGTGGACACACTGGGATGCTTGGTTAAAAGAGCAAGGTGGTAAACAGATCGATGCACCGAAGGCCTTGGGTAACGCGGAGTATCCCGAATTAGAAGCAGCCCCTGGCTCATTTGTGATGGAGAAATCGGTATAGCCATCGTGTAATAAAACGACCGAAAGCCAGTGATTTGTGTCACTGGCTTTTTTTATGCTTAAAATAGGTGGTTTATTGATTTATAGACGAAGGCTATTATGGAATCACCTTGTAGAAGAATGTGTACACTGAATGACGATGATCTATGTTTAGGTTGTGGGCGTTTATTACACGAAATTACCGCGTGGACATCGTATAACGCGCAGCAGCGTGCGGTTGTATCTGAGGAGTGTAAACGGCGTTTAATGGATTTGGCTAACGAGAACTCGACGCTCGTTGGGGGTAAGCTGGAGGATGCTGATAAATAGCTTATTTATTGCTAATGGCTATTGTCTACAGAGCTGATCGGGGTACACTAAATTTAACGGACAAGGATGGGGTTAAGGGATGAATTCTGAAAAGATCGTATTTAGTTTTTTTATTGTATTGGCATTAACGCTAAATTTTGGTTTTTTTATGGGGGATATCGATGATTTTACCCATCATAATATCTATGAATTATTTGTCGCGATTGTGGTTAACCTCATTGCGATGGGGCTAAAGCTGGGTGACCGCACACAAGTTGGCGCGGTGTTGTTATCAACCAGTTTGGTGGCTAATTTACAACTCTTAGCCGCGGCGATGATCTGGGCTTATGTGACCCAAATTTCAGCCAGTGGTCTGAGCGCCGATAATGCCTCGGTGATTATTTCTTTGTCGGGCGGTGCGCTGATTGCTAACGTGATCTCGGTGGTGATGCTGGTGTCAGAAACTTTAATGTCGCGCCGCTAATTTCAGTATGTCTGACTCATCTCTAGGTCGGGTCTCATTTATTGTTTTACGCCATATGCGCATGCCTATTGTGGTGTTTGTTTGTGTGTATGCCATTTGCATTATCGGTATGGTTCTGGCTCCAGGTTTGCCGGATGCGGATGGTCAAACCACCTATATGTCGTTCTTTCATGCGTATTATTTTTTAGCTTATACCGCGACCACCACGGGGTTTGGTGAGTTGCCTACGCCATTTAGTAATGCACAAAGGGTCTGGGCGGTTGTCTGTTTGTATACCAGCGTGATTACTTGGTTATATGTGGTCGGCAAAATAATTTCTTTATTACGTAACCCCCATCTACAGCTCGCGTTTGCGGAAGAGTCCTTTATTCGTTCGGTGGCTAGAAAAACGAATGATTATTACTTGGTGTGTGGTTTTGGTGATACCGGTAGTTTGTTATTGAGGGGCTTGACCGATGCAGGTTTGTCGGCGGTGGTGATAGAGCTAGATGACGAGCGAATGAAGGCGCTTGATTTGCGAGACTACCCAACACGGGTGCTGGGTTTGTGTGCGGATGCCAGTGAACCCCGTTATTTAATAGCGGCCGGTATCGAAAGTGATAAATGCATCGGTGTGTTAATTCTGTCAAATAATGAAGAGGCTAATTTAAAGGTGGCTGTTTCCGCCAGAATACTCCGTCCCGATTTGAAGGTGATCTGCCGCTCAACCTCGGTGGAAAATGAGAGTGAAATATTGGGTTTGGGAGGGGATATTCACGTGGTGGATCCGTTTCGAGTTTTTGCCTCTTATATGGCAATGTTAATCTACAACCCGACCATACAAACTTTAAATGAGTGGTTGTCGGGTGCGCCTGGCGCTCGCCTAGATAGGAATATTTGTCCGTTGAAGGGCGGTAAATGGATCTTATGCGGGCACGGTCGAATGGGCAGTGTGGTGTATCAAAAGCTATCGAAAAAGGGTATCGATATCACGGCAGTAGATCCCTTGGTGGAAACCATTGAGGGCATTAGCGAGCACGCCGTGTTGGGGCGGGCCAATATGGCTAATTTAAAAAAAGCGGGTCTGGAAGAATGTGTCGGGCTGATTGCGGGGACTGATAACGATACCTTTAACTTAAGTATGATCCAGCAAGTCGGTCGTTTTTCACCCTCCTTGTTTACCATTGTTCGGCAAAATAAACACAGCAATGAGGTGCTGTTTAAAAGGACTACGGTGGACTTTATTTTACAGCCGAGTTTAGTGATCGCGAGAATGGTGTTGTTTATGTTAACGGCACCTTTATTACGCCAGTTTTTTAAGCATTTACTCGGTTTGTACGAAAATTCGCCAACGGAATTGGCCGATTTAACGAATCGTTTGGCGCTTAATATTGGTGGTGATGCGCCGGTATTAAAAACCTATACGCTTAACCCCCAGCAAGCGCCGGCGGTCTGTTTGGCGCTAGCGCAGCAAGGCTCGGTCAGTTTGGCGCTAGCGCAGCAAGGCTCGGTCAGTTTGGCCGATATTTACCGAGCACCCCATGCGCGGGATCAATTTCTTAATGTGGTGCCGATGGTGCATCGACGTGGCGAAGAAGTGACGGTGTTGCCGCCTAATGAGCTGTTATTAGAGGTCGGCGATGAAGTGTTATTTTGTATTAAGCCGGCGGTGAAAATACTGTTGGAGGCTAACTTGGCCAATGAACATACCCTAGGGTATTTATTAACCGGGGTTGAACCGGCGAGAAGTCACTTTTTCAGGTGGTGGCAAACAAGGTCCGGCTGATTTTGATTTAGTTGTTTAGCCAGCGTTGAATGGCCGATATATCGGTCTGGTTCATCAGCGCCGGTGCATGGCCAGTATTGGGGATGTTGATTAAATCAGCGCAAGGGCCGGTGGTGGTCATTTTATCTGCGGTGGCCTGGCTGAGCAGTGCCGAGTTTTCGCCGCGTATCAATAAGGTGGGTTGCTGGATCGCTTGCCATAAGGGCCATAAATTAACGTCCTCACCGGCGCTGGTTTTAAAGGCTTGGCGAATGCCGGGGTCATACAATAGACCGACCTTACCATCGTTGAGTATTCGGTGACTATGGGTGGTTATCTGCTGCCATTGCTGGTCGCTGAGCTGACCCATGCCGGCGTGGGTAAGTCTAAGATAGCCCTCCAGTTGCTGTAGGTCATCAAAGACCTCCTGTTTGCCGACGTAGCTGGCGATAAAAGACATAGCGTCCTGTGAAATAAACGGCCCGACGTCATTAAGGATTAGCCGTTTGATGGGCGAGTTTGGCATCGCGGCGAGGATAATGCCCTGTAAGCCCCCCATCGAGGTGCCTAACCAATCGACCTGCGCGGCCCCGCTGTAGGCGATGACCATTAAGGCGTCAATGCTGTACTGCTGGTAGTTGTAATCATCTTTATTGCTGAGCCAGTCGCTTTTACCACGGCCAGGGAAATCATAACTGATGACTCGGTACTGATCCGCGAGCATGGTCGCTAGGGTATCGAAGTCGTGTTTATTGCGGGTGAGACCGTGTGAGCAAATGAGTACCCGCGGGTTAGCTTTATCACCCCATTCGCTAAACGATATGTTATGGATACCGGTGCTGGAAATGCTTCTAAGGTATTGAGTTGTCATAATAATTAAGGTGATTTAGTGGGTGTATGTATCTATAATGTCGACCTTAGATTTAAGCATAACCTAAATAAAGGAAATACATATGAGTGAAGTAAAAGAAGTTGTTGTATTAAGTGCCGTAAGAACGGCCATCGGTGATTTTGGTGGCAGTTTGAAATCTGTAGAACCAAGTCAATTGGCAGCAATTACACTCAAAGAAAGTGTGGCAAGAGCCGGCGTTGAGCCAGCCGATGTTGGCATGGTGGTCATGGGAACCGTATTACCTGCTGAAAAAAGATCTGCTTACACTGCGCGTGTTGCACAATTGGAAGCAGGTATTCCCTGCGAAACATCATGCATTACCGTTAACCGCCTATGTGGTAGTGGTATGCAAGCGATTGTTAATGCCGCACAAGGCATCATGTTAGGTGATCACGATATCGCGATTGCTGCCGGTGTAGAATCAATGAGCAATACTTTTTATGCCTTACCGGCTGCTCGTTGGGGACAAAAAATGGGTGATGGTCAAATCATCGATCTGATGACTGCCGGCCTAACCGATCCATTTGGTGCTGGTCACATGGGCATGACTGCTGAAAATCTAGCAGATAAATACAATGTGTCTCGTGAAGACCAAGACGCTTTAGCATTCACTAGCCATTCAAATGCTGCACGTGCGCAAGAAGAAGGCCGTTTTGATACTCAAATTGTACCGGTTGAAATTAAAACCCGTAAAGGCGTCACCGTATTTGATAAAGATGAACACGTACGCGCGGATATTTCATTAGAAAAACTAGCGTCTATGCGTCCTGCTTTCAAAAAAGACGGTAGCGTGACAGCGGCAAATGCTTCTGGCTTGAACGATGCTTCATCGGCTTTGGTATTGATGGAAAAATCTGCTGCTGAAGCGAAAGGCTTGAAGCCGATGGCACGTTTGGTTGCTTACTCTCACGCGGGTGTTGAGCCATCAATTATGGGCATTGGCCCTGTTCCTGCTGTACACAAAATTTTGGCAGACACCGGTTTAAGCATCGATGATATCGACGTGTTTGAAGTGAACGAAGCGTTTGCGGCTCAAGCATTAAGTGTGTGTCGTGAACTTAAACTTCCGATGGATAAAGTGAATGTTAACGGCAGTGGTATTTCTTTGGGTCACCCGATTGGTGCCTCTGCGAATATCATCGTGGTTAAAGCACTGCACGAATTAGAAAGAATCAAAGGTCAATACGCATTAGCTACTTTATGTATTGGTGGTGGCCAAGGTATTGCGACTATTTGGGAAAGAATGTAAATTTCATTCTCGAATAAAAAAACGGGCCTAGTGCCCGTTTTTTTATGCCTATAGGATTAGTGTGTTATTAACGTGAGCGCTTGAGTTCCTTCGGTAGGGAGAAGGTTACTCGCTCTTGGGTGCCTGAATTTTCGGTGACAGTTTTTCCGCCCCATTGCTGTAACTGCTCGATGACTCGTTTCACTAGTTCCTCGGGAGCCGATGCGCCGGCTGTCACGCCGATGTTTTCAATGCCATCGAGCCATGCCCGGTCAATATCATCGGCACCGTCGATAAGGTAGGCGGTTTTGCCCAGCTTTTGGGCAATTTCACGTAAGCGATTAGAGTTAGAACTGTTGACCGAGCCGACCACCAGCACTAAATCAGCCAGTTGAGCCAGTTTTTTCACCGCATCTTGGCGGTTTTGTGTGGCATAACAGATATCACTCTTTTTGGGCCCTGCAATATCGGGGAATTTCTGGCGTAGCGCATCAATAATAGACTCGGTATCATCCATCGATAAGGTAGTTTGGGTCACGTAAGAGAGGCCATGTGGCTCGCTTAACTCGAGTTTAGCAACGTCCTCGGGTGATTCCACCAATAGAATCCTTGAAGATTCATTTTGTTGTTGATAACGGCCCATCGTGCCTTCAACTTCGGGGTGGCCCTTGTGACCGATTAATATCACGCAATGGGCTTTTTTGGCGTGGCTAATGACTTCCAAATGTACCTTGGTGACGAGTGGGCAGGTGGCATCAAAAATATTCAATTTCCTACGTTTTGCCTCGTCTTCCACTGCTTTGGATACGCCGTGAGCGCTGAAGATTACAGTGGAGTCATCGGGTATTTCATCGAGTTCTTCGACGAAAATAGCACCACTTTTTTTAAGACTCTCCACCACAAAGCGGTTATGTACCACTTCGTGGCGTACATAGATAGGAGCGCCTAATAGCTCTAGGGCACGTTCGACAATTTCGATGGCGCGGTCAACACCGGCGCAGAAACCACGGGGATTGGCTAAGAATATTTGCATTTAGGATTCACGGATCTCTGGTTTACGTCGGTTTTTATCCCAGAGTACTTCGGACTGACCGCCTTGGCGGGCCAATACTCGGCATAAGACGAATAATAAGTCGGATAAACGGTTGAGGTACTTGATCACCGGCGGGTTGATGGCTTCTTCGTGGGCGAGGCTAACACTCAGGCGTTCGGCGCGACGACAAACGGTTCGTGCAACATGACAGCTTGCTGCGGCGAGATTGCCGCCGGGTAAAATAAATTCTTTTAACGCCGGTAAGGTCTCGTTATGTTCGTCGAGGATACGTTCAAGGGTTTCAATATTCGATTCATTTATCGCGCTGTAGCCGGGGATACAGAGCTCGCTACCCAAATCAAATAAATCGTGTTGAATATCGAGCAGTTGATTGGCAATCAGTTCGTCCACACCGAATGCGATAACCAAACCAATTTGGCTGTTTAACTCATCGACCGTGCCGTATGCGTCAACGCGTAATGAGTCTTTTTCCACGCGGCTGCCATCACCTAAGCCGGTGCTGCCAGAATCGCCGGTACGGGTGTATATTTTTGATAAACGGTGTCCCATGGCTTAAACGATCGCTGTTTTAGACAATACGATGCCATCTTCATCGGCGTATAAATAATCACCGGGGTGAAAAGTAGCACCGGCAAAACTGACGTCTATGTTTTTGTCTCCCCAGCCCTTTTTAATGCTTTTAAGTGGGTTGGTTTGAATCGCACGCACGCCAATGGGCATCTCGTTAATATCGGCTGAGTCACGAATGCAGCCGTATACGACAACACCTTGCCAGCCATTTTTATAACCCATCTCTGCCAGCATATCGCCGAGTAGAGCGCAGCGCAAAGAACCGCCACCATCGATGACGAGTACGTCGTTATCGACCTTTTCCGACAGCATTTCTCGAACCAATACATTATCTTCGAAGATTTTAACGGTTTGAATTGTTCCACTAAACCGTTTATGGCCACCAAAGGATTGAAACATTGGGCTGACAATTTGTAAGTTGTCAGAAAAGTCGTCACATAAATCGGCAGTTTTAAAAGTCATGGGGGAATATATTGATGAGTTATTTTGAGCTTTCATTATAAACCAGTTTTTTTTAGCCGGTAGGGTGACTTTGGCTTGATTGCTTGGGGGACAAACGGTATGTTTAATTAATAATAAAAAGGGAGTTATCATTGATGTTATTTCGATTAACCAGCCTGATGTTGCTGGTGTTTTTAAGCGGTTGTGTGCTGACCGAAAATACGCGCCACAGCGCGCTTCAGTTACCGGCCTTAGAGTTACAAGGCAGTAGTTCAAAGAGTGTCGCGATAGCGGTGTTAGATCAGCGACCTTATATCGTATCGGGTGAAAAGCCGGCAAAATATATTGGCCAATTTGAGTTGTCTATGGGCGGGCCTTATGACGCATTCACCGCGTCTAAACAGGCCATGACAAATGAGTTTGTCGATAAAATGCCGCAACTACTGGGGCAGAAATTTTCGCAGTTAAAAACAATTTATCTCGAGGCGGGGCTGAGCAAGCAAGCGGCGGTTGAAAAGCTGTTAGCAACCGGCGCTGAAAAAGTCGTACTGATTAGCTTAAAAGAATGGAAAAGTCATACTTCGATAGACACCTCGTTGTGGTTTGATGCGCAGCTCGAAGCGTTTAATACGGAAAAACAGTTACTCTCCTATAAGCGTACCCAAGGGCACGATACCTTCGGTGGGGCGGCCATTGCTGGGCCGGTCACTAACGCTAAAAGAACCTTGCCGCACGCTTTTAGGCAAAAAATGCAGGCGCTATTCAGTGACCCGATGGTAATGGCTTCGTTAACCTCTGAGCAGGCCGTACCGATTGCTCAACGGGCCGTGGATGATAGTTCGGCGCCGGTTGTGGAATCTAATGAACCGAAAGCTTGCACGGTTGAACTGATTTTATACTGGAAAAATGCCGGTATGCCGGATCAAGAGATATTGAGTAAGTGTCATAGCGTAAAGCAGCCTTAAGCTTACTCGTGGTTTGTCCAAATACCAGACCTTCGGTCGCTGTGTGAACGGCGATCGGAGACTTCTTCAAAACGTACGTTTTCGCGGCGGTCGTTGTGTTGACGCCGTTGCGAAGCTGGTTTTCTTTTTTCAGTTAGGCCGCTGTGTTTGCATTGGCAGTTCTCCTGAGTGCAGTTTTGTAACGGCAGGCTGGGAACGCTATTAATGGGGAATTGTTTGTTTTGTAGTGCGGACACGGCGGAGCAGCACGCTGTTTTATTGAGTGGGCTAATCTTGAGACCCCAGTACTTGCCCGAAGTAATGATGGCTTGTAGGCGTTGCTGTTGAGAGAGCGGGGCTCTTGTTGGGTGTGCGTGGTTCGACTTGCTCGAGTTTTTGTTACGCTGATAAAAGTAAAACAGTATCGCGCTGGCCAGCAGTAGAGAAATTAACATCGTAAGCATGAGATCCACCCTCGTTAGTTAATACCTGATTGATTATAGTTTTTTTTAGCGCTAAATCCAGACTTAACAACTATCTTATGAGTATGATGAAGATAATTCGTATTAGCCTGTTGCTCGCTATTTTGCTGTTCAGCGCTTTTTATAGCAAGCTGCAGCGTTTACAAAGTACCTCCTGGGTCGAACCCTTGCCGGTGGCTATTTACCCGATCAATGCGGATGGGCGCGACGCTACGGCAAATTATATTAATGCCTTGGCTGAGAGTGATTTTAAATCACTGGCTAACTTCTTTAATAAGCAGTGGACTCATTATAGTGAGTTAGATTTTGAACCAGTCCGCATTCAATTGATGCCGGCGCTTACGGTTAAACCGCCCCAGCCACCAAGCAGCGATGGTTTATTGAAAACGGTATTTTGGAGCTTGCGTTTACGCTATTGGGCCTACCTGAATTCACAGGCTGCGGATAAGGCGACGGTTAATATTTTTATCCAATACCAGCAGTTAGATCCAGATAGGCGTTTGGCGCATTCATTAGGTTTACAAAAGGGCTTAATTGGGCTGGTGAATGCTTATGCTGATAAGCGTTACCAAGAAACCAATAATGTTGTTATCGCGCATGAATTATTGCATACCGTTGGGGCCTCGGATAAATATGACTTAAGTACTGGGCAACCGATATACCCTGAAGGTTTCGCGATTCCATCGAAGCAATATCAACAGAACAAGGCGGAGCTTATGGCGGCAAGAATTCCGCTCAGCGCCACCGAGTCTGAGATGCCGATCTCCTTGCGTTATTGTGTGATCGGTGAGCAAACGGCCGCTGAGGTTGGTTGGGTAGAAACAAATAAATGATTGTTTTTAATGCAGGTAATGCGTGTAGTAGAATAAGTAAATACCGTTTAATTATAAGGAGGTCGAGATGTTTTTTTGCGAGTTGAATCATACGCAGTGTAAGTCTTATCTAATCGCAGATTTAGCGGCCGGTGTCGCGGCAATCGTTGACCCAGTAGAAAGTAAAGTAGATCGATATTTAGCGCTATTGGCTTACCACCAGCTACGTTTGGAATTTGTTGCCGATACCCATACCCATGCCGATCACCGTTCGGCTTGTTCGGTGATTAAACGTTTAACCGCTTGTCGGGTATTGATGCATGAGGTTTCGCCGCAACCTAGTGTTGATGGGCGCTTAATGGATGGACAGTTATTTCAATTGGGCGATATTCCGATCAAAGTGCTGCATACCCCAGGGCATACTCCTGACAGTGTTAGTTTTTATGTGAATAACGATCGGGTTTTAACCGGTGATGTGTTGTTGATTAAAGGTACTGGGCGTACCGATTTTGCTGGTGGTGATTCTGCTGATCAATATGACTCGATCCAACAAAAAATATTCAGCTTGCCCGCTGATACTTTAGTATTTCCAGGGCACGATTATCGGGGGAATACCGAGTCTACGGTGGGGGAAGAGCAGGCAGAAAACCCACGTTTGGCAGGGAAAACACGTGAGCAGTATATCGACATCATGGCGAATTTAAATTTGCCATTGCCGGAGAAAATTCAAGAAGTGTTACAAATTAATCAAAGTGAAATCGATGATGACCGGATTAAGTTTCCATTATTGGCGGAACTGAATGAGGTGTTGCAAATGGAACCGGAGACGGTTAAATGCCGGGTGGGTACGGAGTCCCTTATTATTGACGTGCGAGAACACTCCGAGCGGCATGGTGAATTGGGTTATATCAAGGGCAGTCGCTTGATTCCTCTGGCCGAGATCCCACAAGCCTTAGACTCTTTAGAGCAGGACCGAGATAATGAAATTATTTTAGTCTGTCGTTCGGGCGCGCGTAGTACCACGGCGGCGGCTATTTTAAAGGGTCTAGGGTTTGATCGAGTAAAAAATATGAAAGGTGGAATGCTGGCGTGGAACAAGGAAGGTTTCGAGGTGCAGCGTTAGGTTTTCTAGCGGGTATTGTGGACATAAAAAAACCCGCTGATCAGCGGGTTTTTTTAGATGAGCAGTATTTATGCTGCTTGCACAGGAATGGCGTTTTTAGTTTCTTTAACACCATTATTGTCATCGAGATAGATTAAGCGTGGTTTGAAGATTGCTAGCTCGGCTTCGTCATATTCGGAATAGGCACAAATAATTAAAATATCGCCTGCAGTTGCGCGGCGAGCAGCGGCGCCATTAACAGAAATAATGCCGGTGTTGCTTTCGGCACGAATCGCGTACGTAGTGAAACGTTCGCCATTATTTACATTATAAATGTCAATTTGTTGATATTCACGGATACCTGAAAGGTCGAGCAAGCTGCCATCGATTGCACAAGAGCCTTCGTAGTGAAGTTCACTGTGAGTAACAGTGGCCCGGTGTAACTTTGTTTGTAACATGGTTGAACGCATAATTCTTCTGTATATTTTTTTAGTAATAAACTTAGCGGGTAATTATGCCTGAACTTAATCTTGGCATCAACAAATAAGTGATAATCTGCATAATGCCATTGTAATCAATAGGATATAACCTAATGGGTGTTAGTTAAAGCTAACGGGAGGCGCTTTATCAGCGGCGCCGCCGTTTTCACCAGCAATATCTCGTGCGGCTAACCTAGACTTCTCGTTAAGTTCTGCTAAGGGTGGTTTAGCTGATTCGTCGAGGCTAGATCCATCGTCTGGGGTAATAAGGTGTAGGGTTTGGGTGGGGAATGCCATATCGACCTGTTGTGCTTTGGCGAGCCTTAGAATGTCTAATAAGAAACGTTGCCGCTCGCGTAGCTCGGTGGCCCAATCTGGGGTTTCCCAAAAAACATACACCAGTACGTCTAAAGAGGAGGCACCGAGTGAATTTAAGTACACATGGTAATAGTCTTTGCGCATATAAGGGTGCAGGCGAATTAACTCCCTAACGCCCTCGCAGAAGGCTTCAATTTTATCGGCTGGGGTGTCGTAGGTGAGAGAGACATTGCATTTTAAGCGGCGGTACCGACGCTGCCCCATATTATCGACCTTGGCGGTAATGAAAATTGAGTTGGGTAAGGTGATTAATGAGTCATAAAAGGTACGGACTTTAGTGCTTCGCAAGCCGACTTCTTCGACGCTACCTTCGATATCGTTCACCACAATCCAGTCACCAGTATGGAAGGTTCTATCTAAAATAACGGTGATTGAACCAAATAAATTTTGCACCACGTCTTTTGCCGCTAGAGCAAAGGCTAAACCGCCTAGGCCTAAACTGGCGAGCAAGCTGGAAACGTTTAAATTAAGGTTCGAAGCTATAAAGGTAATGCCTACCACGGTGACAAAGACCTTGAGGGTTTTCCTAATTAAAGGAACTAATACATCATCGACCTTGGTTTCGGTTTGAGCGGCTTTGTCACGAAGGAATAAGGTGACCAAATCGACGAGGCGGTAGGCACTCCAAATACCCGCCATGCCGACCAATACCTTGACCGCAACCAATAAGATAATCATCGCTTGATCGGGCAAGGCAAGTAGATTCAAGCCCGCCCACCAAATGCTCGCCATCATCAAAATCGCGAGTGGGCGTAATAAATCGTCGGGGGTGTCTTTTAAGGCAGTGATGGCGGTTCTAGCACGAAACCGTCGAACACTGAGCTGCAGTGAAAATGAACAGAGTTTATCGGCAATAATACCGAGTGCGATGATGATTAAAATCCCTAACCATTTCCAGTTTTCCAGCAAAAAGGAACGTTTACGAAAAGGTTCGGCTAATTGCTGGCGAAATTGGATATGCCAAGGGGTGTACTGAGCGCTGGAATCTTCGGTTTTTAGGCTTTTCTTAGCGGATAATTCATCGATAATCGCCGGTAAGCTGGCCAGTGTCTGCCGACTAAATAACCAGCGCCCATCGTTTTGTTGTTGGATAGCGATACGGCCGTTATCGTAGTGGGCGAATAGGTAAGTGACTCCAGTTTTTCTCGCAGGCACCTCGTGCAGATTAACGATCTTGGTTTTATCGATTGCTTCGAGTAATGTCCAGGCCAGATCTCGTGCCTTCTCATCTCGAATCAGTGGGTTAATGGCCGAGACATCAAGCGTTGCTATTGCGTCGTTAATACGCGTTGCATCGCCCCGCTTAATGTCATTCATGCTATGCAAGAAGCGGCTAAAGGTCTCTCTAGGAGAGCTTAAGCCCTTCAGGTTTAGCGCTGCTAGGCTAGAGTTGTCAGCGACGGCGGCTGGCCTGCTGTCAGCGGCGAATGAAAACCCAAGCTGGGTCATTAGCAGTAGGCAAAGCAGGAGTTTTTTCATCAGGAATCAGCCTCTAAGTGCAGATAAGGTGTAGGTTATCGATGAGTCGGGTGTCACCGTTAAAGGCCGCCACTAAAATGATGAACTGTTGGTCATCGGGTGTAGGGGCTGTCAGTTTCAATGGATCCATAATGTGTAGGTAATCGACCCTAAAACCTAGTTTGTTGAGCTGGGAGCAGGCGTTTTCTTGCAGCGCAAGGTAGTTGCGAGCACCGTCACTTAAAGCCTGTTCAATGTCTTTTAAACAGGTGTATAAAGCCGGTGCTAATTGGCGTTGCTCGGTCGATAGGTAACCATTGCGTGAACTCATCGCCAAACCATCCGCCTCACGCACGATCGGTTCACCGATGATCTTAATCGGAATGTTTAAATCGATCACCATCCGCCGAATCACCGCTAACTGTTGCCAGTCCTTCTCACCAAATACCGCAACATCGGCGCGGCTCATATTAAATAACTTGCTGACGATGGTGGTGACCCCGTCAAAATGGCCAGGGCGCGAGGCACCGCATAACACCGTGGTGATGCCCGGTACATGTACGTGGCTGCTGTGGTCGCCGCCGAGCGGATAGATTTCATCCACCGTTGGGACGAATAAAATATCGGTGTCGAGGGCTTCCAACTTATCAATATCTTGTTGAAAGGTTCTTGGGTAGCTGTCTAAGTCTTCATTCGCGCCAAACTGAGTGGGGTTGACGAATAAACTCACCATCACCACGTCGGCGTGTTGTTGCGCCGTTTTCACGAGTTGCAAATGACCTTGGTGTAAATTGCCCATCGTGGGTACGAGGCCAAGGCTGCGCCCGGCTAGCCGGTGTTCGGCCAGAGTTGTTTGTAACTGCTGAATACTCCGAATAACTAACATTATTTAAACGTGTGCTCGGCGGCAGGGAATTGTTGTTTCTTAACCGCGTCGACATAGGCGCTTACTGCGTTAGCCACGCTACCGGCTTCGAGCATAAAGTTCTTGCTGAACTTTGGCCGCATACCGGCGGTAATATCGAGCATGTCATAACACACCAACACTTGGCCGTCGCAATCAACCCCAGCGCCAATGCCAATGACTGGGATATTCACCGCCTCGCTGATGCGTTTGCCTAAGGAGGCTGGAACGCACTCAACGACCACCGCGCTAGCGCCGGCTTGTTCTAGGCATTTCGCGTCTTCGATGATGATCTTAGCCTGAGCTTCATCCTTACCTTGCACGCGGTAGCCGCCAATTTGGTTAACCGATTGCGGTAATAAACCTAGATGACCGCACACCGGAATGCCTTGCTCAACGATCAGCTTGACGCTATCGAGCACTTTTTGCCCGCCCTCGAGTTTCACCATGTGTGCATAACCTTGTTGCATTAAGATGCCCGCATTTTTAACGGCTTCGTTAGGTGTTGGGTAACTCATAAAGGGCAGGTCGGTCACCAATAAGGCGCGTTTTAAACCACGGGATACCAGTTTTGAATGGTAGGCCATTTCCTCAACGGTGACAGGAATAGTGCTGCTTTGCCCCTGCACCACCATGCCGAGCGAATCGCCAACGAGTACCATATCGACCCCCGCATTATCTAAAATGTGGGCGAAGCTGGCGTCATAAGCGGTGAGGCTGGTGATTTTTTCACCGCGTGTTTTCATCGCGATTAAATCGTTATTACTGAGTTGTTTATTGCTTGATTGTTGGCTCATATAAATCTCAAAAAGTTATAAATTAGCGACAAAGGTTACATCTAATCAGCGCAGTGTTATTTGACCTGAGCTGCGGTGGCATCATTACTGGACGCTTAAAGCCTTCGTGGCATTATGGTTGATCTTATAGCGAATAGCTTGCGCTTTGCCGGCTGAGGTAGGCAGGGTGGTTCTGTTGCTGCCTAAGCTGTGTTTTTGCAATGACTACGCTACTCGAATGAATTTGAAATACTTTAGCAAACAGAGGGCGGTATTTCGAGGTTTTTGGCGTTAATGATGTTTGGGCAAGGTTCCGCTAAGCGCTCAATAAGCTGGCTTGGGTTGCCTAACCCCGTGATATTTAGCTGCGGGGCAATTTCATTGAGTGGGTATAACACAAAGCTGCGTAAGGCGATACCGGGGTGGGGCAGGGTGAGCACGGGGTCGGTAGAGGTTTCACCGCTGTACAGCAATATATCGAGGTCTAGGGTGCGAGCGCCCCAGCGGCCCGTATCCCGCGTTCGGCCTTGCTCGGTTTCAATCGCTTGCAGGCGGTGGAGTAGCGGCAGTGGGCGCAGCGTGGTTCGTAGCTCCAGCACGGCGTTAACATAATGGGGTTGATCTTGCGGCCCCATTGGCGGAGTTTGATAGAGGCTGGACACGGCGCTAACCGTAGAGTCCTTGAGTTGAGTTATGGCCGCAACCGCGAGTAATATTTGCTCGCTAGGTTGGGCTAAATTACTGCCTAAGCCAATATAGACTGCCGCACTCATGTTAACTGCTAGGTGGCGTTGACTTGTTGGTCTTGTTACGCGGTTTGCCCTTGTTTTTGAATTGATTAGGGCGGGTCATTGATTTCTGCTCAGCCGACTCTAAGGTCTGAATATGGGTCCACCAGTCGGCCAGTTTTTGATCGACCTCGCCGTATTGTGCGCGTAATAACATAAAGTCATACGCCGCACGAAAACGTGGGTGTTCTAAA
This sequence comes from Cycloclasticus sp. 46_120_T64, assembly GCA_002162695.1. GTDB lineage: Bacteria > Pseudomonadota > Gammaproteobacteria > Methylococcales > Cycloclasticaceae > Cycloclasticus. The sequence goes on along the minus strand of MAAM01000005.1, from coordinate 40,962 downwards.
AAGCGTAAACAACGAACGCCCACCTGCTTGTGAAAGCGCGGCTGTAACGCCCAGACTTCACGCATCGGCGTGGTAATCCGTCGGGGAATGGCCACCCGAGATACTTGATGAGCAATCACCTCGTGTGCGGCGGCGTGTATCGCCTGTGTTTCACTGCTGAATGACGAGCGGTTTTTCTCGGTCAAGCGGCGTACCGGTTCCCATAATAGGGTGGCCAGTAAGAAATACGGGGTAATGTGTTGACCGTTGTTTAAACGACTTTCGGTATTCTGCATGGCCTGCTGAATAAGCCCCAAGGGTTGCTCTGTTTTGGCTTTCTGCAAACATAATTCTGTTTGTGGGAACAAGGCCTCAAACAAACCATAGTGGCGCAGATCGCTGAAAATTTGATTGGCTTGTTTATTTAAGAATAACTTAAGCACTTCATCGTATAAACGCGCCGATGGAATATCCTTTAATAAGGGGGCCATCTCGCGCATCGGTGCTTCGGTATCGGCCTCAATTTGGAAATTAAGCTTGGCTTTAAAACGTACCGCACGTAATAAACGAACGGGGTCTTCCTTAAAACGGGTGGCCGGTTCGCCCATAAGCTTAATGCTGCGTTGCTGATGGTCATCAATACCACCGACATAATCAATAACGGTCAGCTTTTGCGCATCTAAATATAAAGCATTAATTGTAAAGTCACGTCGCCAAGCATCTTCTTCTAAAGTGCCGTAAACATTGTCGCGTAATAAACGCCCATCCTTATGCGCATGGCTTTTATTGCTATCGTGTTTAAGGTGAGGCCCGCGAAACGTCGCCACTTCAATAATATGGCGGCCAAAATGAATATGCGCCAAACGGAAGCGGCGGCCAATCAAACGGCAATTTTTAAATAAGGCCTGAATTTCTTCCGGTTCAGCATTGGTGGAGACGTCAAAATCTTTTGGGTGCATACCCAATAATGAGTCCCTAACGCAGCCGCCCACTAGATAAGCCTGAAAGCCAGCCTTAACCAGACGTTCAGTAATTTGAATCGCGTGCCGATCGAGGCGGTCAGACGATAATCCGAGTTCACGGAGAGTGTAATGCTTAGCTTGCTTGTGTTGATGAGACAAATTGATGTATATGCTTAATAAATATGCACGAAGTGTACTAATAAATAGGTATAAATGACATGAAAAATTAAAAGATGATTTTCTTTTACCTATTTGAGAAAATCTTGATATACTACCGCACGTCTTAAGTCCCCATCGTCTAGAGGCCTAGGACACCGCCCTTTCACGGCGGTAACAGGGGTTCGAACCCCCTTGGGGACGCCATATAAAATAACCACTTACAGTAATGTGAGTGGTTTTTTTATGCCTGTTAATAATGTGGGGGTGTCATTTCTGGCTGACAGGTAAAAGATAAGGTTGAGTGCTAGCCCCAATATTAATGGGGCTTAAATTAAAAGGAAATGTCTCAAATGGCGCTGTATTAAGGAGTACGGGCATAAAGTAAACAGTCGACAACCTCTGTTTCTAATCGAACTCCATTACGATTGTAGTGAAGATATTTTCTAGTTTTTAGCTGCCGCTAGGCGTTCATTTCTTTTGCTTGCCCAAAAGAAACAGAACCAAAGAAAAAGGCACCCTAATCGCAAGAATTTGTTTGTTTTCGGGCGTGCGCGAACTCGCTATGCTCAAACAACGCGCACACTGATCCTAAAATAAACAGATTCTTAAGCGCGATAAAGGGGCGCACTGCCAGCCAATAGAATTGATGGGGGAGGTGAAAGTAGAGCATCCAACGCGGAATACTAGTAGTACCACTCTGAAGAGATTCCTTAAATCATGTTTTTTTGAACGCATTAGTTAGTAATGGCATGTCTTCACTGCCATACCCGTATAGAATGATTCGACAAACAATGTCAGTTTCAGAGCCGTTATTTGAAGTGAAGAATTTATCGTATTTATCAATAACATCCTGTTTGTTTAACCCTCCAATACCACAACCAAGCAGGGGTAAAACAAGGGAGACTTGTTTTTTATTATGTAGTTTTACGTATTCAATAAGAACCCTTTCGATGTTGGTTAAAGCAAGATCAATAGTCGATAGTGTTGGGTTTTTTTTCATAAAGTGAACGCCTTTATTGGAGTCTACTGTTGCAACATGCAATGCATGTTTAAAATTGTCAGCACCTCCTGAACTTGAGGGGACTGCATCACCTTTTTTTAATAAATAACCAGAGCTATGTATTTCAGTCAGTAGTTCATTCATTTCTATTTGTAATTTGTGCCCACAATGTCTAAAAAAAGACATTGAAATACCACTACCTAAAACAAGACGTGTATTACTGGCATTAACTATAAAATCTACATTTTGTTCAAGGACCAAGTTTCCTTGCTTTATTTCTACGAGATACTTAATACGCACACCTGTAATTATTGAAGTGAATTTTCTTTATTTTTTAAATATAAGACTTTACAAATTCTTAATAAAAAACAGAACCCTCTTACCTTTATGGGGTGCTGAAGTTTTTTGGTGCTTTGAATGCATAACGCTGCCATAAAAGGCGTGGTCTTACGAGTACCCGGTACCCATAGGGAGCGTTTTTGTATTTAAGGGGGCCAATGACCCTCCATAAAGTTGTGATCATAATTTAATGGTTTATATGTACTTGGGAAGCCTTTCGGAAAATTAAGTTTCGGTTTATATGCAATGTGAAATTGTTTCTCAAGCTCTTTAATAAACTTCTTGCCCTTGGTGTTTGCGTTGATTATAAGAAGCCCATAATTTGATATTTCAGGTAATACCTCTACATAGCTCTCATATTTACCAGTTTTATAACCTAGCATTTTTACTGCACGTTTCAAAAATGTATTCATTCCATATTTTGGTGACATTCCAAAGTGCCCGCCAATTCTATGAGCGAAGTGACTGGAGCTGCACATACCTACATAAATACATTCATTGTTGTCGTTAAAGTACATATAAACACCATGCCTAAGCGCTTTATTAATTGTTTCATTTAGCAATAAATCATAGAGCAATACTTCCGATAGTGGCTTTTTGAAAGCAGTATCTACAAGTGCTAAAACTGATGGTATTGATTGACCTTCGAAGTCATCCACATTTAATTTAAAACTCATATTTAAATTCCCACAGGCTTATATTATTTTAGGTGAAACTAGAGGGGCTTTTCCGTGTTGTGCAAAAATGTAGCGAAGCGGAATGCACAAAAGAGCGTAGCTAAAAGTTGTCCGGTTGACATGCTTGTCCGGCCTTTTTTAAGTGATTAGGTTTTGATTTGTATTTCAATACATGATGAATCAATGCCTAATGTTTTGGCTATGCCCTCTTTAGCCTCATTTATAGTAAGAGGCTTAATATCAGATATAGTATTGGTTTCCTTAGTTGGAAATTCAAGCCATTCGAGTGACGTGATGTCAAATTTGTGTTCACTTTGGAAAGAGTTTATGTCTGTATAAGTGACAGGGTTTCTATTGCCTACCCATGCATTAGGGATGTTAAATTCTGCATATTGAGAAAGCTGAATTAATGACCTCTTTCCGTTAGGTGAGGCACCAATATTGGATATTTTCCCAATAAGAAAAGCAGAGTCTTGCTTAATGTCGGTATTTCCTGGAAAGCGCTCTCGAAGGGTATTGCTTTTCGTTGCGATGACGTAAGAACATTTGTCTAATCGCTTTCTACTTGCATTCCAGTGGCCACACCCCCCCTCGTCGATCATAGTCTCAAGTGTTTTACTAGTAAAAACCATTACGACATCCATAATATACCCTTTGTTTATCTTTAATTATGGGGGGGGTATTATACATAAACTCAAGATAATAACCGTATAAGTTTATAATAATATTATGTGCGACTTATGCTTTGTTGCAGAGGAGGGCTCTAATGCCTGCATAACTTACCAAAAATACAAAGCGAAGCGGCGTATTTTTGGTCAATGTTGATGCGATTGTTAGGCATTTAAAGCTTTACTCTTTAGCTTGATGTCATACTTAGCAAGCCAGCGCCCTACAGCAACTCTAACTGGTACTTGCAGAATGATACCTGCGATAAAATTTTGACCCATATTATCAAATTGAAGCGCTAAGCTAGTTAACTTAACCATTACAAAGATAGCGACAATACATGCCAATAAAATTATTGCTGTTATCTTCCAGCCATATCGCCATATCCAAATTGGGGCGCCGTAATAGAAAAATGTGGCAAAAAGAAAGCCGATAAAGTATGAAGGTCTAGCTTCTTTAGAAATATCAGTTCTTCGCCATGCTAGAAACCAGGGCCGAGCAAAAAACAATAAATAAATAATTGCAGTAACACCTGCTTGAAGAAGTAATAGCCCTATCATCGGCCAGTTCTGCGTACAATACCCAAGATTGTTAAACCCAGCGCGCCAATCATTGCGCCCTTTACGGGACCAAGAAAGGGTATGAAAAATGAAGTCAGACCGCCGAGAATTCCGCCAGTTAAAGCATCTACAAGAGTAGTTTTAATCTTATTCATTACTGACCTTCATTTATCTATGCCTAACAGTGTTAATTAGGGGAAGCCTCTGTCCTGATATTAATTGTATATAGCTGGGTGGTACTTCCATGTATTACGATATTAACAGACCAAACATGGATAACCGTGTTTGATGTACGTTTAAAAGCAAACAGAGCTAGGAAAAGGGCTTTTTTCTAGTTTAAACGGAACGTTACTTTTAAACTTAAGTACGGCTCAAAAATGGCTGCCGGATACCGGATACCGGATAAAGAATCCCCTCTATTTAATGGTCCCTCAACACCAGCATCGGTGGTTTATTGACCGCGGATCTCACACCCCATAAGCCAGCTAGCATGACGCATATTGCGCTTAATAGCGGCACAACAAGGCTCAGCAATATATTAAAGTGAAAATCTAAGTGCAACACGTAGTTATATAGAGCAAACAATATTAGTTGGTACATAAATACCGCAATGAATCCTGACATTAGGCCGATCATGGAGAATTCTACTAGATGGGCTCGCCTTAATAATTGCCGGTTAGCGCCCAAGGTTCGCATCAACGCGCCGTCAGCAATTCGCTGGTCTAAGGTGGAATAAATAGCCGAAAACAGTACGCTGAACCCCGCCAATAGAGCGAAGTATAAAAGGTAATTAATGGCGGCGGTTAGTTGCCCGAGAATCATTTTTATTTGTTTTAACATCGCATCCACTTCCAATACGGTCATCGCTGGAAATTGCCGGACTAAATCATTCAGTAATTTTTTACGCTCGTCGGCTAAGTAAAAACTGGTGATATAGGTAGTGGGGTAGCCTACTAATGTTTTTTCAGAAAACAGCATATAAAAGTTGGGTTGCATGGTGTCCCACTGCACACTGCGTATATGGCTCACCCGGACTTGAATTTGCTCGCTGCCAATGCTGAATGTTAGCTGGTCGCCGAGTGTTACTTTTAAGCTGTTGGCTAATTTGCTTTCAATCGATACTTCGCCCTTTTTTGCCGATCCCCATTGCCCTGCGAGGGTTTTATTAGCGGCCGGCAAGTGGTTGCCCCAAGTTAAGCTTAGGTCACGGTGTGTGGCGCGTTCGCCTTGTGAATCTTTACTAACCACTTGCTGCACGGCGGTGCCGTTTATTTCTACTAAGCGGCCACGCACGATGGGGTAGAAATTGGCGGCTGGAACTTGTTGTTGCTGTAGCTGTTGTGAAAAACTGTCGACTTGGTTGGGGAATATATTAATGGCAAAGTAGTTCGGCGCTTGAGCGGGTAATTGTTGTTGCCAGTCACTCAGTAAATCGTTTCTAACGCTAAAGCTCAGTAGCATCGCCAACAGGGTAATGCTGAATGCCAGAATTTGTGTCACGCTGGCTTTCGGTTCGCGTAATACGTTTTGTAAACCTAAACGCCAACTCAGCCCAAGCCGAGGTAATAGGCGGCGAGATTGCAGCAATATCGCGTATAACAGCGCCGCAGCCAGCACCAGCGCCAGCAGACCACCGCCGATAATCGATAACATTAATTTTAAGTCTTGGGTATATTGGAAAATTAACCCAGCTATTAACAGGACGGCTAAGCCATAGACCAACCCAGCGCTGTTGTTTAGCGGTGCTAATTCGCGGCGTAACACACGCAACGGCGAGACCCGTTTTAGGCGTAATAAGGGGGGTAATGAAAAACCTAATAAAATAGCAAAGCCGGTTAAAAACCCTAACAGCACCGCGATTAAGCTAGGTTGCGATACGGTTGCTGGTAATAGGCTACGTAATAGGTGAAACAGCACCTCTTGGCTAGCCCAACCTAATAACAGGCCGACCGAGCACGCCAACAGCCCCAAGATTAAAAATTGGTATAGGAAAATAAACAAAATATCGTGTTGTTGGCAGCCCAAGCAACGCAATACCGCGGTTGAGTTAAAATGCCGTTCGCTGTATCGGCGGCTGGACATCGCAATGGCCACGCCGGCAATCAAGATAACCAATATGCTCGATAAACCTAAATAGCGTTCTGCCCGTGATAAGGCATTGCCTATTTCGGGACGGTCATCGTGTACATCCATTAATCGCTGGGAGACAACTAATAGTGGTTTTACCCAGCCATTAAAACGTTTAACGGCTGCGGCATCACCGCTAAATTGAAAGAAGTAGTGCACATGACTGCCCGGTTGCAAGACATTCGTCGCAGGTAAGTCGATATTACTCATCATCACACGCGGCGATAAACTATAAATATCGCCGCGTTTATCGGGTTCGTAACTAATGATCTGGGTGAGTCGTAAGGCTTTTTCACCCACCGTTATTGAATCACCGATGCTCAGTTTTAGGGCGGATAAGACCCGTTTGTCGACCCAGACCGAGCCAGCAACCGGCCCTTGCTGCTGCACGCGTTCTTGTGCATCAGGATTGGCCATGGTTGATAGGTGTCCGCGCAGGGGGTAAGCCTCGCTGACGGCTTTTAGCCCGACCAATAATAACTCATCATTTTCGATTAGCACGGTTGACAGTTCGGCCGTTGTTGCCTGTTTTAGCCCCATCTGGGTGGATTTATCAAGCCAAGCCTGAGGAACCTGCGCGGAACTGCTGATGACCAAATCGGCGGCTAAAAATTCTGCGGCTTGCAGGTTCATGGTGCGGTGTAAACGATCGGCAAATAAACTAATCGCGGTGGAACTGGTGACCGCAATGATTAAAGCCAAGGTCAAAAGGGTGAGTTCCCCGTGCCGAGCATCACGGCTTAAAAAACGTAATGCTAAACTTAGCCGCTTCATACAAGCCTGCCTGCATCAATGTGTACACTACGCTGGCAGCGCGATGCTAACGCGGTATCGTGGGTTACTAAGACCAAGGTGGTGTTTTGTTCTTGGTTTAGTTCAAAGAGTAGTTCGATAATTTGCTCGCCAGTTTTACTGTCTAAATTTCCCGTTGGTTCATCGGCAAATAAAATAGCGGGTTGGCTGACGAAGGCGCGCGCCAGTGCGACACGCTGTTGTTCACCGCCCGATAGTTTCATCGGGGTGTGATCTAAACGATGGCCGAGGCCAACGCGTTGCAGTAAGGCGATGGCGGTTTTTGTGGCGTGTTTATCACCGCGTAACTCCAGCGGCAAGGCCACGTTTTCAAGTGCAGTGAAATAGGGCATGAGTTGAAAGGATTGGAATACAAAACCCACTAGCTTATTTCTAACCTCGGCACGGCCGTCTTCATCTAAGGCGGTTAGTTCTTCACCGTTGAGTTTTATACTGCCGCTCGTTGGGCTATCCAAGCCCGCGAGCAAACCCAGTAAGGTCGATTTACCCGAGCCAGATGCACCCACAATCGCTATACTTTCCCCAGGGTTAATTGTTAAATTAACGGCGGATAGAATGGTTAAATCACCGTCTGCGACCGTGACCGTTTTTTCCAAGTTTTTGGTTTCAATAATAGGGCGACTGTTTTTCGACATGATCAGATTTTATTTATTATTAATCGTATTATTTTCTTCAGCGTCTTTCGCTAAAACCATCGTGGTGCTGGGTGATAGTCTCAGCGCCGGTTACGGTATGCCGATGGAAAAAGGCTGGGTTAGCTTATTACAACAAACACTGCACGAACAAAACAGCCCTTATCGATTAATTAACAAAAGCATCAGTGGCGACACGACAGCGGGCGGGCTGGGCCGAATAGACAAGGCCTTGGAGCAATACACCCCCGAGATTGTGATTGTCGAACTGGGCGCAAACGACGGTTTACGCGGCATGCCACCGATCTTAATCAAGAAAAACCTGGCTGAACTGATCAGGCGAATACGCAAAACAGGCGCACGTGTGTTATTGCTCAGCATGCGCATTCCGCCGAATTATGGCAAACGCTATACCGAGATGTTCTACCAGAATTACCCCGACCTAGCCGAAGAAACGGGGGTGGCTTTGGTGCCCTTTATTTTGCAAGATATTGCCCTAGCGCAAGAGATGATGCAGCAAGACGGTTTACACCCGAATGAAAAAGCGCAGCCGATTATTGCGGGTAAGGTTTGGCAGCAGTTGCGGCCTCTGCTAATAGCTGGCCCGATAAGACCCTAATACAGGGTTAAGCTGGCGACTGAACCCATTCACCTTGTTGCTGCTTTTATAGGGTCTTTATTAGGGTTTATTTACCCAGCCGAAACGTCTGCCCAGCTTGATAAATAGGCTGTAAGGGGCTATGGTCTGTGCGAAATTATAATTAAGACATTGATAGAACAGCACAAAAACACCTGTGGTTTTTCAATGAAAGCCCAGTCTGATCAATTATTTTGTTGAACCCGTTGGCTTGCCGGCGGTGGTTCGGTACACAGGGGATATGAGCGCTAAGCGGGCTGGATTGCTTTTGAGCGTCTCTTTGCGGTGTTTTTTCTGAGGAGCGTTGATTGCTCGTACTGGCCGCCTCGTAAACAAGGACTCATGGAAGAATTTAAGCTTATGAAAAAAGTAATACGGCTGCTGGGCCTGCTGATGCTCGGTTTTGCCAGTTCCTCGTTCTCGGCAGATAAGCTAGAAAACGTTTCTTTATTATTGGACTGGAAGTTTCAATACGAGTTTGCTGGTTTTATTATGGCAAAGGAAAAAGGCTTTTATCGCGAACAGGGCTTAGACGTTGAGATTATAGAGTACGAGGAGGACAGCGATATTGTTGAGAGTGTCTTGTCACAACAACACAATTACGGGATGTATAACTCGAGCCTCAGCATTAAGGATGGCAAGCTACAGCCAACCATTTTAATGGCGACCTATTTTCAGCAGTCACCATTAGCGCTTGTCACGGCTAAAGATATTAAGCGGCCCAAAGACATTATTGGTCGAACAATAATGTTATCGAATCAGCAGCGGAAATACAGCGCATTGGCGCTGTTATTGGATCATTTCTATATCAACGATAAGAATACGAAGATGGTGCCGCATTCATTTAATATCGATGCGTTTGTGTCGCAGGATGTTGATGTGATGAGTGTATTCAAAACGAATGAGCTCTATGAGTTAGATAAACGCGGGGTTGAGTACAATATAATTGACCCGTCCGACTATGGTTTTGCAACATCAGCGGTTAATTTATTTTCTTCCTTTACGGAAGTCTCTAATCACCCGGAAAGAGCGCAGAAGTTTGTTAGTGCATCCAATCAAGGTTGGGCTTATGCCGTCGCTCATACGGAAGAAACTATTCGGCTTATTCATCAGCACTATGCCCCGCAAAAAAGTTTAGAAGCACTGCGCTTTGAGGCGAAGATCAGTCAACAAATGATGTTGCTTGACTTCTTTCAAGTAGGAGAAGTCAATGCTGACCTGAGCCAGCGGATGTTAAAACAACTTAAGTTTAGTCACCTCATTAATGAAAATGAAACCCTCGGCAGCTTCTTGCTTGACGATGTGCTGAATGAGGCATCAAAAAATACCGATTTTAGCCCACAACAAAAGGATTACCTGTACCGTAAAAAAGAAATCAAGATGTGTGTTGATCCGGACTGGATGCCGTTTGAAAAAATTAAAGCGGGTGCTCATATTGGTATCGTCAACGATGTCATCAATGGCTTTAGGAAGCAATTGCCTATTCCGATTAAATTGGTGCCAACCCGTCATTGGCAAGAATCACTGCTTTTTGCTAAAAGCAGACGCTGCGATATGTTTTCACTGGCGGCGGCAACACCGAGTCGGTCGGTGTACATGGATTTTACTCAACCCTATTTAAGCTCGCATATCGTGCTGGCAACAAAAATGGATACGCCATTCATCGGTGATATCAAAGAGGTTCGACAGCGCAAAATGGGCGTGGTTAAGGGGTATGCTATTGCCGAGCAGCTTGAACGACAAGTCCCCGGGATAAACTTGCTTGAGGTTAGCTCTATGCAGGAGGGGCTGGCTCGGGTAGACAGCGGTGAATTATTTGGCTATATCGGTAACCTAATGGGTATCGCTAACGCGATTCAACATGATTTCACTGGGGCGTTAAAGGTTTCAGCGCGGCTGGAAGGTAAGTTGCAACTTGGCATCGCTACTCGTAATGACGAACCTTTGTTAAATGAGGTGTTTAATAGACTGATTAGTAATATTGATGAGGCTCAATTACAAGGAATTTATAATAAGTGGGTGGTTGTTAAGCATGATTCTCTCGTAGACTACTCATTGGTTTGGAAGTTGATAGCGGTTTTACTGTTCATCACGCTGGCATATCTACTGCATTATTTGAAGCTATCAAAGCTCAACCAGTTGTTGTTGATGCAGTCAACAACCGACAAATTAACCGGGCTTAACAATAGAGCGAAGGCCGATTTAATTTTAGCGCAGAATAAATATGACGTTGATCGTTATAAAACTAAGGTATCCATTATTTTATTAGATATCGATTACTTTAAACGCGTTAATGACAACCATGGGCATATTATTGGTGACGATGTGTTGCTGGAGTTTGCGCAAGTTTTGCAAAACAATGTTCGGGTTAACGATTTTGTTTGTCGCTGGGGAGGGGAGGAGTTTATGGTCATCTGCCCTAATATCCAGCTTGGCGAGGCTCAGGAGTTGGCCAATAAATTACTGACAAAAATCCGCAATCACCGTTTTCAGCATATTGACAGGATGACCGCCAGCGCGGGTATCAGCCAATTTAGCAGGCAGTCGAGTATTCAAGTCAGCTTGCAACATGCGGATGCGGCTCTTTACCGTGCGAAGGATAGTGGCCGAGACCAGACAGTGGTTTATCGCAACGACGAGGCTTAATGTTTTATTCGAATAGGGCCCTATAGCTGAGGTTTGTCCTTTAACTCGTTAGGGTTCGAAAAATGAGGCTATGTGTTCATCCAGACCAGCCCCCGTTCTTTCTTTATATCCATTCGTTAAACCACTAGCGTCTGAAGAGTTTTAACCTAGCAATCGATTGCTATTGTGGGTGCGTGCTATATTGGTCGTTTTTTGAAGGGATTCTGCGTGAATAAGCTTGTATCGTCTGTTTGGTTTTTGCTGGTGTCGTTGGTGGTTATTTGGGGTTTGACCTGGCCCATTATGAAAATCGGCCTGACTTGGATAGACCCCTTATGGTTTACCGTGACCCGCTTATTGATAGCCTTGGTTTCATTAGTGACCTTGTTATTGTTTTTAGGCCGTTTTAAGTTACCGCATAAGCAGGATTACCCCATCGTGTTTGGCGTTGGGGTACTGCAGTTTGCTTGTTTAACCAGTTTGGTTAACCTCGGCTTGGCCGAAGTTAGCGCTGGGCGGGCGGCGTTATTGTCTTATACCACGCCGTTATGGGTGACCCCAGGGGCGTATTTTTTACTGAAGGAGCAGGTGTCGGCTAAAACCCTGCTGGGTGTCGGTGTGGGCGTGTGTGGCTTGCTGGTGTTGTTTAACCCCTTCGGTTTTGACTGGTCAGACGCCGCGGTATTAAAAGGTAATGGTTTATTATTGCTGGCGGCCTTGTGTTGGGCCATCTCTATTTTGCAGGTGAGAAAACATCAGTGGAAGGGCAGTGCCTTGGAGCTCGCGCCTTGGCAAATGTGTGTCGGCCTTTCGATTGTGATCCCTATTGCTTACTTCTTTGAAACACGTGCCACCGTATGGAATACGGAGTTGCTGATGATTCTAGTGTATTGCGGCGTGTTAACCACCGCGTTTGGCCAATGGGCGGCTATTCGGGTGGCGCAAATTTTACCAGCGGTCACGGTGTCGTTAAGCTTTTTAACCATTCCCTTGGCGGGTATTATGTTTTCGGCGCTCTGGCTGGGTGAGGAATTAACGTTAACCCTCGGTATTGGCACCGTCTTTATTGTGCTGGGTTTGTTATTGCAAATGAACTTTAAGCGGGCTTAGCTTCGATTTCGTTACTGTCGGCCTTTGTTTTAGCTTTGGGTTTGGGTTTTTTAGCGGCTTTACTGCTGGCGACGAAACGCTGTTTGAAGGCGCTTGGGCTGAGTCCGGTAATGCGTACGAAATTGCGCCGACAACTACTGACGTCTTCATAACCCACTTCAGAGGCAATCAGTTCGACGGTTTTCTGACTGCTTTCGAGTAAGTCGCAGGCCTTTTGAATTCGAATGCGTTGAATATATTCGTTTGGTTTATGCCCAGTGGCCTTGCTGAAACGGCGTAAGAAGGTGCGTTCGGTTAAATTGCTAGCGCTGGCTAATTCGCTAACTTTGAGCTGACTGGCGTAGTCGCGCTGAATGGTTTGTTGGCAGCCTAGAATCGCTTCATCGGTATGGTTCAAGCGGGGCGAGAATTGCTGATAAAAGCGTTGTTCACGTTGTCCTGTGTCAATCACCAGAATTTTGCCGAGTTGGCGCATGATGGCGTGATTGCTAAATTTAGCCACTAATTCCAAACCCAGGTCTAACCAAGACATCATCCCGGCGGCGGTAATGATATCCCCATCGTTGCAGATGATTTTATTGGGGGTGAGTTTGACGTCGGGATATAAATCGCTGAAATCATTCACTAAGCCCCAGTGGGTGGTTGCTTCGCGCTTGTCGAGCAAGCCGGTGGCCGCGATGATGAAGGAACCCGCGCAGGCCGAACATAAGATACCGCCTTGCTGGTGTTGCTGGCGTAACCAGTTTTGTAATGCGGCACTGGGTTTTAGGTAAAAATCTCCGACGATACTCGGCGGCAAGATGATGGCTTGCTGCTTAAGTTGTGTTTTTGCCAATGCATCCAGTCGTAGAATGCTCACCTCAAATCGCTGTTCCAACTCATGTTCGGCACATAATTGGTTGGCGAGGTTGAGCATTTCTTCTAAGCCGTATACGGCCGATTTTAATGCGTCGGGGTAATCTATGATCGCTATCTTCATGCTTATATTTGCTGAATTGTCGTTTTTCGCCCGTATTATGTCTATTTGACCTCTAAAATTCAAAACAAACTCACTGGATAATGGCTGTTCTAGTGAAATAAATGACTAAAGTGAGTTAATAATGCAAATTGAACAACAAATACCGCTGCTGGAAGAACTATTAACACCGTGGCAAACGGTGATAGGCGAGGACTACACAGGGTACCGTAATCATGTATATCGGATGGTGAACTATTGTTTTGCATTAAAAGACTGTGATGCCGAGGAAAAACAAAAAATCATCATTGCGGCGGCCTTCCACGATGTGGGCATTTGGATAGAACAGACCATCGATTACCTCGAACCCTCAGTGGTACCGGCGCTGGCCTATTTGCAAGAACATCAGTTGGCAAGCTGGTCCGAAGAAATTACTTTAATGATTACCGAACACCATAAAATACGCGCGGTCAATGAACCCCGTTTTCCCTTGGTCGAGTTGTTTAGGCAGGGCGATTTGCTGGATTTTTCGTGGGGGACGGTGCGTTTTGGGGTGGATAAATCGTTGATTGCCGAATTAAAAATAGCGTTTCCCAATGCGGGTTTTCATAAAGGCTTGGGGAGTAAGGCCTGGCGTTGGTTCCTCAAACACCCGTTAAATCCCGTACCGATGATGAAGTGGTAAGGTGTTAATCGACTAACCGCCAGAGGTGCCAAGCGGCAATACTGCGGTACGGCTGCCACTTTTTGGCGAGTTGTTCGCAGTCGCTAGGGCTGGGTAATGACTCTGTTTGCAGCAGCCGTTGTACCGCCTTTCTCAAGCCTAAATCACCGGTGGCAAAAATATCGAGGCGGCGTAGGCCAAACATTAAAAACATATCGGCGGTCCAAGGGCCGATGCCCTTGATCTCGCATAAATGCTGTTTAACTTGTTGGTCTGGCAGCTGCTGGAATTTCTCAAACAGTCGATTATCGTTTAGCGCAAAGCGGATCAACCGTTGAATGGTGTCGGCTTTAGCCTGTGATAACCCGGTGGCTTTTAACGCATCGGGGCAAAGCTGCTTAAAGGCTTTGGCATTGGCCTCTCCGTTAAGTAGCGCACTAACCCGTTGGCGAATGGCGGATGCCGAACGCAGTGATAATTGCTGGGAGATAACCGCGTGTACCAAGCTTTCAAACGGGGTTTTATTGAATGCTTGCGGGTCAAAACAGGGGCCGTTTTGAATGATTCGAGCGAGCGACGGGTCTAGTTCGCAGAGGTAGTGTTCGGCCTTGTTCACTTGTGCCTTGAAGTTATCCATTAATAATTAGTGGGTTTGCGGAGAGTCGGCCCGCCAAGCTTCGGCTTCAATGAAAACACGTTTAACGGTGGGGCAGCGTTGTTTAATTTGTTGGTCCATCGCGGCGATAGTTTGTTCAAGTTCTCCGGCGCTGAGTTGGTCTTTAAAATCGACATTCATCGTGACTAGAATAAACTCTGGCCCCATATGCATGGTTAATAATTCATGAATGGAATCCACCGCCTGATATTGGCTGACAATACCTCGTACTTCCTTAATGAGTTCGGGGTTTGCGCTTTCGCCAATTAACAGGCTTTTTGTTTCATAGGCGAGCCAAACCGCGGTGCCGCCTAAGATTAAACCAATAATAACCGAGGCAATGCCGTCGTATACTGGGTTGCCGCTGTAGTGGGATAGGGCGATGCCGCCGAATGCCACGAGCAGGCCGAGCATGGCGGCGGAGTCTTCGAATAAGACTACAAATATGGATGGGTCTTTGCCACGTTTTACCGCCTCGATATAACCCCATTTTCCCTTGCTACGGGTGAATTCTTGCAGGGCAAAAAACCAGGCAGCACCTTCAAACACGAGAGCGAGGCCGAGTACCACAAAGCTGAGTGTCGGGTCGCCCAGTTGGTTGGGGGCTATAATATGGTGAATACCCTGATAAATAGAGACTCCAGCACCGACGGCGAAAATCAGAATGGCTACCACGAAGCTCCAAAAGTAAATTTCCTTGCCGTGGCCGAAGGGGAACTGTTTGTCGGCGGGTTGTTGGGCTTTTTTTAAGCCGTGTAACAGTAAACCTTGATTGCCGGTATCGACTAATGAATGGATGCCTTCCGACAACATCGCGGAACTGCCCGAGTAAAAGGCGGCGATAAACTTGGTGACTGAGATGAGTGCATTACCTGCGAGAGCGGCATAAATAACTTTTTTCGACGAGGCTGACATAGGGGCGGGTTTGTTTGAGTGTAAAGGCTCAGTGTCGCTATATTCTGCTGGGCTGTAAAGTACCTTGCGGTTTGCAAGGTGTTCTCGGCGGAATAGTATGATTATTATGAACAAGGGCTCAGGTGACTGATATGGTTGAGTGGAGGACTGTGCGTTATCAAACCGGTGGTTTAATGCTGCTGGCATCGTTGCTGTTAATGCCCCCTTTATGTGGTCTGATGTTTGACTGTGGCTGTACTTGGCCTTGGGAGGGTTTGGACGGCCATTGTAATATTCACGACTCGACGGCCTTGCAGCAATGCCCGTGGTGTGTGTCTCTGTTAGCGGGTGTCGTGTCTGTTTCGCTGGCAGTGCTCTGCGGGGTGTTATTGTCGATGAGCGTCCCTGAGGCATCAATCAATGGGCGCTATGCGCTGGCGCTGGATGCGGCAAAAAAAATAAGTCTCGGTTTATTGGGATTTGTGTTTGTTGCTTTGTTCACGGGGTATTTATCAGCTTACTTTCAAGCCTATCCATACTTTATACTGCTACAAACCTGGCCATGATGGCACGGGTGGTTCTTCTTTAAATATTATTAAAAAACAAAACATAAATGGATTATTTAAAACAATGGTTTAACCGCGTGCTGGCGAACCCCGAGGCGTTGGTGTTGCTGGGGACCTTGCTGGCGGGTTTGTTCGTTATTCTCTGGGTGGGGGATGTTTTATCGCCGGTGCTCGCGAGTATTGTGATCGCCTATTTATTAGAAGGTATGGTGGTTAAAATGCAGCGGCTGGGTTTGGCTCGCAAGCTAGCGGTGATCGCCTCGTTCAGTTTATTTATGGGTTTATTGTCGTATATGGTGTTTGGTTTGGTGCCCTTATTATCGATTCAAACCGTGCAATTGGCGCAGCAATTACCGAGCATGTTAAATCAAGGCATTGATGTCTTTATGGCGCTGCCAGAAAAATACCCCGAGTTGATTTCAGAAGAACAGCTCACACTGATTTTTGGCCAACTGAGCGCGGAGGCGGTGAAGTACGGGCAAAGCCTATTATCTTTGTCGGCGACCTCGGTATTAAGCATCGTGGCGTTGATCGTTTATTTGATGTTGGTGCCGATGATGGTGTTCTTTTTTCTGATGGATAAGGTCAGCATCATTAAATGGTTTAGTTCTTATTTACCGGCCGAACGGCGCTTAACCAAAGAAGTGTGGGCAACGGTGAATCGGCAGATTGCTAATTATGTGCGCGGCAAGGTGTGGGAAATTCTCATCGTGTGGGCAGCGTGTTTTATCGCCTTTAATTTGTTGAACTTGAATTATGCGGTGCTACTGAGTTTCCTGGTGGGTTTGTCGGTATTGGTGCCTTATGTAGGCGCGACTGTGGTGACTATTCCGGTGCTGATGGTGGCCTATGTGCAGTGGCGCTGGGGCAATGAATTTATCTATTTGATGAGTGTGTTTTTCATCATCCAAGCGTTGGATGGGTATGTATTGGTGCCGCTGTTGTTTTCAGAGGTGGTTAATTTGCACCCAGTGGCGATTATTGTCGCTATTTTATTCTTTGGTGGTGTTTGGGGTTTTTGGGGCGTATTCTTCGCCATCCCGCTGGCTACTTTGGTGCAAGCGGTGATGGTGGCTTGGCCGCGAGAACAGCTCGCCTTGAGTTCCACATAAATTTAATTGAGATAGGACCCGTATGAAAACCTCTGTAGCCCTTGTTTGTGCGTCATTTTTTGTCGCTAGTAGCGTTAGCGCATTTAATTTATCCGACATTAGTGATCGTTTGTTTGCCGATAAGGCGACGGGGATAGAAGGTCAGTTGAAGGATGCCGCGTTTGAATTTAAGGTGGATTCGACACTGTTGAAAAATAAAGCGCTGCGTGAAAACACCCATATTTTGGTGTCGCGTAATCGTGGTTCGGTATTGATCGCTGGGCAGGCGCGTACTCAGGCGTTAAAAGATCAGGTGCAGGCCTTGGTGTTAGATACGGCGAACCTACAATGGATGGAGGGCGATGTGAATAATGTTGAACCTTCAAATGCGCAGGTTTGCGGTAAAAAAGCGGCTAAAAGTGCAGCAAATGAGCGCCGACGTTTCAACCTAAAAACCGCGGAAGAGTGCAGTACGGTGAATCGTTTTTATAACGAGGTACGGCTGAGTGCGCCTATGGGTGAAATACAGCAAAGCGACGATGAGTTATTGCGTGCGACGATTTTAAATAAATTATTGCATGCTGAAATTATTGATAAGGCTGACACCATTAAAATCGTGGTATCCGATAAACACGTGTATTTATTGGGTGATGTACTCGCGCCCGAGACGGCGAAAAAAGCCAGTGAATTTGTCGAGAAAATGCCCGAGGTGGCGAAGGTGATACCGCTGTTTAGATTTTAAAGATTGAGCGCTGAAGGCTCGAACGAGCCTTCAGCGCCTAACTTCCTATAAGGCGTTAACGGCCTCTAATACTTCAGCGATATGAATTTTCACCTTCACCTTGCGCCATTCCTTAATTAACACACCCTCGGTGTTAATTAAAAAAGTACTGCGTTCGATACCCATATGTTCTTTGCCATATAATTTTTTCAGCTTCATTACGTCAAATTGTTTACATAATAATTCATCGGGATCACTGATCAGTTCAAACGGAAATTCGTGTTTGGCTTTGAAATTGCCGTGAACACGTAATGAATCCCGTGAGACACCAAAAATAACCGTATTGGCGGCTTCGAATTCGGCGTGGTGATCACGGAAATCTTGCCCTTCTTGGGTGCAGCCCGGCGTGTTGTCTTTAGGGTAAAAATAGATGATGACGTTTTTCCCTTGCAGGCTGGCGAGCGTCATCGCTTCATCGGCGGTGGTGCTGCAGGTGAAATCGCTAACGGCTTGGTTTAGTTCTACGGTGCTCATAAGGTATACGTCCTGTGAAAGTGGATGATTTATACGCTATTTTAGCAGACTGGTTTTTAGTTGTAGCATCGATGTATGTATAATGAGCGGCTGGTTTGCTTGTTTGAATAATGTCTTCAAATAAGCCTTATTATTTTTCGCTTAAAATTGGATTCAACTATGTTTCAAGGCAGTATTGTCGCACTCGTAACCCCTATGCACGCAGATGGCTCGTTAGACGAGGCGAACTTAGCAAAGCTGGTTGAGTTTCATATTGAGCAAGGTACCGACGCGATTGTTGCGATGGGCACCACCGGCGAGTCGGCTACCCTAGATGAACAAGAGCACTGCCAAGTGGTTCGCCAAGTAGTGAAAATGGTGGCTGGACGTGTGCCGGTTATCGCGGGCACAGGTGCTAATTCAACGACCGAGGCGATTAACCTAACGCGCAGTGCTGCCGAAGCCGGAGCTGATGCTTGTTTGTTAGTGACCCCTTATTACAATAAACCGACTCAAGAAGGTTTAGTGCAACACTATAAGGCGATTGCCGACGCGGTCGATATTCCACAAATTTTATACAATGTACCGGGCCGTACAGCCTGCGATATGTTGCCGGAAACCGTGGCAAGATTAAAAGACATTAAAAATATCGTCGGTATTAAAGACGCGACCGGTGATATGGTCGTGGGCAAGGCCTTGATTGAGCTGAGTGATGATAATTTTGCGGTTTATTCGGGTGATGATGCGAGTTCTTGTGAACTGATCCTGATGGGAGCCAAAGGCAGTATTTCGGTTACTGCGAATGTCGCGCCGGCTAAGTTACATAACATGTGTGAACAAGCCCTCGCGGGTCATAGCGACGCGGCGAAAGATATTGATAAAGACTTACAACCGTTACACCGTGACTTATTCGTAGAATCTAACCCGATTCCGGTTAAGTGGGCGGTTTGTGAATTAGGTTTAATTAATAAAGGGATTCGCCTGCCGATGACATGGTTAACGGCGGAAAGCGAAGAGACGGTTAAAGCGGCGATGGCGGCTGCACAATAAATTAATGGAAGGTAGTTGGATGAAGATGCAAGCGGTAACGATTAAATTAGGCGCGGTGGTTTTGATTTCTTTGGGTTTGAATGCCTGCAGTATGTTGCCATCGGCTGATGGGGTGTTCATCGATGAAAAAGAAAATTATAAGAAGGCGCACCAACTGCCCGAGTTGGAAATTCCGCCTGAGTTGCTGAAGGGCCAGCAGCTTAATGAGTACGACGGTGGAGTGAAAGGAGCGGTGACGACGGTCAATAATGAAAGCCCACTTAAAACAACACCGTTGAGTGATTTACAAACGACGGTCGAGCTGATTGATCAAGGGCTGAATAGTCGTTTATTGATGCGTGATAGTTTACGTAATGTTTGGCGTAAAACGCTGAGTGCTTTAGAAGCCTTGGATTACGACATTGAAGATAAGAACCGCGAAACAGCGCAGATATATTTGAATCTTGCGAAGGATACGGGTTCTGACAGCATGCTATCGGGTTTATCTTTTTGGAAGACGGTTGAAACGAGTGTTTATGTTATCGCCTTGAAACAACAAGACGATGGGGTGGAAATTAGCGTGTTAGACGAAGCGCAGCAACAGATTTCTGATGAGCTGTCTGACGAAGTATTGAGCCGTTTATTAGCTGAACTGGCGCTGTGAGGTTTGCTTCCCTGGGCAGTGGTAGCCGAGGGAATTCAACCTTGGTTGAATGCGGCGACACCTTATTGATGATTGATAATGGTTTTTCTACGAAAGAAACCGATAAACGATTAGAAAGGCTGGCGGTGACTGGGCATGATATTGACGCCATTTTAGTCACCCATGAACATAGTGATCACGTGGCAGGGGTTGCGCGTTATTCGAGACGTTACGATATTCCTGTATGGGCTAGCCACGGCACTAGCACGATGATAAAAAAGCTGGATGCGGTGCAGTGTTTTAATAGTCAGCAAGCCTTTAGTTTGGGTGATATTGAAATAGAACCTATTTTGGTTCCACATGATGCTCGTGAGCCGACCCAGTTTGTTTTTAGCTCAAATAATATTAAATTGGGTGTGATGACCGACGTCGGTTCCATTACCCCGCATATGGTTGATGCCTTAAATGGTTGTGTCGGTTTATTGCTGGAATGTAATTACGACCATGAGATGCTGGTCAACGGGGTGTATCCCGCTTCACTGAAACGTCGAGTGCTCGGCGATTGGGGGCACTTGGATAACCAGCAAGCGGTTGAGCTTTTGCAGCAATTAGATCTGAGTCGTTTACAGCATTTAGCGTTGGCGCATATCAGCGAAAAGAATAATAGCGCTGATATTGTGTTAAACAGCGTGAGTCAAGCCCTGCAGTGTGATCGGGCTTGGCCAAAAATCATCGACCAACAAGAAGGTTTAGCTTGGTGTGTATTGAGCTAAGTTAAACCTTCGATTGTAATGATTGGCCTGATTAGGCAACGAAAATAAGTGAATAGCTCTTCTATTCACTATGATGAATATTTATGCCCTTAGGCATACCCATAAAACCTAAAAGTAAAGAGACTCTACATGCTTGAACTAACTGGAAGCAGCGCATTATCTGAATTTCGTCAGCAGCGTTTACTGAAAAAATTAACCCTTACTATTCCGCAAGTGAGCGCGATTAGTGCAGAGTTTATTCATTTTGCTGATGTATCGGGTAGCCTATCGGCAGCCGATTTAGCGACGTTAGAACAGGTGTTAAGTTACGGGCCTAAGCGCGAAGCGATAGAGCATAAGGGCACACGTTTATTGGTTGCGCCACGTGCGAGCACCTTATCACCGTGGTCGAGTAAGGCAACTGATATAGCTCAGCACTGTGGTTTAACACAAGTTAATCGCTTAGAGCGTGGTGTTGCTTATTATGTAGAAGGTGAGTTAAACGATGCTCAGTTAAGCCAAGTAGCCGAACTGCTTTACGATCGCATGACCGAGCGTGTGTTACGTGATGGTCAGCAGCCAGACGACATGTTTGTACAGGCTGAGCCTGCAGGTTTAGCATCAGTTGATATTTTATCCGCGGGACGCCAAGCCTTGGTTGATGCAAACCAAGCGATGGGTTTAGCCTTATCGGGCGATGAAATTGATTATTTGGTGGAAAATTTTACTGCCTTGGGTCGTAATCCGAATGATATTGAATTGATGATGTTTGCCCAAGCAAACTCTGAACATTGCCGTCACAAAATCTTCAATGCCGATTGGCAAATAGACGGTGAGCAACAGCAAGAAAGCTTGTTCGGCATGATCAAAAATACCGCGGCAAAAAGCCCCAAGGGTATTATTTCTAAGTACAGCGATAACGCAGCAGTGGCAGAAGGCAGTGATGCGGATGTCGCCATTCGTCATCCAGAAAGCCGTGCGTATCACTTTGTGGAAGAACACGTACCGTATTTAATGAAGGTTGAAACGCATAATCACCCAACCGCTATTTCGCCTTACCCCGGCGCGGCAACCGGTTCGGGTGGTGAAATTCGTGATGAGGGCGCAACCGGTCGTGGTTCTCGTACCAAAGCGGGCTTAACGGGTTTTACCGTGTCGCATTTGAATATTCCGGGTTATCAGCAACCTTGGGAACAAAGCATTGGTAAACCTGAGCGTATTGCATCGGCCTTGGATATTATGCTCGAAGGTCCATTAGGTGGCGCGGCGTTTAATAATGAATTTGGCCGGCCTAATTTAACGGGCTACTTCCGTACTTTTGAACAAAATGTACCGGGTTCAAACGGTACTAAATCACGTGGTTACCATAAACCTATTATGTTGGCAGGCGGGGTGGGTTCAGTCCGTCCAATGCATGCGTTAAAACAAGCGATTGAACCGGGTTCACCGATTATCGTATTAGGCGGGCCGGCGATGTTGATTGGTTTAGGTGGGGGCGCAGCTTCTTCACAAACCTCATCAGAAGGTTCTGAAGATTTAGATTTTGCATCTGTTCAACGTGAAAATCCAGAAATGCAACGCCGTTGCCAAGAGGTGATTGACGCGTGTAATGCGATGGGCAACAACACGCCGGTTATTTCTATTCATGATGTGGGCGCGGGTGGTTTATCAAACGCCGTACCTGAAATTATTCACGATTGTGACCTCGGTGGACGTTTTGAACTGCGTGATATTCTATGTGCCGATAGCAGCTTATCACCGATGCAAATTTGGTGTAACGAATCACAAGAGCGTTATGTGATTGCGCTAAAAGCCGATCGCCTAGAAGAATTTAAAAAAATGTGTGAGCGTGAGCGTTGCTTATTCGCCCATATTGGCGAAGCCACTGCCGATGAACAACTGATATTGAATGACCGTTTATTTGATAACCAGCCGATTGATTTACCGATGTCTTTACTCTTTGGTAAACCACCAAAAATGGAACGTGACGTGAGCCATGTTGAAAGCAATGTACCTGCGTATGATGCAAAAGCATTCGACTTGAAACAAGCCGCTTACCAAGTCTTACGCTTTCCAGCGGTGGCAGATAAATCATTCTTAATTCATATTGGTGATCGTTCAGTCACAGGTTTAGTGGCGCGAGATCAAATGGTCGGCCCTTGGCAAATTCCCGTGGCCGATGTTGCAGTAACCGCCAGTGGTTTTAACCACTATAGCGGTGAAGCTATGTCGCTTGGCGAACGTACGCCATTGGCTATTATCGACGGGCCAGCATCTGGCCGGATGGCGATTGGCGAAGCGCTGACCAACTTAGCAGCCGCCAATATTCGCGGCTTGGACGAAGTTTGTTTATCGGCTAACTGGATGGCCGCTTGCGGCGAAGCGGGTGAAGATGCGAGTCTGTTTGATACGGTAAAAACCGTGGGTATGGAGCTTTGCCCAAGCTTAGGCTTGGCGATTCCTGTGGGTAAAGACTCGATGTCGATGAGAATGTCGTGGAAAGATGAGGGTGAAGAAAAAACCGTCAGCTCACCTTTATCACTCATTATTACCGCATTCTCTCCGGTAAAAGATGTGCGTAAAACCTTAACGCCGCAGTTAATAACAGATCAAGATTCTAGCTTAATGCTGATTGACCTAGGCGCGGGTAAAAACCGTATGGCGGGCTCTGTGTTGGCGCAAACCCAGCAAATGATGGGTGACGACGTTCCTGATTTAGACAGTGCTGACACTTTCAAAGCCTTCTTTAACAGCATTCAACAGTTGAACGAAGCTGGGCAATTATTGGCCTATCATGATCGCTCTGATGGCGGCTTATGGGCAACCGTGACCGAGATGGCCTTTGCTGGACGTTGCGGTATTGATATTGATCTATCAACAGATCTACTCAGCACATTATTTAATGAAGAGCTGGGTGCGGTTATTCAAGTTAGCCAGTCGAAAGAAACGGCTGTATTGGAAACATTAACGGCGAATGGTTTGGCTGATTATGTGTCTGTTATTGGTTCGGCGAATAATTCACAGCGGGTTATCTTGCGCGAAAAAGGTAAGGAAGTATTGAATGAAACACGTGCCGATTTGCAGCAAGCATGGTCGGAAACGTCTTACAAAATGCAGGCATTACGTGATAATGCCGATTGCGCAGCCGATGAGTTTGCACGGATCAGTAATAATGACGATACGGGTTTATTTGCCTCGTTAAGCTTTGATCAAAACGATAATATTGTTGAAGGGTTAACTGAACGTCCGAAGGTGGCTATTTTGCGTGAGCAAGGTGTTAATGGTCATGTTGAAATGGCGGTTGCCTTTGCCAAAGCAGGTTTTGAGTCGGTTGATGTTCATATGAGTGAACTAATTTCGGGCGAAAAAGACCTGTCTGCCTTTGTTGGTTTAGCGGCTTGTGGCGGCTTCTCCTACGGTGATGTATTGGGTGCGGGTGAAGGTTGGGCAAAATCAATCCTATTCAACGAGCAGGCAAGAAAAACATTCAGCGACTTCTTTAACCGACCCGATACCTTTGGTTTAGGCGTTTGTAATGGTTGCCAAATGTTATCTAACTTGCATGAGTTGATTCCGGGTGCGCAAGACTGGCCGCGTTTCGTGCGTAACGAATCAGAGCAGTTTGAAGCACGAGTGGCGATGGTTGAAATTCAAAGCTCGCCATCTATTTTATTGGCGGGTATGGAAGGTTCACAAATGCCGGTTGCCATTGCTCACGGCGAAGGGCGAACCGAATTTACTGATGGTCAAGTGAGTGGTCATATTGCACTTAGGTATATTGACCATGAAGGTGAGGTAACGGAACAGTTCCCATTCAACCCGAATGGTTCGGCGCAGGGCGTTACCGGCTTAACAAGCGATGATGGGCGTTTTACGATTATGATGCCTCACCCAGAGCGTTGTTTTAGAGCGGTACAAAACAGCTGGTCACCGGAAGATTGGTCTGAAGATGGTGCGTGGATGAGAATGTTTAGAAATGCGCGGAAGTGGGTGGGGTAATCACTGCTGGGTCAGCTTGATACTGAGTTTAAAGCCGAATAGACGTACACGTCTATTCGGCTTTTTTATAACCCGTTTAATCAGAGGTTCCTTAAGCGACGTTGATATTCTTCTTCGCTGATCTCGCCATCGGCTAAACGTTTTTTGAGCGATTGGATAATGATGTCAGGGGGCGCTGGACTTTTTTTGCCTTTTTTATTCGCCCACTTGATAGCGAGAAAAATGCCGCCAATAGCGCTGGTCCAAAATGCAAACATCGCCCATAGACCAAAGCTACCCGCCTCAAACATTATTAAATAGAGTAATCAATAACGTGACGTTCTGCTTTTATCGCCATCATAAAGGGCAGTACTTTTTGATGTTCAGGGTGAACTTGATAGGCTTTTAACCCCGCTTCATCTTTGAAGGTTGAATATAAACAAATATCCACCGAACTGGCTTCGCCGACTAAATTAATGCCTACCTCAATATCAATAATACTTGGAATAAGGCCTTTAAGCGCCTCAAGCTTGGTTTTAGCTAATTGAGCATTGTCTAGTTTTGACTTGCCTTCTGCATTGTCGTGCAGAGTCCATAAAACGATGTGTTTAACCATAATGAAATCACTGTGTTTGATTGTAAGCTGCTTATTTTACGGTGAGTATTTCGGCTTGTAAGTAGTTTTAATTAAAAAATTAACGAAGAGCTTTGCTGAAAAGCTCTCAGCCATGGCATTTCTTAAACTTCTTCCCACTCTGACACCAACACGCATCGTTACGGCCTATTTTAAGGCTGATTGGACTGACTTGGTTGTCACCCTCGGTGTAATACCATTGCTGTTGCTGAAAAACAAACTGAGAACGTTCGTGTAATTGATAGAGCTGGCCATCTTCTTCGAAGCTGGCGGTGAACTCAACCAGCCCTTCGCCGTCACCGGCTTGTCCGGATTCGGTTTGTAAAATAGTCAGTTGAAGCCAGCGGGTGTTTTGCGCGCTTTGCTGTAAGGAAGCTAGTTCATCGTCTTGTCGTTTACTGGGGTGTAAAGTGTCGAGTAGGTACTGAAAGTTTTGTAAGCTAAACGCAGTAAAGCGTGAGCGCATGAGTTGTTCGGCGCTATTTGGTTTGTCCTGTCGACTTAAAAAAGGGCCGCAGCACTGGGCAAAGGATTGAGTTGAGCCGCAGCGGCAATGGGCTTGAGTTTTATTCATAACGAATATCGGTAATCAGGTAGTTGATCTTGCCAGCAGGGGTGCTAACGTGTATTTCATCATCAAGCTTCTTCTTAAATAAGGCCTTCGCAACGGGTGAATCCATGCTGATATTATATTTTTCGTGGTCAATTTCATCGGGGCCAACAATGCGGTAAACAGTTTCATTGCCCTCATCATCTTCTAAACTAACAATCGCAGAAAAAAATACTTGTTCAGTATTGCTCGGTTTATCGCTCACTTGCTGTAAGTTGGGTAAGCGTTTTTGCAAGTAGCGAATGCGCCAGTCGATGCCACCAAGCTCCTTCTTTCTATATAGGTACTCGGCGTTTTCGGAGCGATCACCTTCAGCAGCGGCGGCTGATAAGGCAGCAACAACTTTGCGTCGTTTTAGCCATAACTGCTCCTCTTCCTGTTGTAATATGACAAAACCCTGCTGGGTTATATACGGTGATTTTGGCGGGGCAGGTGGTCTGTATCGTCCCATGTTGAGAAGGAATAAGTTCTTAGAGGAGGCTTATGATAGCGTTATTTTTCTGAGTTGAAAGTATTTACTAGAAAAAGAGGTCTACAACATAGATAACAAAGGATGAGTGAATATGTTAATTAAGAAAAAGAGCCCATTGAGCGATAATGATGTGACTCCAAGGCAGCACTATGACAATAGCCGCGCTTTAATATCGGCGTCACGTAGAAGTTTTTTAACGCGGAGTTCTACCGCGATGTTGGCCGCAGGTTTAGCGCCGTCGACCTTATGGGCGGGCGATAAAATAGCCGATTATCTAGCCAGTGAGTCGGCGCTTAAGTCTGAACTAACGCCGTATGAATATGTGACGACCTATAATAATTTTTACGAATTTGGCACCGCAAAAGGTGACCCAGTAGTTCGGGCGCATACCCTAAAAACCAAACCGTGGAGCGTCAGCATCGAAGGTGAGGTCGAGAAACCTGGGGTGTATGACTTAGAGGATATTTTAAAGCGTCAGCAATTAGAGGAGCGAATTTATCGTTTACGCTGTGTCGAAGCGTGGTCGATGGTGGTGCCGTGGATTGGCTTTCCATTGGCGAGTCTGATTAAACAATTAAAACCCACCTCGAAAGCCAAATATATTGAATTCACCACCTTATACGACCCTGAACAAATGCCGGGTCAGCGCAGTGGCAGTTTGAAATGGCCGTATGTGGAGGGCTTAAGAATGGACGAGGCGATGAACCCACTGAGCCTGATGGCGACGGGTTTATATGGCGAGATGATGCCGAAGCAAAATGGCGCGCCGCTACGTTTGGTGGTGCCGTGGAAATATGGTTTTAAAAGCATTAAATCCATTGTCAAAATCCGTTTTAGTGAAACGATGCCGGCGACTTCATGGAATCAAGCGGCTTCGGGTGAATACGGTTTTTACGCCAATGTGAATCCGCAAGTGCCACACCCGCGCTGGAGTCAGCGCCGTGAGCGAGTCATTGGAGCCTCGTTATTTAGTCCTAAGCGCAATACCGAGTTGTTTAATGGTTATGCCGACGAGGTGGCTTATCTATACAAGGGCATGAACCTTAAAACGTTTTTTTGATGATGGTGCTGGGTGGGCTGTGTTGAAATTTTCTAAATTACAGTGGTTTTGCTTGAAAACTCTGGTTTTTATAGTGTGTTTGTCGCCATTTTTGTCGATAGCTTGGGATGCCTTTAATGATTTACTGGGTGCGGATCCGATTCAGCGTTTGCACTTTCGCACCGGTGATTGGACCTTGCGTTTCTTGCTGATTAGCCTAGCCATGACACCGCTGCGAAAGGTGTTTAAATCGTCCTTGCCGATACGCTTTCGCCGTATGCTGGGTTTATTTTGTTTCTTTTATGCGAGCCTGCACTTGCTGGTCTGGCTGGTATTGGATCAATCGTTAAGCTTAGAGAATATGTTGGTTGACGTGCCCGAAAGCCCTTATATTATTTTGGGTTTGCTGGCGTATACGATGTTATTGCCCTTGGCGTTGACTTCAAATTTAGCCTCTATGCGGTTGTTGGGTCCGAACTGGCAGAGCTTGCACCGTTCGGTATATTTGATAGCGGTGCTCGGGCTTATTCACTTTTTCTGGTTAACCAAATTGGATAATACAGAACCGATTATTTATGCGCTGGTTTTAGGGGTATTATTGGCCTTTAGGTGGCCGATTATTAAACGTTTATGGCACAGACAATAAGCTCATGTTAAACCCCTTTACGGCTCCGTTGGGTTTCTCTAACCCGCATATCCAGACCTTATGGCCGAGTGCCTTTCGGCCAGGTATTAAACTGCAGCGTCAACGCGAGCGCATCGATACCGAGGATAACGACTTTTTCGACGTGGATTGGTATGGCGCTGGGCAACGCGGTGTTGTTATCTTGCTGCATGGCTTAACTGGAAGCTCTCAGTCACACTATATCCTAGGTTTACAGCGAGTGTTGGCGGATGCGGGTTACCGTGTTGCGGCCATCAACTTTCGTGGCTGTAGCGGAGAGAGCAACTTAAAGGCGGGTAGTTATCACGCCGGTTTTATCGATGATATTGATCAGTTGTACCAGTTGGTTCGGATGCGTTACCGTGACCTGCCGGTGTACAGCGTGGGTTTTTCTTTAGGCGGAAATATGATGTTGAAGTGGTTGGCTGAGAAAGCCTCTAACTTGCAAATAGAAGCGGCGATGGCTGTGTCGGTTCCTTATTGTTTGGCCAGTTGTGCCGACCGTGTTGATCAGGGGTTTTCTAAAGTTTATCGCTACCACCTCATTTCGGCGATGAAGCAGCAAATAGCCGAAAAGAAACGTTACTTCGCACAACAGGGGATAAACGATGAGTTAGCGCGGTTAAATGCACTGGGTGACTTACGTAAAGTCCGTAGCTTTTGGCAGTTTGATCATCAAGTAGTGGCGGCCTTGAACGGTTTTGATGATGTGCACGACTACTATGCACAATCTAGTTCCTTGGGCTATCTAAAGAATATTCAGCTTGATACCTTATTAATTAACGCGCTGGATGACCCGTTTATGAGCCGATCCGTATTACCTAAGGAACATGAGTTGGGCAAGAATATGCGTTTAATCAACCCTGAAAACGGTGGCCACGTGGGCTTTATGATGAAACAACAAGGCCGGTTGGCGTATTGGCTGGAATCGTTGGCGTTGTGCTTTCTAAACCAACCGCGCTGAACGGCTGAGGATTTGAGATAGCGTTATCGCTCGGTCGATCGGCGATTTGTCATGGTTCTGCCATGCAGCTGTAACGGTTCTGTAACCAAAATGTAACGTTAAGACGCCATGCTAGACCGCTAATAATATAGCTTTAAGAGTGGTATAAGTGAAAAGTGATGAGGGGTATCAGTACGTAGAAAAAGAGTTGAGCTGGCTTGCTTTTAATGAGCGTGTTTTGCAAGAGGCCGCGGATAAATCGGTGCCGATTGTAGAGCGGGTGCGATTTTTGGGTATATTTTCAAATAACCTAGATGAGTTCTTTCGTGTGCGAGTGGCAAATGTTAAGCGTAAGGTGCTGATTGAAAAGAACTTGGCCGAGGAAACGCCCAGTAAAAAGTTGTTTAGAGCCATTAAGAAAAAAGTTCTAAGGCTGCAGGAAGAGTTTGAAGTTATTTATTTTGAGGTGCTAAAAGGCTTGGCACAGCAGCATGTTTTCCTGATCAATGAAGATCAGCTGAGTGATGAACAAGGACTTTGGTTGCGCGAGTATTTTTTCAATGAATTGAAACCTTATATTGAACCGATCATTATTAATGGTCATCTTGATCTCGGTTCTTTATTAAAAGACGATACGACGTATCTGATTTGTGAAATGCTCAAAGGCAAGCAAGTCGTCAATTATGCGGCGATTGCCGTGCCGACCAATGATTCGACGAGGTTTATCGAGTTGCCACGAGAGAAAGGGAAGCGTCGGAAAAATATTATTATGTCTGATAATGCCATTCGCTATTGTTTTGACGATATATTTGCGCATTACTTCGATTATGACGAACACCATATTTCTTCGATGAAGGTGACTTGTGATGCTGATTTTGGGTTAACCGATGATATCGATCAATCCTTGTTGGAACGCATGTCTACTGGGTTAAAGCAGCGCTTGAATTCACCGCCGGTGCGAATTGTTTACGAGCGCCAAATGTCCCCTGAGGCGATTCAAATGTTGAAGGACAAACTAGGTATCACGCGGCATGACTGTATTGTTCCGGGTGGGCGTTATCATAATTTTCGCGACTTTATCAATTTCCCGAATGTCGGGCGTAAGCACTTAGAAAATCCAAAGATCTCTCCCTTGCTATCGGCTGACTTTAGCCGCTATCCAAGTGTTTTCAAGTCGATGAAGCAGCAAGATATATTACTGTTTTACCCGTATCATAAATTCAGTCACTTTACCGAAATGTTACGTCAGGCTGCGTTTGACCCAGCGGTTTTTGATATTAAAATTAGTGTTTACCGAGTCGCTAATAATAGCCGTATTATCAAGTCGTTGATTAATGCGGTTAGAAATGGCAAAAAGGTGATGGCGGTGATCGAGTTGCATGCCCGTTTCGATGAGCAAGCAAATATTGAGTGGGCGCGGGTGTTGACGGAGGGTGGCGTTAAGGTGGAGTTTGGTGTGCCCTCGTTAAAGTGTCATAGCAAGCTGTGCCTGATTAGTCGTCACGAAAAGAACCAAACGGTGCAGTACGCACATATTGGAACGGGTAATTTTCACGAAAAAACGGCCAAAATTTATACCGACTACAGCTTGTTTACCTGCCATAAAGATATTACTCAAGAGGTGGCTGGGGTTTTTGACTTCATTGTGCATAGTTATAAAAAAATGGCATTTAAGCACCTGATTGTTTCGCCGATTGGTACCCGAGAATGGATCATGGCCGCTATCGACAATGAAATAAAACACGCGCAGCAGGGGGCTAAGGCCGAGATACTGATTAAAGTTAATAACATTGATGATAAACCCGTTATCGACAAATTATATGAGGCGAGTTGTGTAGGGGTGAAGATACGGATGATCATCCGTGGCATGTGTGTGTTGGTTCCTGGGGTGATAGGGATGAGTGAGAACATTGAAATTATTTCGATAGTGGATCGTTTCTTAGAGCATACGCGGGTGAGTATTTTTCATAATAATGGTAAGCCGAAGGTGGTGATTGGTTCAGCGGATTGGATGACGCGGAATATTGACCGAAGAATTGAAGTGGGCTGCCCCGTTTATGATGATGATATAAAAAAGCGACTCATTCACATTTTTAATCTGCAGTGGAGTGATAAAACGAAAGCTAGGATTATCGATAAAAAACAAATGAATGAATATCGACCGCGCGGCAATAAACGAAAAATACGTTCGCAACTCGCGATATATGATTACCTAAAAGCGATTGAAAATAAAAGCATATGACTGATAAAAATGATGACTCTGAACTGCTGGCAGCACTAGACTTAGGCTCTAATAGCTTCCATTTAATTATTGCTAGGGTGCATTCGGCTACGATTGAGCCTATCAAGCGTGTTAAGCATCGAGTTAAATTGAGATCGGGCTTAGATAAATCAAATGAATTGAATTGTGAAGCAATGCTACGCGCCGTCTCTAGCCTTAAAGAAATGGGCGCGATCATAAAAGAAACACGCGCGACGAAGGTTAGGGTTGTGGCAACGCACACCATCCGTGAGGCTCATAACCGTAATGCATTTCTAACGCTGGCTGAGCGAGCGCTGGGTTTCCCAATAGAAATTATTTCGGGCTGCGAGGAAGCGCGACTTATTTACCAAGGTGTGGTGCAAAGTGAGTCACTACTCGGTCGCTGCTTGGTGATCGATATTGGCGGTGGTAGCACAGAAATAGTGGTGGGTGAAGGTAGTGAGACACATTATCGAGAAAGCAAAAGCATGGGCTGTCTTAGTTTCACGGAGCGATTTTTTTCGAAAGAGCTGAATGAGAAAGTATTCAAAAAAGCCGAGATAGCCGCTTTGCAAAAGTTAGAGTTCTGTTCTCATCGGTTTAAACAGTTTAAATGGAACAGGGGCTTTGCAACCTCGGGTACGGCGAAGGCACTGTTAAAAGCGGTTGGTTTAGTGGGGGATCATTCGGAAAAATTATTATTGAGTGAGCTTTTAGAGTTAAGAGAGTTATTGTGCCAAAAATCGGGTTTTGAAAAATTGGCATGGGTTGGTATTGATGAGGCGCGAGCGGCAGTATTGCCAGCAGGTATCGCTATTATGATCGCGGTGATGAAAAGTTTAGGGGTGAGTGAACTGACATTCTGTAGTGCTGCCTTGCGTGAAGGAGTGTTACTTGAAATGGAGTCTCAAGGTAACGAGAGGAGTGCCCGCTTGCTGACTCGGCAAGACATGCAAACTCGCTATCATGTAGACCGAAAACAGGCCCTGCAGGTAGCAGAAACTTGTGAGTACCTATGGAATCAGGTTGCGGTTGATTGGAAGCTTGAGGGGGCGGGGTTCAATGTGCTGTTAGTCGAAGCGGCACACTTATATGAGGTAGGGCTGCAAATTAGCGTGAGCGATTTTCAGAGCCACTCGGGTTATATTTTAGCGAATAGCGAACTGCCTGGGTTCAATCAAGACGAGCAGCAATTATTAGGTGTTTTGGTCAGCAATGGACGGAAAAAATTTAAAAGGCGAAGCTTGCCTTTAATGCGTACGGTGAGTCATAAAGTACTCACACGCTTAGTCCGCTTATTTCGTTTGGCGGTACTACTCAATAATAGTCGGCAGCCCTTAGTTATCGATTTATTACGCATGAAAGTAGCTGGCAGCCACCTGCAGCTGACGATCGATAAAGGCTTTTTTCTTGAGCAAGCGTTGAATGTTGCTGACTTAGATAAAGAAGCGAAACTGATGGCAAAGTTGGGTCATAAATTATCATATCAATTGGTATGATGATTTATGAAACCAAGGTTAGTTGGCAGAGCTACTACGCCTAAGTTGATATGGCGAGTGATCGATATGGCTCGAGCGCTCTAATAAAATATCGACCATGACTTGCGCACTTGCTGGCGCTAATACGATACCATTTCTAAAGTGCCCGGCATTTAGGCTTAAATTGTCATAGGGCTCTACCCGGCAAATATAGGGAATGCTGTCGGGGGATGAGGGGCGCAGGCCCGCCCAATGTGCGTGTGGTTCTAGCCCTTTTAGTGCGGGCAATAATTCTTCTGCAAACTTGCGTAGTTCGGCGAAGGCCTCGGGGCTGGTACTGGCATCAAAGCCGGTATTCTCACGGGTGCTACCGACGACGACTTGCCCGTCGAGCCTTGGAATGATATAGCGGTTACCGTCCATCACCATGCAGGGCTTGGGAATACCTATTGCCGGAAAGCAAATCATTTGACCTTTAACCGGTAAGATCTCCGGTGCGGGAGATTCGGCAGGAATTAATTGCGGGCTCCATGCGCCACCACAAATAATGTACTCCTTCGCTTTAATGACCTCGTTAGCCAGTTGCACGCCGCTAATGCGCTGTTTGTTGAACAGCAATGATTGGGCATTTTGTTTGAAAAAGCGCACACCTTGATCACTTAAATAACGGCTGAGTGCGGCGGCTAACTGAGCGGGGCGAATGGTCGCTACGTCATCACGCAGTAAAGCAGGTTGTTGGATGGGTTTTAAGTAAGGGAATTGTTGCTGGAATTCACGGGCCGCTAGCATCTTATGGGCTGCTTGGTGTTGCTGACACCAGCGTATCGCCTCCGCTGTTTCCTCATCGTGTAATACCAGCATGCCGGATAAGATCCATTCGGGGTCAATGCCGGTTGCGCTGTGTAGTTGCTGTGATAAATCTCGGTAAATCGATTGGCTGATTTGACTGATCGCATTGACCGCATCGGAGTAGTGCCAAGGCCGCATCGGCGATAAAATCCCACCGGCGGCGCGGGTGGCTTGCTGCTCGGGACTGTTTTTTTCAATAATGGCGACACGAGCGCCGGTTTGCTGCAATTCTTTGGCGGTTAATAGGCCGATAATCCCACCACCAATAATAATGAAGTCGAACATGTTAAGCTGGCTCGTCAAAAAATGAATAAGTATAGCGTACTCTGTTGGCCCTAGTTCTGATCTAGATCGGCTTTAGCGACGCGTGGTAGGGGAATATCAATGAATAAAGTTTTGTATCCGAGTATCGAGCCGTTTAGCGAACAATGGTTCGAGACCGGTGATGGTCATGAGGTTTATGTGCAGCAGGCGGGTAACCCAGAGGGTACGCCGGTGATCTTTTTACACGGCGGCCCTGGCTCCAGTTGTAAGGATCATCATCGCTGCTTTTTTAACCCCGAGAAATACCATATTATTTTAATGGACCAACGTGGCGCGGGGCGTTCGCGACCTTTGGGTCAGTTAAACAATAATACGACGGGTTTATTGATGGCCGATATGGAAATGATTCGCTTAGCCTTGGGGATCAAGCAGTGGTTGTTATTTGGTGGTTCCTGGGGGGCAACCCTCGCCTTGTTATACGCCCAGCGGCATACCCAGCAGGTATTGGCTTTGATTATTCGCGGTACGTTTTTAGCCAGAGACTGTGATGCCGACTGGTTTTTAAAGGATGGCGCTAGCCGCCTTTACCCCGATGCATGGCAGCGATTTGTTGCGGCGATACCGCAGGATGAACGCGACGATTTAGTTTCCGCGTATCACCAGCGTTTACTGTCGGCGGATCTGCAAGTGCAGCAAGAGGCGGGGCGTGAATGGGATATGTGGGGCGGCGCGGTGGTGTTAGGAGAACAGTTTAATGCCAGCGAGCTGGCTGGCGAGGTGCCAGCAACGGCGATTGCGCAGGCGAGCATTGAAACTCATTATGCGCGGCATCATTATTTTATCGACGACGATCAAATTTTGCACAATGCACAACGTTTAGCGAATATACCGTTAACGATTATTCACGGGCGTTTAGATCATATGTGCCCGATTGAGTCTTCGCATTCGCTAGCGATGGCGTTACCGCATGCGCATTTTATTGGCTTGCCGCGTTCTAATCACTTAGCGCATGGCGAAGAAATGATCGACGCCTTAGTGACTGCCGCGGATGACTTTTTAAGTGATTAATAGATAATAACCGAGCGGATGCTTTTGCCTTGGTGCATTAAATCAAAGGCGCGATTGATATCGCTGAGCGGCATGGTATAGCTGACCATTTCGTCGATTTTGATCTCGCCTGCGAGATACCGTTCAACATAGCCGGGCAATTCACTACGGCCTTTGACCCCGCCAAAGGCGGTGCCGCGCCAGACGCGACCCGTCACGAGTTGGAATGGGCGGGTGCTTATTTCCTGCCCCGCGCCAGCTACGCCGATAATGATCGATTCACCCCAGCCCTTATGGCAGCACTCGAGTGCTGAACGCATGGTATTGACGTTGCCAATACACTCAAAGGAATAGTCCACCCCGCCATCGGTCATATCAACCAAGACGTCTTGAATAGGCTGGTCGAAATTGTTGGGGTTAGTGCAATCTGTTGCGCCGAGTTGCTTGGCAAATTCAAACTTGTCTTCGTTAATATCAACCGCAATAATGCGTGAAGCCTGGGCGATAACCGCGCCTTGAATAGCGCTTAAACCGATCCCTCCTAAACCAAAAATGGCCACGCTACTGCCAGCCTCAACCTTCGCGGTATTAAGCACCGCACCAATGCCGGTGGTGACCCCGCAGCCTAATAAACAGGCTTTATCGAGAGGCGCTGCTTTGTTGATTTTGGCCAGTGATATTTCTGGTAATACGGTGTACTCGGCAAATGACGAAGTGCCCATATAGTGGTAGATGGTTTTACCATTTTTTGAAAAACGGGAGCTGCCATCGGGCATCAGCCCCTGACCCTGAGTTTGCCGGATGGCTTGGCAAAGATTGGTTTTTCCCGACAGGCAAAACTTACACTGGCCACACTCGGGGGTGTATAGCGGAATCACGTGATCGCCGACCGCCACGGAGGTGACACCAGCGCCTATTTCTTCAACAACAGCACCCGCTTCATGGCCCAATACGGCGGGAAATATGCCTTCTGGATCATCACCGGAGAGGGTGAAGGCATCAGTATGGCAGACTCCTGCGGCGACATGACGAATCAGTACTTCACCCGCGCGTGGGCCGGCCAAGTCGATTTCTTCAATGGATAAGGGTGCGCCGGCTTCCCAGGCAACTGCCGCAGTGACTTTCATAATGGGGTCCTTTTAAAGCCGAAAGGGCTTAGTTGTTGAGTAGTTTAGAGTTTTTCGAGTTACGAAATAATAGCGCTTGTTCACTCGGTTGTTCAGATTGTTTGATCGCGTCGCGAACGGTATGGTGCAAGGGAGACAGGTCGCAGACGGGGTCGGTGTTTTTCGCATCGCCGGTTAATAAAAAGGCTTGGCAATGACAACCACCGAAGTCCTTATCTTTGTCTTTACAGCTTCTGCAAGGTTCTTGCATCCAGTCATCGCCACGGAAGTAATTGAAGGCCTTCGACTCGTGCCAAATCTCGGAAATGGAATAGTCCTTCACACTAGGGCAGTCAAAGTTAGGCAGTTGCCTAGCGGAATGACAGGGTAGCGCTAATCCATCGGGGGCGATGGTTAAAAAGGTGGTGCCCCAGCCGTTCATGCACGCTTTGGGGCGGCCTTCGTAGTAATCGGGTACTACGTAATAGATTTTCATCTTACCTTGTTGGCTCGCCTGATACTCTTTAGCAATCGCTTCGGCCTCGTTGAGCTGCTGCTGGGTTGGCATTAGTTGGTCACGGTTATGGTGCGCCCAACCGTAGTATTGAGTATTGGCCAGTTCTACAAAATCGGCACCGAGTTCGATCGCCATCTCCAAAATATCTTTCATTTGGTGGATATTCTGCCGGTGTAAAACAACGCACAGCACCATCGGGTAACCGTGTTTCTTGATCTGTTTGGCGACCTGCTTTTTTTCTACAAAACTGCTGGTGCCGGCAATGAAGTCGTTGAGTTCTTGCGAGCTGGCTTGTAGGCTAATTTGAATGTGATCGAGTCCGGCTTGTTTGAGCTGGATGATTTTCTCCTCTGACATATTGTAGCCGGAGGTAATTAAGTTGCTGTAATAACCCAACTCGCGGGCGTATCCAACCAGCTCGACGAGGTCGTTTCTAACCAGCGGTTCGCCGCCGGATAAACCGAGTTGGACCGCGCCCATTTCGCGTGATTGTTTCAGTACGCGCTTCCAATCATCGGTGGACAGTTCTTCGCCGATGCTCGCGTAATCTACAGGGTTGGAGCAATACGGGCATTGCAAGGGGCAAGCGTAGGTCAGCTCGGCCAATAACCAACGCGGAGGACTAGGCGCTTTGAGTGATCCAGCCATTGTCTAATGCCGAGTTTAAAAAGTTAATGATGTCTGCCTCAAGCCCTGTGGCGGCGAATTTTTCCTCGAGTGTTTTGACGATCTTATCGAGTGAGTTGTTGCCATCGCAGAGTTGGAGGATTTCTGCCGAGCTTTGATTGAGCTCAACCATGCCTTCTGGGTATAACAGCACAAACATGTTTTGTGCTTGTTCCCATTGCAGTCGGTAGCCTACGGATAAACGGCATAGTTTGCTGTTATCTAGGCTCATGATTCCACCGTGAAATAAGGCGGCATTTCGTGCACATATGCCATGTGCATCGCATCAGCCATAGTCCATAAAATATCCAGTTTGAACTTTAAAATATCAACCATGCGCTCTTGTTGTGGACGGGTTTTATACCAATCCAAGGTGATGCGTAAACCATGTTCAACGTCACGCCGTGCTTCACTAAGCCTGTTTTGGAAATAGCTTAAACCGTTAGTGGCAATCCACGGATAGTTTTCAGGCCAATTATCAAGCCGTTGTTGATGTATTTTGGGTGCAAATAACTCGGTTAGCGATGAGCTGGCCGCTTCATGCCAATCGGCTTGACGAGCAAAGTTTACATAGGCATCAACCGCAAAACGAACACCGGGTAAGACGTGCTGCTCAGAGGTGATTTCTTCGCGACTGAGGCCCACCGCTTCGCCGAGTTGAATCCATGCTTCAATGCCGCCTTGTTCACCCGGCGCGCCATCGTGGTCAATAATTCGTTGAATCCATTGTGCACGGGTGTCTCGATCAGGGCAATTGGCCATAATCGCCGCGTCTTTTAGCGGGATGTTTATTTGGTAGTAATAACGGTTAGCGACCCAGCCTTGGATTTGTTTTTTGTTGAGTTTGCCTTCATGCATCATCACATGATAGGGATGCTTGATATGGTAGAAGCGTTCCATATCTCGTAGCTTTTGTTCAAACTCTGCTCTGCTCCAGGGTGTTTGCTCAGTCATTATTAAACCTCAATACTCATATTGTCATACGACACTTCAATGCCGTGTTGACTCAGTATATCGCGTTCTGCTGAATCGGCATTTAAAATAGGGTTGGTGTTATTGATATGAATCAAAACTTTTCGAGGTTTCTGCAAACGGTCTAAAAATTCAATCATGCCGCCCTCGCCAGACTGCGGTAAATGGCCGATTTTTCTCGCGAGTAAGGGCCTGCCTACTGAGGCGAGCTCGTCATCGGTCCAAAACGTGCCGTCTACCAGCACGCAATCGGCTTGGGTCATCGCCGCTTCTACGTGTGGTTCAATCATGCCGAGGCCGGGAGCATAAAACACGCTTTTGCCGGTTGATGGTTGGCGGATGATGATGCCGATATTATCGCCCTCGTGTGGGTCGTCGCGGTGCGGTGAATACGGCGGCGCTTTACTTTTAAGCGGCAACGCAGTGAACTCTAAATCGTCAATATTGTTAACCGTAAACGCATCGCCATTCAATGGAATAGGGTGTTCGTTGACGCCGCAGAAGTGTTCGAGAATGTTGAAAATAGGGAAGCCGCTGGTTAAGTCTTGTTTAACCATCTCGGTGCAGTAAATATTTAACGGGTCGCCTTCGCGTAAAATGAGCAGGCCGGTCACGTGGTCAATTTGCGAGTCGATGATGACAATCGCTTCAATGCCGGTGCCGCGAACTTTATCCTTCGGGTGAATCTCGGGGAAATTTTCTAATTGCGCGCGTACATCGGGCGAGGCATTAAACAATACCCAGTGCTCACCATCGGATGACACCGCAATAGACGATTGATTACGTGTGGTTGCGTTTATATTGTTGGCTCTAACGGCTTTGCAATTAGGGCAGCTACAATTCCACTGAGGGAAGCCGCCGCCGGCACCAGAACCTAGGACTCGAATTTGCATAATTAAGTTACTTATCTAGCTGAAATAAAAAAGGGGGGTTCCAGCTGGAACCCCCCCTTTAAAAAACGAATTGTAAACTATCGGTTGTAGATGTACATCGTTACTTCAAAACCGAAACGTAGATCTTTATAAGTAGGTGTTTCCCATTTCATGATAAGTCTCCTTTAATTATTCTTTAAAGTGTTAGTCAGTAATTTCTCTGCTCTTATTGGCTTCAAGTATATGTTTTTTAATGTTGAATGCAAGTGCTTTGTGTTGCTTAGGACGGTGAGCAAGTAGGGCACTTGGGGTTGCGTGGTAAGCGCATACTTTGCCATTGCATGGATAAACCATCGAGTAATAATACGCGGCCTTGTAAACTCTCGCCCGCTTTGCTGAGTAACTTAATCGCTTCCAGTGCTTGCATGCTACCAATAATGCCGGTGATGGGGGCGATTACGCCGTTATCGGAACAGCTTTCAGCGACGCTGCCATCCCGTGGGTAGAGGCAGTTATAACAAGGGCTGTTTGAGTCTAGTGGGTTGAACACCGAGATTTGCCCTTCGAAACGAATCGCCGCACCCGAGACCAAGGGGGTTTTGCTTTGCACGCAGGCGTCGTTGATGGCAAAGCGGCTGCCGAAATTATCACAGCAATCCAGCACAAGGTCGGCTTGGCTGACTTGTGCGAATAAATCATTGGCCGATAGTTTCTGGTTGAGCGCCGTTATCTCGATCTGCGGGTTGATGGCGAGCAATGATTTTTTTGCCGAGTCTACTTTAGGTAGACCGATGTCGTCAGTACTGTGGGCAATTTGCCGCTGCAGATTAGATAGGTCAACGTCGTCGAAATCGTTA
The DNA here is from genome assembly GCA_002162695.1 of Cycloclasticus sp. 46_120_T64. Classification (GTDB taxonomy): domain Bacteria; phylum Pseudomonadota; class Gammaproteobacteria; order Methylococcales; family Cycloclasticaceae; genus Cycloclasticus. The sequence goes on along the minus strand of MAAM01000005.1, from coordinate 983 downwards.
ATCACCAAATGACCGATACCGGCTGCCGCCAAGTACAGCCCAACGGGGCTGCCTAGACCACCCATACCGATAATAAGTACACGGGAGTTTAGCAAACGTTCTTGCCCTTCAATGTCGATCGCAGGCAGCATAATTTGCCGGCTGTACCTTAATAATTGCTGGTCATTCATGAGCGGTGTTGGCTTGCTGTTACTGGGTTTGTTATGGTAACTGAGTTTTTATTGGATTGCTTGGGGAGCCGGTATAAAGTCACCCTCACTTGCCCAGAGGTTCCTCCCTTGACAGTCAACCCGCAGCCGTTAAGATTGGCCCAGCTGATAGGCTGAGTATTAAATTTATCGAACCCTCGTTATTTTTTATATACAGGGGGTTGATTTCAAAATACCCCGCCCCATATCTAAAGCGTTATTAAATTAAATCGAATTAAATCAATCAGGAGAGTTAGTAATGAATTTACGTCCATTAGGTGATCGTGTCATCATCCAGCGCGTTGAAGAAGAAGCAATGAGTGCCGGCGGTATCGTACTTCCAGATTCTGCAAAAGAAAAACCAAGCCGCGGTGAAGTTATTGCCGTCGGTAATGGTGCGGTAAACGACAAAGGTGACTTGCGCCCAATGTCTGTAAAAGTTGGCGACAAAGTGTTGTTTGGCAAATATGCTGGCACCGAAGTTGAAGTAGAAGGCGGCGAATTATTAGTGATGAGCGAAAGCGACGTCATTGCTGTTGTTGAATAAAACCACGAATTAATTAAGGAATATACAGATGGCAAAGCAAGTTAAATTTGGAGATGACGCACGCAGCTTAATGGTTGAAGGCGTTAATATACTAGCAAAAGCAGTTAAAGTAACCTTAGGCCCTAAAGGTCGAAACGTTGTTTTAGATAAAGGTTTCGGCGGCCCAACGATCACTAAAGATGGTGTGTCTGTTGCGAAAGAAATCGAATTAAAAGACAAGTTCCAAAACATGGGCGCGCAAATGGTTA
>MAAM01000004.1:273794-339726 GCA_002162695.1 Cycloclasticus sp. 46_120_T64 | reverse complement strand
CCAAACCACTCGCTAGCTGCTCCTGTAACTCAAGCAACTGTTGCTGGGCCCCTTCCTTTGCGGTGACCGCTTCGCTTAATTTCTCATCCAAGGTTTGATGATCCGCTTTCGCCGCATCGAGAGCTATCTCTAATCCCGCGTTCTGCTCCGCCTGCGTCGATTCAGCTTCGCTAAACCGTTGTTGCTGTTCATTGAGCGAACTATCTAGCTCTCGATTAGCCTCGGCGGCTTGTTCAAGCGATGATGTCAACTGAAGTCGCTCGACCTCTCGTTCTTGCGAGCTTTCTTCAAGCTCCGCCCGTAACTCGCCGAGCTGCGTGGTTAACTGCTCCTGAGCATCCAAACCACTCGCGAGTTGATCTTGCAATTCAAGCAACCGCTGCTGAACGCCCTCTTTCTCAGCCGTCATCTCAGCAAGCGCTCCATCAACAGCTTGCTGCTCAGCCTGCGCTGCGCTTAAGGCCTGCTGCAAACTAATTTTCTGTTCAGCCTGCAGAGCATCAGAAACCTCATGCTCTCGCAGCTGCGCGGCTAGTTGGGCCTCCAAGTCCACACGCTGCTGCTCAAGCTGCTGCAACTGCTCATTACTTGATTGTTCCGCCGCAATTGAGCCTGCTTGCGCTTGCTCCAACTGGGTGTTTAATTCGCTTAAGCGTTGCTCCGCTTCCCCCGTTACACTAGCCGCTTGCGCCAGCTCAGACTTCAACCCCGTTAATTGCTGGGTTAATTCATCAGTAACGCCTTCCTTACTGTCAGCCAGCTCACTCAACGCCGCCTCGGCGTGCTCTAATTCGCCTTGAATTTTATCTGCGCCACGCTTGAGTAACTGCAAACTCTCTTCACCTTCATCCAACCGAGCTTGCAATTGAAGTGTTAATTCAGCAGACTCATCCGCTGAAGCAGCAGCCGTCTCTAACTCCGCCTGTAATGCCACACCTTGCTGCTCGGCCTCAGCTAGCTGTGTGATTAACCTCGACTGCTCCTCTAACACTGTGTTCGCACTACCTTCTGCCGCCGCCAAGCTCTGTTTTAAACCATCACACTCTGCGGCAACATCGGTTAACTGACTCGCCGACTCAGCGCCTGCTTGCTCAGCAGCCGTCAGCGATGATTCCAACCCCGCTTGTTTCTCTTGGGATGCTGCCAACTCAACATTGAGCTGATTAAGTTGCTGAGCAAGCTCATCAAGCTCGGACTCTTGGTCGCGCAGAACAGATGCTTGCTGCTCACGATCATTAGCAAAAACGCTTACCTCAGCTTCTAAGCCCGCAAGCCGCTCAGACTGGGTAGTAAACTCGACCTGTTTTAATTCTAAGTCAGTCAAGAGCTGCGTCGAAGATGCTTCATTAGACGACATCGTCGACTCAAGCGTCTGCAACTTGGCTTGCAATTGAGCCTCAACAGCCGAGGCTGCCTCTTCACGCGTTACAAGCTGCTTATTGAGTTCCGACAACTGCTCACCCAACGTTTTAATTTGCGTATCTTTTTCTACGAAATGAGTCTCTGCAGTTTGCTGCGCTTGCTCAAGTTGCGCCGCCATATCGCTGCCTAACTGCGCATCCGTGCTCGCTTGCAACTTAGCCTGCTCTAATTCAATCTGCCGCGCCTCGAGTTCAGCCTTCAGTAAAACAAGTTGCTCTTGCTCAACCTTCAAAGCCTCATCAAAGCCAAGTTCTCGTTTCTCAAGCTCAGCCTGAGTTACCTGTAATTGTTCGTTAAGCGTCGAGGTTTCACCCTCAAGCTCGGCGCTCATTTTTTCTTGCGCTAACAGATTTTGCTGTAGGTTTACGCTTTCTTGTTCGGCAGTCGCTAGCTTTTCACTGGTTTCTGCAAAGCGTGTTTCAAGCTCAGCAAGCTGAGACTGCGCGAGCTTTAAAGCCGCATCATCCAGCGCCGCTGGTATTTGCTGCTCTACGGCGCTCGTTGTCACCTCGGGTTTCACGGCTACCTTAGGTACTACTGGACTTTTTTGCTTTTCCAGCCCCTCCATACCACCTTTTAAAATAAGCGCATTAAAACCAAATTTCAGCAATAAAAAAGCCGCCGCTTCACTGGTTCGGCCTTTCTCACAAACCAATACTTGTAACTGATCGTGGCGTAACTCAGCCACCTTCATTCGTAACGAAAAAAACGGGATATTGACACTATCATCAATATGTTTCTCGGCATACACATCGGGGCTTCTAACATCCAACCAGCTAGCACCCTCACCAACCCGTTGCAAACCCTCATCAAATGACACATATTGCAGAACAGGCTCTTTAACCAAAGAAATAAAGTTCTTTTTAGACAAGCGCAGCATCTGCCCCTTGCCTTTCATTTTCACCGTAACATTTCTTGGGTTACCCGATAATAACGCGTCTTCACCAAAGGCCTCACAACTATGTAATTCGGCCAGTTTTACCGGTCGCGCACCCTCCGATGCCTGACGAATTAATTCACAATCTCCCGACTTGATAATGTAGTAATAATCAGCTTCATCACCTTGTTTAACGACAACCTCACCTGCCTTAAATGAGATTTCTTCCATTTGCATCATCACCTTTTGCAGGTTTGATGCAGGCAAACGTTGAAAAACGGGAGACTGTAACATCGTCGTCATCCAGTCACCGCCTTGGTCTTCCGCCTCATCGACGGCATAAGAAGAACCGCTATCTTGTGGGTCGTCCATATCAAGCTTATGCGTCGGCAAACGCACAATCCGCGCTTTCGACCTTGTCATCGCCTTCACTTTACGGGGAATATGATGAGCAATAGCAAAACGAGCCGCTTCCGAGCCGGTCACGATGGTTTCCATTTCCATCTCACCGGCAAACAAGGAGATCATCCCGCTAATCAGATAGACAAACTCTTTTTTAGAGTCACCTTGCTCAAATAGAACCGTCCCCTTGTCACACTCTTCTACTTGAAGACCCGCACATATTTCTTCAAAACGCGCACTTGGCAAGGTATTCCAAGGGATAAATGACCGAAGAATTTCTTGCTCTTTTTTACTGATTAATGCGTTCATATAACTCGTTTAAATAAAGGGTGACCACCGCTCTGTAGACTATAGTGTAGCCCAATGCGGCGAGATTATTTCAATTTGTCCGTGTCATTATTGCTTATATAAAAACGATAACCGAGTATTTTCCAAAGCCGCCTCCAATGTCGTCTTTTTCAGTTAGAATAAAGCTCAATAAAACCGGCAAAAAAAGGACTTTCAATTGCAAAGCAATAAATTTTCATGGGCAAACTTCTCCATTCGCTTCGGTGCAGCACTGGCATTGGTCTTTGCTAGCTACAACCCCGCCGGCCTATCGTATTACCACTGGGCGATGTTAAATCTCACCGACATCAACCCATTGATGGCGCTATCGGGTTTAGCTTTATTAATTGGTTGGGTAGTCTTTATTCGTGCCACCTTGCGCTCGTTAGGACCGATCGGCATCGGTTTAGCGCTAGCTTTTTTTGGCTGTATTGTCTGGGCGATTATCGATTGGGGGCTGGTATCAACCGATAACACTCCGGCAATGACTTATATACTGCAAAGCATTATCTGCCTGCTGCTAGCCACCGGCATGTCTTGGTCGCATCTACGCCGGCGCATGAGCGGTCAAGTTGATGCCGATGACCTAGACGATTAACCACGGAGAGACACCGCATGCTGATACTCAACAAACTTCTTCTCGGCATTTTATTATTCAGCGCCCTTTACGGCCAAGCAATAGCAGCCATACCGAATGTACTGCCGGGACAAGCCATGCCTAGTTTGGCACCCATTCTCGAGCAAGTGACCCCAGCGGTGGTCAATATCGCCACCAAAAACATGGTGCAACGAAGTAAAAGTCCGTTACTGAACGACCCGCTGTTTCAGCGTTTTTTTCAACACCCCACTCCACCCAGACAACGCTCATCACAAAGTTTAGGCTCCGGGGTCATCGTTGATGCAGCAGACGGCCTGATTATTACCAATCATCACGTCATAGATAAGGCCGACCAAATCACCGTGACCTTACGTGATGGCCGCTCCTTTAGTGCAACACTTGTCGGCAGCGACTCAGAATCAGACGTTGCGGTCATTAAAATCAATGCCGACAATTTAATTGATTTAAAAATTGCCGACTCAGACCAATTGCGCGTCGGCGACTTTGCACTTGCTATTGGTAACCCTTTCGGCCTTGGGCAAACAGTCACCTCGGGGATCATCAGCGCTTTAGGGCGTTCCGGCCTCGGCATTGAAGGTTACGAAGACTTCATTCAAACCGACGCCTCAATCAACCCCGGCAACTCCGGTGGCGCACTGATTAATTTAAGAGGGGAATTGATTGGCATTAATACCGCAATTATTGCCCCGGGTGGTGGTAATGTCGGCATTGGTTTTGCCATCCCCAGCAATATGGCGATTAGCCTAAAAGAGCAACTCATTAAGTTTGGTCGAGTGAATCGCGGTCAACTCGGCATTAGCGTACAAGACCTCAGCCACGAGCTCGCACAAGCCTTCAATTTAAACTTACAACACGGGGTTATTATTAGCCAAGTCGCTGCTGACTCGCCTGCGGCAAAAGCCCCTTTATACGCGGGTGATATTATTTTACAGGTTAACGGTAAAGCCGTTAAAAGCAGCTCTAATCTGCGTAATAGGCTCGGCCTGCTCAGTGTTGGTGACACCGCTAGCCTACAGGTTCTACGCCAAGGCAAGCAACACCTCGTCAACATCACCATCGGTGCCGTTCAGCTGAGCAGTATTGACGGCGCGCAAGCCCACCACCAGCTCAGTGGCGCAACACTCGCCAACCTATCGCCTAACGATCGTCACCGGCAACTTAAAGGTGGCATCAAGGTCATCGATATCCACCTTCATTCACCCGCGTGGAACAATGGTTTACGTAAAGGTGATGTCATTGCCCGAGCTAACCGAGCGCCAATACACAATACGGCCGAACTTATTAAACGGGCGAAGGGGCGAAAGTCTCTCCTGCTTAATGTGCTGCGCGATAATAACGCTTTCTTTTTAATCATCCGATAAATCAATATGTCTAATAACGAACGCCAGCTTATCCCCCTTAATATCGCCGTCATGGTGGTTTCAGATTCCCGTACCGAAGAAACCGACACCTCAGGTAAGACACTGGTTGAAAGACTCACCTCTGCTGGCCATCACTGCGCCGAAAAATCCATTATTATTGATGACATTTATCAAATTAGAGCAAAAATGTCAGCATGGATCGCCAACCCAGAGATCAACGTAATTATCACCACTGGCGGCACCGGTGTCACCGGCCGCGACGGCACCCCCGAAGCCGTACAACCCTTACTTGATAAGGAATTATCGGGGTTTGGTGAAGTCTTCCGCAGCATTTCATATGATGAAATCGGCACCTCAACCATCCAATCACGCGCCATTGCAGGGGTCGCCAATGGACACTATATTTTCTGTATCCCTGGCTCATCCGGTGCCTGCAAAACGGCGTGGGATAAACTCATCAGTGCACAGCTCGATTATCGAACCCGGCCCTGTAATTTGGCCGAAGTAATGCCACGCCTGCTGGAAAAATAAACCATGTCTTCTCGCTTATCGATCACCAGCGGTAGTATTCTGGCTTTCCTCGCCGTCGCCTGTGGCGCCTTTGGTGCCCACGGACTGAAAAACACCTTATCCGCCGAGATGCTGCAGGTTTTCCATACCGCTGCGGACTATCAAATGTGGCACGCCATCGGCCTGCTTATCATCGGCATACTGCAACAACAGAAAACCTGTTCCTTACTGAATAAAGCCGCTTATTTCATGCTCGCGGGCATCACCTTATTTTCCGGCAGCTTATACGCACTCAGTCTAAGCTCTTATAAAATGCTCGGTATCATCACCCCTATCGGCGGTGCCTGCTTACTCGTCGCTTGGGCTTTATTGGCGACGGCTTCAATTAAATCTAATTAACACCTCTCATATGTCAAACACCGCACAGCAAACTATTTACTTAAAAGATTACCGCGTTCCTGAGTTCTTAATTAGCCATACCAGACTACATTTTGACTTATCCGCGGATGATACCCGCGTCAGTTCGTGTTTGAGTATCCAGCGTAACCCAAGCAGCGACAATCAAACCGCTGATTTAGTTTTAATGGGCGAAGAGCTAGAACTGCTTGATATTCACTTAGATGGCGAACGGTTAAATGAAAGCGCCTACTTCTTGGATGACAGTAGCCTGACCATCAAACATCTGCCCGATGTCTGCAAACTAGAGATAAACAATCGCATCAAACCATCCAGCAATACCGCCTTAAGCGGCCTGTATGAATCAAAGGACATGTTATGCACCCAATGTGAAGCCGAAGGTTTTAGGCGCATCACTTGGTATTTAGATCGCCCCGATGTGATGTCTATTTTTAGCGTCAGCATGAGCGCTGATAAAGATAAGTACCCCGTATTACTGTCCAACGGCAATCGTTTACAAACCACCGAGGCCGCCGACAATAAACATACCGCCAACTGGCACGACCCTTTTCCAAAACCGTGTTATTTGTTTGCCATCGTCGCGGGTGATTTAGCTTGTTTGAACGATAGTTTCACAAGCTGCTCAGGCCGTGACATTGCACTGGAAATTTACGTTGAACAAAGTGACCTAGCCAAAACCCAGCACGCCATGCAATCACTCAAAAACTCCATGCGTTGGGATGAAGAAGCCTTTGGCCGCGAGTACGACTTAGACCTGTATATGATTGTTGCGGTTAGCCACTTCAATATGGGCGCGATGGAAAACAAGGGACTCAATGTTTTCAACACCAAGTACGTCTTAGCCAGTGAAAAGACCGCCACCGATACCGACTTTGAAAACATTGAGGCGGTGATTGGGCACGAGTATTTCCATAATTGGTCAGGCAATCGTGTTACCTGCCGCGACTGGTTCCAGCTCAGCTTAAAAGAAGGTTTTACCGTCTTCCGTGATCAACAATTTACCGCGCATCAAACATCCGCCGCGGTAAAACGCATCAAAGACGTCAACATGCTGCGCACCCATCAGTTTGCAGAAGATGCCAGCCCCTTATCACACCCTATCCGGCCCGATGCCTACGCAGAAATAAACAACTTCTACACCCTTACCATTTATGAAAAAGGTGCCGAAGTCGTACGCATGTTACACACCCTACTCGGCGAAAGCGGCTTTAGAAAAGGTTGCGACTTATATTTTGAGCGCCACGACGGGCAAGCCGTCACGACCGAAGACTTCGTAAAGGCCTTAGAGGACGCCAATAATATTAGTTTTGATCAATTCACCCACTGGTACCACCAAGCGGGCACCCCCACCGTCGAGGTGAGCAGCCACTACGATGCCCTCAACAAAACCTACCAACTCCACTTAAAACAAAGTTCCGACAATAAAACAGCGAACCTGCCCTTTCATATCCCGGTGGTCGTTGGGCTCATTAATAACGATGGTAGCGAACATACCCCATCTGCCACCCTAGAATTAACCGAGTACCAGCAAAGTTTTAGTTTTGAGAATATTGATGAAGAGCCTATACCATCTGTCTTACGTGGCTTTTCAGCGCCGGTAAAACTCCAGCAAAGCTTGAGTCTGCAGCAACAAATAACCCTATTTCAACACGACAACGATCCTTTTAATCGCTGGGAAGCGGGGCAGAATGTCTTAAGTGAATTAATCTTTAGTGCGGTAGACTCGATCCAAAACAAGCAGCCGATCAGCAAACTGCCAGCGCCGTTATTGCACGCTTTTCGCGCCATATTGCAGCAGCCATTAGATGACCTAGCCTACCAAGCATTACTACTCAGCATGCCAGCGAAAGCCTACTTGGCAGAACAAATGAGCGAGGTTGACATAGAAGCTTTATACCAAGCACATCATGCGATTAAACAAGCACTCGCCCATGAGTTTAAAACGCTTTGGCTGAGTAACTACCAAGCAAACCAACGGCCAGATGCCGGTATTGACGCCCAAGATATCGCTCAGCGAAGTTTCAAAAACCTCTGTTTAAGTTACTTGATGGCCTTACCCACCGAGCACAGCGACTTATCTACTGAGCAGTTTAATAAGGCGCAAAACATGACCGACCAAATGGCCGCGTTAGAACAACTCAGCCACCTCGACAGCCAGCAGAATAGTACCTACTTCAGTCATTTTTACCAACAATGGCAGCACGAAGACCTCGTTATCGACAAATGGTTTAGCCTGCAAGCCTGTAGTGAAAACACCGGTGCACTTAAACGCGTGAAGGAACTGCTTAAACACACCGATTTCGACATGAAAACGCCCAACCGAGTACGCAGCGTCATCTCCGCGTTCGCCTTGGCAAACCCATTGCACTTCCACGCCGCTGACGGCTCGGGTTACACCTTTATCGCCGACAACATCATCGAGCTGGATGCTATCAACCCACAGGTTGCCGCACGCTTAGCCAATTCACTGAGCCGTTGGAAAAAGTTTGACCGCGCACGCCAACAATTAATGAAACAACAGCTGCAACGCATACGATCTCATACACCGTTATCTAAAGATGTATTGGAAATTGTTACCCGAAGCTTGGAAGCCTAATGACCCTCAGAGATATTGTCGCCCGCATCCCCTTTATCTCGGAGGCGAAACGCTTAGAACTACACCCACCATTCTGGCTGATGCGCATTAGCGTCACCAAACTCAGCAAGGACTGGCGAAGCATTCAGATTAAATTGCCGCAAACCGCCATTTCGATGAACAACTATGGCGGAGTTTTTGGCGGTTTCCAGGCATCGTTGGCCGACCCGATTGCGGTTGTCGCTTGCTCGCATATTTTCCCTGGTTACGCCATCTGGACACGTGAACTGAGCCTCGACTTCCAACAACAGCCCAATACCGATCTCACCTTACACTTCGAACTGAGCCCGCAATTAGAGCAACAGATTCGAGATGATTTAGCTAATAAGGGCCGTAGCACCCCAACCTTTGAAATGTATTATCAACGCAGCGATGGTGAAATATGTACCGTCATTAAAAACACCATCGCGATTCGTCCACAAGGTTATAAAAAGCAGCAGCCGAAAAAACCACCGCAGGCAAGCTGAGGGACGCTACAAACACTCATGCCAGAAACCACGTCAATCCTCACCCAACAGCATAAAACGCCCTACGGCACCTTATTGCTCGGCGCGTATGAGAGTTCGCTGTGTCTATGCGACTGGCTAACAAGATCTAACCGGGCCAGTATTGATAAGCGTATCCAACGTTACTTAAAAGCCGAGTATAAGCCGCAGACTTGCGCCACCACCGACTCAGCGATTAAACAACTCAACGCTTATTTCGCTGGGGGAAAATCTGTCTTTGAGCTGCCATTATTGCTGTTAGGCAGCGATTTCCAACAGGCCGTTTGGCAGCGATTGCAAAAAATCCCATACGGCTCGACGACTTCTTATCGGCAGCTCGCTCAGCAGATTAATAAACCCTCGGCGGCGCGGGCTGTTGCAAACGCCAACAACGCTAATGCGCTGAGCATTTTCGTCCCCTGCCACCGAGTGATCGGTAGCGATGGCGCATTAAGTGGTTACGCCGGAGGACTTGCGACGAAACGAACACTGCTAAAGCTAGAACAGGCAGCACGACGCTAAAAAATAACTTAGCCAGCCCACAATTCATTCAGCTCCGCACTTATTGCGCCAAAATAATGGGCAGTTTGCCGCACAAAATGCTACCCTTGCGCGATATTCAACGCTTATTTTAGGAAACCTCGTGACTAATAACGATATTTTACGCCGCATCCGCTACACCTTTGCCTTTAACGATTCAAAAATGATCGAGATTTTCAAGCACGTGGAGTATGAAACAAATCGCGAAGAAATTAGTAATTGGCTCAAGCAGGACAACCATGAGGACTACGTCAGCTGTGGCGACGTACAGTTTGCTAGTTTTCTAAATGGCTTCATCATCGAAAAACGTGGTAAGCAAGATGGCGCACTACCCGTAGCCGAAAAAGTAATAAACAATAACATCGTATTACGCAAACTAAAAATAGCCCTTAACTTAAAAAACGAGGACGTGCTCACGATGCTGGCCGTTTCAGGCTTAGTGATCAGTAAACACGAACTGAGTGCGTTTTTCCGTCGCCCAGATCACAAGCACTTCCGCTCGTGTAAAGATCAAGTGTTACGCAACTTCTTGCAGAGTATGCAAAGACAGGTTCGCCCAAACACCGACCCCGACGAAGAATAAACTCAAAAGACTCTAGGCTAGATGTCTAGAGTCTTGCAAGCGGCTAACCAAGTTATATAACATCGCCGCAGTCGCTCCCCAGATACGAAACTCTTGGTAAATGAGCTCCCAGTAAGACCTGACATCTCCTTGATACTCAATTTCTTTCCGTTGATAACGCGCGGTATCCATTAAGGTTGATAGCGGCACCTCAAACACCTCTGCGACTTCGAAAGAGTCAAGCGCCAAGGTAAATTCAGGTTTAACCAACCCCACCACCGGAATAACATTAAAGCCGGTCACCGTTTTATGCGCGGCTAATACCCCGACCGTTTCAATCAGGCTGCGTTGAATACCGACCTCTTCTTCAGTTTCACGCAAGGCGGTATCAAATGGCGAATAATCCACCGCATCCGCCCGCCCGCCGGGAAAACTCACCTGGCCGGCGTGATTATTCAGGTGATCGGTTCGTTTAGTCAGCAACACATGCCACTGCTCGCGCTGCACCAAGGGAATCAACACCGCCGCGTTACGCAAACCATCTTTACGTGGCTGGTGACTCCAATCAGCAGGTTCGGCCGCGGCCGCTAAGGAGCGAATGATATGTTCTCGTTTCATCACAAGTTTGTTGGTAAAGTCCGTCATTCGGTTAATATTTAGTCAAGCAGTAAAGCTTTCTTAAAATAAGCTGCTTAAGGTAACGCGGGCCTGATAAGGTCGGTCGACCTAAAAGAGAAAGAGCCATCTGCTCGATCTTTAAAGAAATACTCTAGCGATAAACGCATCGCCGGGAACGCCATCTCATCCCAAGGGATCTCAGCCTCCGAAAATAAGCGGGTTTCTAAGCTTTCAACCCCACTAGCAAACTCCGGCTTCAATAACGTCGTGCGGTAAATCATATAGACCTGGCCAATTTGCGGAATATTGAATAAGGCATACAGCTCTTCAGCTTCAACCACCGCACCGGCTTCTTCTAGGGTTTCACGAATAGCCGCTTGCTCCACCGTTTCCTCGAGCTCCATAAACCCCGCAGGCAAGGTCCAATAACCTTTGCGCGGGCTAATCGCACGCTTACACAAGAGAACTTTATCCTGCCAAACGGGAATACAGCCGGCGATAATTCGTGGATTTTGGTAATGGATGCTATCACAGGAAGCGCAGACGTCACGTTGACGGTTATCCCCCTCGGGGATGCTACGCTGTGTTTCTTCGCCACACTGCGGGCAGTACTTCATCAATGGCCTAGGCAAGCATTTCACCCAAGAGCTCATCCTCCCACTCAATTCTATTTGCTAGGTGCTCACCCACCAACGACAGGTCATCAGCCAAGTCGTGCAAAATCATCGCCGGTGTTAGTTTCTGGTATTTATCATTAAAGTCCAATACGGCTTCGGTGGCCTTAGAAATAAGCGGGTAAATTCGCTCAGCGGCCAGCACTATAGACTTCCGCCGTTCTTTGCCATCTAAGATACGCTGGTAAACACCAAAGTGCCCCAAGGAAATATAATCGACCGATAATTGGCAGAATTCTTGAACCAAGTCCTCCATGCTTTTATCGTTAGCTCGATCCTCGATTCCAGATACCGCACAATACACCGACCAAACCTCCTTACGCTCCTCTAATAACTCAGCGATCAAGATATTGGTTTGACTTCGCTCTTGCTTTGCCGTGACTGTAGTATTAGACATAACACCCTCTAAAAATTATTCTTATCAAGCACACCTTATGCCATTGTTCGCTTTTCGACAATATCTAATAACCTATATTTCGGCGGATCAAGCTAACGTAACGACTCGGCCATCGCCTGCAACCGTCCGCCTTTAAAAAAGACAATCACCCCATCAGCTACAACCACGAAACACTTCACCCTAGCTTGCACTAACAACTCGAGTCGGTTTGAACGCAAATGAAATAAGCCGATTTGTTCATCGTCGTCTTCTGGCTTCGCGCTAGAATAGCCCATTATTTAACGGACTTGGCAGGACCTTAAGCGCATGCAGGTAGACTTTCTCAATAGTATCAATGATATATCAGTCGCCGATTGGAGCGCTCTTTTTGGCGATGATTACCCCTTTACTCGCCACCCATTTTTATTGGCACTCGAATCCAGCGGTTGCACCCAAGCTTCCACCGGTTGGCAAGCCCAACATATTATTGTCCGCCAAGATGAACAGCTAATCGCTGCGATGCCGTGTTTTCTCAAAAACCACTCCTATGGTGAATATGTTTTTGACTGGGCTTGGGCCAATGCATACCAGCATCACGGCCACCGTTATTACCCAAAACTAGTTGCAGCCATTCCTTTCACCCCAGCGGCGGGGCCACGCTTAAGCTTTGCTGCGAGCATTCAAAACCCGCAGCAACAACTCAGCATCATTAAAAACATTGAGCAAGCGCTACGAGACAAGTCCCGCTCACTGGGTTTATCCAGTTGGCACGTATTATTTCCGTTAAGCGAGTTATCTTCCTTGCTCGAAGACTGCGGTTGGCAGCAACGTTTGGGGATTCAGTACCACTGGTTTAATCAAGAATATATCAGTTTCGACGATTTCCTCCAGCGCATGAAGGCTCGAAAACGTAAAAACATTCGCAAAGAACGCCTAGCCGTGCAACAACAAGGCATCAGCATCAGCACCTTGCTTGGCAGCGAGATTAGCGAACAAGTCATGCATCAGTTTTATCGTTTCTACCAAAAAACCTATCTCAAACGTAGCGCGCAAGCAGGTTACCTGAATCTGCCGTTTTTTCAGTCGATACGCCGCAGCTTGCAAGATAACTTGGTGATGTTTTGTGCCCACAAGGGTGATCAACTCATTGCCGCCGCCTTATGTTTCAAAGACTCACAGACTTTATATGGGCGTTATTGGGGCTGCGAACAAGAGTACGAGCTTTTACACTTCGAAACCTGTTATTACCAAGGCATTGAATTCTGCATTCAAAACCGGCTAGCTCGCTTTGACCCCGGCGCACAGGGTGAACATAAAATTCCCCGCGGTTTTGAGCCGATCCACACCTTTTCCAACCACGTCATCCTCAACCCAGACTTTGATCGCGCCATTAGCCGCTTCATTCAACACGAAAAAACCGAATTAAATAGCCAGATGCCTTACTTGCAAGGCCTATTACCCTTTAAAACGGAGACTTAATGATATTTGAACATCGGCATATCACTGGCTAAGAACCACTGCCTTGATTCCTCATCAAACCACCAGTGTTGGGTGTGATTTAGCTGATAGACCCGCCCCGTTTCGTCTTGCACATAAGAAAACAACACCTGAGCCGCCGCCGTGCCTTGCTGCAAATTGGGTTGCGAGGCAATCAGTTCATACGAGGTGACGCTGATCTTATCCAGCTCATCTAAAGGCGCTAGTTGTCGCGCGGGATTTTTAAAGCGGATCACGCTCGCGGCCATTTCGTAGGACTTCCAACGCAAGGCTTTCATAAACAATTTCTGTTTGGCCTCTAAGTGCTCAAGCTGTTTCTGCTCCCCAAGGTGAGCGCAGGCGCTCAATATAAAGATCGATAACACCAACAATATTTTCATATATTTCATAACAAAACCTTCAATAACGAATCACGAGTCTATTAGCTGCACCGAGATTTATTCAAGTATGAGTCTCGGCATTTGATATACTTTACATATAATAAGCATTGCCTCCAAGTTATAGCCTACTGCAATGTCATCACATTCATTTATGTTACAGCCTACGGAGAATATTTTGGCTAAAAAAATAGTTGCCCTCATCATCTTTATCGCCATCATCTTTGGCGGCCTATTCGGCAGTAAATTTTTTCAGATTAAACAGGCCATGTCGTCGCGTAAAGCACCGCCTCCCCCAGTTGTGAGTACGGTTAAAGTCGCCGAACAATCATGGGAAAATAACCTAAGTGCGGTCGGCAACATTAATCCTGAAAAAGGCATCATCCTAAGTAATGAAATCGCCGGGCTGGTCTCTCAGATCCATTTTGAGTCAGGGCAAACAGTCAGCAGGGGTGAGATATTAATAGAGCTCAATAGCGAAACCGACCAGGCGGTACTCAATGGTTTACTCGCCGAAGAGCGTTTAGCCACCATAAAGTTCAACCGTCAAGCCAAACTACTTGCCAGCAAAGCCACCTCCTTATCGAGTCACGACGAAGCAAGGGCGGTACTGGACGTCGCGAAAACTGCGGTATTAGCCCAGCAAAGCAGGGTTAGCAAAAAAAGAATTTGTGCTCCCTTCGATGGGGTCATGGGTATTCGCCAAGTCAGCCTAGGACAGTACCTAGATAAAGGCCAACAAATTGCTCCTCTCGTTTCTTTATCATCGACCCTCGCTGATTTTTCCTTGGCCGAACGCTACCTTTCGCAACTACATCTCGGTCAAACGGTGAGTGTGCAGGTGCAGGCTTACCCCAGCCAGACCTTCATCGGCAAGGTGCAAGCAATCAACCCAGGGTTTGATCAACGCACAAGAACCATTGCCGTCAGAGCCGTCATCGCCAACCCGCAGTATAAATTAAAACCCGGCATGTTCGCCGACATTCAGCTCACCACTTCTCAACCAAGTGCGGTATTAACCTTGCCAGAAACAGCCGTGAGCTATAACACCTATGGTGATAGCGTATTTGTCGTGGTCAAGGAAGCCACTAACACCACCGTTATTCAACGTAGCATCAAAAGTGGACGACGCCAACATGGCCGCGTAGAAGTTCTGCAAGGCTTAACGGTTAATGACAGCGTGGTCAACGAAGGACACATCAAGCTACGCAACGGTATGCCAATTACCATTGCCCAGCCCACTCATACGACAACACCATAGGCCGTTCCGTTGAAATTCACCGATATTTTTGTTACTCGTCCGGTACTCGCTAGCGTCATCAGCCTACTGATTCTGATCCTCGGCTTACGTTCGCTGACCTCATTGGAAATCCGCGAGTTTCCCGAAACAAAAAGCACCGTCATTACCGTGCGCACCGCTTACCCTGGTGCCAGCAGTGAACTGGTAAAAGGCTTCATCACCACCCCCTTACAACAAGCTATCGCGCAAGCCGAAGGCATCGATTATATTTCCTCCACCAGTCGCCAAGGCAGCTCCAGCATTGAAGCCCATATGCATCTAAATTATGACGCTAACGATGCCATCGCCGACATTCAAGCAAAAGTTGCCAGCCAACGCAGTGTTCTGCCCGCCGAAGCCGAGGACCCCGTTATCACCTCAACCACCGGATCCGCCACGGCGCTGATGTATATCGCTTTTTTCAGTGATAGCCGCGAACCCACCCAAATTGCCGATTACCTGCTGCGGGTCATCCAACCTAGGCTGCAATCCATTGACGGGGTGGGTCAGGCAAAAATTTTAGGTGAAAGCATTTATGCGATGCGCATATGGCTAGATCCAAAAAGAATGACCGCCTTAGATATTTCCGCCAGCGAGGTCTCCGCCGCTTTACGCAGCAATAACTACCTATCTAGCGTTGGCAGCACCAAAGGCGGTTATGTGGGTATCGACCTTGGGGCGAGCACCGACATATCGAAACAAGAAGACTTTTATAAACTCGTCATCGGCAAGCGCAACGGCAGCTTAATTCGTTTATCCGATGTAGCCGATACCGAATTAGGTGCCGAGGGTTACGATAGCCAGAACTTATTCAATGGCAAACCCGCTATCTTCATTGCCATCGACCAATCCCCCGGTTCAAACCCACTCACCGTGGCGCAAGAAGTGCAAACCGCCATCGATGATATTAGAAACAATCTCCCCGAAGGCATTAGTGTAGAGCTCCCCTACGACGCCAGTAAGTTTATTAGCAGCTCAATCAAGGAAGTTGGCATCACCTTGCTGGAAGCCTTAAGCATCGTGATTATCGTTATTTTCCTATCACTCGGTTCATTCAATGCCGCGGTAATTCCTGCAATCACCGTCCCTCTATCGCTCATCGGGGCCGCTTTCATCATGCTGCTGCTCGGTTACTCGCTAAACTTATTAACCCTACTCGCGATGATCTTAGCCATTGGTTTGGTGGTCGATGACGCTATCGTGATGGTGGAAAATATTCATCGACATATCGAAATGGGTAAATCACGTATTCAAGCCGCCATCGATGGTGCAAAAGAGCTCAGTTTACCCATTATCGCGATGACCACTACTCTCATCGCTGTTTACTTCCCGATTGGTTTTATGGACGGCTTGGTGGGCACATTATTCACCGAGTTTGCCTTTTCACTGGCGGCGGCCGTTTTTATCTCGGGTGTTGTCGCCTTAACCCTCGTGCCGATGATCAGTGCACGCATTTTAAAACCTAGCGGAGAAATTGGCGAATTTGAACAAAAGGTAGAACACTTCTTTGACCGCCTAACCGAGCGGTATAAAAAAGCCCTACACCCCTTACTCTCCACGCCTTCAATCCCCATTGCGTTCGCCTTAGTGGTCTTACTCAGCCTGTACCCGATGTACCTGTTGTCAAAAAAAGAACTGGCCCCCAATGAAGACCGAGGGCTGTTAATTTCTTTCAGCACCGCGCCGCAGACCTCGACCTTGGACTTCCTAAAACAACAAACCAGCCAATTATTCGATATTTTTGAAAGCGTGGACGAATACGAAAAGAGCTTTATTTTGTTAGGTTTTGGTGGTGATACCAATACCGTGCTCGGTGGTTTTAAAATGGCCCATCAGGACGAACGTGAGCGCTCACAAAAACAAATAAAACCGGAACTTCAACAGAAACTAGCAGCGGTCAAAGGTTTTAGAACCGCGGTAGTTGAACAACCCAGCCTACCCGGTTCGGGTGGCGGCCTACCGGTACAATTTGTGGTGTTATCCGATAGCAGCTACCAACAAATCAGCAGCAATGCCGATAAGCTCATTGGCCAAGCGATGCAAAGCGGTAACTTTATCTTTTTACAAAAGAACATCAACTTCGACCGGCCCAAAACTAACTTATTGATTGATAAGGATCGCGCCGCCGACCTCGGCATCAGCATGCAAGATATTGGGCGCAATTTATCCGGTTATTTTGGCGAAGGTTACGTAAACCGCTTCAGCATGCAGGGCCGTAGTTATAAGGTGATCCCACAAGTTAGCGAAAAAGACCGTTTCGATATCGAGCAACTTAAAAACATCTATCTACGAAGCGCCGCCGGTGAGCAGATCCCGCTCAGCGCCATCGTCACCATCTCGCATACCGTTGAACCCAGTAAACGCAAACAATTCCAGCAACTCAACAGCATCACCATCGAGGGCATCTTACGCCCCGGAGTGTCCTTTGCTGAGGGTTTATCCTATTTAGAACAACAAGCCGAAAGCAACTTCCCTAAAAATTTCCGCTGGGATTACACCGGTAGCTCACGACAGTTCAAACAACAAGGTAGCGCGCTGGTATTAACCTTTTTCATGTCGCTGATCGTTATTTACTTGGTGCTCGCCGCACAGTTTGAAAGCTGGCGTGACCCGTTGATTATTTTAATTTCGGTGCCCTTGTCACTCGCCAGCGCGATGGCTTTTTTAATGCTCGGTGCTGCCAGCATGAATATTTACACCCAGGTCGGCCTAATCACTTTGATCGGCCTGATCGCGAAGAATGGTATTTTAATCGTCGAGTTCGCCAATCAGTTACAACTTAGCGAGAAACTATCGATACGCGACGCGGTTGAAAAAGCCGCTTCAGTTCGCTTACGGCCGATTTTAATGACCTCGGTATCGATGATCGTAGCGATGGTACCGCTGTTATTCGCCTCCGGCCCTGGCGCTATTAGCCGCTTCGATATTGGCTTGGTGATCGCGTCGGGCTTAGGGATCGGTACCTTATTCACCCTATTTGTAGTACCAGCGTTCTATTTACTATTAGCCAGAGATCACGCGGCAGAAGGTCACTAAACAAGCGCCTTCAACACAAGCCTATAACCACTCCATCGCCTCGTTGGTGAAATCTTGCTCTGGCAGTTCACTCGTTGAGCCGCCTAAAACAGCCAACGAGCCTTTAGGCATCGGTTTGACCCAGCCCTTTAGCCCGGCATAATAAAAAGACACCGTCTCCTCCAGCGGAATATCTGGCATGTAGATCAAGGTAATCGGTTTGTTTTTATATTGATATACCATGTGCAAGCCATAACTATCACCAATCGGGCATTTTTCCACAAAACTCACCGGCTCGGTTAATTTAACCCGTACCCCAAATGCTTCACCCATCCGCGCGAGTTGCTGCGAGTTAATTTGCGTAGAAGCCTTGATCGAACGCGCCCCATCGTGTTCAAAGTGTTCGACCAATAGGCGATCGATAGGCAAAGCGACAGGATCACTCGTGAACAAACTAAAACTGACCATTGCAACAAAAAAGGATGCCGCCAAACTAACCGGCAAACGCCAACCCAAGCGGACAGACTTACCACGCTGCTGACGTAAGGAATCACGCAAACCGGCCGGTACCTCACAATCAATCACCCCAGCGAGTTGCTGCTCAAAGCCGTTATGTTGCTCGGCAAACGCTTGGCAAGTAACACACGTCAGTAGGTGCTCGGCCGCATCCGCGGATATCTCATTCGGTGCGACAACAACTTCAAATTCAACATCTTTACATTTCATCATCTGCTCACCTGATCTTCTTCCGGCCGTAAGACCTCACGTAATTTTTGCTTAGCCCTGAATAAACGTGTCATCGTTGCGCTTTTAGTAATATTACACACCGTTGCAATCTCTTCGCAGCTTAAGCCGCCAATCACTTGTAATAACAATGGCTCCTTATATTCATTAGCCAACTCATTCAGTGCCTGCTTTAAAGCAAATGCATCGGCGCTGGTATCGTTATTGGTATCTCTAAAACTAACCAGATCCAAATCAAAATCCACCATATCGGGCCGGTACCTCGCGTATTGGCGCGCGTGTTCATTACGTAATATGGTTATCAACCAGGCCTTACTTGAACTCACGTCTTTCAGCTTATCCAGAGACTTCCACGCCCGCAGACACGTCTCTTGCACGAGGTCTTCAGCCATGTTTTTATCACGGCACAACCATAACGCATAACGGAAAAGTTGGTCGCTATACACCAGTACCAAGCGTTCGTATTCAAGTTGCTTACGCTTCTCTTGCACTAATAGACCTCAACATCGTTCGTTATCTTGCAAATTTTATTTGTCATCCCTGTTCACCATTTTTGCATTATATTTGTACCTTGCCGCTATTAGCATCAACATGGTGTTATACCCCTTAATAGAATACAAACCTAGCCTGAGCCGCCATTCTAAACGCTTTAAACAACAGGAATGCCGATGAATTCCCCCATGAACAGCCCATCCATTGCTCGATGATCAGCGCCCAGTCGGGCAAGATACTAGCCATCAAGCTAAGTCATCAGCCACGACCTTATCCACAAACAAAAAACATCCGTTTGTTTAGCATCAACATATTTTCATAACTATTTTCAAAAAGCCCTTTACTTTCTTAACCTGCTGATTTCAAAAGAAAATAAAAATATGGGCTAATTTGTTACAATTGAGTGACTAGCCTTTTACAGCAAGCACTTAGCCGCTCTGCTAAGAGATCATCCACAAAGTTATCCACAGAAAATGTGGGTAACAGGAAAACCTTAAGCGGCTCATAGACTTAGCATTTTACGCTGGATATCTTCAACGTTTCCGGCTACCGTAACAATAAAAAAACAAACCGACACTCATGCCTACGTTTTACCTCAATATTGCCGTCGATGTGCCCTTAAGTCGGGTCTTTGATTACCTACCCTTGGCTGATTCATTGCGCACGGATTATCACCCAGGACAGCGGGTACGTGTGCCTTTTGGCCGCAGCCACAAAAACGGGCTTATTTTGTCAATTTCAGCCAGTAGCGAATTAAGCAGCAAGCAGCTCAAACCCATCGCCGAGTTATTCGACCAGCAAGCCTTATTATCATCACAAGACTTAGCGCTAAGCCGCTGGATGAGCAGCTATTACCACCACCCGATTGGCGAAGTCTGTGCGCAAGCGATGCCAAAAGCCTTACGTGCTGGCAAACCGGCAAGCCTAGACTTACCAAAAAACTACGCCTTATCGCCTAGCGGCCAGGCCTTACAGCCGACGGATTTAAAACGCTCGCGCAGACAAGCCGAACTCTGGGACTTATTACAACAAAACAATAAGCCGGTAACGGCGGAGTACTTCGCCGGTTTAAGCTGGGACTGGCGCTCACCGCTAAAAAGCATGATCGATAAAGGTTGGGTTTTTGTTGCAGAAGGCTTCAACAACGACCGCCAATCAACCGCCGCCAGTTTCAAACCCAATAGTGCCCAGCAAACCGCCATTGACGAGGTTTCACAGGCACAACAAAGCTTTCAATGTTTTTTATTAGACGGGGTCACCGGCAGCGGTAAAACCGAGGTGTATTTGCAACTCATTCAGCAGGTGATTGCCGCCGGTCGCCAAGTGCTGGTGTTATTGCCCGAAATAACCCTCACCCCTCAATTGGCGGGCCGTTTCAAACAGCGCCTCGCCTGCCAAATGGTTATTTCTCACTCGGCGCTCAGTGATGGTCAACGCCTACAAGCTTGGTTGCAAATCCAACAGGGCCTCGCCAGTCTACTACTAGGCACCCGCTCGGCGGTGTTCACCCCGATGCAAAACCCTGGGCTGATTATCTTAGATGAAGAACACGACAGTTCATTCAAACAGCAAGAAGGCTTTCGCTACTCTGCGCGCGACGTAGCGATTATGCGCGCCCGTGATTACAATATCCCAGTTCTGTTAGGCACCGCCACCCCATCACTGGAAAGTCTATACAACGTGCAGCAAGGTCGATTTAAACACTTATTGCTTCCTGAGCGAACCGCGGGTGCCTCACACCCCGACATGCGACTGATCGACTGCCGTAATCTGCGTTTAGACAATCACCTCAGCCAACCATTATTAACCGCCATCGCAAAAACCTTAGAGCGCGATGAACAGGTCATTTTATTCGTCAACCGTCGTGGTTTTGCCCCGGTATTGATGTGCCATAGTTGCGGTTGGTTAGCACAATGTCGACACTGTGATTCACGCTTGGTCATCCATAAAAACGCCCATTTATTACGCTGCCACCACTGCGGCATGGAGCACAGTATTCCTCGGGTTTGCCCTTCTTGCGAACAAGCCGAGTTATTCCCCCTCGGGCTAGGCACCGAGCGGTTAGAAGAAACCCTCAATACTCACTTCCCCGAGGTGCCAATAAGCCGTATTGACCGCGATAGCACACGTAAAAAAGACGCTATGCAGTCGCTCATTGACAAGATTCATCAAGGCGGCGCGCAAATCATGGTCGGTACCCAAATGCTCGCCAAGGGTCACCACTTCCCCAACGTGACCTTGGTCGGCATGGTCGATGTCGATGGCGGCCTATTCAGTTGTGACTTCAGAGCTAGCGAGCGCATGTCGCAGTTGATGATTCAAGTGGCCGGACGCGCGGGTCGTGAAGAGAAGTTAGGTCGCGTGCTGATTCAAACCCACCACCCAGAACACCCCTTGCTAAACACCCTGATTCATGATGGCTACGGGCCTTTCGCCCAACAAGCGTTAAGCGAACGCCAACAAGCACAACTTCCGCCCTACCACTACCAAGCCTTATTACGGGTCAACGCCTTAGATGAAGCCGCCGTATTACGTTTTTTAAGCGAGGTACAGCAGCTCATTTCTCAACTCGACAGCCGAGGCATCGAGGTACTCGGCCCAGTGCCCGCGCCGATGTTAAAACGAGCAGGGCGTTTCCGTTATCAGTTATTACTGCAAAGCGTCACCCGTAAAACACGCTTTGAATTTCTGCATGCCTTACTCGGCGGGCTTGACCGACTAAAATCATCACGCCATATTCGCTGGTCAATTGACGTAGACCCGATCGATTTATTTTAAGCTCAAGCTATCGATCAACACGGCATTAGGCTTGCAAGTTTTAGCCCACAAGCGATAATACGCCTTTACCGTAAACGCCTGGCGTTTGTCGGCCACCCCTTTGTTATCACTCGACGACTCTATTTATTATGAAAACACGTTTGGCGCACCTCCTTCAGCAAGCAATCTCATCATTACAAACACAAGGCGAACTACCCGCCGAGCTTAGCCCAAACATTCAAATTGAGCATACTCGCGACGCCTCTCACGGCGATTACGCCTGCAACTTAGCGATGATGCTAGCCAAACCGGCCAAAAAGAATCCGCGACTGATTGCGCAAGCGATTATCGATAATTTACCCGCCGATAGCGACATTACCAAGGTCGAAATCGCTGGCCCCGGTTTTATCAACTTTTTTATCAATCCGTTGAGTCAACACGCCATCATCAACAGCATTTTTCAGCAAGGCGAGCGTTTTGGTACCTCAAACGTCGGTCAAGGCAAAAAAGTACAGGTTGAATTTGTCTCCGCGAATCCAACCGGCCCACTACACGTAGGGCATGGCCGTGGAGCGGCGTATGGCGCAACCATTTCCAACTTACTCAGCGCAACCGGTTACCAAGTACATCGTGAGTATTACGTCAACGATGCCGGCCGCCAAATGGATATCCTCGGCACCAGCGTCTGGTTACGTTACCTAGAAGCCTGTGGGGAAACACTCACCTTCCCAAGCAATGGTTATAAAGGTTCCTATGTGCACGATATTGCCGCCGCCTTAAAACAAGCCCACGCCGATAAGTTCCTACAAACCACAGCGCTTGTTTTTCACGACATCTGCGATGACGAACCCGCCGGTGGCGATAAAGAACAACATATCGACGCGCTAATCTCTCGCGCCAAAGAGTTACTCGGCAACGACCATTACCGTATCATCTTTGACGCGGCACTGAACAGCATCTTGGCCGATATTCGCGACGACCTTAAAGGCTTCGGCGTCGAATACGACAATTGGTTCTCAGAGCGCTCGCTAATGGATAACGGCGCGATCGACAAGGCCATCAATAAACTGAAAGCCTCTGGTCATATGTACCAAAAAGACGGCGCTTGGTGGTTTAAATCAACCGAATTCGGCGACGAAAAAGACCGCGTAGTGATTCGTGACAACGGCCAAACCACCTATTTCGCTTCCGACATCGCCTATCATTTACACACCTTAGATCGCGGCTTCGACATCATCGACGTTTGGGGCTCTGATCACCACGGCTACGTGCCTCGGGTTAAAGCTGCCTTGCTTGCGATGGGAGCAGACCCAGAGCGATTGAAAGTACTACTCGTACAATTTGCCGTACTGTATAAAAACGGCGAAAAAATGCAAATGTCGACCCGCTCAGGGCAGTTTGTCACCCTCAGAGAGTTACGCGAAGAAATTGGTGCCGATGCAGCGCGTTATTTTTATGTGATGCGTAAATCAGAACAACACATGGATTTCGATCTAGACTTAGCGACCTCACAGTCAAATGAAAACCCCTTATTCTACGTACAATACGCCCATGCCCGCGTTTGTAGCGTGATGCGTCAATTAAGCGAAAAAGGCCTCAGCTACCAACGTGAAGATGGCCTAGCCAACCTAGCCAAGTTAACTGAAACCCACGAAATAAATCTGATCGATAGCCTCAACCGCTACCCAGAAAAACTACAACAAGCCGCGCAAAATTACGAACCGCACCAGCTCAGCCACTACTTGCGTGAACTAGCGACCCAGTTCCATAGCTATTACAACTCGCAAAAATTCATCATCGAAGACGACCAACCGTTGATGCAAGCGCGCTTAACGCTGATCAATGCCTGCAAACAAGTTTTATCGAATGGACTAAACTTATTGGGTGTTGAAGCGCCGGAGTCTATGTAGTGAGTCGAGATTACAAAAATCGCATCCCTAACAAGCAGGCTAAGAAGAAGCCCATTCCTGGCTGGTGGTGGTTAGTCACCGGTTTATTAATTGGCGGTTTTATCATGTTTTTGTCCAATTTAGATTCAACAGACAAAAAACCCGTCGTGAGCAAGGCACAAAGCCCAGCGAAACAAGACGTGCGCGTGGTCAAAAAAAGCACGCCTAAGCCGATCAAAGCAATCAACGACACAAAACCACGTTTCGACTTTTACCAAATTTTGCCCGAGATGGAAATCGTCATTCCCGAACATGAAATTGCCGAAAGACGACGCTTAGAAGGCACCGGCAAGAGCAAGCCCGGCACCTTCATTATCCAAATTGGTTCGTTCAGAAGAATTAAACAAGCCGATACGCTAAAAGCACGTATTGCCTTATTAGGTATCGAGTCTACCGTGCAGACCGTCAACCAAAGCGGCAGTATCTGGCACCGTGTTAAATCCGGCCCCTATACCTCGTTTCGCTTAGTGGATAAATTGCAGAACCGCTTACACCATAATAATATCGAGAGCATTGCGATCAAATTAAAATAACCGCCACCGCCTTTATATCAACAGCGTATGTCCGTATTTAATACACGCGTATTGTGCCTAGCCGTAGTACTGGGCGGTTTGTTTGCTGCGGTGTGGTTTAGCACCTTTCACCCCGCTAAGCGGCAAGCTGAAACCGTTCATTGCCCAGCCGACACAGCCTCATTACAAGCCGGCCAATCGATCAAACTGTACAATCAAAATGTGCAGTTTATGGCGGGGAAAAACTACGTGTTTTTCTACGACCTGGCCGATAACACCGGCCCAGATGAACGACCATCAACAGCCGATATAAAACAAAGCCTACACGGCTTGGCGTCGCTGATTCGCCAACAAGACCCCGATATTATTTTATTGCAAGAAGTGGACGACGGTGCAAAACGCACCGATTACGCCGACCAACTCGCACAACTGCTCGCCTTATTGCCCAGCGACTACGCCTGTCACGCGAGCAGCGTTTATTGGCAGGCCGATTACCTCCCCCACCCACGCATCATGGGCGCAGTCGGCACAAAGTTAAGCATCATCTCCAAGTACAAAATCAACAGCGCGACTCGACACCAACTGGCGCTCATTCCGCAGGACCCTGTTTCTCAGTTATTCAACTTTAAACGTGCCATGCTGGATGTCCGCCTAGCCGTTCACGGTGCCTCAGAACTCGCGGTGTTAACCACCCACCTATCGGCCTTTGCCAAGGGTAGCGATACCTTGCAGCAACAAGTGCAACAAATCGACCAGCACTTACAGTCCCTAGAACAGGCACAAATCCCTTGGTTAATCGGCGGCGACTTTAACCTGTTACCACCCGATGCTTATTTCCTATTGGCCGAATCACAACGCGCACCCCACGAAATAGAATCCGCGATAAAAACCCTCTACGAAAACTACCGCGCTATCCCCAGTTATCAACAAAGTCTATCAACTCAACGCGCCGACTGGTTTAGCTACTTTCCCAACGACCCTCGCGTACCCGCCGCGGATCGCACCATCGACTATTATTTTTATAGCCCAAAACTCAAGCTACAACACGCCTTTGTTGAAGGCCAGCAGTCCCTAACATTGAGTGATCACTTGCCGCTGATTGCTAGGTTCTCTTTGCCAGCGGCCAAGCATTCGCGTCATTAATTTCAAACCCGGCCTCACGTTAAGTTAGCCGCCCGCTTTATCACATTCAATAATCAATATATTTTGAATAAATTAAACATTGTCTGAACATCGAAAGTTGACGTGTTTTTTTTACCTTACTCGGCCAAATTTAAAAAAATGAGTGGCTTTATCAGCTGCTCACCCTACAGCCCATGCAACTTCACATACTGCAATAACATAATCGTTTTAGCATCCACAATATCGCCCGTTTCAATCATCGTATAGGCCTCATCAAAACCGAGTTCAAGCACCTCGATATTTTCTTGCTCATCCGCCAGCCCACCACCCTCACTTATTTTCATCTCAGGGCTGTATTCAGCGATAAAGAAATGAATAATTTCGGTCACCGCGCCGGGTGACATATAAGCTTGGAATACTTTTTTTATCGCACCGACTTGATAACCGGTTTCTTCCTCGGTTTCTTTTCTAATACAAACCTCGGGGCTGTCGCCATCGAGTAAACCGGCGCAGGCTTCGATTAGTAAACCGTCTGAGTTACCATTTAAATAGGTCGGTAAACGGAACTGGCGAGTGAGAATAACCTGTTGCGTCGCCGGGTTATAAAGCAAAATGCTCGCACCATTCCCTCGGTCGTAGACCTCCCGCTGCTGCCGCTGCCATAAGCCCGATGCCAGTTGAAAGTCGAAGCTGTATTTATGTAAGCGATACCAATTATCCGATAGTAGCTTTTTAGTCATGTTCTTAATTGCTTGGCGCATAAAACCGTCCATTTTTTGCTGAGTTCTAAACAAACCATCCGCCTCAGCAGCACAGGTTTTAAAACCAAACCTAGGTCAGGCTTAACGACCACGACCTAGATTTAAGGGATGGCTCTATTAAGCTATTTTTTATCTAACGATTTATTCATACTAGCGATCAATTCCTTTTGCGCCAATTCAGCATTGTTACACTTATCGATGTCGGTACTCTCGCCTTTTTCTGCAAGTCGACCACACTCGATATTTAGTTTACGTAATAAGTCGGGGCTGACTTTTAATTCATCAACCGAAGGTGCGCCACACGCCGCGAGTAATACACTGAAAGGAAGGGCTAATAATAATTTTTTCATCTTTGTCTCCATGTCCTGTGGATATAACAGGGTTAGCCGTAGGACAGAACGCCTAACACCAAACCAAAAAGCTGATTACTCGCCGCTCCACGCTTAAGCCCTTGTTAACGACTTACGATCAAGCGATAAATAATCCGGGAAAATTAACGGGGTTTTGGTCGATCTTAGGCGTATTTTACCTGAAGCAAGAGATTCCTTCTCTAAACTAATACCAAAGATCCGTAGATGAAAAAACGAGGTTAGCCTGGCAAACAAGCACCGTGGGAATATTATTTGATTGCCATCACCGTTAACTCGACTAAACCGGGAGTACCGGCGTCATGAAGACCAGCAGTAACAAGATTCGCGCATGAAAACTAAATGCTCAGCGAGAGGTTAACACTCGCCTTATCAGCTCATCGGGTCATCGGGTCATCGGGTCATCGGGTCATCGGGTCATCAAGCTTAGATCATGAATAGCATCACGACCTAAGCTCACCAGCTTGCTGTTACTGTCGTATTTATCTAACCCGATGCACGTAAGTACTCAATTCTTCTGCCGCGAGTTTAGCGTTATTACATTTTTCAGTATCGCTGCTTTCACCTTTCTCCACGAGTCGGCGACACTCAATATTGGCTTTACGCAATAAGTCAGGGTGTATCTTTAAATCATCAACAGAGGGAGCACCGCAGGCGGTGATTAATACGCTAAAGGGAAGAGCTAACAGTAATTTTTTCATATTTTCTCCGTGCCCGATAAAAGTTATCGTGTTAACCATAGGGCAATGAGGGCTAACACTAAAAAGATCCGACGTTATCGTTTAATAACTGTCTTCACTCTACACAAAAAAAGATTAAAATAGCCCACTGCCGCTAAGCTTAGAGGCATTAGATGATATAGATCACATCCATGCCATTTGGCAACAGCAGCACATGTTTTACTAAAAAAGACTAAAGGAAACCGAATGTCAGAAATCACCACTTATTTCGCCAGCACCGCAAAAGGCATGGAACTGATTCTTGCCGATGAATTAAGGGCGCTAAAAGCGGACAAGGTAAAAGACGCTTTAGGCGGGGTTTATTTTGATGGCGACATGGAAATGGCCTTACGTGTCTGCCTTTGGTCTCGCCTAGCCAACCGCGTATTAATGCCGTTGGCAAAATATGGCGCACAAACGCCCGAGCAGTTGTACGCTGGGGCGATGAAAATTGACTGGTCACAGCACTTTGATGTCGATAAAACATTTGCCATCGATGCCTCCATTCGCCGCTCCAAGATCAACCATTCTCGTTACGCTGAGCAAGTCATTAAGGATGCTATTGTTGATCAATTTAAAGAACGAATTGACCAACGCCCCGATGTACAGCGCGACCAACCGGATATCCGCATTAATGCCTATATCCATAACGATAAAGTCACCCTCAGCCTCGATCTATCGGGCGATAGTCTGCATCGTCGGTGTTACCGCGCCGAATCGGTTGAAGCCCCGTTAAAGGAAAACCTTGCGGCCGCAATTTTAATCCGCGCTGGCTGGCCAACAATAGCCGCTGCTGGTGGCGCGTTATACGACCCGATGTGTGGCTCTGGCACACTATTAACCGAAGCCGCAATGATGGCGGGCGATATTGCCCCCGGCTTGTTACGTGAATATTATGGCTTCCTCGGTTGGGCACAATTTAGCCCGCCAATTTGGCAGCGCTTACGCAAGGAAGCCGAGTACCGACGCGACCAAGGTATCGACAATATCCCGCCCATTATGGGCTCCGATATCAGCATCAAAAATGCCGGCATCGCCAAGGCTAATATCAAAGCGGCCAATTTGTTATGGCAAGTCAAAGCCGTGAGTTTACCGCTTAGCAAAGTGGTTCCCGATGAAGCCTGGAAGCCTGGTTTATTCATCGTTAACCCGCCCTATGGCGAACGCTTAGGTGATATTAAAAATCTACAACCCTTATACCAAGAAATAGGCACCATACTAAAAGCCCGTTTTAATGGCTGGCAGGCGTCTGTTTTCACCGGCAATACCGACCTAGCATTTAATGTCTCGTTAAAATCGCATAAGTCTTATCAACTCTATAACGGCGCAATCGCCTGTAAGGTATTTAATTTTTCGGTAGAACCCGAACGTCATTTTGAAGGCCAGCAAGCGGGGCAGCAGCAAGTCATTGGCGATAACCTGAAAAAATCCTTATTAGCCAGCCAAGGTGATTGGAGTGAAGGCGCGACCATGCTGGCAAATCGCCTACGCAAGAACATTAAAAAACTTAAACCTTGGGTAAAAAACAACGCGGTATCTTGTTACCGTGTTTACGACGCCGACTTACCCGAATACGCGATTGCCATCGACCTGTATCAAGGTGAAAAAACGTGGTTACACGTGCAAGAATACGAGGCTCCCAAAAGCATCGATGAGAAAAAATCTATTCAACGTTTGCGCGACGCCTTAGCGGTATTACCTGAAGTTTTTGCCATCCCTCAGCAACAAGTTTCATTAAAAATTCGTCGCCGGCAAAAAGGTAGCACCCAATATGAGAAACAAGGCACCGAAGGCGGCTTCCACCAAATCAAAGAGGGCAAAGCCGAATTCCTCGTTAATTTTAGAGATTACCTCGACACCGGTTTATTTTTAGATCACCGCCCTATTCGACAATCCATCTATCAACAAGCCAATGGTAAGCAGTTTTTAAACCTATTTGCTTATACCGGTACCGCCAGTGTGCACGCCATTCTCGGCGGTGCTACCACCAGCACCACGGTGGATATGTCAAAAACTTATTTAGACTGGGCACAAAAGAACTTTGAGCTTAACGAGATCAAGTCTGACAAACACCAATTGGTTCGGGCAAACTGCATGGAGTGGTTAGACACCGCCATTAGCGAACAGAAAAAGTACGAACTTATCTTTATCGATCCCCCTACCTTTTCAAATTCCAAACGAATGGAGAATGTGTTTGATATTCAGCGAGATTACATTGAGTTAATTCATAAATCCGCCGAATTATTAACCAAAAAAGGGCTCATTATTTTCTCGACAAATTTCCGCAAATTCAAATTTGACGAGACCCAGTTCCCCAAATTAGCGGTGCAAGACATCAGCAAACAAACCCTGCCAAAGGACTTTGAGCGCAACCCTAGAATCCACTATTGTTGGAATATATCCTTTAATAATTAGCAACGCGATGAATAACACGAGAAGGACCTCAAAAAAAGACTCCATCAGCAGCATACTCCTGGCCAGCATATTACTGCTGGCGGGGTTTTATCTGGCGTATCAATTCGTTGAACCCGCGCCACCGAGCTCACTGAGTATTAGCACCGGCAGCAAGGAAGGTGCTTATTATGCGCATGCACTGAAATACCAAACATGGTTAGCAAAACAAGGCATCGAGCTAACAATAAAAACCTCCGCCGGTTCCGCCGATAACCTAACAAGATTACTCAACGATGAGGTCGACCTCGCCTTGGTGCAAGGCGGCCTAACCCAGCCCGATACCGCCTTACTCTCATTAGGCAGCTTATATTACGAGCCAGCTTGGCTATTTTATCGGCAGGGGCTCAATATCCAACAACTCAACCAGCTGAGCGGCAAAAAAATTGCCATTGGCCCCTCCGGCAGCGGCACTCGAAGTTTAGCGAAAACACTACTGACCGATAATGGCTTAGATGAAAACCAAGCTCAATTACTCGACGATACCGGCAGTATCGCCGCCGATAAGCTATTAAAAGCCGATATTGACGCCGCCTTCTTTATCGGCTCAGAACAGTCCAGGGTTATTCAGCAATTACTGCACGAGCCGACGATCACCCTACTTAGCCTATCGCGCGCCGAAGCTTATCAACGCCTACACCCATTTTTATCCAGTGTCTCTTTGCCAGCGGGGGTCATCAGCCTACAAAAAAATCTACCCGCCAGCGACATTCAACTACTCGCGCCCAGCGCCAATTTACTCACTAGCGACAAACTACACCCCGCCTTAGCGGTGTTGGTATTACAGGCCATTAAAAACAGCCATCAGGCGGCCGGCATTTTTGCACAGCAAGGGCAGTTTCCAAACGCTGCTCAGCTGACCGCACCGATCAGCGATATAGCCGAACGCTTTTACCAAAATGGCCCACCATTTTTAATGCGCTACCTACCTTTTTCGACCGCCATCATGATCGACCGGTTCATCGTGATGCTGATCCCGTTGATCGCCCTACTGATCCCCTTGATCAAGGTGATGCCACCGTTATACCGCTGGCGGATCAGCTCAAGGATTTACCGTTGGTATGAAGCGCTTCACGCCGTTGATGATAAGATTCACCAACAACAGCTCAGCCAGGCACAGCGAATACAGCTTGAACAACAGTTAAGTCATATCGAAAATGAGGTCAACAAGGTTAAAACGCCGTTATCGTATGCCGACAAGGTTTATCAACTGCTCTTACATATCGATTTAATTCGGCGTAAATTACAGCAAAAATGATCATTGCAGGCATCCTGTTACTGCTGATTACCGGTCTGGCATTCGCACTATTGAAAGGTGCTTATTACCCACAAATTCTGCAAGCTGAACCGGTCGTTAAACGCGCAAACAGCCCTTTACTCAGCCGCCAGCAAGAGATCAAGGTATTATCCTATAATGTGCAATTTATGGCCGGCAAGGGTTACGTATTTTGGTTTGACCTGCCCAATGCCGACGGCCCAGACAATCAGCCATCCGCTGCGTCCACACATAAAACCATCCAAGAACTCGCGCGCATCATCAACGATGAACAGCCCGATTTTGTCTTACTACAAGAGGTCGATGATGGCGCTAAGCGCACCCAGTACCAAGACCAATTAGCTCAACTGCTGAGCCTCTTACCCGACGAGTATAGCCACCACGCCTCGGCGTTTTACTGGCAATCAGATTTCGTGCCCCATCCGCGCGTATGGGGGGCAGCGGGGATGAAACTCAGCACCCTTTCGAAACACCCGATCAGCAGCGCTCAACGCCACCAACTCGCGCTCACTCCTGCTAACATTTTTAGCAAACACCTCGGTATTAAACGTGCGGTACTAGAAACTCGCATCCCCTTTCGCGAAGGCGGCGAGATGGTCTTACTGAATACCCACTTAGAAGCGTTTTCCAAACAGTCCGATACCTTGCAACGGCAGGTCGATCAAGTCGACTCGATACTCAACCAGCTCTGCGCGCAGAACAGCCCTTGGTTAATCGGCGGCGACTTCAATTTGCTGCCTGCTGGGCAATATCAACACCTACCAGAGCGCCAACAAAAACATTATCGAGCAAACAGCGAACTCACTAACCTCAGCGAAAAGTACCCCTGCATCCCTTCCCGCGAAGATTTGCAAAACCCTCATCTATGGTACAGCTATTTCCCCAATGACCCCGAGGTCAACAAACCCGATAGAAGCATCGATTATTTGTTCTACTCGCCACTCTTAAGCTGCCAAGCTAAGCGTATTCGCCAACAGGATACCCTTGAAATTTCCGACCACTTACCGCTTATTGCGAGCTTTAAGCTAAACGCATATACTCCATAAGGTTAGTTAGCATATTCCAATAAACCTACCGGAGAGTTTTATGTCAGTTGATGTTATTTTTAGTTTGCAAGTAAACCACGACAACCGTGAAGAACTACTCAGTATCTTTGCAGCAATTTTACCCGACACCCGAAACTACCCTGGCTGTCAGGGCGTTGTTGTTACTAGCAACGAAGACGACGTTCATAATATCGTCATCCTCGAGAAATGGAACCAACGTTCCGACCATGAAGCCTATTTGGCTTGGCGTACCGAACGCGGAGAGATTGAAAAATTGGCTGGTTTATTATCCGCGGCCCCTAGCATTACCTACTTGGCGACCATTCCTAGCTAAGCACAGATCAAGATAAGTCGCGGAGGCCGGTAGGCCTCCGTTACTTAACTGGGTTCCAATCATTAACCCGCTTGCTTCTCATCACTTGGGCCCCCTCTCTTTTTATCAAGGCATGAAGCGCCATCGGAATTCCCCTCAGCAGCCCACCCGCATATGGATTTAACCACGTCGTCGCGATGCGATGTATAATCGCGCGATAAGCAGCATATAAAAGGCAAATCATGGTCAAGGTTGGAAATACATATCAATTAGAAGTCGTTAAATCATTAGATTTTGGCTACTATTTAGACGCAAAAGAGCTAGGGGAAGTCTTATTACCCAATAAAAACGCGCCCCGAGATTTAAACGTAGGTGACATAATCTACGCTTTTATCTACCTAGACTCCGAAGATCGCCCCATTGCCACCAGTAAAAAACCCAAAGCTGAAGTTGGCCAATTTGCCTACCTAAAAGCGGTAGCGCGTACCCACGTCGGTACTTTTTTAGACTGGGGTTTGGAAAAAGACGTGTTAGTACCGTTTGCCGAACAACACCGGCCAATGGACGTCGATACCTACTATTTGGTTTATTTATACCGTGATAAAAATGACGGGCGTATTGTTGCGTCCTCCAAAATAGATAAATTCATTGATGATGAAGAGCCCCACGACTTCAGCCCACAGCAGCAAGTCGATTTAATTATCGCCAACAGCACCGACCTTGGTTTTAAGGCGATTATTAATAACAGTCATTGGGGTGTACTGTATAAAAATGACGTGTTCCAACAACTCAGTTTTGGGCAATCAAAAAAAGGGTTCATTAAACGCATTCGTCCCGATGGGAAAATCGACCTGAGCCTGCAAGGCGGTAAAGAAACCCGTGATAAATACA
Source organism: Cycloclasticus sp. 46_120_T64 (assembly GCA_002162695.1). Lineage (GTDB taxonomy): Bacteria > Pseudomonadota > Gammaproteobacteria > Methylococcales > Cycloclasticaceae > Cycloclasticus. The sequence goes on along the minus strand of MAAM01000004.1, from coordinate 306,332 downwards.
GCAAAATAATCCTTAATCATTTAGAAAAAAACGATGGTTTTGCGCCCATCCATGACAAATCTAGCCCCGAAATTATTGCCGACACCCTAGGCATGAGTAAGGGTGCCTTCAAGAAAGCTATTGGCGCTCTCTATAAGCAGCGCGTTATCAGCATTGAGAAGAATGGCATTCGCATCATCCCGCAATAACCCTATTACCCACAGAACCGATAACACTATGAAACAAAGTAAAAAATACGACAGCCGAATTTCCAAAGTAAACGACAGTTGGACCGCGGAAATTACCCGCCGTGCCAGCGTAGAAAAAACCGTCGTCTCAAAAACTCAAGCCGATTTTAAGTCGGAAGCTGATGCCAAAAAATGGGCCGAAAAAGAACTGCTGACATTTTTAACCAAGCAGTCTGATCGCAATAAGCGCCGCGCCGAAAAACGCAAATAAGCCCCGTTTTAGCGTTTGTATCAACACGCTTAGTGTACATATCCTCACACATTTCAATTGCCGACAGCGAGATAGAGCTGTCGGCCATTCGTTCTCAAGGTGCAGGCGGGCAGAACGTCAACAAGGTTTCTAGCGCCATTCACCTACGCTTTGATATTCACGCCTCCTCGTTAAGCGATTTTTATAAACAACGACTCAGCAATTTAGCTGATCAACGCATTAACAAAGATGGCGTTATTATCATCAAAGCGCAGCAATACCGCACCCAAGAAAAAAACAAGGCTGCCGCCTTACAACGTTTACGCGAAATGATCCAGCAAGCAGCGTTAACACAACGAGCTCGCCGCGCCACCAAACCCAGCAAAAATGCACGAAAAAAGAGAGTGGACCGTAAAACCCAGCGTGGCAAAGTAAAGTCATTACGCGGTAGAGTCACCGATTAAGCCCTATGACGGCAGGAGAAAGGTCTTATAATAAAAACTTTTCAAGCCAAACACACAGGATTAACCATGAGCGATTTACCTAATTGCCCAAAATGTAACTCAGAATACAGCTACGAAGATGGCAATATGCTTATCTGCCCAGAATGCGCCCACGAATGGTCTAAAGATGCCGCCGTTGATAACGACGATGCAGAACGCGTGTTTAAAGATGCTAATGGCAATGTTTTACAAGACGGCGATACCGTCACCGTTATAAAAGACTTAAAGGTAAAGGGCAGTTCATCGGTGGTGAAGGTTGGCACTAAGGTCAAGGGCATTCGTTTGATCGATGGTGACCACGATATTGACTGTAAAGTGCCAGGCATTGGACCGATGAAGTTAAAAACTCAATTTGTGAAAAAGGTATAAGACGACGCTATTAATAAATTCCACTTAACGTCGGCACAAAAAAAGGCCCCGACCATCAATGGCGGGGCCTTTTTTATAAGCTAAATAACTTGCAACCTCTGAATAACGTAGCGAGCGCAGGCACAAAAACTACCGTCTAAATGAGCAATTTAAGCTGTTTTTTAACGCCGTATTATCAAGCGCAGTCGTTATACTGGGCCTCAACTTAAAAAGAACCGCCAAATTGTTCACTATATTGCACCTTAATATCGGCCAAACTTGGCGCGTGGTTTTGGGTTCCCGCATGCGCTATTTTAATAGCCCCCATCAGGCTGGCGATACGTCCTGTAGTGTCCCAATCCAAATCATTCATTAAGCCATACAATAAACCCGCACGATAAGCATCGCCACAACCGGTAGGATCAACCACCGCACTCGCCTTGGCTGCAGGAATATCTAAACGTTTCCCTTGAGAGTAGATTAACGAACCCTGCGCACCCTTGGTAACAATCAAGGCCTCTACTTGCGAGGCGATTTCATGCGGCGACAAACCTGTTTTTTCTTGCATCATCTCCGCTTCGTAATCATTCACCGTCACCCAAGTCGCTTGTTCAATAAAAGCTTTCAGCTCATCACCATCGAACATCGGTAAACCTTGACCGGGATCGAAGATAAACGGAATCCCCGCTTCTACAAACTGCTGCGCGTGCTGAATCATTCCGTCTCGACCATCAGGAGAAACAATACCCAGCTTAATACCGGCATCTTTTGGCACGCGGTTAAGCTCTGAACGGCCCATAGCGCCTGGGTGAAAAGCGGTAATCTGGTTATCATCCATATCGGTGGTGATATAGGCTTGCCCAGTGTAATCGTCGTCTAGAGTTAATAGATATTGCTGGCTAACGCCTTTTTCACTCATCCAGTCAGCGTAAGGGCCGAAGTCTTTACCGACCGTTGCCATTGGCAATGCTTCTTCACCGAGCAGGTGTAGGTTATAAGCGATATTGCCTGCACAACCACCAAACTCACGGCGTAGATTCGGCACCAAAAAACACACATTCAACATATGCACCTTATCCGGCATGATGTGGTTTTTGAATTGATCATGGAACACCATGATGGTATCAAACGCCATCGACCCACAAATTAATGCACTCATTTTTCTCCCTGTCCTTGTTTTTTCCATACCACGTCAAGCTGCTTGACCGCCTTAACATCATCAAGGCGCCTAACCGGTAAGCTATACGGTGCCGCCTTCAACATAGCGCCATCGGTTTTCGCTTCGTGCAAAATGGTCTCCATCGTATCAATAAAACCATCCAGCGTTTCTTTTGCTTCAGTCTCGGTCGGCTCGATGAGTAAACACTCGGCAATCAATAACGGGAAATAAGTCGTCGGTGCGTGGAAGTCGTAGTCTAATAAACGTTTCGCAACGTCCATCGCCGTCACGTTCAGTTCCTTGGCTTGTTTCTTCAGCGTCAGAATAAACTCATGAGTGGCTCGACGATCTGGATACGCCGCCTCATAACCCACGTCCATTAAACGTTTCAACATGTAGTTAGCGTTCAGGGTGGCAAACTCTGCCACTCGTGACATGCCTTCACGGCCGAGCATTTTTGCATAAATATAGGCGCGTAATAACACCCCTGCATTACCGGCGAAAGCCGACATCCGCCCAATGCTTTGCGGATAATCATTTTCATCTAACAAGACGAATTGGCCATCTTTTTTGCCGACCATTGGTACCGGTAAATAAGGTTTTAAACGTTCGCTAACACCCACTGGGCCAGCACCTGGCCCACCACCACCGTGCGGTGTAGAGAAGGTTTTATGTAAATTCATATGGATTACGTCAAACCCCATATCACCTGGTCGTACCTTGCCTAAAATAGCATTCAGGTTGGCTCCATCGTAATACAACAAACCACCCGCCTTGTGCACCGTGTCGGCAATGTCTTTAATCTTGCGGTCAAATACACCTAATGTGCTGGGATTTGTCAGCATGATGCCGGCAGTTTGTGGGCCCACGGCTTCTTTCAGTGCCGCTAGGTCAACATCTCCATTTTTACCGGTAGGAATTTCACGCACCTTATAACCACACATCACCGCCGACGCTGGGTTTGTGCCATGCGCCGCATCCGGCACGAGGATTTCACAGCGTTCGGTGTCATTGCGTTGGTCGTGGTAGGCTTTGATCATCGCCACCCCAGCAAATTCACCCTGCGCACCCGCCGCTGGCGACAGCGACACGGCTTGCATACCGGTGACTTCTTTCAGCATGCTCTGTAATTCATACATACATTCCAAGAAACCTTGCCCATGTAGGCTTGGGCCTAATGGGTGGCGGCCGGTAAATTCGGCCAAGCTAGCCAAGGTATTACACGCACGCGGGTTATATTTCATTGTGCATGAACCCAGCGGATAAAAGTGTGTATCGATCGAGAAGTTCTTCTGCGATAGACGCGTGTAGTGCCTCACCACTTGCATTTCTGACACTTCAGGTAGCGTCGGTTTAGTGGTTCTTAAGGCATCAGCAGGAAGTGATGATGGAATGTCAGCATCGCTAGGCAACTGCGCATTAGAGGCGCGGCCTTGATGAGATTGCTCAAATATCAACATGGAATAATGTCTCGTTAATTTAATTTAGCTAGGGCAGCGTCGTAATCTGGCTCATCGGCGACTTCTCGTACCAACTCGGCACTGATCACCACATTATCTTCGTCAAGCACCAGTAGCGCACGGCTAGTAATGCCTTTAAAGGGGCCATCTTCAATCAATACGCCGTAATCTTCGGCGAACTCACGTCCACGCATCATCGATAGGGTAATAATATTATCTAGGCCTTCAGCCTTGCAGAAACGCCCCATCGCAAAGGGTAGATCCGCCGCCACAATCAAGATAACTGCATCGGGGAATTTCGCCGCGTGTTCATTGAATTTTTTACTCGATAGCTGACAAACAGGGGTATCGAGACTCGGCACGATGCTGATCAGCTTTTTCTTACCCGCATAATCACTCAGCGACACATCCGCCAGTGATTGAGTGGTTAAGATAAAGTCAGGGGCTTGGCTACCGACCGTCGGTAATTCGCCATTAGTATGAAACTCTGCACCTTTTAAAGTAATAGTCGCCATGATCCGTCCTTATTTATTGAGTAAACCATCGAGGGTGATGGCAAAACGCTCAATATCATCGAGCGTTCGGGTTTCGGTCGCACACACTAGAATGCAGTTATTTAACGCCGAATAATCCAGCGATAAATTGAAACCACCTAAGATATCGTGCTGTTGCGCCAAGTCATCAATGACTTGTTGCGCATCGGTATTAAGCTGCAACACACATTCATGGAATGTTGGCCCATTGAACACCACGTCCACGCCGTCAATCTGTGCCAAACGTTGCACCAATGCCTGGCAGTTTTTGTGCGAATTCAATGCCACTTTCTTCAAGCCCTCAGGCCCTAATAGAGACATATATATACTCGCTGCCGTCACCAATAAACCTTGGTTGGTACAAATATTTGAAGTCGCTTTCGAACGCCTAATATGTTGCTCACGCGCTTGTAAGGTGAGGGTGAAACCCTGTTTGCCATCTAAATCGGTGGTACGGCCAATAATACGTCCGGGCATTTGGCGTACGTGCTGTTGCTTACAACACATAAAGCCGAAATAAGGCCCGCCCGATGCTAGCGGCGCACCTAGCGGCTGACCTTCACCACAAACGATATCAACGCCAATCTCAGCCCATTCACCCGGCGGCTTTAATAAGGCCATCGCCATTGGGTTAACTACTGCAACCGATAAAACTTTATTATCTGCCGCCCAAGCAGTCATCGCATCGACATGATCCAAGGCACCAAAGAAGTTCGGCTGGGGAATCACTAAGGCAGCATAGTCATCACCGGAAAATTCGGCTAATGCCGCTAGGTCGGTTTGTCCAGTCACCGGGTCAAACGGCACATCAATCAGTTCGATATCCTGATTTTTTACAATCGCCTCAGTCACCTTTCGGTAAATAGGGTTAACCGTGCAAGGCATTAAGATTTTTCGTGATTTAGACTTACGATTGGCTCGTACCGCCATTAATACCGCTTCCGCTAGTGCTGAGGCTCCGTCATACAAAGACGCATTCGACACGTCCATGCCCATTAGGCTGGCCATCATCGTTTGGAATTCATATAACAACTGCAAGGTACCTTGCGATGCTTCCGCCTGATACGGTGTATATGCGCTATAGAACTCACCACGGGTGGTAATTTCCCAAACCGCGGCGGGAATATGATGTTCATACGCACCGGCACCGAGGAAACACAACGGCAAACCGTCTTGCGCGGCGCGCCCACGTAACAAGCGCGTCACTTCCATCTCGTTCATTCCCGATGGAATGGCGGTCAGCTCGGCGCAACGTAGGTTAGCTGGAATTTCATCAAACAGGTCATCGATGCTGTCGGCACCAATCACCTCGAGCATTTGCTGAATATCTTGTTCGGAGTGTGGAATAAATGGCATCTTAGTCTCTACTCTTCGTCGATTGACTGCTGGTAAGCATCCGCGTCCATCAGCTCATCCAACTCACTGGCGTCAACGGGCTGGATCACGAACAACCAACCATCGTCATACGGTGCTTCATTAACCGCTTCTGGGCTGTCTTCTAAAGAGTCATTAACCGCAATGATTTCACCCGACACTGGGCTGTAAATATCCGAGGCAGCTTTCACCGATTCAACCACGCTGCACTCATCGCCCTTACCTACACTTTGACCGACTTCAGGTAATTCAACAAACACCAAGTCGCCCAAGGCCTGTTGCGCGTGGTCAGTGATACCAACACGAATGGTTCCGTCGTTGTCTAAGAAAGCCCACTCGTGGGATTCGGCATATTTTCTATCATCAGGTGTATTTGACATAATCATTTCCTATTAAGTACCCAGCTAAGGGTATATATTTTAGTTGAGAGAACAAATTTTGTTCGACTCTGAGTTAAAGTTTAATTTGTACTGCGCCCTGCCGCACGAAACAAGGTTTCACCACGCTAGCATTCTTCAATTTCCCGCGAATATCAATTTTACACTGCTCGCCAATGGTTGCCGGCACTCGGGCCAAGGCGATAGAACGTTCCATCGTCGGTGAATAACCACCACTGGTTATTTCACCCACCGAACCGTCTTCGAGCACCACTTGTTGATGCCCACGCAACACGCCTTTATCTTCTAATAATAGACCGACAAATTTGTCATTATTCGTTTGTTGTTTGATCGTCTCTAACGCGGCCTTGCCAATAAAATCACGTTCTGCTGGTGACCAGCTAATCGTCCAAGCTAAACCCGACTCTAAAGGATTTTTAGTTTCATCCATATCTTGGCCGTATAGGTTCATTCCCGCTTCCAACCTTAGGGTGTCGCGCGCGCCTAAACCGCAGGGTTTAACCCCGACTTCGAGTAATTGCCGCCAAAAACCGAGCGCCTTATCTTCCGGCAACATAATTTCAAAGCCATCTTCTCCGGTATAACCGGTTCTGCCGACAAACCATTCGCCAAACCAACATGCGCTGAAGGGTTTAATTTCTGCCGCTGACATGCCGAGGCGTTCAGGCAGAATAGGGCAAACCTTTTGCCTTGCTTTAGGACCCTGCACCGCGATCATCGCCAAATTGGCCCGCTCATCGATGCTCACCTCAAACGACTCGGCCTGCTGCTCTATCCACGCCAGATCTTTATCGCGTGTTGACGCATTCACCACCAAACGATAGTTTTCATCATCTAGGAAATACACGATGAGGTCGTCAATAATACCGGCATCTTCGTTCAACATGCAGCTATATAAGGCCTTACCCTGACGCTCTAATTTAGCGACATCATTGGCCAATAAATACTGCAAAAATGGCTTCGCTTGCTGACCACTCACATCGACAACGGTCATATGCGAAACATCGAACATCCCCACTGCGTTCCTTACTTCATGGTGTTCGTCGATCTGCGAACCATAATTAACCGGCATATCCCAGCCACCAAAATCAACCATCCGAGCACCAAGCTCACGATGTGCGTTATTTAATATTGTTTGTTTAGTCATATTTTTTTCTCTTTAGCACAAAAAAAGGGCGGCGCGCAAAAGCTTCACGCGCCGCCCCTCTGTCCAAAACCTGAAAGTTTAAGAGCCTACCTTCTCGACCCTCTTTCCTCTTCGGTGGGTGTTTAACCGCTCTCCAGAGCTAACTTGGCCAGCAGTAAAGCGCAGCCTCTCTTATGGTCCATTTGCCTGAGCGATTCCGGACGGATTGCGCCTTCGGCGTCGGCCTAACGCCGAGCTCTCCCAAAAGAGGTGAATTAGCTGGCCATTATACCCGATCCAAATTTTTTATCTATCTTTGAGAAAACACTGAGGAAAACACCGCCTTAGAGCATTATGCCAACAACAGTATCCTGGGTATTATTCGTTGAAATTCAAATTGCAGCTGATTATTTTTCGCGCTATGCTGGTTCACAAGTAATCACACATCTAGGGGGAAATTTATATGAAATTCGACCAACAGATCATCGATGAACTCAACATCCTGGCCCAATTTGACTTATCCAATATTGAGCAAGGCATCAAAATCCATCACGACGCATCGGCATCCATAATTGCCGCAGCTGAGCGTTTATTCAACAAAAAACTAATTGACCAAGTCGATGGCGGCTACCTCACACCGTTAGGCCGCACATCCGCCGAACACGCACAGTCTTTATCTAGCGTGCTAAACGGCCTCTAGTTACTTAAAACCCATCGCATAACGGCAAATTTGTTTTTTCAGCAGCGGTAGTTTATTTAACAAACTCATGCCGCTGCTTCTTATTAGCTGAACCGCCGTCGCATCGGCGGTAAATAAGCGTTTAAGAGCATCCATAACCCCCATCATGACGAGGTTATCGGCCTTGCGCTGGCGCTCATAGCGTTTCAATACTTGTTGGCTCGCAATATCACGGCCTTTTTGTTGCGCCTGCAAAACCACCTCGGCGAGGCTCTGCGCATCCTTCAAGCCCAGATTAGCACCTTGTCCCGCTAGCGGGTGAATGCTGTGAATCGCATCGCCAATCAATACCACTCGCTGCTGACTATATTCTGTGGAAAACTGCATTTTCAACGGAAACGCGGCGCGTGCGCCCAGCAGTTCGAAGTCGCCCAATTTCTGCTCGGAAGCGACTGACAATTCACGACAAAACGCTTCATCGGACAACGCCAATAATTCCTCCGATATCGCTGGCGTAGTCGACCAGACTATCGATATCAAACCATCACGTAAGGGCAATAACGCTAACGGGCCCTCGGCCAAAAAACGCTGCCAAGCGGTTTGCTGGTGCGGCATTGTCGGTCGAACCGTCGCTACGATGGCTTGTTGCTGGTAATCCCAACCGTAATCCTCGATATGACTCAGCGCGCGGATTTTAGAATGAGCACCATCCGCGCCAACTAATAACTCCACCCTAATTTGCTGCGAACACAGCTGAATATCGACCCCTGCGTCATCACTGCTGAAATTCAATAATTGAGTCGAGGTGAACAAGTCACAGTTCTCCAAGCTTCGCAGCTTATTCCATAAGGCTCGAACCGTGATGCGGTTTTCAACCACGCTGCCCATATCCACTTCACCGGCGTCGGCCGAGTCAATCAACAACTCACCACTGCCAAAGTGATCCCAAACAAACATTTTCTGCATCGACTGCTGGCCGAGTTGTTGAATATCCGCCCACACACCCAGCGATTTAAGCAAACGCACCGAGCTCAGGGTTAGTGCCGAAACGCGTAAATCATAATCGTCATTCGCCCACTGCTGACTCGGCTCCGCCGCATCAATCAACGCCACCGACACGCCCTTATCAGCCAATAAACAGGCCAGCGTCGCGCCAACCATGCCACCACCAACAATAGCGACTTGATGTGTTGCACTCGTCATGACTCTCCCCTTAAACGCGGTAAGCGTGCCGCCAAGCCCATCGTTTGCTGAGCAAATTGGTTTTTCAATACTGGCAACTTATCCATCAGCAATAAACCACTATTACGCAGCGTACTGAATGCCGCGTTATCACTAGAAAACAACTTAATCAGCTTATCGGTAAAACCTATCACTAACGATTGGTCTAATTGCCGCCGTTCTGCGTAGACCGCCAATACCTCATCGCTACCGATGTCGCCCGGCGTCGATAACAATACATCCGCCAGCGTCGCTGCGTCGCGTAGGCCTAAATTAAAACCCTGCCCCGCTACTGGGTGCAATTGATGCGCGGCATTGCCAATCAACACCACTCTAGCGGCAATATTATTTGCCACATAAGACAAGTTAAGCGGAAACGATTGGCGAGAACCTAACAAACTGAGCCCACCCAACCACTGGCCAAATCGTTGCTGTAGGATCTCGATAAAGTCTTTTTCTGGCAGCTGTAACAGCTGCTCCGCTCGGGCACTCGGCATCGTCCAGACCACCGAATAACGATCATCAAAGTGCGGTAACATCGCAATCGGGCCCTCGGCGGTAAATCGTTCATAGGCCACATCACGCACCTCCGATTCAACCCGTAACAGCGCGGTAATCGCCTGCTGCTGGTAGGACTGCTGCCGAAGATCAAAACAACCTTGCTCTCGCACTGTGGATGTGGCGCCGTCAGCCCCCACCAATAACCGACAGGATAGCTGCTGCTCCTGCCCATTATGCCGCAAGGTTAATACCGCCTTAGCCGACTCCACTTGGTAGGCCAGCAGCTCTGCCGGACAAAACATATCGACCCCAGCACGGCTTAAACTAGCGTCCACCGCCGCCTCTATTTTTTCCGCCGCAACCACATACCCCAAGGCCTCCACCGCTTGCGACTCCGCAGAAAGCCGAGTCTTACCGAAGTGTCCCTTGTCTGATACGTGAATGTGTTTGATCGGCACCGCCGATTGCAGCAGGCTCGACCATAGGTCTAATTGCTGCAACAAACAGCGACTTCCCCATGACAGGGCAATCGCTCGCTGAGCTGCCGCACCGTCTGGCTTGCTCGCCTGCGGCCGCGATTCAATAATGGCCACCCGCAACGAAGAGTGACTGAGCGCCAAGGCCAAACAGCCCCCGACCATGCCACCGCCAACGATGACCACGTCATAATCAGCCGCCACGGCTATCCCGCATCAGTTTTTCAATCGCGTCGACGTCTTTAACCACCGCTGCGGTTAATACTTCGCACCCCTGCTTGGTCACCACCACATCGTCCTCGATGCGGATTCCGATACCACGCCATTGAGCATCAACCTCACTCGCATTCGGCTGAATATATAGGCCGGGCTCGACCGTCAACACCATGCCTGGTTCCAGCAAACGCCATTCACCGTCTATTTTATAATCGCCCACGTCGTGTACATCCAAGCCCAGCCAATGCCCCGTACGGTGCATATAATAAGGTTTGTACGCCTCTTCTTTGATCAGCGTCGCGACCTTACCTTGCAACAGCCCTAGCTCAACTAAACCCTTGGTCAACACGGCAACCGCCGCCTCGTGCGGGTCATTCCAATGGTTCCCCGGTTTTACTTGCTCGATGGCGGCGTATTGTGCGTCTAATACCAGCTGATACAAGGCCTTCTGTGGCTCACTGAAAACCCCGTTAACCGGAAATGTTCGAGTAATATCAGCGGCGTATTTATCCCATTCGCAACCCGCGTCAATCAGCAATAAATCACCATCATTGAGCGGCGCATTATTCTGCGTGTAATGTAAAACACAGCCATTATCACCACCGCCGACAATCGCTGGGTAGGCCTCGGATTGCGCACCATGACTCATGAAGTGATATTTTATTTCCGCATCCACCTGATACTCAAACACACCTGGACGGGTACACTGCATCGCCTTAGTATGCGCAGCCACAGATATCTTCGCCGCCTTCTTCATCAGCTTAATTTCTTCTGCCGATTTAATTAGCCGCATCTCATGCAATAGGTGATCAGAAGAAATGAACTCCGCTGGAGCCGACACCCCGGTTCTTGACCGGCTACGCACTTCCTGCGACCAGTCCATTAACTGCTGATCAAAACTCGGTTGCGCCCCCATCGGGAAGTACAAACGGTTCTTATTTTCCAGCAAACCCGGCAAAATATCGTCAATATCATCGATCGGGAAAGCATCATCCGCCGCATACTGTTGCACCGCGCCTTCAAGGCCGGCACTAGCCCCTACCCATAAGGCCGTCGTTTCATCGTATTCACGACAAAATAGAATATACTCACCCTGCTCACGCCCCGGCACAAAGACGATAACCGCCTCTGGCTCGTCAAACCCGCTTAAATAATAAAAGTCACTGTTTTGACGGAAAGCAAATTCGACATCCGCGTTACGCTGACACACACCCGCACTGGCGATAACGGCAATATTACCGACCCCAAGCATGCGTAAAAATTGCTTCCGCCTGCGGGCAAACTCTTTTTGTTGTTTTAAGGCTTGTTGCACGAAACTACTCCTATCAAAACCTAGTGGACGGTTGCTTCAGTATTTTTAGCTTCCGCTGATAATTGCAGCTCATCCAACAACATGTGTACTGCGCTACGCACATATTCTTGCAGTTCGATAAACGCCTGCTCATCGGAGTCATCCGAGCCATCCGAGTCCAAACGAGATATTTCCATCAAGTCACGTAACACCCCTCGGTTTTCATCACTCCATTCTTTATCATCACCGACACCCATATACGCCACGCCATACAAAAAGCCTTGGCACCATTCACTCATCGCCAGCGCTCGCACGCCAATACGCTCATCATCATCCGGCAATAACAGGTCGAATAAGAACTCATCTGATTTTAATAACTCGAGAGTTCCATCGAACAAACCTATCAAGCTCTGTTTATCGGTATCGGTTAGCGCTTCAAGCTGCTCATCCGTATCAAAAACCGCCGTGATCCAACGATTAAAGTCCGCATCAAATTTAACACATAGCATACCCGCCGCGAGCCCATGAGTCTCTGACGCCCCCATTAACGCATCGCGCATTTCTAACATCGATTGCAAGTCATCGTAGTCGCCTAATCGTTTCACTCAGTACTCCAAGGTATTTATTAATAGCGCTATGCTATCATTCCGCGCGCTAACACCAAAATTTACCCACTAAATTAATCTCACTATTGACCTAAATAACAATCACACCTACTATTAAAAAGTGACTACAGAACATAACCCAGAAATCGCCCTCCAGAATCTCGAGCAAAAGATAGATACGCTTGTGCATATCTGCCAACAGTTGCATGACGAGAATCTGCAACTTAAAAACAAACAGAACGAGTTATTACAACAGCGTAGCTCGCTCTTGGAAAAGAACGAGAAAGCCAAGTCTCGTGTTGAAGCGATGATCTCTCGACTCAAAGTAATGGAAATTTAGCCATGTCAGCACCCAACACTATTTCCGTCGTCATATTAGATAAAGAATACCGCGTGAGCTGCTCTGCAGAAGAACGCAGCGACCTAGAGTGTGCCGCTCAGTTCTTAGACGAAAAAATGCATCTGATTAAACAATCGGGGCGTATCGTTGGCCTCGACAGAATTGCGGTGATGGCTGGGCTCAACATCACCCACGAGCTACTGGCAGAAAACCAAAAAAAAACCGGTATCAGCCTCAGCTTTAATGACAAAATCGATGCGCTACAAAATAAATTGGATTTTGCCATTAGCAGCTTCAGCAAATAACCTTTTATAATGAAAAACCGAGCTTATATTCTTTAAAGTTTCTAAAAACGACTCATGTCTTATTTCGTTTAGGTATAAACTATCAATGCGTTCCCTGCGGTGTTCGAACTAAGGTGAAAAACCCTTGGACCTAATTACCCTACCGGGAAGACCGATCACCTTGTTGGTGTGCATGCTCTTTTTTAGAGAAGCCTGATACAAGTGTCAGACTCCCACTTGAACCTGCCGGTTCAAGGTAGAAACCTGAATGCGGCGCCAGCGGGGAACGTTTTTTTATGATTCAAAACAAACAAGCTTCACGAGCTGCATTACGCCAGCGAAGACGGCTTATCCCCCTTGCCGACCGTAGACGTTTCAACGACGCTATCCAACAAGTATTATTAGACTCTGGCCTTTTACGCCGTGCTCAACATATCGCAGGTTACCTCGCTAACGATGGCGAACCCTGTATTGCTGCCTTCACTCAACGTTGCGAGCAAGGAAAACAGTCTTATTACCTGCCCATTGTAAAAAAACAGAGGCTGCTATTTGCCCGCTATCAAACCGGCGATTTACTGATCAATAACCAGTACCATATAGCGGAGCCCATCGCAGTAAGCACCCTCCCTGCCAAATTCATCTCGGTCATATTAATGCCCTTGGTCGGGTTTGATCATCAAGGAAACCGCATGGGTATGGGCGGCGGATTCTACGATCGCACCCTCAGCTTTATACGACGAAAGCCATGCAAGCAGCGGCCCCTGCTCATCGGTATTGCCTACAGCCTACAGTCTGTCGATCACATCAACAGACGACCCTGGGATATCCCCTTGGACGCGGTCGTTAACGAAAATGGACTGTTGCTCTTTAGCAACAAAGCGATCGGGCTATTACGCAAGACAAAATCAGCCCAACAAATGAATTAAATTGATGCATTACTATACACAAGCGATATATCATGCCGCCCTAGCCCATAAAAACTCGAGTACCAGCTATTATGCAAGACGCCCTAAAAAAACAAGCCGCAGCTGCCGCTATTCAATACGTTAAAAACTCTCGCATCATAGGGGTGGGTACTGGCTCGACGGTTAATCATTTTATTGACCTACTCGCCCCGATAAAACATCAATTCGAAGGTGCCGTTTCAAGTTCCGAAGCGAGTACTGAGCGCTTATTAGCGATGGGCATTCCCGTTCTAGACTTGAACGCCGTAGGCACACTCGATGTTTATGTTGACGGTGCCGATGAAATCAACTCAAACCTTGAGCTAATCAAAGGCGGCGGTGGCGCACTGACCCGCGAAAAAATCATTGCTGCGGCAAGTAAATCATTTATCTGTATTGCCGACCAAAGCAAACTCGTTCCATACCTCGGCAAGTTCCCGCTGCCCATCGAGGTCATCCCCATGGCAAGAAGTTATGTTGCCCGTGAAATCATCGCTCTAGGCGGCCAGCCGGTTTGGCGCGAAGGCTTCACCACCGATAACGGCAACATCATTCTAGACATTCAACAACTAGAAATACTCGAACCGCGCCAGCTCGAAAACCAGGTTAATAATATTACTGGCGTGGTGACGACGGGGCTATTTGCTGAACGCTCTGCAGATGTAGTACTACTCGCCAGCGAAAGCGGCACTCAAACCCTATCACTAGAAAAACAATAGGCCATTTCTAACAGGCAAAAAAAAGGGACTAAAAGCCCCAAAGTTTTATTATTATTATTGTTTTTATAGCGCCAAATTGTTTTACAACAAATGGCTTTCTCCTCTCCTTGTTGTGAAACTTATACTACTTAGTTTTCACATAAATGCAACAAAAAAACAAAAGAATAACGGTCGTTTGTTTTTCACCCACCACTTCAACGACTTAGCTAGAGCAGTTAAGCGCGTGTAAACAGCCTGCGACCTCAAATCACAACCTGAAATATACTTATATCATTTTGATATATTGCGTGATGACAAACGACATCTACTGCTATAGTTAGCTAACAATAAAAAATGCAGTGATGACAAACCATGTGGATCCCCGACTGGCTTAGCCATTATAAAAAAGAACAACTCAGTGGCGATATGATTGCGGGCGTCATCGTTGCCGTCGTCTTAGTTCCTCAGGCGATGGCTTACGGAATGCTCGCAGGCTTACCCGCCGAAACAGCCTTATACTCTTCGGTACTGCCGCTTATCTTATACGCCGTTTTTGGCAGCAGCCGAACACTCGCTGTTGGCCCAGTCGGACTCATGTCACTGATGACCGGCGCCACCCTACTTGAGTTACCGGTTAGCGAACCAAAGGAGATCATTGCTGCCGCCCACACACTCGCCTTACTCACCGGACTCATTCTATTATCAATGCGCCTGGCTAACCTTGGCTCTATCATCAATTTCCTTAGTCACCCCGTCATCTCTGGCTTTGTTAGTGCATCGGCCATTATTATTACCATTAGCCAACTGAAACATTTATTTGGCTTAGACATTCCTAGGGGCTTACCCACCTACGAAACGATCATCCTACTTAGCAAAGAGATCAGTCATTTAAATATCGCCACCAGCATCATCGGTCTAAGCAGCCTGTTCATTTTATACGGCTTCAAACAGCCGCTAAGTCGAGTATTAGAGCGAGCCTCATGCGGAGAACTAAGCCAGCAGATCATATCTAAGGCAGGCCCACTGGTCGCCGTAAGTATCAGCACCCTTGCCGTATACTATTTAAATCTAAGCAAGCAGCAGCAAGTAGCAATTATTGGTCATATACCCGCGGGGCTACCAACCCTTATTTTGCCAAATATTGAGCCTAGCTTACTAAAGGCCCTACTACCCAACGCTATCATGATCGCACTGATTGGTTACTTAGAAAGCGTCTCTATCGCCAAGTCAATGGCCAGTCAAAAGCGCCAAAAGATAAATTCCAATAAAGAACTCGTCGGCTTGGGCTTCGCCAACATGGCCTCAGCCATCAGTAGTGGCTACCCCGTTGCCGGCGGCTTTGGCCGCTCGATGGTCAATTTCACCTCGGGCGCGAACACACCATTCGCCTCGATCATTAGCGCTTTACTCGTCGCCATATCTCTGGCCTGTCTAACCCCGCTGTTTTTCTTCCTACCCAAGGCAGCACTAGCCGCCATTATCATCATTGCTGTTATTGCGCTAATCGATACCCATACGCTTAAACACGCCTGGGCTTATGATCGAGCCGACGCGATGTCTATGCTGGTCACCTTCGTAACAGTGCTGCTAGTTAACGTGGAAAGCGGCATTTTTGCAGGCATCATCATGTCAATTGGCTTATATCTACATAGGAGCAGCCAACCACATATTGCGATTGTAGGCCAACTAGGTGACAGCGAACACTACCGAAATATTGAGCGTTATAAGGTGCAGACCGAGCCCAATATTTTAGCGCTGCGGGTAGATGAGAACCTTTATTTTGCAAATACCAACTACCTAGAAGACACCATCATGCAGTTAGTCGCGGATAACAAGGAAATTGATCATGTCGTGTTGATCTGCAATTCGATTAGTTTTATTGATAGCAGCGCACTTGAGTCTTTAGATGTCATCCTCTACCACCTGCAAAAGGCCGATATACAGCTGCACTTAGCCGAAGTCAAAGGCCCCGTAATGGATAAGCTAAAAACAACCGCCTTTATTAAAAAAATTGGCGCCGACAATATCTTCATCAGCACCCATCAGGCCATACAGCACTTAAAACAATAAGTGCTTTCGCACTTATAACTCCAATTCACTCAGGCATTTATTACGCCCCGTTTGTTTAGCTTTCAATAAGGCCCGATCCGCTCGCTCATAAACCAAATCAGGGTTATCATCCGCAGAAAACGTAGCGCAGCCCGCAGACAGCGTGATCACGATCCGCTTACCTTTTGAACCAAACTTGCACGCCTCGATACTTTCTCGGAACTGATTCAGTCGTTTAATCGCATTATCCAAATCACTGCCAGCAAAAATAATGGCAAACTCTTCGCCACCGATTCGGCCAAAAAAATCACTGTCGCGTACTTTCTTATCAATTAACTGGCAAATGGTGCGTAAAACCTTATCCCCAACTGGGTGACCAAAAGTATCATTAATATTTTTGAAGTGATCAACGTCCAGAATAGCCAACACTAACGACTCTTTATTTCTCTTCCAGCGCTCAAACTCGATGTCTATTCTTTCATCATAAGCCCGCCTATTACCAATACCGGTCAGCGCATCAACAAAGGCCTGCTGATGAGCTTGATGCAAGGACGATTTAAGGCCTAGTACCTCAGATTCCATTTCATTCAGCTGCATACTGATACGCTCTACGTGCTCCTCAGCTTGTAGCGCACGTTTACTTTCAAGTTCGGAAAAATCCACCACCGTTTGGTTCAACTCACCGAGACGATTGCTCAACATCGACTTCAAAGTCTGCAAACTGTCTGTTTCCAACACTGATTTTTGGATAGTATCGATTTGCCCCCCCATCAACTCGGTCAGCCGCCAGCGATCCTTATGCGCCTCGCGGTTATTTGTACTTTCCTGCTTAAGGTCGCTCGATAACTCGGACAAACGGTGCACAACCGTTTCAATCAAGCCCGATAACTCGACGATAAACTCATCTTTTTTGCTGATTCGTTGCGCTAGGCCCTCAAGCATTTTCTGATAAAAATACTCTAGATCATTCAAGCTAGCGACCTTCTTGAGCTCTTTAATCAGTCCAACATAGTCGATATTTTTAGCCAACTCGATATCAGATTCAGCCAACCGCTCCAATTGCTGCAATAAACTTTGTTTTACCTCCGAAATTGAGCTGGAAGACGCAGGCTGATCTGCTTGCCGAGCAGTATTTTTTAGCACTAAGCTAGCGAGTTGCTGAACCAGATTAGTGTAATCTTTTAGCGTTGCTGCCTGCTGCAAATCAGCCTGCAGCTCGTCAACCCCCTCGTGTAACTCGTCCGATACCCGTAAAGCCGACAGTAAAACATCTAATACTTCAGGTGCCATACCGACGGCATCAGCCTTATTAAAATAGCTAATGATAAGATCTTTTAAATTCGTCAATTCATCAATGGGTGGCGATGTATTATCGGCTAAAGCTTTCGGTAAAGCCTTAATAGCCTTATCAATTTGCCGATGCTGGCCTTTCATTTCAGCAATAATAGAAATAAACACTCGGTACAAATCCTGCGCATTATCGTTGCCTTCTCGCTCTGCTTCATCCAGTGCCTTGACTGCCCGCAAGTACTTATCTTTATAGTCCGTCATCAAATTATTCCTTATCAACTCAGTTAATTATAGCTGCGTATTGACTTAATAATGCCTACTGCATTTATCGTAGGCAAAAAAAAGCCCATTAAATAATGGGCTTTTTCTGATTTTGCAAGATAAGTAAACTTTTCTTGCAATAACCTTAATATTAACGCTTTGAGTACTGAGGGCGTTTTCTCGCTTTGTGCAAGCCAACTTTTTTACGTTCAACTTCACGTGAATCACGTGTTACAAACCCTGCTTTACGTAGTGCTGGACGAAGTTCGCCATCAAATTCCATTAATGCGCGAGTAATACCTAATCTAATTGCACCCGCTTGACCTGAAGTACCACCACCTTTAACAGTGATTAAAAAGTCAAACGTCTCGGTTGCTTCTGCAGTCTCTAAAGGTTGACGAACGATCATACGATCAGTTTCGCGACCAAAATAAGCATCTAAAGGTGCATTATTGATTTTAATTTCGCCTTTACCAGGACGTGCAAAAACACGTGCAACTGAACTTTTACGACGACCGGTTCCATAATATTGGGTTTGTGCCATGATAATAAACTCTTGTTAAATATCTAACGTTTTAGGTTGCTGGGCTTGGTGCGTGTGCTCAGGTCCAACAAATACTTTCATTTTCTTGTACATATTTCTACCCAGGGTGTTCTTAGGTAACATACCTTTCACCGCTGTTTCGATAATACGTTCTGGATGCGTCTCACGAAGCTTTCCTAATGGAACAGACTTCAAGCTACCTATGTAACCCGTGTGACGGTGATACATCTTATCTTTTTCTTTATTACCAGTCACACCAATTTTTTCAGCGTTAACCACAACGATATAATCGCCTGTGTCCACGTGCGGCGTGTATTCTGGTTTATGCTTGCCACGTAATCTAAAAGCGATTTCAGAAGCTAAACGACCTAAGGCCTTACCTTCTGCATCGACAACGTACCAATCGTGTTCTACTTCTTCTGCTTTTGCACTAAATGTTTTCATTTCGTAATTCCACTCACTATGGATGCGGGGTCTATCAAAGAGCCGCGTATTCTATCTATTTTTTAACTAAAAAACAATACCATCGACATATCTTTTAGCAATTAAGCTGGCAATACTATCGCATTAAACTTAATTAGTCGATGCTTTTAGTATATTAACCACCTCACACTGGGGTTTATAACCACTCACCGCCTGCGCGAGAACACCCCGAATAGCAGCATCATCGTTGACCTTAACCGCGTTTCGCAAACCGTCCAGCAGCGGGCTTAACTCCTCCCAGCTCAAGCATGCCTCATTGGCCCGCATAATTTTACTGTGCTGCGTGCTAACGACGTTACCTCCGATCAGCAGCTCTTCATATAATTTTTCACCTGGGCGTAAACCGGTAAATACAAGAGGGATGTCTCCGTGCGGCGTATTTTCATCCTTTACCACCAAACCACTTAGGTGAATCATTCGTTTTGCCAGCTCTACAATTTTAACCGGCTCCCCCATATCTAACACAAATACGTCACCGCCCTCGGCCATTGCACCCGCTTGGATAACTAGCTGCGAAGCCTCCGGGATGGTCATAAAATAACGCATAACATTCGGGTCAGTCACGGTCACTGGCCCACCCTGCTGAATTTGCTGTTTAAACAACGGAATAACTGAACCCGACGAGCCTAATACATTACCAAAGCGCACCATCGTAAACAGTGTTGCACCATCGCCTAACTGCTTATCATTAAGTGCCTGCAACACCAATTCGGCCATCCGTTTTGACGCGCCCATCGTGTTGGTTGGACGCACCGCCTTATCGGTAGATATCAAAATGAAATCACTGACCCCCGATTCAATCGCTGATTCCGCCACATTCAAGGTACCCATGACGTTGTTATTTATTGCTTCACGAGGGTTCTGCTCCACCAAAGGCACGTGTTTATACGCCGCCGCATGGTATAAAGTTTGAACTTTCGCTATTTGGCAGGCTTGCAACACCCTCGCCTTATCGACCACAGAGCCCAGTACAGGCCGTATAGTGATCGCCACGCCCTTGAGGTGTTGTTGTAACTCGCGCTCAATTGAATACAGG
Organism: Cycloclasticus sp. 46_120_T64; assembly: GCA_002162695.1. Lineage (GTDB taxonomy): Bacteria > Pseudomonadota > Gammaproteobacteria > Methylococcales > Cycloclasticaceae > Cycloclasticus. The sequence goes on along the minus strand of MAAM01000004.1, from coordinate 286,096 downwards.
GCAAACTCGCTATGCTCAAATAAAACCAACTCCTTCGGCTGCACACGTATAATCTGCCGACACAATTCAGCACCAATCGAGCCGCCGGCGCCGGTTACCATCACCACTTTCTGATAAATGTTTTTACACATCAGAGAAGAATCTGGAAGCACTTGATCTCTACCCAACAAATCCTCAATTTCTACTTCCCGAATATCGCCGACTGTGACCTCACCGCCCGCGATTTCTACCAAGCTAGGCAGGGTTAAAACCTTCACTGGGTAGGGCTCTAACAAGGTGATAATTTCATTCCGGCGTGAACGTGAAACAGACGGCATCGCGAGCAGCACATCGGTAACCCCCTTACGTTCGATCAACCGACTCAAATGACTAAAAGGGTGCACCCTAATATCACCCAATTGACGGCGGTGTAAAGAAGCTTCATCGTCGATAAAACCAATCACTTCCATATCTTTTTTTGCATTTAATTGCCCCAGCAGCTCCACCCCGGAGGCTCCCGCGCCATAAATAACAAACTTACGCGTAACGCCACTGTCCGACAAGGTTGCAAACGCCCCCGCAAGCCACCAGCGAACCACCATTCGACTCCCGCCCACCAATAATAAGGCGATCAACCAGTTAATAATATGTACCGAGCGCGGCACAACTTCAATGCTGCCCAGTAGCACCACCGCTGATAACAACAAGCCATACAAGGACACCGCCTTGACCACCACCCATAAGGAATGAAAACCGATATAACGAATAATTGCCCGATACAGACCCAGCTTAATGAACACCGGAAATGCAACGAATGGAGCGACCATAAACAAGCTAACCACCCGCCCCTCCGGCCAATAAAACTCGCCCAAACGTAAAGAAAAAGCCAGCCACAAAGACAGGGTGATGACAACAAAGTCAAACACCAAGGTCATGCCGCGCTTTACGTAGCGGCTTCGAGCAATAAACCACCCAGGAAAAGAAAAAACATCCATATTTTTTATATCGCACCCATCAAGCTAGCCCTGAGTGACACCCAGGCTCCAGCATTTAAAACAAAAGCGTATCGACTGCTAACGCCCCACTCCTAAATATATAAAGCCACTCTGTTGCAACATTTCTTTATCGAACACATTACGCCCATCAATAACCAAAGGAGTACGCATCAAATTTAACATCGCGACATAATCAGGCGACCAATATAACGGCCACTCAGTCACTAAGAATAGCGCATCGGCTCCCTCAAGCGCCGCCAGCGGAGCATCAACATAAGCAATCAACGGCTCAGCTGGGTAATACTGCTGAAGGTTCGCCGTCGCCTCTGGGTCATGAATCCTCACCTGCACCCCCTGTGACACCAGCGCATCAATAATTCTCAAGCTCGGTGCATTATCGATACTCGCGGTACCCGGTTTAAATGACGCACCCCATATCGCAACGACCTTATCTTTAACGTCCCCTTGGTTGTACTGCCAAAACTTCCGAAACAGCAGTTCTTTTTGCAACTCATTTTCGTCAATCACTGTTGTCAGTAAAGACGTGTCCCGCTGCTGCTGAAGAATACCCGAAAATGTCGACAGATAAGCCGAAAAATTCTGCCCGCCAAAACCACAACCCGGTGACAAATAATGGTGACCAACCCGTGGGTCAGCTCCCATACCATCCTGCACCATCGTAATATCCACGCCCAGCTGATCGGCTAAATTAGCCAATTCATTAATATAACCTAGGCGAATAGCCAACATGCCGGTAATCGCAAACTTGGTAAACTCCGCTTCACGAGAACTCATCAACTGCAATGCATCCAACTCATAACTAAATGGCCGAAATAAGGCCTTTGTTTTAACCAAGGCACGACGACTATCTGCACCTAAAATAATTCGATTAGGTCGCATAAACCCCTGTAACGCCACCCCATCTTGCAAATTATCGGGTACATAAACCACATCACCCACATTAGCCAAACGAGATTGCAGCCCCTCTGATGCACCTACCGCGAAATTGCACTGATTAATAACCAGCAACTCGACAGCCTTCGTCTGACTCAAACCGTCAATGACCCGCTCAGCAATATGCTGCTCCGACGGCTGTAAGGCTAACCAATGAACCGTCGCTGCAACCTCGCCCCCACTCGGCTGCCGCAGCAAGCGCCCATCCGCCATTTGCTGCTGAATCTGCCCCAGCAAGCCAGGTTCGTCATCAATAATAGAGATCGTTCCCAACGACAACATCGGCCCGTCGCTCAGCTCATCGATAACAACGTCATTACCTACTTTAGCTAGACACGCCGCCGCAACCCAAGCAGAAAGCCCCGAGCCATAAACATTAACCTTCATCAGTTACACCTCGTGTTTGCTCTTGAATAAAACGGACTAAACCTTCCGTTGATGCATCCAAATTATCCCCCGCGCCACCGGCTAAGGTAGTTAACAAGGACGTCGCCACTTTTTTCCCTTGTTCAACCCCCCATTGGTCAAACGGGTTAATCTCCCAAATAACAGACTGCACAAACACCTTATGTTCATACAAGGCAATGAGCCCGCCTAATGTTTCCGGACACAGCGCCTCCAACATCAAGGTGGTACTCGGCTGATTGCCATCATAGTGCTTATAACTGGAAGCGCCTTCATTGTCGCTCAGCATACTATCGCCCAAAGCCAGCAAACGAGACTGCGCAAAACAATTTGCCAAGGACAATTGATGTTGCTCCTGCAACTCTGCGCCATCCCCGTCATAACGTACCGCTGGGGTAATAAAATCACACATAACCGGCTCGGTACCTTGGTGCAACAACTGATAGAAAGCGTGTTGTGCATTCGAACCCACCTGCCCCCAAAGCACTGGACAAGTACGATAATCGATACGCTGGCCTGCACGATTAACGCTTTTACCGTTACTTTCCATTTCCAACTGTTCTAAATAAGCGGGGAATTGTGCCAACCGGCCGTCATAAGGCAGAATTGCGTGCGCATGAATATCTAAAAAATTAATATTCCATACACCCATCAATCCCAGCAGTACCGGGAAATTATTTTCCAGCGGCGCTTCTCTAAAGTGCTCATCCATCTTATGCGCACCGTCTAACAATTTACGAAACTGCCCCATACCAATTTTCAACGCAATAGGCATTCCAATAACCGACCATAAGGAATACCGTCCACCGACCCAATCCCAAAGCAATAATTGGTGCCTCTCGGGTACCCCCCAAGCCTTTGCCGCCGCAGGGCTCGCGGTGGCCGCAATAAAGTGCTGCTGATTAATCAACTCAATCGGCTGTTTGCTCGCCGCCAGCAACCATTCTCTAGCGGTATTAGCATTGGCTAACGTATCCACCGTGCTAAATGTTTTTGACGCCACAATAAATAAGGTGGTCGCTGGGTCTAACTTTGGCAACAGCTTTTCCAACTCACTACCATCCATCGACGATACGAAGTGCACATTGAGGTGACGTACTTCCGCGGGGCAATACTGCTCCAGTGCATCGCAAACCATTAACGGGCCAAGGCTTGAACCACCCACCCCGATATTGACGATGTTACTGATCGGTCGCCCATCGTAACCACGCCACTGCGCCTGCTGGATCCGCTCCACTAGTTGCTGCATCTTCATCAATGAACACTGCACACCCGCAACAACATCTTCACCTTCATGCCGTAAAACCCGACCTTCTGGCTGACGTAGCGCCATATGTAAAGCCGCACGCTGCTCTGAATCATTCACTTTATCGGCAGAAAACAGGCGCTCAATCCATGGCTTTAACTGCTGCTGCTGAGCCAAGTCTATTAGCTTCTCCAACGCCTTATCGTCGATGCGCTGCTTTGATAAGTCCAATAAATATTTATCAAACGAAAAACTAAAACGTTCAAAACGTTTAGCGTCCGCCTGAAACATATCTTTTAAGTGTCGCTCCTTTAACGGCTCCGCGTGCTGCTGCAGTTCAAGCCAAGCACTCGTTTTCTCAACAGCCATGGCGTTAAGCTAAACTAGCAATAAATTCTTTCAAACCCTCAGCCGTTTCCGCGTGCTGCAAGCCGTAGGCGATATTGGCCTTCAAATAACCCAATTTCTCGCCACAGTCATACGTATCGCCGGTCATTTTATAGGCGGCAACGGTTTGCTCTGCCAATAAACTATCAATCGCGTCGGTTAACTGAATTTCTCCACCTGCACCTGGCTGGCCATCGGCCAATAGCTCCATCACCCTAGCAGGCAATATATAACGGCCAATCACCGCCAAATTTGACGGCGCATCTTGCTGCGCTGGTTTTTCCACCAAGCCTTTTATCGGAGTTGAACCACCAGCGGCAGGCATGACACCATCACAATCGGCGATACCATACGACTGAACCTTTTCAACCGGCACCTCGCCCACCATAATTTGCGCCGCCGCGCTCGTTTCAAACTCGGCCACCATTCGTGCCAAATCGTTATTCTCTGCTGACACATTATTTACCAGCACATCCGGCAAAATCACCGCAAACGGCTCATCGTTAATCACCGATGCAGCACAGTGTACCGCGTGCCCTAAGCCCTTAGCCTGCGCTTGGCGAATTGCAATAATCGACACATCAGGCGGAATAATTTGCTGAATAGCGGCCAGCAGCGCCGTTTTATTCTTCCGGGCAAGCTCCGCTTCAAGCTCATAATGGCTATCGAAATGGTCTTCTATCGACGACTTACCACTACGCGTCACCAAAATAATTTCCTTAATACCGGCAGCAACGGCTTCCTCTACAACGTGCTGGATAACCGGCTTATCAACCACCGGCATCATCTCCTTTGGAATGGCCTTACTGGCCGGTAATACCCGTGTACCCAAACCCGCAACCGGAATAACAACCTTACGAACCTTCAACATCCTTGCTCCATACCCATAATTATAAAATGGGGTAAATTATACCGTTTAAAGCCTTTGATACACGATTAAAGCACCCCGTTCTGAGACAAAAGAAGCCTGCTCTCACCCACAAATAGAACTCGTAAAAAAACACCTCAAGCAAACGATATCAGTGTGAAACTCCGCTTCGTCGAAGAACCTTAACAACCGTTAACCAAAGAATATAAATATCGAACAAAAACGTCTGCCGTTGAACGTATTCAACATCCCATTCCACTTTTTGTGGTATGGGTAATTCATCGCGCCCATTCACTTGCGCCCAACCCGTCAAACCCGGAATTAATGTCTGCACACCTTGTTCAGTTCGAAGCGCAATTAAATCGTGTTGATTAAACAACGCGGGACGCGGACCGACCAAGCTCATATCACCTTTTAATATAGACCAAAGCTGGGGCAGCTCATCCAAACTTGATTGGCGTAAAAAACCGCCTATTGGGGTTAAAGCACTATCAGGGTCCTGCAACAAATGTGTCGCAACAGCGGGTGTATCCACCTTCATACTGCGAAACTTAGGCATCTTAAATATCACATTATTCATACCCACTCGGTCCGACCAATAGAGCACGGGGCCTTTAGAACTAAGCCTTACTGCAATAGCAATAATCGCAACAGGCAACAGCAGCAAAAAGCCGACGATCAGCGCCACCAACAAGTCAAAAATCCGTTTCCGCACCTACGCCTACCTTATTAACTTAAAATCCACAAATCGTCAGACGCACGGTAGCTCAAGGTTTCCAATAGTGGTGCGACCTGTTGTTGATTTTCTAATGAATCTGAAAAACCTAATAAAACTTCAGCATAAGAATGCCCGTTGTCCAGAGCACCTAACCAAAACGCCACCCCACCTTCATCACCCGAGCGGCCCAATACATTTTGATAAAGCGTATCGAGATACTCGGCATTAGAATCAATAGAAAATCTCTCGGAAAACTCGCTAGAATCGACAAAGTTTTGTGAAATAGTCATTACCTCAAAACCGTTGGTATAACTATCTACCCAGAAATTCAAACCACCGCTATCCGGCTCTCGATCTAATGCCGCCTGATACAGGCTAGCAACACGGCCCACCAACGCCTCGTCGGCTAAGCGTACCGACAAATCGCCCGATAATAAATTTAAAATCCCATCCGAGAAACGTACGGCCTCGATTGATTGCAATGAATCAACGCCTTCTGAAGAGCTAATTTCAACACCCTCGTCAGTGAAGACAATCTGCGCACCCTCATAAGCAACATCAACCACAGCAATATCGCTGCCGCCTTCACCAAAGAGCCGGTCATCGCCTAAGCCTCCGGTAATCACATTGTCTGCACTGTTGCCAACGATAGTATCCGCGTAATCACTGCCAATGGCGTTTTCAATCACCACATCAAAGGCGATGGCAAGGTTATTTATCGCCCCCCTAGCCTCACCGTCAAGATAACCGACCGAACTAAACTCACCCGCAAGCAATGACACATCCACAGCATGGGTTTGATTACTAAAGTCGAAGGTATCACTCCCTGCCGCATCCCATATCGTTAAAATTTCACCATTGGTAGCAAACTGGTAGCTATCATCCCCCATTTTGTAGCTATTATTCGCGCCATACAAATATTGCACCGCCGCTATATCATAGAGCATGGGTGTGGTCGCTTGTCGCCCATCGAATAAGCTATCGGGGTGTCTATTATAAGACATGATGCTATATTGGGCGCTGTCGTACGCCGCCTCAAGTAACGCCGCTCCGTCGTGGGGGTGAGACAAACCAATCGCATGACCAATTTCATGCACCAGTATCCTGTAACTATTACCCCCCTGCGCAGCCGAATAATCCGAATCATTCAACCACACATCGCCGGCCGATTCCGCTGCTTCGGCGCCCGAGGTATATTTAGGCCACGGCAAATAAGCAAAGCCCACCGTCATCCCGTTATCATCGGCCCCAACCGCATCACTGTGGCTAAACCGAAGATCACCCACACTACTCGATTGGTCAACAACTTCTTCAAATGTAATATTGGCGACCGCCGACCACGCACTCAAGGCCGAATGTACCTGTGTCTGCTCAGCCACATCCAATGCCGACCATGATGCCACCTCGTCGCCATAACCACTCTCCCAGAGAGTATCAGCACCCGAAGGAAAACTGTAGCTAAGCTGAGTTGTACCGCCAATAGAAGTAATCCAGCGGTAATCATCCAATAGCGCCGCTACGTTGGCATCCCCCGAAGAGAACACTGGAATAATACTCGACATCTGCATACCTACACTTAAAAGATAGAACCCCCAATTGTAAAACAAACCAGCAAAGCTGTCTGTGAGGCTCTTCACCTTTTGATCTCGGCAAAGGGGTCTAAAGCGGAAAATTCAACTTGTCGTCAACACAACGAGAAGCCTATCAGTTCTTCTCGACTAGCTTCGCACTTCAATAGTCCCCGGCAAGGCAAAAGTAAGCGCTTACATATAGGCATTATGTGTTGTTTGGGTTAATACCCGTTGAGCATTCAAACGTTGCATGTCCGCTTCGGCCATCTGAATACCTTGCCGCGCGGCCGATTGCCCACTTAACCTGTAAACCACATCATTAGTTTTCAATTATTGATGAATATTACCTCTTAATTAAAGAGCCAGACGGCGTTAGGGTGCTACACAGCTGCAATTAAAGTGACAGCGTTTACATAAACAGATAAGGTAAGCAGTTATAACTAACATCGTCCATTTGAGCGTCACAGGAGGAAACACAATGGCAAACGGAGAATTTTTTTCAAGCTTAGTTCGGCTATATCATGCGACATTCGATAGAGAGTCCGACATGGAAGGCATCGGCTACTGGGCATCTAAACTGGCTCGAGGTGAAATGACTTTTGGTGAAGTTGCCGATGAATTTATTGCGTCTGCAGAGTTTACCGATCTTTTTGGTGATGAATTAAGCCATCAAGCGTTCATTGAACTCCTGTATTCAAATGTATTAGATAGGGAACCCGACCCTGATGGCCTAGCTTATTGGCTTGGGCTTATGGAAGAAGGCCTATCGCAAAGAGACGCATTACTGGGTTTTTCAAACTCTGACGAACACATCCAAAAAATTGAAGACGAAAATCAGCAGGAACTATCCTCTGCTGAAGCGGTAGAGCGGTCTCAAGACGATTCCGATGATTCCGATGATTCCGATGATTCCGATGATTCCGATGATTCCGATGATTCCGATGATTCCGATGATTCCGATGATTCCGATGATTCCGATGATTCCGATGATTCCGATGATTCCGATGATTCCGATGATTCCGATGATTCCGATGATTCCGATGATTCCGATGATTCCGATGATAGATTATCTGACCAAGATGCCCTACAACTACTATATGACGCAGCATTTAATCACTCTGCCGACGAAGAAGGCCTAGGCTACTGGACAAAAGAATTAGCAAAATCTGACGTTGACCTTGGCGATATTGCAGCATTTTTTCTTGCATCAGAAGAGTTCCAAACTCTTTATGGTACTGAGTTATCCGATGATGACTTCATTGAAGCTCTGTACCACAACACCCTCGGGCGCGATAGCGACATAGCAGGAAAAGCGCACTGGTTTGGTCAACTAGAATCTGGCATGGCCAGAGGTGAGCTATTAGAAATCTTTGCCACATCCGATGAACACCAAGAAGACGTTGCACTAACTGGAACCAACGATACAAATACAGAAACCTTAGTGATTTAAGCTAAAGATTTTCGAGACGGTAAAATAAAGCCCCCTAACTAATGACTTAGCTAGGGGGCTTTATTCCTTCACCGCTAAAAAGCTAAGCTGACGATTGAATCCACGCCCTACACCATTTGAGTTAAAATCCTAAACGGCAAGATTAATGCAGTATAGAAGCCGCACCAACAGAAGCAACCGCATCACCAGCCCATGGGTTACCTAATCCCCAGCCATCAACTTTAGTAAGCATCTCGCCGATAAGCTTATGAAGTTGCGCCGAACTAACCGCTAAAACAACGTGATGGCTTTTAGCGTCATCAATAAAACTTAGGTTTATATGGTCGACTTTAACCCCGCCTTCATCTCGCGGTTGGTTAGCCAAGTTAATGGTTTCAATCATAAAGGGAGCCACAGCCTTCTCAATTTCAACATCACCGTGAACGGCCTTTATATTTTGCTGTGCAGCCTGATGATTAAACTGGCTAATTTCACGCTGCTCCGCTTCATTCGGATTCGTTTGACCTTGCGTTTGCTTAATGTTTTTTGCCAACCAAGCAGGCAAAGCAACCAGCAAGCTATTTAACAAACGACGAGTCATAGCCCCCAGAAGCACCTGCTCATCGTTATCGATAAACAGTAAATTCAATCTATCTTGCTGTATATCATAGAAGATAGTGACCTTTTGCACTGAGAACATCATGACAATATAACGACTTTTTAGTCTTAAGCTGGCAGAGCCGCTTGAAGAGCTTGCATATACGCATTACGTGCGGTTTGCGCCAATGCGATTTGAATATTTAAACGTTTCACTTCCGCTTCTGCCACCTGAATGCCTTGCAGTTGCGCCTTCGCATCGTCCGACAGATCATCTAACTTGTAATCTACGTCGTTAATTTTAATCATGGGTACTTCCGCATTTTTTTTAGCCATTGCTATTTCCTTTACTTAAGTTGAGTTAATTTATTGTTCTTATTCTATATGGGGACAAGTTCTCAACTTTACACCCTTTACATAATAAAAAGCCCAAGCTCATTCCTGAGCTAAGGCTACTAAGTGTTATTCCACACCGGCAATCAACTACAAGTGCAATCGCCCCATAAATAAATGAGTTTTTTTTAAGTAGAAGTTAAGCCGCCGCCCCCTTTGATCTTTTAGATCATTAAGCGCTAAAAAAAACAACTTACTGTTTAATTTCGTGATAAAAATTCAGCTGTGAGCCCTAAGTAATCAATAAGTCGCTGCTTATCCTTACTCATACAGGCACAGATTCAGTTAGTACCTTTTCACGAAAAGAATCGGGTAACGCATTAGGTGTTAACACATCAACATTTACGCCCAGCAAACTTTTTAATTCATGCCGAATTGCACCGATGTCCATTAGCGATGTTTCAGGCGTTGGTTCAACCAATAAATCTAAGTCACTCTCATCTGTATCTTCACCACGTATAACAGAACCAAACACACGCACATTGCTTGCACGATGCGCCAACACAATTATCTTAATTTGTTCCCTGTATATTTGTAACGCTACTGATGGGCGCATGTTTCTTCCTGATGACTCTTTAGTAAATTGTAATCTAGTTTCACCTTTATTATAAAATAACCTTGATCAGTTGTTTTAAAACTCATCCTTTTACTCAAACTACGTTTAAAGCGTTTATTTGTGCATCCCTGTGCTTATCCTTTAAATATACAATGCCCGGCTACTTTTAATACCCGCCAACCATTTTTTACCTGTCACTTCACAGACTTCTTTTAACTGCTTTTCTGAGCCAATAAATGCATGCTGACTTTTACCATATTCTTTAACTGTATCCAGCCACATGCCTGTATTAATACCCAGCTTACTAATAATCTTCGGTTCCTTATCTGAAATAAAACCTCGCTTATCCTGCCGAATCGCTCGCCCCGTCCAATCGGCCAACTCAAAATAATCCTTCAGTGAATAAGGAATACCCTTACTGATATTAGATCCATTCGTAAAACCCGCCAATTTAACCGGTTTTGACTTGTTCGTTACCCTCTCACCCCCTTTAGAAACACGGTTTGAATAGGCAGTAATTCTCTGTTGAATAGACGTAAAATCTGAATCTTCTAAATTATCAGACAACGCAGCCCGTACCGGATTTAAATCCACATAGACCATACAAGACAACACCGCTTGCTCATTCAACAACGCCTGACTTTTAAAACGCCCCTCCCAGAAGCGGCCCGTACATTTATCCTCCGCATTAGCCTGCCTAGCAATGGATTCATTCAAACAACGCATAAACCAACTGATATCAGATAAGCGTTCACGCCATTCAGCAATGATTTCTCTAGCCTTATCTTTCTCAGCACTCGTATGGCACTCCCCATTAATATATTGATTAATCAACACGTTACCATTAAATAGATTCATCCAACGCTCGATGACATCACCGTCACTTAATTGCTTTGATTTATCTGCATTAATTCTTAAGACCAGGTGATAGTGATTACTCATTACCGCATAAGCACACACATCAATAGTAAAGGCCTCTGCCAATTCCCTCAATCGATCAACAATCCAGATCTTTCTGTGCGAATAATCCTTCCCTGTCGCACTATCCTCACCACATAGAAAAGCTCTTCTTACGCAACGCCCCATACAATGATAATAAGGCGTATCAGTGATTGATATTTGTGTGTTTCTGGCTTGAGGCATTTTTTCATCTCGTTTACTTGTTATGGCTAGATTAGCATCTAGCCAAGTTCATGAATCAATTTATGGGTGTCTTATATAATTTCCATGAATCAATTTATGGGTGTCTAATAAAAATTGCAAACTAGCACCCAGTTTGTTGGGGGAACTTCACTCTAACCCCGTTGGTTCGTGCTTAATGCGCTTTAAAGATAGGGTATAAAAGCGCGACTGCGATTGCTACAAACCCAACAATCATAACGAATTCTGCCATTATAATTCTCCCAATTCATTTAAGTGTAGTTCTATTTTTCGACTAATTACAGTACAAGAAGCAGCAAACAATGGTAACAACAGACCACCCATATAGAATAGCAAACCCATTTTATCATCCATGTATAGCGTTGCCATTCCAGCAACATCAGCAACCATAATGGCAATTACAATCTTAAAAAGATCCTTCAACCAGTCTATTCTTGATTTAATCTCATCCAATCTGCTCATAAGCAAATAATACACTCTTTAAAACAAAAAGTCTGCGCCGCCAACTTTTAACTCTGCATAGTGACGCATTTATATATGGATACCTCATACAATTACCTAAATCAATTTATGGGTGTCTTATATAATTTTTTCTGGCTTGAGGCATTTTTTCATCTCCTTTACTTGTTATGGCTAGATTATCATCGCCAAGTTCATGATTCAATTTATGGGTGTCTTATATAATTTCGATTAATCAACACGTTACCATTAAATAGACTCATCCAACGCTCTATCACATCACCGTCACTTAATTGCTTGGATTTATCTGCATTAATTCTTAAGACTAGGTGATAGTGATTACTCATTACCGCATAAGCACAAACATCAATAGTAAAGGCCTCTGCCAACTCCCGCAATCGATCAACAATCCAGAGCTTTCTGTGCGAATAATCCTTCCCTGTCGCACTATCCTCACCACACAGAAAAGCTCTTCTTACGCAACGTCCCATACAATGATAATAAGGCGTATCAGTGATTGATATTTGTGTATTTCTGGCTTGAGGCATTTTTTCATCTCTTTTACTTGTTATGGCTAGACTATC
>MAAM01000004.1:0-273783 GCA_002162695.1 Cycloclasticus sp. 46_120_T64 | reverse complement strand
AATTTATGGGGAATCAATTTATGGGTGTCTTATATAATTTTCTCTATCCTCACCACATAGAAAAGCTCTTCTTACGCAACGCCCCATACAGTGATAATAAGGCGTATCAGTGATTGATATTTGTGTGTTTCTGGCTTGAGGCATTTTTTCATCTCGTTTACTTGTTATGGCTAGATTATCATCGCCAAGTTCATGATTCAATTTATGGGTGTCTTATATAATTCTTCTTACGCAACGCCCCATACAATGATAATAAGGCGTATCAGTGATTGATATTTGTGTATTTCTGGCTTGAGGCATTTTTTCATCTCTTTTACTTGTTTTAGCTAGATTATCACCCCCAAGTTCATGAATCAATTTATGGGTGTCTTATATAATTATTTATTTTTGATAAAGAAAAACCCTAGTCCATTTCTGAACTAGGGTTTCTCAATTTTTATTCAGACTCTTAAGCCAGAGTCCAAGGCTACTTAGCTTTAACGCTGTTCGCCTTTATTACAAAATACAAGTTTAAATAACCAATTGTGATTTAAACTCATTTTCCTTTAGACTTGCGCTACATCGTTACCGGTAAGGATTGCATTACTCACAACACCTATCAACGTTACTTCACCAGCATCGATAACAGTATCACCTGCTTCTACTACGTCATATATGTAAGAACTGGTACCATCATTCAAGATAAACTTGAACTCTTCAGTTGTCGCGATATTAAAGCCTTCTTCTAAATATGCCGCAACGTCGGTCATATCAGTGAAGTCAGCAATAGTTTCTGTACCAGCAGTCAACATTGATGTAGTCGATGCATTTAATGTAACAATTTGCGTGGTTAAGGTTGTAGGATCTACAGCAGTACCAGCAGCAGATGTTACTGTCTCACCATCATCACCAGAAGCATCGGCGATACTAATAGTATCTGCATCAGCAGCTGTTGTAGACAATGTGAAACCAGTAATTGTTGTTACAGCATCAGAGTCAGTATCGAAAGTAATTGTATCGTTACCACCACCTGTTAGGTCGACAGTATTAGTACCTGCACCCGCATCAATAGTGTCGTCGCCTGCACCAGCAATGATTGTGTCGTTGCCCGCAGCACCATCAATAGTATCGTCATCCGCACCACCATTCAGTGTTTCCGAACCTGCACCACCTGTTAAGATATCATCACCTGCACCACCAGAAACGTTATGAGCAGCAGAGCCAGCAGAAACATCTAATGTATCATTGCCTGCACCACCATCAATTGTAACAGCACCTGTACCTTCACCAGTAATACTATCAACACCGTTTGTACCTGTAATTGTTGAAGCAACTGCAGCAATACCAGACACGTCAAACGTTACATTTACAGATGTCGTATCAATTACCAAACTTGAACCGTCTACTGAAGTAGCATCTAACTTAATAGAAAGTGTATCGTCAGCCGTTGTACCGCCTTTAACGATATACGAAGCACCAGAAACAAGTGATGAGTCTACAGTATAAGTTTCAGCACCACTATCACCAACATCGAGCTGAATGATTTCAATATTAGAAAGTGACACTGTATCATCACTGAGGTCAATTGCACCATCGATTGAGAATGTGTCGTTTCCATCACCCCCATCAATTGTCATATCACCGTTATAACCGGTGATCGTATCTGCTGCAGAACCCGCAGTAATTGTTTTAAGGTTTGCACTTGCTGTTGCAGTCAATACACCCGTTAATCCACTTGCATCTAATGATAGCGCCGTTGATGTGAACGATGCAGTACCAGCACCAGATAATGTTACTGCTGTTGTTGCGCCGTAACTACCTGCTGTTGATGTAAGATTATCATTAGCGAGAATAGAAACAGTTTTCATGTTTGTAATATCGACCGTTCCAAGGTTAATAGTATTAACCGCGTCAAGACCATCATCAATTGTTAATGCCACGCTGTTTGTTGCTGAACCAGCAGCTGCTGCGTTAACATCAAGACCAGTACCTTCAGTTACGGCAACTGTAATTGCTTGACCACTTGCAACATCAATTTGATTACCGGCCATATTCACATTTAGGCTTAAAACGTCAGCGGCAAAGTCTGTATCAATGTCAAGCACACCAGCAGCTATAACACTTACAGTTGTTGTTCCAGCTGTTGATGTATCCGTTAGCTTTTCACCCGTTAACTGTGCAGCCGTACCAGCGATAGTTACACTTTGGTCACCTGTCACAGTAATTTCTTCTGGAGCATCAGAAGCATCTAAGTTAAATGTTGCAGCAGCACCGTTACCTGATAGAGAAATAATTTCTACAACGTCTGTAGCAGCAATGTCTAAATCCACAACACCGTTAGCTGAAATTGTTACAGCATCAGTTGTAGCGCCCGTACCATCAACATTGATAGCCACTTGAGCGGCTGTCGTGCCTGCTTTGCCAGATGTAATTGTTGTTCCATCTAGGTCAACATTTGTAACTGTAATTGTTGTTGCAGAGTTTGCAGTGATTGTTGTCGAATCACCTGCTGCACCAACATTTGCATCAGTTACGCTAACAGTTGTTGCTGAACCACCATTTACTGTTGCACCGCCAGATGCCAAATCAACAGTTAATGTACCGGTAATACCTGTGCCGGCAGTAACAGCAGTATCATTTGTACCATCAACGTTATTTACTGTTGCGTCTGCGCTGCCACCAACTTGTAGTTGATTAACAGTGATTGCACCGCCACGAATATTATCCGCACTAACTGATGCAGCAGCAAATGAAGTAACGTTAAAGTTAATGTTTTCAATACCACTTACAGTCGCTACTGCTGTGTTAGCAGCAGTTAACGCAACATTTAAAGTATCACTATCATTTGTCGTTGTATCAACAACCAAATCGCCTGTTTGATATGTTGTCGCATCACCAGTTATCGTATCATTCCCAGATGTACCAGCAATGATATCTGTCGCAGTAGTCGTTAGTGCTGAAGTTGTACCAGCAACACCTGTAGATAATGAATCAACCGCAGTTTGCGCAGCTGTGTTACCAGAAGTAACAGTTGCAGCATCTTCAGTCACTGCATCAAGAACAGCTTTAGCTGCTGCTGCTGCTGTGTCTCCCGAGTAATCTTTAGAATCGGCAATAACGGCCGCTGTATAAGTTTTAGCAACGGTTACTTTATTAGCAACGGCTGTTGTATCAGTGCCTGATGCGCCTTCAAGAATTTGCACCATGGCTAATTCTTTAGTTGTTGCAGCATTATTGATCGCGTCTTTCCAGAATGTACCGTCAGTACCTTCAACGTAGGCACGACCGAACGCTTGTAAGTAAACCGCAGATAAATAAGCATCGGTATCTAAAGCAACGATTGTTGCGGCTTCTGTAGAAGCGGCAAAGCTTGTTGCAATTGCTTCAACGGTTGTTGACGCTGCATCTAATGCATCGGCATAAAATGCTAAACCCGCAGGATCTGCAGGACGCCCGAAATAGGCGATATATAGTTCTTGTACTTTTGTTTCAGAGGCTGTTGTAGCCATAAGATTGCTCCCTTTAATTATATAATTAAAACTAAAATTAGTTAGCCAAATGCTCCCCATTAATAAAACCCTTTTAGCATTCTGCTACCAGGCCTGGTTAAGCTTTTTAGAGCTCTATAATAGAGCATCGCTTAATACTAATTTCAATCCATCTCGATATCGAGTTTCGAATACGTCTAAAACTCTTCCCAAATTTTAGCTGGCTTTTGACATTCGTCAAGCCCTTATTCATCAGTTTGTGCACTATATCCCTAGTTTTCTCATTCTTTTTCGTAAAAAAACAAAAGCCGCAGACCAATGCCAGCATTAAATACAAAAAAACCATGCCCAGTATCTAGTTAATCGCATCTAATGACTTAACTTCTATGCTCGGCTGATTCCAACAGCCACCTTCAAACTTGGTTTTATCCAAATTAACCACATTAAACACCAAGGCTAGGTCTCGCCAATCATAATTAGCGCTCATATGCGTTTCTCTATCGTGCAGCGCCACCACCACCGAGTAACCACCTTCGCCAAAATTTGCTGGGAAACTAATATTAAACGAATAGACACTGCCCTCGCACGGCTGCTCTATCACTTGTTCGGTGTGCCACGTATTAGTGCCGTACACCAGCTGCCCCAAACGATCTTTAATCGCATAACCTAACACCAAACTGGTTATCGGTTGTAGCACCACCGCGGTAATGCGCAGTTCCACTTGCTCACCCACCGCCACCAGCTCGGCGAGCTCACCCTTACTATTATATAAGGTGATGCTCTCTATTTTTGCCTCACCAGTACCCGAGGAGGTTTGCGCCTTTCCGCTCTTATGCTGCTTAACGGTGACGGTACTGTTTTCCTTTTCAGCAACGAGTGCGTTGTAATAATCAAACACCTGCTCGGGTTCACCATCTTGAACGACCGAACCCTTCTCGATCAGAATGGCTCTGCTGCATAGGCTTTGAATCGCACTGCGATCATGCGAAACAATTAATAAGGTGGTGCCCTGCTGCTGGAACTCTCGAATACGGCTAAAACTTTTGTGTTGAAAATAGGTATCGCCGACCGATAGTGCTTCGTCTACGATGAGAATTTCTGGTCGGTAGGCGGTGGCCACCGCAAAGGCGAGACGTACTTGCATGCCGCTAGAATAGGTACGTACCGGCTCATCGAAATAACTGCCAATTTCGGCAAACGCTTCGATACTGGGTATCGCTTGCTGGATCTGCTGCAAATCAAAACCCATCAGACCCGCGGCGTGAATGACGTTTTGCCGCCCCGTGAGTTCGGGGCTAAAACCCATACCCAGCTCTAGGATAGCGGCAATACGCCCGTTAACTTCCACCCGCCCTTCGCTTGGCTGCAAGGTGCCGGTAATCATTTTAAGTAAGGTGCTTTTACCCGCGCCGTTTTGGCCGATGATGCCAACCGCCTCTCCGGGCTGAATACTAAAATTGATGTTTCGTAGCACCCAGTGCTCGCTTACGGGTTTGCTTGGCAAACCAAACCAGCGCGCAAAACGCTTCCATTCAGAGGAATAGCGCCTAAAGGCTTTGCCCACATTATGTACGGTTAATACGCTCACAGCACATCCACCATTTCTGCGCTAGCCCGTCGAAACAAGAACAAACCTAATAACACCAAACCCGCCGCAAGCGCCGCTATCACCAACAGGGCAGATAGATCGGGTGGTTTATTGTAAACCAGCACCTGATGGTAGGCGTCAACGAGGGTGTACATCGGATTCCAGGCGAGTAGATGGCGATAGCTTTGCGGAATAATATTTTCTGGGTAGACGATGGGGGTAAACCAAAACCATATTTGCATAATAATGGGGAATGCTTGACCAATATCACGCAAAAACACATTCAGCACCCCAATAATTAAACCGATTCCCAAGGCCAAACCAATAACCAATAAGCTCAGCGGGAAAACCCATAACATGGTGAGGCTAAACGAGTGGCCGAGCAGGGCAAAAATACCCAGCATGGAGATCAGCAACAGTACATTATTTAGCGCACAGGAGCCGAGCACAATGGCCGGCAAGGTAATACGCGGGAAACTCATCTTCTTCATTAAATTACCTTGCGCGATAAATAGCGTGAGGCAACGGTTAATAATTTCACTGAATAATTCCCAAGCCAACAAGCCGGCAATCAAGTAAATGGCATAGGCGTATTTATTATCAATACCCGGTAGTTTTGCCGCCAATATATTAGACAGAATGAGCGCATAAATTAATACTTGCGACAGCGGGTTGATAATCATCCACACACCGCCTAATTTACTGCTGGCGAAGCGACTGACTAATTCACTGCGTATGGAGCTGATAACGAAGTGGCGATACTGCCATAATCCACGAAGTAAACTAAACATTGATTGACGCCCGCCTTATTCGTTTCGCGGGGAAAATGTCGGCCGATAAAAGCCCTCGGAATAATAATTTCACATTCATGTTTATTGATATAGCATTGTTAACGAAGCCGTATAAAGCTGGGTTGTTGCTGGTTTGAATGGCAAGATGTTACCATATTGCGCTATAGGAATTTAATATCATTAAGGACAGCCCGCCCATGCTCGATACACCTCGACCGTTTAAACAACGATTATTATCACTGCCGTATTTAGGGAAAATATTCAGCGTATTAGCGAGCATAAAAAACACCCCCAAAACACAGCAACGAACGCAACAGCTAGAGCAACGAACGCAACAGTTAGAGCAACAACTAGAGTTGCAGCGGACAAAAATGGGCCTGCTAGAACAGCAACTCCATGAGCGCCAACAAATTTTTAAGCTTGATATGGCGCGGGTCTTAGCCAGAAAACAAGATATTACTCATGACGCGCCAGCAGCCCCGCTCCCGCGCCCTTTGCCCAATCACTTAGATGATTTATATATCGCGTTTGAAAACCAGTTTCGCGGCAGCGCCGCTGAGATTAAGCAACAACAAGCTAAATACCTGCCTTTTTTAGCCGCGATGGCACAAAACACTGCCGAGCCACTCAAGGTATTAGATATTGGCTGTGGCCGCGGGGAGTGGTTACGCCTTTTGGAGGACTATCATTACCAGGCTAGCGGCTTGGATATTAGCCAAACTATGGTTGATTTTTGTCGCCTAGAAGGCTTAAAGGCCGAACAAGGCGACGCCTTGGCCTATTTAGCCAAACAAGCCGATTGTTCTTTAGATGTGATTACTGCGTTTCATGTGATTGAGCACTTATCGTTTGAACAAATGGTCGGTTTGTTCGACCAATGCCTACGCGTATTAAAAGCGGGCGGGAAAATTATTTTTGAAACGCCAAACCCTGAAAACCTAACCGTGGGTGCGTATTCTTTTTACCTAGACCCTACGCATAAGAACCCGCTGCCACCGGCGACGGTTGAATTTATTGCTCGCCAACGCGGTT
The DNA here is from genome assembly GCA_002162695.1 of Cycloclasticus sp. 46_120_T64. Lineage (GTDB taxonomy): Bacteria > Pseudomonadota > Gammaproteobacteria > Methylococcales > Cycloclasticaceae > Cycloclasticus. The sequence continues at coordinate 266,905 of MAAM01000004.1, read as the reverse complement.
ACCAGCAGGTGGATATTTTTCGTTATAACCCGCGTGATGAAGTGGGCGAAGCCACGCCATTGGTTGAGCAATGGTTCCGCAGCCCCGTTGATTATGCCGTGATTGCTGAAAAATAAATGCGCATCGCTATCGCCACCACACAAACCCCTTTTATAACTGGGGGCGCGGAATACTTAACTAAAAACCTACTCCGTGCCTGTCAGCAAGAAGGCCATCAGGTGGACATCATCTCCAAGGTTTTTTCGGATGAATCGGCTAATACCATAGATCAGAGCATGGCCTTATGGGGTCAGGACGATTTCAGCTTATGGGGCAGTAAGCCAGTCGATATGGTGATTTGTTTAAAGTTCCCTGCTTTTTATATTCAACACGATTGTAAAATCATCTGGGCCTTGCACCAGCACCGCTCTGCGTATGATTTATGGGACTATGCCGAAGAGCAAGGGCATCAGCATTCGATAGAGGAGCAGGCGTTGCGGCAAAAAATCATTGCGCAAGATAATAAGCTCTTCAATAGCGCACTGCAAAACTTCACCATTTCAAAAACCGTCAGTAAACGACTCAAACACTATAATCATATTGACTCTACCCCGCTATATCACCCACCGGCATTGGCTGAAGCGTTATTGACGGATAATACCGAAGAGGCAAGCGGCGACTACATTTTTGCCCCCAGCCGCTTTGAACCATTAAAACGCCAACAGCTCTTACTCGAGGCTCTAAGTCTTACCCAGCAGCCCGTTAAAGCGGTACTCTGCGGGCAAGGCAGCCACGAACATCAGCTACGCCACCTGGTTAATCAGTATAATTTACACGAGCGGGTGGTGATTCATCAGCAGTTGAGTGAAACCGCAATGGTGCAACACTACAAACAATCGCTAGCGGTATTTTTTGCACCCTATGATGAAGATTATGGCTATGTCACCTTGGAGGCGATGCTCGCTAAGAAACCGGTGATTACTTGTTATGACTCTGGCGGCACCACGGAGTTTGTTGTGCACGAGCACACCGGGTTTATTGAACCACCGAGCGCCGAACGTTTGGCGGCGAGGCTTGACCAGCTGTACGCCAATAAACACTTGGCGCGGTCGATGGGCCACGATGCTTTTCAGCACTACCAGTCGTTTAACATGAGTTGGACTAATGTGCTGCAACACTTGCTCTATTAATGGCTAAACCTTCTAGCCAGCCACGTATTGCAATTATTGTCGACGAGACGATCGATGATTCAAGCCGCTGGATGGTAAAAACCTTATCCGCCAACGGTTGCCGCGCCGAGATCATTCGTTCTAGTCAATTAAGCCCTCGTTACGCCGCACACACCCCGCCTGCTGAACCGCTTGAGTGTTATGAATTGGTTATTTATCGTTATCGACACTGTTTTGCCAGCTTGGCCGCTATTTTGGAACAATACGGTGGCAAGCTGATTGTTTATTATTGCGCCGATATCGCCTTATCGAATCTTCGGGCGTACCCCGACAATGCCGCCTTAATACGCCCACGCGAGTTGGCTCGTCAACAGTTCTGCGAATGGGTACAAGCCAATGCCCAACGGGTCTATTGGCTAGCCGATTCAGCGCAAGCCGCCGCCGATTTAATCGCTTGGGGGGTTGGCAATGTGGCCCACCAGCTGAGCATCATGCCTCCACTTATTGCGCTTGAACCGGGGATTTATTCAAGCCATACAAAGCCGCGCCTGAATAATACGCTAAACATTCTCCTAGCGGATCGACTGCTACCCGAGTCGGGCCAGCTAAAAATACTGCAGACCATCCATTATTACCAGCAATCAGCTACTTGCAACATCGAGCTACATATTGCTGCTAAAACCGAACCGCTATTTGAGACTTATCGGCAGGAAATTGATCAGCTCGCACGGCAACTCGGCATGACGCCACACGTCCACACCGACACAAGGACTGAAACTGTGGCGAATACGCTACTGCTACAAGCCGACATAATGATAACAACCGCCGGTAATACGCGATTGTCTGCCGCAGCGGTGCAAGCCCAAGCGATGGGTTTGGCTGTTTTCGAAGTCTCTAAAACGGAACCTGCCGCTGAGGCCGCTGAACGTCTAGCGCAAACCTTGCGAGACCCTGCCGCACGCGAACAACTGGTATTGCAGGGCTACAGGGCGATCAGCCAGCAGCATACCGCCTTAGCCATTGAACAACGATTGCTCGACGCGGTTACCTATAGCCTTATCTCGACGGGTTCAAGATGAAAATTGGCATTGCGACGGTTCAAGTACCTTTTATGTCCGGCGGCGCCGAAATTCACGCACGCTTATTGCAGGAGCAATTGATTTTACGCCAGCATGAAGTCGACATTATTACCCTGCCTTTTAAGTGGTATCCCGCACGCACGATACTCGAACACATCGAAGCCGTTGAAAAACTTGATTTGACCGAGGTCAATGGGCAAAAAATTGATCGTTTAATTACGATGAAATTCCCCATGTATTTCGTTAAGCACCCGAATAAGGTGGGCTGGATATTACACCAGCACCGGCAGGCGTATGAGTTATTTGAGACCAAACACAGCGATATGCACCTAAGCGCTGAAGGTCGCGATGTTTGCCAAACTATACGCTGCTTAGACAGCACCAAGCTACCCGAACATCAGCGGCTATTTACTAACTCACAACACGTTGCCGATCGCTTATGGCGTTATAACCGCGTGCACGCGGAGGCTCTGTACCACCCACCGGAGGATTATGAGTTATTACATTGTGAACGCTATGGCGACTATATTTTGGTTCCGGGGCGCTTAGATGACATCAAACGTCAATTACTGATGGTAGAAGCGCTGAGCTACCTGCCAAGCATAAAACTTATTTTAATAGGTAATGCGAACACGCCTTATGGGAAATTACTGCAGCAGCGCGTTACGGAACTCGACCTGCAAGCACGGGTAACGATTAAGGGCTTCGTTTCACGCGAGGAGAAGATAAGCCTGTATGCCAATGCCTTAGCGGTTTATAACGGCGCGCACGAGGAAGACTACGGTTATGTCACCCTAGAGGGTTTTTTTTCCAGCAAGCCTGTGATTACCCATACCGACTCCGGCGGGCCACTTGAATTTGTTGTTGACGAAGAAAATGGTTTTGTGACCGAGCCGTCGGCGAAGGCGATAGCTAAGGCCTTAGAAGATTTAAGCACGAGCAAGGCACAGGCACTGGGCGAGTCGGGCAAGCGGTTGATGCTTAGCTTGAATTTAAGCTGGGACTTTATTATTGATTCATTGCTGCAAGGAGATGTGTGATGATCGCGTATATATCCCCCTTGTTACCTAAAAAAACGGGTATTGCTTTATATAGCCAGCATTTAATAAACGCCTTACAAACAGCCTTGAACCTTGGCGGCGAGGAACTGGCCATTTTTGACGATGGGGTCGACGACTGCAATGCTTATCAAACGGACTACATCGCCCAAGAAATATTACCCTTAATCTTTGAAGAAGCCCGTCGGGAACCGTTCAGCCAATTTATTTATAACTTCGGCAATAACCCACATTACCACCTGCCGGTGCTGCAATTATTGAGGCAACACCCCGGCATCGTTGTGTTGCACGATACCGTGCTGTATTACTTAATTGCCGGGCAGGGCCTTGGCGGTGTTTGGCAGGCCTTATTAAAAACACCCAACACACAGCCCATTGACAGTATTCATGAGATCGGCAATGACAATCCAGAGCATGATATTCTTCGTTATTCGGCTCCCGCTAAGCACCCTTTTTTACACGAGGTGCTGGCTAGGGCCGACTCGATTGTTGTCCATAGCAAAATGGCTAAAGAGCAAGTTATTAAGGCTGGGTATACCGGTTCAGTTCACCAAGTCCCGCTGATCGATTATCAGCAAGCCGTTAATGTTGATGCGGCGCTGATTGAAAACAGCACGGTTATTGAGTTAGTGAAGCAAAAAGAGTCCCAAGGCACGTTTATCATCGGCTTATTTGGGTTTTCCGGTGAAACTAAACGCAGCCATAGCATATTTGTCGCACTCTCTGGGCTGGCTGATGAACTAAAGTCACGTGTTAAATTACTGATTATTGGCAACGACCACTATCAGGCCGATATCAGGGCCACCGGCATCACTAAGCTTGTGGTCAACAGCGGCTATGTCAGCGATGCTGATTACGATCAAAGCATGGCACTGTGCGACTTAATCATTAATTTACGCTACCCCTCCATGGGCGAAACATCGGCCGTACAAATTCAAGCCATGAGCGCGGAAAAACCGAGCATTGTCAGTAATTATGGTTGGTTTAGTGAGTTAGACGATGATACCGTACACAAAATCACCGCTGACGAACAAGAGATTGAGGAGCTACAACAAGCCATTACTCGGATGATGTGCGACGAACCGTATCGCTTATCAATAGCTCAGGCCGCCAAGCGTTATGTTAAAAAGCACCACTCACCAGTGCAGGTTGCCCAGCAATGGATGGATATTATTACTGAATCGCGCGACCTTATAGAGTCGCGTTAATTCGCTGGATTTCTTGAACCAGCCTATTGGCACTATGCCGCCAAGTAAACTGAGTTAGCTCGAAGTGGGCCTGCTTATTTAAAGACAAGCGACCTTGTTCCACATCAGAAATTTTTGTCACTAGATCAACCGAATCGGCTAAATCAAAATAAATGACGCTATCGCCCCCCACCTCACGATGAATAGGCGTATCGCTCGCTAATACCGGCAGTTGGTAGTGCTGCGCTTCAATAATGGGCAGGCCAAAACCTTCGACATAAGAAGGAAACACCAGTGCTTTACTGTTTTTGTAGCAGTAGACTAGCTCAGCATCATCTAAGTCATTCCATAAAAACAGTTTCGCATTAAACTGTGGATGCTGCTCTATATCACGTATAAGTTTATCCACCCTCCACCCCACTCTTCCAACAATATGCAGCTTAATATCAAGGCCTAATCCCCATAATTGATTAAAAGCATCGAGTAAATATTGGTGGTTTTTTCGAGGCTCAACCGTACTAACAATCAGGTAAGAGTTTCCCCTTAGAGTTCGCATTAACTCCTCTCGAGCGCACCCTTGTTCTTTGGCGACATCAGCACCCAGATAAAAGTAACCTAATCGCTCACGGTCAGGGCTTGCACCTAACGAGACCAAATAGTCTTGAAGCGAGCAGCGAACTGTCTTTGAAATGGCAATATAACCATCAACATTTTTTTCCGCTTGCTCAAACCAACGACTAAATACCTTACAGAGTGCTTGTTCACAAAATTGCGGATGCGTAATCGGGATAAGGTCATAAATAACCACAATAACATTGGCTCCATTATCTTTTGCATGCCTGATAGCCTCCCATGCCGGCAAATGCCAAGATGAATCCAGCATTAAAATGACATCTCCAGGTGAAAAACTTATAGGAGATGGAGACTCGCACTTAGAGACATCTATTTTAGATGTGAGCGCTCGATAAACCCCGATAAGGGTCAACATGTAGATGATACGACTCAAGCCAAATTTGCTTCTTGGAGCAGATAGAAAATCATTAAGTGGAGCCCAAGTTAATCGCTTTAATACGGCCTCCCTAAAATTCCTTAAGAAACGAAGCACTCGTATTTTACCGCGATTTTCAGGAGGGGCATCATTATCATTATCGCTGCCGCCGCTGTCTTCGTCCTCAACAAGCTGCTTTCGTCTTAAGTCGGGAAGCCCGTCTAAACGATAAAAGCTACCCTCATCGATGCTCATTAAGCTGATAGGCGTATTATCCGGCAGCCGAGGGCCAAGCTGCTCAACAATATGCCTGACAACTCGTTGAATACCTGTATTTAATCCTGAATTCGCCGTATGCGTACATTCAATATACAAATGTTTTATCATGCCGCCTCTAACATCCATTTGAGCATTGCCGATAACGGCTCTACTTGCCTTAAACCAGGGACCCGCTCAAATAAGTACTCATTATCACCACACTGGCGTTTTATATCCGCCGGCCTAGCAAACTGCGGATCTATTTCAATCTTCAATGTATGCCCAGTGATATCCTCCAGCAAGGCGATAACATCTCGAATACTAGTCAGCCGACCAGAACATAAATTAACAAAACTCAACTCGTTATTTGGCACTGAAAGCAGTTCTGTATAAGCCTGTGCCACCCAGCGTACGTCTGAGAAGTCGCGCCAAATATCGATATTACCTAATTTAATGCTGTCAGCCCTTCTTTTAAAGTGGTCAACAATTTTTGGCACTAAGAATTTTATATCTTGACCTCTCCCCGTGTAATTAAAAGGTCGAGTCACCGTAATATTTAATTTATCTGAGTACGTTTTGGCTATTTGCTCCATAGCCCATTTACTGCAGCCATAGTGGCTTATTGGGTTAACTGGGCAGGCTTCGTTTAATTTCTCAGCCGCTTGTATTCCGTAGACGTTCGAACTACTCGCTAAAACGATTTGTTTAGGCGCGCGGGGTAACTTCAAACAAGCGGTTAATATGTTTTGCGGGCCGAAGGTGTTCACCGCATAAATGGACGCGTTGGCACCGTCTGGAACAAAGCTTATTCCCGCGAGGTTAATAATATAGTCTGGCTGTATTTTCAGCAGGGTACCTTCAAGTTGCGGAAGGTCGGTGATATCAACCGCGCTGGTATCAACGTTATAATTCGCCTGCTGTAGCGCAGGAATAAGGTGTTGCCCGGTAAAGCTTGCCGCACCAATCACCCAAACCTTTGCTGAGGCCTGCAACATTAAAAGGTTCGGCCTGTTTTAATGTTCTCTAAATCGCTTTTAACCATCATCGCACATAGGGTCTTCAGGTCAGTTTGCGGCTTCCAACCCAGTGCCTTTTCGGCTTTACTGTAGTCGCCAATTAACAACTCAACCTCGGCAGGGCGATAAAATTTCGGATTAATTTGCACCAACAATTGCCCTGTACTGGCATGGTAAGCTTTTTCTTGTTCTGCCGTCCCTTTCCACTCAATAGGGATGTCAACCGCGCTGAATGCAAGCTCGACAAACTGACGCACGGTGTAGGTTTCATTGGTCGCTAATACAAAGGTGTCGGCCGTATCGTGTTGCAACATCCGATACATACCTTCCACGTACTCTTTGGCATATCCCCAATCGCGTTTGGCATCGATATTACCTAGTTCTAATGGCGTTGTATCACCTAAGGAGATTCGTGCAACTTTATCTGTAATCTTACGTGTTACAAACTCACGTCCACGTAGTGGCGATTCGTGGTTAAACAAAATACCACTACAGGCAAAAATGCCATAGGACTCGCGATAGTTTACCACCGACCAATGGGCAAATTGTTTGGCAACGGCGTACGGACTACGCGGGTAAAAAGGGGTTTCTTCGGTTTGCGGAATCTGTTGAACTTTACCGTAGAGTTCAGAGGTACTCGCTTGATAAAAACGAATGCCCGTATCCACGATTCTTATCGCCTCTAACAGGTTTAATGCACCCAAGGCGGTAATCTCTGCGGTAGTTTGTGGCTGTTCAAAAGAAACCCCAACAAAACTTTGTGCGGCTAAATTGTATATTTCATCTGGCTGCGTCTGCTGAATCAGGCGAATACTATTACCCAAGTCGGTTAAGTCGTGTTCAACTAGTTCTAAATTCGGATGGTTTTCCACACCCAATGATTCTAAACGCCAAAAATTAACGGAACTGGTGCGACGATACGTGCCGATGACCTTATATCCCTTGGTTAATAATAGCTCTGTTAGATAAGCTCCATCTTGCCCGGTTACTCCCGTTATTATTGCCGTTACCAATTGTCCGTCCTCTATTTAAATCCGTAAAGCCCAGCATGATAACAAGGTCTAGTTAACTTCTCTAGGTGCACGAGCGACTACATCGTGAGCAGGCCGTAAATACACACGGCTAAAAGCCAGCCCATAAAATTAGCCAGCATGTCATACCAGCAAAAGCCACTGCCGTAGTACTTATCCCAAATCTCTTTCGATAAGCCGATTATAAAGGTTATTAAGGTGCTTAATATTAAACCCAGATAGGGCAATAAAACTAAGGTTATAAACAAGCAAATGGCGAAGTGTTTTTGTTTATCTTGTTGTTTAATGAATGGCTGCATAGGGCGGTTACTGTCTTCAAGCTAAGGTTTTATATATTTGCATTGTTTTCTGAGCCGTCATTTCCCATGAGAATTGTTTCACTCTTTCCGCCCCTTTTTGCTGTAAGCCTTGCCGTAGCGCCTCATCTTGCGCGACAGCTTCCATCGCCTGCGCGATATCATCGACCACATACGGGTTGATTAAAATAGCGGCATCCGCCGCCACTTCGGGTAAAGACGTGAGGTTTGAGCTTATCACCGGCGTATTCGAGGCAAATGCTTCCAATACGGGCAAACCAAAACCTTCATATAAGGATGGAAACACCATCGCTAGGCTGGCCTGTAACAAGGCATACTTATCCTCGAAGGGCACATAGTCTAACCAAAACACCTTACGGCTTAACGCTAACCCACGCAAGCGTTTCACCAACGCCTCACTACTCCAGCCTTCACGCCCGACTATAACAAGCGGGTGCTGTTGCTGTAGTTGTTCGGGAAGCTGTAAAAACGCATCCAATAAACGTTCAATATTTTTTCTAGGTTGCAGTGTGCCGATAAAAACAAAGTAATTACTCGGTAAGTTGTATCGGGACAATACGGCTAGCTTTTGTTCTTCGCTAACACGCTTAAAACAATTCTCATCCACCCCTAAAGGTGTCACTGAAATACGCGAGGCGGGCACGGCAAAGTGTTCTTGGATCGCCTCAGCCGCATAATCAGAAATGGTAATAATATGATCGGCCCAGTGCGCTGTTTTCTTAAATAAAGCATTTTTCAACCCGCGACCTCTGCCAGCCACCCACTCTGGGTGGGCCAGTGAAATAGGGTCCATAATGGTTGCGACCACGGGAACTTTCGCTAATTTAGGAATGTAGTGATCGGTCGCGTGAAAAAGGTCGGCATTCTGCTCGATGTGCGCTGAGCGGAATAGGGGGCAACCCGTTACCGCGCTGGCAACGGCTTGATATGAAAAACGTCCTAAAGAAGTACAGCCAGCATCACCCTGTTCTGACAAAAAAGCATACCGTGTCGACGAAACACCTAAGGCGGGTATTTGTTTCAGTAAATTCTGCGTATAAACCGCAATGCCGTCTAAGTGGCCAGTTTGCTCCGCCTTGCGCAGCACTGTTGTTCCTAGAGCGATTCTCATGCTAATTCAAGCCTTACTGCAGACACTGCATTATGAGCTTAAGCGCTGGTATAACTGCTGGTATCGTTTACCCATGATATCCGCCGTAAAATTAGCGTCAAAACGCTCCTTAGCGAGCCGTCCCATTTGATCCAACTCCGCATCATGACTCTCGAAGTATTCCATCGCCTTGGCTAACGCAGGCGGATTCTTCGGCGGCACCACCAAGCCGGTTTCACCGTCGATATTAATATAACTGGTTCCCGAGCCCAGCTCGGTAGTAATCATCGGGGTGCCCTGCCTTGCCGCTTCTAACAAGACCATGCCATAGGCTTCAGATCGTTCTGATGAGGGCAATACGAGGGCCTTCGCAAGGCTAATTAGGGCAAATTTCTGCTGATCACTGACACGTCCTAATAAACGCACATTGGTTATTTTATGCTCGTCAATATAGCGAGCCATGGCCGCCCTTTCTGGCCCATCACCAACCACCACTAATGGTAATCCCGTTATTTTGGCCGCTTCAAGCAAGTATACAAGCCCCTTATAATAACGAAAAACGCCAATAAACAAAAAGAACCCTTTGTTATGTGTTTTTTCCAGCTCTTTTATTTCTTGTTGATAGAGGTCTAGCTCGGGCTCTGCACCAATCCCATTAGGAATCAACGTCACGTCCTGCTGCAACGCATTTAACACCAAACTGCTTTCAATATACTTAGGAGAAGTCGCCACCACCGCACTGGCTTTGTTTAAAAAACACTTCATCAGTGGTCGGTATAACCTATACCAACTCTTTTGCCTAACGATGTCCGATTGATAGCTGATAACACTCGGTTTACTGCGTGCCTGCCGAGTTAAAGCCAAGAAGTCAGCAAACGGCCAAGGAAACTGATAATGCACAACATCCGCCCAATTAGACAAGCGCTTAAAGTCTTGCCACAACGACCACGAAAAACCACAGGAGGCAATTTCAGCGGTTAACGGGTAGCAATAGATGAGCGCCTGGGGCGTTTCAATGATTTTTTTTTCTTTACACGCCGCACTGAGGCAAACGATTCTATTGTTTACCCCGAGTACAGACGTAGCCTGGCAAAGTTGCTGCAAGACTTCTTCAATACCACCTTGGCTTATCGCAAAAGATGTTTTATAGACATGTAGTACGTTAATAGCTTACTCTCTCGCTGCTAGCCAACTATTAATATGTTGAACGCTGTCTGTACTAAGCGAACCGACTTTATACTCGAGACGAGCTCTACTCAAAATATAGTCATAACGTGTTTGTTGCAATTCACGCTTCGAATTCAAATATACCTGCTGCGCATCTAAAACATCAGAGACCGTCGCAATCATTAATTGATAGCTTTTATCCATCGCCTGATACGACTTCTGCGCGGACTCGACCGCTTTTTTTGTTGCGTGTATGCGACGAGTTAATGCGTTGACCCGCAAAAAGTCATCCCGTAGTTCTTTAACCGCCTTACGGTACTCTTGATCGTAAGTAGCCTTCGATATGGCCAACTGTTGCTGTGCCTCATATACTCGACCAGACGTGCCACCGCCACTAAAAATAGGCATCGAGAACGTTATCGCGGCAACTTCTGTGTCGTTATTGTTTGAGGATGAGTTCTCGAATCCGATATCACTTTTTTGCTTACTCAGTTGAAGACCAATCACGGGGTAGTGTCCAGCTTTCTGCTGCTTCAAGTTCATTTTTGCGGCCGTTATCGACGCTCCAATGGCTTTTAGCGCTGGGTTGTCTGTTGCTAATTTATCCACATACTGTTCGGCGCTTATTTTTTCCTGATCAAATGCTACTTGCTCGGTTAACGTGGCAAGCTCGCTGACCTGCTTTTGGGTTAACTCACTCAAACTCGCTTCGGCCAAACGAACCCGTTGATTTGCATCAACCTCATCAGAACCCAACATATCTAAACGGGCACTGATTTCGTAATATTCGGTAATTTTTACCAACTGCCTCTTATACAGCGCCTCGGTTTGCTCTTTCTTTTTCTCAAGCGTGAGTATTTCCTCGTGAACTAAAGCCAGCTCATCATTTGCCTGCAGCAGTGCAAAGTAGCGTTCTATCGTGTCTAACCTTACTGCCGCCTCGGTATCTTCAAGTTGAAACTCAAACTGTTTTAAGACCGCCTTCGAGCGTTTCCATGCACTAAATTTTTGCAAGTCAAAAATTGCTTGGTTAACGGTAAACGCATAACGCTGCCCCGAATAATGATCAATAGCGAGGCCTTCAGTCCTACGGGTATTCGTCGTCACATTGCCGCTGACTGTCGCCTGGGGCAGTAAAGCCGAAAATGACTGTTGTTCCCGTGCGACCCCGACCTCAACACCCAATGAATCGATCAAGAGCCTTGGGTCTGATTTCAACACTTGCTGATATGTTTCAAGCAAGTCTTGCGCCACCACAGGCTGAATAAATAAACAGCCGCAGATAACAACGGTTTTTGTCAATCGCCAGCTCACAACTACTCCTCCAGAAAAGAGCGCGTAAAAGCGTCAGTAATAGGCTTAGCGAGGTATTCGAACAGGCTTCGTTCACCCGTTCCTATCAACACTTCCGCCGGCATACCGGGGATTAACTCTAATCCAGAAATATCATCTAAACTGCTCGGCAATAAGGTGACTTCGGCCAAGTAGTAAGGCATTCCCGTTTGCTCATTGATGATCCGATCGGGTGACAATTTAAGCACCTTGCCAAAAAGCTTGGGTGTCGTTTTTTGATTAAAAGCACTAAAACGAACTTCTGCCTCTTGCCCAATAACAAGCCGGTCAATATCGACCGGCGACACTTCCGCCAGTATCGTGAGCTCCTGCCCTTCGGGTACGATCGTTAATAAAGTAGCGCCTGGAGCGACCACACCGCCTTCTGTATGTACTTCTAAGTTTATCACCGTGCCACTGACAGGCGCTTGTATCGACGTTCTAGCAAGGCTTGAATTAATCACCCTGAGTTTTTCTGACACATCAAACAGCTCGGCCTTCACTGACGCTAATTCGTTGGCTATTTCCTTATTCGCGTCTTTTTCCAGTTGAATAATCTGCAGTTTAGTTTCACCTTTTTGGATACTGACTTGCGCCAAGCTTGCCGTGAGCTCCGACACATCACCTTCGACCCTAATTGTTTCACGCAATTTTTCTCGCAATATACGTTTATCAGCAAAACCTTCTTTTAGTAATTCGTCCAGTTCTTCTGCTTCTTCTAACAGTGATTTCAACAGCGCTTGATTACTCTTTTTTTGCCCTTGCATGCCCGTATATTTGCTATCGAGCTGCTCGATGCGCTGCCCCAACACCTGCCTTTCACCCTCTCTACTGGCCATCCGCGCATTAAAGATATCCCGCTGTTCTGTGAGCACTTCGATTACGCGGCTATTATTCGCTTCCCGTAAATCATCTGGAAACGCTATTTGACTCAGTTTTTTCTGCTCGGCCAGTAACCGCGCCTTGATACTTTTAGCAATAACATACTGCCCTTTATATATCTCTTGCTGCGCCTTTATTTGTGTCGTATCAAGCTTAAGCAGCACATCGCCGCTCTTAACTTCACTACCCTCTTCGACCTTAATAGACTCAACAATCCCGCCTTCAAAGTGCTGAATAGTTTTACTGTTATTCTTCACCGCCACATAGCCTTGCGCCAATGCCGCACCATCTATCGGGGCCACAAATGACCAAACGCCCAGTATTCCAAAGGTAAAAAACAAGATGGCATAACCAAACTTTTGTATACCCGCATCATTCGCAATGTCTTTTACTTGCTGCTCGACACTGCTCTCTTGCATATCATTCATAACTATAATCTCTAAAAGGCTGGCGGTACGGTAATAGGCACAGCCACTTTTTTCGCCTTAGGTTGTGCTTGCTTATTCAAGGCATTGAGCACTTCTAATCTGGGGCCAAAGGCCTTTAATGCACCGTCTTGCATCAACAACACCTTATCCAGTTCATTAAGAACACCCGGCCGGTGAGTGATAACGATGACCGTCACGCCTTTTTCCTTTAACGTGCGTAATGCTTGCGCAAGCGCCTGCTCCCCTCGGTCATCTAGGTTTGAATTTGGCTCATCTAACAAAATCAATTTTGGCTCGCCAAAAACCGCTCTCGCCAAGCCGACACGCTGACGTTGACCGCCGGATAAGGCACCACCGGTTGAACCGATAACGGTGTCATACCCTTTAGGCATACTTAAAATGGTTTCGTGCACATCAGCTAATTTAGCCGCGGCTACCACTTTGTCAGAGTCCAGTTCTGAGAAACGAGCGATATTTTCAGCAATTGTCCCATCAAACAATTCGATATCTTGCGGTAAATAGCCGATATAAGGGCCTAACTGCTTTCTATCCCAATCAAAAACATCAACCCCGTCCAGCCTAACCTTGCCGCTCAATGCCGGCCAAACACCCAATAAAGCACGTGCCAGTGTTGATTTACCCGCCGCACTCGGGCCGATAATAGCTAAAGATTCTCCCGCGTTAAGCTTAAAACTCACCCCTTTTACCACGGGTGTGCGTGTGCCTGGTGGCGCAACCATAACGCCATTAACATCTAGCGACCCACTCGGCGCAGGCAAAGACATTCTTTCTGTATCAGCCGGTATTTTCAATAAAATACCATTCAAGCGCTCATACTGCCCTCTTGCAGCAACAAAGCCTTTCCACGAAGAAATCATTAAATCAATCGGTGCCAGCGCCCGCCCTAACAAAATAGAACCTGCAATCATTAAACCTGGGGTTATTTCTTGCTGTAACACCAAGTACGCACCCAAACCTAAAATCAATGATTGCGCCAACATCCTAAACGTTTTTGACACGGAAGTGATTGCTCCCGCGTGGGTACTCGCTTTCGCTTGTAACACCAATACTTTCTGCGCACCTTCCTGCCAGCGTGTACGAATCCCCTCAAGCATGCCCATTGACTCGACGACTTCAGCATTTCTTAAGTTTTTATTGATCAGGCCCCTAGCAACAATCGCTTGTTCATTAGCCTTCTTTAGCTTGCTCCCTGTCATTTTCTCATTTAGCACCGCTAAAATAGACAAGATGATGACCGTGATGATCGCCATCACACCATAGGAAACATGAAACATGAATAAAACTGCGATATAGATCGGCAACCAAGGCGCATCAAAAAAGGCGAATAGACCATTCCCCGTCATAAACTGGCGCAAGCCGGTTAAATCATCTATTGGTTGAGAGCTTGCTTTTGTTCCGCCGGAATATAAAGCCTGCTTAAAAGCAGCCCCATAAAGGCGTTCACTCAAGAGTGTTTCTAAACGCGCACTAACCCTGACTAAGATTTGCGAACGCGCCCACTCCAGCAACCCCATGGTGATAAAAAGAACCAACACGATGAGGGTCAGCATTAATAACGTTGACTCACTGCCACTAGTAATTACACGATCGTATAACTGCAGCATATAAATCGCTGGCACTAGCATAAGAAAATTAATGAACAAACTAAAAAAACCTGCCGTCATAAATGACTTTTTACACAACAACAGTGCTTCTTGTAAATCAGACCTCTTAACAACTTCCATTCAAAACGACCTTTCTTAACCCTTTTTTTCGATTATAACACAACCCTAACTACTGCAGCAGTTGCTACTAATATCAGCCATTGAGCCATTATTAATGAGTTAAGCGAGACAGCAGGCTGAAACCCCCTACATTCATACGTCACTCTGCCGCGCACTATATAAAAGAATATGTTTTGCCTACGGAGCGCTCCGGCGATTACAACCATCTATTGCGTCTATTACCGCTAAACCCTCAAAGCCTGAACGCTTGCCTGCTAGCTCAACACCACAGGTTATCTAAATAAGCAAACGCTCAACGCGCTGGTTATTTTTAATATGCCGTTCGAAAATCTCATCGAGATCTTCTTTGCTTCTGTACTGATACCAGGTCTCATCGGGATAGATGACGACAACGGGACCTTGACCACAGCGATCCAAACAACCCGCGTTATTAATCCGAATGCCGCCAGGACCAGCTAGTTTTTCGTCTTTTACTCGTTTTTTAAGATAATCACGCAGCTCTTGCGCGTTATGGTCCTGACAAGAGGCCCTGCCATCGGTTCTTGAATTGGTGCAGAAGAAGATATGCTGTTTGAAGTACGACATAAGGATAGGATGAGTTAGCTAAACAGGCGTCATTGTAGCCTAGTTTAGCTAATTCACTAGCCGTTTCAGCGCTAACTAAAGCTCATCAATAGAACGACAAGCCCATTCTGGAAAGTGCTGTCTAACCAGCGCATTCATGTCTTTTTCAAACGCGCTATATGTACGTGCTGCTGTTGATTTTTCAGTCTGAGCTGATTTGCCATTAATCATCCCCGCCGCCAAGGTTGCATGGCTGTATTTATCGATCACGATAAAGCTGCCGGTGCCTTTAATATCAGCATAAGCATCGAAGGCAATCACTTGGTTAAGCGACAATTGACACTGCGCAATTTCATTCAACTGCAGCTCGTCAGCCGCCATTTTTTCTAGCGTGTTAACGTCAACTTTATGTTCAATTTTATCGAAGCGCCCGGCAATAACATTAGAGCCGCGCTTAATTAAATAATCAGCACCCGGCTGCATGGCTGCTTCATTCATCCACACCAAGGTGACGTCGAATTGATCCGATAACTCAGGCAGGTCATCACTTTTAACGATCATATCACCACGACTGACGTCCACTTCATCTTCCAGTGTCAGGGTGATCGCCATCGGCGCAAACGCCTCATTGCATTGCATGCTCTCATCATCAACCGCGGGTTGAATAACTTCTTTAACCACCGAGGTTTTTTGTGACGGCAGCACGGTAATGCTATCGCCGACCTTGATACTACCCGCCGCTATGGTGCCACAAAAGCCTCTGAAATCTAGATGCGGCCGATTAACGTACTGCACCGGCAAACGGAAATTTTCTAAATTAACCGTATCGCTAATCGGGATACTATCCAATTGCGCCATTAACGGCGCATCGTCGTACCAGCTCATATGCTCGCTGGCATTCACCACGTTATCACCGGTTAATGCCGATACCGGAATGAATACGGGTGCGTCGATACCAATAGACGCAGCAAACGCGAGGTATTCGTCTTTAATTTCGTTAAAGCGTTGCTCACTGAACTCCACCAAGTCCATTTTATTCACCGCCACCACGATATGCTTAATACCCAGCAAACTGGTGATATAACTATGTCGACGGGTTTGTGTTTGCACCCCGTGGCGCGCATCGATCAGAATAATCGCGAGGTCGGCAGTAGAAGCGCCAGTTGCCATATTTCGTGTATATTCCTCGTGCCCAGGGGTATCGGCAATAATAAATTTACGTTTGTCGGTGGCAAAAAAGCGGTACGCCACATCGATAGTAATACCCTGTTCACGCTCGGCCTGCAGACCATCCACCAATAGCGCGAGATCAATTGCCTCACCGGTGGTTCCGTGTTTTTTAGAGTCTTTATTAATCGCCGCCAGCTGATCTTCAAAAATCATTTTACTGTCGTGCAATAAGCGGCCAATCAGCGTGCTCTTGCCATCATCTACGCTGCCGCAGGTGATAAAACGCAATAAATCCTTGTTTTCGTGTTGTTTGAGATACGCTTCGATATCCGATTCAATCAGCTTATTTTGTTCGACAGCCATTAGAAATACCCTTCCATTTTTTTCTTTTCCATCGAGCCAGATTCATCGTGATCGATTAAACGACCCTGACGTTCAGACACCTTGGTTAACAACATTTCTTGAATAATTTCAGGCAGGGTTTCCGCCGTCGAGGACACTGCACCGGTTAACGGGTAACAGCCCAAGGTTCGAAAACGCACCTTTTCCTTCACCGCCGTTGCCCGCAGCTCTTCTGGCATACGCTCATCATCGACCATAATCTTAGTACCGCCGTATTCAACCACTAAACGCTCTTTGGCAAAATACAGATCAGGAATGGGAATGCTTTCTAAATAAATATACTGCCAAATATCCAGCTCGGTCCAGTTCGACAAGGGAAACACTCGAATAGACTCGCCTTGCTGGTGACGACCATTGTAGACATCCCAAAGTTCAGGGCGCTGCGCTTTCGGGTCCCAACGATGATTCTTATCACGGAACGAGTAAATACGCTCTTTTGCACGCGATTTTTCCTCATCCCTTCTAGCACCACCAAATACCGCATCGTACTTATATTTATCCAACATCTGGCGTAAACCTTCAGTTTTCATAATATCGGTATGCATCGCCGAACCGTGTTCAAACGGCGAAATACCTTGCTCCTCGCCCTTTGGGTTGATGTACACCAATAATTCCATACCCACTTCTTTCGCGCGACGATCACGGAACGCAATCATTTCCTTGAATTTCCACTGGGTATCAACGTGCACCAACGGAAACGGCGGTTTTGCCGGGTAAAATGCCTTTTGCGCCAAGTGCAACATCACCGATGAGTCTTTGCCTACACTATAAAGCATCGCCGGATTATCAAACTCCGCCAGCACTTCCCGTATAATGTGTATAGACTCCGCCTCTAATCGTTTTAGATGAGTCAAACGCTGTTCGCTTATAACCATATCTCGCTCTTTTAACTGAAACATATAATTTTTAATTATAAAGAATTTTTAATAACTCTGCCCATTTTATTACATTGACAACACGAATCAACCTTTCAGACACCGACTTATGCGTCAAATGCGGCCTATGTTTACCGCACTGCCCGACCTATACGCTCAGCAAGAACGAAAGTGAGTCACCCCGCGGTCGCTTAGCACTGATCCAGGGCTGGAGCGAGGGCAAATTGGAGCTAACAACCACCTTAAACAGGCACCTTGATAACTGCCTAGCCTGCGGCTCTTGCGAAGCAATGTGCCCTGCGCAAGTACCCTACACCCGCTTATTGAATGACTTTCGCGCAGAAACGACGGCCGACTCAAACGACAACCACTTAGGTTTATTGGAAAGCATCACAATTAATACCTTAACGGGCTCACATAGAACAATGATGAGTCAATTAGTGAATGTATATCAAAAAACAGGGCTCAGCAAGCTGCCGATTCCCCGCAACGATTATTTAGCCGACAGTATCAATACCCAGCGCCTGCGAGCCCATTACCCCGCACTCGGCTCGATCAAACGAGGACATATCGCCTTATTTACCGGCTGCGCCAGCGAGGTGTTTGATAAAAAAACCTTACACGATGCAATTTTCATCCTACAACACTGCGGCTTCGAGCTGAGCATTCCAAGCGAGCAAGGCTGCTGTGGCGCGTTGGATTTACACGCCGGCAGGAAAACAGCAGCAAACGAATTAGCCGAGCAAAACAATGCCGCTTTTCCCGCGGCTGATTATAGCGCCGTCATCACCGTGGCCAGCGGTTGCGGCGCAAGCTTAGCCCGCTACGACAACCCCTTGGCGGAAAAAATATACGATATTTACGATTTTATTGCCCCCTATTTGGCCGAACTCTCTTTTAATAAACTCGACAGTAGCGCCTGGTTACACAACCCATGCTCGTTAAAAAACACTCTATCTAAAGGGACTGATATTGCAGCCCTGCTCAGCCATATTGAAGGCCTC
Organism: Cycloclasticus sp. 46_120_T64; assembly: GCA_002162695.1. Classification (GTDB taxonomy): domain Bacteria; phylum Pseudomonadota; class Gammaproteobacteria; order Methylococcales; family Cycloclasticaceae; genus Cycloclasticus. The sequence goes on along the minus strand of MAAM01000004.1, from coordinate 248,164 downwards.
AACATCAACAAGTTTGATAGCTCACAATCCTGCTGTGGCGCGGCCGGCAGCTATATGCTGCAACAGCCGACAATTGCCAACCAGCTACGTGAACAACTGATTAAGCCGGTCAAACAACAGCCAACACAATATTTACTCAGCAGCAATATAGGCTGCGCCATGCACATCCGCGCCGGCCTAAAACAAGCCAGCCTCAACATCGAAGTGCTACATCCGGTATCATTACTCGCACAACAATTGAAGGCATCATCATGAACAGAGCATACTCCCCCGCCGACACCCTGATCGAACATGCCGACCGCGTTTTACGCACCTTAACCGGCCACGCTAAAACTACCGGCCGCGCAAACCCTGCGGACAACGCCGCCGACAGCGAGCTATGTGACGATGAGAGCAAACTATCCGCTCAGTTAATGCGCGTAAACCACGCCGGCGAAGTCGCCGCACAAGCCCTCTACCAAGGACAGTCATTAACCGCGAAGAATAAATCTGTACAAGAAGAATTAACCCAAGCCGCCGAAGAAGAAAACGACCACCTCGCTTGGTGTAAAAAACGTGTTAACGAACTCGGCCAGCAAACCAGTATTTTTGACCCACTATGGTATGCCGGTTCATTAGCCATCGGCGCAACCGCCGGGCTCGCCGGGGATAAATGGAGCCTAGGTTTTTTAGCCGAAACCGAAAAGCAGGTCGTTAAACATATCGATAGCCACTTAGACAAGTTACCCGATAACGACCATAAAACCCGCGCCATTTTGCAACAAATGCATATCGACGAAAACCAACACGCGGCCAGCGCTATCGAACAAGGCGGGGTCGAACTGCCCGCGCCAATTAAACACGGCATGAGCCTAGTGTCTAAAATAATGACCAAAGCCTCGTATTGGGTTTAAAGCAGTATGCCTAGCCATTACCAACAGCTCATCGACTTTGACCAGAAACACATCTGGCACCCCTATACCAGTCTAAACCACCCGACGCCCGTATTCCCCGTAGAGTCAGCCTCTGGGGTGCGCCTCAAGTTAGCCGATGGACGCGAATTAATTGATGGGATGTCCTCATGGTGGGCCGCGGTACACGGCTATAACCACCCCGTATTGAATGCGGCGGTAACAGACCAACTAACAAAGATGTCACACGTGATGTTTGGCGGCCTCACCCACCAACCGGCGGTTGATTTAGCAAAAACACTGATCGACATCAGCCATCAAGATTTACAGCACGTCTTCTTTGCCGACTCGGGTTCAGTCTCGGTAGAAGTGGCGATAAAAATGGCCATCCAATACTGGGCATCAAAGGGTCAGCCGCAAAAACAGCGGTTACTCACCATCGAAAACGCCTACCACGGCGATACCTTCGGCGCGATGGCCGTTTGCGACCCCGATAATGGCATGCACCATTTATTTAAAGACGTATTAGCGAAACACTTGTTCGCCAAACGCCCGCAGTGCGTAGATGCCGAGCACTACGACCCAGCGGCCATTGCCGACCTACAAGGCTTACTGACGACCCATCAACACAGCATTGCCGCAGTCATATTAGAACCCATCGTACAAGGTGCCGGCGGCATGCGTTTTTACAGCCCCGCCTATTTAAAGAAAGCCCGTGAGCTTTGTGATGAATTCGGTGTATTACTGATTCTCGATGAAATTGCTACCGGTTTTGGCCGAACGGGCAGCCTGTTTGCCTACCAACAAGCCGATGTTTGCCCCGACATTCTCTGCGTAGGCAAGGCGCTAACCGGTGGTTATATGAGCTTAGCCGCCACCCTGTGCAGCAGCAAAGTCGCCAATGGCATCGGCAGCGGCGAATACCCCACGCTAATGCACGGCCCCACCTTTATGGCTAACCCCTTAGCCTGCGCGGTCGCCAACGCTAGCTTGAAATTACTACTCGATTCACCCTGGCAACAACGCGTGAGCGCGATAGAGCAACAACTACGGCGTGAGCTCGAACCCTGCCGCTCGCTCAGCGCGGTAAAAGATGTACGCGTTAAAGGCGCTATTGGGGTTATCGAACTGCATCAGCCCATCGACATTCACTGGATACAACCACGCTTTGTTGAGCTGGGTGTTTGGGTACGCCCCTTCGCAAACTTGGTGTACGTGATGCCCCCCTATATTATGCCAGCCGAGGACTTATCTACCCTAACCGCCGCCATGCAGCAGGTCGTCGCAGAAATCAGCCAAAAATGATCCGCTGCGGAGCTGCAGGCTTACCCTCCAGCACGGTAAAAAACCGTTTCCGCTTGTCTATCAAGGTATTTATACGCCACCGCCTAAGCTGCCTATTCATTATCCTCATCAGCTCGACGCTATCGTTTGCCGACAACACCTTCAAGGAGCAGCCATTAATTGGCATCCAAGGTATCGACAACCGCGTCATCGTCAATGGCTCCAAAGCCCCGTGGCAAGCCATCGGTAAAATATACAGCGCCGACTTATTCGCTTGCACGGGGGTACTGATCAGCCCAAAACAGGTATTAACTGCGGCCCACTGTATTTGGAACAAACAAAACAACCAGCTCATTCCAGTAGAATATATACATTTCGAAACGGGGCATCACCGTGAAACATTCCTCGCCACAAGAGTCGTTAAACGGATCAAACTTCCCGCCCAATATCAGTTCAAACAAGAGCAAGCAATGAGTCTAAATAATTTAGCGCTGGATTGGGCCATCTTAGAACTAGCCTCGCCGATCAACAATATTCGACCAATTCCGCTGAGCCCCTTAAGCGTAAAACAGCTCATCGCAACGGGGCAAAATAGCGATATTATTCAAGCGGGATTTAGTGGTGATAGACGGTACATACTGACCGCCAATAAACGCTGCAAAATAATAAAACAACACCAAAAACTGCCTTTAGTCAGACATAACTGCGATGCCACTAAGGGAGACTCGGGCTCACCCTTATTAATAAAAAGAAAAGGTCATTTCCAAGTTATCGCCCTACTCATAGGCGCGCAATCGCTATCAGCAGGGCAAGCAACGGGTTTGGCCGTCATCGTTCCACAGACGACCCGTTAAAAACGAGGTTTATTTACCAATCAGCGGCGGATGGCAAATAATCTGCACGATAATTCCCTCAGGGTCATAACAATAAAAACTCTTTGCACCATCGCGGTGTTTACGCGGCTGAGTTTTCATCGGTACCTCATGATGAGACAAAAAATCAAACCAGTCATCCACGTCTTGCTCACTGTTTAGAAAGAAACCGATATGGTCGAGTTTTGGCACCCCGGCTTGCTCGCCCTTAACCACGTGCAAAGCAAGATTATCGTTACCCGACGTCAGGTAGACATTCTCTGCATCTGGCCGCCATTCAATCGACATTCCCATCAGTTCCACATAGAAGTGCTCCGCCGCCGCTAAGTCATTAACGTTTAATGCTAGGTGACGTAAACCGGTGGTTGGATTAGGTCGCTTCACGCCTCATCCACATTAACAATTTCGTAATCATGCGTAATCTCTACCGCTTTACTCAACATGATAGAAGCCGAACAATATTTCTCTGCCGACAGGCTCACCGCACGCGCAACCGCTTTATCGCTCAAACCCTTACCTGTGACAATAAAGTGCACATGGATTTTAGTAAATACCGCCGGCACCGCATCAGCGCGCTCGGCTTCGATCTCAGCCACACAATCGCTAACATTCTGCCGCGCCTTGTCCAAAATCATCTTCACATCAAACGCAGTACAACCGCCCATGCCCGTTAACAACATTTCCATCGGACGCAGACCTAGGTTTCTGCCGCCATTCTCTGGCGCACCGTCCATGATCACCGCGTGACCACTGCCTGATTCACCCAAAAACATCGCACCCTCAACCCACTTAATTGTTACCTTCATGTTCTCTGCCCATCATTTAAAATTTTAGCCGCAAAGAATATCATAAAATATCGCCGGTATTTTCCGCCTCCGAGTAATTCCAGCAATCTCTGCTACACTTTCGCCATGAGTAAGCTCAAGCCCATCCTCAATTTTTCAGGAATGCCCGACGAAACCTTTTCACGGTTTATTAGCTTCTGCCATCGCCACGAATATGCCAATAAAACCGACATTATTCAGCCTGGTGATGAAGCTGATACGCTGTATTATTTTATCGAAGGTTCGGCCTACGTTCGTGTCGATGAGGTGGATGGCCACGAGTTCATTTTAGCCTGCTTAAGCCGCGGTGATTTTATTGGCGAAGCGGGGTTTTTTGAGGCCGAGACGCAACGCGGTAAGCGCGACGTGTATGTTCAAACCTGCGCAAAATCGCAGCTCGCTAGAATTAGCTATAAACGCCTCAACAACCTATTTGAAAATGAACTAAAAGTCGACAGCATCGAAATCATCAATGCACTGGGCCGTCAATTAGCCAAGCGTTTATTACAAACCAGCCGCAAAGCGGGGCACCTAGCTTTTTTAGACGTCAGTGGCCGGGTCGCCCGCACCTTAATTGAGCTAAGCGAGTCTCCCGATGCAATGACCCACCCAGAGGGCATGCAAATCCGCATTACTCGGCAAGATATCGGTCGAATGGTCGGCTGCTCGCGCGAAATGGCGGGCCGTGTTTTGAAGTCGATGGTCGAAGATGGCCTCATCGAAACGGCCGGCAAAACCATCCTCATCAAAGGTAGTCGCTAAGCGATTAACTCTTTCAACGCCTGACCTGGGTCTTCACAGCGCATAAAGGCCTCACCAATTAAAAACGTATTCACCTGATGCTCTTTAAGCATTTTTATATCCTCGCTTTTATGCAAGCCACTTTCACTCACCACCACCACCCCGGCAGGAATTTTATCTAACAGCTGTAGAGTATTTTGTAAGGAGGTCTCGAAGGTATGCAGGTTCCGATTATTAATCCCTACCAACGACAAGTTTAAACGTAACGCCCGCGCTAGCTCAGCCGCATCGTGCACCTCAACCAACACATCCATCCCCAAATCAATCGCCAGTTGGTACAACTCCGCTAAACGCTGATCATCCAAGGCGGCCACGATCAATAAAATACAATCCGCCCCAATCACCCGCGCTTCATACACCTGATACACGTCGACAATAAAGTCTTTTCGAATAACCGGTAAATCACAGGCCGCTCGGGCCTGCTGTAAATACAACTCAGAGCCTTGAAAGAAATCCTTATCGGTCAATACCGATAAACACGCCGCCCCACCCACTTGGTAGCTTTGCGCAATCTCCGCGGGGATAAAGTGCTCACGCAACAAACCCTTGCTCGGCGAGGCTTTTTTAACCTCGGCGATCACCGCCGTCTCACCCTTCGCCAGTTTTAGTTCAATCGCTTTCACAAAGCCACGTACCGGCGATGCCGTCGTAATTTGCTGCTTTAAGTCATCAATGGATACCGTCGCTGAACGCTCGGCAATTTCTTGCTGCTTACGGGCTAAGATCTTTTTTAAAACGTCGGGGGTATTACTCATATTAGAAACTCTGGGTTTTTTCTGTTAAATCATTTATTTTTTGCAAGGCCGCGCCGGAATGAATAACCTCTTGAGCCAATAGTACACCCGCCTTAATACTTGCGGAAACGCCACTGACGTATAAGGCCGCACCGGCATTTAACGCCAACATATCGGCCGCTTTTTTAGCCTCCAAGCTTACACCCGCACCTAATGCCGCCTTAATCAAGGTCAGCGATTGTTCCGCGCTATCCACCACCAAGCCGTCCAAACTTTGCCGAGCAATGCCAAATTCCTCAGGGCAAAGACTGTATTCGGTAATCTGCGAATTTTTCAGTTCGGCAACATGGGTCGGCTCCGCCAAACTAATTTCGTCTAAGCCATCCTCCGCGTGCACGACTAGCACCCGCTCACTCCCCAAGCGCTGCAGCACCTCGGCAATCGGCCGACACAACGCCTTATCAAACACGCCTACAACTTGTGACTTCACCCCTGCCGGATTAGTCATTGGCCCCAACATATTAAAAATAGTCCGCTGCGCTAACTCTTTGCGCGGGCCAATCGCGTGTTTCATCGCACTATGGTGTGCGGGCGCAAACATAAAGCCAATACCTACATCCTGAATACAGGCGGCTACCTGCTCGGGACTGAGGTTTAAATTAATCCCCGCCGCCTCCAATACATCGGCGCTGCCGGTGGAGCTAGAAATCGAACGGTTACCGTGTTTGGCAACCGAGCCACCCGCCGCCGCCACGATAAACGCACAGGCGGTAGAGACATTAAATAGGTTTGAACCATCGCCGCCAGTGCCGCAGGTATCGACCAAAAACGCTGCCTGTACCTCCACCGGGGTAGCCAGCTCACGCATCACAATCACCGCACCTTCAATTTCATCCAAGCTCTCGCCTTTCATCCGTAGCGCGACTAAAAAACCACCAATCTGCGCAGGCGTCGCCTGTCCTTGCATAATCTGCCGCATCACCGCCGTCATCTCAGCGGTCGATAAATGCTGACCGTTAATGGCTGCCGCAAGCGCCTGTTGAATATCCATTATTAAGCCCTATTTAAAAAGTTTCTGAGCAAATCATGACCATGCTCACTCAAGATAGATTCGGGGTGAAACTGCACGCCTTCGACGTCCAGCTCACGGTGGCGTAGCCCCATAATTTCGTCCAACTCACCCTCGACGGTTTCTGTCCAAGCGGTAATCTCTAAGCAATCGGGTAGGGAGTCTTTTTCCACCACCAGCGAATGATATCGAGTGGCTTTAAAAGGCTTACTCAAGCCCTTAAACACGCCCAAATCGTTGTGGTACATCGGGGATGTTTTGCCGTGCATAATTTGCTTAGCGTGCACCACCTTGCCACCGAACACTTCTCCGATACTTTGATGCCCCAAACACACCCCTAAAATAGGCAGCTTACCCGCCAGTGTTTTAATCAACTCCAGCGAAATACCTGCCTCGGTTGGGGTACACGGCCCTGGGGAAATAACCAGCTTATCCGGCTGCATATCGATCACTTGCTGAACGCTCAACTGATCATTACGCACCACATGCACATCGGCTCCTAGCTCGGCAAAGTACTGCACTAGGTTATAGGTGAACGAGTCATAGTTATCGATCATTACCAATTTACAAGCAGCCACTAGTCTTCACCTTCTGTTAATCCACGCTGCACCATCGCCACCGCTTTAAATATTGCCCGACCTTTATTCATCGTTTCTGCCCATTCATTCTCAGGCACCGAGTCGTGAACGATACCAGCCCCCGCTTGAATATGTAACTGCCCGTCTTTAATCACCGCAGTGCGAATCGCAATCGCGGTATCTAAATTTCCAGACCATGACAAATAACCCACCGCACCCGAATAGATTCCGCGTTTCACCGGCTCTAATTCATCAATAATTTGCATCGCGCGTATTTTTGGTGCGCCACTCACCGTGCCAGCAGGAAAGGTTGCCGCCAACACATCAATGGCATCTAATTCCGGCAATAACTTACCCGTTACATTAGACACAATATGCATCACGTGTGAATAGCGCTCAATCACCATTTTATCGGTCAGCTCGACGCTACCCGTTTGTGACACACGCCCAGCATCATTACGCCCTAAGTCAATCAACATCAAGTGTTCAGCGCATTCTTTCGGGTCGGCCAATAGTTCTTTTTCGAGGGCTTCGTCTTGCTCACGGGTCGCGCCTCGTGGCCGCGTACCGGCAATGGGCCGAACCGTCACTTCTTCATCGTCTAAACGGGTCAAAATTTCTGGGGAAGAGCCCACCACATGAGTATCACCCAAATTCAAATGATACATATAAGGCGATGGGTTGATACAACGCAAAGCACGGTATAAGTCAATCGCTGGCTCAGCATACGGTATGCTCATCCGTTGAGATAACACCACCTGCATGACATCGCCTTCGACGATATAGTCTTTAACTTTTCTGACCGCCTGCTGAAAACCCTCCTGAGTAAAACCGGACACAAAATCAGCCTCATCGACGGTTTTCGAACTCGTTTTAGTATAAGAGTTATTTAACTGGCTGTTTTCCAACGTCTGCACAATATCCTGCAAACGCGCAATGCCTTGTTGGTAGGCATTATCTTGTTTTGGGTTCACGTGCGTCACGATCATCAACTGATTACTGACATTATCAAATACCAGTACTTCTTCCGAGACCATCAATAAAATATCTGGGGAACCAATCTGATCAGGCTTTGTCGCCTGCGCGCCCGCAGCCGCCACCTTCGGCTCAATATAATGAATCGTTTCGTAACCAAAATAGCCGACCAAGCCCCCACTAAAACGCGGTAAACCTTCCACTTCTGGGGTATTAAATTGTGCGGCATAATCACGCACCCAATCTAATGGCTTATCGCTGTTAAGGCTTTGTATTGTTTGCCCAGCCGATTCCACAGTAATACGCGTACCGCTCACCTTGATAACGTCTTTACACGGCAAACCAATAATCGAATAGCGACCCCAGTTTTCACCGCCTTCGACGGATTCAAATAGGTAGCTATACGCGCTATTAGCCAATTTCATATACGCGCTCAGCGGCGTTTCTAAATCGGCAAGAATGGTTTTCATCAGGGGAATTCTGTTATAGCCCTGATCGCTATATTGTTTAAATTTCTCGGGTGTCATTACACTGTCTCTTAATTACTTCATCAATGGTTGTCTTGCAGCTATAAAATTTACCAGCCGAACCGCCATCGCTGTTTCATTAAAATCATTTTTAAAACGCCCATGTTTAAACCGTATCCCTTACGCTGCGTCTGGCAGCAATTGCTTAATCTCTGAAAATTGACTGATCACCACATCGGCACCGAGTTGATGCACGTCGTCATCACCATGATAACCGTAATCGACACAAATGGAGTAAAACCCCGCCGCTTGGGCCGCCGCAATATCATTCACCGAATCACCGACCATAATGGCCTGCTCTACCGGCAGTTGAAAAAACTCGGCCACCCGTTGCAACGGCATCGGGTGAGGCTTTCGTTGCTCGAAGGTATCGCCGCAAACCACCTTACTAAACAAGCTATCTAAGCCCAACTCCTGCAATAATGGCAGGGTGAACTCGGTTGGCTTATTGGTAATACAAGCCAGCTCAATACCCGCCACTTGCAACGCTAATAATGTTTCTTTAACGTTATCATACAGCGCGCTGTGGGTATTTAAATTATCCGCATAATACTTTAAAAACAGCGGATAGGCCTTGGCAAAGAGCTCGTCGGCAACCTCGCCATTAACACCCGCCGCTAAGGCTCGCTGCACCAACTTCCTCGCGCCATTACCAATCCACAAACGAACCTGCGCCTGTGAAGGACTGGACAAACCCAATTCCGCCAAAGTCAGCTGCACCGCCGTTGTCAAATCAGGCACACTGTCGAGCAAGGTGCCGTCTAAATCAAACGCCATCAGCTTCAGCTGGCAATTTTTGCGTAATTGCTTCAAGCGTGGGCCTGGGCAATTTGCGCACGCATCTCGGCGATGGTTTTCGCGTAGTCATTGCTATTAAAAATAGCTGAGCCAGCGACAAACATATCGGCTCCCGCCGCAGAAATGTCGGCAATATTATTAATATTGACCCCACCATCTACTTCTAGACGAATATCATAACCGCTGGCATCAATCCGCTGCCGAACCTGGCGTAATTTGTCCAAGGTCGCCGGAATAAAGCTTTGCCCACCAAAACCGGGGTTGACCGACATCAATAAAATAACGTCCAACTTATCCATCACATAATCTAAATGGCTTAACGGCGTCGCTGGATTAAACACTAAGCCCGCTTGGCAGCCGTGTTCCTTAATCAATCCCAAGCTACGATCGATATGCTCAGAGGCTTCAGGATGAAAGGTAATGATGCTGGCACCGGCACTAACAAAATCAGGAATAATCCGATCCACCGGTTTGACCATTAAATGTACGTCAATGGGTGCGCTCACACCGTGCTTACGCAGTGCCTCGCAGACCATCGGCCCTATCGTTAAATTAGGCACATAATGGTTGTCCATCACGTCAAAATGGACAACATCGGCGCCTGCGGCGAGCACGTTATCCACTTCTTCACCCAAACGGGCAAAATCGGCCGACAAAATAGACGGGGCAATTAACGGTGTTTTCATGGCTATGTTATATCTTGAATAAAAAAGCAGGTTACCCGAATTCAGGATTTATTTCACCTGAATCCTCGCTAAGGCGGTGATTCCCCGTACTTTCTTTGCTTATTCAGTGAGCGGTGGCTTAAGTTGCTGAGAATCCAGCAATATTCGTCAGGATAAAATCATTCAAGGTATTCAGCTCGCTTAGCTTAAGCGCCTGATGCCGACAAACTTATGCGCCTCGGCCAGCTCCATTTCAAAGGTCCCATACACCCCGTCATGGGTTAAAAAAGGCTTCACCTTCTCAGCGGAAAACTCCAACCGCCGTCCATCAACGGCGACCGTTGAAATGTTTTTAGCCCGCCCCTGATACACCGCCAAAAACGCCTCGGCTGAAATGGCTAAATTAAAAATGATCTTTTCTGTCCTCATCGGCCAATTTTATGCGTTTAAAGCACGCCTCGCACTAGATTTTTTTTGGCCACTGATGCACCATGAGCACTCTCGTAAACACCCGAACAATAACCTTGAAGCTGATATCCTTACCCGCGACCTTACTCCTGCTCTGTTGCAGCACACTGTGCTCGCTGGTAAGCGCCGCCGATATGGCGCGCGAGCAACGTCTGGCGGAGAATATTAAAAACAGCATCATCGTCGGTGAGATCGTCACCTTACAAGCCGAAGGCGGCGAGTTTATCAGTCTAATCAATAACGAAGAACCCGATAAACCTCGTGGCAGTGTGATTATTCTACACGGCATGGGCTCAAACCCTAATGCACCGCAAGTCATCCACCCCTTACGGAGCCAGTTGGCTAAGCTAGGTTGGGTCACCGCGGCGATTCAATTACCGGTGTTAGCCGCCGGCGCAAGTATCAATGAGTATCTAGAGCTAATTAAGCCCAGTTCGGCTCGAGTTCAAGCCAGCCTGGACTATATGCGGGAGAACTTCAAAAATCGTCCCTGTGTATTAATTGCGCACAGCTTGGGTGCCATGGTGGCGGTCAACTTCTTCGCTCAACAAAAAAAGCTCGCCTGTGACGCACTGGTGTTAATCAGCCTACCGACTCTGCCATCCGAGCTCGCCGAGGCGCAGTCACTCGATTTATTAACTCAAATAAAAATCCCTACCCTGGATGTATTTGGCAGCCAAGACCTCGTTAGCGTGACTGGCATGGCAACCACAAGAAAACTAAGCCTGATAAAAAACAATCCATTAAACCGTCAAATCGAAATCTCCGGAGCCGACCACGGCTTTAATGGCCTAGGCGACAGCCTGGTGCATTCGATCCACGGCTGGCTCATTCACTCCTTTAAATTACCCGAGAAATAATATGCTCCCACTTGCGATTAGCCTACACCTGCTCTCAGCCACCCTCTGGGTTGGCGGAATGTTTTTTGCCTATTGTATTTTACGCCCCATTGCGGCTATCCAGTTTGAACCACCGCAACGGCTGACTTTATGGTCAGAGGTTTTTTCTAAGTTCTTCCCTTGGGTCTGGGCCGCCGTCATCTTGCTTCTGGCCACTGGCTTATGGCTGATCAAACACAAATTTGGTGGCATGCAACACGTCGGCGTACACATCCATATCATGTTGACGATTTGGTTATTGATGACGCTTATTTTCATGCATATATTTTTCGCGCCTAAACGGCGGTTGAGCCGCGCCGTCAGCGAACAAGACTGGTCAACGGCTGGTCAGGCACTTGCGCAAATAAGAAAATTGCTCGCCATTAATCTCAGCCTAGGCATTATCGTTATCATTATTGCCACCGCCGGTCGCTACCTTCTCACTTAACACTCAACGTTTATTCATGTCCAACTCAGCCAAACAATGCACTATCGATAAGAGCCTCGTCACCAATCTGCTGGCAATCGGCATCATCGTTCTCAGCTTTTATTGCCCGCAATACGCCGATAACATCCAAGCCGTCGGCGTTTTTGCCTTATCCGGCGCGATTACCAACTGGATCGCGATTCATATGTTATTTGAACGTGTCCCCCTCTTATATGGCTCTGGGGTTATTCCTGCTCATTTCGAAGAATTCAAACGCGGCATCCGCGAGCTGATCATGACCCAGTTCTTCACCCAAGAAAATATCGAGCGTTTCTTACAACGCGAAGAAGACTCGGCGCAAAAACTATTTAATGTCGAGCCACTATTAGACCGCCTCGATTATGACAAGCTATTCCAAGGTTTATTAGACGCCATATCTGAGTCATCTTTTGGCAGCATGTTAGCCATGGTGGGCGGCACCGATGCCTTATTGCCATTAAAAGAACCGTTCAGCGAAAAAATTCGGCAAACCCTCAGCGAAATGACCGAGAGCAGCGCCTTTAACGAAGCCCTGCACGAAGGCATTAATTCACAGAAAATCAGTGGCGACCTCGTTTCTGATATCGAGGCGATCGTCTCTAAACGCTTAGATGAACTAAGCCCCGAGATGGTCAAACAAATCATTCAGCGCATGATCAAAGCTCACCTAGGCTGGCTAGTGGTTTGGGGTGGGGTGTTTGGTGGCCTGATAGGTCTCGCATTTAGCCTGCTATAAAAGACTAGCGGCTGATCGCTACCCCTACGAGGCGCGTTTGCAATAAGCGCCGACGTTGCTCCGTTGTGCGTAACAACGGCGTTGATACCGACCGCCTCACGGCTTATTTATGAAAATGCCAGCCGATGAGCAAGGCGCTTGCCAACACGCATCAACGGCCTCGTACGTAACGGCGGCCCTCGCGTCATTCATACCTTAGAGGGCAGACGGCATGTCCAGCCATATTCGTAGCTTACTCACCAACCCCAGCTATCGAGTCCTATTAGCCATGGTGAGTAGCACGCGGCAGCTGGCAAGGTATATTCCGTTGACAGCAGCGCTTAGTGACTTAGCAATACAGGATCACAGTCTCCTTACTGGGCTAAGCCGCCTAGGTGAATAAGCCACTATTCGTTAAACGTTATTCAATCGCTCGCAACACTAGCGCTACCCGCCTATTCTTGCCTCGGCCCTGCTCAGTTTTATTGCTAACAAGGGGCCGCGTATCGGCATAACCAATCGCGCTTAACCGCTGCGGTTTAATCCCTCGGCTAATCAAATAACGTGTAACACTGGTCGCTCTGGCCGACGAAAGCTCCCAATTCGATAAATAGCGCGGGGTAGAAATAGCCTGGTTATCGGTGTGTCCCTCGACCAAAATATGCCATGGCCGTTGTTTCAGCATCAACGCAATCTCATCTAGCAGCTGCTCACCGGTCAAACTCAAGGCCGCATCCGCCGGCAAAAACAAGATGCTATCACTCATTGCCAACTTAATAACATTACCTTCTTCAACCACACTGACCTTGCCTTTTAAGTCACTGAGATAGCTTTGGTCTAAAAAGGCCGGCTGGCTCGGTACCTGCAATGCTGGCTCAGGCCGGTTCTGCTGTTGATTCTGCTGTTGGTTCTGCTGCTCGGAGAGCAATTGTTGGGTTTGTTGCCGCTGTTCGGCTTTCAGCTGCTTGGCCTCTTGCCGCTGAAAGCTCAATAACAACACAAACAAGGTCACCATTAATAACAACAGATCGATATAACTCAGAGCCCAGCTTTCATTCGGATCTTCGATAGCCGACTCTGACTCCTGCGCGGCGACAAAATCCGTTCTACGCCGCTCAATCGACATGCGAGGCCGCCAGTGGCAACAGTTTGGCAAACTTACCAGCGAGTCCTTTTCGCCTAACAGGGGCATTCTCGGAGGGAAGACCGTGCGCTTCTAGCATGTCGCGGATTAACATCGGGTGCGCCTTTTCATACAGCATCGCCAAACCTTCAATCAAGGTATTGAGGTGAGCGGCGTGTTCCGCACTACGGCGTTCGAGTTTAATCGCCAAGGGTTTACAAACAAGGTTGGCGAGTACTAGGCCATACAAGGTTGTCAGCATCGCAAAACCCATCGTTTCCCCTATCTGCTCCAAACCAACGTCGCCTAGCGCGTATAGCATGTGAATCATCCCCAATAGGGTTCCCAGCATGCCAAATGCTGGGGCGTAACTCGACATCAAGCGTAAAATTTGTGATTTTTCCTGATTGGCGGTTAATAAACGCGCCCGCTCCTTACGCATAATTTGCCCAACATCGCGTAAGGAACAACGGTCTAACACCAGCTGCACGCCCTTTCTCAATATCGGTTGTTGCGCCAACTTAATTTCTTGTTCTAGCTGCCGCAATTGTGCCGACCGATACAACTGAGCACAGCGAAGTAACTGCTGGAATTCCGTCCGCGCCTGAAAATCAACCGTGGCACCTTTGGCGATTTTCGGCAATTCAGTCAATAACTGCAGCACCATCTGCTGCGGCTTGCTTAACATCACCGCACATAAGGTGCCGCCTAGCACCACCAACAACCCCGGGAGGTTAATCAGCGCAAATAAATTCCCGGGGGAGATCAGCGTCACCACCGCGCCCAATAATAACGACAGGGTTAAATTAAAAACCGTAAAAAATCTCATCGCAGCAAACCTTATTCATCATATCAATATGAAGAAACAAGCAATTGGCGTACCATTTCAAATACACCCGACAAAAACCAACCACTTAAGTCTTTAACGGGCTTTTTTTCATTCAAATAAAGACCTAAGGATAACAAAGGTGGCAAGCTCTTGCCTCACTAAGCGGTAAGACTTAGTAGGAAACTATGACCTCTAGCAACGACAAAACGGCTCAGCCTCGTCGTGCTAAACAAACCCTAAAACTAATCGCGGAAATTTTTAAACTGCAGCGGAACACCTAAGCCTTCGGCCTTCAACATCGCCATCACCGCTTGTAGCTCATCACGCTTCTTACCTGTTACCCGCACTTGTTCTTTTTGGATTTGTGCTTGCACCTTGAGTTTTTTCTCTTTAATCAGCTTGGTTATTTTTTTTGCAGATTCGCTGTCCAAGCCGTCTTTGATGCTCACCTTTTGCCTAACCTTAAGTCCAGTCTCCTCTGCGTTCTGCACATCCATGCAATCCACATCAACACCACGACGTGATAGCTTAATACGAAAAATATCCAGCATTTGCCCCAACTGAAATTTAGACTCTCCAATCAGCGTTACATCGGTATCCGCTAGTTCAAAATTCGCGCCGGTTCCCTTAAAGTCAAAACGTGTTGTCACTTCTTTATTCGCTTGGTCAACCGCGTTACTTAGTTCGTGTTTATCGACTTCAGATACCACATCAAAAGATGGCATAAGATCTCCTATATTTGTTAGTTATTAATTAAATAAGAATTAATTATTCTTGCGTAGGCTTCGAATGGTGTCGTAAGCCTCGGTAATTTGTTGGGTTTTTTCTTTTGCAATCTTCATCATCTCATCCGGTAAACCCTTCGAAACCAATTTATCAGGGTGGTGCTGACTAATTAAACGACGGTAGGCTTTTTTAAGCTCGCCATCACTCGCCGATTCGGCAACCCCCAAGATCGCATAAGCCTCTTCGGGTGTAGAGCGTGTTTGCTGGTGTGAACCACGACGCTGACTCGCGCCCAGCATCCGCTTGAGTTGTTCATAAGCAAACTGAGGAATACCCAGGCGTGCGCAAATATGCAATAAAATTCTATCTTCTTCTGCATCCAAGGTGCCGTCGGCATAAGCCGCCTGCAATTGCACCTCAATAAACATCCGCACCAAATTTTTCTGCCGCTGACAGGCTTGCTTGAAGTCATCGAGCTCGGCGTCTAAATTAAACCCTTCGCTTTTGCCGCGATTAAACTCAGCCACCGCCTCTTGTCGCATCGCCGCCGACAGTTCCATTTGAGCCATAACCCGCTCGGCCATGCGAATTTCTTCTTGCGACACCTGTCCATCAGCCTTCGCGATATGCCCCATGATGGCAAAGGTTGACTTAAAAAACGTTTTTTTCGTTTGCTGCTGACGCGCAGGATCAAACGGATTTTTCGCCAGCCCCTTATCAAACTTATGCCCAATATAAATACCCAATAACGCACCCAGAGCACCAAAGGTCATATAACCAAATACACCACCCAGTAATTTCCCCGTCCATCTCATCGTTTCACACCTTTTACTTGCATAATTATTAATAAAATTAGATCATTAGCTGCTTTTTTATCATCCAATATATTCTATATGACTATTCCAGCCTCTCTACTCGACGCCAACCTCAATAGCTTGCCACTACTCCATAAAGGAAAAGTTCGTGACATCTACGATATTGACGACAAACATATGCTTATCGTAACCACCGATCGTCTATCGGCTTTTGACGTTATTCTAACCGATCCAATTCCTGGTAAGGGCATTGTGCTAAATGAAGTCTCTAACTTCTGGTTTGAGAAATTAGCTCATATTATTCCAAATCAGCTATCTGAGGTAACCCTGGAGCAAGTTTTAGATGACTCGGCAGACTGCCAACGCCTTGCAAAACGCGGCATTATCGTCAAAAAACTTAAACCTTTGCCGATTGAAGCCATCGTTCGCGGTTACCTAATTGGTTCTGGCTGGAAAGACTACCAGAACAGCGGCCAAGTATGCGGCATCGAGCTCGCCAAGGGCCTACAGCAGGCCTCACAACTACCCGAGCCAATCTTCACCCCATCCACCAAGGCGGCTGTTGGCGAACACGATGAAAACATTTCTTATCAGCAAGCCATCGAGTTACTCGGCGAAGATTTAGCGAAACAAGTACGTGACGTTAGTATTGCCCTGTATAGCTCAGCGGCTGAGTATGCGCTCGGGCGTAATATCATTATCGCCGATACTAAGTTTGAATTTGGCCTTGATGATGACGGTGTATTGCACCTGATTGATGAAGTGCTAACCCCTGACTCATCACGCTTCTGGGATGCTAAACAATACCAAGTAGGCACTAGCCCTGCTAGCTTCGACAAACAAATTGTGCGGGACTACCTAGAAACTCTCGACTGGGATAAAACCGCCCCCGCTCCTAGTCTACCTAGCGAAATAGCCGAAAAAACAGCGGCTAAATATCGCCAAGTGCAGGATTTATTAACCCAATAAACCCGCAACAATAAACACAAAAAAAGGGCGCCGAAGGCGCCCTTTTTTAATACCGCTAAACTAGCTAGCTACTTATTGGTGAACTCAGGATAAGCTTCTAAACCACACTCACTCAGATCCACACCTTCGTATTCTTCTTCTTCTGATACACGAATACCCATCACTGCTTTGAGTACGCCCCAGACCACTAGACTACTAACAAAGACCCAGCCGAAGATCGTAGCCGCACCAATCAACTGACCCGAGAAACTCACCCCGTCGTTAGTCAATGGCACCAATAATAGACCTAATAAACCACATACACCGTGTACCGATATAGCGCCTACCGGATCATCAATCCTCATTTTATCAAGAGCAACAATTGAGAATACCACCAATACACCACCAGCAGCACCAAACAACGTCGCCTGCAACGCGGTTGGCGTAGAAGGTTCCGCGGTAATCGCTACCAAACCAGCCAAAGCACCATTCAGTAACATGGTCAGATCCGCCTTACCGAACAAAATACGCGCAATGATTAAGGCACCAATAGCACCACCCGCCGCTGCCGCATTAGTGTTTAGGAACACCATCGCAACCGAGTTAGCACTGCTAATATCACCCAATTTCAATACTGAACCGCCATTAAAACCGAACCAACCCATCCATAAGATAAACGTACCCAAGGTCGCCAAGGGTAGGTTTGCACCGGGAATCGCATTTATTTGCCCATCTGATCCGTACTTACCTTTACGTGCGCCTAACAACAACACACCCGCTAAGGCCGCTGCTGCACCGGCCATATGCACAATACCTGAACCGGCAAAATCAGAAAATCCAAGCTCGCCCAAGTTATACAAACCAAACACATCTTCGCTACCCCATGTCCAGGCACCTTCCAGCGGGTAAATAACACCTGTCATCACCACCGCAAATGCCAAAAACGCCCAGAGTTTCATCCGTTCAGCAACCGCACCGGATACGATAGACATCGCCGTAGCCACAAACACCACTTGGAAAAAGAAGTCTGACGCATTTGAGTACACCGAGTCACCATCAAAACCAGCCGCTTTCGATTCCGCCAACACCGTCGCGGTTAGCGCATCGGCACTCGCCGCACCATCTAACTCAATACCGCTCAGCATAACGCCGCCGCCATACATAACCTCATAGCCATACACTAAATACATGATGCATGAGATTGAATACAAGGCCACATTCTTGGTTAGAATCTCAGCTGTATTTTTTGAACGGACGAGACCGGCTTCCAACATTGAAAACCCCGCTGCCATCCACATGACTAACGCACCACACATTAAAAAATAAAATGTGTCGAGCGCATATTGTAATTCTAAAATTTGATCCACTTTAAACTCCCCATATATTGTTATTATGGCCCTCGACCATAACGATCCCGTGAGCTAACAACAGTCCATGTCTCTTATCCTTAGTAGACAGTCACCCTGCCTTACTAAAGACTCACCTTCTTAACTTTATAACGCTTCAGCGCCAGTTTCCCCAGTACGAATACGCACAACTTTCTCAAGCGTGGTGACGAATATCTTACCGTCACCAATTTTACCCGTATTCGCCGCCTTAATAATCGCATCAACCGCTTGCTCTACCTGATCATCCGATAAGGCAATTTCAACTTTGACCTTCGGTAAGAAGTCCACCACATACTCTGAGCCACGATACAACTCAGTGTGTCCTTTTTGACGACCGAAGCCTTTGACTTCCGTGACGGTGATGCCTGAAACGCCAATATCAGATAAGGCTTCACGCACATCATCCAATTTGAAAGGCTTTAATACCGCTGTTACTAGTTTCATATTGTCTCCTCGTTCTATATCAAAATACCATTTTTAGCAAAACCATCGTAGCATACGGCATGCCAACTCAAAAAAAAGCTTGTATTACAACGCATTAAATAAAAACAAGCGTTTGATAGCTCCATCTCATTCAAAACAATACCACCAAAATGGTGCGGATACCGCACCTTTTGCGCTCGATGACTATCTTTCAGTAAAAAAAAACGCCCCTTAATAGGGGCGTTTCAAAACAATTAATGTTTTAACTCGTCGGTGCGAGACATTGGATTCTATTAATCCAAGTAGATAAAACTTATAGCGACTTAGAAATAGTCAATACAACTTTATCGTCGTCTTGCTTACCGTTGTCAGACGTGTGATCCGTGTCAGTATAAGCAAGTTCAAAATCAACACCGTATGCTGTTGTTGATGCCGCTAACTTAACATCCCAGTAATCATCACCAGCTTCATCTAAGTCGTAATAACCAAGGTGAGCATCAAATGCCACAACGTCATAGCTGCCTAAGTCTAAAGCAAGGTCCGTGTAGTTACCAAAACCGCGATCGCCGGTGCTTTCAGAACCCGTGTCTAAACCAAAGTACTGAGTCAAGGTCGCTGGACCAAAGCTCATACCAACATAAACTTCATTGGTATTTAGTTCCGCAGAACCGTTGTAGTGATAGTGGATGATACCCACATCAACACCAACACCTTGATATTCACCAGCCCAGCCAGCGTATAAATCAAGCTCAAGGCTACTATCGTTATTAAGCTCTACATTTGAACCCCAAACACCAGCATATAAGCCATTGCCGTAATCAACATCGAAACCACCTTGAATAGCAGGCGCATTGTCAGATTGAGAAATACCACGCCATACGTAGTCAGTTGTTAATGCAACGTTGCCCGTTACTTCTACAGCTGTTGCTGCGCCAGATGCTGCTAGTAAACCAGCAATTGCAGTTGTTTTTAATACGTTCATTTTTGCTCCCTGATTTTAATTAATCTATGATAGGCACATGAAACATCAACGATGTTGACATGCAACCGTCATAATCATGTTGTCATATTAGCACAAACCCGCGTTTCCACCGGTTATCTGTTTAAAAAAAACAACAACACCCGCTTAGCAAGGATTAACCGTGTACTTTTTTGCAGACACAACACCCGCGCAGAGCCCCCGCCAAAAAAAACAAAACAAATTAAACCGTATATGATTGATACCAGCACCATCGAGCAATTAGCCAAATCCCTCAGCAACCAATTACCTGCGGGGCTCGCAAATATAAAAGAGGAGTTGAATAAAAACTTCAAAGGCATTCTTCAGCAGCAATTCACCAAGTTAGACCTGGTTAGCCGAGAAGAGTTTGACACACAAAGCGCGGTACTCGCCAGAACCCGTGAGAAACTCGACGCGCTAGAAAAAACCATTGCCGAACTCAATAACAAGATAGACTAAGCTAACGCCTCTTTTAGTGCACAAGGAAAGGATTCCATGTCTCTTGCAACAATATTTACCCGTAGCTCATCGGGCATCAACGCACCCTTGGTCACCGTTGAAGCGCATCTCGCCAACGGCTTACCCAGCTTATCAATTGTTGGCCTGCCCGAGGCCGCGGTAAAAGAAAGCAAAGACCGCGTGCGTAGCGCCATCATCAACTGCCAATTTGAGTTTCCCGCTAAACGCATCACCATCAATCTTGCTCCTGCCGACCTACCCAAGGAAGGCGGGCGATTTGATTTACCGATAGCCTTAAGTATTTTGGCGGCATCCGGGCAAATCCCCCAACAGCAACTCAGCCATTACGAATTTCTCGGCGAGCTATCGCTCAGTGGCGAACTGCGAACCATCAAGGGTGCACTACCCGCCGCGCTAGCCTGTAAAAAAGACCAGCGCCGCTTATGCCTACCCGAACAAAACCAACAAGAAGCAGCGCTCATTGCAGATAGCGAAATTTTGAGCTGCTCACACTTGTTGGCTATTTGTGGACACCTCTCTGGCCAGCAAACACTCCCGTTGATCAAACATCTCGATATGTCAGCCGCTCCCCATGAGGCCAACACGGATTTTGCCGACGTGCACGGCCAGCAATATAGCAAACGCGCCTTGGAGATTGCCGCCGTCGGTCGACATAGCCTACTGATGCTTGGCCCACCGGGCACGGGAAAGTCGATGCTCGCCTCACGCCTACCAAGCATTACCCCCAGCCTCAGCGAACAAGAAGCATTAGAAACCGCCTCGGTCTACTCCATTAGCCAACAACCTGTTGATAGCGCCAACTGGCGGATCGCACCCTTTAGGTCTCCGCACCATACCGCATCTGCGGTTGCCCTCGTAGGGGGTGGCAGCCGCCCGAAACCCGGTGAAGTCTCACTCGCACATAATGGCATTCTATTTCTAGACGAGCTCGCCGAGTTTGATCGAAAAGTACTCGAGGCATTACGCGAACCGATGGAGAATGGCCGCATAGCCATCTCCCGCGCCAACCAGCAAAGCGATTTCCCAGCACGCTTTCAACTTATTTGCGCGATGAACCCTTGCCCCTGCGGCTACCTAGGGGATAACAGCCAGCGCTGCCAATGCACTACCGCGCAGATTTCACGTTATCGGCAAAAAATATCTGGGCCCTTATTAGATAGAATCGATATGCACATCGAAGTCCCCCGTATAAGCAGCGAGACGCTGAGAAAGGGCAGCAACGGCGGCGAAGAAAACAGCCATGTCATTGCCCAACGCGTACAAAACTCCCAGCAGCGCTCAATAAACCGTCAAGGCTCGGTGAATAACCTACTCAGCAGCGGGCAAATAAAAAAACATTGTGTGCTCAACGATGATGATCACGCATTATTAGAGCAGGCGATGGAGAAATTAGGCCTATCCCACCGCGCTTATCACCGCATTCTCAGGGTTGCTAGGAGTATTGCCGATATCGCCGATGAAACCCATATTCAGCGAAAGCACCTGACCGAAGCCCTCAGTTATCGCCGCTTAGACAAGGTCATACAAGCACCATGATGACTAAGGAGGCCCCGCCCACGTCATGATTATTTTGTGCCAGCAGAAATAAGCGCAAACTTACTCTTTCAGCCTAAAGCCAAGCAAACTTAAGCAAGCCTTACATAATTAAAAGCCCTGAAAACCACCGCTAAAACAGGTAGAATCTTCTTTTTACTCCGAGCATAATTTCATCGTGCCAGACCTCAACCCCGAACAGCAATTAGCCGTTACCACCACCGATAAACCCTTGTTAGTCATCGCCGGTGCGGGCAGTGGTAAAACCCGCGTTATTACCGAAAAAATCGTCCACCTATTGGACAAAGGCATCGAAGCCAAGCACATAGTGGCGGTGACCTTTACCAATAAAGCGGCGCGAGAAATGCGCTCACGGGTAGAAAAGATTTGCTCGCACAAAAAGGCCAAACATTTACGCATTTCGACCTTTCACTCAATGGGGCTCGATATTATTCGTCGAGAGCACGCCGCCCTTGGTTTCAAAAAGAATATCAGCATTATGGACGAGCAAGACAAATACAAGGTCTTGCAAGACATCCTAGAAAATGGCAAACATAAACTCGACAAAGATCAAATAAAACCCCTTGCTTGGCAGATTTCCGATTGGAAAAACCAAGCCGTGCTACCGCCACAAGCCATGTCTTTAGCCGAAGACGCTCAACAACAACTCGCCGCCGCCTTATACGAGCAATACCAGTCCTACAACCTCGTCTGCAACGCCGTCGACTTTGACGACCTAATTCTTGCCCCCTTAGATTTATTCAAAAACCACCCTGCTATTCTCGAAAAATGGCGCAATAATTCACGATATTTACTGCTCGATGAATACCAAGACACCAACACCAGTCAGTATGAATTATTTAAATACCTGGTCGGTTCAGTCGGCCAATTCACCGTCGTGGGCGACGATGATCAATCCATTTATGCTTGGCGCGGTGCCAACCCAGAAAATCTATTCCAATTAAAGAAAGACTTTCCGCGCCTAGAAATCATCAAACTCGAACAAAATTACCGCTCAACTCAGCGCATTTTAAAATCGGCCAACCAATTAATCGCCAATAACCCACATTTATATGAAAAAAACCTCTGGAGTAATATCCAAGGTGAGGATCGCATCAATGTGATCAAATGCCGCGACGAGTTCTCCGAAGCCCAGCAAATAGCGGCCGAAATCTCACGCGTTAAATTCCAGCTACAAGCCAACAACGGTGATTTTGCCATTCTATACCGCAGCAACTACCAAGCCCGCTTACTCGAAAAAAGTCTACGCGAATTATCTCTACCCTACGCCATCAGCGGCGGTGCATCGTTCTTTTCACACGCCGAAATAAAAGACGTATTAAGCTATATCAAACTGCTCATTAACCCCGATGACAATAGTGCTTTTTTACGCGTTATCAACACCCCGCGACGCGAGATCGGCACCTCAACGGTTGAGAAACTAGCGCAATACGCCAATGAACGCCATATCAGCCTGTTTGACGCCTGCTTCGAATTTGGCTTAGAGCATCAACTGAATGAGCGTACCTACAAAAAACTCCGTTCATTCTGCGATTGGGTAGTACAACTATCCGATAGAACTCAACAAGAAGAAGAGCCGATTGCCGTATTACACGAAATGCTGCAAGACATCGATTATTACGATTGGATAAAAGCTCAAGCTAATAGCGACAAACAAGCCGAACGACGCATTAATAACGTGCTTGAACTGATCAAGTGGATCGAAAATAGCGCTAAAAAATCACAGCAGGAACGCAGCTTGGGCGACATTGTTTCTCGCATGATGTTATTAGATAGCTTAGAGCGCAACGAAGATGAAGAAAAAACCGACCAAATAAAACTCATGACCCTACACGCGGCCAAGGGGCTAGAGTTCCCCTATGTTTATCTGATTGGTATGGAAGAAGGCGTCTTGCCGCATCAAAACAGCATCGACTCCGAGCAAATAGAGGAAGAACGCCGACTCGCCTACGTGGGTATCACCCGAGCGCAAAAACAGCTGACCTTTAGTTACTGCGCACAACGCAAAAAATATGGTGAAATGTCATCGCCTGAACCGAGCCGTTTTTTAAATGAGCTACCGGTTGATGAGCTCAATTGGCCCGCGGTGAATAAAGTTAACCCCGAAGAACAAAAGAAAAAAGGCAAAGCCAACCTAGCGATGATGAAAAACTTATTAAACTAAGCCGCTACACCAACAAGCCTTAAAACAAGCACTAAACCGATGAGTTGAGAACAGACTTAACTCATCGGCCAGTAATATACTGAACCCCTTACAGGGTTCAACAACCGTTATTATTTGCTGTTATCAACCATGAAACTGATAGCCGATTGAACTTCTTCATCGGATAATTGCGCTGAACCGCCGCGTGGAGGCATCGCTTTAAAGCCTTTCGTTGCGTGTTCAAACAGCACTTCCATACCTTGTGCAATACGTGGAGCCCAAGCGGCTACATCACCCACCTTAGGTGCGCCAGCAGCGCCCGTGGAGTGGCAAGCCATACAGGCCGTATTGAATACTTGCTCACCGGTCATCGGGCCCGCCGCCACAACCGGAGCAGGTTCCTCAACAACAGGGCTAGCCTGTTGCGCTTCATCAGCGCTCGTAGCAACCATACCTAGGGGCTTAATTCTTTCCAGAATACTCGCTTCGCTTGAACTGGCCTCGTCGGCAATGGCAGCCGTAGCCAGCAACAAACTAAGCAGAAAACCGACTAAAACCGTAGCAATACCACCATTTCTATTCAAACCCATTTTTTCTTCGCTCACGAAGCCACTCCATTTAATTGATTTAGTTTTTTATTATAAACCGTAATTTTACCCGCCCGACACAAAAAACCATCAATTATTGGTCTTACTGATAACAGTTAATATTATCCCCTCGTGATTATCGCGCTATAATGGCCGCTGAAAAAATTAAGCGCTCGTAGCTCAGCTGGATAGAGTGTCGCCCTCCGAAGGCGAAGGTCGTGGGTTCGACTCCCGCCGAGCGCGCCATTCATCAAAGCTTACTTATAAAGCCTGCTCAGCTCTGTGATACCCAACATGTCACCCTCGGCTTAAGAACACACTGACAATTTAGCCGTACAAAACAGCATCGCTGTCAAACCAACGATACGAATTAGCTTGCACCACATAGCCATCTAAGGCATAAATACTGTCGCTGGCTCGTTTTCATCCTAACCACTAATGACGTTGTAGCCTAAAAATCAAAGTGTTTATCAAGCTGATAACGCTCAAATAAAAGGCTGTCCGAGTGATGCAAAAATTTAACGGTTTATGGAAAACATATATTTTCATCGTTACGACGTCAGTTATCTTCGCCGCTGTTACTGCATATTTTATATGGCTGAACACTCACACCCAGGCAAGAACTGAATTAATTTATTCTCACCGAGTTATTTCAAACTCCACCCAATCGGTATTAAGTAAAAATGAAGGTTTATTAAAAACCCTTGGTGAGCTATTAATTGCCTTAAGGAAACAGCAAGATCCTGCCATAGAGCCTCAACAATTATTCGACAGCCTACTTAAAACCAACCCCGAAATTGCCGGATTTGGTCTAGCCAACCCCTCAGGACGTTTCATCTTGGCTAGCTTCGACATCAATAACCCAACAGCAATCAGCTTACAAAAAAACCCAGCCTCTGCCGTCAGTTTTAAAAAAACCCTCAACAGTCCACAGATGGTCGTTGGCAGAACCTATTACATGAAAAGCCTTCAGCAATGGGTTATCCCGCTAAGACAACGCATTACCGATAAAAATGGCCTGGTCACAGGCGTCATGACCAGCGGGCTAAAACTAGAATCTAACTTCAACACCTGGTCTGGCTCGTTCCTACCCAGCCACATGAGTACATTTATTGTAAGGGAGGACTTCTATAGGCAATATGCGCCGAAAACTGCCTTTAGCAGCGCGGAATCCGCCTACTCACAACCCATTCCATACGCCTGGGTCAGAAAATTTGAAGACCGCTTTCGTGATGAAGGCGCGACTTTAGCAACCATACGCAACAGCAGCCCAGAGATTTTCACCAGCGTAGCCTTGCAGACAGAGCGACGAGCAAAATCCCTTGTGAGCATTAGCTATGACCCACGCTTCGCGCACTACACCATCATTGCCACACCCTATGAATTAATCAGCCAACGACTACTCATCCCATTAAGCGTTTTAGCTCTTGCCTTCATTATATTTAACCTCGTCTTGTTTTGGACCTTCCGCTCAAATATCCGGCTGCAAAATACCGCCAAAAACACCCTAGAGCAGCAAGCAACACACGACCCTCTCACTGGCTTACCTAACCGACGACACTTATTGAAGGCCTACCCTAGTTGGCAAGCACATTGCCACGGCGATTTTCATATCATTTTTATGGATATAAATAACTTTAAAAGCTGCAATGATCTACATGGGCATTCTGTTGGCGATCAAATCCTACAAGAAGTCGCGTCACGTATTAACAACTGCTTCCCTGAGTGTTTAAAAATAAGGCCTGGTGGCGACGAGTTCATCATTCTCACTCCCAGTATTGATGCCAAACACGTTATTCAACTTTGTGATGATTTTTATCAACAACTTAAACAATCCATTTTAGTGAGTCAGCTAGACTTTTCTATTACCGTAAGCATGGGTATCGCCCATACCCCAAGCAATGGCCACAGCCTTGATGACCTCTTACGCAAAGCCGATATGGCTATGTATCAAGCCAAGGCAACCGGCGCCCGTCACTTTATCTACTCTGATCATTTAGAAGAGAAACAGAGGAACGCCTTCCTTATTGAACAAGAGTTACGCCTAGCGCTCGAAAGAGATGAGCTATTTTTAGTCTACCAACCTCAAGTCGAAGCACAGACAAAAAACATCGTTGGCATAGAAACGCTCATTCGTTGGAAGAATGAAAAATTAGGCATGGTTCCTCCAGATGTCTTTATCCCCATCGCTGAATCAACCGGCCTTATCATCGATATTGGTCGTTTCGTTCTGCAAACCTCAATGCGAGAGCTTGCTGAAATAACAAAAAAACAACCTAAATACAAAAACTTACAACTATCCGTCAACATATCTGTGCAGCAGTTATTTCATTCAACGATCATCAATGACATCCAACAACTAACAGACCAGTATCCATCTATCCCTCTTTGCATTGAAGTCACTGAAAGTTTATTCATCGAGGACTTAAAGGCGGCCAAACTTGTACTCGACAGAATACAGGCCATCGGCGTGAAAATTTCACTTGACGACTTTGGCACAGGCTACTCCTCATTAAGCGTGTTAACTAAACTTCCAATTAATGAACTAAAGATTGATAAGAGTTTTATTCAGCATGTTCTCAGCTCTAAAAGCGATAAAAACCTCATTCAAAGCATTATTAACATCGGCAAAAGCCTGCAAATTCCCGTTCTCTCGGAGGGCGTTGAAGAAAAAGAACAGGCTGACTTACTACTTGAGTTTGGTTGCGACTTATTCCAAGGTTATTATTTTGCAAAGCCGATGGAAAACACACAGCTTATAAAACATTTAAAGGCTCATACCCCGAACACCAACCTTAACGGCGAACACCAAGAAGCTGCTCTTTACGCAGTACAGCTACCTTAACCCAACCTTGCCCTAGCAGGGTTTAACACGAGCGTTTTTGCCAAGAGTAATGTCGTAATCCAACATTTATTATTACGTCTGATTCAGGCATAGTCTGCACCTGACTTAAATACCCAATAAATAGGAACTCGATTATGAGCAAGGCAATTATCGCTGGCGTTGATATGGTTAAATTCGCCAAACCTGGCAAACAAGAATCGTACCGCGTGATGGCATCTAAAGCCATTCAAGGTGCCGTAAAAGAAGCAGGCATCAAACCTGAGCTAATCGAACAAGCTTACGGTGCCTATATTTATGGTGATTCAACCTGCGCACAAGCCGCTCTTTACGACGCGTTCCAAACTGGCATACCTGTTATTAATGTGAACAATAACTGTTCATCTGGCTCTACTGCCTTATTCTTAGCCCGCCAAGCGGTTAGCAGTGGCGCGGTTGAATGTGCATTAGCATTCGGCTTTGAAGAAATGCAACCCGGCGCTATCGGCTCTGCATGGGATGATCGCGAATCTCCATTTGATAACTTTCTTAACGTGCTCGACGAAAAAGGCTACCCTGCAGGCCCACTAGCACTACGTGCCTTTGGTGCAGCCGGCCATTACTACATGGAAAAATATGCTGCGAGCGCCGATATTTTCGCCAAAGTTTCGGTAAAAACACGTAACCACGCCATGCAAAATCCATTTGCGTTATTTGATAAACCACTCACTGTTGAAGAAGTCATGGCTGACAAAATGGTCTACATGGATTACCTCACTCGCACCATGTGCTGCCCTCCTACTTGTGGCGCTGGCGCTGCGGTTGTTTGTAGTGAAGCCTTTGCTAAAAAACACGGCATTACTAGCGGTGTAGCGATTATTGCGCAGGCAATGGCAACCGATACCCCTGCCAGCTGGAATGACCCTATCAACCTCATTGGTTCAGATATGACTCGCCGCGCAGCAGCAGCGGTTTACGAAGAATCAGGCATTGGCCCAGACGGCATCCAAGTGATTGAGTTACACGATTGCTTTACCGTTAACGAAGTCATTACCTATGAAGGCCTCGGTTTATGCGACGAAGGCGAAGCCACCACCTTTATTGATAATGGCGATAACACCTACGGTGGTAAATTTGTTGTTAATCCATCGGGCGGTTTAATGTCTAAAGGCCACCCTATTGGCGCAACCGGTTTAGCACAGTGTTTCGAGCTCGTTAACCAAATCCGCGGCAATGCCGGCAAACGTCAAGTAGAAGGCGCAGAAGTAGCTTTACAACACAACCTAGGCCTCGGTGGCGCAGTGGTTGTGACGATGTATCAAGCGGCTTAACAACTCCAGCAACTTTTATAGTTGCAACTAAATGGCTTGGCATCTCGTATGCCAAGCCTTTTTTTTGCCGATTACTTTCCCTAGGCATCATACAATGAAAGCATCCTCAATAACCCAGAGAGCAGACTATGAACTACCAAGATATTAGTTATGAAAAACAAGGTGCGATCGCACTCGTTAAGCTGAACCGTCCAGCGGCAATGAATTCCGTGTCGGAAACCATGATGGAAGAACTGGCCGACTTATTTCCAAAGCTGGATGATGATAATGAGATTCGAGTCGCGGTATTAACCGGAGAAGGTCAAGCTTTTTGCGCCGGTGCCGACCTCAAACTACTGCTCGATGACATCAAAGAGGGTGCTAGACCCGCACCAAACTTTTGGACCCGTGCGCGTGATGGCTTCGGAGCCGTCACCGGCTTTAGAAAACCCCTATTAGTCGCCATTAACGGCGTGGTCTGCGCCGGCGGTTTAGAGCTCGCAATGGCCGGCGATATTTTATTGGCTGCCGAAAGCGCCAAACTGGCCGATGCCCACGCTAATTTTGGCGTTTTCCCAGGTGCCGGCGGCGCGGTGGTGTTATCCCGTAAAATCCCTTGGAACGCGGCAAACTACCTATTATTCACCGGTGACTTTGTCGACGCACATAAAATGAAAGAATGGGGTTTATTATTGGACGTTATCGCCGATGACGAGCTAATGGAACACACCATGAAGATGGCGAAAAAAATTGCCACGAAGAGCCCTCTCGCCTTGCAACGGATGAAACAAATGGTCAAGGATGGGCAAGATATGCCGCTAGACGTTGCCTTACGCGCCGAACTCAATATGCTACACCTGCAAACCAAGTCATACGACCTACAAGAAGGTTTAAGCGCCTTTGGTGAAAAGCGCAAACCTGAATTCAAGGGGTATTAAAAGCGCCTATTTAGCGGGCTTAGCCCATGGACAACCAAGCCAAGTCCGCCGCTAGGCAAAAAATAACTGGCACAACAGCGCAATAACTGCTTTATTAGCTGAATCGACAAAAAAGGAGCGTTGAAAAAATGTCAGCCAAGGATTCAGATCAGAAACTCGACCAAATTGTTGCGCAAGCACGCCGTGCCCGTGAACAAAGCGATAAGGGTTATCGCGCCAAGGCACTCAAAATGTACCCGTGGATTTGTGGCCGCTGTTCACGCGAGTTCAACCAACAAAACTTACGTGAACTCACCGTACACCACCGCGACCATAACCACGATAACAACCCGCAAGACGGCAGTAACTGGGAATTATTATGCCTATACTGTCATGATAATGAACATGCGCGTTATATCGATAACGTTGCCGGCGATGTGCACGAAAACAAACCCCGCCAAGAAGCCAGCCACAACCCTTTTGCCGGTTTAGCCAACTTACTACAGCAGAAATAAACAGCCACCCCGCGCCCTCAAAAAGCACCACAACAAAAACTAGAAGCTTCTACCG
This sequence comes from Cycloclasticus sp. 46_120_T64, assembly GCA_002162695.1. Lineage (GTDB taxonomy): Bacteria > Pseudomonadota > Gammaproteobacteria > Methylococcales > Cycloclasticaceae > Cycloclasticus. The sequence goes on along the minus strand of MAAM01000004.1, from coordinate 217,986 downwards.
ATAACCACCCAATGAAAATACTGATCATCAGCCCCAGCTATAACAGCAACAAAAGCGAACACGATTTTTTTAACGAGCTCCAGCAAGTTCACGCCTATAAAGACAACAAAGTCATGGGATCTCACTACCTGCTAGAACTCAATCAGGATTTTGATATGCACACCGTCAAACAATTAGAGCAGTTGTTTAACACCTGGCAAATTGACCCGAGTCCACTCACCACCCTGGCCGAGTTAGCCAGCGCTGATTCAGCATGAGCGCAACCATCAAACACATCTATATCGCCAAAACGGCCGGCGCAGCGCTACAGACTCTCTCCTGCGCCAACCTAGTGGCTGGGCAAGGCATTCAAGGTGATCGCTATTTTAACCAACAAGGCAGTTTTTCAGCCTCCGCGAAACACGACCCGTCCACCGAACTCACGCTCATCGAACAAGAACAAATCGACCACTTTAATAAACAATATAAACGCCAATACGCCTATGCTGATTTTCGCCGAAATATCATCACCGAAGGCATCGAGTTAAATGACTTAGTCGGCAAAACATTCACTCTAGGCAAGGTTCGACTGAAGGGCATTATGCTATGTGAGCCCTGCGTACAACTCGCGGAAACCTTAGACCCCTTAGTGCTGCCACAGCTATTAAACAAAGGCGGATTACGCGCGCAAATTCTATCCAGCGGCGAGATCAAACTCGCTGAGGCGATCCAAATTGACAGCGACGAGCCGCTATAAAAAACAAATCAATCATTACAAATCCACAAGGAATACCATGCAAACAAGCTACGATCACGATAATATTTTTGCCAAGATCCTCCGCGAAGAAATACCTTGTATCAAAATTTTTGAAGATGAACACACCCTCGCCTTTATGGATGTGATGCCACAAACAAGTGGCCACAGCCTCGTTATTCCAAAAGAGCCCGTTAGCACCTTATACGAACTCTCCGACGAAGCGGCCTTAGCCTGTATTAAAACCGTTAAACGCGTGGGCAAGGCAGTACAACAAGCAATGAACATCAATGGTTCAACGGTATTCCAACACAATGGTAAAGACGCTGGGCAGACCGTGCCCCACTTCCATATTCACATCCTGCCGGGTTCATTATTTGGCATCAAGGGTCACGCCGCAGAGTTTGCCGACCCCGATGAATTAAAAATTACCGCCGAAAAAATCATCGCCTGTTTATAACCGTTTCGTTTTAAACCAGCCAAGAAAACTAGGCCATTAGCGTTTTATCTGCTGCTATCCAGCTAAGCGCTTGATGGTGCGCAGCAGATTACTGCGGTCTAGTTTCAACTCACGGGCGGTGGCGGCTAAATTACCTGCATTATTCTGCAATGCTTGTTCAATGAGCTGCTGCTGAAAATGATCGACACGCTCACGAAAGCCATCACCGCTCACCGTCAAGGGCGGCTCAGCCGGTGGCTGCTGACCCGCCTGTTCAGGCTCTATCGTCAGCCCTAGGTGCCGGGTCTCTAAGCTGATAATCGGGCTAACACGCCCTTGCTCCCGCACCGCCTTTAATGCCGCCCGACTCAACAAGTGTTCCAATTCACGCACATTACCTGGCCAGTCATAGGCCAGCAATTGCGCTCGCGCGGCGTGGCTCAAGCATAACTTCTTCACTCCCAGCTGCTGTTGATATTTTTCCAGAAAAAAACCAGCCAATAACTCACAATCCTGCTCTCGTTCGCGCAACGGCGGCACCAGCAAGGGGTAAACACTGAGCCGATGATAAAGGTCGGCCCGAAAACGCCCCGCCTTGACCTCCTGTTGCAGGTCTCTATTGGTCGCCGCAATAATCCGCACATCCACCGAAATGTCTTGATCGCTACCCACCCGCTGGATCTCGCCACTCTGCAAGGCGCGTAATAATTTCGCCTGCGCAGACAAAGGCAACTCACCTATTTCATCCAAAAACAAGGTGCCACCATCGGCAAGTTCAAAACGTCCACGACGATCACTGCTTGCGCCGGAATAGGCCCCACGTAAATGCCCAAAGAGTTCACTTTCAATAATATTTTCCGCTAAAGCCGCGCAGTTTAACTGCACCAAGGCTTGATCACGCCGCGCCGAGTACTGATGCAGGCTATGCGCCACCAATTCCTTACCCACGCCCGTTTCACCGGTAATTAATACCGATAATTCACTGCCAGCCACCGTATCGATCTCCGCCAGCATCGTTTGAATTACAGGGCTGCGCCCAATGATTTCAGGGCTTAGTTCATTCACTAATAGGCGCCGGGCAATCTCATGCTGCTGCACGGCTTGGTTTTCCAGTGTTTCAATCCGTTGAATGGCTTGAATCAACGCCGTTATCGTTTGCATATGCCGCTCGCCGTCTACTTCGCGGAAAAGATCAAAGGCCCCAGCCTGCATCGCATCGAGGGTTAGCACCCCCCAAGGTTGCTCATCGATGTAAATAGCACAGCCCATACAATCATGCACCTCCAGTTGAGTGCCACCTCCATCAATGAGGCCGTCATACGGATCAGCCAGCGTCGAATCGGCCGAGAAACGAGTCGGTCGCCGGTTTTCTAAAATAATCTTCAGCCGCGGGTGGGCCGCTACTTTAAAGCGCCTAGCCAACACCTCCATTTTCAAGCCTAAGGCCGCCACAGGTCGCAGCGAATCCCCCTCCAGCTTCAATAGCGCAACCGCGTCCAGCGAAACATCTAAATTAAAACTCGTCGCACGAATGGCCGCTACCATTCGCTGATAACGCTGACGAACGCTTAAATCACGACTGAGGTCTTCGAGTAAATAAATAAAAGGCAAAGGTTCCATCCGTGTCATTTTAACCTAACAAAGGTCAAAATGACACGTTTACAACTAGGTCATTATAACCCATAGAGAATTTAAAGCACCAAGAATCAAATAGTTAGATACTGGCACGAATAATGAATTAGTTATTATAACTTTCATAACAACAGGTTTATTCATGTTAGACAGCAATACAATCAACACCATCAAGGCCACCTTACCCGCCGTTCAGGCACACGCCGAACAAATCACCGCGTGTTTCTATCCGCTGATGTTCGAACAATACCCCGAGGTCAAAAGCTTCTTCAACCAAACCAATCAAGCCAACGGCACTCAATCCAAAGCCTTAGCCAATGCAGTCATCGCTTACGCGGCCAATATTGACCAGCTAGGCAATTTAAGCGAGGCGATCAGTAAAATAGTACAGAAACATTGCTCACTGGGTATTCAGCCCGAGCAATACCCGATTGTCGGCGACTGTTTATTGCAAGCCATCAAACAAGTGCTCGGCGATGCCGCCACCGAAGAGGTTATCGCTGCTTGGGGTAAAGCCTATCAGCAACTAGCCGATATTTTGATCGCCGCTGAAACCGAGGTCTACCGCGACAACGAGCAAAAGGCTGGCGGATGGCGTGGCGAACGCAACTTCACACTAATCAAACACAACGATGAAAGTTCAGTTATTCGTTCTTTTTACTTTCAAGCCAGTGATGGTGGAGCACTGCCAGAGTTTCAAGCAGGCCAATATATAACCATCATATTAGACATAAACGGCCAAGAGGCACGCCGTAACTACAGCTTATCAGACGCCCCAGGCGGTGATTATTTACGCATTAGCGTTAAACGCGAAGGCCTAGTTTCTAACTATTTACACCGCCAACTCTCGATCGGCGACGAAGTCAAACTACTGCCACCCTGCGGTGATTTCACCCTACGAAAAAACAACAAACCGTTGGTCTTACTCACCGCTGGCGTGGGCATTACCCCTGCAATCAGCATGCTCAATGAGGCCGAGGCTTCAAACCGGAAAATTCACTTCATCCACGCGGCGATCAATAGCGACACTCACGCCTTTAAACAACACGTGGATCAGCTACGCACCGATAACGAGAATATTTCATCGTTATACGTATACAGTGCGCCCAGCAAGCATTGCCAGGCTGATGCCAATGGTTATGTCACCGCTGAATTAATTGATGCACAACTGGGTGATGCACGCGATGTCGAGTTTTATTTGCTCGGCCCACTCCCTTTTATGCGCGAAATGTTAAAAATAACCCAGCGTTTAGGCATTCCTAACAAGCAGGTTCATTATGAGTTTTTCGGCCCTACTGCCAACCTAGCCGCCTAAACGATATCACCGGGGTTGCTACCAACAATACTAGGTAGCAGCCCCATCAATCATCGGCTCGCTTGTTATACTGATAATACCCGCTGCTAGGCAACCCATAAAAAAACCAATGAATAATATTTTCAACAATATTCCAAAAGATTTAAGCGCTGAATCATTCACTGAATTGCTCAAAACCGATCTGCTGAAAATTGAACGCATCGTCTCCAAGGGACACACCACACCCGCCACCGGCTGGTACGACCAAGCCGATAATGAATGGCTGATACTACTGCAAGGGCAGGCGATATTAACCTTTGAAAATAAACCCGAGCTCAGGCTGCAAGCCGGTGACAGCCTTAATATACCGGCTCACCAAAAACACAAAGTCAGCTGGACCGAGCCCAATATTGAGACTATTTGGCTGACCGTACACTATTAACCGCTTACAATACCCTCCGCGACTCAACATACCGATACGAAGGAAGATCGATGATTGTCATTTACGGAATAAAGCAACAGCTCGACCCTATCAAGGCGCGCTTGTCGACGGTTATCCAAGGCTGCATGAGCCAAGTACTGGGCTTGCCCGAGAGTAAACGCGCACACCGCTTTATACCGATGCAAAAAGAAGACTTTTATGACCCCGATGGACGCACCGATGCATATACCGTGATCGAAATCAACATGATGGAAGGACGCCAGCCCGACACCTTAAAAAAGCTCATCAAGGCGCTGTTCGCTGACCTTGAGCAACAATTGGCCATCAGCAACGCCGATATAGAAATCATCATCAAACAGCAAGCGCCACATTGCTGGGGCTTTCGTGGGATGAGCGGTGACGAAGCCCGCGACCTAAGCTATAACATCAATGCCTAAGCATACGGCCCCGCTAGCCGCCTACCTCGCCCCGAGTCTTTATATCGATTGGCAAAACCCCAATATCTTGGCGAAAGCCGCGCAACTCGCCGAGACTAGCCATCATGAAGAGTCGCTGGTTAAAGCTTGTTTTGAATTTGTTCGAGACCATATCAAACACAGCGCCGACTATTGCTTAAACCCCATTACCAGCAAGGCATCCGAGGTGCTGACGCAGGAAACCGGCTTTTGCTACGCCAAAAGCCATTTACTCGCCGCCTTATTACGCGCCAACCAGATCCCTACGGGCTTGTGTTACCAACGCCTCAGCATCCGCGATAATAAACCACCCTTTTGCCTACACGGTTTGAACGCCGTTTACCTACAGCAATACGGCTGGTACCGACTCGACCCCAGAGGCAATAAGGCCGAAGTCGATGCGCAGTTTTGCCCACCCTTTGAAAAACTGGCCTTCCCTATTACTATCGACGGCGAGGCCGATCTAGCAGAAATATGGCCAGAGCCCATACCGCAAGTGGTCGATGTGCTCCAGCAACACAGCAGCTACCAACAACTGCTAGCCAACTTACCCGACCTACCCTTAATCGCAAGTCACCGCCGCACAGCCGGCAGATACTCCGCAAAAAACGAGATATAAGCTCTATGGATTATTTAGTTTGGAACATTAACCCAAATATTATCGATATTTTTGGTATTCAAATTCGCTGGTATGGAGCCTTATTCGCCGCCTCTTTTTTGCTCGGCTCGCAACTGATGGAATGGATCTATCGCAACGAAGGCCGTAGCCTGAAACATATCGATCGTTTATTTATCTTTCTCATCGCAGGCACCCTCATCGGCGCACGTCTAGGCCACTGTCTGTTTTATGACCCTCAGTACTATTGGCAAAACCCACTCAAAATATTGGCTATTTGGGAAGGTGGACTCGCCAGCCACGGTGGCGCGATCGGCGTGTTAACGGGGCTTTACCTGTATCAAAGAAGAACCGCAGAAAACTACCTCTGGTTGCTCGATCGGCTCGCCATCCCCGCCGCCCTCGCCGCCTGCTTGATTCGTATTGGTAACCTCTTCAACTCCGAAATACTCGGCATTCCCAGTTCAGTGCCTTGGGCCATTATATTCGAGCGAGTAGACACCCTACCTAGACACCCAGCCCAGCTCTACGAAGCCCTCTCTTACGCGGTAATATTTGTCGGTTTACTGCTCATTTACCGCCGCACCGCCGATAAATTAAAAAACGGCATCCTCTTTTCCTGTTTTTTAATTAGCGTATTTAGCGCACGCTTCCTCATTGAGTTCGTCAAAACTAAACAAGCCGCCTACGCCAGCGACTTATCAATCAGCACCGGCCAATGGCTCAGCGTGCCGTTTATCTTAATCGGCGTGGTACTACTCGTGTTATCACTGAAACGTCCTACGGCCAAATAGTCATTTGGCCGTTGTAAACGAGGCGACGTCTCGTTAAACGCTTTTTACAGCTTATCTAGCTTCGCGTACGCCAACATTAACCACTTGCTACCCACTGCGGCAAAGTTAACCTGAACCCGCGCTTGTGCGCCACTGCCCTCGTGATTCAGTACCACCCCTTCACCAAATTTGCCGTGGCTCACTCGCTGGCCCATTTTAAAACCGCCCTCAGCTTTCTTTTGTAGGCCGCTAGTCGCCGCGTGAGCATTCACCACTGGGCGCGAAACTTTCGTACCCAAACGAACCTCTTGCATTAATTCGCTGGGGATTTCACGAATAAAACGCGATGGCATCGGATAATTTTCCTGCCCGTGTAAGCGCCGTGACTCAGCATAGGTAATATACAGTTGCTGCATCGCGCGGGTAATCCCGACATACGCCAAACGGCGCTCTTCTTCCAGCTTGGCCACATCGTCAACCGAACGTTGACTTGGGAATAAGCCTTCCTCCACCCCCGTCATAAACACCAAGGGGAACTCTAGGCCTTTCGCCGAGTGCAGGGTCATTAGTTGCACGCAATCTTCAGATTCATCACCCTGTGCTTCGCCCGCTTCCAAGGCAGCATTGGCTAAAAAGGCATCTAGCTCACTGAGACTATCGTCCTCATTGGCTTGGTAGCTAAACTGCCGTGCAGCATTGACTAGTTCCTCTAAGTTTTCTACCCGTGCTTCGCCCTTTTCACCTTTTTCTTTTTTATGGAACTCAATTAAACCCGAACGAACAATCGCCTGCTCGACCTGTTCGTGCAAATTACCAGCGGCCATCTCTGAGGAAATTTGCTTAATCAAATTTAAGAAACCGCTCAGCGCATTCGAGGCGCGACCGGTTAATTCATCGCCTTGGCATAATTGAACCGCCGCCTGCCATAAGCTTATTTGTTCGGCCCTAGCCGAGCCACGAATAATATCCAAGGTCCGCGTACCTAGACCACGCGTTGGGGTGTTAACAATACGCTCAAACGCCGCGTCATTTTCGTGGTGGGTCGCCAATTGCAAATACGCCAAGGCATTTTTAATTTCCAAACGCTCAAAGAATCGTTGCCCACCATACACCCGATAGGGCACGCCAGCGGCCATTAGGTATTCTTCGAATAAACGAGATTGGGCATTTGAGCGATACAAAATCGCTGCTTCAGCACGCGCATGGCCTTTGCTGGCCCAGTCTCTGATTCGATCCACCACGAAACGCGCTTCATCTTGGTCATTAAAGCCGGAGTACAAAGAAATCGGCTCGCCCTCCTCACCATCGGTCCACAGCTCTTTACCCATACGGCCGTCGTTATTGACGATCAAGGCGTTCGCCGCTTTCAAAATGGTGCTGGTGGAACGATAATTCTGTTCCAATTTAACCAGCTTATGCGCTGGGTAATCCTTCTGGAAACGGTGAATATTTTCTATTTTCGCCCCACGCCAGCCATAAATAGATTGGTCATCATCGCCCACCACGTATAGGTTTTCTGACTCTTCGGTTAATAATCGTAACCAGGCGTATTGAATCGTATTGGTGTCTTGAAATTCATCCACCAACACGTGTTTAAAGCGCTGCTGGTAGTGCTGACGAATCTCATCGTTATCGCGTAATAATTCATGCGCCCGCAGCAACAATTCAGCAAAATCCACCAGCCCTGAACGAATACAACCACGCTCGTATTCGGCATAGATGTCCTGCATTTTTTGCTCGAAGTGATCACTCGACGGCGCAATATGTTTGGCCCGTCGACCCTCGTCTTTTTGTGCATTGATGTACCACTGCACTTGGCGCGGTGGCCAACGCGAATCATCCACGTTCATTGACTTCAATAGCCGCTTGATCATGCGGAACTGGTCGTCCGAATCCAACACCTGAAAAGCATCCGGCAAGCCGAGTTGTTGCGCGTGCATGCGCAATAAACGATGGGCAATACCATGAAAGGTGCCAATCCACATTCCGCCGACGGGGCTTTGTTGCATCTGCTGAACCCGTTCGCGCATCTCACCGGCGGCCTTATTGGTAAAGGTCACCGCCAAAATCGCATACGGCGATACATTTTCCACCTGAATCAACCACGCTACGCGGTGCACCAGCACCCGTGTTTTACCACTGCCCGCACCAGCTAAGATAAGCGCTGCTTTTTCTGTGCCACTCACCGCATCGCGCTGAGCATCATTTAACCCGTCTAATATATGTGTAATATCCATCGGGTTATTTTACCGCGTCTACCCCTATTGCGCCTTGCTTGTTTGACATTGCCGACTTTATGTCTATATTTGTTCGTTATGAACAGTACCCATGACAAAGAAAACACCACCATTGCCCACTACGAAGCTAGCGCCGAGGCATTTTGGGATGGCACTAAGGGACATGATGTATCACAAAACATCAGCGCCTTTTTAAGCGCCTTACCGAGCAACAAGGCGTTAGATATTCTCGACTTCGGCTGCGGCCCAGGCCGTGACCTCAAATACTTCAAGTCGCTAGGGCACCGCCCAGTTGGCTTGGATGGCTGCGCAACCTTTTGCCGAATGGCAGAAGCACATAGCGCTTGCCCAACACTGCAGCAGACTTTTTGCCAATTAAATCTTGAAGCGCACAGTTTCGATGGGGTATTCGCCAATGCCAGTCTATTTCACGTACCGAGTGAGCAACTCCCCTCGGTGTTAAAAAAACTACACCGCTGCTTACGCGAAGGCGGTATTTTATTTAGCTCGAACCCACGTGGCGATGGTGAAGGCTGGCAGGGCCAACGTTATGGCAACTATATGCAATTCGAGACTAGCCGTGAATTATTAATGCAAGCGGGCTTTGAGGTGATACAGCACTATTACCGCCCAACTGGCCAAGTAATAGAACAGCAACCTTGGTTAGCCATCGTCAGCCGGCGACGCTAGGGCATAACAATCCAACTCATAAGCTGCTCTGTCTCCAGGCAGCCAATTATCAGCGTAAGCCTTAGGTTTTAAAATGAGAGACTACGCCTTGCAATTCAATCGCCAAGCGCGCCAGTTCTTCACTCGCTAAGGCAATTTCACCCGCCGCCGCTACGCCAGAGTGCGCCCCATCGGAGACCTCATCCACACGGCTATCAATCTGCTTAGCCACCAACACCTGCCCTTCGGTCGCACTCGCGACTTGATTCGTCTTGCCCATGATTTGCGCCACCTTGGCGACAATGATATCAATCGACTCCGAGGCATTCGACGCATCACCAGCGACCTTACCGGCATTCAATTTATTCGCCTCCATCACCGTGACCGACTTCTTGGTGTTATTTTGCAGGCGCTCAACCATTTGTTGAATTTGCTCGGTAGACTCTTGAGTACGCCCAGCCAAGGTACGTACCTCATCCGCTACCACCGCAAACCCACGGCCGTGCTCGCCGGCTCTAGCGGCCTCGATCGCCGCATTTAACGCCAGCAAGTTAGTTTGATCGGCGATGCTTCGAATCACGTCCAGCACCGAGCCGATATCAATACTATTTTGCTCAAGTTTAGCCACTTCAGCCGCCGCCACATTTACTTCTTCCGCCAAACCTTCAATCGAGACGATCGTTTTGCGAATAACCGCGCCCCCCTCGTTCGCTTCTCGGTCAGCATCACTGGCATCCGCTGAAGCCGTTGTTGCATTAGAGGAGGCTTGATTAATACTCTCCACCATTTCGCTCATCGCGGTGGCAATTTGATCTGCTTGCTGCTGCTGCGCTAGCGCGGTATTTTTAGAACCCTCGGTAGTGGCCGACAACTCGGTAGAAGCCGAGGCCAGTAAAGACGAGTGCTCGCCTAATTTACGCATCAAACCGCGCATCTGCCCCACCATCTTATTTAACGATATAGCAATACTATCAAGTTCATCTTGAGTACCACTGACAACATTCACCGTTAAATCCCCCGCCGCAACTCGACGCATTGAATCGTCCAAAGTCCGAATGGTATTCATGATCGTCAAATAAAACCCCACCAACAGGTATAAAACAACCAAGGCGGTGACCAAAATCAAACCCATTACCGTATTGCGCACAGCCGCCAATTCAGCCTGCCTAGCGACAAACAAGCCATCCAAGGCTAGAAATAAATCATCATATAAGCTGTAAGCCAAGGCGATCGTTTTTGAGCCCTCATTAAAAATGGTATTAGCATCTAGGGTTAACAGCTCAGCCTCTAACACACTCGTTGTTACCATTGCATTGAACTTGATTAACTGCTGTTCAGTCGCTAGCAAACCCGGGCCAAACTTGTTTTTCCAGCCCTCATTTTCCCGTAAGGCAATATCGATATCCTCCTTTACTGATAAATAACTGGAGGACAATTCACCCATGATCAAACCCAGTTTCACCCGCTGTAATAAGGAAATCTCCGACACCGACACCGCGCCCATCGCCATCCCTCGTAATTGCCCCAGACTCTCGCCGATTAAAGGCAGCCGGTAGACTAGGGCATCAACCACCGAATAAGTGTTAATGTAGGAGTCTAGCGCCAACCCAGAACCGTTGCTAACGGTACCCAATAGCGCATAGACTTTTCTGATCAGCGCGCTATGCGCAGCAAATATATCCACCGCCTCGCCATTAAACGCACGTTGCTCTAATGCCCGCCAATCTTGTTTTATAGCCTGCCAATGTTGCTGGCTAGTAAACTCCGCACCGAAGCGCGTATCGACCACATCAATCGCCGCTATATCCGCTGTTATCAGCTGCCTTTGTAAGAGGATTTTTTCTTTGAATTCAACCGAGCCATTGAGGTAAGCATTCATCATCCCCCGGTGCTCTGGCAGGTGCTGATACAGCTGACGTATCGCTTGGATATACTTTAAGCCGTGCTGTTCTTGCTCAGTCACCTCAATTTTCAGGTTCAATTCCTTGCTTAGCAGCACCGAAACAACAATCAATGGCAGTAAAAAAAACACTGAGATCAGTGCGATTTTCTTCGGATAAGTGAGCCGACTCATTATATTAACGGCCGGATTAAATAACGTACCCATAGCTAACTCCCTGTATTCATTATTATTACAACCCTTACTGAGTGTAGTTGATAATGACGCTTAGTGTAGACAGCACGCCTTTGCCTTAAACCCCCAGGTTTTTAAGGGTTCGTCACCTAGGCTAACGCCTAGGATACGGTCATTAAACGCTCACTCGAGCGTCGTCAGCTATTCAGCTGAATAGCTGCAATTCGGTAAGACTATAGGGGTATGTTGGGTAGTTTTTTACAAAAAAACCAGCTATTTAAAACCTCCTCGCCTTGCCGAGGTTTTCCCTAATATGGTTGAGCTTATCGATAGTCGTAGCAATGGACGTCGAAACCACGTAACAGCCCAATAACAGGCGCATGGCAAACCTATTTAGCTTGCCTAGGAAAGGCTTATAAAAGAGGGAGGATTAGTGAATTTGAATAGGCCAGCAGGCACCAGCCAGAAGCCTCATTAATATAAACACCTTATCAGCAGGGCACCTAGCTCAGAAAAAACTAAGGCCCTGCTTGCAGTGTTTAGCTAAAACTATTTTTTGGGAAAGCGGTAAGCCATGCCGGTAAACTGCGCTACCAACGAACCTTGATCGTCACTGACCTTCACCTGATAGTGCGCTATTTTGTTAGAACCGGCAATTTCATCTGCCTCGGCTATCAAGGTGTTACCCAATGGCCGGTTTAAATACCGAATGTCAGCCTGCATTCCAATAGAGGCTTGCACACTATTACAGGCCGCGGCAAAAGCCACGTCGGCCAGCGCAAAAATAACCGCCCCATGAACAGAACCTAGGCCATTTTTATGTTCATCTCCCACCGTCAATTCACAACGTGAACTACCCTTGTCGGCGCTCACTAAGTTAATTCCTAAATTTTTTGCAAACGTGTCATTCGCAATATACGATTTTTCTTGATCCATGATTTCTCTAATTTATTAATACTGTAGTTATAAGCGCTTAACACTGTAAAGCGCCACCAACCCCAGAGTTTAACAAAAAAACGTACGAAATAGCTGCTGTCCCATCCCGTCGGTCAGCCCGTTACCGATAATCTGCGTCTGCGTTTTAAGCCACCTAGACGGAGCGAACTAGGAGCAATATTGGAATATAAAGAAACGTAGTGATTGTGAAAAAACCGTAACATCGACACCTAGACACAAAATTCAGGTTCGTCTTATACTAGCTCGTACGCCGGCGCCCCTTACGCAGCCATTGAGTACCGTGAGCAGAGTTGAAACCCATCCAGGTGAACTTAACTAAGCCTGATTAACCGCCAGCGGAGCTTCTTCACTGATGAGTGCATCCTTTTCAACCCGCGCACAAACTTCGTTGCCATTACCGCGGTATTCTAGGCTCGAAAAGCTAAGTGTATTGGCCAGAGCAATCCCTCGGCCATGACTATCCATCGCACGGTGTGGGGAAAGCTGCAGATAAGGCAACCAATCAAAACCAGCACCCTCATCCTGAATCGTTAATTCAATCGTCGAACCGATTAATTTGAATTCAACCGATGCCTTACGTTGACGATACTCGGGCAATCCCAAGCGACGTTCAACTTCATCATTCCAGGAATCCGTTTCATTCAGCGCCGTTTTTTCAGCGTAGCTGATTTGCAAATTGCCGTGTTCAATCGCATTCAATAAGAGCTCGGTCAAGCCCGTTGCCACCGTAACGGGGTCAGGACAAGCTCGACTCAATAAGGCCGCTAGAGCGCGCGCTTCATTAAGGGTGCTAAATTCAAAACGAGCCGAAGTCAGTAAACCCAATAACGATGTGCGCCGATCAAGTTCCGCCTGTATTTCTTTATACTCAGAATAATCGTTTACCGCCGTTTTTACCACCGAACAGAGCACCACGTTATCGTATGGCTTGGTTAAATAATAGTGTGCGCCGGCTCTAAGCCCCGCGGCAATATCCCGCGGATCATCGTTCCCCGACTGAAATATTACTGGGCAATGCGATAACACGGGGTGCTCTTTGATTTTTTCTAACACCTGCATGCCCGACAGCCCAGGCATATTTTGATCTAATAAAACGGCATCAAACGTCGATGGCGACGCTTCTAATAACTTCAGTGCGGTCTCACCATCTTCCGCCGAAGTAATCTCATAGTCCTCGGCATCGCTTAAGACCTCGCGCATCAGCTCCACACCGATGGGCTCATCATCAACGATTAAGATATGTGCAACTCCCCCCACTCAAACCCCCGTTTCAAGTTATCAATAAAGGGCAATAAGACGATATACCAGCCTCGAATGCAACAACAACGACCCTAATCATTAAAAAACAGCTATCCGACAAATTTCAGTATAGCTGAATTTTTCCAATGTATAAAAAAAGCCCAATATACGAACGCATATTGGGCTTTTATTAAAGTGGCTCTAGCCAACAACTAGCTATACAAAATCAAACCTTACGGTAAATTTCAGCACCTTTATTTTTAAACTCATTGGCCTTATCGGCCATCCCTTCGGCCAAGGCATCACTGGCCATGATACCTTTTTTAGCGGCGTATTCACGTACGTCTTGACTGATTTTCATCGAACAGAAATGCGGCCCACACATCGAACAGAAATGCGCCACCTTCGCCGAGTCTTTTGGCAGTGTTTCATCGTGGTATTCACGCGCGCGGTCGGGGTCTAAGCCCAAGTTAAACTGGTCTTCCCAGCGGAATTCGAAACGTGCCTTGGATAAGGCGTTATCGCGAATTTGCGCACCGGGGTGACCCTTTGCCAAATCGGCCGCGTGGGCGGCAATTTTATAGGTGATGATGCCCACTCGAACGTCTTCCTTATTCGGTAAACCCAAATGTTCTTTAGGGGTGACATAACACAACATCGCACAGCCATACCAGCCGATCATCGCCGCACCAATACCCGAGGTGATATGGTCGTAACCCGGTGCAATATCGGTGGTTAACGGGCCGAGGGTATAAAACGGCGCTTCATCACAGCACTCTAGCTGCTTATCCATATTTTCTTTGATCAGCTGCATCGGTACGTGGCCCGGGCCTTCGATCATCGTTTGTACGTCGTGTTTCCAGGCTATTTTAGTCAGCTCACCGAGGGTTTCTAGTTCGCCAAATTGAGCTTCATCATTCGCATCGGCTAATGAACCTGGACGTAGACCATCCCCCAAGGAGAACGATACGTCATAGGCCTTCATGATTTCGCAAATTTCTTCGAAGTGGGTATATAAGAAGTTTTCTTGATGGTGCGCCAAACACCATTTTGCCATAATTGAGCCGCCACGAGAGACGATACCGGTGGTGCGTTTCGCGGTCATGGGTACGTATTTCAGTAACACACCTGCATGAATCGTAAAATAGTCCACCCCTTGTTCGGCTTGCTCGATGAGGGTATCGCGGAAAATTTCCCAGGTCAGGTTCTCGGCTTTACCGTTCACCTTTTCTAAGGCTTGATAAATTGGCACCGTACCAATCGGCACGGGCGAGTTACGCAAGATCCACTCACGTGTTTCATGAATATTTTTACCGGTCGATAAATCCATGATGGTATCGGCACCCCAGCGGATACCCCACACCATTTTGTCGACTTCTTCTTCAATCGACGAAGTCACCGCCGAATTACCCAAGTTACCGTTAATTTTCACGAGGAAATTACGCCCGATGATCATCGGCTCAACTTCTGGGTGGTTAATATTAGCCGGAATAATGGCTCGCCCACGGGCAATTTCATCACGCACAAATTCAGCCGTAATCTCTTCTGGAATGCTCGCACCGAATGATTCACCGGGGTGCTGCTCAGCGTTAACCTCCGAACGTTTCATATTCTCACGAATTGCCACGTACTCCATTTCCGCGGTAATAATGCCTTTTTTCGCGTAATACATTTGGCTAACATTGGCACCTTGTTTTGCACGTCGAGGTGAATGAATATGCTCAAAACGCAAACTAGCCAACTCAGGATCACCTTGGCGTAACTGGCCAAACTTTGAACTCGGACCAGCTAATAACTCGGTATCTGCGCGGTCTTTAATCCAAGGGCTACGCACATCCGGCAGGCCTAGGCGTAAATTAATGCTCGCCGCGGGGTCGGTATACACACCGGAACAATCGTATACGTAGACGTCTGGATTTTTTTCCTCACCGAAACTGCTCGAGGTATCAGCCAGACTGATTTTACGCATCGGCACCTGAATATCATCACGCGAACCGCGGATATAGACTTTTGCTGAATTAGGTAGGGGCTGGATAGCCGCCTCTTCCATGGCTTGGGTTTTCTTCTGGAAATCTTCTGGAATTGCACTCATGCTGGCCTCTTGATAACTCCGGGTGGGGTCATTAACGAAAAACGATCATTTTATCACAGCCTGTTATAATTATTTTCAAATAACCAATGTCAGATAAGCCATGCAACATATTTCAGTAAGCGAGTTAAAACAACTCATCGACAGCGAGCAAACAACACCTTTATTATTAGACGTGCGAGAACCCCACGAGTTTGAGTGTTGTCGTATCGAGGGCAGCCAATTAATGCCGATGCAAAGCGTACCCGGCCACCTAGACCAGCTAGACAAAGAACAAGCCATCGTGACTATCTGCCACCACGGCATGCGCAGCCAGCAAGTGGCTCAGTTTTTAGTACAAAATGGTTTCAGCAACATTACCAACCTAAGCGGCGGTGTTGACGCTTGGGCGCAGCAGGTTGATCTCGATATGCCGCGTTATTAAGCAATAAGTGCTCAGCCTACCCGACCTGCTTGACCATGAGATGCAATTTTTATCGGTCGGGTTAAATCCATCGATTCCCTCGGTGATCGCTGGGTTTTATTTTGCCAATCCGAGAAATCGTTTCTGGCGGGCGCTCAACGCTTGCGGTGTTTTTGAACAAACACTCGAACCGAGCCTAAGCAGCAGTCAGTACTTATTACAGCACTACCATATTGGTTTTACCGACTTGGTAAAACGCCCCACCGCGGGTTGCAAAGACCTCGTCGCCGCCGACTACCGCGCCGGCTCACACCGTTTACAAACCCTGATTGAACAATTGCAACCGCGCGTGGTCTGGTTCCACGGGAAACTCAGCTGCCAGAAATACCTGCAATACAGCCCACAAAAAAGCCTACACTGCCGCTGGGGTTTACAACACTGGCACATCAACGGCTGCCCCGTTTATGTCAGCCCGAACCCAAGCTCGGCAAACGCGGCCTATTCTTTATCCGACATTAGCGATAGTTATCGAGAACTATTGCAAACAAGCGACACACACTCTTTATGCTAACGGTTATTCAACGCGTATCACACGCCAATGTGGTGGTCGATCAGCAACAAATTGCGCAAATTCAACAAGGCATCGTCGCTTTATTCGCGGTAGAAAAACACGATATGGAGGCGAATGCCGAACAACTCATTGAGCGTATTTTGAATTATCGTATTTTCGCCGATGCCGACGATAAAATGAACCTCAGCCTACGCGATATCGGCGGTGGTTTATTATTGATTCCGCAGTTTACCCTCGCCGCCAATACCAATAAGGGTAACCGACCTAGCTTCAGCGCCGCCGCACCGCCGGCCAGCGCCAAGGTTTTATTCGAATTTGCCTTACAATACGCACAACAGCTTCACCCGCAGGTGGCCAGCGGCCAATTTGGTACCGATATGCAAGTCTCCTTATGTAATAACGGCCCCGTTACCTTCACCCTGAGCAGCAAGAACAAGCGGCAATAAACGTTCTCCTAACGCGTAACATGCTAGAGTAAGGCCAATATATTCAATATAACGAGTCATGAAGACAACATCTAAAGTATTAAGCTGCGCCTTATTTTCCATTACCTCCGTATTCGCTTACGCGGAACCCATCGACCTGATCAGCGCTTACCAAGCCGCACTGGAACACGATTCGGACATTCACGCCGCTTATAATCAATTACAGTCGTCAAAACAAATACGCCCACAAGCTCTGGCCGACTTATTACCCTCTATCAACGCCTCAGCCTCATCTACCGAGGTCAGGCAGGAAAGTGAAAGCACTTCGTCTACGACCGGCAAAGGCACCACTCAATATCGTGATGAAAAATTCAGTGTATCTCTGCGTCAACCGGTCTTTAACTGGGCTAGTTTTGTTCGTTATCAACAGTCTGCGCAACGTGTATCTAAAGCCGAACTCGAATACCGTCTCGCCGAACAGGCGTTAATTATTCGCCTAACCGAACGTTATTTAAACAGTCTGCAGGCCGGCGTCAGTCTAACCGTGGCGAATGATGATGTAAAAGCTTTCACCCGCCAACTTGAACAAGCAAAAATACGTTTTGAAGTGGGTTTAATTGCGATCACCGATGTACATAACGCGCAAGCGCGATTCGATTTAGCCATCGCCAGTCAAATCGCCGCACAGGATAACTTATATTCCAAACAAGAAGCGTTACGACAAATCATCCAGCACGACGAACTAGCTCTCCGCCCGTTAGCGCAAACATTCCCGTTAGCCCCGCCAGAACCCAATAACATCAAACAATGGGAAACATCCGCCGCGCAACATAATTTATCCTTAGAAATGGCTAAACTTGATGTCAGCATCGCCAAAAAAGACATTAGCATCAACCGAGCCGGACACTACCCGAGCGTCGACCTCGTCGCCTCTCACAATTACAGCGAAACGGGTGGCAGCAGCTTTGGTAGTGGTTTCAGAAATGAATCCGATAACATTGGTTTAGAACTCAATCTAGCGCTTTTTTCTGGTGGAAAAACCCAAGCGCTCACCGAGCAAGCCGCTTTTCAACACATGGCATCATTGGACAACTTACAATCCTTACAGCGCACCACCTTAAGAGAAACACGTGATGCGTTTAGAGGCGTGATCAGCAGCTCGCGGCGAATTAAAGCCCTAGAGCAAGCCATTATTTCGAATAAAAGTTCCTTAGACGCTAACGAGGTCGGCCTAGAGGTGGGTACCCGTACCATCGTCGACGTATTAGACGCTCAAAGTAATTTATCACGCGCAAAACTACAGCTGATTGATGCAAAAAACAGCTACATCATCAATGTATTAAACCTTAAAGGAATCACTGGATCGCTGACCGTTAGCGATTTAGAAGTTGTTAATCAATGGTTGCAACAGGACAAGCTATAGAGCGATGCCGCAAGGCAAGCTGCGCTCAAGCTATCAACGCTTATTGGCTCGATTAATCAGTCAATAAGCGTATATCGTCTGCCGCCCAGCGCTTAATCGCCACAACCGCCACGAGGCCTAATACAACAAAAGCACTGGCCATATACAAAGCGCCGTTATAGTGACCGGTTTCACGCGCCAAATAACCCGCGATGGTTGGCGCAATAATTTGCGGAACCCCATAACTCATAGTTAAGGTGCCCATCAGTTTGGCCGGTTTAGTCGGGTAAAAACGCCCCGCCATGGTCAATACGATGCTGACGATACCCACGAAGGTGAAACCATATAAAGCCGCACTCAATAGAGCAAACAGCAAGCTATCCGCTAATGCCGGCAATACGATGCCCAGCGCATGAATTAAATACGCACAGAATAAGGCGTTCAACACGCCTATTTTTCGCGAAATAAGGTCCCAAGCGATACAGGCTGGCACCGCACAAAGCCCTAACAATAGAAACGCCAAATCACCCTGCCCTTGCAAAGCGGGCTGGTTTTCCACAATCGCCACGATATAGGTCGCGCTGATCACGAAACCAAAACCGCCACAGAAATACACCAACATCATCAACCAGAAAAAACGACGACTCGGTGGTCTGTCCTGTAAGGCCTCACCCAGATGAGTCATCGTTGATGTCTCAGGTCTAGGTAACCAGCGCCAAGCGGGAATCACAAAAACCATCCCTAACACCCCCAGCAAACACCATTGCTGCGCCCAAGCTAATGGTTCGGAAAAGCCGACCACCAAGGCCACAACCACAATGCCAAGCCCCATGCCACTGAAATGAATACCCATTTCACCGCGATGGTTATGCCTCAGCAACCAGTTCAACATTAACCCTGAACCTATTAATAAACCCGATGCGGTACTAAAACCGGCAATAAATCGTGATAACGCCCATAACCAAGGGTTATCACTCAAACCCATCATCAAGGTGGTCATCACCGCCAATAACAAACCCGCCCGGTAAATCCGATCCTTTAACAACAGACTGCCAACCAGCGTCGCGGTGAGCGCACCCGACATATACCCTAGGTAGTTAATGGTCGCTAACCAACCGGCCCAAACCTTCGTTAAACCCGCTTGCTCAAACATAATCGGCATCATCGGCGTGTAGGCAAACCGTGCAATACCGAGGGTCACCATCAAACAGAAAATCCCCGAGGCCAACACCCGCAGGCGGTTATTTGAGTTACTCACCTAAAACACAAACAATCTGCTGCGCGACGTTCTCCACCGCACCTTTATTTTGTTCGACAAAACGCTGTCCAGCCGAACCCATCTGATCTCGCTTTTCCGAATGCCTCAGCAAGTCAATTAACTGGCTCGCCAACTGTTGTTGATCCGCCACTTGAGCGGCCGCCTGCTGTTCCAGCAAACGCTGACTAATATCCGTAAAGTTATGTACGTAGGGGCCAAATAATATCGGCACCGCTAAAGCCGCCGGCTCAAGCATATTATGCCCTCCGGTGGGCACTAGGCTACCGCCAACAAAAGCCACATCAACCGTACCATAATACAGTCTGAGCTCACCTAGGCTGTCTAATAGAAAAACATCACTGCTCACTCGTGTACCCCGGTGTTCGCTACGTCGAGTCACCGAGTAACCACGTTTCTCGCAGAGTTTAGCCACCGCATCGAAACGCTCTGGGTGTCTTGGCACCAACACCAACAAGCTATTGGAAAACTCTTGTTTCAACTCGGCAAAAGCATCGAGAATTTTCCCGTCTTCGCCATCGTGGGTACTGGCGGCAATCCAACTGGGCCGCTGTTGAAACCAGTCTCGACGAATCACCTCGGCCTGTTCACTCAAATTGGCGGGCAAGCGCATATCAAACTTAATATTACCCGGCACACTGACTTTCTCTGGCGCAAGCCCTAGCGCAATGAAACGCTCGGCGCTGAGCTCTGTTTGTGCGCAGACCTGCGTTATATCGGCTAAGGTTTGTCGCGTAAACGACGCTAAACGGGCATAAGCCTTGGCCGATTTTTCCGACAGGCGTGCATTCACTATCAGCGTTGGAACGCCGTGTTGTTTGGCCTGGTGTAACATATTAGGCCAAATTTCCGTTTCCAAAATGATCCCAATCCTTGGCTTAAAACGGCGATAAAAACGGCGCATCGCCCCCGGTGTGTCATAGGGTAGGTAAACGTGTTGCACCCGATGGCCGAGAAAAGCCTTCACCCTCGCCGAGCCGGTTGGCGTGGTGGTGGTCACCAGTATCTCACTGGCTGGGTAGAGTTCTGCCAACTGATTAATCAGCGGGAAGGCCGCTTCCGCCTCTCCCACCGACACGGTATGGAACCAAATAACCGAGCCGGTTTGCGCCCCTTGATAATAAGCAAAACGCTCGGCCCAACGGTTCAAATACGCGGGAGCTTTACGCCCTCGTATCAATAGGCGCAATAATATAAAGGGCGAGAATAAATACAGCAGAACCGAATACAACAAACGCATTAGTTAACCCGCGTTTAACCACTGCATATAGGCTGTAACACCCTCGGCCACCGTTTTAAACTCATGTTCACAGCCTGCTTCGCGCAAAGCGCCTAAGTCGGCTTCGGTAAAACTCTGATAATGCCCCACTAAGTGATCAGGGAATGGAATATAGCTTAATTCACCGCGTTGATGATAGGCCAACACCGCCTGCGCCACGTCATTAAACGGCTGGCTACGACCGGTGCCAAGGTTAAAGATACCACTCACCTCGGGATTATCTAAAAACCAAAGATTCACCGCCACCACATCGTCGACGTAAACAAAATCACGCAATTGCTCACCATCGGCATAACCGTCACAGCCGGCAAATAACTTAATGTCACCCTTCTCTAACAATTGATTATTTAAATGAAACGCCACACTGGCCATACTCCCCTTATGTTGCTCACGAGGACCATAAACGTTGAAATAACGCAGTCCAATCACTTGGCTGCTTAAGGTTTGTCCGCGCACGTACTGGTCGAAGAGGAATTTAGAATAACCATACACATTCAACGGTGCCTCATTGCTCAACTCTTCCTTAAACACGCTACCGCCACCATAAACCGAGGCACTAGACGCATAAATAAAGGGAATTGATTGTGCCTGACAGAAGTGCAATAAGGTCTTCGAATACTCGTAGTTATTCTCCATCATAAACTTGCCGTCCCACTCGGTGGTCGATGAACAAGCCCCTTCATGAAACAAGGCTTCAATAGCCACACCCGCAAAACCACCCGCTTCGACTTTCGCCAAGAACTGGTCTTTATCCATATAATCAGCAATCTGCGCGTTGACTAAATTCTTAAATTTGGTGCCATCGCTGAGGTCATCCACCACCAAAATATCGTTAATATCTTTCGCATTCAAGCCCATGACGATATTGCTACCGATAAACCCTGCACCGCCTGTTACTATGATCATTTGAAAACCCCTAACGCTCTAAATCGCGTATGTTTTTAATTAAATTCGTTGTAGAACAACCGTCTACATAATCCAGCACCCGGGTCTGCCCCCCGGCTTTTGCCACACAATCGTGACCCGCAATATCTTCGATGTTCTGGTAATCACCGCCCTTCACCAACACATCCGGTAAAATTCGGCAAATATGCTCGCGCGGCGAGTCTTCGCTAAACTCACACACCCAATCCACACAGGCCAAGGCCGATAACATCTCGGCGCGCGTCGCCACATCATTAATCGGCCGCTCTGGCCCTTTTAAACGCCTAACCGACGCATCATCATTCACTAAAATAATCAAGCGATCCCCGAGCGCCTTCGCTTGCTGTAAATAACGCACGTGGCCTGGGTGCAAAATATCGAAACAACCATTGGTCAATACAATCTTTTCACCGTTGATCCGCGCCGTCCGAACCGCAAGGTCTAATTGTTCCGCGCTGACAAAACCACGCGGGGTATCATCTAGCGTGTGTAAACTCGCTTTTAATTCTTGCTGGCTAATCGTCGCGGTACCTAGCTTGGCGACCACCAAACCGGCGGCTTGATTCGCCAGCACCGTGGCCTCAGCAAAACTAGCACCGGCGGCCAAACTCGCCGCCAAGGTTGAAATAACCGTATCGCCCGCACCGGTCACATCAAACACTTCTTGTGCCTGCGTCGGTAAATGTATCGCCGCTTGTCCGGGTTGCAATAAACTCATACCTTTTTCGCCACGGGTGACCAATAAGGCTTCCAGCTGCAAATCAAGCAATAGCTTGGTGCCACGCTCAACCACCTCTTGATCGTTTTGACACTCACCCACCACCGCCTGAAACTCACTCCAATTGGGGGTAATCAAAGTGGCACCACGATATTTCGTGAAATCACTGCCTTTCGGATCCACTAACACCTTTTTGCCTGCTGCCTTGGCTTCTGCAATCAGTTGTGGCGCACAGGCTAGAGTGCCCTTGCCATAATCAGACAGTACCACGACTTCATGCGCAGGCAAGGCCTGCGCGAAATCAGCACGTAACTTAGCCACCGGCATATGATGAAAACTATCTTCGAAATCCAAGCGGATCAATTGTTGGTGCCGGCTTAAAATACGTAATTTGGTAATCGTTGGCTGGTCTAATAGTTGTTCAAACTGACACTGCACGTTCTCTTGCTCTAATAAACGCTGCAAGCTGCGCCCCGCGTCATCATTGCCGGTATAACCCAGCAAGGTCACCCTAGAGGCCAGCGCGGCAATATTTAGCGCAACATTGCCAGCCCCACCTGGACGGTCTTCCACGTCTTTCACGTGAACCACCGGCACCGGCGCCTCGGGGGAAATACGCGAGGTATCACCCTGCCAGTTTCGGTCTAGCATCAGGTCACCCACCACCAACACGGCGGCTTGCTCAAATTCAGGTAATTTCATCTTCAAATATCTGTTCAACGATCTGGCGTGCATCATATCACGCGGGGCGCGATGCAGAAAAAGCCACCCTGCAAATCATTAGATAATTTATAATCGCTGCAAAATAATTATCAGGACAGAGCATTGAGCATTAAAATTTTCCATAACCCTCGTTGCAGTAAGTCACGCCAAACCCTGCAGTTACTTGCCGACAATAATGTCCAAGCGGAAATTATTGAATACCTAAAACAAGCCCCTAGCAAGACTGAGCTTGAATCGATATTGAGCCTGCTCGGACTCAGCCCACGCCAACTCATGCGTAAAGGTGAAGCTATTTATAAAGAATTAAATTTAGCCGAAGAGAGCTTAAGCGACGAACAATTATTGGACGCGATGCTCAGTAACCCTATTCTAATCGAGCGCCCTATCGTGTTAGCCAACGGTAAAGCCGCTATCGGCCGCCCTCCTGAAAGCGTGCTGGATATTATCTAGATGAGCATCGAAGTATTAGTTTTATTCTACAGCCGTCATGGCTCAACCGCGCAAATGGCGAATCTCATCGCTCGTGGCATTGAGGAAGTAGAAGGGGTCGAAGCGAAAATTCGCACCGTGCCGGCTATTTCAACCGTATGCGAAGCCGTCGCCGACGACATTCCTGAAGACGGTGCCTTGTACGCCAGCTTGGATGATCTAAAAAACTGCGCGGGGCTTATTCTCGGTAGCCCGACTCGTTTTGGCAATATGGCCGCACCGCTCAAGTATTTTCTCGATGGCAGCAGTAACTTATGGTTAGCCGGCTCACTCATCGGTAAACCAGCGGCGGTGTTCACCTCCAGCAGTAGCATTCACGGCGGCCAAGAAACCACCCTCACCTCGATGATGTTGCCGCTATTACACCACGGCATGTTATTGGCGGGTTTACCGTATTCGGAAACCACCTTATTAACAACCAGCACTGGCGGAACACCCTATGGTGCTAGCCACCTAGCCGGTGCTAATAATTCCTCTAAGATCGACCCAGATGAATCCCAGTTATGCATTGCTCTCGGCAAACGCATCGCCACCCTCGCAAAAAAACTCAGCTAATGACCTTACCCGGAAAAAAAGTCGCCTACTGGCTACAACTCTTAAGCTACTTCAGCCTTATCTTTTTCATCACCGCTTGGATAACCCTGCTCGCGCCACCACAAACATTCCCCATCGGCTTGCTGCTGATCTGTTGTGTGGTCCCCCTGCTGCTACCGCTAATGGGCGTTTTACACGGGAAGGATAAACCGGTTAATTGGGCGGCTTATTTGAGCCTATTATATTTCATTCACGGTGTATCGGAAGCGATGGCCAGCCCCGACACTCGGCTGCTCGGCATCATTGAAATCATCATCAGCTTAACCGTGTTTTTTAGCGCATCGCTCTATATTCGTCGTTTGAACAAGCCTTAATGCAGCAACAAATTCCGCTGCCGCTAGGCTTACAAGAAGACTTTAATTTCGACAGCTTCATTGCCGACGACAATGCCTTAATCGTCGACGCCTTAAAGAACTCTTCTGAGCCTTTTATTTTCCTTTGGGGGGATGCCGGCACCGGTAAGACCCAGTTATTACAGGCAACCTGTCAATATCAGACCCAGCTGGGTAAAACTGCCGCCTACTTACCGCTAAAAGAATTGCAGAAATTTTCACCGCAAATTCTCGACGGCATGGGCAATATCGACCTAGTATGCCTCGAGGACATCGAGCTGGTCTACGGCGAGGCCGAGTGGGAAGAAGCCTTATTCAATTTATTCAACCAGCTGCGCCAAGCCGAGGGGCGCTTAGTGATCAGCTCCAACGCCTCACCACAACAATCCCAAGCACAGTTAAACGACTTAAAAAGTCGTTTATGTAGCGGTTTGCCGTTGAACTTAAAACCGCTATCCGATGTCGGCACCATCAAGGCGCTACAAGCCCACGCACTAAAACTGGGACTAGAACTGACCCAAGACAACGCCAAATACCTGATCAGCCACTACCCTAGGGACCTCCCTAGCTTATGGTCACAGCTGGAGCAACTGAATCAAGCAAGCCTTGTAGCACAGCGTAAACTCAGCATCCCATTCATCAAAAACACACTCAAAAAAGACTAACATCTAACTTGCCAGCCAGCCCTTAGCTGTAGATACTTTCAGGCTTCAAAACTAACACTAAGAAGCAACCACAACATGGACGTATTATTTTCGGCACAAACACAGCAACAGATCCAAGAAATACTCACCGTATATGGGCTAAAACTGATCGCCGCCTTGGCGATATTCATTATCGGTAAACTACTCGCCAGTCTCATCAAGTCAGGCATCGGTAAGGCGATGACCAAAGCAAAATCCGACCCTATACTTATTTCGTTTACCAGTAATATGGTTTATGCCGCACTACTCGCCTTCGTCATCATCGCCGCACTCGGCCAGCTCGGCATTCAAACCACCTCATTCATTGCCATTTTGGGTGCCGCGGGTTTAGCTATCGGTTTAGCGCTACAAGGCTCCTTGTCAAACTTCGCCGCGGGTGTACTGATGATCATCTTCCGCCCGTTCAAGCAAGGCGATTTCATCGAAGGCGCGGGAGTAGCCGGGGTTGTGGAAGAAATACATATATTCAACACCGTTCTGCGTACGGGCGACAACAAAACCATTATCATTCCCAATGCCAGCCTGATGAACAACAATATCGTTAATTACTCCAGCAAGCCTACTCGACGACTCGACCTCGTCATTGGCATCGGTTATGACGACGACATTAAAAAAGCAAAAAATGTATTAAGCGAATTAATGCAGCAAGAACCGCGCATCCTAAAAGAACCCGCACCGACCTTGGGTTTATTGGAATTGGCCGATAGCAGCGTCAATTTCGCGGTTCGCCCTTGGGTAAACTCAGCCGATTACTGGGCTGTACACTTCGACTTATTAGAGAACATCAAACTACGGTTCGATCAAGAGGGCATCAGTATCCCCTACCCGCAGCAAGATATTCACCTACACGGCGCAGCCTGCACGCAATCATGAGCTAGATCATGGTCAGCGCAACTGAATTAGTAACCATTTTTATTTAATCGACTCAGCATTTACTTTAGTATATGCGACAGACGGCGGGGCGGGCCAAACGGCTTGCTCTGCCACGCATCATTTCAGCGCTTAGCGCACCAACCGAACCAGAGGCTCAATCATGACTCATGAATTACCTGCTCTACCTTATGCTATCGACGCATTAGAACCACATATTTCACAAGAAACTCTAGAATTTCACCACGGCAAACACCACGCGACTTACGTGACTAAGTTAAACGGTTTAATCCCAGGTACTGAGTTTGAAAACTCAAGCCTTGAAGACATCATTAAAAAAGCATCTGGCCCTATCTTCAACAATGGCGCGCAGATCTGGAACCACACTTTTTACTGGAACTGTCTAACACCAGAATCTACCGAACCTGCAGGCGACTTATTAACCGCTATCAATGATACATTCGGTTCAGTGGACGCGTTTAAAGCAGAATTCACCGATAAGTCGGTCAATCTTTTTGGTGCTGGCTGGTGCTGGTTGGCTAAAAATGCCGACGGCAAATTAGAAATCGTACAAACAAGCAATGCCGCTAACCCATTAACCGATGGCAAAACACCGTTATTGACTTGTGACGTTTGGGAACACGCTTATTACATCGATTGTCGTAACGCTCGTCCAGTTTATATGGACAAGTTCTGGGCATTAGTGAACTGGGATTTTGTTGCACAAAACCTGTAGATCACTACGCTCGATAAGAAAGGCGCTGCAAAGCGCCTTTTTTTATGCCTGCTTATAAAGCGGACTATTTTTATAGCGGTCATTCACGTGGTTTAACAAAACTAACAACACCGCGGCAATCGGTAAGGCTAACAAAACACCACTAAAACCGAATAATTGCCCGCCAGCCATCACCGCAAAAATAACCGCCACCGGGTGTAGGCCAATTTTATCGCCAACCAATACCGGTGTTAATAACACACTCTCTAACACCTGCACCGTACCAAACACCAGCAATACCGATAAGATCCCGCTCACATCATGCAATTGCAGTAACGAGGCCAGACACGCCAATAACAAACCGATAATCAGCCCCAAATAAGGTACAAAACTCACCACCCCAGCAATCAGCGCAATTAACAGTGCAAACTCTAAACCGAGCAGGCTCAAACCAATAAAATAAAGCAACGCCAAGCACAGCATCACCAGTATCTGCCCCTTAAAGAAGGCGCCTAAGACCACATCAACGTCCTTCACGATCTGGCTGGCCTTTTGTTCCATTCGACGTGGAATCGCATCATGAATTTTTGCCGTCATCAGATCCCAGTCACGCAATAGGTAAAAGGTCACCACCGGTACTAATAGCACATTGGCCAATACCGCGATAAACGCCATGCTCGAAGCACTCATTGAGCGTAACAAACTCGCCGCGATACTACTCGCACCACCGACATTATCTTGCAAGGTTTGCGACAGCGTCTCAACATCCAGCGTCGCCAAACCAACGGAGCGGGTCTGCAACCACGGCAAAGCTGTTTGTTTTAGCCATCCAATCACCGCCGGCACCTTTCCCAGCAACACCGATATTTGCTGTTCAAGCAGGGGCAATAAAATAACCACCGCCCCCCCCAGTAATGAAAAAATAACCACAAAGACCACGCTCACCGCCACCGTACGCGAACACTTATAACGTTCCAACCGGTCTACCAAGGGGTCGCCAATATAAGCCAGTAATAAGGCCATTAAAAAAGGCATCAAAATCGCCGATAAGCTATACAGCAAGCCGGAAAACACCAGTACTATCAATAAATATTTATTATTATCACTGCCCACGATAGCCCTCTATTTTTATTCGCCAAGCCCGCATACCCCAAGTCCAAACATACTCCAGACCACTGATCGCGGTGGTCAGCGCAACCACATACACCGCATACTCCAGCCAATCGTTTGGTAATTGAATCGTACCTTGACTCGCGATCAACATCACCAAATAAATAATCTGAAACGCGGTATTCAGCTTGCTCGAAAAAGGCGGTTCACCGTGAAATTTTTCGATCGCCAAGTGGTATAACAAGGCCCCCAGAGCCACCACCAAATCGCGTAATACGATGAGCACGAACAACCAAGCCGGCACTAAACCAATAAACACACAGACCAGAAAACAACACACCAATAATATTTTATCCGCTAAGGGGTCCAAAAAAGAGCCCAATGGGCTGGACCAATCATAGCGTTTTGCCAAAAAACCATCTAGCGCATCCGACAGACCGGCCAGTACGATCAGTAATAACGCGAACTGATAAGC
The DNA here is from genome assembly GCA_002162695.1 of Cycloclasticus sp. 46_120_T64. Classification (GTDB taxonomy): domain Bacteria; phylum Pseudomonadota; class Gammaproteobacteria; order Methylococcales; family Cycloclasticaceae; genus Cycloclasticus. The sequence continues at coordinate 189,327 of MAAM01000004.1, read as the reverse complement.
CTCAATCAGTAGCAGATACACAATCGGCACTACCAGCAGCATCCTCAACACGCTGATAATATTGGGGATATCCTTACGAGTCATTTAATCAGCTCGGTAATAAAGCACCTCCGGTATTAACCGAGCGGCAGCGCCCTGTAATACCGACGGCTGCAGCACAGTACCCTGCTCGTTAAGCTCTTGTGATGGGCTCTCCGCGGGAAATAACGGTGTCGCGGCAAGCGACAACACCTTATTCAAGGCAATAATCTCCTGCAAGACCGAGACATCGCCAGATACCGTCAACAATAATTCAAGCTCTGTGCCCTGTATCGCCCGCCATTCGACCGTTTTAATCCGATCTAAAGACGACAAATAATCACTAACTTCAGCCAACTTTGCCAAATCATTGACCCCGCTGATGTGCATCGTTAATTGGCGCTGCTGGCTCAGCCCACGCGGCGCATAAATATCAGCCAAACGCTCGGCTGTCGTGGCAAAAAACGCCGCCAACACCTCATCCATCCGACCTTGCTGCTCAAACTCTGGATATTGCTCATGCGCATTCAGCAAACGCGCACGTAAACGCCATTCATTGTCCGCTATTTTTAATAAGCGCCCGTGCATCACTTGTTTAACGCCATAACGCTGCGACGCGGCTAATACCTGCTCAGCAAAACCCGCCCAAACGTCATTAAAACCGAGGGCACGCTGATCATCTAAATCTAATAAAGGCAGGGTCATCGCCAGACCCGCATCCGAGGCGGCCGGCAACACCGCATCAAGGGTCGATTCTGCGCCTAATAGGTACCGCGTAGAGCCATCATCTAGCGCCAACCAAAGCAATACTTCGGGCCTATTCCTGCCCCAGACTGGCACCGAAAACTGCTGTAACACCGTATCCAATGCGCTTTTCTGAAAACTCACCCTCAGCCGGTAAGCCGATAGCTCGTCTTCTACACGCTGGTATTGAAATTGTTCGACGTAGGAGCTCACATTTGACAAGGCGGCTTGCAGCGAGGGTTCAGCCACTGGCTGACGCCTTCCCGATACTTTTTGAATGACTTTTTTCAAGGCCTCAGCCATCGCCGCTTTGCGTACCGCTGGCGATTGATCAGCCACCGGCACCGAGGCGCTATATAGGCCATCCAACTGCACTGCCTGTGCAGAAGCACTCAATATTAACAACAAACAAGCGATTAAATAACGCATCAAAAAAACCCAACAAACGACTAGTAAAAGATCGCTATAGCATAATATAGTTAGCCCTATTACTGCTAACAATTAACTCAACTGATATAATCCTTTTTTTTATAACCGTATAGAGCCGATTGTGAGTGATTCCAAAAATAGCCTAAGCTATAAAGACGCTGGTGTTGATATTGATGCTGGTGCTCAACTCGTAGAACGAATTAAACCCATCGCAAAACGGACTCAGCGACCCGGTGTTATGTCAGGACTGGGTGGCTTCGGCTCATTATTTGAACTGCCCTTAGATCGCTACAAAAAACCTGTATTGGTCTCCGGCACCGATGGCGTGGGTACCAAACTCAAATTAGCGATGATGCTCAACAAACATGACACCATCGGCATCGACTTAGTGGCGATGTGCGTTAACGATATTATCGTCACTGGCGCAGAACCTCTATTTTTCCTCGATTATTACGCGACCGGAAAACTCGATCTCGACATCGCTAGTGACGCAATCGCCGGTATTGGTAAAGGTTGCGAACTATCCGGTGCAGCCTTAGTGGGCGGCGAAACCGCTGAAATGCCTGGCATGTACGAAGGTGAAGACTACGATTTAGCCGGTTTCAGTGTCGGCATCGTTGAAAAAGACGCTATTATCGATGGTTCCAAAGTAGCCGTCGGCGACGTCTTAATCGGCCTTGCTTCATCTGGCGCACACTCTAACGGTTATTCATTAATCCGTAAGGTGATCGAATTACAAGACGACCTCGAACAAACCTTAGACGGCAAACCACTCGCCGAGCTCTTGCTTGAACCCACCCGTATTTACGTTAAATCATTACTCGCGCTGATCAGCCAACATGATGTACACGCCTTAGCGCATATTACCGGTGGCGGCATTACCGAAAACCTCCCTCGTGTATTACCAGAAAATACCGTTGCCAATGTAAAACTGGGCAGCTGGCCAACACCGGCTTTATTTGACTGGTTACAAGAAGAAGGCAATATCAGCGACGAAGAAATGCTAAAAACCTTTAACTGTGGCATTGGCATGGTCGTCTGCGTAGCAAAAGAAGATACCGACGCCGTCTTGGCGCAGCTCGCTAGCAGCGGTGAATCAGCCTTTGTTATTGGCGACATCTCCGCCGCAGAAGGCGAACCCGTGGTTAATTACCTGTAAGCCGCATGAGTAATCGCTACCGCATCGTCGTTCTATTATCGGGTTCAGGCAGCACCTTACAATCGATGATAGACGCCGATTTGCCGGCCGATATTTGCGCCGTCATTAGCAATAAAGCCGATGTAATGGGTTTAGAGCGTGCGCAAAAAGCCGGTATAAACAGCCACGTGCTCGAGCATACCGCCTTTCCTTCGCGTGAAGCCTTCGACTTAGAACTCAAAAAACTGATCGAACAACAGCAAGCCGACTTAATCGTTTTAGCCGGTTTCATGCGCATTCTGAGCGATGACTTCGTTAACCATTATTACGGCAAACTGATCAACATCCACCCCTCCTTATTACCAAAATATAAGGGCATGTACACCCACCAACGGGTAATGGATGATGGTGAACCCCTACATGGCAGCAGCGTACACTTTGTAAACACCGAACTCGATGGTGGCCCTGTGGTGCTGCAAGCGCGAGTACCGGTACTCCCTAGCGATAACGTCGAGAGCTTAGAGCTGCGCATCAAAAGCAAGGAGCAGTTGATCTACCCAACCGCGATCAGCTGGCTAGCCGAAGGTCGTATCGAACTCAAGGGCCATGAGGTGTATATGGATCAGAAGAAAATGAGCGGCCCCGTCGTCATCGATTATATGTAAACCCATTCGATGCGCCTACTGTCAGCCCTCCTGCTACTGTTTATTCTCGGCCTATCGCCCGCTTTCGCCGATCAGCCAATAATCCCCTTATTCAACGCTGAATACCTGCTACAACATAATAAATTAGAAATTGGCCGGGTGGAACTGAGCGTTGAAGCGCTGGGCAATAATCGATACCAGCTCACCTCAACCACCCGCAACAGCGGCCTATTATCGTTTATTCAACAGAAGAAGCTGGTCGAAAGCAGCCTATTTGAACTCATCGATGGTCAGATACGGCCGATTCAGTACCGGTATCTCAAACAATCCAAACAAGCAGAAAAGGACGTCCGCCTAGACTTCAACTGGCAACAACTCAGCGTTACCAACGCCTCCGACGGGGAGAGCTGGAAGATGCCCATCAGCAACGGCGTCCTCGACAAAGCCCTGATGCAAATTGCCCTGATGCTCGACCTCAAACAATCAAATAAGGCCATCAGTTATCAAGTAGCCGATGGCGGCAAACTCAAACAGTACCATTTTGAGCCGCTTGGTGACGACAAAACCCGCATCAAGGGCAAGTGGCAGCAAACCAAAAAATTCGCCCGCAGAAAAGGCCAGCACAAGAGCATCACCTACTATTGGTGCGCGCCGGCACTGCATAATTTACCGGTCTTACTGCAACGTGAAAAAAAATACGGGACATTTGAAATGCGTTTGCAAAAAGTGCGGTTCAATCCGCCAAAATAAGGGACCTGCGATTTTTTTCCGCGTCCATTTGGAATCTTTTGTTAGAGCGATTGGTAGACATCATTGTAAATATCATTCAGCCACCGCCCTCTGGAATGCCCACCTCAAAGAAATGCTGATTAGGCTCTAACGCCGCAAGCATCCCTGTTTATTCGATGTGTTATGAGCTTTATTCAAACTCCTGATGCTCCGGTAAATTACTGTTAATTGCATACCAAGTAGCTTTTTGTGAAACCCATATATGGCAACTTTCTTTTGCCTGAGGGTCATCATCTAATGATCCAAGACGTAAAATTATGTGTTTTGTACCATCTCTTTTGGCATAAATTTGCGTGCCGCAACTAGAACAAAAATACCTGTTTTTGCCTTTTGATGATTCAAAGCAAGCAAGAGGTGTTTTACTTAGTAAAGTAAACTCACTGTCATTGACCGAAGATACACTTGAAAAGACTGAACCATGAGCTTTTCGGCAAGTTTGGCAATGACAGTGAACCACATCACCAATTCCCCCTGAAACCTCATATTTAACTTTGCCACATAGACAACTGCCAGTAATCACTTACACCTCAATACTTGTTATGTCTTTAATTCGTATAATGGGCTACAACCTTGTTAACTTCACCTTGGTCATTAAAAAACATAACTTCTATGGCCATTTTATCCATTACCGATTTGTAATATATGGCAATGGAGTTAACACTGCCTGTGACGTCCTTTAATTCAAAGCATAGGTCAGGCATTTTCCTCAATGCCTCCTCCCAGTACTTTCTTACATTTTGTTTTCCAGCCAATGTGCCTGTGTCGAGCCCTAACGCAATTTTAATCATTGGCGTTGTAATTTCAAAATCATCAGAGTAGTGCGCTAGAATTCTATCTATATCATGGGAGTTCCATGAATCTACCCATTCTTTTGCAAAGGCGTTGTTATCAATTTCCATTTTAATACCATTTTTTACGAGTATTTTAAAACATAACGTTGCGAACACGGGCCAGAGTAAGTTGGCGCAGTCTGTTCTCGACAGATTACGGAGGTCCACCGCCGTTTTTGTAGCTAGCGTTATTTACCTTGTTAACTTTTCATTCCAATTCTATAGAGCATTATTTTCAGACTACACTAACGCATCCCTGCAAAATAACGGCCCATGGAAGACTACAAATCAAGTCTTCGGCAAGGTCACCCCAGTTTGCCCCTGGTACTTGCCCGCACGATCTCCATACGAGGTTTCACAGATTTCATCAGCACCGAGGAATAAAATCTGTGCCACGCCTTCGTTGGCATAGATTTTTGCCGGTAGCGGTGTGGTATTGGAGAACTCCAGGGTCACATGACCTTCCCACTCAGGCTCTAAGGGCGTCACATTAACGATGATGCCGCAACGCGCGTAGGTGGATTTGCCTAGGCAAATGGTCAGTACATCGCGTGGTATTTTCAGGTACTCAACGGTGCGCGCCAGTACGAAGGAGTTTGGCGGAATAATACAGATGTCTGATTTCACGTCGACGAAGCTGTTTTCATCGAAGTTTTTCGGGTCAACAATCGCTGAGTTAATATTGGTGAAAATTTTAAACTCGTCCGAACAACGAATATCGTAACCATAACTCGAAGTGCCATAGGAAATCACCCGACCTTCGTCTGAGTTACGTACTTGCTGCGCTTCAAACGGCGCAATCATATCCTTCTCCGCCGCCATCCGGCGAATCCAGCTATCCGACTTAATACCCATGTTTGACCCTTACTATTTAATAACGATGTTTGGAATTTTGGCGCTAAAGTCTTTCGCTTTAACGGCTAAGGAAGCCGCTAGGTTTCTCGCCATCTCACGGTAAATAGCCGCAATACGTCCTTCTGGCTCTGCAGCTACCGTAGGGGTGCCCGTATCTGTACTTAAACGAATCGACATATCCAATGGCAAAGCACCTAAAAATTCGACCGCAAAGTCCTTCGCCATGGCCTCACCGCCACCTTGACCAAAAATAGCTTCTTCGTGCTGACAGTTTGAACAAATATGCAGGCTCATGTTTTCAATCAGGCCCAATACCGGAATACCCACTTTTTCGAACATTTTCAGCCCTTTTTTCGCGTCGATCAAGGCAATGTCTTGTGGGGTGGTGACGATGACAGCACCGGTTACCGGTACGGTTTGTGCCAAGGTTAGGTGAATATCACCGGTGCCTGGTGGCATATCAATAATCAGGTAGTCCAAATCATCCCAATTGGTATCATTCAGTAATTGACCTAAGGCCTGTGTCACCATCGGCCCACGTAGGATCATTGGGGTGTCTTCATCCACTAAAAAACCCACCGACATCACCTGTAAACCATGTCCTGCCATCGGCTGAATGGAACGACCATCGGGTGAGCTTGGGCGGCCACTAATGCCGAGCATCATCGGCTGGCTTGGACCATAAATATCAGCATCAAGAATACCCACACGGGCACCTTCTGCTTGCAGTGCTAATGCTAGGTTAACCGAGGTCGTTGATTTACCCACCCCGCCTTTGCCAGATGCGACCGCGATCATGTTCTTCACCCCATTACGCGGTTTGGTACCTTTTTGTACGGCGTGTGGTTTAACTTTCCAACTCACGCTGACTTCGGCGCTACGCACCCCGTCTAATTGCTGTAAGTAAGTCGCAATATCGGCCTCTAATTGTTTTTGAATGCCTGCTGCCGGGTAACCTAATACCACATCGATACGTAACTCGCCATTCACCAAGGTTAGGTTTTTTAAGCCCTTATCCTTGGCAATACTCTGCTCCGTTAAAGGATCTATAAATTGACTTAGGTGCTGCTCAATATCCTTTACCGATAACTCACTCATGCTGACTCCGCGTACTTAAATATGTGTATAAAGCCCGATATTCTATACGGATATCGGCCTATTCGGTTAATTTAACCGCGCTATCGGCACCAGCCCGCAGACATTCGCCAATATATTAAGTACTATGTCGTCTCATTTTCAATAACAGGACGTCTCGCTTAATGAACTCGTTTAAAAACACCCTACTCAGCACCCTCGCCGCCGCTTTCATCTTAACCCTGTCTGGCTGCGCGCCCGAAGTGGGCAGCGAAGCTTGGTGTAACGATATGAAACAAAAAGAATCTGCCGATTGGACCGCTAATCAAGCGACCGATTTCGCTAAAAACTGCTTGCTGAAATAGTCCTCGTTGTAGCGTTGATGGCTTAATGAGCACGATATAAACAACACCATGAGTCAACTGATCAGTAAACCCGAACGCCCCGCCAACGACGATTGTTGTGGCGGTGGCGCTTGCTGCCCCTGCGTATGGGATTATTATTACCAACAACTCGCACTGTGGAATGAGCAGCAAGCCAAACTTGAACCATCCGCCGATCAACAAACGGCCGATAAGCTCGCGACCACCTGCAAGGGATAAGCAACTCTAACAAGCGGTACGCAAAAACAGCCGCCGCTTAAATAACCGGCCTAGCGGGAAGATAAACTCGCCCACGTTATCCTTTAGCGGCTTTTTTATGGGACAATACCGCTAATAAATCAAGCCTTTAACGCTTGATAAACACAAAGGGCTTAGCAATAAGCAATTTGAGTTTTAACCAATCCGTCAATTGAATCGCTTTATGTCAAAACAAATCAGAAAAATTCTTGTTACCAGCGCCTTGCCTTATGCAAACGGCCCAATTCATATTGGCCACTTGGTTGAATACATTCAAACCGATATTTGGGTGCGTTTCCAAAAACAACGCGGCCACACATGCCATTATGTCTGCGCAGATGATGCACACGGCACGCCTATTATGCTTCGTGCACAGCAAGAGGGGATCACTCCTGAACAACTGATTGCCGACACTTGGACCCAACATAACGCTGATTTCAAAGATTTTAACGTCGCGTTTGACAATTTTTACAGCACCCACTCAGACGAAACCAAACACTACGCCGAGCTGATTTATGCTCGTTTGCAAGAACAAGGGCATATTCACAGCAAAACCATCACGCAGGCCTATGACCCCGTTAAAAACATGTTTCTGCCTGATCGTTTCATCAAAGGAGAGTGCCCGAAGTGCGGCGCAGCCGATCAATATGGCGATAATTGCGAAGTATGCAGCGCAACCTATGCCCCCACCGATTTAATCAACCCGATATCGGCTATTTCCGGTGAAAAACCGATAGAAAAGGACTCCGAACACTATTTCTTCAAACTCGCTGATTTTGAAAAAATGCTGCAAAAGTGGACAAAATCGGGGCATTTACAGGAACAAGTCGCCAATAAGCTCAACGAATGGTTTGAAACCGGATTACAGGACTGGGATATTTCCCGCGATGCACCTTATTTTGGTTTCGAAATACCCGGCGCGCCAGGCAAATTCTTTTATGTCTGGTTAGACGCCCCTGTCGGTTATATGGGCAGCTTCCAAAAGTTGTGTGATGACAGCGGACTGGATTTTGCCGAATACTGGGACAAAGACAGCAGCACCGAGCTATACCATTTCATCGGTAAGGACATCGTCTACTTCCACGCCTTATTCTGGCCGGCGATGTTAACCGGTGCAGGTTTCAGAACCCCAACCGCTATCTTTGCCCACGGCTTCCTCACCGTTAATGGTGAAAAAATGTCTAAATCACGCGGCACCTTTATCAAAGCACGCACCTATTTAGAACACCTTAACCCCGAATACCTGCGTTATTATTTTGCCGCCAAACTCAACAATAGGGTCGAAGACATCGATCTTAATTTCGAAGACTTTAGCCAGCGGGTTAATACCGACTTGGTGAACAAGGTCGTCAATATTGCCAGCCGTTGCAGTGGTTTCATCAAAAAACGCTTCGACGGAAAACTATCGGCCGAGTGTGCCGAACCGGCCTTATTTGCAGAATTTGTCGACGCCAGCGAAGACATCGCACAATTATACGAAAGCCGTGAATACGGTAAGGCGATGCGTGCCATCTCCGGCTTAGCCGACAAGGCCAACCAGTATATCGACGACAAACAACCGTGGATCGTCGCCAAACAAGAAGACTCCGATCAACAACTGCAGGATATTTGCAGCGTCGGCATCAACCTGTTTTATGTCATCGCCTGTTACTTAAAACCGGTCGTGCCTGAAATGGTTGCGAAAGCAGAGCAGTTCTTAAATGCCGGCGAATTCGGCTGGCCAGAACAATTAACACCGCTAACCGATCACAGCATCAATAAATTCAAACCCTTGATGACACGGGTAGACCCCGCTAAGTTAGCCGCCTTGATTGAAGCGTCCAAAGAAAACCTCGAAAAAAAAGCGCCCGCGCCGAAAAAAACCAGCAAGGCTAAAGCCCCTGAACAGGCCGCAGAAACCATCGAGTTTGATGACTTTGCAAAAATTGATTTACGGGTCGCGCTGATTGAAAAAGCCGAGCTGGTTGAAGGCGCCGATAAACTACTGCGTTTAAGCTTAAGTCTTGGCGATGAAACGCGGCAGGTACTGGCCGGTATTCGCTCAGCCTATACACCCGAGCAGCTCGAAGGTCGCTTAACGGTGATGGTGGCTAACCTTAAACCGCGTAAAATGCGCTTCGGAATTTCCGAAGGCATGGTATTGGCTGCCGGCCCTGGCGGCGATGAATTATGGATACTATCGCCGGACGATGGCGCAAAGCCTGGCATGCGCATCAAATAAACACCCAGCAGTCAGCGCTGAGCAAGCTATTCGATATAACTATATTCCGTTATATCGAATAGCTTTAATATTCCATTTAGTTATAAATAAGCCTAATTCGAACTTATACCTTCGATACTATTAAGGATATACTAGCTAAAATTTTTACACTGATCCTATGTCTGAATATCTACTCATCTTAGTCAGCACCATTCTGGTTAATAACTTTGTATTGGTGAAATTCCTCGGTTTGTGCCCCTTCATGGGCGTCTCAAACAAGCTGGAAACCGCCATGGGCATGGGTTTAGCAACCACTTTCGTGCTCACGCTGGCGTCTATTTGCAGTTATTTGGCGAATCAATACCTACTGGCTCCACTCGGCTTAGAGTACTTACGCACCATTACCTTCATCGTGGTCATTGCGGTGGTAGTACAAATGACTGAAGCCATCGTGCATAAAACCAGCCCCTTGCTGTATCAGGTGCTGGGGATTTACTTGCCGTTAATTACCACCAACTGCGCGGTACTGGGTGTCGCTCTGCTGAATATTCAGCAAGATTACGGCTTTATCGAATCCGCCTTATACGGTTTTGGCGCAGCCCTGGGGTTTTCATTAGTGCTCGTGCTCTTTTCCAGTATTCGTGAACGTATCAGCGTATCTGACGTGCCCGTACCCTTCAAAGGTAACGCCATCGCGCTGATTACCGCCGGTTTAATGTCGGTTGCGTTCATGGGCTTTTCTGGCTTGGTAAAACTCTAATCATGTCATTTTTCGCACTCATCTTATTATTTATCGTACTCGGCTTATTGTTAGGTTATGCCGCTATCCGCTTCAAGGTCGAAGGCGACCCGATTGTTGAACAAATCGACAGCCTATTGCCACAAACCCAGTGCGGGCAGTGTAACTTCCCCGGTTGCCGTCCCTATGCGCAGGCAATCGCCGATGGTAAAGCTCAAATCAACCAGTGCCCCCCCGGTGGTGAAGCCGGCATCGCCGCCTTAGCCGACCTGCTCGGCGTCGACGAGATTCCATTGAATCAGGAAAACGGGGTAGAAAAAGCTAAATTAGTCGCCTTTATTGACGAAGAGACCTGCATCGGTTGCAAGTTATGCATCCAAGCCTGCCCAGTCGACGCTATTTTAGGTTCTCCCAAACATATGCACACGGTCATCGAAGCCGAGTGTACCGGCTGTGAACTATGCCTTGCCCCCTGCCCCGTCGAGTGCATCACGATGGAACCGGTGGCGAGTACCCTCGCGTTATGGCAGTGGGACAAACCCGATACCTCGCAACAACAGGCCGACTCATGAAATTATGGCGTTTTAACGGGGGCCTGCCCTCACTCGCGGAACATAAAAATGAGTCCGTCCACTTGCCGATTGAAACCGCGCCAGTGCCTGCTCAATTAATTTACCCCTTGTTACAGCACATCGGTAATCCCGCCGTGCCCTTGGTTAAGGTTGGAGACAAAGTATTGCGTGGGCAAAAAATTGCCGATGCACAAGGTTTAATCAGCTCGCCGATCCACGCCGGTAGTTCAGGTACTGTGAGCAATATAGGCGAGCACCTCATCCCGCACCCGTCAGGGTTTTCCGCGCCGTCGATCACCATCACCACCGATGGCGAAGACCAGCAACTAGAACATACACCCTGCGCCGATTTCCGTCAGCTATCCGCCATTGAGCTGGTAGCGATCATCCGTGAAGCGGGGCTCGTTGGTTTAGGTGGCGCAGCCTTCCCGACCGCGATAAAACTCGACCAACAGCATAAAACCAAGCCGATTGAAACGCTGATTCTGAATGGCGCCGAGTGCGAACCGTATATCTCCTGTGACGACCGCTTATTGAAAGAGCGCGCCATTAGCGTTATTAAAGGGGTTGAAGTCCTCTTACATATGCTGGCCTGTAAACAAGCTATTCTGGCGATCGAGGACAATGCACCCGATACCTTCAGCTCAGTACAAGCGGCGATTGATGCGAATGGCAACCCACAGATTAAGGTCGTCAAAATCCCTACCATTTACCCAACTGGTAGTGAAAAGCAACTGATCAAAACCCTTACCGGCAAGGAAGTCGCTAGTGGCGAGATTCCCGCCGATATTGGCGTGGTATCAATCAATGTCGGTACCGTCTACGCGGTTCAACAAGCCGTTATCGAGGGCAAGCCGCTCACCTCACGCATCGTGACGATTACCGGTGAAGGTGTTAACACCCCGCATAATTTAGAGGTTCGTGTCGGCAGCCGAATTAATACCCTGATCGAAGTTTGCAATGGTTATACCAATAAAGCCGAACGACTGATCATGGGGGGTCCAATGATGGGGTTTGCCTTATTAAACGACGAAATCCCCGTGGTGAAAGCCACCAATTGTATTTTAGTGGCAAGCAAAAACGAGGCGGTGACCGACAAACAAGCCATGCCCTGCATCCGCTGCGGTGCCTGTGCTAGCGCCTGCCCAGTATCGTTATTACCCCAACAATTATATTGGCATAGCCGCGCCGATCAGGCCGAAAAAGCCGCCAAGCTGAACTTGCTCGATTGTATCGAATGTGGCTGCTGCGACGTTGTCTGCCCTAGCCATATCCCCTTGGTGCAGCACTTCCGCCACGCGAAGAGCGCATTAAAAGCCGACAAACACCAAAAACACCTCGCCGATATTGCTCGCGAGCGCTTTGAAGCACGCGAACAAAGGCTGGCACTAGAAAAAGCCGAACGCGCCGAAAAATCACGTAAAAAGAAAGCCGCGCTGAAAGCAAGAGCCGCTAAAAAAGAAATAGAAGCGGCGGCCAGTCGTGCGAAAGAAAAACAACAAGCCACCTCCAACGATGAGAGTTAAGCCGTGCATTTTTTAACATCCAGCTCACCTTTTATTCCACCCAGCAATAGCGTCCAACGGATGATGTTATGGGTATTAATTGCCTTGCTACCTGGCTGCATCACCATGATCTGGCAATTTGGTTACGGTGTATTGTTCAACATCATCATCTGTCTAAGTACCGCCGTCGTCGCCGAGGCTTGGATGTTAAAACTGCGTGGGCGTAACATTAAACCGTTCATCAGCGACCTCAGCGCCGTAGTCACCGCCTTATTACTCGCACTGGCCTTACCCACTATAGCCCCATGGTGGCTACCCTTCGTCGGCACCTTAATTGCTATCGTCATTGCCAAACACTTATATGGCGGGCTCGGTTACAACCCCTTTAACCCCGCCATGGTTGCCTTTGCGGTGCTGATGGTGTCATTCCCCAAAAACATGACGGTTTGGGTGTTACCCAGCTCACTACTGGCCAACGACATTGGTCTAGCCGAGACCGCACAGCTCGTATTTAGCTCACTCAGCAGCAGCCCGATCATCGATTCGATTACCGCCGCGACCCCGCTCGATGAGATGAAAACCCGCTTGAACCTCAGTCAAACAACCGACGAGATTCGCCACGCAGCAATTTTCAGCAACATCGCCGGAGAAGGCTGGCAATGGGTTTCACTGGCCTACCTCGCTGGCGGCTGTTTGCTTATCGGCAAAAAGGTCATCAGCTGGCATATCCCAGTGAGTCTGTTAGCGGGTTTATTTATCGCCAGTTCGATCGCTTATTTAGTTGAACCCAGCATCAGCCCCTCTCCGCTATTTCATTTATTGAGCGGCGGCGCAATGCTCGGTGCATTCTTCATTGCCACCGACCCTGTCACCGCGGCAACCACTCTGAAGGGGCGCATCATTTACGGTCTACTCATTGGCCTAATGAGCTATATTATTCGCACCTGGGGCGGCTACCCGGAAGGTATCGCCTTCGCCGTCTTACTGATTAATATGACCGTGCCGATGATCGACCAATACACCCGTCCACGCGTTTACGGGCATAAATAATATGTCAGAAACTAAAAAAACCATCCTCAAATCTGCCTGGGTACTCGGTCTCTTTTCATTGATTGGGATTGGCTTGGTATCGTTAACTCACGCGATTACCGCAGAAAAAATAGCCGAAAATGAGCGCCTGTTTATATTAAAAAACTTGCGTGTTTTGGTACCCGATGAGATGCACGATAATGACCTGCTCAGCGACGTTAGCCACGTTTCCGACCCCGTGTTCGGCAATGAGCAGTCCGTTAAGATCTATAAGGCCTTCAGCAAACAACAATTGGTCGCCATTATCGCCGCACCTACCGCCGCCGATGGTTATAACGGCTCGATTAAATTACTGGTGGCGATCCGCGCAGACGGCGAGCTAATCGGTGTACGGGTCGTTTCTCATCAAGAAACCCCTGGCCTAGGCGACGCAATCGACAGCAATAAAAGCGACTGGGTTCTTGGTTTTGCTGGCCTCTCGCTGGATAAACCCCAATTAAAAGACTGGCAGGTCAAACGCGACGGCGGCAGCTTTGATCAGTTCACCGGCGCGACGATTACCCCTCGCGCCGTCGTCAAGGCCGTACGAAGAACCTTACAATACTATCAAACCCATAAAGCCAACCTAGTCACTCAACAAGAGCACGCAGATGGATAGCTATCGACAAATTCTAAAAAATGGCTTGTGGGTTAATAACCAAGCCTTTGTAGCGCTACTCGGCCTCTGTCCTTTATTAGCCGTCAGCAATACCCTGATCAACGGTTTGGGCCTTGGCATTGCCACCACGCTCACCCTCATCCTCTCGAACACCCTCATTTCACTGGTTCGCCAGCAAGTTGGCGGTGAAATACGTCTACCGGTTTTCGTCTTGATCATCGCGTCGATCGTCACCATCATCGAACTCATCATGAACGCGTATTTCTACGAACTGTACTTGATCCTCGGTATCTTCATTCCACTGATTGTGACTAATTGCGCGATCATCGGGCGGGCTGAAGCGTATGCCTCGAAAAATCCAGTCGGCGCTTCCGCGATGGACGGCCTCTCAATGGGCCTAGGGTTCACCGCCGCCTTAGTATTATTAGGTGCCCTGCGTGAAATGATTGGTTCAGGCACCTTATTTGCCAACGCCCATCTCATGTTTGGTGAGGCCGCCAGTGGTATGACGCTGACCCTTATCGACGATTACGAAGGTTTCTTACTGGCAATTCTGCCACCCGGTGCCTTTATCGGCCTAGGCTTGCTAATTGCGCTAAAAAATGTGATCGATAAGCGACTCGCTAAACCGAGCCAACAAACGGTTACGGTGGACTTCGCGACTAAAAAAGCTTAGTTCACCCTATGGCGCTTCTACAGACGGCAACGACTGATAAACCACGAAACAAGCTAGTATTCTTCCTTGTTTCGTTGGCTATTCATGCGCTTGCCATTGGTATCGCCTATCAGGCTGGGCTGATAAAAATTAACGATGTCGATAGCATACCGGCTCGAGTCATTCGTACCGAAATCATCCGCCCAACTGCCGCTCCCAGTAAACCAACACCGCCACCACCAGCCGCGGTGGTGAAACCAGTGGTCAAGAAAAAAGTCATTCACAGCGTAAAACCTAGCGTTAAGAAGACGCTCATAAAAACCAAGCCGCTGAAGAAACCTATCAAACAAGCGGTTCCGCCGAAGGCCAAAAAACCTGAGCTAGAAAAACCCGCCACGAAACCCATCTCCTCACCGGTAGCACCGCCGACCAACAAAGTCAGCAGTTTCGTTCCACCCCAGGCGAGTTACCGCCCGAAACCTAGATATCCAATGGTCGCTAGGCGTAGAGGCCAAGAAGGCACCGTGGTATTTGATATATCATTGTCCAACAACGGCGACGTCAATAAAGTCATCATGCTCAAATCCTCCGGCTCATCGGCCTTAGACCGAGCGGCACGAAAGGCAATAAAAAACTGGAAATTCCCTGCTAGCCCGTTTAATTCTTTGGCCAGCTTTAAACAGGAAATAAGTTTCCGCCTAAATAGCTATTAGGCTTATAGCCATTCCTGCCAAACGGGTTTGCAATTCTGCGGAAAAGCCGCCATCGAGCCGATCTCGCTCCATTGGCTAGGGTTATGAAAGTCTGAACCACAGGAGCCTAATAAGGACTTTTCATTACATAAACGAACCAGTGACTCGGTTTCGTTACTGGATTGCTGCCCTGACACCACTTCCATCGCCCGTCCACCGGCGAGGATAAAATCATCTAACAGGGCCGCCAGTTTGGTCCGTGTCATCTTATATTTTAATGGGTGCGCTAACACCGCCACGCCGCCTGCATCAACAATCCAGCTGACAATCTGGGTTAATTCAGCCCAACACTGTTTAACGTCGCCGACCTTGCCATTGGCTAAATACTTTTTGAATGCCATCGCCACATTTTTCACCACACCCAATTCAACTAAGTGTTGGGCGAAGTGGGGTCGGCCGAGGTTACTGTAATTCGCAATCTCCGCGACCCGTGCCATATCGACCGGCAAGCCCGCCTTCTGCAAGCGCTGGCCAATGATTACCGAACGCTCACTACGTGATTGCTGTTGCGCCGCCACCCCTTCTTTGATCGCCGCGCTGTGCAAGTCCAAATTCAAACCAACAATATGTACCCCCACACCTCGCCATTGGGTAGAAAACTCAATGCCCGGAATAATCATCGGCGAACCATCGCTTAACTCAGGAAGTTCTTCGTACGCAGCTACCGTATCGTGGTCGGTAATGGATAACATATCCAAGCCCTGTTCCTTCGCTCTTGCCAATAACTGCAAGGGGCTCAGCGAACCGTCGGAAACCAGCGTATGTGAGTGTAAATCAATTTTTTGCATACCGATTAGTTTACACCTTAGTCCTGCACAGAGTGTTAAAATCCCCTTTTGTTCAAGCACAGCGATTAATTATGCAAATTACCAAAGACAGCGTTGCCACATTTCACTACACCTTAAAAAATGACGAACAACAGGTCATCGAAAGCTCAGGCGAACAGCCAACTGCTTTTTTACAAGGCCATAACGGAATGATTCGTGGGGTGCAAAAAGCCTTAGAAGGCAAACAAGCCGGTGATAAGTTTAGCGTGAGCGTACAACCAAAAGACGGTTACGGCGAGCGCCGCGACGACTCCATTCAAAGCGTGCCAGTTAAGCACTTAATCGGTGCTAAAAAATGGCGTCCGGGAATGATCGCGACGGTACAAACCGAACACGGCCAACGTCAGGTGAATATTGTGAAAATGGGTAAATTCATGGCCAAAGTCGATACCAATCACCCGCTCGCCGGGCAGATTTTGCACTTTGATATCGAGATCATTGAAGTACGCGCCGCCAGTGCAGAAGAAATTTCCCACGGCCACGCCCATGGCGCAGGCGGTCACCAGCACTAGAGCTAATGGCTTCTTCGGCTAATATTTTATATTCCTTTCGGCGCTGCCCGTACGCCATGCGTGCGCGGTTGGCGATAAGGTCTAGTCAATTACAAGTCGAGCTACGCGAGGTCGTACTGCGTAATAAACCCCCGACGATGCTGGCGATCTCCGCCAAAGCCACCGTGCCCGTATTACAATTGGCCGATGGCCGAGTGATCGATGAAAGCTGGGATATCGTACACTGGGCCAGCCAGCAACAAGACCCCGCTAAGCTTCGCGGGAATCAACAACGAATCGACCAAGCCGAGCAACTCATCAGCGAAAACGATGGCGATTTTAAACACTGGCTAGACCATTACAAATATGCCGACCGCTTCCCCGAATTCAGCGCCGCACACTACCGCGCACAGGCCGCACCTTTTTTACAGCAACTAGAACAACGCTTGGCACGGCAGCCGTTCTTACTCGATCAGCAACCCTCGCTGGCCGACATCGGCATATTCCCCTTTATTCGTCAGTTTGCCCACGTTGACCTAGACTGGTTCCAACAAAGCCCCTACCCCAATTTACGACGCTGGTTTGAATTTTATCTCAACTCAGATTTATTCAGCAGCATCATGCAAAAACACCCCGCTTGGCAGGCTGGTGACAAGCCGCTCTACTTTTAATAAGCGCTTTCATTCAGTAAAGCCCTAGCATAAGATTAAAACCATCAACGGAGAGTATGATGCACCCTGTTATTCACCGCCTAATCAGCCTATCCATCATCAGCCTGCTATTAAGCGCCTGCGCGGGTATCACCTACCACGCTGAACCGCCTAGGGTTAATATCCACAGCCTACGTTTGCTCGAAACACAAACCCTAGAACAGCACTACCAATTGACCTTACGGGTTAAAAACAATAATGACTACCCATTATTTATCAAAGCGATTAGCAGCCAATTACTGATCAATGGCAGCGAATTCGGCCACGGCCTCAGCCGACAACCAGTCGACCTACTCGCATACGGCGAGCAATTGATCGAACTCAAGCTCAGCAGCAATGATTTAGGTTTGCAAGCAAGCGTTATAGACCCCGCGTTGATTAATCAGGCGCAGCCATTTCGTCTCACAGGGGTCTTCAGTCACGGTGTGTATTCCCTTCCCGCACCGTTATACAGCTTACCTTTTGAAACCCAGGGCGAACTTAATTTTGCCGCATTATTAGCCAGTGGGAACCAAAACCCGTCGAAGTAACTCTAAACAGCCGTCAGCACAGGAGCACGCCATGAAACACCTAGCCATACTACTCATCAGCTTCAGTCTCTTCGCCTGCGCAGGGCCGAACCCCTACGGCGCAGCCACTCAGCACTATAACCGTGCGGAAAGTAATCAAACCATGCGCATCAGTTACGGCACGATTATCGACCTGCAAGCGGTACAAATAAACTCAGAAAACAACCTGCTCGGTAAGGCCGCAGGCGGGCTAATCGGTGGCATCGCCGGTAGTAGCGTCGGCGGGGGTCGTGGTAGTTCCGCCGCCGCGGTCGCTGGTGCAGTGGTTGGCGGCATCATCGGCAATAAAGCCGAAGCGCTCTATAACACAAACAATGGCGTACAAATTACCGTGCAATTAGCGAATGGTCAGTTACAGTCTATCGTGCAAGAGGTTAACCCCAATATCTTATTTCACAAGGGTGACAACGTAAAAGTCATCAGCGGCGCAGCGGGCAAGGTCCGCGTTATTCAGTAATTATTTCGCCCCCAGCATACCGCGAATAATCACAGACAAGCCCCCCGCTAACAAGATCGTCTTGGCGTTCTCGGAGGCGGTTAGGTCTTGGATCGCAGCGAGCTATTTTTCACCCAGAATATACATCACCGGCAACTCCTTATTTTGGATCGCTTCGGCCACCATGCTAATCGCTAGGCGGTAGCCTTCAGCCCTTTAAAGCGCTTTTTATGTCACTACGATATTAATAGACGACAGCGCATTGACGATGACGGACGGATTCAGAGCTGACTCAGCAACACCTCAGGATCCCTATAATCATATTTCAACAACTCTGTTTTCGTCTGTTGTTGCAACAGCAAACTAGGAAAACTACTCACCCCCAAGGTTCTAACGAGGCTCAACTCGTCGAGCAATTGCTGCTGGGTCTGCGGCTGTCGTAGGCTTACGGCAAACAAACTGGTATTTAGGCCTATATCAGCCGCGCACTCAATTAACACCGCCTCGTCGGAGGGGTTTTTCGCCTGTAAATAATACGCCTGCTGAATCGCCAGTAACATCGCTGGCTCTGCCTGCGGATCTTGTTGCCTAGCCGCAATTACCGCACGACAAGCCGGGTAAGTCGAACGTCTAGGCTGGCACTCATCCCAAAACGCATAATTAAATTCGGTCGCCGGTAGTTGTCGTTGAATCTGCTGCCAATAAGCCTTAATACTCTGCTGCATCTGCGCAGGCATCGGCTGATCGCTATCGGGCGCTAAACCACCTAGCAGGTAGCGAACTTCAATATCGGCCGGCAAGCCATCGAGTATCTCCTGCCAAACCGCGTTAAACGCCCAACACCAGCTACACATCGGGTCATACACATAGCTCAGACGCCTAACCATATTGTTCGACCCAAGCGCCTATTATTTTCCTCAATTGAGCCAGCCCATCGGTCAGCGCGGCGGGGCCGGGCTGTAAAATATCCACCGACTTTATTTCAAAAATCTGTTTATTTTTCACCGCCGGTATCTGCTGCCAGCCTTCACGCTCAGCCACTCGCTCTGCCCTGAACTTTTTGCCACACCAGGAACCAATAATGATATCCGGTTGCTGCTCAATCACCCGCTGCGGATCGGCAATAATGCGTTCCTTGCCGCCGGCTTGCGCCGATAACTCGGGAAAACAATCGATACCGCCAGCAACTTCTACCAGTTCCGCCACCCATTTGATCGTTGAGATCAGCGGATCATCCCATTCTTCGAAATAAACCCGTGGCCGCGTCGTATAGTTCGCCACCTGCTGTTGGCAATCGGCAATATTCTGCTGGTACTGCGCCACCAAGGCCGCCGCTTTCTGCGGTTGCCCAATCAAACCACCCAAACTATGCAGCATCGCGAAGATTTCCTCCACCGAGCGTTGATTAAACACATGCACCTGCAGACCAGCACGTACTAATTCGGCGGTGATATCGGCCTGCATATCGGAAAAAGCCAGCACCAGGTCGGGTTTCAAGGCCAGTATTTTGTCGATCTTGGCAGAAGTAAACGCCGACACCTTGGGTTTTTCTTTCCGCGCAATACTCGGTCTGACGGTAAAACCAGAAATACCGACAATACGATCTTGTTCGCCCATTAAATACAGCGCTTCAGTGGTTTCTTCAGTCAGGCAAACGATTCGTTTGGCGCCATAATTATTAAAACATTCAGCCATCGATGATAAGTTCCTAGGATTAAGACCCTCATTATAAACGCTTCGCACAGCTTTATTCCTCGTGCAAGGCCTCCACTGGGTCTAAATTGGCCGCCTGCACCGCCGGCACCACCCCCGCCAATAAACCTATCAATCCAGAGACCAATAAGGCCAACACGATAAAGAAGGGCTGAAAAACCATCGGCAGACCCGGTAATAACACACTAAAAAGAGCCTGCAGTAATAACAATAACAGCAAGCCAAGTACCCCACCAAACATCGCTAACAACACCGCTTCAACAAGGAATAAACGTAAAATGAGTGGCTTGCTCGCGCCTATCGCACGCAATAGACCAATCTCGGCGGTACGTTCGCGCACCGTGGTGCTCATAATCGCTAAAATACCCACCGCACCGACCAATAAGGAAATCCCACCCAAGGCCGCCACCGACATTTTCAAAATCGACAAAATATTCTTCATCGATGCCAACATGTCATTTTGTGAGGTCAGACTAACGTCATCGCGGCCATGCCGATGGCGTAACAGCGTGGTAATCGCCTGTTCCATTCGTTTTAAACTGGTATTCGCCGCAAACACCACATCGATCTCCATCAGCGATTCACGGTTAAACATTTGTAAGCCACTTTGCGCGGGAATATAAACCACGTCATCCATGTCGATGCCGAGCATCTGACCTTTTTTCTCCACCGCGCCAATTACTCGAAAACGCCGGCCACCGATGCGGATATGTTGACCCAAGGGGTTCGCCTCGGCAAATAACTCCTTACGCATGGTATACCCCAAGACGGCTACCGAACGCCCCTGATCCAAGTCCGCAGAGAAGAAAGAACCTAACGCCACCTTGAAACCCCAGGCCTCAGACATATCCGCGCCAACCCCCAAGATCACCCCACTGCGCTGCCGTTTAAAGTACTCCACCGCACCGGCGCCCTGTACCACCGGCACGATCTGCTCCACCCCAGGTAAGCGCCGCAATGCCGCGGCATCCTGCAGCGTTAGCGGCCGAACAGTCGACAATAAACCGCCCGCACCGTGGGTATCTTTACGCCCGGGGTGAATCGCGATAATACGCGTGCCAAATTGCGAGAAGCTCTCCAACACATACTGTTGCACTCCCTCACCGATCGCGGTTAATAGGCTGACCGAGGTGATGCCGATAGCGATGCCTAATGCCGTCAGCAGACTTCGTGAGCGATTACTAATCACCGCACTGAATACCCAGTGAGCAGCATCAGCTAATCTCATCGTTGAGCCTGCGCGGTTTTACCTTGTAGCGCCTGCACCGGAGCCAAAGAGGAGGCTCGTTGTGCGGGTAGCCAAGCAAATAGCAGCGACAAGCCCAGCGCGAGGGCAATAGAGGCCGCCTGTGCCCACCAAGGTGAATGGAATTGAATATCGCTAAAATAATTATTCGCCAGCAATAACACTAAGTGGCTCAACATCCAGCCCGACAACGCAGCCAGCGCGGCAATTAAACCCGCTTCCGCTAAAAACAATCGGCGCACCAAGGCAGAACTCGCGCCCAAGGCTTTCAGCAAACCAATTTCCTTCCGTCGCTGTGACACCGTGATAATCATCATATTCATAATCAAGATACCCGCCACCAACATACTCACCGCGGCAATACCACTAACCGCATAGGTCAGAGTGTCTAAAATCTTCTGCAAGGAGCTCAACATCGCATCTTGGGAAATAACCGTGACGTCTTCCTCGCCCTCATGGCGCTGTTTTAATAGCTCAACCATCTGCTGTTTCACCGTATCTAGCTGCGAAAAGTGCCGAACTTCGGCGAATAAACGAAACAAACCGTCGACATTGAATAGCGACTGCGCACTCACCACCGGAATAATCACCACCTCGTCCATATCGAAACCGAAACGGGTACCGCTCGTTTTAAGCACCCCGATAACCCTAAAGCGGCTATCCCCCAAGCGCAGCCATTCGCCCAAGGCCGGTTTTCCGGCAAATAATTCATCCCGTAGACGACTACCGATCACCGCCACCGCCTCGCCCTTAAAGCGCCCCCGCTCGGGTAATAACTGCCCTCGCGCCAGCACTAAGTGACGCAAAGCAAAAAAACTACGGCTGCTTCCCATCACCAGCGATTCGCGTATCTTACCGGCATAAGACACCTCGATATTACCGAGCACCAACGGCGCGACCGTTTTCACCCCCGATAAACGCGACACCGCCTGCGCATCTTTTAGGGTCAAGGCGCGTGGCGATTCACCGGTGATCGGCGGCATCCCTCCGCGGGTCTCTTTTTTCCCCGGCAAGGTAATCAACGTATGTCGCCCCAACACATTGAATTCACTCAACACATACGATTTAGCGCCCTCACCCAAGGCGGTCAATAAGTTCACCGCAATCACCCCTATCGCAATCGCCACCCATAACACCACCGTGCGGAAGCGTTGACGCATCAACACTTGGCTAACAAATATAAAGGTATCTGCCCAGGCCATCATAAAACTAGCCGTTAGGCTCCGCTCTAAGTCGCCCATCAAACATATTAATCTGCCGCCGCGCCCTTGCGCCCAAAGCTTGATCATGGGTGACCAGCACCAAGGTGATGCCATCGGCATTCAACGATTCGAGTAAGTCAGTCACCGCCGCCCCCGATGTCGAATCCAGATTACCGGTGGGTTCGTCGGCCAACAGCATCCGTGGTCGCATCACGATCGCGCGACCAATCGCCACTCGCTGGCGTTGCCCACCCGATAACTGACTGGGGCGGTGTTGCGCGCGTTCGCTTAAATTGAGTTTTTCCAGTAGCTCATCGAGTTTTTGTTGACGCAACCTCGGCGGCACCCCGGCCAACACCATCGGCAATTCGATATTTTCTCGTGCGGTTAAACGCGGCACCAAGTGGTACGACTGAAATACAAAACCAATTTTCTCGCTGCGCAGCTGGCTGCGCTTCGCCTCGTTTAACTGGTTGACATTGACCCCGTCTAATAGATATTCACCGGCGCTGGCTTGATCCAATAAACCGAGAATATTCATCAACGTCGATTTACCCGAACCAGAAGGCCCCATGATGGCGAGGTATTCGCCGGCGCTAATCGTCAGCGACACCTCATCCAGCGCCTGTACCACTTGCTCCCCGACTTGGAAGCCTTTCTGTAAACCGCGTAATTCAATCATCGACAACGACCCTAGCCCCCGCCACCGCGCCTTCTTGATCTAACGACAACAACACCCGATCACCGGCCGATAAACCTGCTTTGACCTCGGTATAACGCCAATTACTCAGCCCCGGGCTAAATTCTTGCGCCAGCAAGCGCCCGCTAGACGGTTGATACAACAATACGCGATGACCATCGATCACCGCTTCGGTCGGTAACCGTAGGCTATCGTTATGTTGCTGAATAATGACCTCAATATCCGCGCTATAACCGATCAACAGCTTATCTTGCACACTGGCATCGAGTAAGTGAAGCTCCACATCGACCGTTCTCGCCTGTTTTTCTAATTCTTTCACATAGGGCGCAATCCGCCTCACTTCGGCAGCAAAGAGTTCCCCACGAAAGGCATCCAAGCTGACCATCACCGGCATCCCGAGCTTAATCTGTGCCGCCTCCACCTCATCCACTGGCGCACTGATATAAACACAATTATCGGCAATTAAATCCACCGCTGGCGGGGTCGCCACTCCGGGGGGTGAGGGGGTGATGTATTCACCCACTTCACCGTTAATTTCCGCGATCACCCCGCTAAAGGGTGCGGTTAATTCGGTTTTTTCGAGAATCGCCGCCTGCAGCTGCACCCCCGCCGCGGCACTGTCCACCCTAGCCCTTGATTTTTTACAGGCTAAGGCCGAAATGACCAGCCCGGTACTCGATGCATCCAAACGTTCCGCCGACACCAACTGCTGGCTGGCCAGACTCGATAAGCGGGTATGTTCACGTTTATTCAGCGCCGCTAAACGGCAGCTTTCCTGCACCGCCAATTGGGCCATCGTATGCTGTGCGCGCGCATCGGCTAGACGCGCCTGATGATCCTTATTCCATAAACGAATCAATACCTGCTGTGCTTTCACCTGATCACCTTCGCTCACCAATAACTCGGCAATTTGACCGCCCATCGGCAACGATAAACGTGAGCGTTGACAGGCTTTCACACTGCCCGCGCGTGTATTAGAAACGGTTAAATCCACCCGCCCCTTCGTCACCTCGACCAAGCTAACAGCGATCGGCGGTTCCTCGGCCAAGAAGAAAAATCCAGCCAGCGTTAGAGCCGATACCAAAGCAATAAATAACAAGCCGTTGTTTTTCACCCGATCACCCGATTCAACCAATTATCTTTAAACCTTAGCACATTCGCAGGAACCCCCCCGTTATCGCCAGCAAAACTCGCGGCGCACTGAGCCCATTCGCGTTGAATCAGTGCCTTTTAAAGCGATAGCCTTGCCATAATAAAAATACCGCTGGCAATAATACTAAGGAGAACAACAAGGTACTGAGCATGCCACCGACCATCGGCGCGGCAATTCTACGCATCACCTCCGAACCGGTACCCGAACCGAGCATAATCGGCAGTAAACCGGCAATAATAGCCATCACCGTCATCACAATGGGGCGAATTCGTTGCAACGAACCGTTAATCACCGCCTGTTTCAGCTGCCCCTGATCAAGCCGCGCACCGTCGTCTATTTGCCGCTGTAGGGCTTGATTTAAATACACTAACATCACCACCGCAATTTCTATCGATACCCCGGCCAAAGCAATAAAACCTACCGCCACCGCCACTGACAGGTTGTAGTCCAGCAGATATAACAGCCATACCCCGCCACTGAGCGCCATCGGCAAGGTCGCGATGATAATCAGCACCTCCGCCATATTCCTGAAGTTTAAATACAATAATAAAATGATCACCGCGAGGGTCGCTGGAATCACCGTCATCATCTTTTCCTTTGCACGTAGCATGTACTCATATTGCCCCGACCAACTCAGCGAATAACCGGCTGGCAGTTTGATCGTACGCGTCAATAAGGCTTTCGCCCGCTCGACATAGCTGGCAATATCGTCGTCGGCAATATCCACATAAATCCAGCCATTCAAACGCGCATTTTCGGTTTTAATCATCCCCGGCCCTTGTTCGATCCGGATGTCCGCCAACTCAGCCAAGGGAATATGCGCATTTTGCGCGGTCACCACCGGTAGCTGGCGAATTTTCTCTAGGCTATTCCGGTAATCATCTGGGTAACGAATATTAATCGGGTAACGCTCCAAACCCTCTACCGATTGACCCAACTGGATGCCACCCAGCGCGGTTTTAATCAGCAATTGAATATCCGCCACATTCAGCCCAAACCTAGCCGCCGCTAGACGATCGATGTCGATGGTGACATAACGCCCTGAGGCGACCCGTTCGGCATACACCGAGGCAGTACCCTTTAATTGGCTGAGTTGCTGTTCAATCTGCTGGCCGATGTGCTGAATAACCGCCAAATCGGCTCCCGCTACTTTGATCCCTAACGGCGTTTTAATGCCGGTGGCTAACATATCGATCCGGTTTTTAATCGGCATCACCCAAACATTCGACACCCCCGGAATATTAAGTTTACGGTCGAGTTCATCGCGAATTTTTGCCTTCGTCATCCCCTCTCGCCATTGCGATTTCGGCTTAAATTGAATAATTGACTCCAACATGGTCAGCGGTGCGGGGTCAGTCGCCGTATCCGCGCGGCCAACCTTGCCAAAAACGTGTAACACCTCGGGGGTAGTTTTAATGATTTTATCGGTTTGTTGTAAGAGCTCCTTCGCCTTGCCGATAGCAATAGACGGGAAGGTACTCGGCATATACAGTAAATCGCCCTCGTCTAAGTCGGGCATAAATTCCGCGCCCAATTTACTTAACGGGTAGGCACCGCAAGCGATGAATAACAGTGATAGCAAAACCACCTGCTTCGGTGAGGCTAACAGCCAGTTCACCGCTGGTCGATACAGCCGGATCAAACCGCGATTAATCGGGTTTTTATCTGCGCTGAGAATTTTTCCACGAATACAATAGCCCATTAACACCGGCACCAAGGTCACCGACAATAAGGTGGCCGCGGCCATCGCAAAGGTTTTGGTAAACGCTAAGGGGGCAAATAAACGCCCCTCCTGCGCCTGCAAGGCGAACACCGGCAAAAAACTCAGGGTAATAATCATCAACGAGAAGAACAATGCTGGCCCTACCTCGGCCGAGGCTTTGGCGACCACCCGCCAACGCTGTGCATTATCGAGTTTTTTACCCTCCATATGCCGGTGTACATTTTCGATCATCACCACCGCCGCATCGACCATCGCACCAATCGCAATCGCGATACCGCCGAGCGACATGATATTCGCGTTAATCTTTAGCTTCTGCATGATAATAAAGGCGATCAAGATCCCCACTGGCAGCGATAGCAGCACCACCAAGGAGGAACGCAGGTGAAACAAAAATAAGGCACAAATCAAGCCGACCACCAAGAACTCTTCCAGCAACTTCGAATTTAATGTCTCCACCGCACGCAGAATAAGCGCCGAGCGATCATAGGTCGTTACCAGCTCCACCCCCGCCGGCAGACTAGCTGATAGACTCGCCAGTTTCGCTTTGACCGCTTCAATGGTGGCCAGCGCATTAGCCCCCGAACGCATAATGATCACTCCGCCAACCACCTCGCCCTCCCCGTCTAATTCAGCGATACCCCGACGCATTTGCGGCCCCAAACGAACCTCCGCAATATCCGACAACAATAAGGGGGTTCCTTGCTGACTCAGCCCGATCGGAATATGTCGAATATCCTGCAAATTGCTGATATAACCGGTTGAGCGGATCATATATTCGGCTTCCGCCAGTTCAATCACCGAACCGCCGGTTTCTTGGTTGCCTTGCTGAATCGCTTGTTTAACCTGTGCCAACGGTAGTTTATAAGCACGTAAACTGTCGGGGTTCACGATCACCTGGTATTGTTTTACCATCCCGCCAATCGTCGCCACCTCCGAAACCCCAGCCACCGTTTGCAATTCATACTTTAAAAACCAATTCTGCAGGCTGGTCAATTGCGCCAAATCGTGCTGACCGGTACGGTCGAGTAAGGCATATTCATATACCCAACCAACCCCCGTGGCATCGGGGCCCAATTTCGGTTTCGCTGCTAACGGCAGATCCGCCGCTGCTTGATTCAAGTATTCGAGCACCCGCGAACGCGCCCAATACACATCGGTATCGTCTTCAAAAATCACGTACACATACGAATCACCAAAAAACGAATACCCCCGCACATTCACCGCCTTCGGCACCGATAACATCGCGGTAGTGAGGGGGTAAGTCACCTGATCTTCGACCACCTGCGGCGCTTGCCCCGGGTAGCTGGTTTTTATAATCACCTGCACATCCGACAAGTCAGGCAAGGCGTCCAGCGGTGTTTTTAGCACCGATTGCACACCCCACAGAAACAATGCCGCCGATAGCAGTAATACCAAGAGCCGATTAGTAATCGACCAATCTATCAACCAACGAATCATTCTGCGGCCTCAACTCGCGGCGATTGCGGCGCCGACATGCGTAATAGGCTAGCGCGTAAACTGGCCTCCGAATCAATCAAGAACTGGCCCGAGACCACCACCTGCTCGTGTTCATCCAAGCCACTTAAAATCTCAATATAATCGCCACTTTCAATGCCTGAACTGACCGACCTCGCCTCAAACTTTCCCGCAGCTTGCGCCACGATCACCCGCTGCTGGGTACCGGTTCTAATTAACGCCTCGGTTGGAATCACTAGAATATCGTTTTTCGCCCCACTCAAGATTTTCACCTTGGCGAACATATTCGGTTTTAACAACTCATCGGGGTTCTCGAACACCAGCCGAACCTTCAAGGAGCGGGTGGTTTTATCCAACGATGGGTAAATATAATTAACTCGGCCGCGCCAAATTTTACCCGGCTGGTAGGACAGGCTGACTTCGGCAACATCGCCCAGTTTCACCCAGTTGGCTTGTTTTTCGAAGACATCCACCAATAACCAAACCGATGACAGGTCCGCCAGGCTCATCACCTTATTTGCCGGCGTCACATACATACCGTGGCGTACCGATAGCTCCGACACCACCCCGTCTTGTTGCGCGTAGATCGGCACCGCTTGCAGTACCTTGCGGGTTTTCCTCAACTGTTTAATCTGCGGTTCCGTTAAGCCCAAAGCGGCTAAACGCACACCCGAGGAACTAATCAATTGCCGCTTGCCTGAGCGCAAGGCTTGCACGTATTCTTGCTGCGCGTTCACCAGTTCCGGTGAATAGAGGGTGAGCAAGGTATCACCCTTTTTAAAGCGCTCCCCCACCGAATGCGTCGCTAAGTGCTCGATCCAGCCTGAGGTCCGCAGGTGAATATGGCTGACCCTCGCTTCGTTATAATCAACGTAACCAACGGTATTAATCCCCCGCCATAAACGGCTGCGTTCGACCTTCGCCAACCTGACCGAAAAGTTTTGCTGAACCTCTGGCGATATACTCAATTGCTGACCCGTACCGTGCGGCTGGTACACCGGTACCAGCTCCATCCCCATCGGCGACTTACCTGGCGCATCACGTTTAAAATTAGGGTCCATCGGTGCCACCCAATACAACACCTCTTTTTCCTCGTTATGAGCGGCATACAACATGCCTGCCTGAGCACACAGGCAGAACGCTAAAGCGCCACGTAAACCCTTCATCAATGAACTATAAAGCATGCTTATCCCCTTGTTGCGGTGGTAGCACCGTTACCCTATAAAATAACAACTCGGCCTGCGCCTTCAGCAGATCAATCTCGACCCGGCTCGCCCGCAAACGAATATCCAACTCGCTGATCCGCGCGTACATCAAGGTGGGAAAATCCACCACCCCGCTTTGATAGGCACTCAGGGCGGCACTCGCGTGTGCCGCCGCTTGGCCTAATAATTGCCGCTGATAACGTGTTGAGCGCTGTTGCAAGCGCTGCCAATTACCGTATTCAGCGCGCAACTTCTGCCGCATATCACGTAATATATCGACCCGTTGCCACTTCAGCGCCTGGTAATCGTATTGCTGCGCGGCGAGCCTTTTATCTTGCCGTTTATCGGTAAATAACGGTAGATCCAAACTCAACATAGCCGCCAACATATCAACCGGCTCCTTACCATCGGCTTCATCGGCAAAACGTTGTCGGTATTCGAGTCCTAGGCTAACAGCGGGTTTATATTGCTCCTCGGCCAAACGCACACCTTGTTTGGCCGCGCCGATATAAGCATCCGCCCTCGCAATCATCGGGTGTTGTAACAATTGCTGTTGCAGGGTCGGCAGTTCTGCCAATTTTCCTAAGCTCGGTAGGCTGGTTAACAACTCTGTTTCAACCGCCATCGGTAGCCACTTCGCCAAACTCGCCCGAGCAATTTCCAGCTGGTTAAGCGCCTGATTGATTTGATCGTCTAGGCGAGAAAGCTCCAATTCCGCTTGTAATACCGCCTGTTGGTTGGCCCGCCCCACGCTATAGAGATTATCGCTACTTATCAGTAACTCGGCAAAATAACGTCTATTTTTTCGCAGTATCTGTAACGCTTTCTGCTGATAGAGGGTTTCTAAAAAATGTTGCCGCACATCTCTTAACAACAGCGCCTGCAATAAACTGCTGCTGTGTCGCTGCGCCAAGGCCAGGTACTCGGCTTGCAAGCCTTGTAAACGCAAGCTATCACCTTTAGCGAAGGTTTGGCTGAGGCCAAAGCGTAGCTGGCTGCTGGGGTTTTGTTTCAGCGAAAAATCGTCGATAGGCACATTAAATACACCCAGGCTCAGCTTAGGGTCGGCTAATTGTGCGCTCGCAATAGCCGATTGCGCCGCTGCTAAGGCGCGTAATTGGCTGGCCTGAATATTAGGGTCGCCCTTTAAGGCGATGCGTTCGGCCTGATCCAGCGTCAGCGGCGTCGAAGCCGATAATAACGGGCTAAAAAACAGTAATAACAGTACTGTGCAGCCATTGAGAATTTTACAATAGTGTTTGAGTTGACACATGCCAGCTCCTTAAAAGTTAGTAAAACAAACCAGCAAGCTGGCAGATATAGCAGAAATCTCAGATCAAATCGTGATTGTTTTATACGGAGACGAAATTCAATCCGACTTAATCAGGGTTTCCTTAACTTTTAAACGACGAGCGGTGGCCGAACTAACGGTGCGGGGTTTAAGGAACTTAAACGAGGCGAGTGCCTCACGATATTGCCATCACGCAGTTTCAGCAGAGCCAATGGCTGTTGTTGCGCCAACGGATAAATCGCCAGATGGCAGGCATTATCGCAGTTATCCGTCTGTTCTGCCTCACAACACTCGGCTTGCGCCGCAGCCTCAACCATAAGCTGTGGCAAGGTGCTGCCCGCGGTCTGCGCACACACATCGTTGAGCGTATTGGCCACGCTGGCGAAGGAACTGAGTGATAACATAAGCAGCAATACAGCCGCCAATAAATAGCCACGTAATACTTGAGTCCGCCTGGTCGATGAATGAGTCATAGTGATTTATGGTAACCCAATCTTAAGCGGAGGCAAAGCAAAACAGCGGCGGCGGACATCAAGCCTGCTCAGCACTCAATACGCTGGCCAAGCTCTCCAATAGGTCGACTGAACTGTAGGGTTTGTGCAAGATGTGTTCATGCCATTGTTGGCGGATAGCGCTATCGTGTCGGTTATCACTAAAACCACTGGCGAGCTGAATTTTAACTGCGGGATACAGCTCGCTGACCCGTTGCGCCAGCTGATAACCGTCCATATTCGGCATAATAATATCGGATAATAAAGCATCAAACTCATTGGCTAACATCACCTCCAGCGCGTCTCGGCCATCCACGGCGGTTAATACCCGATAACCCGCCATCGTTAATATTTCTGCCGCCAATTCGCGTAAAGCCGGTTCATCATCCACCACCAAAACACGTTCACCATGGCCTTGCACCAAGGTTGTATCTTGTGCTTCGGCTGATGCAGTCTCTTCATTACTCCGATAACGCGGAAAATACAGCACAAATTCTGTGCCGATGCCGAGTTGCGAATAAACCCGCACCGTACCGCCGGCACGCTCCATGCAGCCATACACTTGGCTTAAACCCAAACCGGTGCCGCCGGTGCCCTTGGTGCTAAAAAATGGATCAAATATTTTACTCAGTATCTCAGGCTCGATGCCCTTACCGGTATCACTCACCGATAAGGTGAGGTAATCATTCGCCGATAGGCCGATCGCCGAGGCATCCGTCGCCGATAAGCTAATGGCATGACTGGTGAAGGTTAAACGCCCCACATCCGGCATCGCGTGTTTAGCGTTAATGGTTAGGTTTAATAAGGTATCTTCGAGCTCGCTAGGGTCAATCCAAATTTTCCATGGCGAGTCGCTCAGCTGGTATTCGATTTGAATTTGCACCGTCACCGACTTCTCAAAAAACTCTTTCTGCTGGGTCAGCAGCGCATTTAAACCCACCGCCTTAGCTTCACTACTTTCCTGTTTAGAAAATGCCAGCATGCGCTTGGTTAAGCTGCGTCCACGCTCCCCTGCTTGACTAATATTATCGATGTAGCGGCTTAAACCCTCGACATTGGCGAACTTCATCGATATTAAATCGGTATAACCCAGGATAACCCCGAGCATATTATTATAATCGTGTGCGATGCCACCCACCAACTTGCCCAAGGCGTCCATTTTCATCGCCCGCTGCAATTTTGTTTGCTGCGATTTCATCTCGGTTATGTCCTTGCATACCGCGATAAAACGCCGCGCACCATCCTCCATCATCGGCAACTCAACCACTGATAATAACATCGGAAAGGTGCTGCCATCCTGATGCCGCCCCGTCACCTCATAACTATCGTCTCCCCCAGCGTTCGCCCCTCGGTCACGTAGAATCTGCATATAACGCCTAACCACCGGCCGGTCTGACTCTGGCCGTAACAGGCTCAAGTCCATTCCTAAAGCATCGTCCGAGTCATAACCGAATAATCTTTCAGCCCCGCGGTTGAACGTCAACATTCGTGCATCGGTGTTAAACATGACCACCCCATCAGCCATCGTATTGAGGATATCCTGCTGCTCCTTTGTTTGTCGCAGCAAATCTTGCTGCGCCTGCTGCGCTTGGGTAATATCGATCGCCAAAGAAACACCACCGATCACCACGCCAGATCCATCGAGCAAGGCAGCGTTATGCCATTCAACTAAGATGGTACGACCACTTTTGGTAATAATGTACTGTTTGGTCAACTCACTGCCTGTTTGCGAAATAATTTGCTGCCAGACAGCTTTCACCCGTTGACGGTCTTCTGTTCGTGCCACCAAATCTATCCATGATTTACCAGTAACCTCGGCTAACTCGTATTCAAACAATTTTTCCGCTGCCTCATTCCAATCGACCACCCGCAGTTCGGTATCCCATTCAATCGCCGCCAGCGGCGTTTGTTCGCGGTAGAGTTTCAGGTGCTGTAACGCCGAGTAATTTTCATCTTCGATGCGTTTACGCTCCATCACATTACGGCCCTCCGCCACTAAGCTGAGCAGGCTGCCATCCTCGGCAAACACCGCGTGCAGACTGAACTCTATCCAGAACATGCCCATCACCGTATAAATCTGCACATCGTGTAATATCGGCACCCCTTTACAGGCTTGCAGGTAGTCCTCCTCAGTGCGCCGCATGAGTTCTTGGTCAGAAGTAAACCAAGGGCAATCCCATAATTTTTTACCCTTAACATCGGCCAATACCATATCTAAGATAGCTAAAGCACCCTTATTGACAAAAACCACCACGCCATCGGCATCAAGCGTCGCCGCCAAGGTTTCCATATTGTCGAAGAGGTCTTGCATTAGGTCGTTGCTGAGTTGCTCTTTTTGCCGCCGACGGTAGGTTTCAGAGATATCACTGAACACTAGGATCGTGCCTTGAATCTTATGCTGCTCATCAAAGATCGGCGCGACCGAGTCGGAGATATGATATTCGACGCCGTTTTTTGCCAGTAGCGCGGTGTGTTTATCCAAGTAGAGCGTTTTCCCTGTCGCCAATACTTGTTCGATAGGACTGGCCAGTTTTTTACCGCTGAGCGTATCGACGATATTGAAGACCTCGTTTGCTGGATGCCCCGCTGCCTGTTCGCTAGACCAACCGGTTAACCGCTCGGCCATGCTATTGAGCATAAGCACCTTGCCGTTGAGGTCGGTGGTCATTACCCCATCACCGATACTGCGCAAGGCGACCGCTAAAAATTCTTTTTCTACTTCGAGCTGGGAATAACTCTGGGTTAATTTCTGTTGTAAACAAACTTTTTTCGTGATGTCGCTAACTAAGCGTACCAGCGTAGATGAGTCTAGCGGTTTCGGCAGAAAATCAATCGAACCGAGGCTTAACAAGGGCAGTAGCAGCTTAATATCATCCGCTGCAAACACCATCAATATCGTTATATCGGGGTATAACTGGCGTACCGCCTGACAAAGATCCCCCCCCGCAATACATAGGTCCGCCAGTAGAATATCTATCGACTGCGTCTCAAGGATCGCCACCGCTTGCTCAGCAGAGGCCGCCGTATAAATCTGCGATGGTAAGGCTTTCGAGGCGACCTGCAAGGTGTTATCGAATTCGCCGTCATCTTCAATTAGCAGAAAGGTCAACTCGCTGAGGCATGCTTCAATCATAGGTTTTATACTGACAAAAGAGTGAACAAGGCTTAAGCCCAACGACCCGATAATCGCTTATAAAAAACATTATCCAGCGCTCAGCTTAAAACGTTTATTAATATATAACTTCAAAGATAGCAGACAATTTTTGATAAGCAACCGCTTAATATTCGCCCTAAATATTCATCAAACATGATCTAGATCAGATAAAAACCTGTTTGCTTCCTCCTTAAAGCCAATAAACACCGGCTTTGCCTTGTATTTTTGCTAACTTCAACAATACTCAGTGGCTTATTACATTTTATAAGGGAATACTTAATCTGCAATGAAAGCCTCAATTACTCCAACAAACCAGCAACATCAGATCGCTGATACCGATTTTATTGTCAGCAAAACCGACCTACAAGGACGTATTACTTACGCTAACCGTATTTTTATGCAGATTTCTCAATATGCCGAGTCAGACTTACTCGGTACACAGCATAATATTGTTCGCCACCCCGATATGCCGCGCGGGGTCTTTAAGTACCTATGGCAGGAATTAAAACAACAACAAGAGTTTTTTGGTTTCGTGAAAAACCTCTGCGCCGATGGTAGTTATTATTGGGTATTTGCCAATATCACTCCTGACCTTGGCCCTGACGAACAAGTAAAAGGCTATTACTCGGTACGCCGACAAGCACCGGCCAGTGCGATTCAAGTCATCGCGCCCTTATACGCCGAGATGTGCGCAATTGAGCAACGTGCGGGTAGCAAAGAAGGAGCTAACAAATCCATCGCGCACTTAGAACAGTTCCTCGCCGAGCATAATTCCAGTTATAGAGACCTAGTTCTCCAGCTGTACAAAAACTAATACAAGCTTACCCCATGAGTATAAACACCCCACACAAGAACAAAACCAGTTCGCATATTCCGCTCATTAAAACCCAGCAGCAAACCATCATTGCTCTGATCTTAATATCAACCCTGGTTTTACTCGCCTATTCATCATTTTATAATGGCTTCGATTGGTTTATCAGCACACTACTGGTGGTGATCGCTGGTACCGTTTTTTATGGTTACACTAAAACCCGCGAACAGCTGACGGTTTTACTGCAGTTACACAGCCTATTAAATGACCTGAGTCGAGGCCAGTTACACCACCGCATCATCAATATGAAGGGCATGGGTGAGCTCGGCAAGGTCGCTTGGGAGCTAAACGAGTTTATCGATGAGGTTGAATGTTATTTCAAAGAAGTCGACGCCTGCTTCCGCGCCGTTTCCGTCGGTGATTACCGCCGCATCGCCTTAGATGTCGGTTTACCGGGGCAGTTCAAGTCGTCGCTGCAAAAGATCAATAAATCAATTGAGGTCATGCGCAAAAACAATGAGTTACTGGCCAAGAATGAACTCGCCTCAGCCTTACACCACACTAACTCGAATAACCTCATTGCCAACCTGAAAAACAGTCAGGACGGCCTCGCCAGCATCAGCGAACAAATGTCCTACGTTGAAACAATTGCCCTACGGAACGGCGAAAATGCAGAAAACAGCTCACAAACCGTCAGCGAAATAACCCAAACCCTGAATAACATCAACAGCAGCATTCAATCAGTTGCCAGCGTTGTTACCGCACTCGGTGAAGATAGCAAAAAAGTGACCGAGTCCTTATCGGTGATTGCCGGCATCGCCGATGAAACCAATTTACTCGCGCTCAATGCATCGATTGAGGCCGCCCGTGCGGGAGAGCACGGCCGTGGTTTCGCGGTGGTCGCCGATGAGGTAAAAAAACTGTCTCAGCACACCAAAAAAGCCGCGATTGGGGTCGAATCCACCCTGAAATCCTTTAATGACCGAGTGCTGCAAATGACCGAGCAAGCCAACAGCGCTAGCCAGCTAACTGCATCGATTAAGGACAAGGTGGATAATTTCCAACAGGGCTTTGCTGAATTATCACAATCCTCGCATGAAACCGCCAATTATGTGTCCTACTCGAAAGATAAGTCCTTTGGCCTACTCGCTAAAGTGGACCATATCGTGTTCAAGCAAAATGCCTATATCGCGATTGATAAAGACCATACTGCAGCCGAATACCAAGCGGTGCAAACCCCCCATACCGCTTGCCGATTAGGTAAATGGTATTTTGAGGGCATTGGACTCGAACAGTTTAGCCATACTCAGGCTTATAGCGCCCTCAATACCCCGCATGAACGGGTACATAAGGATGTGCAACAGGCCTTAGTGTATGCGGGACAGGACTGGATGAATGAACCCACTATTCGCCAGCAATTACTCGATTCGATTGATAGTTTTGAGGTCGCCAGTGGCGAGGTGATGGCCAGGGTTGATGAAATGATCGATGAAAAACATCAAGATTTTTTACGCCAGTTATAAATCGCTACATCAACATAACAACACCGCTTTGGGCACCTACTTTTAATTAAGTAGGTTGCTCAAAAACCCAACCTATTTCACCGCCAAGTTCGGTTCATCGAGGCTCACGAGCTTATACAGAGGCCTCAAACCGCTCTATAGCTATTTATTTTTCTTTTTAGCACGAGGGTGCGCTTGGTCATACACCGAGGCGAGGTGTTGGAAGTCTAGATGGGTATAGACTTGGGTGGTACTGATATTACGGTGCCCCAGCAGCTCTTGCACCGCCCTTAAATCTTGACTCGACTCTAACATATGGCTGGCGAACGAATGACGTAGCATATGCGGGTGTAAGCGCCCCTGCAGGCCCTGCCGCTTACGCCAACGCTCTAGGCGTAATTGCACGCTGCGGGTCGTTAAACGTCGCCCCGTTTTACCGACGAATACGGCCGGTTCATCATCCTTGATAAATTCAGCTCGCAATAACAACCAAGCACGAATCGCCTCAATCGCCTTAGCGCCCAATGGCAATAATCTAGAGTGCCCACCCTTACCGTTGATGATATGGATATTTTTAGCACTAAAGTCGAGTTCCATCAGCTTAACATCCACCAGTTCGCTGATCCTTAGGCCCGATGAATACAATAATTCCCACATCGCGAGATCGCGAACCTCCAAGGGTTCAAGCGCCGTCGTATCCAATAACACGCTGATTTGATCGACGTCGAGCACATACGGTAACTTCTTCGCCGCGCGCGGGGCACGTATCGCCGCGGCGGGGTTATGTGCGAGCAATTTTAGCTTAATTAAATAATTGAAAAAACTCCGGCAAGCCGAGAGTTCTCGCTGCAAGCTTCGGCTAGCTAGACCCTGTTGATGGCGCTGGGCAATAAACTGACGAATATGTTGCGGGCTGATATCCGTCCAAGCGTTGAGCCCCTGCTCATCACAAAACGTTTGTAAACGCGCCAGGTCACGCTGGTAGGCCTTTAAGGTATGCGCCGACAAACGACGCTCTACCCGTAATACCTGCAAAAACTGCTGCTCATGGGCAACAGCCGTCGCCTCCATTAGACGTCTTTAAGCGGCAGTAACGAGGCTAAGCGCTTCGCCACCAGCTCACCTAGGTGGGCCAAAAACAAGTTACCCATCGCTGAATGGAAGCGTTGCTCATCTTTGCTGCCAATCGCCAATACACCATCTAGCTGCTCGATTCTTAACGGGATTAACGCCGCCGATTGCACCTGCGCCGCCTGCTCGTTAAAGAGTGCCTCCGCTTGTTTCTGTGTTGGCTGACCACATTTAATTTGTTGCGCCTCTAAAAAACCTGCAAAACTCTCCAACTGCAGCGCGTCCTGCTGCCAAACCACCTCGCTAATCGGGAAATCGGCAACGGCTGCACTGTCTAATAAACGAATCGCAAAAAAATCGGCCGAAAAACACTCACGCAAACTATCATCTAGGCTGGCAAACACGTCTTCCACACAACGGGCTTCCATCAAGCGGGTAGTGAGTTGTTGCATACGGCCAAACGAAGCATCATTCTCACGTGCAATCGCCAACAAGCCGTCTAATTGTTTCTGCGCTTGCTGGTTTTTATCACGTAACTGCGCCAATTGGCGCATCGTTAGAGAGACCACTCCAGCGCGTTGATCGGTGATTTTAATCTCATCGACTAACTCGGGATAATGATTAAAAAAATCGGGGTTATTAAGTAGGTAGTGCCGTATCTGCTGCGCACTTAACTCGTCTGTTTCGCAGACCTGCTGTTGTTCATTCATAATTCAATTCTTCCATCAAAAACAAAACTTGCTGGGCCACTCATCATCACCGGCTGCCCCTCACCTTGCCAAGCAATCGTCAATTCACCACCGGCCAATTCAACTCGCACTGGGCTGCTCAAATGCCCCCGTTGAATACCCGCCACTGCCGCCGCGCAAGCACCGCTGCCACAGGCTAGAGTTTCGCCCGCACCACGCTCGTAGACCCGTAGTTTTAAAGAATGCTGGTTGACGATTTCACTAAAACCGATATTCGCCCGTTCGGGGAAAATAGGGTGGGATTCCATCGCCGCGCCCAACACCTCGACATCGCTCTGCTGTAGATCGTCGACTTCGATAACCGCGTGCGGATTGCCCATCGAGATAGCCGAAAACTCGAGCTGCACAGCCGCCGCCTCAACGCTATATAGTGATTGTCGTTGTGCGCTATTTAACGGTATTATTGCCGGTTCAAATATCGGTTCGCCCATATCCACGGTAATTTGATTCTCCGCGTCAATATTCAACACCAGTTCACCGGCACCGGTTTCTACCCGTATACTCGATTTATCGCTTAAACCTTTTTGCTTAACGAATAAGGCAAAACAACGCGCGCCATTGCCACACTGAGACACTTCACTGCCATCGGCGTTATAAATAACATAACGGAAGTCGGCCCCTGTTTGCGCCGGTCTAACCAATAACATTTGGTCAAAACCGATGCCGTAATGCCGGTCCGCCAGCTGACGGATCTGCTCCTCGCTCAAGTCAATCGCTTGATTAACCGCGTCGATCACCACAAAGTCGTTACCGAGGCCGTGCATTTTACTGAAGTTAATTAACAACCTACATCCTCGTGGTCATTCGGTAATTGCTGCTCATTTTGCCATAGGCTTTCAATGCTCTGGCGTTTCCCAATCAAGTGCTGCTGATCACCGTCGATCATTACTTCGGCGACACTAGGCCGCGAGTTGTAATTCGAGCTCATGGTAAAACCATAAGCGCCGGATGAACGCACCGCCAGTAAATCGCCTTCGGCAATCGCCAGCTCACGGTCTTTACCTAAGAAGTCGCCGGTTTCACACACTGGGCCAACGATATCATATAAGGCGCTATCCGCTTCTGAGCCGAGCTGCAGCGGAATAATCTCCTGCCAAGCTTGGTAAAGGGCTGGACGCATTAAGTCATTCATCGCCGCATCAATAATCGCGAACTGCTTATCGGCGGTCGGTTTAATGTACTCAACCTTGGTTACTAAAATACCGGCATTGCCGGCAATCGCGCGCCCGGGTTCGAGAATAATTTCGTACGGTAGATCCCCTAAACGCTGATACAAGGCTTTAACGTAATCTTCCGGCAAGACTGGCTGCTCATCACGGTAACGAATGCCTAGGCCACCGCCTAAGTCTAGGTGCTCGATCTCCACACCCACGCCTTTTAAGCGCTCTAATAGCCCAATGACGCGATCCAGCGCATCAACAAAAGGGGTAATCTCGGTCAGTTGTGAACCGATATGGCAATCTAAGCCCACCACCTTGAGACTTTTCAATTGTTTTGCGCGTTGATATTCAACAAACGCGGTTTCGATGTCTAAACCAAATTTATTTTCTTTTAAGCCGGTAGAAATATACGGGTGGGTTTGTGCGTCCACGTCGGGATTTACCCGAATAGAAATATTAGCCACTAGGCCTAACTCTGCCGCAATACTATTGATACGATCGAGTTCATCCACCACTTCGACGTTAAAACAACGAATACCGACTTCTAGCCCACGGCGAATCTCGTCGTGACGTTTGCCTACACCTGAGAAAACGATTTTATCTGGCTGGCCACCGGCGGTTAAAACCCGCTCAAGTTCCCCCAAGGAAACGATATCAAAACCCGAACCCAAACGTGCTAATACGTTCAGCACCGCGATATTTGAATTGGCTTTTACCGCGTAACAAATCAAGTGTGGCCGACCCTCAAAGGCGTCGTCAAATGCTTTCCAGTGTCGCTCTAAGGTGGCTCTAGAATAGACATACGTCGGTGTGGAAAATTGTTCAACGATATTTTGCACGCTAACGTCTTCACAGTGCAGCTGATTATTTCGATACTGAAAATGATCCATTTATAAACCCAATATGTTGCTAACTTGTTCGTTAGGCATATATAAATCACCCTTCTGCCCACAACCACTGATCATGCTGATTACCGCCACTAATACCAACACTTTTATTCCACGCGCCATCTTCGCATCCTTATTAATATTTCAATACACGGCAGTATAAACCTTGTAGGTTTTTTGGCATACTCTAATCCTTCCAAGCAACCAACAAGATAGGTTAAACCATGCTCGCAACCCGCCTCCCATCAATCATCTCAAACCCCAACACCCCGATCCGCAGCTGTGTGATCTGGTTACATGGCTTAGGCGCGAGTGGTGATGATTTTGCGCCGATCGTCCCCCAGCTCGATATTCAAGATGAGTTAGGAATTCGTTTTGTTTTCCCCCACGCACCGAATATCCCAGTGAGCGTTAATGGCGGCGCGGTTATGCCCGCTTGGTATGACA
Organism: Cycloclasticus sp. 46_120_T64; assembly: GCA_002162695.1. Classification (GTDB taxonomy): domain Bacteria; phylum Pseudomonadota; class Gammaproteobacteria; order Methylococcales; family Cycloclasticaceae; genus Cycloclasticus. Next base: position 149,062 of record MAAM01000004.1, on the reverse strand, counting down.
TCCATGACAGCGATATTATGCAACGCGCCGATGCAGCCGGTATCGAACACTCCAGTTCAATTATCCAGCAGATGATCAACGATGAAATAGCCTGTGGTATCGACCCCAGTCGAATCGTGATTGCCGGTTTCTCCCAAGGCGGGGTTATCGCGATCAATAGCGGCCTGCAATTCTCGCAAACCTTAGGCGGCATTATGGCCTTATCGACCTATGTACCGATGCGCGACAGCCTGCCAAATGCAGCTACCAGCGGCCACGCCAAACTGCCTATTTTTTATGCCCATGGTGACCTCGACCCGGTGATTCCTATCGAATACGCGGAATCGTCTAGAGAATTTCTTGAGCAAGCCGGTTACCGTGTTGAATGGCATAGTCATCCGATGGATCACGCGGTATGCGCGAAGGAAATATTACAAATCAAGCAGTGGTTATCTAAGGTGTTGGCTTAAGCGCTAGCTCGATGAATATCCGTGATTTGAAATACCTGCTGGCCGTAGCCAAACACAAGAGCTTCATCAAAGCGGCGGAGAGCTGCTTTGTGAGCCAGCCCACACTCAGCATGCAGATTAAAAAACTGGAACAATCGTTAGCGGTACAAATCTTTGAACGTAGTAATAAGCGAGTGCTGATTACCGAGCTCGGCCAGCAAATTATCAATAGCGCGCAGCAAATATTACAGCAGGTTGAGCAAATCGAAACCTTGGCTAAAAACTCACAAAACCCCTATGCTGGCGATTTTAGACTGGGCGCGTTTCCGACCCTAGCCCCCTATATATTGCCCAGCCTCGTACCGTTAATAAGCCAGCGGTTCAGTGAATTACGGCTGATTCTTATTGAGGAAAAAACCGACAGCCTATTACAGCAATTGAAACGCGGTGAAATTGATGCCGCTTTATTAGCCGGGCCTATCAGTGAACCTGAGCTCGAACAGCGGCTCTTATTCAACGACGTCTTTAAACTAGCCGTCTCCTGCCTGCACCCGCTGGCACAGCGTAACCAGATCGATATGGCCGACTTAATCGCTCAGCCCTTACTGTTATTAGATGAAGGCCATTGTCTGCGTAGCCAAGCGCTGCAACTTTGCCAGCTGAGCGGAATAGAGGAGGTGCATAATGTTCGAGCTGCGAGTCTTGAAACGTTGCGTCAAATGGTCAGAGCCAACACCGGTCTGACTTTCATCCCCGATATTGCGATTGAGCACGATGATACACATATCAAATATATTCCGTTCAAGCCACCCGAACCCATGCGCAGTATCCACCTAGTCTGGCGAAAAACCAGCCCCCGAAAGCACTTGTTAGAGGCGTTCCAACAGCTCATCGTCAACGCCCACCAGTCATAGATAAAAGCTATCAATACAATAAAATCAATCGATTATATTTATGTCATTATTTCATCTACTATCCTTATCTAGATAAAGCAGCAGCCACGCTAATCAATAGGAGAAATATCATGAACACAACAGTCCCCGAAGTCACTTTCAAAACCCGTGTACGAGACAGCAGCGTAGCAGGGCCGAACCCTTTCCGCTGGCAAGATGTATCCAGTCATCAGCTATTCGCCGCTAAAAAAATTATCATTTTCGCCCTACCCGGCGCCTTCACCCCGACGTGTTCCAACAGCCATTTACCGGGTTTTGAAGCTAACTATCAGGCATTTAAAGAACTCGGTGTCAATGAAATCTACTGCCTTAGCGTTAACGATGCTTTTACCATGTTCAAATGGGGTAAAGACCTCGGTACTCATCAAGTGAAAATGCTGCCCGATGGCAATGGCGATTTCAGCCGTTTAATGGGCATGTTGGTGAAAAAAGAAAACCTAGGTTTCGGTGAGCGCTCATGGCGCTACTCGATGCTCGTCGAAAACTCGGTTATCAGCGCCTTATTTAGCGAAGCCGGAAAAATGGATAACTGCCCAGACGACCCATTTAGCTGTAGCGATGCTGAGACCTTATTGGCTCATATGCGGTCGAGTTAAGACGATAAGGTAGACCTTTATTGCACCTAGCCCAGCTACTAGCCGCTGGGCTAGGTGCAAGGCGTAGTTTACAATGCAAGGAAGCCAGCCGAGCCATTAAAGGTTCAATTTTTTTTCTATCGCTTGTTTATACTTCAGGTAATGAATGGTTTGCAATTCGGCCTGCGTTGCCGCGCCTAATTGTGCAAAAGGCACGTCGATATCGCTCACATACACGGGGTAATCCTCATGCTCGGAGCGCTCGGCACGGATAAAACCGGCCACCGCGCGGTATAAATCAGCCCCGTGTTCGATGCTTGAAAAACTCTGCTCATTACAATCAATTTGGGTTTGTTTCAGCAAAGGATCATAGGACACACACACGTTTAGACTTTTCTCAGCCGTTTGCTCAGCGAGCTTCACTTCGGTAAGTTGCCAGCGGCCTCGAGCCTTATCAGCGCGATAATATTCCACCTCCAAGTCAAAATCCATATCGTCTTGCTCATACGCGGCTAAACGGCAACGGTGCAGTACATTATCGATAAGCTTTTTATAAGCCTGTAACAACACCCGCTCGTTGACAAAAGCCAACTGCTTAAAGAATAAGGAACCCTTCTCATCCAGCATATAAATCAACGCCGTATTATCCGCCAAATGGGTGTAATAAACCTGAATCCGCCCCGCTTGATGGTGTGTGCAAATAGTTGGCAACAAACGTTTTTTGTCGGCTAGGCTATCAAAACATATTGGGCTCATACTCGGTTGAGGTTTACCCAATGCGGTTAAAAACTCACTTTCATTAACTATCTCACTGGTCATTTTCCGCTCTCTCACTTGCATGATGCAGAACAAACGGCCCATTCGAATCACCAAACGTGGCGACAAACTGCTGCTATAAGACTTAAATTCGAGGCCAATATCGTTAAACAAGCGCTGAACACGTTTTGCTACACTCATCGCCCTTGGCGAGTTATAACTTGTACACACCAAGCGAGGTAGTTGTTGCCGAGCGCCGATGGTTTTATGGTCGAATATCTCACAGATACTAGCCATTAAGCCTTCAACACCCTCATATTTACCCACCACAATTTCATTCCATGAATTGCGAAACATCATATCCACGGTATGCACCAAATTCCGCCGCTGAGAGCCGAAGCTGAGTGCATCGGATCGATCTGAGGTGAGGTTGATGCCCTGATCGGTAAAATCACTCATCGAGTCTAGGCCGGAGTTAATCACCAACATCACGTTCGTCACCGCCGGTTTATAACGATAGGCGTCGAGGTGCGCCGGTTTTTTCGGTAGGGTACTAAAAAACACCGCAACGCTGCGTAAGGTTTGTATGACCTCACGCGAGCTAATTTGACTGCTGCCCGGATCTAGGGCTATTTTGGTTTTTTCGCTCAGCACACCATAATCGACACACCAAGCTAATAAGGAGATTAAACCATGGGCTTGGCGAATCAATTGCTCCTGACCATTGATATCCAGTCTATTTAACAGCCAGTACGGTTGATTATTGGCCCCCGAACGTTGTTTTAACAGCACCTTATTTTCTTGCTGCATACGTTTATTCTTAATCGTCGAACGCTCGAGTTTACTGGGGCGTTTGTCAAACGCGGCATTCAATTTTCGGCCGAGCAAGGTCAGTTCTTCACTGTTTCGTTTCGAGGCGTCTATTCGCTCTTTGGCAAAACGAATCAATAACCGGTAGCTATTCATCAACTCCTTGGTTAGGCGCTCTTTTTCTTGTTTTACTTGTGAAATATTCCACGCCTTATTTTCTAAGGCCAAGTCCATATAATCGGGTAACGGCGCCCACTGCTGCAACATCTCTTTAAAAACATCTTGCCGCCAGTCCTGCTTCAAATACTTCGATGCAGTGGTCTCGTGTTCATTCAATTTACTGTAAAAACAGTAACGCATCAGGTTTAAGCGCTCTGGCTCGTTGCGTTCTAAGAAATACTCTTCTAACACGCTATATAAAATTAAATACGCGTCTAGCTTATTTACATCCGATTCCCCCGCATACACACGCTCTTTCATGCGTAAGGCCGACCAATGTGAATTCGGGTACTTGGCGACGTATGATTCCATCAACATCAATTTCAGCAAGGATTTATACGGTGAGTCGATGGCCTTATATAAGTGCCAAAATGATGCCCCTAAGAATTCCTCTGCCGGCACATTCTCTAAGCCGCCAAAATCGATCACGTCGTGTCGCTCAATGAAACGCTGATTTATTAAGTTATCGACGAAGGCCTGGTAATTATTTTCTTCTTCTGGCGGCACTAACCACCAAACTGGATAACGCCCCGCCACATACAACGCGGTACGATAAAACTCTTCCAATAATAAATGGTGTTGGGTGCTACCACTGCTCTCAGCCGATAATGGGGTCGCCGCACCATGTTTAAACGCCTCTGCATCCATCATGAAAAAATGCACTTCTAGGCCCAGCGTTTCGCCCCACTTCTCTATCTCAGTCGCCTTGTTTTGTAAAAGTGTTAATTCCTCGACCGATAAATTAGGTGCGTGGCATAACCACAGGTCCATATCACTGCCTTTCACGTAAGCGATACTGCCGACACTGCCCATCAGAAAAATAGATTCAATACCAAAAATTCGCCGCGCACGTTTGCTATAAACAAAACCTTGACCCAATTTTTTGGCTTTTTCTATCGCTAATTTACTCGGTGCATAGTCAGCAATACCAGCGGGGGTTTTACTCGATACATAACCCGGCAACACGGGATGGTTGACGTGAAATAGTAGTGGCAGAATTTCTAAGAATATTTTTTGCCGCGGGGTGGTCGCATCCAAGGCGCGCTGCATTTTCAACTTATGTAAATTTAAAAAACGTTGTTTGATAACGCGGATTTCTTTTTTGCTGATTTCGCCGTTGGCAGCCAGTAACGATATACTTTTTAAGTTGCGCTGCTGCGCTGGGCTTTGCACCGGTTTTGTCATTCCCTAGACCACCGTCAAATCGACATCCTGCTGGAGATTCTTCAGCATTTTTGTCGCCACATCACCTTTCCGCCACTCGGTCAAACCTATCGAAAATGACAATGGCTTCTCGTCGTCACTAGAGAACAAGGCTAAATGTGGTTCATCATTAAACTTTTTTAATAGACTGGCCGCAGACTGATAATCTGTTTCCGGTAGGATCACTAAAAAACTCTGCGAATCCAACATGCCAATCTGATCCGCCCAGCGTAACTGGTCTTTCAAAAAAAACGCGATGCGCTGAATACAATGTGAGACCAAGGCAGCCTCCATATCGTTGGGGAACTCATAACGAATTCGCAACAGCGATAATGGGTTCAGGTAACGCCGGCTACAACTAATATGCCCATCTAATAACTGCAACATCACATCATTATTAATCAAACCCTGTACCGAGCTAGTCGCAGCAAGATTCGCCAATTCGCCCTGTAATCGACGACATTCGTTACCAATAAGCACCCAATCGCTACAATTATGGAAAAAATAAACTCTTAACTCGGCTTTATTTATAGCTTCTCGCTGCATCCATAGAGCTTGCCCCTTAGCATCGACGAGCTGTAAGGGGCTGTTCACATCCAATAATGCACTCGCCAACGGCCCAGCCTCAAGCCATTCCTCGCCGACCGCCTCACTTTCATCCAAGCCCAGTATCGAACACAGATAAGGGTTCAAATAATAACTGTTATCGGGCTTAAGCCACAACACACCAAAGCTTGCCTGCTCAAGCGCTTGCTGCCCCCAGCCCATTGATAAGGACTCTCGCATTGTTAGTTCATACCATTATTATTGATAAGACTAGCAGTATTGCTGAATTCTATAGAAATATCAGCTTTCCAAACTATTTAAGCTTTGCCGCTAAAAAAGCCTTTGCCTCCGATACCGCATAACGCACCTGGTTCGGTGCCGTTCCACCCAGGTGGTCACGCGCAGACACGGAACCTTCCAAGGTCAACACCTCAAAAACATCGGCGGTTATTTCAGTCGAAAAGCTTTGTAATTCTTCTAATGACAGTTCTGATAAATCACGTCCAGTATCGGTCCCTAAACGCACCGCCAAACCAACAACCTCGTGTGCATCCCTAAACGCAATGCCCTTGCCCACTAAGTAGTCCGCTAAATCCGTCGCGGTTGAAAAACCTTGTTTTGCCGCTTTTAACATCGACTCTTTTACCGGCTCGATATTTGGCACCATATCGGCAAACGCCCGTAACGAACCGAGAACCGTATCGACGGTATCAAATAACGGTTCTTTATCTTCTTGGTTGTCTTTATTGTAAGCCAGCGGCTGCGATTTCATCAGGGTCAGCAGTGATACCAAATTACCATTCACTCGGCCGGTTTTACCGCGCACCAACTCAGGTACATCGGGGTTTTTCTTTTGCGGCATAATCGACGAGCCAGTACAAAAGGCATCAGGCAAGTGGATAAAATTAAATTGCGCACTGGTCCACAACACAATTTCTTCCGAGAAACGCGATAGATGGGTCATCAGCAGTGCCGAGGCCGCGCAAAATTCAATCGCAAAATCTCGATCACTCACGCCATCCAGCGAATTAGCACAGGGCTTTGTGAAACCTAATAACTCAGCCGTCATTAAACGGTCAATCGGGTAACTGGTTCCGGCTAATGCCGCCGAACCCAAGGGCATAACATTGACCCGTTTAGCACAATCGGCAAAGCGCTCCGCATCACGTTTGAGCATTTCAAACCAAGCCATCAAGTGATGACCGAAGGTTACCGGTTGTGCCACCTGTAAATGGGTAAACCCTGGCATGATCGTATCGGTATTCGCGCCGGCTAGGCCAACCAAGCCCTGCTGTAAACGTGTCAGTTCGCTATCAATCAACGCGAGTTGCTCACGTAAAAACAAACGAATATCCGTCGCCACTTGGTCATTCCGTGAACGACCGGTATGCAATTTTTTACCCGCAATACCAATCCGCTCGGTTAAGGCGGCTTCGATATTCATATGCACGTCTTCAAGTTCGATAGACCACTCAAACTGGCCCGCTTCGATAAGTTCTAGCACCTCGGCCAAACCCTTGATGATTTGCTCACGTTCTTGTTCGCTCAAAATACCGACTTGGCAGAGCATCTTGGCGTGTGCAACAGAGCCTTCAATATCGTAACGCGCTAAACGTTGGTCGAAGTTAACAGAAGCGGTAAAGGCCTGAACAAAGGCATCAGTACTCTCGGTGAAGCGTCCGCCCCACAGTTTATTTTGTTTATCTTGTGACATGGTATGTGGATAAAAGTGAATTTTCACCTAGTATATCACTTAAGATTCGCTAATTTTGTAGCTTCTAACAAACAAGCTAGCCCCGCCTCATGGATAAACGCTCACCACCAGCGCAAGCCTATTTTCTACCCGACACCTGTCGGCCGCTTAACGTGCTGTATATCACCCTTATTTCCCTGTTATTAGCCATCACCCTAGCGCTCAATAGTGGTTTTATTAACGGTAACTACTGGTCTGCATTGAGCTTAAATGCGCTATTTATTCTCTGGGTCGCCTTTACTTGCGCCGCGTTATTCTGCAGCTGCAAACAGCGTATTCGGCAATATTCTGCGCTGAAATCTTGCCTATTGATATTCCTGGTCATCAACCTCACGACGATGTTTCTCAGCTGGTTAATCAGCTCGGTATTACCGTCATTTAATTTATTCCCCAGCCCCAGTCAGACACCTCTGAATATCTATCTTAGAAATAGCGGTATCAGCATCATATTTAGTGGGGTTTTATTGCGCTTTTTATATATTCAATTTCAATGGCGTCAACAAGTAAGCGCCGAAGCCGAGGCAAAACTCGATGCCTTGCAAGCACGTATACGCCCCCATTTTTTATTCAACAGCCTCAATACCATCGCTAGTTTGACCCGCTTGAACCCCAGCCTAGCGGAAACCCTCACCGAAGATTTAGCCGAACTATTTCGTGCCAATATGCACATGACAACGCGGCTGGTGCCCTTTCAACAAGAACTTCGTTTAATTCAGCAATACTTAAATATCGAGCAAACTCGTTTGGGTGATCGACTCAGGATCGAACTCGAGGTGTCGGCCATTCCTGCAGACGCCTTAATCCCCCCGCTCAGTATCCAACCGTTAGTTGAAAATGCGGTTTATCACGGGATAGAGCCGCGTGCGCAAGGCGGCACTCTACGCATTAACGCCAATATGCGTCAGCAGCTAATCAGCTTAAATATCAGTAACCCCAGCGGCTCGGCTCACGCCCCTAGATCAGGCAATAACATGGCGATAGAGAACATTCGCCTACGCATCCAAAGCTGTTTCCCAGAACAAGGCAAACTACTCAGTAGCGAGGCGGACGGTGAGTTTCACACCTCCTTACGCTTCCCTTACCAAACGTTAGCAGAATGAAGATCCTTATCGCCGATGATGAGCCGCTCGCGCGGCAACGCCTTAAGTTACTGATCGAAGAAATCAGCCCCGAACACGATATTTACGCCGATGCTAGTAATGGCCTAGAGGCGCTGCAACAATGCCTGCAATATCAACCCGACCTGGCCTTATTGGATATCCGTATGCCGGCGATGGATGGCCTACAAGTTGCCGCTGAAATACAACAAGCGAAATTAACCACCCTGGTGGTTTTTGTGACCGCCTTCGATCAATACGCCATCCAAGCCTTCGAGCAAAACGCCATCGATTATTTATTAAAGCCGGTGAAAAAACAGCGTTTACAGCAAAGCTTAGACAAGGTGCTGAGCAACACCGCACAAATCACCAACCTAGTAAGCCTCAATCAACAGCTACTCGGCCCACGCCAATACCTTTGCGCGCAGACCCACAGCGGTTTGCAACTACTGGAAATCGACGACATTATTTACTTTAAAGCGGATAATAAATACACCTTAGCGGTGACTGCTGAGACCTCCGTATTATTAGACCAGCCCTTGAAGCAGCTAGCAGAAGAGTACCCCTCGATGTTTTTCCGTATCCACCGTAATGCGCTAGTAAATATAAACTCGATTAGCGCCATCGTTAAATGCGGCTTGGGCCGATTCAAACTACGACTCAACGGTTGCAGCGACAGCCTCAGCATTAGCCGTCGTCACCAAGCCGAGTTAAACCGCCTGCTCAAGCAAAAACAACCGGCTACTGACAAAAAGCCCCGTTAGCACTGCTATAATCAAGCCATCTCAAACAAACCGCCTGTAATAATGACCCTCATTAGAATCGCCACCCGCCGTAGCCCACTCGCTCTTTGGCAGGCCGAACACGTCGCTCGTTTATTAACTGCCTCACACCCGGAGTTGCAGGTTGAATTAGTTAAAATGATCACCCAAGGCGATAAAATCCTCGACACGCCATTAGCAAAAATTGGCGGCAAAGGCCTTTTTGTTAAAGAATTAGAACTCGGCATGTTGAACGGTGACGCCGATATTGCCGTGCACTCGATGAAAGACGTGCCAGCACAACTCCCCGATGGTTTAGAACTTAGTGCTATTTTATTGCGTGAAGACCCACGCGACGCCTTCGTGTCGAATAGTTATGCCAGTATCGAGGATTTACCACAGGATGCGGTTGTCGGCACCTCCAGCCTTAGACGCCAGTGTCAATTATTAGACTTACGCCCCGATTTGAAAATCAAGTCACTGAGGGGTAACGTCAACAGCCGCTTACAAAAATTAGACGATGGTCAATATGATGCGATTATTCTCGCCGCCGCCGGCTTAATCCGCCTAGGCTTTGAACAACGCATCAAGGTTGCGTTGCCAGCGAATATCATGTTGCCCGCGATTGGCCAAGGCGCTATTGGCATCGAGTGCCGCTCAAACGATAGCGCCACCCAAGCACTGGTCGCCTGCCTCCACGACCCCGCAACAGCCAGCCGAATTACTGCCGAACGCGCGATGAACTTGACCCTAGAAGGCGGTTGCCAAGCCCCTATCGCGGGACATTCACGGATCAAGGGTGATTCCATCCGTTTACACGGCCTAGTCGCCGAGCCTGATGGCAGCGTACTCATCAGCGAACAATTAGAAGGCCCTATCGAACACGCCGAAGAAATTGGCCGCACCGTCGCCAATCGCCTATTAGCCGCTGGCGCCAAGCAGATATTAGATAGGCTCTACCAAGATGCCGACAAATGATCGGAGCACCCGTGTTTTAGTCACCCGCCCCGCCTCACAAGCGTTTAATTTATCCGAGCAATTAAGCGCTGCGGGCTTAACACCTATTCGCTACCCCAGCATTGAAATTCAAACCATAGACGCTGATCCAAGGGCTCGCCAGCAATTAAGCCAGTTAGCCGAGCAGGATTATCTTATTTTCACCAGTGCCAACGCGGTCTCACACGCCGATCAATTACTTAAGCGGCACTGGCCAAAGCTACCCAATCAACTGGTGGCGATTGGGCCGAAAACGGCGGATAGCCTTCGCCGCATCGGCTTAACCCCCAGCATCATCGCCCAAGCACCCTTCACTAGCGAATCCCTGCTCGATAAATTCCCCGTTCAGCTCGACGCTAAAACAGCGACCCTGATCAAGGGTGAAGGTGGCCGCAATTTCCTCGCCGATCAATTGCGTCAACGAGGCCTAGCGCTTCAGAGTATCGATGTATACCGCCGTGGCCGCCCCGAATACACCGCTCTTCCCGATGAGACCCTCGATTACATCACCATTAGCAGCCAGTTGGCACTCAGCAATCTATTCGCCTTATTGCCCAATAAGGCCGAACAGCTCAAACAACACAGTCACTTTATTGTGTTTAGCCAACGTATCGCCGAGTATGCACAGAGCCTAGGCTGCCAACACGTCGATGCCAGCCCAGAAGCGAGCGATGAGGGCCTCGTGTCGACCATTCTCCGGATCGAAAAAGCCCATGAGTTTTAATACATCTTTAAGCCGGCAACGGTATACTATTAAACAGCCCTAATTTTTCAGTTGAGAGAAGCGTGCTAGCCCGTGTGCCAGCCCGCTATTTCCTAATACTTGTGGATACCGCCATGAACGACAAATCAAGCACCGCTACCGAATCAACAACAAGCGGCTCAGCGAACAAAAAAACCAGCAGTAACAAAAAAAAACTCACCAAGAGCAGCGCTGACACCGCCGTTCAACCAAAAAGCCGTTCTAGCCTAGCGCTATTATCGATTGGCTTAGTCCTTGCGACCGCCGGCGCCGGTTATTGGGCGTTCAACCAGTTACAACTACAAATCAAACAATTATCCGTGCAAAGCGAGGGCTTACAAGACGATAATCAACAGCTATCGCAGCGCTTGGATGCCAATATCGCCTCCTTAGACGCCGGGCTATCAAAACAACTCAGCAACTTACAACTGAGCTCTAGCGAGAAATTCGAGTTATTGCAAAATCAAGTAGGCAAAAGCCGCCGCCAGTGGCTTATCGCCGAAGCTGAATACTTGAGCAGCTTAGCCAATACCCGCTTACAACTCGCTGGTGATATCAACACCGCGATCATCGCCCTACAAGCCGCCGATCAACGACTGAAAGAAAACGGCGATCCAACAACCTTTGCCGTACGCGAACAACTCGCAAAAGAAATTAACATCCTGAAAAGCACCGCTATGCCGGATACCGTCGGCATCTCATCGCAGTTGATTGCACTAGAAAATGCCGTCGCCAAAATGGGCATCAGCGAGCCACACGCAGGCACCGCACAAGCCCCAGAAATTGGTAAAGGCGAAGCCTCGCCGATACCAGAAAACATCCAACAAACCCTCAATGAAGCCTGGTCAAATTTCAGCAAGCTGGTCGTCGTGCGCCGCCACGATAAACCCATCGCCGCCTTAATGACCCCAGAGCAAATCGAGCTAATTAGGAAAAACCTCGCGCTTAAACTGGAAGCCGCTAGACTCGCTTTGATTAATAAAGATGAAAACCTTTATAACGCGAGCATCGCCATTTCTATTGATTGGTTAAGTGACTATTTTGATGCCGCTAAACCCAGGGTAAAAACAGCGATCGAGCAATTAGAATCACTGAAAAACACCCCCATTAAGGCCCAACTGCCGAGCATTAGCTTGTCGCTGAAGATGTTACGCGAGTTACCTCTGTTAACCATGAATGAAACCGTAACCGGCCAAGTGGAAACCACCGCCGAGGAAGAAAACAGCCAGCCCAGTGAAAGCCCGCAGGCAGTGAAGGTTGAACCTGTAAGCGCAACCCCGATTAAAGCAACTCCCTAGGCAGCACCATGAAACTCATCCTGATCGCCACCCTCGCGCTAATTATCGCCACCGGCCTCGCTTATCAAGTACATCTAGACCCTGGTTACGCCTTGCTCACTTACGGCCAGCTATCGGTTGAAACCTCGCTCGCGGTATTGTTATTTATTAGCCTACTGTGTTTCCTTAGCTTTTATATCGCCCTACGCACCGTACTAACGGTTAAACGGGTGCCAAAAAACCTTTCGTCATGGAATAGTAAACGCAAACAGCAACGTGCGACCAAGGCGTTGAATAACGGCTTCCTCGATTCAACGGAAGGTAATTGGCAGCGCTCAGAAAAACTGTTGATTAAACACGCCAAACAAAGCGAGACCCCCTTATTAAACTACCTGAGTGCCGCTCACGCCGCACAATCTCAAGGCGCTTATAATCGCCGAGATGACTACCTGTTTAAAGCCGGTGAGGCATTGCCCGACCAGCTCCACGCGATTCAGCTGACGCGGGCAAAACTGCAGCTCGCCGCCGGCCAAGTTGAACAAGCGCTCGCCAGCTTGCAGCAACTCAAAACAGCCACCCCAGGCCACCCCGTGGTACTCAGCTTATTGATGAAGAGCCACCTAAAGCTCAACGATTGGGAAGCGCTCTATAAGTTACTACCGGCTCTCAAGAACAACCGTAAGATTCCTCAACAGGAATGGCAAGCGGTTGAACAACAAACGATTATTAAGCTACTCCACAGCCAAACAGGGCGCGCCCTAGAAAGCTTGTGGAAAACTGTCGATAAAAAACAAAAACTCACTGCCGAATACCTCAGACCCTATGCCCAGCAGCTGATCGACGCAGCGAACGACAGTAGCGCCGAAAATTTACTCGTGAAAGCACTCAGCAACCAATTTGAGCCAAGCCTACTGGAGTTATATTGCCAGCTGACGACGGATCCGGCGAAGAAGCTTAAACAGTTAACTAAATGGCTAAAAAACTATCGCGATAACACCGATTTACTCAATGCTATCGCCCAGCTGTATTTAGCACAGGCCGACTTAACACAGGCAATAGACCACCTCGAGCAGAGCCTAGCCATTGCGCCCAATAGTCCTGCGTTGCTGCTGTTAGGAAAAACGTACGAGCAGCAAGCCAGCACCAAGGATAAGGCTCACGAATGTTATAAACAGGGGCTGGAACTCAGCCTCGCTAAACCATCAACTAGCTTAGTCGATACCTAGAGATTCCCATAAGGCATCAATTTTCTGTTTGACCGAGGCGTCCATCTCAATCGGCTTGCCCCACTCGCGGGTCGTTTCACCCGACCATTTATTGGTCGCATCGATACCCATTTTAGAGCCCAAGCCCGACACCGGCGAGGCAAAATCTAAATAATCGATAGGGGTATTATCTATCAGCGTGGTGTCCCTCGTTGGATCGACCCGCGTGGTAATCGCCCAGATCACCGACTCCCAGTCACGGATGTCGACATCATCATCGGTCACGACCACAAACTTGGTATACATAAACTGGCGTAAATACGACCAAATACCGAACATGATCCGTTTCGCGTGCCCAGGGTATTGTTTTTTAATGCTCACTATCGCCATTCGATATGAACAGCCTTCTGGCGGCAGATAAAAGTCAACGATCTCGGTGAACTGCTTCTTTAAAATGGGCACGAACACTTCATTTAACGACACCCCGAGTACCGCCGGCTCATCAGGTGGTTTACCGGTATACGTCGAATGGTAAATCGGCTGTTTACGCTGGGTGATTCGCTCCACGGTAAACACGGGGAAACGCTCTACCTCGTTGTAATAACCGGTATGGTCGCCGAACGGCCCTTCATCGGCCATTTCATCGGGGTAAATATAACCTTCTAAGACAATTTCGGCGCTGGCCGGCACTTGCAAATCATGCGTAATACAGTTCGACACCTCGGTTTTCGAACCGCGTAATAAGCCGGCGAAGGCATATTCCGACAAAGGATCAGGGACTGGGGTGACCGCAGCCAAAATAGTCGCGGGGTCGGCCCCTAATGCAACCGCTACTGGGAACGGTTCGCCGGGGTGAGCTTCTTGCCAAGCTTTAAAATCTAGCGCACCGCCACGGTGTGCTAGCCAACGCATAATCACTTTATTTGGCGCAATGACTTGTTGTCGATAAATCCCCAAGTTCTGCCGTTTAGCCTCTGGGCCTTTGCTGATCACCAAGGGCCAAGTAATCAATGGCCCTGCATCACCCGGCCAACAAGTTTGAATCGGCAAGGCCCCGAGATCCACCGCATCACCTTCGATGATGACTTGCTGACACGCCGGCTTTTTCACCAGCTTTGGCGCCATATTCAATACCTGCTTATACACCGGTAGTTTTTCCCAAGCATCTCGCATGCCGGCAGGTGGTTCGGGCTCTTTAAGCGCCGCTAGCACCTCACCTACGTCGGCTAAGGCATCGACGCTATCCTGCCCCATCCCCAAGGCAACACGCTTTGGAGTACCAAATAGATTCGCCAATACCGGAGTGGAATAACCCTTTGGGTTCTCAAATAATAAAGCCGGGCCTTTCTCGCGTAACACCCGATCACAAATCTCCGTCATCTCTAGGTAAGGGTCGACTTCCACAGAAATTCGTTTCAACTCGCCTAAATCTTCTAGTTTAGAGATGAAATCACGTAAGTCTTTGTACTTCATTATTTGCCTTAAATTGCTCACTTTATGTAAGATAACAAAATAACATTTATCGAAAAACTAAGATATGCAATACGACACTGTTCTTGATGTAAAAGGCTTAAACTGCCCATTACCCCTATTAAAACTGAAACAACTGCTTTCCAAGGTCAGCAACGGGGAGGTGGTCAAGGTGCTCGCCACAGACCCCGCCGCCCACTTAGATATTGGAGTATTTATTGACAAATCAGCACACCAAATGCTGCTATTTGAACGCGACGAAAATATTCAGTATTTTTACATTAAGGCCGTTATATAAAAATAAAAAAGGCGCTCATTTGAACGCCTTTTTCTTTTAGCCTTTGAGGGCTTTGCACTGAAGAGGGTTTCCTGCAAAGGCCTTGTTTTGTTTATTCTTCGATATCATAGTCGTATTGTGGCTCAATAAATTTCTCATACCCTTTCAACATATAGTTCCAATACAACAACGGTAGGAATTTTGTTTTCACCTGCCACATAATCGCCGAGCCAACATTGGGTTTCGCAATATAGGGCAGTGTCGGAGTCACCTTACCACCGTAGATAAACTCCGCCATCATCACCTTGCCACGCGCCGTGGTTAACGGACACGAACCATAACCATTATAACGTCCGACTAAGGACTCCCCGGCGATCAAACTTTTAATATTTTGTACCACCACCGGTGATTGTTTACGCACCGCCGCCGCAGTTTTCGAGTTGGGTGTCGTACAGGCGTCCCCCAAGGAAAATATATTCGGGTATTTAACGTGCTGCAGACTATGTTGGTCCACCTCGACAAAACCCGCCTCATTCGAAATCGCCGAACCATGCAGAAATGCCGGCGTTGTTTGGTGTGGGGCCACGTGTAGCATGTCGAATTCAAGTTCTTTTAACTCTCCCTTATGCTCACCGTCAACAATTTCGAAAGTAGCTTTTTTCGCCTCGCCATCCACCTTCACCAATTTATGTAATAAGTCCTTATGAATTCCATAACCGTCCGCCACTTCCACCAAGGCCTTAGCAAAATAAGGCACCCCAAACATCGACGGCCCTGGGCTGGTAAAATGAAGCTCACAGTCGGCTAAAATACCTTGCCGCCTTAAGTGATCGGCTGCCAAATAGGCAATTTTTTGCGGTGCCCCTGGACACTTAATCGGTAATGGTGCCTGAGAAAAGAACGCCTTATCGCCCGCCTTCAGAGCTTGGATGCACTGCCAAGTATATTCAACATAATCTGGCGAATAATTGGAGCATACACCGTTTTTGCCTAAGGCCTGACGAAGCCCCTCAATGGCATCATAGTCCAATACCAAACCTGGGCAAACGACCAAGTAGTCATAAGCGACGATATCGCCATTCTGCAAGCTCACTCGCTGGCTATCGGGATCTATCGCACTCGCAGTCTGTTGAATCCACGGTACTCCATCAGGAATAAGGCCTTTCATCGGCCTGCGAGTTTTATCTAGCTTAACCACCCCACCGCCCACCAAGGTGAACTCAGGTTGGTAATAATGCGTTTGCGCGGGATCAATAATGACTATATCTAATGATTTTCCCTCTGCGTGCCGCATTAAACTGGCCGCCACGCTAATCCCTGCTGCTCCAGCACCAATAATAACAATTTTATGGTGTCTTTCTGACATTGCAAATGTCTCCTTGTTAAAGTCCAGTTGATTCTAACTATACTTTGCAAAACAAGCAGATGGAAGCCGTAAAGACGGAGCCATTAAATCAATTAAGGCCCGTAGTCACACCTCTTATTCCATCTAGAGATATACACATAACCAATCACTCGCTATATTCTAAATCCCCCATGACGCTTTAATTGCCGTTGATCTTGTAAGCGTAGACCAAAAAAGAAACTCAAGCCCGAACAAAGAAGAAATAACACCGCCAATAAAACAATAGAATAACTCGTCGAGTTCTCTTTATCCGCCCCCTCTTCCGCTCGTTGCTTCGGTAAAACAGTGATCTCTGCCTCCGCAGAAGGTAAGGGCTCGGCTAATTGATCACTAGCAACCTTCGTTTCCACCTTAGAGTCAGGCATCGCTTTCGTGCTATCAGCTAAACGTTCCTCGGCAAGGTCTAACTGAGCTTGTAGTTGCCGATACTTACCTTGCAAAGCCAACAAGCGCACCTTTGCCGGCGTATCTTCCGATAGAAAACGTTTTTCCACCCAACCCGTTTTACCATCGACTAATTGCACCTCTACAAAGTCACCTTTATTAGCGAGTAACTCCACCGGCGTTCCACTGGGTAACAACTGAATAGGTTGCTGCTGATTATTGGCGGAAGCATACAGCCCCGCCAACAAACGATCGGTGATATGTGCCGAGCTAGCAATCGCTGGGCAGAACAGGAGTACAAACAGTATTGTCCTATACATCGTTAGGCGGTAATACCGCTGTGCCGTAATAAGGCATCGATGCTTGGTTTACGCCCTCTAAATGCGCTAAAGAGCGATAAAGCATCCTCGCTACCGCCTTTTTCTAACACCTTATGCATGAATAAACGCCCCGTTTGTTGATCAAACACACCCTTTTCTTCGAATAAGGAAAAAGCATCACTCGATAAAACTTCAGCCCATTTATAGCTGTAATAACCCGCACCATACCCGCCGGCGAAAATATGTGAAAAGCCATTCGGGAAGCGATTGAACTCCGGCGTTTTTACCACACTCACCTCATCCCGGACTTGCTGCAAGATCGGGTATATTGCTGCCCCTTGCTCTGGCTGAAATTCCAAGTGCATACGGAAATCAAATAAGGAAAACTCAATCTGCCGCACCATTTGCATCCCCGACTGGAAGTTCTTTGCCGCCAACATCTTCTCAAACATCTCCGCCGGTAAAGGCTCCGCTGTTTTGTAATGCCCAGAGATCAGCGCCATAACCTCCGGCTGCCAGCACCAGTTTTCCATAAATTGACTCGGTAGCTCTACCGCATCCCACTCGACTCCATGAATACCCGAGACACTCAAGTAGTCAACCAAGGTCAGCATATGATGCAAGCCATGACCAAACTCATGAAACAGCGTTTCAACCTCACCATGCGTCAATAAAGAAGGATCATCACCTATCGGCGGGGTGAAATTACAAGTCAAATAAGCCACCGGGGTTTGCACACCATCAGCTCGTTTAAAGCGAGTCACACACTCATCCATCCAAGCACCGCCGCGTTTATGCGCACGCGCATACAGGTCGATATAAAAACGGCCGCGTAGAGTACCCGTTTCATCACGTATCTCAAAAAACTGCACGTCGTCATGCCAACTATCGAATCCGTCCACTTCTTCAATATTAATGCCAAAAAGCTTTTCCACCACCGAAAACATACCTGTTAGGACACGGTTAGCGGGGAAATACGCTTTTACCTGCTCCTGAGAAAACTGGTAACGAGCCTCCCGTAGTTTTTCCGCGTAATACCCTAAGTCCCAGGCCTCAAGTTCGCCATCGTGTCCCTGCTCTTTAGCGAAGGCCGTTAATTCGGCAAAGTCTTGTTTCGCCATTGGTAAAGACTGCTCAGCCAATTGATTTAAAAAATCCAATACATCACTTGGCGCTTCCGCCATTTTTGTTGCCAAGGATAAATCGGCATAACTATCAAAACCGAGTAACCGCGATTTTTCGTGCCGTAGGGCGACGATTTCATCCATTATTTCCGCGTTATCCCACGATGCCCCATTATCCGCTTGGTCAGAAGCCCGAGTCACGAAGGCCCTATGTATTTCATAACGTAATTCACGATTGCTGGCATACGACATTAGCGCCATATAACAGGGGAATTCTAGGGTTAACATCCACCCCGTTTGTTCTTTTTGCTGCGCCGTCTGACGCAATAAATCTAAGGTCGACTCAGGTAACCCCGTTAACTGCGCCTCGTCAGTAATCAGCTTACTCCAGGCATTCGTCGCATCCATTAGGTTCTCTTCGAACTGATTGGTTAATGTTGACAACTGCTGCGATATCTCCATATAACGCTGTTTTTTATCGGCGGACAAGGCGACCCCTGATAACTCGAAGTCACGCAGCGCATTATCGATAATTTTCTGCTGGGCCGTCGCTAACTGAGCAAACTCGCCCCCTTCCTTTATTGATCGATAAGCTAAATAAAGTGGTTTATTTTGCCCCATTTCAGTCGAATACTCGCTGAGCTTAGGCAGACAATTTGAATACGCCTCGCGCCAAGGCTCATTATTCATCACCGAGTTCAAGTGACTCACCGGAGACCAGGCACGGCTTAGTTGATCATCCATTTCCTCTAGGGGTTGAATCAAGTTCGCCCATGAATAAGGTTCTTCATTCGCCAGTAAAGCGGCTGTTTTCTGCCGACCTTCAGCCAATAACTGGTCTACCGCAGGCTCAATATTCTCCGCTTTAATCGCAGAAAAAGGAGGTAATAAAAAATCGTCTAATAATGGATTGCGCATGGGTTTAAACCAGTTAAATCAAAGTTGCTATCTTCGCATGCTTGGTAGCGGCTATCCAAGCCCGTTAAAAAATAAAAACGTGTGAATAATCCAATGTTATATCGTGTCATCAAACCGCCAGCCCCGCTATTGATCGAATCAAAAACGAACATTTAAGCCCCAAATAGCGGCGGTGCCAGCGATGAAAAACAGCAGCAAAGCAACATAAGATTTGCGCTGGAAACGCTTCAGTAATTCCACCTCTGATACGGCTGAAATTAAAAACGGCTTACGCCCCGTCGCGGGTTTTTCAATGATGCTATCCGCTGGCTTATTAAGCTCGGCACCGGCCGATTTTTTAACTTCTTGTTTAGCTAGAAGTACCGCCTCTTGCCATTCCTCGGCATCAATTTGACCATCTTGGTTTTTATCGAAGCGCCTTAAAAGGCCTCGCGGGTCTTTTTTCCAACTGCGCAATAGGGCCGCCAATGATTCATGTTTTGACGGTAACTCCGTCGCACTATAACTTTTAAAGTGCCCGAGCACATATAAGGGATCACCGTGATGAATTCGCTGCTCGCTATAACGATAGCGCCGGCCCATCGCAAAACGGCTAGAACCTAAACCTCTCCGCCCCGCGCTCGGGTAGGCCGTGCTGCCGTACCAAGTATCGGACACCGAATGAATAACTTCGGCATCATCGGGATCTACCAGAGCTTGTCCGGTAGACCCTTGCAGGGAAAAAACCCCATCACTCACGCCCTTTTCATAAATATGCCAGCTGGTTCGACTGTTGCCACGTACAAACCGTGACTGCCTCTCTTCAACCTGATAACGATACCAAACACAGCTTTTTTTAGTCAGCGGTGCAATGATTGGCTCACCGGCTAACATCCTAGCAATACCGCTGAATTCGTTATAACCTTGCGCCGCCGAACGAATTAACGCAGTTGGTGTATCTTGCATCATGCGATAACGCCAAAGGTAACGGAAAAAAAGATATAAGCAGAACAGCGAAGCACAACATACTAACGTAAAAGCCAGCCAAAACTCATCAGACGATGCGCCTGCGATAGCCACAGACAATTCACCGCTCATTCAAACAACGCCTTAATGTTTACATCCTTGATCTCTGAATCTTCAAATTCCAATAATTCGAAGTCTTTAAAATTAAACAAACGCGCGATGAAAATATCGGGAAATTGTTCGATGCGTACATTATTAATATTCACGCTTTCGTTATAAAACTCTCGCCGATCAGCAATATTATCCTCTAACTGACTGATGCGTTGCTGCAGTGACTGAAAAGACTCATTCGCTTTAAGCTCAGGGTACGCTTCAGCCACCGCAAACAGATTCATCAAACCTTGACGCATCTTGGTCTCCGCTTGACCTAAGGCCGCTACACTCGACTTACCTAAAGCATTCGACACACCCGAGCGCGCCAGCATTACCTTTTCTAAAGTCTCTTGCTCGTGTTTCATATATTGCTGACAGGTCGCCACCAACTTCGCTAACTCGTCGTGGCGCTGTTTGAGTAATACATCGATATTTGACCACGCCTTAGAGACGCTGTGTTTCAGGCTCACTAAGCTGTTATATAAAGCAATGCTATAACCTGCGGTAACGACAATCACAGCCAGTACGATAAATCCTGATACACTCATATGTTATTCCTTTAAATATTAAAGGCTACAGTATAGAACAGGAACCCTGATATGCCCGCTAAACCGTTTGACTCCAACACCCCCTCACTCAGCTCCTCCTCATTTATTCACCCAAGCGCGGTCGTCATCGGCGATGTTGAACTCGCCGCCGATGTGTCCATTTGGCCGTTGGCGGTAGTCCGTGGTGATATTCATAGTATAAAAATTGGTGCACGTTCGAATGTACAAGACGGTAGCGTTTTACACGTCACCCACGCCAGTGACTTCAACCCCGGCGGTTATCCTTTAATCATTGGTGAGGATGTCACCGTCGGCCATAACGTCACCTTACACGGCTGCAGCATTGGTAATAAATGTTTGATTGGCATGGGTGCCATCGTGATGGACGGCGCTATCGTTAATGACGAGGTGATGATTGGAGCTGGCAGCCTCGTACCGCCGGGTAAGATCCTAGAAAGTGGTTATTTATACGTCGGTTCGCCGGTTAAAAAAGCCCGTGCCATCAATGAGAAAGAACAGCGTTTTCTTAGTTATTCACCGCAAAACTACGTCCGTCTTAAAAACAGATACCTCGCCGAACAACAAGAGTCCGCCGTTTAAACTACACTTCGGTTTAAGCCCCTTAAAAAAATACGTATCAATGGATCAATTTTCATTTGCGCGACAGCCCATCCTCGACAAGTCACTACTGTTATATGCTTACGAATTTTTATACCGGCCAACCGACGATGCGCTAGATAGAAACCACTCGATTACCAGTGAAGTGCTTGTATCGTCGATTGTCGACATGGGTTTAGATAAAGCCAGTAATAATAAACTGGCTTTCATCAATATGTCTTATCAAGACATCATGAGTGAACACATAGAAGCCTTACCGACTGACCAACTAATACTCGAACTTCTCGAAGACATAAAGCCCGACCCCAAACTCATTGCTAGGGTCAAAAGCTTATCTGAACAAGGTTTTCGTTTTGCCTTAGACGATTTTGTTTACAGTAGCGACTGGGACCCGCTCATTGAGCTAGCCAAGATCATTAAACTTGACTTAAGCATCACCTCAATCGAAGAAAACCGTATTTTAATAAACAAGCTAAAACACACAAACATCATATTTTTGGCCGAGAAGGTAGAAAGCTACGCCGATTATAAGGCCTATCGTGATATCGGTTGCAGCTTGTTCCAGGGTTACTTCTTCAGCAAACCCGAAGTGATTAAAGGCAGCTCACTGAATGCCAGTAATTTATCGAAAACAAAATTATTATCGCTGATTAACCAGCCAGACATTTCCTTTAAAGAACTACAAGACACCATTGAGCAAGACCCCAGCCTGACGTTTCTACTGCTTAAATACCTGAACTCCGCGCAATTTTCTTTTTCAAACCCAATTGAGTCAATCCAACAAGCGATTACGATTCTGGGCCTAGACAATATAAAAAGGTGGTCGACCTTGGTCACCCTACGTGAGATGTCGTCAAAACCGCCTGAACTGCTCCGTTTGGCCTTAGTTAGGGCTAAGCTGGCTGAACTGCTCGCCAGTCATAATAAACAACTCAATAGTAACGGTTTTTTTCTTAGCGGCTTATTGTCGGTGCTCGACGCCCTGCTCGATACTCCGCTAGCAATAATCCTTAAATCGATACCCTTAGATTTGGAAATTAGCCAAGCGCTGTTAAAACGTGAGGGCGAAATGGGTAAAACCCTCGATAGCATTATTCGACATGAGGCGAACCCACTGGACACCAGCAAAGAGCTCGGCGAAAACTACCTTGAGGCCTGCGAATGGGCCGACCAAATCATGGAGACCCTATAGTTCCCAGACAGACCGGCTAATAACCCCGTTATAAACAATTATGTCTAGGGATCTTTTTCCACCCCACGTTGTCTACACCTATGTGGTGTTCCGTTAGAAGCGGCCTGCTTTTTTTGTTAAAAGCCGGCATGGTGATTGTATTATTCGCTGAGTAATGCGCCTAGTTAAAGCCACATAAGACAAAGGAGCAAACAATGGAGCCTCGTTCATATTTAAGATCCCCACTGAAGTTACCAGTCAAACTGACCTTCAAGGATAAAGAAATCCACTGTACCAGCCGAGACTTTAGTTTAGGCGGCATGTATTTGGAGGCTGACGATGCATTTGTTAGCCTTGGAGCTGAAACAATCATCAGCTTTTCCTTACAGCAAAGTAACGGTAATAAGTGGCACAGTATTAATGCAAGAGTCGCTCATACTAAAGCCGATGGCATCGGAATATCTTTTCTACAAGTAAACAAAGCCATCTTTCGCACTCTGCAAGAGCTACTCAAATTCACCCGCCAGCAAAATATCCACTAACTCAACTCTTAGCCTTCAGCTGACTCAACATCGCTTGGCTATCGGGCATCACCCCCCGCCAAAGCTGAAAGGCGTGCGCTGCTTGCTCTACCAACATCCCCACACCGTCGATCGACAGGCTCGCACCTTGACGCTGGCCCCATTGAATAAAGGCCGTCGGTTGCTGGCTATACGCGAGGTCATAACAAACCCCAGAGTCCGCTAACAAGCCATCCGCTAACGGTGGCAAGTCACCACTCAGGCTGGCCGAGGTTGCATTAATAATCAAGTCGAACTGACGCCCCGCTAGAGACTCATAGCTACTGGGATGAATACGCCCAATCGGGGCAAATAAGTCTTCCAGCAAATGCGCTTTAGCGACGGTTCTATTGGCTAAATACAACTCGGCTGGCCCGGCTTCTAATAAGGGACCTAATATACCCCTAGTCGCACCGCCTGCACCCAGCACGAGAATCCTACAACCCGTTAAGTTCAAACCAAGGTTATCAATCAGGTCAGTTAACAAACCAACACCGTCGGTATTGTCGCCCAATAGGCTGCCATCTTTCAGTAACTTCAAGGTATTTACTGCACCGCTAAACTTCGCACGCTCGCTTAATTGATCCGCTCTAGCAAAAGCAAGCTCTTTCAGCGGAACCGTACAATTGAGCCCTTGACCGCCAGCTTCAAAAAATTCAGCCAATGCTCGGTCAAAATTATCGGGCTTAACTTCCAGCGCGGTATAACTCAGCGTTTGCCCTGTTTGCTCAGCAAACTGGCGGTGAATGCGTGGCGACATGCTATGCCCAATCGGGAAACCCATCACCGCATAATTATCCATTGTTTTGCTCCGCGTTAGCTTGTAACCAGGTAGCGACGTCTTTCGCAAAGTAAGTCAGTACCGCATCGGCACCCGCGCGCTTAAATGCCAACAAGGCCTCCATCACCACTGCCTCTTCCTCTAACCAACCATTTTCTACCGCGGCCTTAATCATCGCGTACTCGCCACTCACCTGATAAGCAAAAACAGGCACTTCAAATTCGTCACTCACTCGGCGAATAATATCTAAATATGGCATTCCGGGTTTAACCATCACCATATCCGCGCCTTCTTCAATATCTAGAGCGACTTCAACCAGCGCCTCATCACTGTTCGCACAATCCATTTGATAACTGTATTTATTGCCACTTCCAAGCTGCGCAGCCGAGCCCACCGCATCCCTAAACGGGCCATAAAAACTTGAAGCATATTTTGCCGAATAAGCTAAAATTTTAGTATTAGTATAACCTTCGACCTCCAAAGCATCGCGTATAGCCGCCACCCGACCATCCATCATATCCGAGGGCGCAACAATATCAGCCCCCGCCTCGGCATGGGATAACGCTTGTTTCACCAACACCTCAACCGTCTCATCATTTAACACATACCCTGTTTCACCCAGCAGACCATCTTGCCCGTGTGAGGTGAAAGGGTCTAATGCCACATCGGTGATCACGCCTAAATCAGGCACGGCTTGTTTTAACGCTCGAACCGCCCTTTGCGCTAAACCTTGCGGATTCCACGCTTCTTCGGCTAAGGCTGTTTTTGCTGCCGCCTCAGTCACCGGAAAAAGTGCTATCGCGGGAATACCTAAACGATGAATAATATGTGCTTGCTCAAGCAATAAGTCGATGCTTAAGCGTTCGACACCCGGCATAGAATCAATTGTTTGCCGCTGATTTTCACCCTCAATAATAAACACCGGGTAAATCAAGTCATCTACGCTAAGTTTGTTTTCGCGCATCAAACGACGACTAAAATCGGTTGAACGCATCCGTCGCATCCGGGTAGGAAGAATCTCATTTGATCTATTTGCGCTCATAACCACACCTTTTCAAGCTATAATATTCGGCTTTCCATTTTAACAATTTAAAGCTTAGCTGACTGTAGATTTAGCCAAATGAATCACTATACTTTGCATACCTCGGCTAACTGGCAGTTCACGTCCTTTTATATGATAAAAGTTATCTCCCTGTTATTGTCTTCCCTGCTGTTTATCTCTAGTGCGTACGCAGAGGAGCTTAGCGTCTATAAAAAGTCCGCCGACCGACCGTTAGAAGAGGTCTATAACGCGGTTTATATCGAGCTTGAACAACGTAACTTTTATGTCATTTTTGAAGTCAATATTGGCAAAAATATTGCTCGTTTCAAAGATAAGTGGGGCAAAGAATACAATCAAAATAAACTTAGCGGCATTCGCAGCATGGTGTTCTGTAATGGCTGGTTTGCCAATAGAGTGAGCAATGTCGACCCCAACATGCTGGCATTATGCCCGCTACGGCTCACAGTCATCGAGCATTCAGCTCAGAGCCATATACTTTTCGTTAGACCTAGCGTTGCTGGCAAAGACAGTCCAGCGTTAGCCATATTAAGTGAAATTGAAGAAACCGTAATAGATGCGATTGATGCCGCAATGGAATAGCAGCTCCGCGGGTCTATTACTATCGTTAACATAAAGAAACAGGACACTATTTACATGAAGATACTAAAAGGACTTTTTGCTAGTTTACTTTTAAGCTTGCTAATGACTACCGTCAGTGCGACTGAATTGAGCCCCCCTCAGCAAGTCATTCAGGACACCTCTGACCTCTTATACAGCATCATTAAGTCGGACAAAGACAAACTAAACGACCGCGAGTATGTTTTCCAGCTCGTACACGATGTGGTTGAACCTCGAGTTGATTTAAATAAAATATCCAAACTTGTACTCGGTAAGTACTGGCGCAAGGCCTCTAAACAACAAAGGCTTGAATTCCAAAAAGAATTTAAACACTTACTCATCAACACCTATGCAACCGCTTTTAACGAATTTGACGACTGGGCGATTAAATTTCTGCCTACGTCTGCGACAAAAAGTAAAAAACGTGTCATCGTTAAAACTGAAATGATCCTGACTTCACGCCCGCCTATAGCCGTCAACTACCGAATGGCGAGGAACAAAGCTGGGGAATGGAAGGCCTACGACGTGATTATTGAAGGCATCAGCATGGTCACTAATTATAAAGGCAGCTTTGCTAAGAGTATTAAAAAGAAAGGCGGACTCGATAACGTTATCCAGAAATTAGCCGATAAAAACAAACGCTCTCGAGAAGAAGCTGAAGCGAATAAACTCCGTATCGACAGTGCAAATAAACACCCTTAATTTAGGTTTCAGCCTTTGCTTAACCAATCCGTCGGCTGCAGAAACACCTCATACAGCTCACTTTCAGCCGTCCCCGGCGCTGGCGACCAATTGTAGCGCCAGCTAACCTGGGGTGGTAATGACATCAAAATAGACTCGGTACGACCGCCTGTTTGCAAACCAAATAGGGTGCCACGATCATAGACTAAATTAAACTCCACATAACGCCCTCGGCGATACAGCTGAAAGTCTTTTTCTGCATCGCTATAGGCGATATGTTTACGTCGCTCAACAATCGGCTGGTAGGCCGGAATATAGTGGTTGCCGACACTTTTCATTAAATTAAAGCAGCGTTCAAAGCCGCCTTCATTCAAATCATCAAAAAACAAGCCGCCAATGCCCCTAGGCTCATCACGGTGCTTGAGATAAAAGTAATCATCACACCATTTCTTATATTGCCTATACAGCTCGTCTCCAAACGGCTGACAAGCCCGCTCGGCTTGCTGGTGCCAGTGCACTGCGTCTTCCACAAAACCATAATAAGGAGTGAGATCGAAACCACCGCCAAACCACCAAATCGGCTCTTCACCGTCTTTTTCCGCGATGAAAAAACGCACATTCGCATGCGAGGTCGGCACGTATGGGTTA
Source organism: Cycloclasticus sp. 46_120_T64 (assembly GCA_002162695.1). Lineage (GTDB taxonomy): Bacteria > Pseudomonadota > Gammaproteobacteria > Methylococcales > Cycloclasticaceae > Cycloclasticus. The sequence goes on along the minus strand of MAAM01000004.1, from coordinate 122,078 downwards.
CGTGGGTGAATCACCAAGGAAACCCCCATCGCTTCAAAACGCCTACCCGCTAAATCAGCCCGGTGCTGCGTTGCCGACGCCGGTAAGGAGTCACCGCGTACGTGTGAGAAATTAACCCCCGCCTGTTCAAAAATAGGGCCATCTTCTAATACCCGGGTTCGCCCGCCACCCGCGTCATTGCCACGGTCCCAAGTATCTTCGACAAAACAAGCACCCTCTTCCAAGCTTTCGATAGCGGCACAAATAGCGTCTTGCAAACCGAGTAAATACTCTTTAACTGCTGGTATATTGACCGTCTCCATCATGTGTCCCTATCGTAGTTGTTTGCCAGATACGGCATCTATTATTTGACTCGGCTCGGCCGCTCCACCCACCAGACCATTGATTGTATACACGCCATATTGAGCGAACTTTAAACGCGTGTGATGAGCCGTACTCAACGCACGATAGCCCGATATATTAGCACTGGTTGAAACCAACGGCATCTGCGCCAGCTCACATAACTCCTTTGCCAGAGCGTGTTGAACTAAGCGCACCGCAATCGTCGAGCGGCCACCGGTCAACCCGCGCGGTACGCTCTCATGCGCGGGTAATAACCAAGTAATAGCCCGATCAGATGGCTGTTGAATCTTTTTCAATAACTCAGCTGGCAGCTCTTGCAGATAATCTTTCAGCTGCGAAAAGTCCGCCGCAATCAATATTAGCCCCTTGTTACTTGAACGTCTTTTCAAGGCCTGCAAGGCCGATACTGCAGCTGAGTTCAAGGGGTCACAACCTAAACCATAAACAGCCTCGGTTGGATAGGCCACCAGCCCACCAGCTCTCAGCTGGCGGACAAACTGCCTTTTCTGCCAAGCTGATGGCACTTTGTTTGGCGACTTAAGCTTGCTGTAGTTTTTCTTGCAATTGCTGATTTTTCAAGACCACCGCCTCGCCAGCCGCTTTCCGTTCAGCCAACACTCGCTGCGCGATGTTAGCATCAGATAACGCTAAAATTTGCGCCGCCAAATAGGCTGCATTCTTCGCACCCGGCTTACCAATTGCCACACTAGCAACCGGAATACCACCTGGCATTTGCACCGTCGATAAGAGTGCGTCCTTACCTTGTAACGAACCGGCATCCAAGGGCACACCAATAACGGGTTTAACCGTATTAGCCGCTACCGCACCGGCTAAATGCGCCGCTAGGCCTGCTGCCGCGATAAATACCGCACAACCGCGTTGATCAGCACTGGTCACATATTCATGCGTTTCAGCCGGTGTTCTATGTGCCGAGGTGATACGTACTTCATACGGAATTTCCAGTTTTTTCAATACATCTAAGGTAGATTGCATCACTGGAAAATCAGAATCAGAGCCCATTAAAACGGCGACAAATGTTTGTTTATTCATAATATTTTCTACTTATTCAGGTTTAGCTATTTCTTCACAGGGTGTGATATAAGAGCACTCTTGTTGCGGGCAGACTTTTTCGGTGCCACGCCGCTTGGTTGTTTTAACCGTTAAAATAGGCCAGCTGCAACTCGGGCAAGATTCATCTATCGGTGCATTCCATAACGCGTATTTACACTTAGGGTAGTTTGAGCAAGAATAAAATATTTTACCCTTACGCGACTTACGCTCAAGAATCGTGCCCTTTTTACAATCAGGGCAAACCACATTGGTATCTTTCGGTTTCTCCAGCGGCTCCATATGTTTACAGTCTGGGTACGCGCTACAGCCGATAAACTTACCATAACGGCCACTGCGGATAATCAAATTAGACTCACACTTCGGACAACTACGACCTTCAACAACTTCTGGCTCGGCAGCGGCGGCGTCTTCATGCAGGTTTCGTGTATAACTGCAGCCTGGGTAATCGGTACAACCAATAAAACGCCCGTTTCGGCCTAAGCGGATAGACAGCTGTTTACCACATTCAGGACACTTTTCATCCATCGCCTCCTGGGTGACGTCGCTACGCTGAACACTGCTTTCCTTATCATCAATCAGGCTTTTGAAGGGTTGCCAGAACTTTTTCATCAGTGGCAACCACTGCATTTCTCCACGAGAAACGGCATCGAGGTCGTCTTCTAATTTAGCGGTAAAGTCATAATCCACATAGTTTGTGAAATGCTGGGTTAAAAACTTATTAACAATACGCCCCACATCGGTCGGATAAAAACGCTTTTGCTCAATTTCTACGTACTCACGATTTTGTAGGGTAGAAATAATCGATGCATAGGTTGAAGGTCGGCCAATGCCGAATTCTTCTAGTGCTTTTACCAAACTCGCCTCACCATATCGTGGGGGTGGTTCGGTAAAGTGCTGATTCGGTAAAACCTCTAATAAATCAATTAACTCGCCTTCGCTCATCGGCGGCAGCAGGTTTTCCTTATTATCGTCATCGTCTTTACTGTCATCCTTACCTTCTAGGTAAATCAGCATAAAACCCGGTTTATTAACCGTTGAACCGGTGGCCCTAAAGACATGTTCATTACCACAGCTCAGGTCCGCGCTCACCATATCAATAACCGCATGCGCCATTTGACAAGCAACCGCTCTTTTCCAGATCAGCAAGTACAGTTTGTACTGGTCATTACTCAATGAACCACGAATTTCTTCCGGAATTTGCGTTACCGCACTGGGTCGAATGGCCTCGTGCGCCTCTTGTGCGTTCTTCGATTTGGTTTTATAGACATTCGGTTTAGCGGGTACATTTTGCTTGCCATACTGCCGCTCGATCAACTGACGAATATCATCCACCGCTTCATCGGCTAAATTCACCGAATCAGTACGCATATAGGTAATTAAACCCGTCGACTCACCACCAATGGTCACCCCTTCATATAACTGCTGGGCAATCTGCATGGTCTTTTTGGTGGTAAAACCAAGTTTCCGTGCGGCCTCCTGCTGTAGGGTCGAGGTGGTAAAGGGTGCAGCTGGATTCCGTTTACGTTGTTTCTTTTGCAGTTTTTTGACCAACAATTGGCCCACGGCAACCGACTCGATGGCGTCTTTTATTTCTTTTGCTCGCTGCTCATCAGTCACGCTGAACTGACTCAGCTTTTCACCAGAAAAGTGGGTTAACTTCGCCTTAAAGGGCTGCTCACTGGCCGATACTTTAGACTCAATCGTCCAGTACTCGCGTTTTTTGAAGGCTTCAATTTCAAGCTCACGCTCGACGATAAGGCGTAGCGCTGGGCTTTGCACACGACCCGCTGATAAACCTCGTCTAATTTTTTTCCATAATAGCGGGGATAAATTAAAACCCACCAAATAATCTAAAGCACGTCGCGCTTGTTGCGCATCAACCATATCCATCGATAATTCACGTGGCTGCTGAATCGCTGCCTGAATCGATTTTTTAGTGATTTCATGAAAAACAACCCGATACACGGGTTTGTCCTTCAGTAATTTTTTCTCTTTCAGCAACTCCGACACGTGCCAAGAAATAGCCTCTCCCTCTCTATCCGGATCGGTCGCGAGATATAAGGCATCGGCTTTTTTCATCGCCTTGGTAATTGCCTGCACGTGTCTTTGGTTACGCTCAACCAAGGAATACTTCATCTTGAAGTCGGCTTCGGTATCGACCGCGCCTTCCTTCGGAATCAAATCCCTTACGTGGCCGTACGAGGCCAGCACATGAAAACCTTTACCGAGATACTTCTCGATTGTTTTAGCCTTCGCCGGGGATTCTACAATAACTAAATTTAACATCAGTCCCTCAATGTAAGTCGAATGGAATATCGCCGTACACCAGCTCTTCCATTTGTGAATAGTGCCCTTCCATTCCGGATTGGCTAAATAACACCATTAACGCAACCCACTTAATATGTTCGACTGAAAGCACCGGGTCACCTAGGGCCATCACTCGATCGATAATCAACTCACGCCGCGTCGAATCAACGATTCCCGCCTGCTCTAAAAACAGTAGAAAACCTTGTGCATCAACATCAAAGCGCAACCGCTCTTCCGGCGAATAAATCCGAATTGAGCCTTGTCCGACATAGTTTTCAACCGCCGTCGATGGTTGACGCGTTAACTCCTCCATCCAATCAAACGCACGATCAATATAGTTATCGGTAAAGCCGGCTTCTAACAACTCGCCTTTTAACTTTTTTTGCTCAAGCACTTTTTCTTCACCCGAGTCGATATAGTGCTCGAATAAATACACCAGAACTTCAAAAATTGTTTCTTTCATTTCACTCATTTATTTAATGTTTATCTCTCTTAGTCGCTTCCACAGCGATAGAAAAACCCGCCCGGCACAGATGATACTAAACCTTGCAGCTCTAATACTAGCAACATAGACGAAATTTCCTCGGCTGTAAAACTAGTTTCAGTGATTAACTCATCAATTGATATGGGGTCAAAAGCAATTTTTTCAAGCAAGTGCCGGTAATCCGCCGTTAAAACAGGCTCGTCCTGTTCCTCAGCAACACTCGCTGCCGGCTGATCACTGGCAGCAAACACCGATAGGCTTGCTAATTCCTCCAACACATCATCCGCTGTTTCCACCAGTTTAGCTCCCTGTCGAATCAACTGGTGGCAACCCTTCGCTAGTGGGTTATGAATCGAGCCCGGGATTGCAAACACCTCGCGGCCCTGCTCCATCGCGTGTCGCGCAGTTACCAAACTTCCACTTTGAATCGCCGCTTCAACCACTAAGACCCCCAAGCTTAGGCCACTGATAATCCTATTTCGTCGCGGGAAATAACCCGGTTTAGGCTGGGTGCCAATGGGGAATTCAGACACCATCGCGCCATATTGAACCACCTCCCCTGCTAACTCTCGGTGAGCAGCCGGATAAACCCGGTCTAATCCCGTTGCCGCCACCGCAATCGTCTTCCCCCCTCCGGCCAAAACACCTTGGTGTGCCGCCTTATCGACCCCTAAGGCCAAACCGCTAGTCACCGTTAAGCCGACACCCGCAAAATGTTTGGCAAAGGCGTGGCTCGTACGCGAGGCCATCGGTGTTGGTTTCCGCGTGCCAACTATCGCAATCTGCAAAGCCCCTAACAACGAGCGCTCACCACGGATAAACAGCAACGGGGGGGGATCAGGGATTTCTCGCAGCAGAGCAGGGTAATCGTCATCCTGCCAACACATCAAGTGACAATCATCTTTCTTCAACCACGCTAGGTCAGCCGCTATCTCAGCCCAATCAAAATTCTTTATACTGGCGACCGTTTTCGGCTTGATGCCGGCTTTTTTTAAGCTATCGCCGGACGCCGAAAACACCGCGGATGCCGAAGAAAAGGCATCCAACAAAGCCAAATATGTTTTTGCACCCACGCCCTTAACCCGCCATAAAGCCAGGCAGCTCTCGCGCTCAGAAACAGCAAGGCCCGACGAAGATCGCTCCTCATCGGGCCCTAACATATTATTCAAACTTATGGTGTATGGACTACATCATGGCGATGCATCACACGTTTACTCTCCATCACCAAACCATAACTGACCCGTTCAAACACACGGAAAACCATTAATACGCCAGCCTCTTCATCAGGCAAAGTAACTTCCGCACCACCGCCCATCACCACATCTCTAATCGTCTCTCCCGCGTGATCAATTTGCAACACATGACCTTCTTCAACGCCATCACGCGCACCCCGATCAATAACGACCACATCATATTGAGCGACTTGAGAAACCCCGTCGATCACCCCAACGATACGCCCTCTAATGTCGGTATTGGGTGCATGCGGGTAATAATTTTGTACAATCACACCTTCTGTAGCAGGCAATAAACGATCAGCTTTGCGTACCTCACGGCTCGTCTTTGACAGCATAACCGTGGTGATATCAGCCAACTGTTTCACCTCTGACTCGGCAATAAACACCGACTCAAAACCCAGTGACTCACCGGTTTCCCCATCGAAGTACTCTTCACCTTGGCGAACAATACTATAACCTTCGGCAGCGCCCGCCGCTAAACCACGCACATAAGCCTTATAACCCGCGCTACCTAAGATATGTTCATCAGAAAATGCTACCACATAGGGAGCGGAATCATACTCTTCCTGGGTCATCACCCTAGGTTTATTCAGAAACGCATCAATCGCATCAATCGGAATCATCGGGATGGCATCATCTAAACTTGAGCGCCGAATGCTCGGAGACAGCTTACCATCCCCTCTTTTAACGCTCAGCCTAGGTTGGCCATCGACAAAAGAAAGCTCAACGATGTCACCTGGGTAAATCAAATGCGGGTTTGCGATTTGCTCGTTGGCTTGCCAAATATCCGGCCAACGCCACGGCGTCCGCAAAAAACGCGCAGAGATATCCCATAAGGTATCCCCCTTAACAACAACGTAACGCTCAGGGTGCGATGGGTTTAACTCTATATTATCAGCCCAAGCACTCAAGCAAAGCAACGCTCCCAGCAAGACCCCAAATACTCTTTTTATAGCCATGATATTCCTTATTGATTGGCAAATTTTTAATCCTTTAAGGATAGCCTAAAATATTCACTATTCAAAGTTTAAGCGAAAAACGTTAAGATTCCCCCCATACAACAGCATTCCAGCAAAACCCACTATGGCTAAACTAGATATTCTCCACTTTCCAGACAAACGACTACGCACCAAGGCACGTGAAATCAACAACATCGATGATAAGCTACGTAGCTTCATCGACGATATGTTTGAAACCATGTATGAAGCCCCTGGCATTGGCCTCGCCGCGACCCAAGTTAATTTCCACCATCGCGTGATGGTAATAGACGTTTCCGAAGAAAAAGATCAACCTCTGTGTTTTATCAACCCAGTGATTACTCATAAAGAAGGGGTCGAACTGATGCAAGAGGGCTGCCTTTCCGTACCGGGTTTTTATGAAGACGTGGAAAGAGCCGAGGCAATCAGCGTAAAAGCGCTCGATAAGCAAGGGGAACCGTTTGAGTTAACCACCGATGGTTTGCTCGCCGTCTGCATCCAGCACGAAATAGACCATTTAGATGGGAAATTATTTGTCGACTACCTGTCGCCACTGAAGCGCAATAGGATTCGCAAGAAACTTGAACGCATGGAAAAAGAATTCGCCGCGCAAAAGACTCGAGCAAATTCAACCTTATAATCACCTATTGAGCCCATACCCACCATGAATATTATTTTTGCCGGCACCCCGCAATTTTCGGTCGCCACTCTCGAAGCACTCATCGCCAGTGAACACCGCGTTTGCGCGGTCTACACCCAACCCGACCGGCAAGCTGGACGAGGCCGAAAGATTAAATTTAGCGAGGTCAAGCAGTGTGCGCTAGGACACGATATACCGCTTGAGCAACCCCTTAACTTCAACTCAGCAGACGCGCTAGCAACCCTGAGTGACTACCAAGCGGACTTACTCGTGGTCGTCGCCTACGGCATTATTTTACCGCTGAGCGTACTCAATGCACCGCGTTTCGGCTGCATTAATATTCACGCTTCATTGTTACCACGCTGGCGTGGTGCCGCCCCCATTCAACGCGCCATCTTATCCGGCGATGAAAAAACCGGCATCACCCTGATGCAAATGGACGAGGGGCTCGATACCGGCGATATGTTGGCAAAAGTAGACTACACGATCCTCCCCGAAGACAGTTCTAGCAGCTTGCACGATAAATTATCTATCCTCGGCGCAGCGGCATTGATCGAGCTATTACCGGCGGTAGAGCAGCAACAATTACAAGCTGTCGCACAAACAGAAGACGAGGTCAGCTATGCACACAAGCTCAGCAAGCAGGAAGCACGCATTGACTGGAACAAACCCGCCGCCGAGGTATTACGCGCCATTCAAGGCTATAATCCATGGCCCGTCGCCCACACCTCTCTCAACGATGCGACCCTACGTATCTGGGCCGCACGCAGCGACCAAGATAGTTCCGTGGAAACGGCTGGGCAGATTAAAACAGAGAAAAATAGACTATTCGTTGCCTGCGCAGACCAATACATTGAAATCACCGAATTACAAGCCGCCAATAAACGACGCATGAGCGCCAGCGACTACCTTTCAGCACACAAAATCGACAAGCTTCAACTAGATTAATATGAGTTCTAATAAAAAAACTATCTTATCCGCTAGGCAAACCGCCGTTAACATCATCTGCGCCGTGATCCAGCAAGGACAATCGCTCACCGAAGCCCTCGCGCTAACGGAAAACCTCGACCTGCGAGACCGTGCATTTTGTCGCGAGCTCTGTTACGGCACCATTCGCTGGTATGACCGTCTAGATGCAATTCTTGCTCAGCTGCTAAAAAAACCATTTAAACCGAAGGATACCGATATCAAGGTATTGGCCTTACTCGGTTTATACCAAGTCATCTACCTCAGCACCCCCGACCACGCAGCGGTCTCAGAAACCGTCAACACCTGCGCAAAAAGTCGCAAAAGTTGGGCGAAAGGCCTGTTGAATGGCGTATTACGCAGTTTTCTGCGCGAACGAGAAAGCTTAGAAAACAATGCTGATAGCGGCGATGCCAAGTACGCCCACCCAGACTGGCTCATCAAACAGCTACAACAAGACTGGGGCGAGGAGCGTAGCACCGACATTATGCAGGCCAACAACCAGCACCCACCGATGTCGATACGGGTCAATCTCCAACAAAACGATCGCGCTAGCTATTTAGCGCAACTGCAAGAGCAATCAATTGAAGCCTCGCCAAACCCCTTTAATGATTGCGGGCTAACCCTCGCTAGCCCAGTTGGGGTCGAGCAATTACCAAATTTCTGGCAAGGTGCCTGTTCGGTACAAGACGGCGCCGCCCAACTCGCCGCGAGCTTACTCGACGTGCACCCGGGACAACGCGTGTTAGACGTTTGCGCCGCACCCGGTGGTAAAACAGCGCATATCTTAGAGTCGGCAAACGACGATATCAGCCTAACCGCCATCGATATCAATGAGGGACGTAATCAACGTGTTATCGAAAACCTCGAACGCTTACAACTCAATGCCGAGGTACTAACCGTCGATGGCTTGGAACCGAATGAATGGTTTGACGGTTCTGCATTCCAGCGAATATTAATCGATGCGCCCTGCTCGGCAACCGGCGTTATTCGTCGCCACCCTGATATCAAACTGCTGCGCAAAAAATCCGACATCGACAAACTGGTTCAGCTACAAGCCGAGCTACTGGATGCAATCTGGCCGCTATTGGATAAAAAGGGTGTACTTATCTATGCCACCTGCTCTATATTGTCGGTAGAAAATAGCCAGCAAATCAGCCGCTTTCTCGAGCGCCACCCCGATGCAAAAGCAGTCAATATCGATGCATCTTGGGGCCAAGCCTGTGAGCATGGCAGACAAATATTACCCGGGGGGGAGCAACAAATGGATGGTTTTTATTACGCCTGTTTAAGCAAGGTTTAACACTCAGTCAATGCTCATCAAGCGTTTATTATTCGCTCTATGTCTGCTCGTGATGGCTACCGCCAGTCATGCCAGCGAGCCCGTCGACATTACGATAAAAACGGCGAACTTATCGCAGCAACAAGACAGCTATTTTTTGAATGGCCGAATCCATTATTCACTCAGCGAGGAAGCCATTGACGCCTTACACCACGGCGTCACCCTTAACTTTAATGTCGACGTATCGATTATTGAACCGCGGCGCTGGTTGTGGAGCAAGCACCACCACAACATCCAGTTAAGCTACCAAATTAAATATCACACCCTCGCCGAAATATATCAAGTATCCCGCCCGCAAGATATCGGCCAGCACAACTTCGCCAGCCTTGACGCGGCCCTGCACGCCATGGGCAGCCTTAACGAAATACCCATCCACGCCATGTCAGGGAATCAACTCACCGATTATTATCTAGCCTTAGACGCCTATTTAAATATCGAAGCCCTACCACTACCCATGCGCCCACTCGCCTACCTTAGCCCGGGCTGGCATTTACAAAGCAATCACTATTTATGGTCTCCCCAACAATAAAAAAAAGAACCTACCTGCTGCCCGCCGCCGCGCTACTTAGCTTACTGTTCAGCCTTTACCTAATGAGCCATGCGACTCAATCTTCGTCGCAATTTAACAGCCTATTTTCAACTTTACTGCTGATTAATATTATTGGCTCGCTGATATTATTCGGCTTGCTCGTCAGCAACACCCTGCGACTTTGGCGACAATTTAAAAACAAAACCATTGGCTCACGGATAACCGCCAAAGTCGTGTTATTGTTTTTTGCCATCTCGGTCATTCCAACCGGTATCGTCTTCTATTTTTCCAATCAGTTATTACACCAAAGCATCGACAGCTGGTTTGATGCAAAAATTGACAACGCCGTGCAAGACTCACTCAGTCTCAGCCGACGTTCGCTCGATAACCGAACCCTGTCACTGATGAAGGAAACTCGCCAGCTAGCCAACCAATTAGAAAACGAGTCAGACATGCTCCTGTCACTCACCCTGGCCAGCTTGCGCGAAGAGAGCAACGCAAACGAGCTCAGCGTTTTCTCCAAACAAGGGCAAATTATTGCCACCACCAATCTAGACCCTGGCGTACTACTACCCAACGCCCCAGACCCTGAAATGTTGTTACTCGCCAAACAAAATGGTGAATTTGTCAGCTTAGAACCGAGCCCACACGACGGCCTCATCGTTCGCACCCTAATTGAAATTAAACACTCCTCGCCCAAGCGCTACCTGCAAGCCATTTATACCGTACCCGAGGACCTTAGCGAGCTCGCCAGCTCAGTTGAAAATGCCTACACCGCCTACCAAGAGTTCAATTATTTACGCGGCTCCTTAAAGTTTAGTTTCACCCTAACCCTGTCGATGGTGCTGATGTTTAGCCTGCTCGCGGCTAGCTGGGCCTCCTTTGTGTTTGCACGCGAGCTGATTGAGCCGATTCGTCAATTAGTCCGAGGTACTCAAGACGTCGCCGCCGGCAATTATGAGAAAAAATTAACCGTCGAACGACAAGATGAATTGGGCTTTTTAGTCAACTCGTTTAACGATATGACCGTACGCATCGCCAGCGCACGACAACAAGCCACCACCGCCCAACGCGAAGCTGAAGCCCAGCACGCCTACTTAAAAACCATCCTCAGCCACCTCTCCAATGGGGTACTCGGCTTTGACTTATCGTTACGTTTAAAAATGGTCAACCACGGCGCGGGACAAATTCTCGATTGCCCGCTCAGCGCCTGCATCGAGTATTCTTTAACGGACATCGCGGTTAAATTCCCCGAGTTACAGGGTTTCAGTGAGCTGTTGATCGATAAGTTTTCCTCTTCGAAAGCACAATGGCATCACGAACACGCCTTCACCATCAAGCAGCAAAATAAAACCCTATTACTAAAAGGTGCGCCTTTATACGCCGCCGATCAACGGATAACAGGGTATGTACTGGTATTTGATGATATGACACCGATTATCCAATCTCAGCGCAATGCCGCGTGGAGCGAGGTTGCACAGCGCTTGGCACATGAAATTAAAAACCCACTCACACCGATCCAATTATCGGCGGAACGCTTGCAGCGAAAATTACAAGGCAAGCTAGACCCCGCTGACGATAAATTACTGGCGAAGTCCACTAATACAATCATTCACCAAGTCAGCGCGATGAAAAGCATGGTTGATGACTTCTCAGACTTTGCCCGCCCACCAAAATCAAACCCTCAATCGATACATATCGACCAACTCATCGATGATATTAGCGGCCTATACCGCGGCCAAATAAAGCAGCTTAAGCTGCACATAGATCCGGCTATTCCAGCCATTTTTGCCGACCCCATTCGCCTCAGACAAGTACTGATTAATCTCATTAAAAATGCCCAAGAAGCCATTAACGATATGCAGAATGGCCAAGTCGACATCTCGGTGTCGCACCTAAATGAACTGCAATCAGTACAGATTTGTATTGCCGATAATGGCCTAGGGGTAGATAATTCGATGCTAACGCAAATTTTTGAGCCATATACGACCTCGAAGGACAAGGGAACAGGCTTAGGGCTCGCAATTGTTAAAAAAATTATTGAAGAACATGGCGGCAGTATCAGCCTCAAACCTATACAGCCACAAGGCGCAAACTTTATCATCCAGCTCCCCGTTATGACCGATAAAAGCAACCGATCTACGGAAATACTCGCATGAAAAAACCTCATATTCTTGTCATTGATGACGAACCTGATATTCGCGATTTAGTCTGCGACATTCTCGAGGATGAAGACTACCAAGTATCCACCGCCGAAAATGCGATAATGGCTCAACAAGCTCGGCACGCATGCCGGCATGATTTAATCCTACTCGACATCTGGATGCCCGATACCGACGGCATCAGTCTGTTAAAGGAATGGTCAAGCAGCGGTGAATTATCTTGCCCCGTCATCATGATGTCTGGGCATGGCACCGTAGAAACCGCGGTAGAAGCGACCCGTTTAGGTGCGTATGACTTTTTAGAAAAACCCTTATCAATTGCCAAATTATTATTGACCGTTGAGCGTGCGCTCGAAGCCGAAAAGCTAAAACAAGAAAATATCGACCTGCGTCAATTCTCCGCAAACCACCAAGAACCCCTCGGCAGCAGCAGCCAAATCCAGCAATTACTGGAACAAGCCCGTCGCCTAGGCCAACACGATACGCGGGTCTTATTAACCGGCGAACCCGGCAGTGGCAAAGAAACCCTGGCGAGGTATATTCACGAACACAGCAACCGAAAACAAGGGCCGTTTATCGAGCTCAACACCGGCATCATCACCTCACATAACGCCCTAGAAGAATTTTTTGGTCGCGAAGATGGAGACGCCATCCACTATGGCTTATTAGAAAAAGCCAATCACGGTACCTTATTTATTGATGAAATTGGTGACATGGACAACGAAGTCCAGCACCGCTTATTGAGCGCCTTAGAGTCCCGCTCGTTCCAACGTATTGGCGGACACGAGGAAGTGAAAGCCGATGTACGAGTCATCGCCTCGACTCGGCAAGATCTTGAGGAAGCCACTCAGCAAGGACAGTTCCGCCAAGATTTGTACTACTTATTGAATGTTGCCTGCCTACACCTGCCACCACTAAGAGAGCGCAAGGAAGACATCCCCTTATTGCTCGATTTTTACTTGCAACACTACATCAAACGAGAGAACCTACCGAGGCGCAAATTCACTCTCGCCGCGCAACAGTTTCTCAGTGCTTACGCCTGGTTAGGCAATATCCGCGAACTTAAAAACGTCGTGCAACGGCTATTAATTTTAGGTCTCGGCGATGAAATTGGCCTCAGCGAAGTCAAAACCACTCTCGGTGAAGCCGCAAGATCAGTCATTACTAACGACGATCTACCGATATTTTATGACCTACCACTGAAAGATGCTCGTGCACAATTCGAGAAAGCCTATCTCGATTACCATTTAGACCAACACGGCGGTAGCGTCACCAAACTAGCCGAAACAGCGGGTGTCGAAAGAACTCACCTGTATCGAAAACTACACACCTTAGGCATTGAATTTAAAGCCAAACGCTAACCCAAGAAAGCTGTTATCTGATGAGAATTATTATTTTAGGTGCCGGTCGAGTCGGCTTTACCGTAGCCAGTAATCTATCCTGTGAAAATATCGACATCACGTTAATCGATAAAAACCAAAGTGTCATCGATGCCGCTTGTGAACGTTTAGACGTCTCCGCAATTTGTGGCAGCGTTTCCCACCCCGACGTACTAGAAAGCGCCGGGGTTAAACACGCTGATATTATTATCGCCGTGACCGATAGCGATGAAACCAATATGCTGGCCTGCCAAGTGGCTCACCATCTGTTTAAAGTGCCTCAAAAAATCGCTAGGGTTCGTTCACGCTCCTTTTTAGACTACCAACAGCAGTTATTTAACGCCGATGCTATACCTATCGACCTCATTATTAATCCCGAAAATGAGATCGTTAATTTCATCAAGAACCTGATTCTTCACCCCGGCTCACAACAAGTTTTATCTTTCGCAAATGGCGCTCTCAGCCTAGTGGAAGCACGTTGCAAACAGGGCAGTGACTTAATCGGCCAAACCTTACGAGATCTAACCGTCTCCTTACAAGGCATCTACGCCAGAATAGCGCTGATATATCGCCAAGGTGAAATAATTCAACCGACTTACCGTACCGTGATCGAAGAAGGTGACCGCTTATTTTTTATTGCCCCATCGGAAGATATTAAACAAGTACTCAGTATTCTATTCAACCAAAACAAACCCTATAAACGTTTGATTATTGCTGGCGGCGGGCGCATCGGTCTAGGTTTAGCACGCGCACTAGAAAACAGCTTACAAGTTAAAATCATCACTAAAAATCCAGCAAATGCTTATCAATTATCCGAACAATTAGATCACAGCATCGTATTATCTGGCGACGCCACCGATGAAGCCTTTTTGTTGGATGAAAACATCGATAGAACCGACGTGTTCTGCACCTTGACTAGCGACGACGAAACCAATATTCTCTGCTCAATGCTCGCCAAAAGCTTAGGCGCACAAGTGGTGATGAGCCTAGTCGACCGTAACGCCTATATGAATATGGTGGATAATGGCTCAATCGATAACGTCATCTACCCTCAACATACCACCATTGGCAAAATTCTTAGCCGGGTAAGGCAAGGGGAAATCTCCAGCGTACACTCATTATTACGCGGCAAAGCCGAAGCCTTCGAAGCCACCGTACCCGACAATGGCGGCAAACGCGGCCTAGCCGGTAAAAAAATTCATGAGATAAAACTCCCCCTAGGCTGTACCATCATTGGCCTAGTTAGGGATGGAAAATCGATCCCAACACGCGCCAGCGTAGTCATCCAAGCCGCCGACCATATGATTTTATTCGTCGCCGACAAGAGCCTAGTTCACCAAGTCGAAGCACTGTTTCAGCCGCCAAAGTCCTTATTGAGCCGATTTATTAACTAACCATGCACTACAACGTTATTAGGAAAATTTCCGGCCTATTATTGGGTTTATTTAGCATCACCATGCTACCGCCGATTATTGTTTCGTCTATTTACCAAGAACAAAACCACCAGCCCTTTATTATTGGTTTTCTGGCGATTTTTTTAACCGGCCTAGCGCTCTGGTTGAGTGCGAAGGATGCTACCGGCGAACTAAGAACCCGTGATGGTTTCGTGGTTGCGGTGGTTTTCTGGCTTAGCCTAGGTTTATCCGGCTCCATTCCATTTTACTTCTCAACCCTGCCGTCATTATCGTTAACTGATGCTATTTTTGAGTCCATTTCTGGCCTCACTACCACCGGTGCGACCGTCATCACCGGCTTAGACCAACTACCCAAATCGATTCTATTTTATCGCCAGCAATTGCAATGGCTAGGCGGCATGGGGATCATCGTACTCGCCGTCGCTATCCTGCCGATGTTAGGCATCGGTGGCATGCAGCTGTATAAAGCAGAAACGCCAGGCCCGGTCAAAGACGCCAAGCTGACCCCACGTATTACCGAAACAGCCAAAGCGCTGTGGGAAATCTACCTCGGTTTGACTATTGCCTGCACCCTCGCGTATTGGTCGGGTGGCATGAGCCTCTTTGACGCCATCACTCACAGCTTTAGTACCGTGTCGATTGGCGGGTTTTCTACCCATGATGCGAGTTTTGCCTTTTTTGATAACTCCAGCCTCAACTATATTTGTGTCGGCTTTATGTTTATCTCCGGCATTAACTTTGCTTTGCACTTTAAAGCCGCCCGCAGTTTAAATCTAAAGCTTTACAGTCAAAATAGTGAATTAAAAACCTATAGCTCGATCCTGCTCAGTCACGTTGTTATCGTCGGTCTCGCCTTGTTTATTATCGGTTCCAGCCTCAGCGACTCGATGATCTTTGAACACACCCTGTTCCAAGTCGTCTCCTTTGCCACCACCTCGGGTTTTACCTCCAGCGATTACATCAGCTGGCCTTCCTTTATCCCCGTCATTTTAATTTTTTTAAGCTTTTACGGCGGCTGCGGCGGTTCCACAGCCGGCGGCATCAAAGTCATTCGTATTTTGATTATGTTTAAACAGCTCGGCAAAGAAATAACCCACCTCATCCACCCCCACTCGGATATGCCGATAAAGCTGGATCATCACGTGGTCTCACGGCCGATTATTAATGCGGTATGGAGTTTCTTTTCCGCCTACATCCTCGCCTTTGGCGTATTAATGGTGTTAATGATGATCACCGGCCTCGATCAAGTCACCGCCTTTTCCGCGGTTGCCGCAACACTGAATAATTTAGGCCCTGGCCTCGGTGATATCAGCAGTAACTTTGCCAGTGTGCCTGACTCTAGCAAATGGGTCGCTTGTTTTGCCATGTTACTCGGCCGATTAGAAATTTTTACCTTACTGGTGTTATTTAGCCCCGTTTTTTGGCGTGACTAAAATAGGCAACTCGCAACAAAAATGGGATGCCATCTACCGCAAACAAAGCATATCTGACGCCCAGCCCGCCGCCGTTGTATCACTGTATGCCCATTTATTACCCAAACACGGCAAGGCACTCGACCTCGCTTGCGGCTTAGGTGGGAACGCTTTTTTACTGGCTAAAAAGGGACTAGAGGTTGACGCTTGGGACATATCAACCCACGCCATCGCTGAAATCCAACAAAACACCCCTGCGGGGTCATCCATTAATGCCCTAGCGATTGATATTAGCCAAGCTAGGCTGCCTGCAAACCACTATGACGTGATTACCGTTTCACGCTTCCTTGAACGGAAAATAATTCCGCAATTGATTAATGCCTTAAAACCTAGCGGCCTACTGTTTTACCAAACATTTACCGTTGAAAAAGCTCGTGCGGGTGGCCCAACAAACCCTGCTTTTTTATTAAAACAAGCCGAGTTGCTCCGTTTATTTTCCAGCCTCAGACCCATTGTCTATCACGAGCAGGGCTGCTTAGGTGATACCGAGTTAGGGATTCGAAATGAGGCGCTCTTGATCGCCCAACGCTAATTCAACGATTTTCAAAAAACCATGTATAATGGTGAGTTAAACTCAATTTTGGAGCGGTTATGTCTGCGATTAAAAGTATCTCTCCCAACCAGGCTTATGAAATACTGCAAAACGATTCACAAAGTAAGTTAATCGACACCCGCACGCTCATCGAATATTCGTTTGTTGGACACCCCATTGGGGCGATTCACGTGCCATTTAAAAGACCGCCTAACTGGGACGTGTTTCCAGACTTCATTGAACAGCTCGAAAGCCACGGCATCACCCATTCGACCCCATTAGTTTTGATGTGTCGGAGCGGTGCTCGCTCAATGGCCGCCGCCAACGTATTAGAACAGGCGGGCTACCAGTCTTTATACAATATGGACGAGGGCTTTGAAGGCGACAAAGATGATAATAATCATCGCGGCACCCTCAGCGGCTGGCGTTTTCACCAGTTACCGTGGGAACAAAGCTAAACCACTCTTTAAACTTTTTATACCCAGGCTCAGGCCACCACAATTTATAGGAATCTACTCTCGTGAAACAAAACCTCCGTAACATCGCCATTATTGCCCACGTTGACCACGGCAAAACCACCCTTGTTGATAAACTACTTGAGCAATCAGGCACCCTCGATCGTAAAAGCCAAGGTACTGAACGTATCATGGACTCAAACGATCAAGAAAGAGAGCGCGGAATTACCATTCTGGCGAAAAACACTGCGATCGAGTGGAACGACCTACACATTAACATCGTAGACACCCCAGGCCATGCCGACTTTGGTGGCGAAGTAGAACGCGTATTATCGATGGTTGATTGCGTACTCTTATTAGTTGATGCGGTTGACGGCCCAATGCCGCAAACACGCTTCGTAACCTCAAAAGCATTCGAACAAGGCCTGAAGCCGATTGTTGTCATCAACAAGGTTGACCGCCCTGGTTCTCGCCCAGATTGGGTTATCGACCAAGTATTCGACTTATTCGACAAACTTGGCGCAACCGATGAACAGCTTGATTTCCCAGTGATCTACGCTTCTGCGATTAACGGTGTTGCCGGCCCAGAGGCTGACGAATTAGCCGATGATATGACGCCGTTGTTTGAAATCATTAGAGATCGCGTACCGCAGCCTGTCGTGGACGTTGCAGCACCGCTCCAAATGCAAATTTCTTCACTCGCTTACGATAGCTACATTGGCGTTATCGGCGTGGGCCGGATCACCCGCGGCAGCTTGAAACCCAATCAAGTCGTTACCATTGTTGACTCTGAAGGCAAGCAACGCAAAGGCAAGGTACTTAACGTAAAAGGCCATTTGGGACTTGATAGGATTGATGTGGACGAAGCATTTGCTGGCGACATCATTTGCATTAACGGTATTGATGGACTGGGAATTTCAGATACCTTATGCCACCCAGATCACATTGAAGCCTTACCGGCTTTATCGGTTGACGAACCAACTGTTAGCATGACTTTCTCGGTTAACAACTCACCATTTGCCGGTCAAGAAGGTAAATTCATTACTTCAAGAAACATCCGCGACCGTTTGGATCAAGAGCTAATTCATAACGTAGCATTACGCGTAGCACCCGGCGAAACTCCTGACAAATTTATTGTCTCAGGCCGTGGTGAACTTCATTTATCTGTTTTGATTGAAACAATGCGTCGTGAAGGCTTCGAAATTGGCGTTGCCCGTCCAGAAGTAGTTCGTCGAGAAATCGATGGCAAAATGCAAGAACCCTTCGAACAAGTGGTTATTGATATCGAAGAGCAACACCAAGGCTCCATCATGGAAGAAATGGGCTTACGTAAAGCCGAACTAACCAATATGGAACCGGATGGCAAAGGCCGTATGCGCCTTGAGTTCATCAGCCCATCTCGTGGTTTAATTGGTTTCCGCGGGCACTTCTTAACCCTAACATCGGGTTCTGGCATCATGACCAGCATCTTTGATCACTATGGCGAAGTTAAAGCTGGCGAAATCACCTCTAGACAAAACGGCGTGTTGGTATCTATGGTTAAAGGCAAAACCTTAGCGTTTGGCCTATTCAACCTACAAGAACGCGGTAAATTATTTCTCGGTCACGCCGAAGAAGTTTACGAAGGCCAAATCGTTGGGCTACACTCTCGCGGCAATGACTTAGTGGTTAACCCAACTAAAGGCAAGCAGCTTACTAACGTTCGTGCCTCAGGTACCGACGAAGCGTTAACCCTGACTCCTCACATCTCGATGACTCTAGAGCAAGCACTAGAATTTATCGAAGACGATGAATTAGTCGAAGTAACACCTGAGTCTATTCGTTTAAGAAAGAAAGCCCTTACCGAAAACGAGCGCAAACGCGCATCTCGCGGGCCTAAGTCTTAATTTAACGCGACAAGGCTGGCGGCCTCAAACCGCCAGCCTGATCGATAGCTTAAAATAAGACCAGCAGTAAATGTCAGGCATAAAAAAACCGACGGGGTTGAATCCGTCGGTTATGTCATCTCAGATTGATCGGCAAATCAGTCCATCTCAACATCCATGTCGTGATACAGTCCCTCGTATCTCCTTAGCAAACTATCCTTGTTTACGAGATCCTTCTCGTGAATTCCTAAGTGACGATTAAAGTATAGGCCTGCGAAGCTAGAAACAACATCAGCGCAAACCTCATTGTCTGTAAGCATATGCTTACAAGCATTATCTAGCCGGCGGTGTTCCCGCCAAAACTAAACTTGCTATCACCTGCGGTAACTGGGAAAATAATAGATTATCGGCAACAAGATACCTATATAACATGAGTAACAGAACAGCAACTGTTAATCGCGACACCTTAGAAACGCAGATTACGGTCAGCGTTAATCTAGACGGCAGCGGTAAAACCAACTTCTCTACCGGCGTTCCTTTCTTAGAGCATATGCTCGATCAAATTGCCCGTCACGGGATGATTGATTTAGACATCAATGCCAAGGGTGACTTACATATTGACGCCCACCACACCGTTGAAGACATCGGCATCACCTTGGGCAAAGCCGTCACCGACGCGCTCGGCGATCGCAAAGGTATTTACCGCTATGGCCATGCCTACGTACCACTCGACGAGGCCTTATCACGTGTTGTTATCGACTTCTCTGGTCGCCCAGGGTTGGTTTACGACGTAGACTTCCCACGTGCCAGTATCGGCGGTTTTGATGTAGACCTCTTTAGGGAGTTTTTCCAAGGTTTTGTCAACCACGCCCATATGACCTTGCATATCGATAATTTAAAAGGCGTCAACGCACACCACGTCGCCGAAACAATTTTCAAAGCCTTCGGCCGCGCTTTGCGCTTTGCCTTAGAAAAAGACGCCCGCATGGAAGGCATTATGCCATCAACCAAAGGCTGTTTATAACCACCTAAGAGTACCCCTATTATGGCGACTGTTGCCGTTATCGATTATGGAATGGGCAATCTGCATTCCATTGAAAAAGCATTAAAATCTGTATCCCCCGAGTCAACGATACAGGTGACCGCGGACAAAGAACTGATCTTATCCGCTGACCACATCGTATTCCCCGGCGTCGGTGCGATCCGCGACTGCATGGCCGCGCTACGCGCAAGTGGCTTAGATGAAACCATCAAACAAGTCGCCCGCGATAAACCGATCTTAGGTATTTGCATCGGCATGCAAGCCTTATTACAGCATAGCGAAGAAAATGGCGGGGTTGATTGCCTAGGGTTATTGAACGGCAAGGTTATTAAGTTCCCAAAAGGACTGAAAGATCCCGCCGGCGACAAGCTTAAGATCCCCCATATGGGTTGGAATCAAGTCAATAACGATGGCAAAAACCCACTTTTCCAGGGTATTGCGCAAAATGAACGTTTTTACTTTGTGCATAGCTATCACGCCAGCCAAGTCGACACTGCTATTATTTCCGCCCATAGCAGCTACCCCGATGATTTCCCCTGTGCGCTACAGCAGAAGAATATTCTCGCGGTACAGTTTCACCCCGAAAAAAGCCAGCACGCCGGCTTGCAACTCCTAAAAAACTTTTTAAATTGGGACGGCCAGTCCTAAGCAACAAGGAACTATAAACATGATTCTTATACCCGCGATTGATCTAAAAGAAGGTAAGTGTGTTCGTTTACGCCAAGGCCGCATGGAAGACGAAACCATATTCTCAGATAACCCCGTAGAAGTAGCGACCCGCTGGGTCAATGAAGGTGCTAAGCGACTGCACCTGGTCGACCTAGATGGCGCCTTTGCTGGCAAACCCGTCAATGCCGGTGTGGTATATGATATCGCCCAAGCCCACCCTGATTTAATCATTCAAGTCGGCGGCGGCATCCGTGATGAAGACACCATTCAAACCTATTTAAATGCCGGCGTTCAGTACGTCATCATCGGCACGAAAGCGGTCAGCGCACCCCATTTTGTCGGTGACGTCTGCGCAGAATTCCCCGGCCATATCATCGTCGGACTAGACGCAAAAAATGGCAAAGTTGCCATCGATGGCTGGTCAAAATTATCCAACCACGACATCATCGACCTCGCACAACAGTTTGAGTCGGACGGGGTTGAATCCATCATCTATACCGATATCGGCCGTGACGGTATGATGCAAGGTGTCAACGTTGAAGCCACCGCAGAATTAGCACGCGCGGTTAAAATCCCGGTAATTGCATCGGGCGGCATCACCAACCTTGACGATATTAAATTACTCGGCGAAGTCGCAGATGACGGCATCATTGGAGCCATTACCGGCCGCGCCATTTACGAAGGCACCCTAGATTTTGCCGAAGGCGAAAAACTAGCACAGTCTTACGCTTAACGATGGGACTCGCTAAACGCATTATCCCCTGCCTAGACGTAGACAATGGTCGAGTCGTCAAAGGGGTTAAGTTTGTTGATATCCGCGACGCTGGTGACCCGGTAGAAATCGCCCGTCGTTACGACCGTGAAGGCGCAGACGAAATAACCTTCCTCGACATCACCGCCAGTTCAGATAATCGTGAAACGATGGTGCATATGGTCGAACAGGTAGCAGGCGAAGTGTTTATTCCTCTTACCGTTGGCGGCGGAATACGCAAGTTAGAAGACATTAGCCGCATGTTAAAAGCAGGTGCCGACAAAGTTGGCATCAACACCGCTGCGATATTCAACCCGGAATTTGTCAAACAAGCCGCCGAACGTTTTGGTTCACAGTGCATCGTGGTAGCGATTGATGCAAAATGCGTCAGCAGCGATGGCGAAGCTAAACGCTGGGAAATATTCACCCACGGTGGGCGTAAAGAAACCGGCTTAGACGCCGTTGACTGGGCAAAAAAAATGGTCGCCTTTGGCGCCGGTGAAATTCTACTCACTAGCATGGATCGCGATGGCACCAAAATCGGTTTTGACCTCGAATTAACCCGCGCTATTAGCGATGCGGTAGACGTACCCGTTATTGCCTCAGGCGGCGTTGGCAGCCTGGATCACCTCGCCGAAGGCGTCACCCAAGGTAAGGCTGATGCCGTATTGGCTGCGAGTATTTTTCATTTTGCCGAATTTAGCATCGGTGAAGCCAAGCAGCATATGCAAGCTAAGGGCATCGAGGTTCGTTTATGAGTCACTGGCTAGAGCAACTACGCTGGGACGATAAGGGTTTAATTCCCGCCATCGCGCAGGACCACCAATCCGGCAAGATCTTGATGGTCGCATGGATGAACAAACAAGCCCTACAATTAACCGCCGAACAAGGCCATGCGGTGTATTGGTCTCGTTCACGTAATAAGCTATGGCATAAAGGCGAAGAATCTGGCCACCAACAAATCATCCGTGATATTCGTTTAGACTGTGACGAAGACGTGATTCTACTATCGGTTGAACAAAAAGGCGGTATCGCCTGTCATACTGGACGTGAGAGTTGTTTTTACCGACAACTACAAGATCAGCAATGGGTCTCAACCGAGACCGTATTAAAAGACCCTAAGAGCATTTATTCAGCATGAGCGACACACTTAAACAACTCGACGAAGTATTACAGCAACGCAAACAACAAGACCCTAGTTCATCATACGTCGCCAGCCTGTATCACAAAGGCTTGGACACCATCCTTAAAAAGATTGGCGAAGAAGCCACCGAAACGGTCATTGCCGCCAAATCGGATGATAAACAACAAATTATTTATGAAACCGCCGACCTCTGGTTTCACACGATGGTATTACTCGCGCAGCAAGATTTAAGCTCAGCCGATGTATTAAAAGAACTCGAACGACGTTTTGGTTTATCCGGCTTGGATGAAAAAGCTAATAGAATCAAGTAGAATAAGCCTACTTCCACTAATTTAACTAGGAATCTTCATGGGCGGAATCGGCATTTGGCAGTTAATTATTGTTCTTGTTATCGTACTGTTGCTGTTTGGCACTAAACGTTTGCGTAACCTCGGCGGCGACCTCGGTGGTGCCATCAAAGGGTTCAAAGGCGCGATGAAAGACGGCGAAGAAACAACGTCTTCTGAGCAAAAATCCGTTGAAGACAGCTCCAGCAATACCGATCAAAAACAATAATCACTCCCCGATTATTTCGCCCAAATAACGGGCTTATCACATGTCAGCACACAGTCCCAACGACCAACAGAGCAGCTTTGTTTCTCACCTAATCGAATTACGCACGCGTTTGATCCACGCGTTGCTAGGTATGCTCGTTATTTTTTTACCCTTATCAATCTACGCTAACGAGATCTACAGCTTATTGGCCGATCCTTTGCTCGTCCATATGCCCGCAGGCACCTCAATGGTCGCCATCGAAGTGATCTCTCCTTTTTTAACCCCGTTAAAACTGAGTCTCATGCTGTCTGTTTTTATCAGCATCCCGTGGATTTTCTACCAGATATGGCTGTTTATTGCCCCCGGCCTATATCAACACGAACAACGCATCGCGCTACCATTGATCAGCGCGGGCACCTTGTTATTTTATACCGGCATGCTGTTTGCCTATGTCGTGGTGATGCCACTGATCTTCCAGTTCATCACCGCAACCGCGCCAGAGGGCGTATCGGTGATGACCGATATCAGCAAATACCTAGACTTTGTTTTAACCTTATTTTTTGCCTTTGGGGTCGCCTTCCAAGTACCTATCGCAACTTTTTTATTGGTCAAAACGGGTGTTTCCAGCCCACAAAGCCTGGCTGAAAAAAGACCTTATATTATCGTTGGTGCCTTTATCGTTGGCATGTTGCTGACCCCGCCCGATATTATTTCACAAACCCTGCTCGCCTTACCGATGTGGTTGTTATTTGAAATTGGCCTGCTGATGTCACGCAAGTTTGTTACCCAAACTAGCGCCCAGCCTAATGAATGAACAAATTACTGATACTACTCATGACACTTTGCGCCTCTGCCTCTGCCGACGAAAACCTATTAAAGGCCTGCCCGAACAAACCTAATTGCGTCTCTAGCAATGCCATAGGCTCGCAGCATACCCCCGCGTTTCGGCTCAAACCCGAAATCGAAACCACCGCCAAACAACTCGCTACCGTATTACAGCAGCTGGAACCCCGTATCAGCCTAAATATTGATAAACTACACCTGCACGCCGACATTCGCAGTCGTGTATTTGAATTTGTCGACGAGCTAGACCTTATTATCGATCCAACACAGGGACTGATTCACGTCAGATCCGCCGCTCGTACCGGCTATTACGACTTCGGAGTCAATCGACGCCGGATAGAAAAACTTCGCAGCAGCCTACAACAGGCAGGACTTATCTTATGATGCCACTCGCAAATCAACTTTTTTCCGAACCCAAGTATTGGGCCGAATGTTATGGTGTTGCGCCATTCCTACCAACCAGCCGTGCAGAAATGGACGCCCTAGGCTGGGACAGTTGTGACATTATCATCGTCACCGGTGATGCTTACGTCGACCATCCTAGTTTCGGTATGGCCATTATTGGTCGATTGCTAGAAAAGCAAGGCTTCCGTGTTGGCATCATCGACCAACCCAATTGGCAAAACAGCAAAGACTTCACCGCGCTCGGCCAACCGAATTTATTTTTTGGGGTCGCCGCCGGTAATATGGATTCGATGATTAACCGCTATACCGCCGATAAACGCGCCCGCTCCGACGACGCCTACACCCCCGGTGATGTCGCCGGGCGCAGACCCGACCGCGCGGTTATCGTCTACAGCCAACGCTGTAAAGAAGCCTATAAAGACACCCCGATCGTCATCGGCAGCATCGAAGCCAGTTTACGCCGCATCGCCCATTATGATTATTGGGGTGATGAGGTCAGACGCTCTATCTTGATAGACTCTCAAGCCGATATATTGTTATACGGCAATGCCGAGCGCGCGCTCACCGAACTGGCCTACCGCTTATCACAGAACGAAGCCATTAACGAGATCAACGATATTCGCGGCACCGCCTTCGTACGTGAATCATTACCCGATGGTTGGACCTTAATCGACTCGACTCGAGTTGATCGCCCCGGAAAAATTGACCCGCACCATAACCCCTACAGTAGCGATGAAGAACTCGCCGCCGCCACCGGTGGCAAGTGCCAAATCAGCAATAAAACCGACAGCGACAATAATAGCCAGCTGGTACAACTCACGTTCCTGCCCAAACACAGTAAAACTAACCGTGCCACCACCGTTATTCGCTTGCCTTCCTATAAAAAAGTTAAGAGTGACCCAGTACTCTACGCACACGCCTCAAGAGTCTTACACCTCGAAACCAACCCCGGTAATGCTCGTGCCTTAATCCAAGATAACGATGGTAAGGATGTCTGGCTAACCCCACCGCCGATTCCCTTGAGTACCGAAGAAATGGACGAGGTTTTTGCCTTACCGTTCCAGCGAGTACCACACCCTAAATACGACGGCCAGCGCATTCCTGCCTACGAGATGATTCGTTTCTCGATCAATATTATGCGCGGTTGTTTTGGCGGCTGTACTTTCTGCTCTATTACCGAACACGAAGGCCGTATTATCCAAAGCCGTTCAGAACAATCTATTCTGCAAGAAATCGAAGATATTCGCGACAAAACCCCTGGTTTTACCGGCACCATCTCCGACCTAGGCGGCCCCACCGCCAATATGTATCGACTGGCCTGTAAAGACCCCGCCATTGAAGCCGCCTGTCGTCGGCCCTCATGTGTATACCCAGGGATTTGTGAAAACCTCAACACCGACCACGACCCGCTCATTAAGTTGTATAAAAAGGCCCGTAAAATACCCGGCGTCAAGCGTATCCTTATCGCCTCGGGTTTACGCTACGATTTAGCGGTCGAGTCCCCCGAGTACGTGGAAGAACTCGTCACCCACCACGTAGGCGGTTATCTAAAAATTGCCCCCGAACATACAGAACAAGCCCCGTTATCTAAAATGATGAAACCCGGCATCGGCACTTATGACCGATTCAAAACCATGTTCGAGAAATTCACCAAAAAAGCCGGTAAAAAACAGTACCTTATTCCCTATTTTATTGCCGCCCATCCGGGTACTGAAGACGAGGACATGGTCAACCTCGCGTTATGGCTGAAGAAGAACAAGTTTCAAGCCGACCAAGTGCAGACCTTTTACCCCTCGCCGATGGCGACCGCGACCACCATGTATCACACCGGTAGAAACCCGCTGAAGGGTTTAAGCTACAAGAGTGAAAAAATAAATACGGTCAAAAAAATTGAACAACGCCGCTTACATAAAGCGCTGTTGCGCTACCACGATGCGGGCAATTGGCAGCTTATTAAAGAATTACTGTTAAAAATGGGTAAAAAGAGCTTAATTGGTGAAGGCCCTAACTGCCTTATACCGAGCCGACCACCCAGGGCTGGCGGCAGGCATCAAGCCGGTATTAAAAAGTTTGTCACCAAACACACCCCTCAAGGCTATAAACCGCAGAAAAAATCATTTAACAAAAAGCGTTAACGATTATGCAGCGATTAAAAAGACTTAGCCTTATTATTGGCCCAATCGCTGCGTTAATTGTTTTTCTCACCCTACAACACAATGGCAGCCAAGCCATTGCAATAACCGCCGCCGTCGCCGTATGGTGCGTCATTTGGTGGGTATTTGAGCCCGTACCCATTCCCGTCACTTCGATGTTGCCGATTGCGATATTCCCATTAAGCGGCGTGCTCAATGCCGAACAAGTCGGCAGCGCCTACGGTAATAAACTGGTATTGCTACTGTTAGGCGGTTTCATTTTATCCACCGCGATTGCTCATTGTGGCGCGCATCGCCGACTCGCCCTCAATATGGTGCACTGGTTTGGCAATGATAACCCTAAGCGCTTGGTCCTCGGCTTTATGGTCGCCTCAGCCAGCCTCAGCATGTGGATTTCTAATACCGCCGCCACCCTAATGTTATTACCGGTGGCACTCGCGGTTATTGACAGCGCCAATAATAAAAAACTAACGCTGCCTCTGTTACTCGGCCTAGCTTACGCCGCCAGTATCGGCGGCATCAGTACCCCCATTGGTACTCCACCTAATTTAGTCTTTATGCAGGTGTATGAAGAAAATACGGGTCTACAAATTAGCTTTGGCCAATGGATGTTATGGGCGCTACCGGTCGTTTGTCTATTTTTACCGCTTAGCTGGCTATGGCTAAGCCGTCATCTACCCGCCCAAGGTGAACTCACCCTCCCTACTGTGGGCGCTTGGACTACTCACGAACGCCGTGTCATGTTAGTGTTTACCGCCACCGCTGTATTATGGATTACTCGGCGCGAGCCCTTTGGCGGCTGGAGTGGCTGGCTAAATATGCCACAAGCAAATGACGCCTCGGTAGCACTACTCGCGGTGGTCGCATTATTTGTTATTCCAAATGGTAAACAACAGAAATTACTCGACTGGCAAACCGCACAACAAATCCCCTGGGGTATTTTATTATTATTTAGCGGCGGTATTTGTCTCGCTAAAGCCTTTGTCATATCAGGGCTAAGCGCCAGCTTAGGCGAACAACTTTCCGCCGTGACCTCCCTGAGCGTTATCGCGATGATGGGCCTCACCGCGCTAGCCGTCACCTTTATGACCGAGGCCACCAGCAACACCGCGACCACTGCGATGTTGATGCCAATCTTAGCCGCCACCGCACTGAATGCTAATATCGACCCCTTATGGCTGATGCTGCCCGCCACCTTCAGCGCCAGTTGCGCCTTCATGTTACCGGTTGCCACCGCACCCAATACCATCGTCTTTAGTAGTGGACAAGTGCATAGCCAACAGATGGCGCGCGAAGGCCTGATCCTCAACCTCATCGGCACGGTCATCATCAGCCTGCTGTGCTGGTTAATGTTATCCAACTAACAGGAATTTTTTTTTATGCTAGGCTTAAAATATTGCTCTGTCAGCGAAGCTAACTCGTATCAATACGGTTAAAACGTGACTGCAGCCGAGAGATAAGCCCTGCGGCCGTCTAGGCAAGGCGCATTAAACATGTAAACGATACGGGAATGCAACAGAATGGATATTCGACAAGCACGCGGTTTACTAACTCAATCAACCCTCGTCATACTTTGCCTGCTATTCAGCACGATCAGTAGCGCCGCAACAAAACAACGTATCCACGCGCTGTACATCCCCCTCGCCGATCACTATGCCGCGCTGGTCGCCTATGAGCGTTACCGCGACAAGATGATTCACGCTGATTTTATAATCGAAAAAATGGGTAATTGGGACCTATTACGTGGCTACTTCCAAACCGGCGAACCCGATATGGCCTTCGTCATGAGTCCCTTAGCGATGGACATGTATCGACAACAACAAAACTTCCGCTGGATCGGTTTGATGCACCGTGATGGCAATGCCTTAGCCATTAACGACTTATTCAGGCAACAAATACAACTGCCGCCACTACGTAAAGACCGCCTACCTACCGCCGATGTGGCAAAAGTTTTACAACAGCACTATCAAAACACCGCTCAGGCGGTGCAAATAGGCATGCCTCACGTATTATCCACCCACAGCGTGGTGCTTTACCGCTATTTAAAACAACACGGCGTTAGTATGTCGACCTCCACCAACCGGCCCGCCGAGGTACTCGCCATTACCGTCGCGCCGCCGAAATCACCGGCTTTTATCAAAGCAAGAAATAACCGTGCGGAACTATCGGCCTTCGAACAATCTTTACCCTGGGCAGATGTCGTAGAAACCCAAAACTTTGGCCACGTTGCTTGGTACTCGAAAGACGTGATGCCTTGGCCTAACGGCCACGTTGAGTGCATCGCATTGGCTAGCGACCAAGCCATTGCCAATAAATTTGCCGCCACTAAAGAGGTGATGCACTATATTCGCCAAGCAGGCGACGATATTGAACAAGCTCGGCTTAAAGGTGGTTCAGCCTTAGATGAGATCGTCCGCATCGTGCGCAAACATATTCCCGAACATAATCGTGAGGCGATCATCGCCAGTCTAAACCCCGAGTTGAAGGTGATTAACTACCAGCACTTAAATATTGATAAAGCCGGTTTAAAACAAATTATGGATCTCGCGGTGGAGGGTAAGATCATCACCGAAGCGATTGATATCGATGCCTTTGCAGACACCCGTTTTGATGGTGAATAAATAATGTTAGAAATAAAAAGCAAGTACTCCTTACAAAAAAACTTCTTCCTCTGGTTTCTCGGGCTATCGGTCATTCCCATGATATTGCTCATCAGCATAGGCCTACCACAAACATCGAAAGCGCTGAAACAAGATTCCACGAAGCTCTTAGCACAAACCGCTGAGGCCAAGGCCGATTTTATTGTCAGTTGGTTTAATTATCGTTTTAAAGACCTAGACTATCAGGCGCAAAACCATCGTAATAGCGATTTTCTACAAACCCTATCGAGGGGTTTAGCTAACAGCAAATCCAACCCTAAAGACTATGTAAAAAGCTATGACTGGGTACGTAAAAAAACGCCGAATGAAGCAAGCTTACTGAATTTAACGCGTAAATACAGCTATATATATGACACCTTCCTCATCGACCTATCGGGCAATATTCTATTCTCCATCGCCCAAGAAGCCGACCTCGGTAGCAATTTACTCACCGGCGACTACTCCGATACCCTATTTGCCCAATCGGTGCGAAAAACCCTCGATAGCGGCCGTTCGTTATTTTCAGGCATTGAGCGTTATGCGCCGAGCAATAACATCCTAACCGGTTTTTTAACCGCACCACTATTAGATAATGATGGCAACAAAGTGGGTGCTCTAGCGATTCAAATCAAACTAGACCCGCTCTACCAACAAGTCGCAGGTCGCAAAAGCTCTCAAAGCTCTCAAAGCTCTCAAAGCTCTCAACATCATTACCTAATTGACCGTAACGGGCTATTACTTAGCCCTATTAATAAGCCTGAGCAGGTACTGCTAACAAAAATCAACCCAGGTCTGCTGCAAACTTGGTCGCAAAACCCAGCAAGCTTGCAAACCTATACTGGGCCCTTAGGTCCAACGGTGTTCGGTCACCATACGAGCATTAACATCGCCAATATTAATTGGCTGTTGATCAGTGAAATCGACCAAGCCGAAGCACTAGCCAGCGTCCGCGACATCCAACAACTGGCATTCAGTTTCCTCGTCATCCTTAGCCTACTGTCTGCTCTTATCGCCCTATGGCAAGCCAAACGAATCGTAAAACCCATAACCCAGCTTTCTGCAGCAACCCGCGCAATCAGCCAAGGAAAATCGCGACAACATGTTACCACTGGGCGTCAGGATGAAATTGGTGAACTAGCCAGCAGCTTTAATCATATGATTGAAGTACGTGAAAAATATATAAAAACCATTCACCAGAATAACCAGGAAATCCAACAAGCGCTCAACGAACTATCGGAACAAAAATTTGCCATTGATCAACACGCCATCGTAGCCACCACCGACCTAGCCGGTACAATCACTTACGTGAACGATCGTTTTTGTGCCATTAGTGGTTATTCACACGATGAACTTATTGGCAATAACCACCGTATATTGAATTCGGCCCACCACCCTCAAGAGTTCTTTGAGCAGATGTACGAAACAATTACGTCGGGCAATGCCTGGCATAATGAAATTTGTAATCAAGCCAAAGACGGCTCCTTGTACTGGGTTGATACCACCGTAGTGCCTATTAAGAATGCCGCTGGGGAACCCATCAGCTATATTGCTATTCGCACCGATATCAGTCATATCAAAAAAGTTGAAAACCAATTAACACAAGCAGCGGCCCGTGCGGAAGCCGCTAGCATCGCCAAAAGTGAATTTCTCGCCAATATGAGCCATGAAATTCGTACTCCACTCAATGGGGTTATCGGCATGAATAGCCTATTACTCAATGGTGAGTTAAATCGTGAGCAATATAACCGCTGTAAAATCGTCGCTAGTAGTGCTAACTCCTTATTGACCATCATCAACGATATCCTCGATTTCTCTAAAATAGAAGCCGGTAAACTTGAATTAGAGATCATCGATTTTGAGCTCGCCACGCTGATCGGCGAGATAGGCAGCTCGATGGCCTTTAAAGCGGAAGAAAAGAAAATAGAACTCATCTGCCCAGCTAGCCCTCTGCCGCCGTGCTGGTACCTAGGCGACCCTGGGCGAATTCGTCAAGTATTAGTCAACCTTATTGGTAATGCGATCAAATTCACCCCCGATGGCGAGGTCTCGGTTCATGTTCGAATCATTGATCAAGAAAATGATGGCCACCATCTATTGGTTGAAGTCATTGATAGCGGCATAGGTCTTAGTTTGGAACAGCAACAAGGTCTGTTTGAACGTTTTACCCAGGCCGATGGCTCCACCACGCGTAAATATGGTGGTACTGGACTAGGTTTAACCATCTCCAAACAATTAGTCGAATTAATGGGCGGTGAAATTAATGTAGAAAGCACCGTCAACGAGGGGTCTAACTTTAGCATCGCGCTACCTTTAAAAGCGAGTAAGCAGGTCGCCCCCCCCAAGCCGGCCACTAGTTTAGCTAACGAATCGATTTTAATTGTCGATGATAACTACACCAACCGCAAACTCCTACAAGAGTTATTTGACCATTGGGGAATCGCCAACCAGCAGGTCGACAGCGGCGCGAATGCCTTACAGAAGCTCAGCGATGCGGCCACCGCCGGAGAAGCTTTCTCGACCGCCATTATCGACATGCAGATGCCGGAAATGGATGGCGCAGAGCTCGCACAGCTAATTCAGCAACAAGACAATATACCCGACACCAAACTGGTACTACTCACCTCACAGGCACACCGTGGTGATGCCAAAAAAATGCAACAAATCGGCCTCAATGCTTTTCTCACCAAACCGGTGAATCAGTCTGATTTGTATAATGCGCTGCTACAGGTCAGTAGCCTAGACGATGATCCACGGCTAATCACTCGCCATACCGCGCACGAACGGCAAACATTTAATGCTAAAATCCTCATCGTCGAAGACAATGTCACCAACCAACTCGTCGCCAAAGGCATGTTAGAAGAACTCGGTATCGAGGTGGAGATTGCCGTCGATGGTCAAGAAGCTATCAAGGCCTTGAGCCAACAGCACTATAACCTCGTCTTTATGGACTGCCAAATGCCCGTCATGGATGGCTTTGAGGCCACCCGTGTTATTCGCGACCTCAACTCCAAGGTGCAACAACATAATATTAATGTCATCGCGATGACCGCCAATGTGATGGCCGATGATAAAAAGCGCTGCCTCGATGCTGGAATGGATGATTTCATCGCTAAACCGGTAAACCCTAGTGCACTACAAGCCATTTTGAGTAAATGGCTAGAAAACCCCAAGAAGGATAACCGCAATATGGAAAATTCAGCAGACTATCTCCCCGAAGAAGAACTCGCCTTTGCCAAGTCCCAACAACTCCAGCGAGAAGAACCCAAAGAGCAGATATTTGATCACGAGGTATTACAACAATTGCTCAGTGACAAACAACAAATCAGCTCGATCATAGACGCCTTTATCAGCGAAATGCCCAGCCACTTAGCAGAACTTAACAGCGCCTTACAGACAGATGACATTGCCAGCGTAGCGGCGCTCACCCATAAAATTAAAGGCTCCTCCGCCAGCATTGGTGCCAATATGCTGGCTCGCATTGCTCGGCACCTAGAAAGCGCTGCAAAAGAAGGTAATATCCAACCCCTAGAACAAGGTTTGCAGGACTTAACAGAAGGCTTTAAACTCTTTCAGGAAGAGTTCTAAGAAAACAAACATGAAAATTTTAATTGCCGATGACGACCTGACTATTCGTAGCATTTTACAGGCGATGACCCTTGAATGGGGCTTTCAACCCTGCCTCGCCGATGACGGTAACGCCGCCTGGGCTTGTCTGCAACAAGACGACCCCCCACACATTTTATTACTCGACTGGGAAATGCCCGGCTTAGATGGTTTACAACTCTGTCAACGAATCCGTCAACAAGTCACCGATAACCCACCGTATATCATCCTTTTAACCGCCCGCAATCAAGCCGAAGACATCGCCGCTGGGCTTGAATCAGGGGCCAATGATTTTGTCTCCAAACCCTTCAAAAAAGTCGAATTACAAGCGCGTTTGAGGGTCGCTCAGCGCGTCATCAAACTACAACTAGAGCGCCTACGCTCTCTAGCCGATGCACAGTTAGCCGCGTCGGTATTCACTCACGCCTTAGAGGGAATCATCATCACCGACCAGCAGGGCGTCATTATTGATGTTAACCAAGCCTATAGCGATATCACCGGCTATAACCGTGAGGAATCACTGCATCGGCACGCCCGTCACTTCTTCTTTGCTGATAACCAACAAGCTTGGCAATCAATTTATCAAGCAAAAAAATGGCGAGGCGACATTCATAGCACACGCAAAAATGGCGAAGAGTTCTACATCCAATTGACCATCAGCGCGGTGTATAACGAAAATGACGAGATCACTCATTATATCGGCCTACTGTCTGATATCACCGAGAGCGAATTACAAAAACAACAGCTAGAATATGCCGCCAGCCACGATGCTTTAACAAAATTGGCTAATCGTGCGCTGCTGAAGGATCGACTAACACAAGCCATGGCACGGGTGCGTCGAGACGCCAAACCTTTGGCGGTAGTCTATCTTGATCTAGATGGTTTCAAAGCGGTGAATGATAAATTCGGTCATGACCAAGGAGACACATTACTGGTGGCTCTGGCAGAGAAACTACAAAATCTCGTGCGTGAAACCGATACCGTTGCCCGCATCGGTGGTGATGAATTTATTGTCCTACTCACCGGCTTAAACCAGCAAAGCGACTGTGAACCTACTTTACAGCGTTTATTACAAGCCTGCGCCTCCCAGGTAAACGTAGATGGCATAGAAACCAAGGTATCGGCCAGCCTAGGTGTTAGTTTTTTCACTGAAAGTGATACGCTGAACCCAGAAGAGCTATTTAAACAAGCCGATACCGCGATGTATGCTGCAAAAAATAGCGGCAAGAATTGCATCAAGTTTTACCATTAACAGCTGAGCTAAAGAGCTAGCTACGTAGCGTAGCGCAAGCAAAACAGACATTAAGCAAAAAGCGCTGATTACTCCTGTAAATTGGCAAATCCTAGCCGATAAAACACTTCGGACCTTTTAAACTCTTTGCACCAACAGCAGCCGCTTTCAGCGACAGCATATTCTCAAGCGCAGTAGTTATGCTAAGGTATCCTCCATAAAAATAATTCTAACCGGCCAGGTTCATCGACTGGCCAACGCCGCTAAAGGAGAGCAGCATGCACGCTGATACCGACAAATACTGGGCCGAAAATATCCGCCTTATTTTAAAATTACTGCTGGTTTGGTTTATTGTCTCCTTTGGCTGCGGCATTCTCTGGGTGGAACCACTCAACCTGATCCAACTAGGCGGTTTCAAGTTAGGTTTTTGGTTTGCGCAACAAGGTTCGATCATCGCCTTCGTTGTACTCATTTTTTATTACATCAAAAAAATGGATGCGCTCGATAAAAAATACCAGGTCGACGATTAATGATGTCCTTAGATATCTTGACCTACTGGGTCGTCGGCGCGACCTTCGCACTTTACATCGCCATTTCCATTTGGGCTAAAGCAAAAACCACCGGCGATTTTTATATCGCAGGCAAAGGCGTACCGCCCGTGGTCAATGGCATGGCCACCGCCGCCGACTGGATGTCCGCCGCCTCATTTATTTCCTTGGCCGGCCTTATTTCCTATCTCGGTTATGAATCTGGCATGTACTTAATGGGCTGGACGGGCGGTTATGTATTACTGGCGATGTTACTCGCGCCGTATTTACGCAAATTTGGCAAATTTACCGTGCCCGAATTTATTAGCGAACGTTATTACTCCAGAACCGCGCGTGTTATCGCGGTACTCTGCTTAATTTTCATCTCTTTCACCTACGTGGCCGGGCAAATGCGGGGTGTAGGCATCGTATTTTCACGTTTCTTAGAACTGCCGATTGAGCAAGGCCTCTACCTCGGCATGGGTATCGTGTTTATTTATTCGGTGATCGGCGGCATGAAGGGCATCACCTATACCCAAGTCGCCCAATACATCGTTTTGATGTTCGCCTATTCGGTTCCAGCCATTTTTATGGCCTTACAGCTCACCGGCAACCCAATCCCCCAGCTCGCATTCGGCAGCCAAATGAGCGACGGTTCCGGTTTTTTACTCGACGCTCTCGATAAAACCCTGATCGACCTCGGTTTTAGCAGCTACACCGAACCGTTTAATGATAAATCGATGATTGACGTAATGGCGATTACTCTCGCTTTGATGGTTGGTACCGCCGGTTTACCACACGTCTTAGTACGATTTTTTACCGTGCCTAAAGTATCCGATGCAAGAAAATCGGCCGGCTGGGCGCTGATCTTTATCGCCTTGTTATACACCACCGCACCCGCGGTCGGTTCACTGAGCCGCTTAACCATCATCAACAGCGTTAACGGTGCCGATAATAACGGCGTTTTATACCAAGAGATGCCAAGCTGGTTCCAAACTTGGGAAAAATCGGGTTTACTGGCGTGGTTCGACCATAATGGCGATGGCAAATTACAATACGCGGCAGGGAATGCCTTCGCCGGTAATGGCAAACCCGTTTTTGACGCCGATAAACACGGTCAGTTAGGTGAACGACTCACCATTAACCCCTCGGCCGGGGAAGCGGTCAATGGCGCCCCTTTTGCCAATGAAATTTATATTGATCGCGACATCATGGTGCTCGCCAACCCAGAAATTGCCCAACTACCCAATTGGGTGATCGCGTTAATTGCCGCCGGTGGGGTCGCCGCCGCCTTATCGACCGCCGCCGGTTTATTGCTGGTGATTTCCGCCAGTATTTCGCATGACCTGCTAAAAAGCACCTTCATGCCGAGCATCAGTGAAAAAGCCGAGTTACGCGCTAGCCGCATCACCGCAGCCTTCGCCATTCTTATCGCCGGCTATCTCGGCCTACACCCGCCGGCCTTCGTCGCACAGGTGGTAGCTTTCGCTTTCGGCCTCGCCGCCTCATCCTTATTTCCGGTGCTGATCATGGGCATTTTTAGTAAAAGGGTCAATAAATACGGCGCTATTTTTGGTATGCTCAGCGGGCTTATTTTCACCTTGGGCTATATCGTCTATTTCAAGGGCATTTTTATGCCGCCGATGGCCGCCAATATAGCCGATAATTGGTTATTTGGCATTTCACCAGAAGGTATTGGAGTGGTTGGCATGTTATTGAACTTCAGCGTGGCATTTTGCGTCTCCAGTATTACCCCAGCACCACCACAAAACGTACAAGATATGATCGAACGAATTCGCCTACCCAACGCCGCCACTGCGGCTCAGGATCACTAAACTATGTCACTAAATACCATTTGGGTCGATGCCGACGCCTGCCCAAGCGTCATCAAAGATATTTTATTTCGTGCTGCCGAACGTACCCAGATGCAAACCACCTTGGTGGCTAACCAAGCGATTCGCATCCCCCCATCGGCCTATATCTCATTTTTACGCGTCACCCAAGGTTATGACGAGGCGGATAATGAAATTGTTAAACGTCTGCAAGCCGGCGATTTGGTGATTACCGCTGATATTCCCCTCGCCGCCGATGTAATTGAAAAGGGTGGCATCGCGCTTAACCCACGTGGCGAGTTATACACCACAGAGAATATAAAAGACCGCCTCAATATGCGTGATTTTATGGAAACTATGCGTGCCAGCGGGATTCAAACTGGTGGTCCAGCACCGTTAAATAACACCGATAAACAGACCTTTGCGAACCAACTCGATAGGCTACTCGCCCAACGCTGACACAAGGTCTAATAGGCGTAAATAGCCACTATAAAACATAAGCCTAGCTAAGTTGTTGGCGTATAATTGCGCCCACTTAGAACTTAGCAAGATCAGGATAAACCATGCCTAAAGCCAGTGATTTAAAATGCGGAATGATCGTCGAAGTGGGTGACGAACCTTATGTGGTAAAAAACATTGAAGTCCGCAACCCATCATCACGCGGTGCATCCACCTTATACAAGGTACGGTTTAATCACTTAAAAACCAAACAAAAAAGGGATGATTCATTCAAAGGCGATGATTTCCTAAAAGACCTCGATTGCGAACGGGTGAAAATTCAATATAGCTATCAAGACGGCGATAGTTATACCTTCATGAATATTGAAAACTACGACCAATACACCGTAGATAACGATGACATTGAAGAACATATTTGTTATTTAAGCGATGGCTTGGAAGGCATTGTGGGTATTTTATTGGACGAGATACTCGTCGCCATTGAACTACCGGCTAGCATTAGCCTACAAATTGTAGAAACCGCCCCCGGCCTGAAAGGTGCCTCCGCGACCTCTCGTACCAAGCCTGCAACCTTGAGCACCGGCTTAGAAATACAAGTGCCCGAATATATCGATAACGGCGAGAATGTTAAAGTGAACACCTCCAATAGGAAGTTCATCTCCCGCGGCTAAGCCCTTTCGCCGACCGTAACACCTATAGGAACCGACCATGCACTCAGTTGAACAATTACGCCAAGCCCTCAAGACCCTCGTTTTTAGCGATACCATGAACATTATCGAAGCCTTGTATGACTTCACACCCAGTGCCTTTAGTAACGGCAATATCCGCAATGAAGCCGGTGAAAACAACGGCTCTTGCAAACTATTTGCCTTCGCTAAACTCAACAACTTCAGCGACGCTGAAACCTTGGCCTGCTTCGGAGAGTATTACCGTGATGTATTGGCAACGCCCAATGGCGATGATCACCAAAATATCCGTAATTTCATGAAATCCGGCTGGGCAGGCATTCAATTTAACGGCAACCCCCTCAGCGAAAAACGATAATCATTATGGCTAATCACGACTTTTCTTCTCTCTCCCTAGCCCCTGCGCAGCTAAAAAACTTAGCCAGCCTCGGTTATAAACAAATGACCCCGGTGCAGGCACAAAGTCTGCCCCATGTTTTAAAGGGCAAGGATATTATTGCTCAAGCAAAAACCGGCAGTGGTAAAACGGTGGCCTTTGGAATCGGTTTACTAGAAAAAATTAACCCGCGTTTTTTTGGTACTCAGGCGTTAATTTTATGCCCCACCCGCGAGTTAGCCGACCAAGTTGGTAAAGAAATTCGCAAGCTAGCGCGTAGCGTACCGAATATCAAACTGGTATTACTGTGTGGCGGTAAACCCTTTGGCCCACAAGTGGGTTCATTGCAGCACGGCGCCCACATCATCGTCGGTACGCCTGGGCGTATTCAAGATCATTTAAAAAAACGTACCTTAGAACTCGATCAGTTAAAGACATTAGTACTTGATGAAGCCGACAGAATGCTCGATATGGGCTTTGCTGATGTGATGACCGAGATTATCCAGCAAACCCCCAAGTCACGCCAAACCTTGTTATTTTCAGCCACCTATCCGAATGAAATTAAACAAATGTGCCGCTCTATTCAACGTGACCCAGTAACCGTCACTGTTGAATCAGACCTCCAAGAAAGTGTTATAGAACAGCTGTTCTATGAAATTAAACGACACGAACGCAACCAAACCCTGCTGGCTTTATTTGAACACTACCAACCTAAAACGGCGGTGGTCTTTTGTCATACCAAGGCACAGTGTGCCGAGATGGCGGACTTCCTTTGTGAACATGACATTACATCCCTCGCTATTCATGGCGATTTAGACCAACGTGAGCGCGATCAAGTGCTGGTACGTTTTGCTAATAATAGCTGCTCTGTACTGGTGGCGACCGATGTCGCGGCGCGTGGTTTAGATATAAAATCCCTAGAAATGGTGATTAACTACGAACTGCCGCGTGACCCAGAAATTTACGTACACCGTATTGGTCGTACCGGCCGTGCCGGTGAAAAAGGCCTCGCGATGAGCTTGTTCACCAACAATGAACAAATTCGAGTCAATGCGATTGAGCAGTATCAAAACAAACCTTGTTTAATCGACAGTCCCTTATCGCTCGATCGTAATAGCCAATTCAAGCTATATCCGCCGATGGTAACCATTCAGATTGACGGTGGGCGGAAAGATAAAGTTCGCCCCGGCGATATATTGGGTGCTTTAACCGGTGACGCGGGTTTACAAGGTTCACAAATTGGCAAAATTGATATTTTCGACCGTTCTAGTTATGTGGCTTTGGAACACGAAGCCGTTCGCCAAGCACTGAACTATTTGGCCAATGGCAAGATAAAAGGCCGCCCAGCAAAGGCTCGAAAAGTTAAATAAATATCCTTCAATAGCGAGAAGAGGTTTACCACTAAAAAAAGGTGCACATCCTTGTGCGATCACGCTCCTTTAACTTCTCGCTATTCTGGCTTTTTTTCAGCTAAATAACGCTGACGTTTCTTTGCTTTAAATTGGCTAATATCCGTCATAATTAAGCCATCGATACAATTCGCAAAGTTTTTATCCACATTAAAGTCAATAAAACGTACACCGCCTTTTTCACACAGCTCAGTGTATTGCTTATATAACGTCGGCAAGGTGACATTCATATGTTTAAGTTGTACACGCATGGCTTTAAAATCAGCATCGTAATCCAGCCCTTTAATCACCTCAGCCACCTGGTCTTTCACTTCAGTGGTAATTTGATAAGGGGTTTTAGAGACCGCTAAACCTTCTTTATCCCCATAGTATTGCCAGTAAAAACTCACAATCAATGCCTTTGCAAACTCAGGGTAACGATTGCTTAAACTAACGGGACCAAATAAATAACGAATAGTTGGGTAACGTTGCAAATACGCGCCTATTCCATACCACAGATGATCCAAGCTACGTCGCCCCCAGTATTTTGGGCTAACAAAACTGCGGCCAAGTTCGATCCCTTGCTCAAAATAAGGGCTTATCAGATCCGCGTTATAATCAAACAACTCTTGACTGTATATCGCCTGCTGATTCTTCTTTTCCAGTAATTTTTTTGCTTCAGCCAAACGGTAAGCACCGGCAATTTCTAGCTCCTGCTCATCCCATAACACGATATGTTTATAGTAAGTATCATAGCGATCTATATCTCGACGCAAGCCCGTTCCTTCCCCTACTTTCCTGAAGCTTAACTCACGCAAACGGCCTATTTCATTCATCACCGCCGAATCAGCTTGGTAATCAAAAAGGAATATTTTTTTATTATCCGCCGTTACCCCAAGTAACTCAGCCCGCTTTAATTCGTTTTTAAGTGCATAGCGATCTTGCGGGTGAATAATCGTCTGTTCGGTTGCTAGTAAGGTGGGTTTTCCTTTACCCAGCCGGTACACCTCGTTACGCAGTAGCTTGCTAAGCTCCTTTTTCCCTAAGGGCAGGCTTTCTATCGACCGGTAAGGAACCGGCTCACCAATACGGAAATTAATCGTTTTTGAGTGTTTATTAAACATTTCATGCGCCAATAGCATCCCCGACAAGGGTTTATAAACCATCGAACTACTATAGAACAGCGATGAGTTCCTTGCGCCCACGTGAACCGGTAATACTGGCGCCTTCGTCTTCTTTGCAAAGCTTAAAAAGCCCGCACTCCACTTCCCATCTCTGACCCCATTCGGTCTAATCCTAGACACCTCACCCGCAGGAAAGACAATCACCGCTTGTTCGTTTTCTAAACAACTTAGAATATGCCGAATACTGCTTTTCTGAGTCGATTTATTTAAATTGTCCACCGGCAATAACAGGCTGTCGATCGCCTTAAAATCCATTAATACATCGTTAACGACAATTTTCACATCACGTCGCACCTCCCCCACCAGCTTTAATAACGCTAAGCCATCAAGTGCCCCCAAGGGGTGGTTAGCAACAATAACTAATCTTCCCGATGCAGGAATATTACGCCGATCCAAATGAGAAACCGCGTAACTAAAATTAAAATAGTCGAACACTTGATCGATAAAATCGAATCCCATTAAATGCTGGTGACGATTTAAAAAGGCATTAACTTCATCTTCATGTGTTAATTTTTTTAACACACTAATCGTCGGTTTTTTGATCCAGCGGTTTTTGCGTTGGAACCTAGGGTACTTTTGCAGCAAGCTATTTTCTACATCGATCATTGGCGAACTATCTCCTTACCTTGTATTACAAAATACTAACCTCAAGATATGTCGAACAGATAACACGAGGGTGACGCTTTTATGACGATTCATTCCGCCCATTCTGCAAGCACACAGCAGTCTGTTATAATTCCAGCCCATTCGATCTAGCAACGCTAAAACCCATCATGTTCCAATTACTTATTTCTCGTTCTCAAAGCCTTAAAAGCGATGTGCTTTCCGGCTTAACCGTTGCCCTTGCATTGGTACCCGAAGCCGTCGCATTTGCTTTTGTTGCCGGTGTTGAGCCTTTAGTCGGTTTATACGCGGCATTTATGGTGGGGTTAATTACCGCCGCCATCGGAGGCCGCCCCGGTATGATCTCCGGTGCTACCGGCGCACTCGCCGTGGTGATGGTCAGCTTAGTGGCC
Organism: Cycloclasticus sp. 46_120_T64; assembly: GCA_002162695.1. Lineage (GTDB taxonomy): Bacteria > Pseudomonadota > Gammaproteobacteria > Methylococcales > Cycloclasticaceae > Cycloclasticus. The sequence goes on along the minus strand of MAAM01000004.1, from coordinate 80,423 downwards.
ATTCACGGCGTTGAATACCTATTTGCCACCGTGGTACTGATGGGTATATTACAAATACTGGCAGGGGTCTTTAAGCTCGGTAAGTTTATCCGCTTGGTTCCACACCCGGTGATGTTAGGTTTTGTCAATGGCTTGGCGATTGTGATTTTCATGGCCCAGTTACAGCAATTTCAATTCTTAGACAGCGCTACCGGCTTACTAGCTTGGCTACCGACCAATCAAATGGCGTTAATGTTAGGCATGGTGGCGTTAACCATGGCCATTATTCACTTTTTGCCAATGATCACTAAAGCAATCCCCTCATCATTAGCGGCCATCATTACCATCGTCGCTATTTCTGTGGGCCTAGATATGGACCTACGCACCGTACAGGATGTACTAAAAGATATGAGCGGTGACCCGTTAGCGACCATTGCAGGCGGCCTCCCCCAGTTCCATATCCCAATGGTTGAGCTGAATTTAGATACGCTTAAAATCATTTTCCCTTACGCATTAATTCTTGCCGCGATTGGTTTAATCGAATCATTATTAACCCTCACCTTGATTGATGAAATCACCGAAACCCGTGGCCGTGGTAATAAAGAATGTATTGGACAAGGCGTGGCTAACGTAGCGACCGGCTTTTTCGGCGGCATGGGTGGCTGCGCGATGATCGGTCAAAGCATGATCAATATCAATTCAGGTGGTCGAGGCCGTGCTTCCGGTATTTCGGCGGCGTTGTTCTTATTGGCGTTTATCTTATTCGGCTCATCCCTTATTGAAATGATCCCGGTCGCTGCCTTAGTCGGCGTGATGTTTATGGTGGTACTAGGTACCTTTGAGTGGGCTAGTTTCCGCTTATTGGGTCGTATCCCCTTATCCGACACCCTCGTCGGCATTACCGTTGCGGTTGTCACCGTATTAAGCGACTTGGCGATTGCTGTTATCGTCGGCGTGATCATGTCGACCTTGGTGTTTGCTTGGAAACACGCCAAACATATGCACATTGCTGTCGAAGAAAAAGACGGCGTTAAAACGTACAAGCCCACCGGCCCGTTATTTTTTGCGTCGATTCATAACTTCCGTGAACAATTTGACCCCAGCAATGACCCTCAGGAAGTAGTAATTGATTTTGCGAATTCACGCGTTTCCGACCACTCCGGTATTGAAGCGATTGATGCCCTCGCCGAGCGCTATCTGAAACTGGGTAAAAACCTACACTTAAAACACCTTAGCCCTGAGTGTCGCGGGTTATTGGATAATGCAAAAGACTTAATTGAAGTGAATGTCATCGAAGACCCAAAGTATGCGGTTGCTGATGATAAATTATCTTAAACACGTCTAACCCACACTAATGAGCAGTACAGCTATCTGCTCATTAGCTCCACGTCACTAAACAATCATCCATCGGGGTCGCTCAGTTGAACAAAACGCTAACAGTTGTGCTTATGTTTTTCTGCACCTTTCAGCTTAGCGCTGAGCCTATTCCGCCAGGCCTGTCTTTAGAGCCGATGAATATTATTGCCAGCACCCCACTACACGGCGTAGGGCTGGATAAACATAAGCTACCCTACCCCGTACAAACAGCACATTCATCAGCTTTTGAGAAATCCCAAAGCCTCGACCTAAGCGACTATATGGCTCGCCACCTCGGCAGTGTGCATATCAATCAGGCGCAAAACAACCCCTTGCAACCAGACCTTCAATACCGTGGTTTTACCGCCTCCCCGTTGCTCGGCAGTTCTCAGGGTTTATCCGTTTATATGGATGGTGTGCGTATTAACGAGCCGTTTGGCGATGCGGTTAATTGGGATATTATTCCGCAATCTGCCATTGCCGGTATTAACTTAATAGCGGGTTCCAATCCTCTGTTTGGCTTAAATACACTAGGCGGTGCCTTATCCATTAAAACCAAAAATGGCTTTAGCCACCCAGGGCATTCCATACAAGCTTATGGCGGTTCGTTTAATCGACGCGCAACCGAGTTTGAAAGCGGCGGGCATAATGAAAATTTAAGTTATTTTGTCACCGCTAATTGGCTTAAAGAAGACGGCTGGCGCGACCAATCCCCGTCTGATGCAAAACAACTCTTCAGCCGTTTTGGCTGGCGCTCAGATAATAGCGAACTTGAGCTGACCCTCGCCGCCGCAGATACCGACTTAAACGGTAACGGCTCTTCACCTTTGGAGCTACTCAAAGCAGACCGCAAAGACGTGTTTACCCACCCCGATAACACCCAGAACGAATTACGCATGGCTGCATTATCAGCCAGCCATTGGTTATCGGATACGACACAGTTTTCAAGCACGGCCTATATTCGCAAAAATGATCGAGAGACCTTCAATGGTGATGGCTCAGATTATGCCGTTATTGACTCATTTCTAGGGGGCAATGGCTTAAATGAAGATGCCGACATTATCATCACGGCGGCTGACTGTGCGGGTACTTGTAACGCAGGTGACTTAGTCGAAGAAGGCGAGCAACTTGTAGACCAACACGGCCATCTCATTAACCCCGGTTTAGACGATGATGAAATAGCCGTTAATAACCAAAGCACAACCGAACAAGCAGCTTATGGCTTTGGCGGACAAGTAACCTTTCTTGATGACGTATTTGGGCATGAAAACCAGTTAATTACTGGCTTTAGTTTTGACCATGCCGACGTGGGCTACCAATTCAAAACTGAAATTGCCGAATTTACCGCGGACAGAGGGACCACCGCCACCGGCTTTATAGACGCCGACAGTGTGGTCGATGCAGATATTGAAACCAGCACCGCCAGCTTGTTTTTTATGGACAGCCTTTCTATTAATGATGCATTAACCCTCACGTTTTCTGCTCGTTATAACTATTCACGCATTAAAATATCGGGCACAACGGGCGATGATTTGGTCGTTCCAGCCAATGAAAGTGGCACCCATACCTTTATTCGTTTTAACCCAGCAGCAGGCTTAACGTATCAACTAGCCCCTCAATTAAACAGCTATTTAAGTTATAGCAAATCATCACGTGTACCCACAGCAGCCGAATTAACCTGCCACGATCAAACAAACCCCTGCGCTCTGCCTAATTCATTCTTAAGTGATCCACCACTGGATATGGTGGTTGCTAAAACATGGGAAGCTGGCCTGCGCGGTGTAAAACAGGGTATCAATTGGCACGCTGGTTTGTTTCAAACCATCAACCACGATGATATTTACTTTTTACCCACCGAGGAAGGCCCTGGCTTAAGCCCAGGTTTCTTTTCAAATATAGGAAAAACACGCCGCCGGGGTGTTGAGTTATCTTTAAACGCGGATTATCAGCAATGGAATTGGTTTTTAAACTACAGCTGGATCCAAGCCCAGTTTATCGATAGCTTCATCGTTAACTCAGCCAACAACCCCGCAGCAATTGCCAGCGGCAACGCCAACCTACAAGTGAGCGCAGGCGATCATATTCCAAGCATTCCTCAACACACCCTTAAATGGGGTGCGGATTGGAATATTAAGCAGAAAGTCGTTATAGGCTTTGATGCCGTTTACAACTCCAGCCAATACTTTAGAGGCGATGAAGCCAACCAAAGCAGCCAAGTGGGTGGTTACACCGTCTTTAACCTACATGGGCGCTACGCTTTAAGCAAAAACATGGAGCTGTTTGCCCGTGTGGATAATCTGTTTGACCGCGAATACGAAACCTTTGCTTTGTACGGAGAGCCCGATGAAGCACCCGGCTTTGATACGTTTACCGATACACGTTTTTACGGCGCGGGCGCACCTCGCGGAGCTTGGGTTGGATTTAAGTTAAAGTTGTAGAGCGGGTAAATTAAAAAGTAAGAATACTCAATAAAACTGAGCCATTTTAATCGGTCAGTGCAACACTATTTAATACGATAAACACCGTAAGAATCCTGTTACATTTAGCCATAGACGATGTCTGACACTCATTTAACCTCAGGTGAGTGTTTTAAGGTAACTCATTGCACACGGCTAAATTATCCATGCGTTTAAAGAAAGAGCCTGAAGAGCCAGGGGGCCTGCACACTGCCTTTTTTGCGGGCAAGAATCCCCTTATTTCACCGCTGAACGTTGCAACAAAGCTTTATCGTAGCCAACCTTTTGTTCATCGGTAAGCACTTTTCGCATTTCAATCAGGTGGGCATAGCGCAAACGCATAATTTTATTTTTGGCCGCCATTAATTCGTCAATTTTAGCGCTTACCGCTTCTAGCTTGATATCTTCACGAATAGCCATCGCATTGAGCTCTGCTAATGCCTGCGCCTCTTTTGCTTTAAACATGGCTTGGTCATCGTGTAATTTGTGATGCATCTGATCAAAGGCCTGCTTTTGGGTTTGTTCTTCAGTTAAGCCGGAAGTAGACGGCTGACCTGCATTGACAGGGGCGTTAAAAATCAGCATTAGTGTAAAAAAAACAAGGGCCTGTTTGATGGCTGCACTACCTTTGTTGATTGACCTGTTCATATTATTATTCCTGAATTAAAGAGCTCGTAAAAGTTTAGTATAAGCAACTGCGGCTGTCTAATGTTTAAGGGGGAAACCCGTTAATCCCGCTTAAGCACTCAGATGGGAGAAGCCATTATTCAGGGCGCAGAAAACCATTCAGGCTCTCGTCCGTCTTTGAATTCAACTTTATTCCCTCCTGAAAAGCCTCACCTCAAACGCCATCCTCATAGCGACTCATCATGAAGTATGGTAATGAATCACCGTTAACTTGAGATCATTGGTAATACCCTGGCGTATCGCATCCCAATGAGGAATCAGAAAGCGTTGAAAGAAAAAATCATCTTCATTTATTCGCCCCCATCCGCGCTATATAGACGCCTGAACACACTTTAATACACCATAATCGTATTCCTCATCAAGGGCTTCATACACCGGTTTAATGCGACCCTTAGACTCATCCTCGAAGGATTCAATGGTTAATACAATTTCTTGGTACTGCGTATCATCCAGCTCTAACACCTCACGCACGTCTAATAAACCCACCTCAATCGCATCCGCTAAGTGGCTATAAATGGTACTTATTTTTGACTCACGCTGGGCCGCAATCTGTTCAACACTCAAACCTTGCTGATACAACATCAGTGTTTCGTTAACCGTTCCACTCAAGCGATTATTCAATAGCTCGTTTAACGGAAACTTGGCAATTTCAGCTAAAAACTGTTGCCCATAACGTTTGATTTTTTGATCACCCACACCCGATATATAACGCATATCTGCCACCGTCAGCGGCCGCTTTTTAACCATTTCTTGTAAGGTCGCATCATGAAAAATAACGTACGGCGGTACACCGCTATCGTCAGCCAACTGAGTACGCAGGCTGCGTAGTGCTTCCCATAAGGGCATATCTTGTGGACGCACCGGACTTTTTTTGCTTTTCTCGCTGCGAACCGTTTCTTCTTTACTTTGTTTTCTAAGCTGCAAGGTCTGCTCACCCCGCAATACAGCGCGACATTTTTCACTAAGCCGTAATGCACCATGTCGTTCCGCGTCAACGTTTATATAACCTAGCGCCACGAGCTGCCTAAACACTGTTCGCCATTCAGCCACTGATAGCTCAGTACCAATGCCAAACGTACTGAGTTGATCGTGGCCATTTTGTTGAATACGGTCATCTTTTTTCGCCAATAACACATCAATGATGTAATTCACCCCAAAGCGCTGCTCGGTTCGATAAATAGTTGATAACACCTTCTGCGCAGCCACGCTAGCATCCCACTGCTCGGGTGGGTTTTGGCAGTTGTCACAATCGCCACACTGTTCATTCGCGCTTTCATCAAAATAATGCAATAAGGCCTGACGTCGGCAGGAAATTAATTCACAAAGCCCCAACATCGATTCTAATTTATTATGTTCAACCCGCTTATGGGCTTCATCGGCATTAGAGTTTTGCAAAAACTGGCGCAAGGTCAGTACATCTTGCAGACCATATGCCATCCATGCATTAGCGGGCTCGCCATCACGCCCTGCACGGCCCGTTTCTTGGTAATACGCCTCGATGCTTTTAGGCAGGCTTAAATGCGCCACAAAACGCACATCAGGCTTGTCTATGCCCATGCCGAAGGCAATAGTAGCGACAATAATCACCCCTTCTTCTCGTAGGAAACGCTGCTGATTACGCTGCCGAGTTTCTTGTGGTAAACCCGCGTGGTAGGGTAAGGCCGTACGCCCTTGTTCGCTCAACCACTCTGCCGTTGCCTCGACCTTCTTGCGCGACAGGCAATACACAATACCCGCGTCCTTGGGGTGCTTGTCTTGCAGGAACTCCCATAAACGTAACTTCGGGTTATTGCCTTCGGAAATCGCATAATGGATATTCGGCCGATCAAAACTATTGATGAATACCCGCGCACTCTCTAATTGCAGCTGGGCAATAATTTCATCACGCGTACGCTGGTCGGCGGTAGCGGTTAAAGCAATCCGTGGAATATTCGGAAAACGCTCATGCAATATCCTTAACTTTTGATACTCTGGCCTAAAGTCGTGGCCCCATTGGGAGACACAATGCGCCTCATCAATCGCAAACAGCGCAACATGGCACCGCTCAAGCATCGACAGCATATAGTCATTTAACAAGCGCTCAGGCGCTACATACAATAAATCTAACTCGCCCATACGCAATTGCTGCTCAACTTCCCGCGCCTCACTCGCCGTCAAGGTTGAATTCAAGTAAGCCGCCTTGATACCCAATTGCAATAAGGCTTCCACCTGATCTTGCATTAAGGCGATCAATGGCGAAACGATAATCGCCGTACCCTCGCGCAATAAGGCGGGGATCTGATAACACAGCGACTTACCACCACCCGTTGGCATCAGTACAAAAGCATCACGGCCATTGACCAATTCAGCGATGATGTCCTGTTGCGGCTCACGAAACTGCTCGTAACCAAAGGTAGATTGAAGAATGCTCAGAGCTGATTGCATGGCAGTGTTGTGTATTAAAAAATCAATTATCGCATAAACAGACCCGCTATCGACTAGGCGGTATAATGATCGTTTACCCAGCTTTTAATCAACCATGCTTAAACTCAATAAAGTGTCACTACGCCGTGGCGCACGCCTACTCTTTGAAAACGTATCCTTTACCGTGCATAACGGGCAACGCGTGGGTATTAGCGGGGCAAATGGCTGTGGTAAATCCAGTTTATTCGCCATGGTGCTGAGTAAAATCCATGCTGATAGCGGTGATTTTTCACTGCAATCGGGTTTTGTTGTTGCTCATGTTGCACAGGAATTATCAGCCACCGAACAAGCCGCCATTGAGTTTGTTATTGACGGCGACAAAGAGTTACGTGAGGTACAAGCCAAGCTCAGTCAAGCCGAACAACAGCAAGATGGGCACCGTAGCGCCGAGCTCTATGCCGAGCTAGAAACCATTCACGGTTATACCGCCAATTCACGCGCCGCTGTTTTACTCAGTGGTTTGGGCTTTAAACAAGCTGAACTGAACAACCCCGTATCTAGTTTCTCGGGCGGCTGGCGAGTACGTTTAAACTTAGCCAAGGCACTGATGTGCCGATCCGATTTATTATTACTCGATGAACCCACCAACCACTTAGACTTGGATGCGGTTATTTGGTTACAAGACTGGCTGCAAAGTTATCCCGGCACTTTATTACTTATTTCACACGATCGCGACTTCTTAGACGCCGTTGTCAGCCATATCCTGCATATTGAACAACAAAAGGCTGATTTATATACCGGAAATTATAGTCAGTTTGAGCGTGCTAGAGCCGAGAGACTCGCCCAACAACAGGCCACTTACGAGCGTCAACAAAAAGAGCGTGCGCATATTCAAAGCTACGTGGATCGCTTCCGTGCTCAGGCCACCAAAGCCAAACAAGCACAAAGTCGCTTGAAAGCGCTGGAACGCATGGAATCCATTTCCGCCGCTCATATCGACTCCCCCTTCCATTTTGAGTTTTTTAAACCTGAACGTGTATCGAATCCGCTGATCAAAGTAGAAAAGGCCTGTTTAGCCTATGGCGAAAAAGTCATCTTAGATACCGTATCGCTGTCCATCAAACCTGGGGATAGATTAGCCTTACTTGGGCCAAATGGCGCGGGTAAATCGACCTTAATTAAATTGCTCGCCGGGCAAAGTAGCGCCAGCAAGGGCTCCATTGATGCCGCTGAGAGCCTAAAAATTGGTTATTTTGCCCAGCACCAATTAGAACAGCTAGACCCCGCTGCCTCACCTCTGTTGCACCTACAGCGTTTAGATAAAAAAGCCACCGAACGAGAGCTAAGAAACTTCCTCGGCGGCTTTGGCTTTCATGCGGATAAAACCTTGGAAGCAGTTGCGCCATTTTCAGGCGGTGAAAAGGCTCGATTAGTATTAGCCATTTTGGTCTACCAAAAACCCAATTTATTATTACTCGACGAACCCACTAACCACTTAGATATTGAAATGCGCCACGCGCTTAGCAGCGCCTTACAAGACTTTAGCGGCGCGATGATTATCGTCTCGCATGATCGGCACTTATTACGAACCATTACCGACCAATTTCTATTGGTCGCTGATGGCAAAATAACCCCCTTCGATGGTGATTTAGATGACTACAGCGCTTGGGTTAAAAATCAGGCCAGTAGTCGTGATAATACGCCTACCAACAAAAGTGAATCCTCAAACAAGCAACTCAAGCAACAACGCGCACAGCTTCGGCAGCAACAGAAACCCTTACGTGACGCCTTGAAAAAAGCAGAGAAACAACTCGATAAATTATATGCCCAGCAACAAAAGCTAGAGCAACAACTGGCCGATAACGACTTATATAATGCCGATCAAAAATCTCGTTTAGCTGAATTACTAGAGAAAAAAAGAACGCTTGATAAGGAATTAGAAAAAACTGAAGAAGGCTGGTTAGAAGCTCAGAGCGCTCTCGAAGACAGCGAATAAACAATATTTATTTGCAGTGATACACGCCATTCCTTATAGAATAAGCCATCCCCTTTCAGCAGCCAATATCAACACCCTATATGAACGATAACAACAATAAAGACCCTTTACACGGCCTAACACTAGAGGCTATTGTCAATTACTTGGTTGAATACTACGGTTGGGATACTCTTGGGCAAAAAATCAATATCCGCTGCTTTACCAGCGAGCCATCAATAAAATCGAGTTTGAAATTCTTACGTAAAACACCTTGGGCCAGAAAAAAGGTCGAACAGCTTTATTTATTCAGCCAAAAAAGTGTGTGGAAAAAGTAAGCTAGGCCTTTCTACTAATCTACAAGGCAAAAACTCAGTTCTTTCGACATCAAAAAAGGCGGCTATAAAAGCCGCCTTTTCTAGTTTATTGAAAGCGAATACTACAATTTAAACTGCTTAACCACTTCATCAAGTCGAGTCGATAGCGTGCTAACTACCTCATTAGATTGCACAACCTTAATACTGCCTATTTCAGATTCATCGGCCACAGCATTAATCCGCTGGGTGTTTTGGTTAATTTTATTGGTGACCGTGATCTGTTGCTCAGCCGTATCAGATATCTTCTGATTTAGCTCCATCACACTCGCCACTGATGCGACAATTTTGTCTATCTCGACACCAACTTGAGCAGCCTTATCAACACTAGTTTTTGCTCGTTCATGGCTACGCCCCATAACCCCAACCGCTAAATTGGTACTGCGTTGCAGCTTTTCGATCATGTTTTTGATTTCTTGGGTCGACTCCTGAGTGCGCTGCGCCAAGGTTCTAACCTCATCCGCAACCACCGCAAAACCACGCCCATGTTCACCCGCACGAGCCGCTTCAATTGCCGCATTGAGCGCCAATAAGTTGGTTTGTTCGGTAATGCCTTGAATCATATGAATAACGGTAACGATATCTTCACTGTCTTTTTCAATCAAATTAATCGCCGCCACTGACTCATCAACGTCACCGGCCAAGGCATTAATTGAATTACAGGCATCGGCCACCACAACTTGCCCTTGCTGCGCCGAACTCTCACCTTCATGGGCACTGACTTTAGCTGCCGATGAAGCCTCCGCTACCGCTGCTGTCGCTGCATCCATCTCAGCAATAGAACTAATCAGATTAGCCGTTTCAGATTTTTGGCTACTCACCCCACTGGTCATCTGTGAGGCTGCAATGGATGACTCAGTAATCGCCACCGTTAAATCTTGCTCTACCGTTTGGATACCTTGAACCAGGTTACGTAAACCTTTAATCATCTCAATCGCTGAACGCTGCATATCGCCGATTTCACCACCAACAATATTTTCAATCCTAACCGTAAAGTCGCCCACAGAAATCTTCTTTAAGGCTATTGCCGTTTGCAATAACGGCGGAATCGTTAAGCGCATCATATTAAAGATTAACCAAACTAAGCCGCCTAAGCTCAGGCTCACCATTAAATTAACCACGACTTTTACGAATGAAGCCGCATCGAGTAAACCTTGGCCAAACACATCTGAATTAGACTGGATATTGACCATCATCGGTTCTAATCCGAGTTTTTCCGCATCCGATAAATAGCTGGCATTAGACTGATGTACGTATTCCAGTACCTCAGCTATATCCAGCGCGTCTTGGTCGGCTAGGTCAAATAAATAACCCTGCTGTAACATCCGGAAAAGTATTTTTTCCACGCCTAAAATAGCATTATTTACGTTATCGGGCTGCTCCTTAACAACCTCCGCATTATGCAAAAACACCCGTCGGTCGGAATGCGGTTTCGCTAACTCATTGTTCATATTGGTAACGGCAACAATATGCAAACGTTCATAATAAGCAAAATCGGTGACCTTGCCCATTAGGCGTACACCGAAAAGCACCAACAGAAATACTACGATTCCGGTAGTAATTGCGATGCTAAATTGTTTTTTAAGGGTTATATTTTTCATATCTATCTCACCTAGAACTCTAAAATTCCTATCACTAACGACTACAGGGCAAACTTATTCAGTACCCCTGCCAACTGCTGGGATAACGCATTCACTGCGTCATTTGACCGATTAACCTTAGCGCTGCCTATTTCAGATTCATCCGCCACTGTGTTAATTCGCTGGGTATTTTGATTAATTTTATGGGTTACTGCGACTTGCTGTTCAGCCGTATCAGTTATGTTTTGGTTTAGTTCCATCACACTCGCCACCGATGCAACGATTTTATCTATTTCAACACCGACCTGAGCGGCCTTATCGACACTGGTTTTTGCTCGTTCATGACTACGACCCATCACACCAACCGCGGTGTGTGTACTTCTTTGTAACTTCTCGATCATATTCTTGATCTCTTGGGTCGATTCTTGGGTGCGCTGTGCCAAGGTTCTGACTTCATCCGCAACCACCGCAAAACCACGCCCGTGTTCACCCGCACGAGCCGCCTCAATGGCTGCATTAAGCGCCAATAAGTTAGTTTGTTCGGTAATACCTTGAATCATATGAATAACGGTGACGATGTCTTCACTGTCTTTTTCAATCAAATTAATCGCCGCCACCGACTCATCAACGTCACCGGCCAAGGCATTAATTGAATTGCAGGCATCGGCCACCACTACTTGCCCTTGCTGCGCCGCGCCCTCACCTTCATGAGCGCTAACTTTAGCCGCCGATGAAGCCTCAGCTACCGCCGCAGTAGCCGCATCCATCTCACCAATAGAAGCAACTAAATTAGAGGTTTCTACTTTTTGGCTACTAACCCCCGCCGTCATTTGACAGGTGGCTACAGATGAATCAGTAATCGCCGACGTTAAATCATTTTCAACTACTTGTACACTTTTAATAATACCGCGTAGGCCTTTGATCATCTCCACTTCGGAGCGTTGCATATCACCGATTTCGCCACTGCCAATATTATCAATTTTAACCGTTAAATCACCTACGGAAATTTTCTTCAAGTCAGCCGCAGTTTGCAATAATGGCGGGATCGTCCACCGCATCATATTAAAAACCAACCAAACTAAGCCACCCAAACTAACGGAAACAATAAGATTAACAACCAATTTTACAAAACTTGCCGCATCACGTAAGCCAACGCCAAAACGATCAGAGTTACTACGCACCGCATTCATCATTTGCTCTAAATCAGTCTTTTCTTGATCCGATAAATACAACGATTGTGATTTTTTAGTGTAATTAATAACCTGTTCTAAGTCCTTTATATCTTGATAGGCCAGATCCAATAAATAGCCTTGGCCTAACAACCTAAACAACGATCTCTCAATCGGAAACAGGGTCTCATCAAGCTTAGGAGGTTGTGCGGCAGCATGAGTGGCATACTGCATAAAAGAATGCCGCGACGCTTGGGTTATCAGTTCATTGCTCATATTCGTTGTCGCAACGATATGTTCACGCTCTAAATAAGCAAGATACGTGACCTTACCCATCATTCGTACACCGAACAGTACTAATAAGAAGGTCAGGCAACCGACTACGATTGCTGTGGTAAATTGTTTTTTAAGTGTTGTTTTTTTCATTGTCTATTTCCACACGGTTACCGCTGTCTGTATAAGCTAAATGGCCGTCAGTAGGGCAAGTATAGGAGAGATTTTCAAATTAATTCTAATTTGCCTAATTAATCCGTCTTCACCACTCTATACAGCCCGTTAATAGATAGCTAACAGGTCGAGCATTACTATTTACATAAAAAATAAATCCACTCATTTCAGGCCAAATAAACCCACCTAACAAGCACTAGTTTTACCTTATAGTAAATATCCCCCTTAGGTAAAGCTATTTAGTTCAATAGCAGCGAAGTATTGCTAACGAGGGCGTCGTTGTATTTTTCTATAAGCGCTTAGCGCTAACAAAGCACCACTACAATCGGCCAACCAATCTAGAGCACTCGCCTCTCGCCCAGCAACAAAAGACTGGTGCCATTCATCACTGAGGCCATACAGCGCACAGAACACAAAGGAACAGCTGACCACCAGCTTATGCGGTTTAAGGTAATATTTAAGGGTATTAATCGTCAGTAGCGCCAGTACCCCGTAGGCGATGAGGTGAAATAACTTATCTTGCTGTGGAAACATCGCTGGTGCTGGTAAAGAATGTTGATGTGATAGGTAAAAAATAAGCCCGCTAAAACCGATCAGCAGGCTTATAGACAGTTTTTTCACTGCTCGTTGAATACCGTATTAGCTTCAAAAACGGGGCCGTCGACACAAACACGTTTCATCGCCTCACCATCCTCGTTCGTCACCTTAACCACGCAGCCGGCGCAACCACCCACCGCGCACGCCATGTATTCCTCTAAAGACACTTGGCAAGGCAACTGAAATTCTTTCGCCAGTGCCGCAACCGCTTTCAGCATCGGGGTCGGGCCACAAGAATAAATAGCCACTTGCTGGCGCTCGGTATCACTCATCGCATTCAGGTAATCACGTGCTAAATCGGTAATATAACCTTGGTACACACCCTCATAATCTTGCAAACTCGCCAAACGACTTGGGATAGCCCAGTCTTCCAATAATCGCAAACAATCGCTGACCGCCTCGCTCAAGCCATTCACCGGTAGAGCCGATGCATCGCGGGTAAAAGGAAAAGGAACTTCTGAGCCCATGAACACCACGGGGCTAATCGTCGGCTGCTGATCTTTTATCTCTTCAGACAGGGCGATCATCGGTGGAATGCCCACCCCACCACCTAATAATAAGGCTTTCGGTCGATCCGCTAACAACTCAAATGGACGGCCAATTGGCCCCATCACGCTCACCTGCTCACCGCAGGAACGCTGGCTCAGCAGACGTGTGCCTTCGCCCACCGCCTTGTATAAGAATTCAACCCAGCCCTCACTCGCTGAAACCCGCATAATCGATAAGGGCCTACGCATAGGCCGCTGTGGGTCACATTGGATATGGGCAAATTGCCCTGCCTTAGCCGATGCTGCACACTTTGGCGCATGGAGCCTTAAAACATATTGCTCCGCCTCGAAAGCCTGTTGGCTGAGTATTTCAGCGTCTTCAATAAAGATCGTATTTCGTGTATTTTGTTGCATTATTTCTCGAAAACTAAATGGCCATTAACCAAGGTATGGCTGACTGCGCCTTTCATTTGACACCCAAAAAAGGGACTATTATGACCGCGACTTAACCAGCTATCGCTATTAACGAGCCAGCTTGCATTGGGATCTACAATGCAAATATCGGCCGTTGCTTGAACGGCCAATTGCCCTAAGTCTAAGGCCAATATTTTCGCCGGTCCAGCGGATAAACGCTCAACCATTTGTACCAGCGTTAACACCCCATCATCAACCAGTTCCAGCATCAACGGCAACACCGTTTCTAAACTAGAGATACCAGACTCGGTGGCCACAAACGGCGCTTGTTTGGCCTCGACGTCGTGTGGGCGATGCCCCGAACTCACACTAAAAACACCTTTCGCCACGCCAGCGACCAAGGCATCTCTATCTTCCGCCGTGCGTAACGGTGGCGATGTATGGTAATTAGCATCGAAGGTACCGACGTCTAACTCACTTAAATGTAATTGATGTGCGTGTACATCGGCACTAATCCGCGCATTGGTGAATTTTGCCCGCGCAATCATCCGCACCGCTCTAGCGGAGGAGACACCCGTCAAATGCACTCTTGCGCCGGTTTCTTCGGCCAACTCAATGATTTGTGCAATCGCCACCGTTTCCGCCGATACCGGTATCCCCGGCAAACCTAGACGTGAACTGATCGCGCCATCATGCACCACACCATCGTCTTTAATTTGCAGGTCTTCGGGTTTTAACACCGCTAGAATATCGTGCGAGCTGGCGTACTGCAGCGCACGCCTCAGCACCTGGTTGCTAATATTGCTATTCGGCGCTTGGCTCAGCGCCACACAACCGGCCTTTTTCAAGGCATACATTTCGCTCAAGGTTTGTCCCGCTAAGGCCTCGGTTAGCGCACCTAGGGGTAATACCTTGGCATACCCAGCGAGTTCGGCCTTATCAAGAATGAGCTGTACCACCGCGGGTGTATCTAACACCGGCTTGGTGTTCGGCAAACAGCACAGTGTCGTATAACCTGCTGCCACCGCCGCCCGAGTTTCACTCTTGATACTGGCTTTTTGTTCGTAACCTGGCTCTCTAAGGCTTGCATTGAGGTCGATAAAACCCGGCAGCACTAGTTTACCACTCGCATCGATGACTTTATCAGCGCTGAAATCAACCGCTGAGTCAGCAATTTGTTGAATTTTCCCATCGGCAATACACAGCGTGTAAATACCGTCTACACCATTCGCCGGATCAATCAGCCGGCCATTATTGATTATTATCTTCACCCTTGTTTACCCGCTGCATTATGCCCCATACAAAGCGCCATCACCGCCATTCTCACCGCGATGCCATTGGTTACCTGCTGCAAAATCACAGAATGAGGCCCATCCGCGACCGCCGCGTCCATTTCGATGCCGCGATTGATCGGCCCAGGGTGCATCACCATCACATCGGGCTTGGCGTAAGCCAGTTTCTTTTCAGTCAAACCGAAACACTCAAAATACTCATGCTCCGACGGCAATAAGGCCCCGCGCATCCGTTCACGCTGCAAGCGCAGCATAATAATCACATCAATATCGGCTAGACCACTGGCTAGGTCGCCATAAACATGCGCACCTAAGGCATTGGTATTACTGGGTAAGAGGGTTTTTGGCGCGATAACACGCACTTCTTCCGCCCCGAGGGTGTTCAATGCATGAATTTGTGATCGGGCGACTCGAGAGTGCAACACATCACCGATAATAGCGACCTTCAAACCACGAACATCGCCTTTAACTTGCCGAATGGTGAACATATCGAGCATCGCCTGAGTCGGGTGTGCGTGTCGACCATCGCCAGCATTAATGACGCTGACGTGCGGTGCTACGTGCCGTGCAATGAAGTGCGCCGCGCCACTATCGGCGTGTCGAATCACAAACATATCGGCCTGCATCGCTTCTAAGTTACGAATCGTATCGAGGATGCTTTCACCCTTAGCCGCAGCCGAGGTAGCGATATTTAAGTTAATCACATCGGCACTCAAGCGCTTGGCGGCTAAATCGAAAGTCGTACGGGTGCGGGTGCTGTTTTCAAAAAACAAGTTAACAATCGTTTTACCGCGTAATAAGGGCACTTTTTTGACTGCTTGATCCGACACACTGGAAAATGATTCGGCAACATCCATGATCTCGGTTAACACCGCTGCCGATAAACCATCGGTGGTCAGAAAGTGACGAAGTTTGCCTTGTTCGTTTAGCTGTAAACGGGAACTATCAGGCGCCTTGAAGGACGTACTAGCTATTTGTTCGCTAGAGCTCATATCTGTCAATTCCGGTTGGTTTCTAGCGCTAACGGCGCTGGTCCGATCAATTTTACCTGCTTTTGTGCGGGTAAATCCAGTGTCAAACCAATAACATCGGCCTGCAAAGGCAATTCGCGCTGCCCTCTATCAACTAACACCGCAAGAGTGACGCTATCCGGCCGACCATAATCAAAAATTTCATTCAATGCCGCACGAATCGTCCGCCCGGTATACAACACATCGTCCACCAAGATAATATCTTCCGCCTCCACCTCACTGGGAATTTGGCTCGGTTTCACTTGCGGGTTTAAACCGATGCGCGTGTAGTCATCACGATAAAATGAAATATCGATTTCACCCAGAGGTTTGCTCAAAGCCATCCGCTGGTGGAGCCGCTCAGCGACCCACGAACCACCGGTATGTATGCCGATCATCAACGGCTGCTGAATCGACTTAGCCTCCATTTGGGCCCGTAGCTGCTCAGCCATAGCATCAATAATGCCATCAATATCGGCTGCGTTTCGTTCTACTTGCATGCCTTAGACTCCTGTTGTTGGTGATTAAGCCAACTCTGTAAAATAAGCTGGGCGGCGACTTGGTCTTGCAGTTTCCATAGTTTATCGGCACTCAGTTGCAACTCATCAAATAATATCTGTTTCGCTTCGAAGGTGGTTAAGGCCTCATCAAATAATTCCACCGCACATTGATAACGCCCTTCTAACTGGCGAGAAAAACGAAGCATTCTAGGTGTTACCTCGTTATCGCTGCCGTCTTCTTGATGTGAAATACCCACTATCATTTTTGTTGGTTGCCAGGTCTCAATCAATTGACTGATTTCATCCCAGCCGGTTTTTTGGTTCACCGCCTTCACAGTGGTTAAGGCATTAGCAATATGCGTCTCGGTATCACCCACCGAAACCCCTATTTTTTTCACCCCATAATCAAAACCCAAACAGATCGCCATTAACAGTGCCCAGACTCCGAACTCATCAGACTAATATCAACACCGATACGGTGCCCAGCCAATTCCCAACGCAGTGGTACCGCTTCTTCAAAAATAATATCGGCGTCAGCAACCCCGTGTAACCATGCATTACGCTGAATTTCTTGTTCTAATTGGCCAGCCGCCCAACCCGCATAACCCAGAGCAACGATCCATTGTTCAGGGCCTTCATCGCGAGCAATGGCTTCTAAAATATCTTTCGAAGTAGTCAACGCCATCTGTTCGTTTATCACGATGCTTGATTCCCAGTTCCCTGCCGGGCTATGTAATACAAACCCGCGCTCTTGTTGCACTGGGCCTCCAAGAAACAATGGAATATTCGCCACTTCCGGCGTCGCTGGGGTCACGTTCAGTTGTTTGAAGATATCACCCATGGTCATGCTATGCGGCTTATTAATCACCAAGCCGAGTGCACCCTCTTCATCGTGCTGGCATAAATAGGTTACCGACTTGGAAAAATCGGAACCATCCATGCCCGGCATTGCGATGATGAAGTTATTATTTAAATAGTTTTTTTTAGTCATTTAAGTTATACGTTGATTATGCCTATTATCGTGTGCGCAATAGGCCTTCATTTTGGAACTGCCAAGTCCGAGTGATGACTAAAAGATCAGCCTCGTGTTGTAACTCTAGAGGAAATGGCGCAAAAGGTGCTGCCAGTTTAACAATATTGACCGCCGCATCATCAATAATTTTATGCCCTGATGAGTGGTCAACAATCACCTCGCTTAATTCTCCCGTTGATTTCAATATCACACTCAACACCAGCGAACCCGAGAGTTTTTTTCGCCGAACCTCGCCTGGATAGTTTAAATTACCGACCCGCTCAACTTTCCGCTGCCAACCCGCCTCATAACTGGCGGCAATGTGTTTATGCGCATTCACCGAATTGATTCTCACCACCCTTGGGCGTCGAGAATAACTATCCATTTGCTCAATAATTTCAGCTTGTAAACGCGCGATTTCTTCACTTTGCCGCAGTAAATCGGCACTGGTGATCGGTTTTCGCTCGTCTTTTATTTCTTTCTCAGCCGCGGCTATCGAGGCGGTCGATTGATCTTGCACAAAAACATGTTGCGGTTGCGCCTTGGCTGGCTGGTTTTTAGTCGCATTGGACGGTTGTGATTTCGCCGCTGCTTGAGGTGCAGTACGACGTTTATTGAGCGCCTTTTCCTCCGCTTCACCGCTACCCAGCTGATTTTCTTGTGCTAAAAAATCGGCTTTCTCAGGTCGCTGCGTATCCGGCGTGGTCAACAACACAATCTCCAGTGTTTTCGACACCGGACGAGCCTTATCAACCTCAAAACTAATCCCTAAAATAAACAGCGCGTGCACGATACCCGCCATGAATAAGGTTAGCCCCAGCTTGTCGGCCGAAGAAACAGTTGCAACAGCCACCTTAAGCGAGCTTTTCCTCGATACAGTCCATCAATAAAGCACTGATATTCAAGCCATACAAATTATCTAACTCTTGTACACACGTTGGGCTGGTCACATTAATTTCGGTCACATAATCACCAATCACATCCAAGCCTACGAATAATAAGCCCTTCTCCACCAATACAGGACCGATCTGCTCACACAGCCAATATTCACGGTCTGTTAGCTCTCGTCCCGCACCGGTGCCACCAGCGGCGAGATTGCCTCGGGTTTCCCCTGCGGCAGGAATCCGTGCTAAACCGTAAGGTACCGGCTTACCATTAATCATCAGAATACGTTTATCGCCCTGTTTAATTTCAGCCAAATAACGCTGCGCCATGGTCAGCTTCTTACCGTGATCGGTCATGGTTTCGAGCACCACGCCTAAATTATGGTCTTGTGCTTTTAAACGGAAAATAGACGCGCCACCCATCCCATCTAAGGGCTTAACGATGATATCGCCGTGTTCCGTTAAGAAATCCCTAATCCGCTGGGTTTGTGAGGTCACCAAGGTGGGTGAACAGCACTGCGGAAACCATGCGGTGAATAATTTTTCATTCGCATCACGTAAGGATTGCGGTTTGTTCACCACCAAAACACCGGCCGCCTCAGCTCGCTCAAGTAGGTAGGTGGTGTAGATATAATCCATATCAAACGGTGGGTCGACACGCATCAAAATCGCATCCAGCTCACTCAACGGCTGGTCGATAGCATCCGCTAAATCGAACCAATGTTCCTCATCACGCTGAACCGTCAACGGCTTGCACAACGCCTTCGCCTGACCATCCAATAAATAGAGGTCTTGCGGTTCCATATAAAACAATTCCCAGCCACGGCTTTGAGCCTCTAACAGCATCGAAAAGCTGGTATCTTTTTTAATATTGATCGCCCCAATAGGGTCCATGACAACACCTAGTCGCATCTGCTACTCCAAGATTAAGTTTGTATTAGGCTGGTACGGCGGCTATTCAGCACGCTCTGTACCCAGCAATATATATTTAGCCAACGATCAACCAAGCGTATTATCGCACTCTACACGGTCGATAGACGAGTTAGTTGAATCACTAAAAATTCCCGCATAGTCAAGCCTCTATTGACCCTGTATATGCCTC
Source organism: Cycloclasticus sp. 46_120_T64 (assembly GCA_002162695.1). Classification (GTDB taxonomy): domain Bacteria; phylum Pseudomonadota; class Gammaproteobacteria; order Methylococcales; family Cycloclasticaceae; genus Cycloclasticus. Next base: position 60,701 of record MAAM01000004.1, on the reverse strand, counting down.
GGTTAATTCATTAAAGAAACCTAGCCCCGCTTCGCTCAAGACATAATTCCCCCGACTGTTTTTAAACATCAAACCGCGGTTAACTAAATGATTATCAAGCTCTTCTTCAACCGTTCTTGATTTGCATAATTTACAGGTCTGTAAAATATCAAGGTAACGCTCCTCGGCACTAATCATCGCGAGGTTTTCAGGCGCTAGCCCCGCACGGTAATCACTTAGCACCTCAAATAAATAGCCTTTTTCAGTCATATAACGGCCGATAATAATAAACAGCGCTTGGACTTTTATAGCCGCCTCATTCGACTCTTCGCCAGCGAGTTCACGTATAAAGAAAAAACTACTTTCTTTATGCACCAAGGCATAACCGATGCGCCGATAAAGCAGACTATATTCATCAAGCTGGGTAAAAAGTTCATTATAAAGAGGGTTTTCCTCTAATTGATTACTCTTACTATCGTACTGCCGCTGATTAACCATTTTACCGTTAATCAGTAGGTTATAAAGTTTTTGGCTCTGTGTGTTATTGATCATAAAACTAACTCGCGCCGGTTATATTGTAAAACGCTGTTTTTATATCTAATTTGCTGTTGTGGGTCACTAAAATGCACCTTGAGAGTATAGACCCCAAGTTTCTTTTGTTTAAAACAACTGACCGCATAAAGTAAGTAAGCCAGTTGATAACTCTCAGCCAAATGATCCACCAATAGACCGTGTAAAGCCAAATAAAGGTCTGCCACCGGTGGCTTAAGGCGACTATTAGCCACTAGCTTTGTAATCTCTCGTTTCAACAGGTTTCCCGGTTCACGTGGGTGCCGCCGATGTACGGTGCTAATGTTTGCTACCGCCTGACTCCGCTGCCGGCTTTTTTGCTGTATCAGATGCTCATTGAAATAAACACTGTGGTTCTTGTCAAACCATTCGGTCGTTGCATCCTGTGCAGCACTATGTGTTTTTAAGCCGGAATAATACAGCGCCTCTTGGCTGAGCGGTTTCAAAATATATTTATCTTTCAAGTTCTCGGTAAAACTCTGTTGGGCAAGTTGTTGCAAATGCAGGTACGACTGCTCCAATGCATTATAAGTGAGACGATGACTACGTTCTTGGTGGAGGTAGCGCTGCAGGGCTAATTTAACCTTTTCAACCGCCTTGTAATGACTAAGAATGGACAGTTTATATTGGTCGATATAATAACAATCGTCCTCGAAACCCTTACCTTGATAAAGCTGACTAATATTATCCACAAGGGTTAGCGGCATCTTGTTTTTGCTTTGTTCTCGGCTATTGAGGAACTCCAAAATCGGAATAATTTCACGATCAAAGATTTTCCTCACCTGCAGCAAGGCCTCTTGCACTTGTTGAGAGTCATCGAGTGTGAGCACCGCATGATCATGATCCAGCCGATTAGATAAACGATCAACCTCATGCTGAAGGTGCGCGGTATTATTTTTTACCTGATTGTTAATCTGACGCAATAAATCAAATAACTGCTCACGTTGCTCCCGAAAATCGGGATCATCCACAGAAAAGGTTGATTGCTGATGCTGCTGGAGGCAACTGTCTAACTGAAAACGAATACTTTCCAGCTCCGCACTACGCAAACCACGCACCCTTTCTTTATCGAAAAGGCGAAAGATTTCAATCACCGACGGTTGAAAGGCAATCGTTCCACGTGAACGATTATATTCCGTCACAATATCCGCTTTAATTAAGTTATGCAGATCGAAGGCTTCACTTAAGCGCTCCACCTCTGATTTTTTCGTTATTCGCTCAAGTTTGGCCTTTAAACAATGAATAAAAACCTGGCTAGGAATCTCTTTCCGGTGATTTTGGTCCATGTAATCAATAAATTGAAACATCAGGTCCTTATGGCTAATCAACAAAATAAGGGTTCGATCCAGCGCAATATGCATTATTCAGCCTGCTCTGTCAGCTCATACAGCCGTTCCTGAAAATGATGAAAAACAATATCTCGCTCACCCGCTGCATCGTAAAGCGTATCGACGTGAAAATCATCGAGGTGAATATAATAATCAACCACCGACACCACCTCAGCGGTATCGGTAGGCGATGCACAAAATAGCGAAAACCCATGTTCGCTGGCCACCTTAATAGCAGTACGCTGATTGTATTCATCCAGCGCAGTAAACTCGTCAAAAATAATCGGCAAGGTTAGCTGGCTATCTTGTGACAATAAATCACTCAGTAGAATCGTCAGTAGGGTACAGTTAATTAACGCATTGGTACCCGTACTTTGATCTTTATCTTCGCGCTTATCCTGATGTTGCTTGATATAACTGTATTTCACATTCTTGATAATCTTACTCACCTCCAGAATTCGATTACCGTGATGCCCAGTAAAGAAATCCTCACAAAAACTATTCAACCGCTGGTAAAGCCCATCATCATGAATATCGGTGGTGTTCAGATTGGTGTTATTCAGCTCATCAACTAATGCTTCAAAACGACTATCCAACTCAATTTCAACCCGTATTTCTTGTAAATTAGAGATCGAATAATGATTAAACTGCTTATTAATTTTATTAACAAACGCCCGGATGTGCTGGCGATTCCCCGCCAACTCGCTGATTTTAGTCCCCGTCATTTTATTATGTTCAATCACTTGGCTTGCCAAGGTGGCAAGCTGCTCGGGAAGCGCAATAAACAGCGTACGCAAGGCCTCTAAAAGTTGTCCTTGCTGCTGCTGGTCATAATAATTACAGGCGACATCAATCGGTAATTCAAAATGACCGCATTGAATAAAATCATTAAACTGCTGAACCAGCTTTTCATTCATACTGCTGAGCTTTACTGACTCTCCCTCCAGTTCATCGAGGTCACTGGCACTCACTGACGGCACACTAACTGGCTCCCCAGCCATTAATTCTAACGGTTTTAGTTTCAATAAACGCTGCTGCAACTGAGTCAACAGCCGCTGCTGGTGCTGATCCGCCTCAAGCGCCTCCCTCATGCCTGCGAGCCGCTCAACAAAGCCGCCTAATTGTTCTTTATTGTCTTCTCGTTGCCGCTCTTTACATTGCCTATCCTGCTCAATCCTTGCCAACTCCTCTTTTAGAGCGGCCCAGCGCACACTCGTCTCCTCGACAGTATGTAAAACGATTAAGTCATCTTTAACGACTTGTAGCTCGTCTTCTGTCTTGCCAAGTTCCGCCTGTTGCTGCTCACCAGAGTTTTTACTGATTTGGACCAGTTCATTGACCTTCGTATCGAGGTCAAAAAGCTCCGCCTCTAATTGCTCAAGCTCCCTTTTCCATTGATTAATGATCTCCTGAGGTGACTTTAAAGCCTGCGTGCCAAACGTCTCCGCCAAAAAGTGCAATTGATTATTGTCGGTTGAAAACAAGCTCGTAAAATTCTCAATAGCCGACCGCTGCTGCTGATCAGCCACCGTGGTTACCTCAGCAAAAAGCGGGCTTAAATTTGCTAAAACTAGGCTGCTGTGCTCACCTAACTGATGAATCAAATAATCCCCGCTTTGCTCAATCGCCACTTGTTTTTTGTGCCGTTCCTGCCGCTTCGTTTTTTGCTGAAGAAGCGCTAAGCGTAATTGCTCAGTCGCACGCTCAGCACTCTTTAGGTTTTCAACTTTTTCAACGAGCAGCTCTGCATGCTCAGCGAGGATCTCTTTAATTTCCGCATCCTCTACGTTTGGATACTCTTTTTGTAGTACCCGGTACTGCTGTGCTTTTTTATCAACGGTTTGAAACTCCTTATTCAGGCTGATTAACTGGCCCTTATATTCGCTGAGAGTCGTTTCCAGCTCTTTATCAGAAACCTCAAGTCGGCTCTTTTCAGTCCGCAAGCCGTCTTTCACCACGTCCTGCTGCTTTATGTTTCCATTCAGATGAACTAATGACTGCTGTAATGAATTGCCATAAGCATGATATGTACAGCTAAAGTCACTCTGTTGACTGTTGAGGCTCCGGCTAGTGTTGTCTAGCTGCTGAAACGGCGCTTCATATTGACTAATATTTTTCAGCCGACTTTCCGCCTTCCGTAGGGATTCGTACTCATCCAGAATCTGCTGCAAATCTTGGTGTAAACGATCTTGCGTATTTATTTTGCTACTTTCGATGATTGTCGCAAACGTTTCGGTCAAACTACGGGTATCAGTTTTAGCAATTTCGAAGGTAAAATTCATTAACTGGCGAAAGGCGCTCAATTCACGGCTAACCCCACCTTCTTTCAGTGGAACTAGGCAGAACCGCCCCTTTTCCGGCTGCAGGGGGTAATGACTAAAGAGTTTATCCTTAATCTCCTTGGTACTTTTTAAAATAACCGCACCTTGTGACTTATATTGTTTATACAGTGAGGTTATTTTAGCCAAACCTAGATCACTCACTGGGCTGCCCAAACCATTGTTAACCGTCTGCTGCTCTATATCCCAGAACTGCTCGCGTATCTCATCATAGGCGCAAGGCAAGGCAAGTCGCTGGTAACCAAAGCTGCTATTCGACTTAAATAAAATCAGACAAAAACACCCATGAATATTTTCCGCTTCCAAAATAAGAAAACTACTATCACTGGGGAAATAATAGAGGTAACTATCATCACCCGCGTAAAGCTCTCCCTTTGATGATTTAAAAGCAAACTTATTCTGGCAGTCGTTAAAACTTATTTCAGGAAAAAGGTGTAGCTTTAAAACATTTAACAAGGAAGTTTTACCCAAGTTATTTCGCCCAAATAAGGCACAATGTTGGTCAATCGGTAGCTCAACATAGCAAAAACTAATTGAATTAACCGCCACCAGTTTTTTAACGGAATAACTGAGTTTCTTTGTTAATAAATCTAAATTTTCCATCGTCATCTCTATAAATACAGCTCTTGCTCTAACATCATTTTTTGTTCCACTATCAAATTAATAACCGGTCTTAACTGAGGCGTACGCCTCAATAATTCACCCAAAGGCGCTAACTGCTCCTCACGTAATTGCCAGCGGATTTTACGCTCACCGTCGGCTGATTTCATTAACGATTTAGCACAAGGCGGTAGTAAAAAAGATAAGTTGGGGTGATTCGTTAGCTCAGCTAAATTGGCAAATGTTTGCAGCCCACCCAGGTCTAAGTCAAACAGGCAATTAAGCTCATGATAATGATTGAGAAACCCTTCATTAAGCTTATTGCTGACACTGTTGCCAAAACCCAACGCTATATCCAAATCTTGCTCAGAAAAATCAACAAACTGTTGCTGTAAAAAAGCGATGCACTCTTGTTTTCTTACAAAATTTTCTTGGTTTTCGATAATCAACAATCGCTTCGCTAGCTTGACTGGTGTATGAAACCCATGCCGGTCATTTAACACGACGATAGGGTGCGATTGCTGACTTGGATACATCACAATAATAGAACGGCTAACCGAGCAACGATGGCTATCGCCCTCCTGCGAGGCCGTTTCTCGATCAATAACCTTTATATCGGGGAAGCTAGCGCTTAATTCGGCAAAAAATGCCGGCTCTAGCACCGTCACCCGGTAGTTTTTTGAGCGCCCCAGCTTCTCAACGTTAAAACTATTCAAAATAGTCTTTGGGTCATACCCGCGCGCTTCTAGCTGCTGACGCAGCACATCAAAATTAACTGTTTGGCCTAATGCTATTTTTTGAAGGTAGGAAGCAATGCGCACGACTTGGCCTGAGGGTTTGTAAATAAATGATCATGACGATTATTAACCCTAAAAACAAGCGTGATCGAGCCCAGCACAAGCCATGAAGCTCTACCCCATATCGCCCCAAAGCACCTGCATCGCTGCTATCGAGGCAATGGCAGCGGTTTCATTACGTATCACCCTCGGGCCAAACCCTAAGGCACTAAAACCGGCTTGCTGTGCGTCAATAACTTCTTGTTCGGAAAAGCCACCTTCAGGCCCAATCAGCACCGCCACTTGTTGCGCTGGTTGCGGGAAGCTTTTTAAGCTTGCGGCTTTGCCCGGTTCAAAAATGATCCGGCTATCAGCCAAGTCACCTTGCAACCACTCAGCTAAATCCACCGCCACATTGAGTTGCGGTGGTATATTTCGCCCACACTGCTCACAAGCACGGTAGATAATATTTTGCCAGTGCTGATGGCGTTGCAAGCGTCGCTCGTCATTTAGCTTGACCACACAATGCTGGGTTAATACGGGGCTAATAATGCTCGCCCCTAGCTCAGTCGCTTTTTGAATGGCCACGTCCATCCGCTCCCCACGAGACACGCTTAAACCCAGCTCGATGCTGAGAGCTGACTCCAAATTCAGCTCACGATATTGACCAATATTCAACCTCACTTCCTTACGGCTGACCAACTCAACGGTGGCGGCAAACTCACCACCTCGCCCGTTGAAAAGAGTCAGTTGGAAGCCTTTCTTTAAACGCAGCACATTACGCAAATAATGCGCTGCGTCAGTTTCAAGGCTAATCAGCCCATTATCGACTAAGGGCTGGTCAACAAATAAACGAGAAATACGCATCGCTAGCCGTGAAGACTATCTGGCAGCGTAATCGTATCAATCGGATCTTCCATTTTAGGCGGCATCTGCAGATGAAAACCCTGTGTTTGCAAGTTTTCAATCACCAGCAACACATCTTCTCGTGCTAACGGTCGCTCTGTCGATAACTCTAAGTCAAACACGTGCTCTGGCGCTGGAAACTGCTTCATCACTGCTTCCGGCACGTCTTCAAAGTTATCCTGTTCTGTCACGTATAAGTACAGGCCATCACGTTTTTTAGTCTTGTAAATCGCGCAAGATTGTTCTTTTTTCTCACTCATGCGCCTTCTACTCCTAAGTTACGGCAGATTGCCAAGCTCGATTCCGCCTGATTCATGCTGTAAAAGTGCAAACCAGGGCAACCATAGTCCAATAAGGATTGGCACAGTTCACTCACCACATCCGTTCCAAACGCTTTAATTGATTCACGATCATCGGCAAAACCTTCTAAACGCTTCGCGATCCAACGGGGAATTTCTGAACCACACATATCAGAGAACCTAGCCAGCTGCGAATAGTTGGTGATCGGCATAATACCCGGCACGATCGGCACCGTTAATCCCATTTTGTCACAATCTTCCACAAACCGAACGTAGGCTTCAAAGTTAAAAAAGTATTGAGTAATGGCGCTATTTGCACCCGCTTCTACCTTTTGTTTAAAGTTAGCTAAATCCGTTTGCGCATTGTTTGCCTGCGGATGAATCTCTGGATACGCCGCCACTTCTAAGTGAAAGTGATCACCGGTTTCTTCACGAATGAAGCCGACTAATTCATTCGCATAACGAAATTCACCGGCATCCAAGGTGCCGGATGGAATATCACCGCGTAGGGCAACAATTCTATCGATACCTTGGCTTTGGTAGTTAGCCAGAATTTGACGAATATTCTCTTTTGTTGAGCCTACACAAGATAAATGCGGTGCTGCCGAAAAGCCCTGCTGCTGAATATCTAATACGGTATCAATGGTACCTTGCTGGGTACTGCCGCCCGCACCAAAGGTCACCGAAAAATAAGCTGGGTTTACTTTACCCAGCTTACTAGTGACCGCTAAAAGCTTGTCCCGCCCTTCCGCCGTTTTCGGCGGAAAGAACTCAAAACTAATCGGTTGGTTACTTTCTAATGCCATATTAATAACGGTAGTGCTCAGGTTTGTAAGGGCCGTCAACGGATACATTAATGTAATCTGCTTGTTCTTTTGACAACACGGTTAGGTTTGCACCCACTTTATCTAAGTGCAAACGCGCGACTTTTTCATCCAGTGTTTTAGGCAGCACGTACACTTCATTTTTATAGGCATCGCCATTGGTGAAAAACTCAATTTGCGCCATCACTTGGTTGGTAAATGAAGCCGACATCACAAAACTAGGGTGACCCGTGGCACAACCCAGGTTTACTAAGCGGCCTTTAGCCAATAGGGTAATACGCTTTCCATCGGGGAAAATAATGTGATCTACTTGCGGCTTAACCTCTTCCCATTCGTATTGCTCTAATGAGGCAATATCAATTTCTGAATCAAAATGGCCGATATTACAAACAATCGCTTCATTTTTCATCGCCGCCATATGGTCGTGGGTAATAACACCCAAGTTACCGGTGGTGGTCACAAAGATATTACCTTGGTCCGCCACTTCATCCATACGCACTACACGATAACCTTCCATCGCGGCTTGTAGGGCACAAATAGGATCAACCTCGGTTACCCAAACGGTTGCGCCCATACCTTTAAAGGCTTGCGCACAGCCTTTGCCTACATCACCGTAACCAATAACGATGGCAATTTTACCGGCAATCATCACATCCGTTGCGCGTTTGATACCATCAAGTAAGGATTCACGACAACCGTATAGGTTATCGAACTTACTCTTCGTCACCGAGTCATTTACATTCATCGCAGGGAATAATAGTTCGCCCGCTTCTTGCATTTGATACAAACGGTGTACACCGGTAGTCGTTTCTTCGGTTACCCCTTTAACGCTAGCCGCCATATCACCCCAACGTGTTGGGGAAATAGGCAAGTTGCGACGTAATACCTCAAGAATAGCGACCCACTCTTCGTTATCACCTGCTTTCGCATCGGGCACCGCACCCGCTTTTTCAAATTCAGCACCCTTATGTAATAACAAGGTCGCATCACCACCATCGTCAAGAATCATATTGGCTTCTTGCCCTGCTGGCCAGGTCATCATTTTTTCAGTACACCACCAGTATTCTTCAATGGTTTCGCCTTTCCAAGCAAACACAGGAATACCCAAATCAGCCATCGCTGCCGCCGCGTGGTCTTGTGTTGAAAAAATATTACAAGAACACCAACGCACCTCGGCACCTAATGCAACCAAGGTCTTAATCAATACCGCAGTTTGAATCGTCATGTGCAAGCTACCCGCTACGCGCGCGCCTGTTAATGGTTTACTGTCACCCAGTTCATCACATAATGCCATTAGGCCCGGCATTTCACTCTCGGCAATGGCTATTTCTTTATGTCCCCATTCAGCAAGGGATAAGTCGGCCACTTTAAAATCTGTAAATGTAGTCATTTTATAGTCCTTTAATTCGTTAAATATTAAATGCCCGCCGCATCACGTAGCAGCTCGGCTTTATCTGTTTTTTCCCAGGTAAAATCAGCAATTTCACGACCAAAATGCCCGTAGGCGGCTGTTTGCTGATAAATGGGGCGTTTTAAATCAAGTTCTGCGATCAGTGCTTTGGGGCGTAAATCAAAATGCTCACTCACTAAGCGAGCAATAAGGTCATTGTCGATGGCACCCGTACCAAAGGTTTCTACGCTGATGGAGGTCGGTTTTGCTACCCCAATGGCGTATGAGACTTGAATTTCACAGCGTTTGGCCAAACCCGCAGCAACAATATTTTTAGCAACATATCGACACATATAAGCCGCAGATCGATCCACTTTACTCGGATCTTTGCCTGAAAATGCTCCCCCACCGTGACGCGCCATACCGCCGTAAGTATCTACGATGATTTTACGCCCGGTTAAACCGCAGTCACCCACTGGGCCACCAATAATAAATTGCCCCGTTGGGTTAATATGGATATTTTCTGCTAAACAGCTATCAAACCAAGCTTTCGGTAAAACGGGTTTAAGAATTTCCTCAATCACCGCTTCTCTTAATGTTGCTTCATTAATATCTGGGGAATGCTGGGTTGATAACACCACGGCCTCAACCGCCACCGGCTTATCGTTTTCATAACGCAGGGTTAATTGGCTTTTCGCATCCGGACGTAACCACGGCAAAGTACCATTTTTACGCAGCTTTGCTTGTCTTTCGACTAAACGGTGTGAATAGGTAATCGGTGCCGGCATCAATACATCGGTTTCATCACAAGCATAACCAAACATCAGACCTTGGTCACCAGCGCCCTGCTCATGGTCCTCAGAATCATCCACGCCGATAGCAATATCGTGTGACTGTTTACCAATCGCATTGAGCACCGCACAGCTCTGCCAATCAAAACCAATTTCTGGTTTGTCATAACCGATGTCTTTAACCACGTTACGCACCAGTTCTTCGGTATCCACCCATGCACTGGTGGTGACTTCACCGGCCAGAATAACCATCCCCGTTTTAACCATCGTTTCACAGGCAACGCGTGATGTAGGATCTTGTTCTAATAAAGCATCGAGCATCGCATCAGAAATTTGATCGGCTATTTTATCGGGGTGCCCTTCTGATACCGATTCAGAGGTAAATATAAAATCATTACTCATAATAAATGTCCCATTATTGTCAACGGTACTGAAACATGAGCACGTGGCGATGCCTGATATGGCAAAAAAGATTTAAGAGCTTAAATCTTAGACACAACGTTCATTATTCCAGTGACCTGTTAATAATGAACGCCGTTAAATATTAATTCTTGAATAAGCCTAGCAGGAAGATCCTGGCGCAGCGTTCCTTAAACAAGTGTTTGCATTTTAGTGGATGTTTTCAAAAAAACAAGACAAACACCTAATAGACTTTGGGAATGATTTTCTTGGTTTCTTGTTGGTAGCTGGTATAGGTCTCGCCTAACTCACGGGCCAAGCCTTTTTCTTCAAAGTACATACCAATCACTACATACAGCGTCATGCCGAGTGAAAACACCAAATGCCCCAGCGTCATCATAGGAACTGACCAAAAAGCAATCAAAATACCGAGCATCATCGGGTGTCGAATCCAGTGGTAAAAAAAACTTTTAGTGAAAACAACTGGGGTATAGGTTTTTTTGACGAAGTATAACCAACCTTGGCGTAAACCAAATAAATCGAAGTGGTCGGTTAAAAAGGTAGCCAGTAATACCAATACCCAACCGAAACCAAATAAGACCCAAATGACCTGCTGGGCCAACTCATTCTCTACTTGCCAAATAATCCCTTCCATTGGCTGCCAAAACAGCATAAGTACCGCCAAGGTAAGCGAAGACACCAGCACATAAGTCGCACGCTCAACCTGGTGCGGAACCACACTGGAAATCATTTCTTTAAACCAACCACGAGCCATCACGCTGTGCTGCACACCCCACATCAATAAGAGACCGATATTAATCAGCAAGGCATTCTCTGAATACTTCGCCGGTACGGAAATCGACTTTGGAACAAAAACATCGGCGACAAACGCCCCAAAATACACAAAGATAGCAAAAAAAATGAAATAACTAACAACCGCATACAACAATACCAATAACCGCATAATACACCCGCTTGTGAAAAATTAAGGCATTGATCCTACAGGCATAAAGCGATTAAAAACAAGCCAAAAAACTCAGGGTCAACATTGTGATATACCAATGACATTCAGCCTGTAACCCCCATACACCTAACATTTAGCCGATGATCGAAACAATTGCCCCACAAATAACACCTGTTAACAGAAAACAACAATATTCCCACTTGCTGAGAAACAGCCCAGAAATTTACACTAACCCTATTTTCTAAGGCAAGCCTCGACTAGCGATTTAAATTATTACGTATAAATTCGATTTACCAACGGTAGATTGATTAAGATATAGCCTCACAACCCACAAAACACAGCCCGCTATGCCAAATAAACTATCCACCTGTATCGCCTTAATTGACCAAGCAAATCAAGATGACCCTAAACAAACGATGGTCGATGGTGTATCAATCAACAACGAGGTACTGTATTCACAGCGCATGCTCAGCACCCTGCAGGGCTTTATAGAAGACGCCTCGGAACCACTAACTCTCGCCTGTTACGCGCAGCACGTCTGCCGTTGGAAATCATCACGCCAAGACTACCCAGAAGGACTAGAAGGCTACCTGAAGTGGCGAACCGATTTAGCGAAACTTCATGCCAGCACCTTAGCTGAGGCTATGCAAACAACCGGCTATAGCGTTGAAGAGATCAAACGCGCCAAACTTATTATTCAAAAACGAAAGCTTAAAACAGACCTAGAGGTACAAACCTTAGAAGACGTGACCTGCCTCGTTTTCTTAAACTACTACTTCGGCCCTTTCGCCTCAAAACACTCTGATGAAAAAATCATCGATATTGTGCAAAAAACATGGGCAAAAATGTCAGATAACGGCCACCAAGCCGCGCTGAAGCTAAGCTTAGAGGCTAAATTGCAAACTCTTGTTGAGAAAGCTCTAAGCTAAAAAAACCCAGACTAAAATGTGTTCCTTCGTACACATTTTAGTCTGCACTGATGCAACTGACATACAAAAAATCCACCTAATATTCATATCAACAAACACCGCTGACATATAAACAGCCTTCTTTAAGAAGGCCTTCAAGGGTACAATCCTGACAACAATAATGACTCAGGTTTCAACGTCGCTCAGTCAATAAATTTTAGCAAGGGACGCTAATATGCACCTCACAACTTCTTTCTATCGTCGGCTTTTCACCAGCCTAAGCCTGTTACTTTGCTTAATCGCCTGTGACTCACCCCCAGCGGAAAAGGCGGATAAAAACTCCACTCCACGCCCGGTCAAATTACTTGAGCTTAAATATGCCAATAAAATCGGTTTTTTAGCCCACCCCGCATTAATTCATTCCGAACAACTGAGAGAGTTGAGTTTTGAACAAAGTGGTGTTATCGAGAATTTACTGGTTGTAGAGGGCCAACGTGTTAAGCAAGGTGATATTCTGGCACAACTAGACCAGCATAATATCAACGATAAACTACGTTCTGCTCGTGCAGAGTTTAACAATCTTGATGACAACTATAAGCGCGCTCAACGACTCATCAGTGAAGGGGCTATATCACGCAGTGAACTCAAACAACGCAAGTCTCAGCGGGACATTAGCCGGGCTCAACTCAGTAGTGCTGAGAAAGCACTGAAAGACACCACCCTTATTGCCCCCTATAACGGCCATATCGCGACCGTTTCACTTAAAAAACACCAAAGTGTACAAGCAGGCAACACCGTTATCAGCCTACTTGGGCAAGGCGGCTTGCAAGCTAAAATTAACGTACCAGCCCACATTATTGCTCGAGCTAAAAACAAAAAAGTTCAGAACAGGGGAAATTACCTCACCTTGGCTGCCTCACCGACCACCCAGATTCCTATACATTTCAAAGAAATCTCCTTAGAAGCCGATACCCTGTCACAAACCTATGAAGTGCGCTTTTCTTTTGAAGCCCCTGCGGAGCTCATCGTACTGCCCGGTATGGCGGCCACACTTTGGCTGAAAGATAATAAGATAAACAGCGACTCACAAACCATCAAAATCCCACTCAGCGCTATTTTCAAGGAGGCTGAAACACACTATGTTTGGTTGCTAAATAAAGATGATATGAGTGTCGTTAAGCAGCCGATAAAAATTGCACCGGCGGTTGGCGCCCAACTCACGATTTTATCGGGGCTTTCGGTAGGAGACAGCATCGTTATTAGCGGCGTATCGTACCTTTCAGCAGGGATGAAAGTCCGTGCTTGGTCTATTAACTCTACCCCTCACTAGCGGAGGCCCGTCGTTATGAACCTTGCTGAATTTTCCATAAAGAAGCCGCTTTTAAGCATTATTGTTATTTTATTAGCCTTTTGGGGCGGCTGGGATGCCTATAACACCATGCCGCGTTTTGAAGATCCTGAGTTCACCATTCGCACCGCCAAAATTTACACCAATTACCCTGGTGCTAGCCCTAAACAGGTGGCCGAAGAGGTCAGCGAGCCACTCGAAACTGCTTTACAACAACTACAAGAAGTTGAGGCTATTCATAGTAAGTCATCGACGGGACGATCCGAAATTAGTGTTGATATTAAATTCAAATTATCCCCCTCCAAAGACGACCTGCAAATCATTTGGACCAAGCTGCGCAATAAAGTTAACGACGCTAAACGCTCCTTACCGCAAGCGGCTCAACAACCGGTCGTTAATGATGATTTTGGCGATGTTTATGGGCTGTCCTATTTCATTAGCGGCGATGATTACAGCTATGCCGAACTCAAAGCCTACGCCAAGCAGTTGCAAAAAGAACTTTTACAAGTTACCGGTGTCGGCAAAGTAAAACTCACTGGAGCTCAAAAGGAAGCTATTTTTATTGAAATATCACAGGAAAATAGCGCCCTACTCGGGGTCTCAATCCAGCGTTTATACGATATTCTTGGGCAACAAAACGCTATTGTTGCCGCCGGTAGTGTCAATATTGGCGATCAACGTATCAGTATCGCCCCCTCAGGTACCATTGACTCGGTTGCAGCGATAGAAAACTTGCTCGTGTCTACCAGCAACGATGGCAAATTGATTTATCTAAAAGACCTCGCCAAGGTTTATCGTGGTTATCAATCACCCGCTGAAAAAATTATTCGTTATAACGGCAAGCGTGCTATTTCACTCGCCATCGCCAATGTGGCCGGTGGCAATGTTGTGGTGGTCGGCAAAGCAGTTGATGCAAAACTTAAAGAAGCCATTAGCCGTCGCCCTCTCGGCATCGCCGTGGATGAATACTATCACCAAGGTAAAATAGTCGCCGCATCGGTCGATGATTTTGTGATGAATGTGATCGCCGCCTTAGTGATCGTGATTGCCTCCTTATTAATATTTATGGGCCGTCATTCCGCTATCGTGATGGCCTTTATTCTGTTGCTCACCGTGGCAGCTACCCTCGCTTGTATGCAACTGCTGGCGATTCCCATTCACCGTATTTCCTTAGGCGCCTTAATTATCTCACTCGGCATGATGGTTGATAATGCGGTGGTTATTACCGAAGCGATACTGGTCGGTGTTCAACAGGGCAAGAAAAAACTTACCGTCGCTAAAGAAATTGTGGCTCAAACAAAATGGCCGTTATTAGCAGGCACCTTGGTTGGGGTTATTGCCTTTGCGCCCATTGGCTTAGCGCCTGGGGAAACGGCAGAATATACCGGTGATTTATTTTGGGTGGTGATGATTGCCCTCTTTGCCAGCTGGTTCTTTGCGATGACCACCACTCCGCTGGTGTGTTACTGGTTATTTCCCGATAAACTTCAAACAAAGGCCAACAATACGGCCCAAAGCCCATTCCTGGTGGCTTACAAAAAGCTCATGCGCTTGGCTTTGCGTTCACCTTTGTGGGTTATTTTCTTAGTCTTATGCTTATTTAGTCTATCCATTTGGGGGGCAAAATTCATCACGAGTGGCTTCTTCCCTCAATCCACCTCACCGCAACTGGTGGTGGACTATTGGCTACCTGAAGGGACAAGAATTGAGCGTACTGAACAAGATATGCAAAAAATTGAAGCCTTTATAAGCAACATGGATGGGGTGAATGCCGTGCAAACCTTAATTGGTGGCGGAGGGGTGCGCTATATGCTGACCTATCGTTCTGAATCCACTAACAGTGCTTATGGCCAGCTCCTGATTAAAGTCGACGACTACCACCAGTTAGACGGCATGATGCCAACTATTCAAACCTTTATTGACAACGGTTTCCCCAATGCACAAGCAAAGATTTGGCGTTTTGTTTTAGGCCCCGGAGGCGGCTCTAAAATTGAGGCTGAATTTAGCGGCCCAGACCCACAAGTGCTAAGAAAATTGGCCAATCAAGCAAAACAAATAATGCAGGCCGATGGCGGTGCCTTATCGATCAGAGATGATTGGCGTGAACCGGTTGCCGTGGTTGAACCGCTATATTCCGCTGTGAAAGGTCGTCGTGCCGGTGTCTCTAGAGAAGATCTCGCCGATGCCCTAATGCATTATTATGCTGGCAAGAAGGTAGGAGAATATCGCGAAAAAGATGAGCTAATACCGATTATTTCTCGCCTACCGGAGACTGAAAATGCCGCCATTGAAAACATAACAGCGATCCAGGTATTGAGCAGTGGCAGCGGCAAAATGGTGCCTATTAACCAAGTCACCGATGGCTTTAAAACCACCTGGCGTGATGCTCAACTCCGCAGTGAAAACCGTATTTATCGGATAAAAGCACAAGCTGATCCAATTCCCTCCGAATTAACCAGTCAATTACTGCAGCGTATTCAAGCGCGTATTGAAGCAATTCCCTTAGCCGATGGTTATACCCTTGAATGGGGCGGCGAAGCCGGCGCTTCCGGCGATGCTAACAGTAACCTCTTATCCGCCATCCCAATCGGTTTTATGGCAATGGTGTTGGTGGTGGTAGTTTTATTTGGCAAAATCCGCCAACCATTGATTATTTGGTTGGTCGTACCTCTAGCCGCTATTGGGGTGGTTTTTGGCCTGGTCGTCACCGGTATTCCTCTTGAGTTTATGGGCCTGCTCGGTCTCCTGTCATTATCTGGCTTACTGATCCAAAACGGCATTATTCTGGTCGATAGAATGGACTTTGAAATAGCCGAAGGTAAACCACGTTTTGATGCCATTGTTGACTCGGCAGCCAGCCGTGTTCGCCCGGTTGTACTCGGCTCATTCACCACCGCTCTGGGTGTTATCCCCTTGTTTTTTGATGCCTTTTTTCAATCGATGGCCGTGGTGATGGTTTTTGGCTTAACCTTTGCCACCTTATTAACGCTGCTGATCGTGCCGGTGTTATACGCCGTTTTTATGAATATTAATGCCAAGGAAAGTGCCCATGCCTTATAAAAGATTCATTAGCTCAAGTCTTTTATTACTGAGCCTCAGCTCATGTGCTTTGTATCACCCGCAACACGATGCTCAACAAGCAATTGATAAACAGTTAGTCCCTGCTAACTGGGCGCAGAACCAGGCTATTCCAGCCAGCGCAGATAGCGATTGGTTACAACAATTTAACGACCCATTAATGCTCGCGCTCATCAAAGAGGGGCAGGCAAATAACACCGATCTACGCTTAGCGGCAGCCAATATGGATAAAGCCTGGTTACTGGCTAAACAAGCCGGCGCTCGATTAAAACCAACGGTGGATCTATCGTTAGCTCGAACCCAGTCTGGCAGTGCCGATGGCGGCAGTTCAACCCAGGCAATCAATGTTGGCGTAACCGCCTCGTGGGAATTAGACCTTTGGGGCCGCATTCAAGCCGGTGTTGATGCAGCCAGCAGTAGCGCCCAAGCCAGTACCGCCGACTATCTATTTGCCAAACATTCATTAAGTAACAATATTGCTAAAACCTACCTCAAAATCATCGAGGCAAAACAACAAGCTCAGCTCGCGCAAAATAACCTTAAAATCAGCCAAAAAAACCTGCGCATCACCCTGCTAAAACTAGAGCTAGGCAGCGCTTCAGAACAAGATGCCGCACTCAATAAAGCGAATGTGGCATTGGCTAAAGACCAACTGTTAAACCTTAATGCCTCTACCCGTGAGGCATTAAGGGCCATTGAAGTGCTGTTGGGTCGCTATCCAAGTAGCAGTATCGAGATCGCCAACGTATTACCCACCCTGCCAAACAACCCACCCGCTGGCATACCCTCCAGCGTACTAGAGCGACGCCCCGATATTATTGCTGCCGAGCGACGTGTGGCCTCGGCATTTAATGCCAACGCACAAGCCAAAGCTGCCCAGTTACCGAGTTTTTCGCTGACCGGTACGCTGAGTGGTGCCTCACCGTCGCTGAGCGATATTCTCAGCCCCGCTAATGTTGCTTGGCAGCTGGGAGCTAATTTACTCAGCCCTTTATTTGATGCGGGTAAACGACGCATTGATGTAGAAATTAGCACCCTTGAACAACAACAAGCCTTAGATGATTATGCCGGTAGCGCATTAAACGCTTTTGCAGAAGTCGAACATAATTTAGATCAAGCACAGCTGCTGAGCCAACGAGAAGCGGTGTTAGCTGAAGCATTAAAACAAAGTCAAAAAGCCTACCATATCGCCCAGCTCAGGTACCAAGAGGGTGAGTCCTCCTTGCTCGACACCTTAAGTTTTCAACAACAAGCGATATCCGCCGAAAGTAACTTGTTATTTATTAAGCGTGCCCAGCTTGAGCAGCGCCTGAACTTCTATCTCGCACTCGGCGGTAACTGGTAAACCGGCCGCACAGCGACAAGATGGATTTTCTACTGACATTTATTCAGCTATTCAGCGGCGCACTGTACCTGCTGCTGCCCCTAATTGGACTACTGTTCTTTATCATCATCCTACTGGGGCAAATTGTCGCTAAGGTGGAAAACTGGAGCCGATTTGATGCACTTTATTGGTCGTTTATTACCGCAAGCACGGTGGGTTATGGTGATATGCGCCCGATCAAGAAAATATCTAAAACCTTCTCTGTTTTCATCGCCATTGTTGGCATGATGCTAAGCGGCATTATTATTGCCATCACGCTGAAGTCGACCGGCATTGCCTTCGATAAGCACATTGACCCATTGCGTATTGAACGCATGCAACACAAACTTAAATAAACCAAGCCTATGGACCTGTCTCTTTTTGAATTAATTAGCCTATCGACCCAGCTACACACCCAACTGTATGAACACTGGGCCGTTTTCATCAGCTTACACCTCGCCTTACTCGGTGGTTTATTTGCCTTTGATCTTAATATTAAAACCGGCTTCAAAATCAGTTTCTTATTATTCTACGGCCTCTTTGCCGGGATTAATTTAGCGGTTAGTATTAACTTGCTAAACCAGGTCGCCGCGATTGTCAGTGACCTCAACAGCTTAGGCGCAGAACAGAGCCAATTAGCGGTTTATCTACAACAAGAAGATCTAGCCTACAGCAGGCCTGTATTAATCTTTACCCACCTTATTACCGGCCTAATGGTGTTGCTTGGACTGTTTATTCCCAGTAAAAAATAGCCTTTAACCCCGCTTGATTAGGATAAAACTTATGCGTAACACCGTCCCTTTATTGATACTGCTAGCCTTAATGAGTATCCACGGTTGCTCGACGCCCTTAGTGAACAAGGGAAACACTCCGCACTTAAGCTGCACACACGATAGGCCACAGTTGTGCGCGATGCAATATGAACCCGTTTGTGCAACGCTAAAGAACACCACCGAACGCAGTTATAGCTCAGCCTGTGCAGCCTGCTCCGCGGAAGGCACTCGCAGTTATACATTAGGCACCTGTGAATGAACTCGCTACTAATTTCAAATCACGCAACGACACGCCAAGCCAGCATGAGAAAATTGATACTCCTACTCTGCATCGCCAGCTTGCCTATTCTGGCTCATGCCTCTGAGAATTATCAACAGTGCTTAACCCTTGCCCTGCAAAGCGCTGATGACAGCCTAACCATCGGTGAGCTTAAACAATCTTGTCGCCAAACCTCCGCTAATGCCGAGCAAACAATTAGCCAACAATCCGCTATTAGCCGACGCCAGCAATCTGAAAAACAAACCGGCTGGAATGCCTTTTCTTTAATGCCACACAAGCCAAACTACCTTATTTTAAGCTACAACAATAGCGAGCCAAATTCAGAGCCACTAGACAACGCTTTCCCAAACCATAAGGCCGACTTGCAGCACGTAGAAACTAAGTTTCAACTGAGCGTAAAATTCCCGGTGTTACAAAATGTTATTTACGGCTACGGCGATTTATATGCCGCCTACACCAACCGCTCATTTTGGCAACAATTCAACAAAACTCACTCCTCACCATTTAGAGAAACCAACCACGAAGCAGAAACCTGGTTATCTTTTGATACTGATTACTCCCTTGCAGGCTTTCAAGGCTCTATTATTCGAGCAGGCTTTAGCCACCAATCAAATGGACGCTCGGGTAGTTTATCGCGGAGTTGGAACCGCCTTTATAGTGAGTTTATACTTGAAAAAGAAGACCTTTATCTTTCATTCAAGCCTTGGTACCGAATCCCTGAAAGCTCCAGCAGTGACGACAACGCCGATATCAACCACTTTATGGGTCACTACGAATTTAGAGCCCTTTATAAGCATCAACAACATACCGTTGACCTGATGTTTAGAAATAACTTGAAAACCGGCCATAATCGCGGCGCACTGGAGCTCGCTTGGAGCTTCCCTGTACATAAAAATATTCGTGGTTATGTACAGTGGTTTAATGGCTATGGTGAAAGCTTGTTAGACTACAACAACCATACCAATAGCATTGGTTTTGGCGTACAACTGAGTGATTGGCTGTAGTGATAGGCTCTCTCAGCAGAGACCATAACCCTGTTTTCTCAAGTTGAGCATAATTAAGGCAGCAAACGCTGAAGGATGGAAACTTTAGCCACTTTAGCGTTAAGATTCACTCTTCCAACCGATAATTTTTATTAGCACCGTTTTTATTCTGACTCGGTTAAAACTTTAAATAACATGACAATAGAGGCTCTTATGAAAAACACGATCAAAGCACTTATTTTATTCAGTTATATAAGCTGTTTATCAACATCCTTTGCGGGTTTTCTCGAACAAGACTTTTCTAAAATATCCTTAAAAACAACCCACGTACGCGGCAATATTTATATGTTAGAAGGCGTTGGTGGTTTTTCTGGCGGCAATATTGGTGTTTCTGCGGGTAAAGATGGCATTTTATTGATCGATGACCAACTCAGCCCAATGTCTGAAAAGATCAATCACGCACTCGCCGAAATAAACCCCGGCAAGCTACGTTTTATCCTCAATACCCACTGGCATGGCGACCACACCGGCAGTAATGCCGAGTTATCTAAGCAGGCCACCATCATCTCGCATAGTAATGTTAGAAAACGCCTGATGGCCGAACAGAATAATTTCTTCGGTAAATCCCCCGCCAGTGCCGAAGCCGCATGGCCATTAATTACCTTCGACCAGGCAATGAATATTCACTTCAACGGCGATGATATTCAATTCATTCATTACCCCAACGGGCATACCGATGGCGACGGCGTTATTTATTTCCCCAATAGCAAGGTCGCTCATTTAGGTGATCATTTTTTCAACGGTGTATTTCCCTTTGTTGACTTGGACACGGGCGGCAACGCCTTGAGCCTAAGCCGTAATATAAAGAAAATAATTGAGCGTCTACCCAACGACATCTTGGTTATTCCCGGCCATGGCGAACTCACCGATATGAAGGGCTTAATGGCCTATGACGATATGCTTAGTAACACCATAAGCTTCGTACAGCAACAAGCCACTGCGGGTAAGTCTTTAGCAGACATTCAACTCGCCGGCTTGCCCAGTCAATGGGCTGCATGGGGCGGCGGCTTTGTTACCGAAAAGCTGTGGATAAAAGCCATTTACCAAAGTTTGGCTAAATAGGAGCAAGAGATGGCAACAAAAACCGAACAGCAGTGGCAGGCAGAACTCAGCGCCGATGATTACCGAATTTGCCGGCTTAAAGGCACGGAGCCCGCGTTCTCTGGTATTTACGAGTCCTGCAAAACGAGTGGAATATACCATTGTAAGTGCTGTAACAAAGCCTTATTTGAATCGTCGACAAAATACGATTCGGGCAGTGGCTGGCCCAGTTTTTGGGCAGCGATTAATGAACAGCACATTAAACAAATTCACGATAATAGCCACGGCATGTTACGGGTCGAGGTTGTCTGCGCTCACTGCGATTGCCATTTAGGCCACTTATTCGAAGATGGGCCGCAACCCACAGGCTTACGCTACTGCATTAACTCAGCCTCTCTCACGTTAAACAGCAAGGAATAATATGTCTACCGCACAACACCACGCCCAAGACCTGCTAAATTTCATTGATGCCAGCCCCAGCCCTTGGCACGCGGTTGCGACTAGCGTGCAAGCCCTACAAAACAAAGGTTTTGTCGAGCTGCTAGAGTCCGAGGCCTGGTCACTGCAAGCACATGGGCGCTATTATGTGGTGCGTGATGATTCATCAATTATTGCCTTCAGCCTCGGTTCAAAAGCCATCTCCGAGCATGGTTTCAGACTGATTGGTGCACATACCGATTCACCGGGCTTACGGGTTAAACCTAAACCCGATCAGCAACAAGGCGGTTATCGCCGCATCGGCGTAGAGGTTTACGGTGGCCCCATTTTAGCCACCTTTAGTGACCGTGACTTGAGCCTAGCTGGGCGGGTACACCTGAAACAGGGCAGCCAACCGTACTCGAAGCTGGTGCACTTTAAAAAGCCCCTGTTACGCCTGCCTAACCTAGCCATTCATATGAACCCTAAGGTTAATAGCGATGGCTTAAAACTACACAAACAAACAGAGCTGCCATTACTGTTATCGGTGGTTGAGGGCACACTTAACCAATCTAGCAGTTTGCTAAACTTACTCGCTAAAGAGCTAGAAACCGAAGCTTCATCCATCGCTGCCTGGGAATTACACGTTTGTGATACCCAAGCCGGTGTTTTATATGGCGAAAATGAGGAGTTTTATGCCAATAGCCAGCTCGATAACCTCGCCTCCTGTCATTCGGCTCTGAGTGCCTTATTATCGGATAGCTCTCTGCAGTCAGAACAGACTAATGTTTGTGCATTTTTTGACCACGAAGAAATCGGCAGCAATAGCCATAAGGGTGCCGATGGTAGTTTCTTACCCGATGTATTAGAACGCATCGCCGATGGTCTACAGCTATCATCAGAAGACTATAAACGCGCTTTGTCTAATAGCTTTATGATTAGCGCCGATATGGCCCATGCCTATCAACCCAACTTCCCTAGTGCTTACGAACCTGAACATAAGGTGTTGGTCAATAAAGGCCCGGTGATTAAGGTCAATGCGAATATTCGTTATGCTTCAAATAGCGCCTCACAAGCATATTTTATTAATCTATGTGAACAGGCGGGGGTGCCTTATCAGCAATACTCTCACCGTACCGACCTAGGCTGTGGCAGCACGATTGGGCCGATGACCTCGGCGCGTTTAGGTATTAATGCGGTGGATGTGGGGAACCCGATGTGGGCGATGCATAGTATTCGAGAAAGCGCTGGGGTACTCGACCACCTCTATATTACCCGCGTATTTAGCCAATTTTTTGCTTAAACTATCGTCAATCAAGCAGTAACGGAACCTTCAGCGATTTAAGCAGTCGAAAAACTGAAAAAACAGACCTTTGGGAATGCGTATGTCTCTCCAGCAAGCCACACAAGCCGATATTGAACAATTTCTACAGCAGCAGCCTGAATGGCAGTTACGTGATGGCAAACTCTATAGAAACTACCTATTTAACAATTTCATCGAAGCCTTCGCCTTTATGACGGAAGTGGCGCTATATGCCGAGAAAGCCAACCACCATCCCGAGTGGTTTAATGTCTACAAAACGGTGCGTATAGAACTGACAACCCACGAGGTATCAGGGATCAGCGAACGAGATTTCAAGCTAGCGACACAAATGGAACGCCTCGCCGCAAAGCGCTAAACCCAGCGCCTTACCCGCAGGCAAAAAGCTCGGTAATCATCGCCAAAGCGCTCGCGAAGAATGCGTTCTTCAGGGCTAATTTGAAATTTATTGGTATACAACACATAAAATACCAAGAAAATCGCGTTCAGTGCGCTGCTTAAAAAAATTAACCAAGCAAACAAAAACAGAAAATTGCCAACATACATCGGATTGCGACTATAACGATAAATCCCGCTAGTCACCAAGGCCGAGACATTGCTCGCTTTAATCGGGTTAACGGTGGTTTTAGCGCGTACAAACACCCATAGTGCAGCAAAATCCAATAATAATGCCAGTACCGAAATCATCGCCGCCATCAGCAATTTATATTCCAGCTCGAAGCCAAAAACATCTTGATACAGGCCCTTAGACACATACATAAGCCCCGCCATAACCAACGCAGCCACCGGTGGGGGGATTTTTAATTCAAGCATAAACCTTATAACTCTTTTTTTATCGCCAGCACATTACAACACACCTAAGCTTCGGCCATACGCCTAGGCAAAAAAAAGCCTTTGCAAAGGCAAAGGCTTTTTGATACGAATGAAACCATCGTTGGTTTACCGCTAAGTACCGCTAAGCGATATGTTAGCCTTCAGGCATTAACTGGATAGCGTTAATCGGTCTCATTAACCAGCAATAAGCCCATGATTACCCCCATCAACAGCCCATCCCTAAACACACTCTGGCTTGTTGATAACGGCAAGGGCTCAACGCGGCTTTAACAACTACAATAGATCAAGATTACGCACCGCACCGGTATCCGCGCTGGTCACCATTTTGGCATAGGCTTTCAACGCCGCAGAGACTTTACGTGGGCGCTCTTTAACGGGCTGCCAAGCGGCCTTGCCTTTAGCATCCATGTTAGTACGACGTTCGGCTAACACCTCATCCGACAGCAATACATCCATGCTACGGTTAGGGATATCAATTTTAATCAAATCACCTTTTTCAACGAGGCCAATGGCTCCACCAGCCGCAGCTTCTGGGCTAACGTGGCCAATAGACAAGCCACTGGTGCCGCCTGAAAAGCGACCATCGGTTAATAAAGCACAAGCCTTACCCAAGCCCTTCGATTTAATATAACTGGTCGGATACAACATCTCTTGCATGCCCGGGCCACCACGCGGGCCTTCATAACGCACAATAACCACGTCGCCGGATTTCACCTTATTATTCAAAATATCGTACACCGCGTCATCCTGTGATTCACAAATATGCGCCGGTCCTTCAAATACCAGAATAGACTCATCAACACCCGAGGTTTTAACCACGCAGCCATCAAGGGCAATATTACCGTATAACACCGCCAAACCACCTTCCAATGAAAAGGCGTGCTCTAGCGATCGTATACAACCCCCTTCACGGTCGTCATCTAAACTATCCCAACGGCAGTCTTGGCTGAATGCTTGCTGGGTTGGAATACCCGCAGGGCCCGCCATGTAGAAGTCTTTCACCGCATCACTGCTCGTTTGCATAATGTCCCATTTATCGAGGGCTTGTTGCATGGTGGCGCTATGTACCGTCGGTAAATCGGCGTGTATTTTCCCCGCTCGATTTAACTCGCCCAAAATAGCCATAATGCCGCCCGCACGATGTACGTCTTCCATATGGTACAAGGGGGTATTCGGTGCCACTTTACACAGCTGCGGAACTTCGCGTGATAAACGATCAATATCACGCATATCGAAATCAATTTCACCCTCTTGCGCAATCGCCAACAAATGTAAAATGGTGTTGGTTGAACCGCCCATTGAGATATCGAGAGTCATCGCATTTTCAAAGGCTTTAAAACAGGCGACTTTACGCGGTAAAACACTGTCGTCATCCTGCTCGTAATAACGCTTGGTGATATCTACAATCGTACGCCCTGCTTCAAGAAACAATTCCTTCCGATCAGCGTGGGTCGCCAACATAGAGCCATTACCCGGCAATGACAAACCCAATGCTTCGGTTAAGCAATTCATTGAATTGGCGGTAAACATGCCTGAGCAAGAGCCACACGTTGGACAAGCCGAACGTTCATATTCGGCGACCTTCTCATCACTGGCATTCTCATCAACCGCAATCACCATCGCGTCAACCAAGTCGAGCTTATGTTCAGACAACTTAGTTTTACCGGCTTCCATCGGCCCACCGGAGACAAACACAACCGGGATATTTAATCGCATCGCCGCCATCAACATGCCTGGGGTGATTTTGTCACAGTTTGAAATACACACCATCGCATCAGCGCAATGTGCATTGACCATGTATTCAACCGAATCGGCAATAATGTCACGGCTCGGCAAGCTATACAGCATGCCGTCGTGGCCCATCGCAATACCATCGTCAATCGCGATGGTATTAAATTCTTTAGCAACCCCGCCCGCTTGTTCAATTTCTCTAGCGACCATTTGCCCCAGGTCTTTTAAATGAACGTGGCCAGGAACAAATTGGGTAAATGAGTTAACTACCGCGATAATCGGCTTACCGAAATCGTCATCTGTCATCCCGGTTGCACGCCATAAAGAACGAGCACCCGCCATATTGCGGCCAAAAGTAGAGGTTTTAGAACGGTAATCAGGCATGGCTTTTCTCACTAAATATATTATTAGCAGGAATTATAACGCACAGCCTAAACAGGCTGTGCGGCATCGGAAAAATATTTCGTAATAATAAAGTCGTAATCAACAACCTTGGTATCACTAGCTTTAAATCCTATTTTCTTAATCATAGGCAAAATAAAGTCGTAGATTTCCATATTAAGCACTATATATTAAGAATAAACTCGTAATAAACGATACCACCGTCTAAAAAATGACTGACTTAAGACTACTGAGAGATCATAGCTTTAATTTTAACTTTGCACCTTAGTTCTCTAAAGCTGCAACCATTGGTTCAAACAACATAGAACCGGTCACAGTCCAGTTTTTATAGCGCGGATTCCACCTTCCTCCAAAACCTCGCATTATTTTTTTTATTTTAAGGTTTACTTCCGTATCAAACCCAGACCAAACTGAAACACCCCAATCAAATTGTCGGACACGTACCGGAACATCATTAATCTTTGTTTGAAACTCATTTGTATAAGCTGACGAATTGCTTCCTTTATTAACAACAAAATCAGTTTTTTCAATCACCTCGCTCTGCGGTTCATAAACCCAATAACGCCTAAGATTATCGTGTAGAACGAGCTCTTCTATTGTTTTCCAATCCCACTCTTCCATCATTGATGAGTCAATAACTATTTCCATTGTCGGGATTTTTAGGCTATCGATTTTTTCCTTTTTCTCCAAATCAATTTTATGTGTGACAGCAATCTCAATAAAAGTTAATTCGTTATTAGAAGAACAAATGGTTACATCGGGAACTACTGTTAATCCATCCTCTGTTTTGACAGGGATTTCCATGTCCGCTTTATGTATCTTTAAATATTGCAGATCATCACCTATACAAGGCTTTACTATCATAGATGCTCGCGCTACGACCTCTTTACAAGCCAGGTGAAGTGAACTTTCACCTGCATTCTCACATTCGTTACCACTGGTATGAGCAAAATGCCAAGCTCTGATACCCCCCTGTTTTGCTATTAACTTCTCACCGCAAACTGGACATGTGCAAAGGCAGCTTTGCCCTCTCTCGGCCTCTCTAATTGAAGTTAACTGCCCATGTTGGTTATGAGCAAAAGATTGAAGCGTATTTGTATAGTTCATTTAATTCCCCTTAAGTAAAAACTAAAGTACAGCATCACTTATTTTCAATTAAAATTTAAGCACAAGACCGGTCACTTACCGGTCAGTCACCTGCTAATGGAAGAATAAAACGTGAAATTATGGATAAAAATTTTTATAGCTGCTTAGAACTTGTTAAGGAAAACATCAAAACTTGGGACGACATACAAGGGCGTCACAGGGATCTTTTAAATGCATTGATTGACCTATCGCTTCAGTCTCCTAAGAAAGCAGAAGAAGGCTTTATTAATATCGAGTTAAATGAAGCTGTTAACAAACTAAACCCACGAAACCCTTGGCCCAAACCTACAGATGGCGCAACAAAACGAGTAAATACCGAATGGAAAAAACTTGAAAGCTTGTGGGGTAAAAAAGAAGAAGGTCTACACCAAAGAGCACTTGCTAGTAATTTAACCGGCTTCATTAAATTAAAAAAGCGTACCGGTGGTGGCGGGGGTAACCCTTCCCGCTATAGCTTTGCTTACGAAGCATTTGATCCAAAACTAGACAAAAGCTATGAAAAGAGTCCTTTAAATCAAGGGGAAATTAGATATTTCACAGAAGATGTCATTAAACCGTCTGGTCTAGCTAGCATTTTATCTAATAAGTTAGTTTTATCAGGCTGGGGAAAGGGAGTATTTTTATCTTCGACGGTGTTTATCGGGTTGCTAATCATTTCATTGCTACTACTTGTCCCAGTTGGTTTAACGCAGCAAGAGACCGCCGGCGAAACCATCCACTTTTTAAGTAGTATATTTATACTACTGGGCCTAATTTGGTACAGTTTCAGCCCAATTTACCACGTGGTTGAAAGTCGTGCTGAGGTCGCTCCATGGTGGCTTCAACCTGGAATTCATAGTGATTACTTACTTATTTTTAACCGTAACAAACCTCAGTCAGCCAATACTGTTGAGCGAAAAAGGTTCACCAGCGAATGCCCTAACTGCAAAGGACGAATCATTATCAAAAAAGGCAGGCTTACGAATTCAGGGCGTTTAATTGGTCACTGCGAGAACTCGCCTCGAGAACACCTATTTAGTTTTGACCATTACCTTCGAACAGGAAGGCCCCTTTAAATTAACACTCATATTCTACATTTAAGTGCTTATTTGAAATATATTTCGTTAAACACTTTTACTCTATAGATTGCATACTAAACTATATGTATGAAAATATATAAGCCCCTCTTTCCTAGATCGCGCAGCCTAAACAGGGTGTAGCATCGAAAATTATTACTCGCTGCTTTAATTATTCGACCGTAACCGATTTGGCTAAATTTCGCGGTTGATCTACATCGGTGCCCTTAATAACCGCCACATGATAAGCCAGCAACTGCAATGGAATCGTGTAGATAATAGGTGCAATCACATCATCAATTTCAGAGACCCTAATGATGGTCAAACCTTCGGCTTGTTCAAAAGATGCTCGTTTATCGGCAAACACATAGAGTTGACCACCACGGGCTTGTATTTCCTGCAGATTAGATTTTAGTTTTTCTAATAAGTCATTATTCGGCGCAACTGCAACAATCGGCATATTCTCATCAACCAAAGCCAATGGACCATGTTTTAGCTCACCGGCAGGGTAAGCTTCTGCGTGTATATAGGATACCTCTTTTAATTTCAGTGCACCTTCCATTGCCACTGGATACTGCTCACCACGACCTAAAAATAAAGCATTGTGTTTGTTATCAAATGCCTTTGCAACGTTGAGAATTTCTTTATCTAGACGCAGCACTTCCGCGACTTTCTCCGGCAAGCTTTCTAACTGGCGAATAATATCAGTTTCAGCTTGTTGATTAATTTTATGCTGCCGGCCTATCGCTACCACCAATAACAATAAAGCCACTAACTGCGTGGTAAAGGCCTTCGTTGACGCGACACCGATTTCAGGCCCTGCATTGGTCATCAAGTGCCATTCGGATAAGCGTACTAAGGAGCTTTCTGGCACATTACATATTGATAGGGTATGCGCATAACCCAACTCTGCCGACGCTTGTAGCGCAGCCAATGTATCGGCGGTTTCACCAGATTGTGAAATAGTTACAAAGAGTGTTTTTTGATTAACAATATGTGGGCGATACCTGAATTCACTCGCCACTTCGATATGACAGGGAATACCCGCTATCGACTCAAACCAATACTTGGCCACTAGGCCGGCGTGAAAACTCGTGCCACAGGCGACAATTTGCACCTCTTCGATGGTTTTAAAGGCTTCATTAGCTTCCTCACCAAAGCAACTGTCTAATAAACGGCCACCGCCAATTCGGCCCTGAAAGGTATTTCTGATCACCGCAGCCTGTTCAAAAATTTCTTTTTGCATATAGTGCTGATAACGACCCAAACCAATATTATCGGCTTTTAATTCAGTTTCGTTGATGGCACGGGTCACTTGCCTGCCGGTTTCATCATAAATAACCAAACCATCAAGGCTAATATCGGCGATATCACCGTCTTCCAAATAGATAAACTGCGTGGCTTCACCCAGTAAGGCAAACACGTCGGAGGCAATAAAGTATTCGCCCTCGGCAATACCAATGACTAAGGGGCTGCCCTTGCGCGCGGCAATAATGCGTTTATTATTGGCTGTTTCGACGACCCCTAAGGCATACGCACCTTCTAGGTTTTGGATGGTTTTTTGTACTGCCTCAAGTAGGTTATTAGAATCCTTCCAATAATCGTGTACCGCGTGAACGATCACTTCCGTATCAGTTTCAGAATCAAACGTGTGCCCAGCGGCTAGCTGTTGTTTGCGCAGCACTTCATGATTTTCGATAATGCCATTATGCACTAAGGCAATTTCATCATTACACACGTGTGGATGAGCATTTTCTTCTGAAGGAACGCCATGGGTTGCCCAACGCGTATGTGAAATACCACAGCTACCAGATAAGGGTTCTGCCCCAATCAATAACTCTAGGTTTTTAACCTTGCCTTGTGTTTTTCTAGACTGGATATCACCCTTGTTATCAATGACAGCAACCCCAGCTGAATCGTAACCTCGGTATTCAAGACGTTGTAAACCTTGAATTAATACCGCCGTAATATCTCTTCTAGCTAAAGCTCCTACTATCCCACACATATCATTCCTTGTTTGATCTCTTCCAATTTTTTAACGTCATTTGTTTTGCTCGTGATAGGGTTAACACACCATCAGGAGCATCTTTAGTTAATGTTGTACCCGCGGCAATGGTTGCGTTTTCTCCGACGCTAACCGGCGCGACTAACTGTGTATCTGAACCGATAAAGGCACCGTCTGCAATGGTTGTTTTATACTTATTCACCCCATCATAGTTACAGGTAATCGTGCCCGCACCTATATTGACCTCTTTGCCTATGTCAGCGTCGCCGATATAACTTAAATGACTGACTTTTGAACCATCCCCAAGGTTTGTTTTCTTCATTTCAACGAAGTTTCCAACTTTCGTATCACAGCCCAACTTAGTACCAGGGCGTATTCTAGCAAATGGCCCTACATCACTGCCGGCACCAATATGACAATCATCCAGTACACTATGGGCCTTGATGCTGACATTATCTTCGATAACCGCGTTAGTAATCACGCAGTTTGAAGCAATCCTCACATTTGAACCCAAGCTGATTTTCCCTGCCAAAATAACATTACAGTCGATAAAGATATCGGTCCCTAGCTCCGTCACCTCTCCACGAAGATCGAATCGAGCCGCATCCGCTAGGGTAACCCCTTGTTGCATCAAAAACTCAGCATACAGGCCTTGCTGATAACGTTCTAATTGGTTCAGTTGCGACGTTGAGTTAACCCCTTGCACCTCGAATTCATTCGCTGGCTGAATGGTATCAATGCGAACACCTGCGTTCACCGCCATTTCGATAATGTCGGTTAAATAATACTCCTGCTGTGCATTATCATTTTTCAAGGCAGCTAGACAAGTCGTTAATAAAGCGCCCTTCAACGCTAAGATGCCCGTATTAACTTCGCTGATTAATAATTCTTCAGCACAGGCATCTTTTTGCTCAACAATTTTTTCAACTTCAGTAGATTGTCGAACAATACGCCCGTAGCCCGTAGGATCATTCAACTCGACCGTGAGTAAGGACATGGTTTTATCGTCACAGGCCGAGAGCATCTGCTGTAGAGTTGTTTGATTAATTAGCGGCACGTCTCCATAGAGGATTAATACCGTATCATCGGCCGTTATATCGCCAGATGCTTGTTGTACCGCGTGGCCGGTTCCTAGTTGCTCAACTTGTTCAACCCAAGAAATTTCAAAACTCGGTAAGGACTCCTTAACCTGCTCACCGCCGTGACCATAAACAACGATGGTCTCACTGCCTAAACCTTTCGCAGCCTCAACCACCCATTGCAACATTGGTTTTCCGGCTAATTTATGCAAAACCTTAGGTACCTTAGACTTCATTCGCGAGCCCTTACCGGCCGCAAGTATAATTGTTTTTATAGTCATCAAATATCCTTATTTATTTAGGCGTTGTGTATTTTAACAGCTAAAAAAAAACCCACCTAAAGGCGGGCTTTCTTTTTTACTAAGGTTCGCGCTTAACGTAGCTTTCTTAAACGGCTGATAGCATTTAATTGTGCTGCGGCCTCAGCAAGTTCTGCTTGGGCTTTTGCATAATCGATATCAGAGGCTTTATCGGCCAGTGCTTCTTCTGCACGCTTTTTTGCTTCTAATGCTTTAGCTTCGTCTAAGTCTGCTGCTCTAATCGCTGTATCACTAAGAACAGTTACTAAATGAGGCTGAACTTCAAGAATACCACCCGAAATAAAGAAATCTAACTCTTCTTTATCCGTTTTTACTCGAACTTCACCCGCCTTTAGTTGTGACACTAATGGAGCATGGCGTGGCGCAATGCCCAACTCACCTAAAATACCGGGTGCGAATACCATTTCAGCAAGCCCAGAATAAATTTCTTCTTCTGCACTTACTATATCTACGTGTATTGTCATGCTCATTTCAGTACCCTTAATTAAGCGGCTGCTTTAGCGGCTCTTTCAATCACTTCATCAATTGTTCCTGCCATGTAGAACGACTGCTCAGGAATATGATCAAACTCACCACTAACAATGCCTTTAAAGCCGATAATGGTATCTTTAAGTGATACGTATTTGCCTGGAGAACCGGTAAACACTTCAGCAACGAAGAATGGTTGTGATAAGAAACGTTGAATTTTACGCGCTCTTGATACAGATAATTTATCTTCTTCTGATAATTCATCCATACCCAAAATAGCAATAATGTCACGTAGCTCTTTATAACGTTGTAGAGTTCCCTGAACATCACGAGCTACTTGATAGTGCTCATCGCCGATCACTAAAGGATCTAATTGACGGCTAGTTGAATCCAAAGGATCAATCGCTGGGTAAATACCTAGTTCAGCAATTTGACGTGATAACACAACAGTCGCATCCAAGTGAGCAAATGTAGTCGCAGGTGATGGATCGGTCAAATCATCCGCAGGTACGTATACCGCTTGAATTGAAGTAATAGAACCTTCACGTGTTGATGTAATACGCTCTTGGAACACACCCATTTCTTCAGCAAGATTTGGTTGGTAACCCACCGCAGAAGGCATACGGCCTAATAAGGCAGATACTTCTGTTCCAGCCAAGGTATAACGGTAGATATTATCGATAAACAATAATACATCACTGCCGTCAGCACGGAATTTTTCAGCCATGGTTAAACCTGTTAAGGCAACACGTAGTCTATTTCCTGGAGGCTCATTCATCTGTCCGTAAACCAACGATACTTTGTCGATAACGTTTGAATCAGTCATTTCGTGATAGAAATCGTTACCTTCACGAGTACGTTCGCCTACACCAGCAAATACTGAGTAACCACTGTGCTCGATCGCAATGTTACGAATCAATTCCATCATGTTAACGGTTTTACCAACACCGGCACCACCAAACAGACCAACTTTACCACCTTTCGCAAACGGGCAAACCAAATCAATAACTTTGATACCTGTTTCTAAGATGTCGTTTGAAGCTGCTTGCTCTTCATAACTTGGCGCTTTACGGTGAATACCCCAACGTTCTTCTTCGTTAATAGGGCCTTTTTCATCAATTGGCTCACCAAGAACGTTCATGATACGTCCTAGTGTTTTTGTGCCAACCGGTACTTGGATCGCTTCACCTGTATTACTGACAGACAAACCACGTTTAATGCCATCAGTACTACCCATCGCAATGGTACGAACAACGCCGTCACCAATTTGCTGTTGTACTTCCATTGTTAAACCAGCTTCTTCAACTAGAAGAGCGTCGTATACCTTAGGGATTGAATCACGTGGGAATTCCACATCAACAACCGCGCCAATAATTTGAACGATAACACCTGAGCTCATATCAGTTCCTCAATATTCTTAATTTAAATTCTTTTCCTTATGGCTTATCGCCATAAGTTTCATTAAAACGGCTTAACCGTTTAATTCAGCCTTAAACCGCTGCTGCACCAGCAACGATCTCCGATAGTTCCTGCGTAATAGATGCTTGCCTTGCTTTGTTATAAACCAACTGCAATTCATCAATCAATTCACCTGCATTGTCTGATGCGCTTTTCATAGCAACCATACGTGCAGCTTGTTCGCACGCATTGTTTTCTAACACGCCTTGGTAAACGAGAGACTCGATGTAACGAGTTAATAGTTGGTCCAAAACTTCTTTAGCATCGGGCTCATAAATATAATCCCAATGGTGTGTTAGCTGCTCTTCCAACTCTTCAGTGTAAACCGGTAGCACTTGAACAACCTGTGGCTTTTGAGTCATCGTGTTTACATAGTCATTATGAGCTATGTAAAAACGATCAATCTTACCCTCGTCATAAAGATCAAGCATGGTCTTAACGATACCAATCAGGTCTTCTAGTGCAGGTGTTTCGCCAAGGTGCGTCACCGAACCGACAACATTACCACCTAGACGCCCTAAAAACCCTTCACCCTTAGAACCAATAGAAGCCATTACAATTTCTGTATCTGCTTCATGCCATTGCTTCAGCTGAGCTACAAACTTGCGGAACAAGTTTGAATTTAGGCCACCACATAAACCACGGTCACTACTAATTAAAATAACACCGACACGTTCATTTTTACGTTCTGATAAATATGGGTGTTTATATTCAGAGTTAGCTTGCGCCAAGTGGCGAATAACCTGCCCCATCTTTTTAGCGTAGGGACGAGCTGCTAAAACACGTTCTTGTGTTTTGCGCATTTTACTCGCCGCTACCATTTCCATCGCGCGTGTTATTTTCTGTGTACTTTTAACACTCGTGATCTTAGTCTTGATCTCTTTTCCGACTGCCATAACGTTTTCCGCTTACCAGGTTTGAGTGTTTTTAAACTCTGCTATTGAAGACTTTAAGTCAGCAATGATGTCAGCGTTATAATTGCCTTCATCACCAATCGATGCCACTAAATCTGCTTTTTCACGAGCCATATAGCTGTGTAAAGCTGCTTCGAAAGGCAGAACTTTATCTACCGCAAGGTCATCTAAGAAGCCTTCGTTGGCAGCAAATAATGACATAGACATTTGTGGAACGCTTAATGGAGCATATTGGTTTTGCTTCATTAACTCTGTTACCCGAATACCACGATCAATTTGTGCTTTAGTCGCTGCATCTAAATCTGATGCGAACTGAGCAAACGCTGCAAGTTCACGATATTGAGCCAAATCAAGACGTGTACCACCACCAAGTTTCTTAACCGCTTTAGTTTGCGCAGCACCACCAACACGTGACACAGACAAACCAGCATTAACGGCTGGGCGAATACCCGCGTTAAATAAGTCAGTTTCTAAGAAGATCTGACCATCGGTAATTGAAATTACGTTAGTAGGAACGAATGCAGATACGTCACCGGCTTGTGTTTCAATAATTGGTAAGGCGGTTAATGAACCCGTTTTACCTTTAACAGCACCATTCGTTAACTTTTCAACTTCAGCCGCATTAATACGTGCAGCACGTTCTAATAATCTAGAGTGAAGATAGAAAACGTCACCAGGATACGCTTCACGTCCAGGAGGACGACGTAATAATAGTGAGATTTGACGGTAAGCCCAGGCTTGCTTGGTTAAATCATCATAGATGATTAATGCATCTTCGCCTTTATCGCGGAAATACTCACCCATTGAACAACCGGCATAAGGAGCAATAAATTGTAGCGCTGGAGAATCAGCCGCACCCGCAACAACAACAATTGTATGCGCCATCGCGTCATGTTCTTCAAGCTTTCTAACAACGTTAGCAATCGAAGATTGTTTTTGACCAATCGCAACGTAGATACACTTAACGCCTGTACCTTTTTGGTTGATAATCGCATCAATCGCAATCGCAGTTTTACCTGTTTGACGATCGCCAATAATCAATTCGCGTTGCCCACGACCTAGTGGAATCATCGCATCAATTGACTTAAGACCTGTTTGCACAGGTTCATCAACTGATTGGCGAGCAATAACACCCGGTGCAATACGTTCTACTGGAGATGATGATTCAGCATCAATCGCGCCTTTGCCATCAATAGGAGAACCCAAAGCGTCAACAACACGGCCAAGCATTGCTTCACCCGTTGGAACTTCAAGAATTCTACCCGTACACTTTACCGTGTCACCTTCAGAAAGGTGCGTGTAAGCACCCATAATAACAACACCAACGGAATCTCTTTCCAAGTTAAGCGCCATACCATAGGTTCCGCCTGGGAACTCAAGCATTTCGCCCTGCATCGCGTCGGATAGTCCGTGTACTCGAGCAATACCGTCTGTTAAAGAAACAATTGTTCCTTCTGTTTTAGCTTCTACGTCCGCATCGAAATTTTCGATTTTTTTCTTGATAAGATCACTTATCTCGGATGGATTTAATTGCATGGTTTTTACCTTTGCTATTTTAGCTGTTTAGCTAATTGTTGTATCTGTCCACTTAAAGAGCCATCAATCACTTTATCGCCAGCACGTATCACGATGCCACCAATTAAGCTTGAATCCTCTTCAACGCTTATTTTGACTTTCTTGCCAAATGATTCAGATAGCGATTTTCCTAATGTTTCTTTATCGCTATCAGACATTGGAAATGCCGATGTAACAGTTACATCTAACAAGCCACATTTTTCAGATTTTTTAACTTCATACTGCTCAGCAATTTCACTTGCTAGCTGCAAACGGTTGTTTTTAATGAGTAGCTTAATTAAATTCAAGCCCTCTTCATCCATCTGTCCTTCACAAATATCTAGCACCACACCTTCTAGCGCGCTGCTTGATACCTTAGGATTATTTGAAATTTTCTTAAAAAGCTCATCTGATGTTACTTGTTTGAGAAACTCAAGCATGTCCGACCATTGGTCAATCCGACCTTTCTCATCTGCCATTAAAAAAACAGCTTCTGCGTAAGGTCTTGCCAGTGCCGCTAGCTCTGCCATTAGGCTGAGCCCAACTGACTGCTAACATTATCAACCAGTGATTTATGCTTAGTTGCATCAATTTCACTTTTGATAATCTGTTCGGCAGCTGCTATCGCTAAAACTGATACTTGCTCACGCAATGCTTCACGAGCACTGGCAACTTCTTGTTCAATTTCAGCTTCAGCACCTTTCTTAACTTTTGCAGCTTCTTCAAGCGCTTTGCCTTTTGCTTCTTCAACCATTTCACCAGCACGTACATTAGCTAGATTAATGATATCAGATGCTTCAGTACGGGCATCAACTAACACTTCTTTAGCGCGTTTTTCGGCTAATTCATGTTCTTTTTTACCACGTTCCCCAGCGGCTAAGCCTTCAGCAATTTTAGCTTTACGCTCTTCCATAGCTGCCGTTAACGGCGGCCATACATACTTCATGCAGAACCAAACAAACATAAAAAATGCGATTGTTTGGCCTATCAGGGTTGCATTAATATTCATTATTAAACCTTAAGTTAGGGTTAATCTTCGTTTAATTAACCAACGACCGCAAATAAGATGTACATAGCAATACCTACAGCAATCATAGGAACCGCATCGATCAAACCCATGATGATGAAGAACTGCGTACGTAACAATGGAATAAGCTCAGGCTGACGTGCAGCACCTTCCATAAAACGACCACCAAGCATGCCAATACCAATAGCTGCACCAATCGCGCCCATACCCATTAACAAAGCACCTGCTAAATAAATCAAACCTAAATCTTCCATTTCTATCTCCTATTGAGTTTACTAAAAATTATTTAAAAAAATCTTAATGGCTTTCTTCGTGCGCCATGCTGAGGTACACGATTGTCAACGTCATAAATATAAAGGCTTGCAGAATCACAATCAGAATGTGGAAGATTGCCCACGGCACTGATAATGCCCACTGCGCACCTAGTGGTAACATCGCAATCAAGATAAAGATCATCTCACCCGCATACATATTACCGAATAGACGTAAAGCTAATGAAATTGGCTTCGAGATCAAACTCACCAATTCCAAAAATAAATTAAATGGCATTAAAACCTTAGGGAAAGGGTGGAATGCTAGTTCAGCAAAGAAACCACCAAAGCCTTTTACTTTAACACTGTAGAAAAGTATTAAGAAAAACACCCCAAGCGCCATTGCGAAAGTCATGTTTGGATCTGTTGTTGGCACCACTTTCAAATATGGAATCCCCACCAGTTGACCCAAACTAGGAAGATAATCGACAGGAACTAAATCCATCGCGTTCATCAATATAATCCACACAAAAATGGTTAGTGACAAC
Source organism: Cycloclasticus sp. 46_120_T64 (assembly GCA_002162695.1). Taxonomy (GTDB): domain Bacteria; phylum Pseudomonadota; class Gammaproteobacteria; order Methylococcales; family Cycloclasticaceae; genus Cycloclasticus. The sequence goes on along the minus strand of MAAM01000004.1, from coordinate 23,172 downwards.
GGTGCAATTAATGGGTTTCTGCCATTAAAGCTGTCTTTCACACTGTCATCAACAAATTCAACGACCATTTCTACAAAGTTTTGCAAGCCACTCGGCACGCCTGCAGTTGCTGTTTGCGCTGCTTTTTTGAAGAAATAAATAAATAGAGCACCCAATAAAACAGACACCCCGATGGTATCGATGTTTAACGCCCAAAAACCCATTTCCTTAGCGGCATCTGCGCCATGCGCAATACCCCAACTTCCATCTGGGTGCTGCCCATAGGTCAAATTGGTTAAGTGATGTTTAATATATTCTGATGATGTTAGGTTCTCGCCCGACATAGTTTCTCTCTAATTAGTCTTTAACTTTAAACGCGCCAATCATAAATCCAATTTGGCCAGCCATTAATCCTATTACCATGGGTAAGGGGCTGAAATTCAGCCAACTAAAACCCAAAGCAAAAAGCACAATCGCGATACATATTCGCTCTATTGCACCCAAATAAACGTATAAATTACCTTTTAGACTGCCCTCTGCCGCTTTACGAGCGGCTTGAGCCATCCTATAAGCCATTATTGCCGATGTAGACACCGAAATAAGGCCGCCATACAAAACCCCCATTGCCGCTAATGAAGCATATAAATACTTAGCAACAGCCACCGCTAACATAATAACGAGTAACTGATGCAAGATAATCCTTATCTCAGCCCTCATTTTTTTAAATCTATCTAGCGATCTCACTATTTTATCTTCGGCACCAACATAGGTCAAGCCTATTTGAAATGACTCAGCACACTATCTAACTCATCTAACGATGAATAATGCACAATTATTTTCCCAGCCCCATCACTTTGGTGCTTCATATCGACCCGAGCCCCTAATTTTTCTGCAACACTCTGCTGCAGGCTTTCGATATCTGGATTCCGTTCTTTACGCTGTTTCGGCGTAGTGGATTTTTTAAGTATTTGCTTAACCAAGGCCTCCGTTGCTCGTACCGAATAACCTTTATCAACGACCTTATTTGCCGCCGCCATTTGTTTTTCCAGCGGCAAGGCCAATAATGCTCGACCATGCCCCATATCAAGGGATCCGGCACGCATCAGCTCTTTCACTCCTGCCTCAAGCTCCAGCAAGCGCAGCAAATTACTAATCGCAACGCGTGAGCGTCCCACCGCATCGGCGGCTTGTTGATGGGTTAGTTCAAACTCTTCAATCAAACGTTGTAAGGCGGCAGATTCATCCAAGGTATTGAGGTCTTCGCGTTGAATGTTTTCAATTAACGCGATCGCAATCGCCGAACGGTCATCAACATCATTAATCAACACCGAAACTTCTTGTAAACCGGCTATTTGTGCCGCACGCCAGCGGCGTTCACCGGCTAATATTTCATAATTATTACCCGCCATTGGACGCACCACAATGGGCTGAATTATCCCCTGCGCACTAATTGAGTCCGCGAGCTCTTGTAATTGAACCGGATCAAACTCTGTTCGTGGCTGATACTTCCCTCGTTGCAGCAGGTCAATCGGCAACGTATTAACATCGGCCTTCACTTCTTCCGTAGCAGACGACTGGCTCAATAATGCATCGAGGCCACGGCCCAAGCCTCTTTTCTTAATCGCCATCATGATTCCTGATTATATTTTTTATCTAATTCACGCGCCAACTCCATATAGGCAATCGCCCCGCGTGAACTTTTATCATAAATAATTGCCGGCAAACCAAAACTAGGAGCCTCGGCCAAACGGATATTTCTTGGGATCACCGTGGTGAATAGACGATCCGAAAAATGCGTCGTCAACTGCTCACTGACGTCTCGGGTAAGCCGACTACGCCCATCAAACATAGTTCTCAGCAAGCCTTCTAGGCTCAATTGTTTATTCACCGATGCTCGAACTTGTTTAAGTGTATCCATCAAAGAGGATAAACCTTCCAAAGAAAAGTACTCACACTGCATCGGCACCAACACACTATCCGACGCGACCAAGGCATTAATCGTCAACATGTTCATCGAAGGAGGGCAGTCAATAAACATATAATCATAATCATCAACCAGCTTTGCCAATGCCGTCTTCAAACGCGTTTCACGATGATCCGCTTCCAATAAATGAACTTCAGCCCCAGCAAGATCCATATTACTCGGCAATACATCATTTTTTAGCTTATCTGGGCTTACTACAGCACTCACTGGATCACAATCATCCAGCAACACATCGTAACAAGATAGCTCTACGTTTTTTTTATCAACACCGCAGCCCATCGTTGCATTACCTTGCGGGTCCATATCAATCAATAAAACCCTTCGACCCAACTCTGCCATTGAAGCTGCTAAATTAATACTGGTCGTGGTTTTCCCCACCCCACCTTTCTGATTAGCAACCGCTATTATTTTTGCCAAGATCCATCACCCTTAATTATTGTTATCGGCCCACTAAGTAGCACTATAAATGACCAGATTGCGTTCCGCCTCTAGGGTCGGTACCCGCAACGATTCTACACGATTAAATTTGAAATCATCTCGCTCTAAAACGTCAACTTCCTTTGACTTCATCGCTAATAATTGGCCATCATCCATTAGTAAATGGCGGGTCAATGTTAACAATTCTGGTAAGGAAGTAAACGCTCTAGCCGTTACCGTGTCAAACTTTTGCACGGGCTGATAGCGTTCAATACGATCATGTATGCAACTCACATTTTTCAAACCCAGTTCGATACATGCCTGCTGCACAAACCGTGTTTTTTTTGAATTACTGTCCAGTAAGCCAAAACGCATATCCGGTCGGGCTATCGCCAACGGTATCCCCGGTAAACCTGCGCCAGTTCCTACATCGATGCAGCTTTCTCCATGCAAATGTGGCAACACCGATAAACTATCAAGCAAATGCAAACTCAACATATCGGCGGGCTCTCTAATCGCGGATAAATTATACACACGGTTCCATTTCACCAACATATGCAAAAAAGCAATCAGCTTATCAACACTCGCGCTGGGCAATGTTATATCCATTTGCTCTAAACCAGCGTCTAACGCTGCCCGATCAAACTCAATCTCTCTCGTTTTTTTCATCACTTAACTCGTTTCACGCTTGCTCGGAGGAGGGCGCATGCTTCTTCAAGTGCACTAACAGCAGCGATATCGCCGCCGGTGTGACGCCTTGAATACGACCAGCCTGCCCCAAGGTTTCGGGTTTATGCCGATTCAATTTTTCAATCACCTCAGAAGAAAGCCCTGGAACCGTTTGATAATCAAACGCTATGGGTAGGTTAAACGTCTCGTAACGCTGTGCGCGGGCAATTTCTGTTTGCTGACGCTCGATATAACCGGCGTATTTTGCCTGAATTTCTACCTGTTGCCGTACTAGAGGGTCCTCTACGCTGCTCTGTAAACCATCCAATTCGGCAATATTGTCATAACTCACTTCGGGCCGACGTAATAAATCCAATAAACTCGCTTCTCGCTGCAACGGTTTTTTCAAAAACTCATCGGCCTGACGGGTCGCCAATGTTTTTGGCTGCAACCAAGACGACTTCAAACGCGCCTGTTCTAACTCAATCGCGTCTCTTTTAATACTAAACGCTTGCCACTGCTGCTCACCGACCAAGCCCATTTCATAAGCTTTTTCAGTCAAGCGTAAATCGGCATTATCTTCACGCAGTAATAAACGATATTCCGCCCGACTGGTAAACATCCGGTATGGCTCCAAGGTGCCATTGGTCACCAAGTCATCGATCATCACCCCAATATAGGCCTCATCGCGTCGAGGACACCATGAATTTAAACCCTTAACTTGTCGCGCCGCGTTTAACCCAGCAATCAAACCCTGCGCTGCTGCTTCTTCATAACCGGTGGTGCCATTAATTTGCCCAGCAAAAAACAAACCCGACATATGTTTCGTTTCCAATGACGATTTCAAGCCACGAGGGTCGAAAAAGTCGTATTCAATGGCATAACCCGGCCGCATGATATGCGCATTCTCAAAACCCTTGATGCTCTGAATAAACGCGTACTGAATATCAAACGGCAAACTGGTTGAAATACCATTCGGGTAGACCTCAGTCGTCGTTAAACCTTCTGGCTCAACAAAAATCTGATGGGAGTTTTTATCCGCAAAACGCATCACCTTATCTTCAATCGATGGACAATACCGTGGCCCAACCCCTTCAATCACCCCGGTATACATCGGTGAACGATCTAAACCGGAACGAATAATATCGTGGCCTTGTTCACTGGTACGGGTGATATAACAGCTAATTTGTCGCGGGTGGTCGGCAACCGAACCGCTAAATGAAAAAACCGGCATCGGTGTATCACCCGGTTGTTCTTCCATCACACTAAAGTCGATGGTTCGCCCATCTATCCGCGGTGGCGTGCCTGTTTTTAGGCGATCTACATTAAAGGGTAGGGCACGTAAACGCTCCGATAAAGCATTCGATGGCGCATCACCGGCACGACCCCCTTCATAATTTTCTAAACCAATATGAATTCTACCGCCTAAAAACGTACCCACGGTCAGTACTACAGTCGGTGCAACAAACTTCAGCCCCATTTGGGTCACGACCCCAGCCACTCGGTCTTGCTCAACAATCAAATCCGATACGGTTTGCTGGAATAAGCTGAGATTCGGCTGATTTTCTAACACCTCGCGTACCGCGTGTTTATACAATAAACGGTCGGCTTGAGCCCGCGTGGCACGAACCGCCGGCCCCTTACTTGAATTAAGTGTGCGGAACTGAATACCAGACACATCGGTCGCTTTCGCCATCAAGCCACCCATCGCGTCCACTTCCTTCACTAAGTGGCCCTTACCGATACCACCAATCGCGGGGTTACAGCTCATTTGCCCAAGGGTTTCGATATTCTGCGTTAACAATAAGGTGCTTGCGCCAGTGCGCGCCGCCGCTAGCGCCGCCTCGGTTCCAGCGTGTCCGCCACCAACAACAATTACATCAAATTTTTTAGGGTGTTCCATAAGGATATTTGTTCTGCATAAGTTGTTGATTTTATCATTTTTATCCGACATTAGTTAGCCGCATTAAATCCGCATTTAAATCTATTTGCTAGAATAAGAACACTGGCCACGCATGGATGACGAATTATTTGCTTATGAGACAACCCATTACCCACTTTTTGCAGCAAGCCAATAACATTATTTTAGGCAAACCTGAGCTCATTAAACTCGCCCTGAGTTGCATATTAGCCGACGGCCACTTACTGATTGAGGATATACCTGGGGTTGGTAAAACCACCTTAGCGCATAGTTTTGCAAAACTATTCGGTCTCGATTTCCAACGCATTCAATTTACCAGCGACTTATTACCCGCCGATATCCTCGGCTCTAGCGTCTTCGATCGCAATAATAATAATTTTGAATTTCACCCCGGGCCGGTATTTTCTAGTTTCATCTTGGCCGATGAAATCAACCGCGCGACACCCAAAACACAAAGCGCCTTACTCGAAGCCATGGAAGAACGGCAGGTTAGCATCGAAAAAGTCACCTACCCGATGAGCAAACCCTTTATCGTCATCGCCACTCAAAACCCCGGTTTTCAAGTCGGTACCTTTCCACTGCCTGAATCACAATTAGATCGTTTTCTCATGCGTCTATCAATCGGCTATCCCGATGTATCGTCTGAAAAACAACTCTTGCAAGGAACAAATACCCGTAACAAACTCGCCAATCTACAATCGGCCATCTCCGCCGAACAACTGCTAGACCTGCAAAGGCAAGTAACCCTAGTCAACGTTGCCGAACCACTGGTTAACTATGTGCAAGCGCTACTGCAGTGCTCCAGGAATTCGCCCTTATTTGTGCAAGGTTTATCACCACGGGCCGGCATCGGCTTAATTCAAGCAGCTAAAGCGTGGGCATTAATTGATAATCGGCAAGCGGTATACCCCGAAGATATACAAGCGGTATTCACTGCTGTCAGCGAACACCGCTTACAACAAAATACGGCTGGAGCGGCGCAAAGCGCGTCCAGCTTATTACTTCAAGAAGTCGTTATTCCCTAGTAACAACTAGCCAGCGGCAATACAAACATCGCCATCCACCACCGTCACTGAGTAAGTTTTAATCGGCGTAAAACACGGGGGCGAGGTGCCTTCACCGGTTTTAATGGAAAATGCGCCACCATGGAATGGGCACTCAATTTCTTCACCATCTTGGTAACCATCGGTTAATACCGCCATGCCGTGGGTACATAAATTATCCGTTACAAAGTATTCACCTTCATGCTCGTACACCGCCAACATGGGGAAGTTTTCAGGGGATACCGATAAGGGGGTATCTTCTTCCACTTCGTTGGTTTTACATAAAACTATCAGCTCACTCATTTATCTCTCTTGGTTAATATTTCAAGGCTTTTAATCAGGGCTTGCCTAATAAAAGCGGTCGTAATGGATTTGTTCCAGTGGAACCTTATGCTCCACAATCAATGTTTTTAGCACGGCATCAATCATCGGCGCCGGGCCACAGACGTAATATTCGTATTTATCGAGTGATTTACTCAGTTTCGTCGTCAATATTTCATGCACATAACCAACATCACCGTTCCAGCCCGCCTGTTTTGCTGCTTCGAGGTCAGAAACCACATTATAGTGCTGAACTCGCTGGCTTAACTCGGCGTCTTGTTCGATCAAATCTGCTGAGCAAATATCGTCTGGGCTACGTCCACCGTAAAATAAATAGATATTTTGTTGCGCTAAACTGGGTGCCGCAACCGCCGCCCGCAGAATAGACATTTCGGGTGATAAACCTGAACCACCCGCGAGACAAACAATATCTCGTTGAATATCCGCCTGTAAAAAAGATAAACCATAAGGCCCGTCTAGGGTCAGCGTATCGCCCACCTGATAATGCTCGAATAAACGAGTACTGCCTTGACCAGCCGGCATCTTTTTGATGATGAAATGCCAGCGTTTGTCGTCATTTTCTACATTGCTCATCGAATACGCACGCGAACCCTCGACCCCTGGCATCTCAAACAGCGCGAATTGCCCAGCAGAAAACTGCGCTGGCTGCTCTGTTTGAAAACAAAACTCACTCATATTCTCGGTAATCGGCCGAATGTCATATAAACGAGCGGTGGTTTTAAGCGGGGAGTGTAACGGTGAAAATTTAGCGTTTAAGCGCACCTTCAATTCACAATCTGAACGCGGTATACACTGGCAACTCAGTTGACGAGACTTTTTAATATCTCGATCTGACAGCCCCGGTGCTTCAGGCCAAATATTCTCCACCTCACCATCGATTAGCTCAAACTTACAGCTACCGCAGCCCCCTGAATTACACTCATAGGGAAATCCCAAGCCTGCTCTTAGCGCTGCTCGTAACAAAGTGTCGCCTTCTTCGCAGGTGAACGTTACCGTTTGCCCGCTCAGGCTTATTGTATGACTCGCCATAAACTTATCCACACCAACAAAATACTCATATATATTATATCCTTAAAATGCCGCAGTCCCAGCATACAAATAATTAAGCAGAATAATATTACGATGCCTGAACCTATTTTTAATCAACAGAGTTTTGATTTTTTACAACAACTCGCCAAAAATAATAACCGTGCGTGGTTTAATGAACATAAAACACAGTACGAAGAAACCATACGCGGCCCCGCCTTAACCCTGATTGAGGCAATGCAAAGCAATATTCAAGCGCTCTCCCCCCATTTCAACGCCGTGGCGAAAAAAACCGGTGGTTCATTAATGCGGGTCTATCGTGATACGCGTTTTTCCAAGGATAAAACACCGTATAAGATCAATATCGGCATTCAATTTAAGCACCGTTGCGCAAAAGATGTACACGCCCCCGCGTTTTACCTGCATATCGCCAATGAGGAGTGTTTTCTAGGAGCCGGAATTTGGCGGCCGAGCGGGCCAGCGCTAGCTAATATTCGTCAGATGATTAGCGATAACCCAAGATCGTGGGAAAACATAACCACGGCTGTCGAGTTCCAACGCTACTTCAGCCTCTCCGGTGATCGCTTAAAAACCTACCCACGCGGTTACGACAAAAACCACCCGATGATTAATGACCTTAGGCGCAAAGACTTTATCGCCATTCACCCGTTGTCCACCGAACAGATATTAAGTGAATCGCTGATCCAAACAATCAACCAAGCTTATGAGAGCAGTGCTGACTTTATGGATTACCTGTGTAACGCGCTCGAATTAAATTATTAACCCTGCCGTTATTAGCGAAGGGCCAGCCCTCAACTAGCTGTTTTTAATCATCAACACACGTGTTACAGTTTTAAGGAAACGCTGATTAAGTCTGCTCGAATTTTTTCTCAAGATTAAAAACCATGACTTGATCAAAGGTTCCTCAACTTTAAAGCTAGGTTAATCACGTGGCCTTAACCCTTGCACAACGGCTATCTTTCCGACGTTTCACCCGCGGTGAAATCGTCAAGCAACACGTAGCCCTCAATCATCGGCGAATTTTTATTCTGCCAAATAAGGCCGGTTTATCACTCGCGCTGGTTATTCTGCTGATGCTGATTGCCTCCATTAACTACAATAACAGCCTAGGTTTTGTCTTCACCTTCCTATTGGCCGCCGCCGCACAGGCATCGACCTTTTATAGTTATAAAAACCTATCTGGGCTACATATTTCATTGGCTAAATCGGTCCCTTGTTTTGCCGGTGAGCAAGCCAGCATCAATATTAATGTCAGCGAAAAAAACCAGCGTACACGTTGGCAAATTTCCGCAAAACACTTAAAACAGCAGCAGTCATTCAATCTAGCGGCCGCCGAACAGGCCATATTATGTTTAACGACCCCAGTTAAAACCCGTGGTTGGTACCAGCCAGAAACTATCACCTTTAGCTGCTCTTTTCCGTTTGGTATTTTCCGAGTCTGGTCGCCCTTACGCTTCCAGCACGCTATTTTGGTTTATCCACAGCCTATTGATAGTGGTTTAACCATCCAAGCTGCTGCCGACGACCGTGTTGGCAAGGGTCAAAGCGCTAGCGCCAGCGGGACTGATGACTTTGCTGGCCTAAAACCCTATCAAGCTGGACAAAGTTATCGGCATATCAACTGGAAAGCACTGGCCGCAGAAAAAGGGCTTTACAGTAATGTGTTTAGCAGCGAACAATCCAGCGATATTCACTTAGACTGGCAGTCCTGCAGTGATTTAACCGTGGAAAACAAAATTTCTCAGCTATGTTTTTGGGTTTTAAGCTGTGAGGAAAAGGGCCAGTCATATGGTTTACGTTTACCGGGGGTGGAATTAGCGCCGAACAAGGGCCGTAAACATCAGGCCGACTGCTTAGAACGCTTGGCCCTATATGAATGCTAATAGCGCCAATATCCAGCCCAGCCTGATAAAACTACTGCTGGCGATCGCCGGTTTATTAGTCATTCCGCATATAGGCCAACTAAAACCGCTATTTATTGGCCTCGCCTTCGCGCTTATTGGTTGGCGTGGACTATCCATATACCGGCCCAAGTTGCTGCCCAATAAATGGATATTATTACCCTTGGCGTTGTTACTTGGTTTTATCGTGATGAAAAATTTTGGCATGGCTTTCGGCCGTGACGCTAGCAGCAGCTTATTAATCATCTTAATGGGGTTAAAACTGTTAGAAAGTCGTAACCAACGTGATGTGCAAGCCGTTATTTATATGTGCTTTTTTGTCTTAATCACCCCCTTCTTATTTGACCAACGTATTGAATTAGCGCTGTATGGCCTGCTGGTTTTTTTCGCCTTATTATTTGCCCTGATTATCAATAATAGCCAATCCGATTCGCTAAAAAATATCGCCTTACTGCGTATTTGTGGCTCGGTATTACTGCAAGCCATTCCATTAATGCTGGTTTTCTTCTTATTATTCCCCAGGATGATCGGCCCACTGTGGAGCATGCCAGATGAGCAATCGGCGGTGAGTGGTTTAAGTGATCAAATAAACCCGGGGTCGGTGTCAAACTTAGCTTTATCAGCTGAAACCGCTTTTCGTGTACGTTTCCGCAGCTCAGCTCCCACACAAAAAGAACTGTATTGGCGGGGCCCCGTATTTTGGGAAACAGACGGTCAACGCTGGGTATTACGCCCGCCACGTAAAGCGTCCTTTCAACGCGCGATTAATTGGCCGAAAAAAACCAGTGATTACCAGTACACCTTGATGATGGAACCGCATAAACAGTTTTGGTTATACGCTCTTGATAGCCCCAGCAGCGCACCCGATAAGGTACGCCTGAGTGCTGACCGACAATTATTGCTGACTGCAAAACTCAGCCGTAATTTATCCTTCGAATTACGCTCATCCCTCTCCAACCATTTAACCCAGCTTAACGAAGAGGATAGGCAGCGCGGTTTGAAAATCCCTCAGAACACCAACCCTAAAGTGCTAGTACTCGCAGAAAAATGGCGCTCCATCTCAGCTAAACCGAGACATATTGTTCGCCAAGCGCTGCAATACTACAACCGTGAATTTTATTACACCTTAACCCCGCCATCCCTGGGTTCAGACCCCATCGCAGAATTTTTATTTGAAACTAAACGCGGGTTTTGCGGGCACTTTGCCACCAGCTTCGCCACCCTGATGCGCGCCGCCGGTATTCCCGCCCGTTTAATCGGCGGTTACCAAGGGGGGGTGTATAACCAACTCGGTGATTTTTACACCATTCGCCAAGCCGACGCACATGTCTGGGTAGAAGTTTGGTTAGACGAGGAGGGCTGGGTACGGGTAGACCCCACCGCAGCAATCGCCCCCAATCGTATCGAACACAGCATTGATGCCAGTTTGCAGCGCTTAAATGGTGAGATTAATTTTATCTTAAACCCACCCGATGGGATTCGTCGATGGGCGCAGCAACTGAATTGGGTATTACACAGTGTCGATTATTATTGGCAAAATGCGGTGCTCGCCTATGGCCCAGAAAAACAACACGAATTTCTCGCAGGGTTTGGCATCATCGATTGGCGCGATATGATCACGTGGTTATCTATTCTCAGCGCAACCTTGATTGGCCTCAGCATGGCCGTCTTTTTCATCCTGCAACGCCCCAGCATCGACCCGGTACAACAAAGCTACTTAAAACTGTGTAAAAAATTAGCGAAAAAATCCAGCCGGCGATTCTCATATGAAACCAGCAGCGATTATTTTTCTCGTATTCAGCCATACTACCCCGAAAAAGAACCTCAACTGACAACACTTAACCGGCTTTACTTGGCAAGCCGTTACGGCACAACGGCGGCAGCGGAGTTTATCGAGGCCGTGGCTAAGCTAAAACTCTAAGCTATTGGCGAAGTAGCCAGAAAAGTGATCACGTCGCTTTATTTACCGATGCAAAATGACGAGAATATTTCGCCTAATAGATCATCTGGGGTCATTTTTCCGGTTATTTCTGAGAGCGATTGTTGTGCCAAGCGTAAGTCTTCGGCAAACAATTCCCCCGCTTGATAATGCATTAACTGCTCTATACCATCGTTTAAAAACTGATTCGAGCGCGCTAAAGCATCTAAATGACGGCGACGTGCGAGAAAGATATTCTTTTCATCGGGGTTATAACCCACCTGCTTTTTCAAGTGATCCGTTAATAAATCAAGCCCCTGATTTTGCTTCGCCGATAGCTTAATGGTGGTACGTTCCTCCACCGTATGCACACTCGGCTGCAGTCCCGTCAGGTCAATTTTATTATAAATAACCGTTACCGGAATACTGGCGGGAATATCCTCTAATAAACTTAAATAATCCTGCCCCGCAGACTCCCGGTCATCCACCACCAATAACACCTGATCAGCGTTAGAGATCGCATTTTTGGCGCGTTTCACCCCTTCTTGCTCAATCAAATCATCGGTTTCACGTAAACCCGCGGTATCGATAATATGTACCGGCATACCGTCTAGTTGGATCTGTTCTCTGAGCACGTCCCGTGTGGTGCCGGCAATTTCAGTCACGATCGCCGTATCACGCTGCGCTAAGGCATTCAATAAACTGGATTTACCGGCATTCGGTTTACCCGCTAACACCACCGTCATCCCATCACGTAATAAACTGCCTTGTTTTGCGGTATTCGCGAGTTGTGCAAAGGCTTGTTTCAAGGTATCGATCAGCGCTTTTAATTCATCACCGGCTAAAAAATCGATTTCTTCGTCACTAAAATCAATCGCCGATTCTACGTATAAGCGTAAATGGGTTAATTGTTTCTGTAAATCGTTGATATGTGCTGAAAAAGCACCTTGCAAGGAACGCTGCGCAGAGATCGCTGCGGCACTGGTTCCGGCATCGATGATATCGGCCACGGCTTCAGCTTGCGCTAAATCGAGTTTATTATTGAGGAAAGCACGTTGGGTAAATTCACCTGGTTCAGCTAAGCGCGCGCCCAGTTCAAGCACCCGTTTTAATAACATGTCTAGTACAACAGGGCCGCCGTGGCCTTGTAGTTCTAGAGTATCTTCGCCGGTGTACGAGGCGGGGCCTTGGAAAAACAGCGCTAAACCACTGTCAATATGGCTATCGTCGTGCTGCTTGAAGTTTTTTAAACAGGCTTGTCGAGCCGGTATTTGACTACCTAAAATTTGCTCACAAATTGTTTTTGTTTGCGTACCACTAATACGAATAATGCCGATCCCACCACGGCCGCTTGCGGTTGCTATGGCGGCTATGGTGTCTGTATTTTTCAGCATAAGACTTACTTTTTATCTTCCCCAGACTCAAGTCTCTTCATGATAAAAGTTTGTTGAGCAATGGTTAGAATATTATTCACAATCCAGTACAACACAAGGCCAGATGGGAAAAACGCAAAGAAGCCGGTAAACATAATAGGCAATAATTGCATCATTTTCTTCTGCATAGGGTCAACCGGTGCAGGGTTCAAACGTTGTTGGAAGAACATCGTAATACCGTAAATAACTGGCAGAATAAAGTAAGGATCCGCCGACGATAAGTTATCCATCCACAACATAAACGGCGCTTGTCTTAACTCAACACTTTCTAACAAGGTCCAATATAACGAAATAAACACCGGAATTTGGATTAACATCGGGAAACAACCACCTAATGGGTTAATTTTTTCCGTTTTGTATAACTCCATCATCGCTTGGTTTAGTTTCTGCTTATCATCACCAAAACGTTCTTTTAAGGCAACGATTCTTGGCTGAACCAACTTCATATTCGCCATCGATTTATAACTTTTTTCTGACAACTTGTAGAACAGCGCCTTAATAGAAAAAGTTACCATGATAATCGCGACGCCCCAGTTACCCACTAGGTCATAAAAGAAACTTAGCAACCAAAAAATAGGTTCGGCGATAATGGTCAGTTGGCCATAATCAACCATCAGCTCAAGGCCGGTAGCGGTTGTTTTTAGCTGCTCATGTAATTTGGGTCCAGCAAATAACACCGCATTGATTGTTTTACTATCACCGGCACTGACCGTTTTATTCGCAGAATAAGTACCAATCACATATAAACCACCGTCTAAAGACTTGGTGTAGTAGTTATATTGATTGTCTTTATTAGGAACCCAGGCAACCCCGAAGTAGTGCTGGATCATCGCCGCCCAACCGCCAATTGATTTCTGGCTTAGGTTCTCATCCTGCATATCATCAAAATCAATTTTTTGATACTTATCTTCCTCGGTGTATAAGATCCCGCCGGTATAGGTATAGATAAATGAGTTAGCTTGTTTTTCGGTGTAATTATTACGTTTAATTTGTAAATATTCTCTCACCGACCAATCCGCAGTGCTGTTATTTACAATTTGTGTTTCAACATCAACCCGGTAGCTTCCTTTACTGAAAACATAGGTTTTACGCACGGTAATACCCTGCGAATTTGTCCAAGTGAGCGGTACCCGCAACTGCTCATCACTCAGCACATAACTGGTTCGTTCTGCTTGCCATAAAGCGTGGTGGTTCGGACTATCACCCTCCGTCGCAATTAAACCGGATTCAACGACAAATATTTTAGAGCCATTATCGTTCAACAGTTGAACAGGCACATCAATGCCTTTTTCTTCAGGGTATTCGCTGAGTTGAAGCTGATCAATGCCACCACCTAAGGTGTTGATTTGTAACTTATAAACATCGGTTGTTACCGAAACAACCTCACCAAGCGCGGCTTTTAAGGTAGATTTTCCACCCTCGGTTACGCGTAATTCATCGTTCCCTGCACTAGGCACATCCTGCGCTAAGTTACCTTGACCATTTTGACTAACCGCTTCAGCCGTTGCTTGTGGCAACACATAATCTGTTTGCCAAGCCTGCCAAATAAGAATTGACACAAATGCGAGCGCGACAATAAGTAGGGTTCTTTGATTATCCATTATTTTTTTGTGATCTAGGTAGGGGGTCGACACCAGCTTTACAAAGTGGCTGACAACGAATTAAACGATAACACGTCAAATAAAACGCTTTGAAAAAGCTATATTCTTCAAAGGCTTGCAGGGCATATTCCGAACAACTTGGATAAAAACGGCACCGGTTAGCCATCAAAGGGCTAATAAATCCTCTATAAAACTTAATCGAATAAATAAATAATTTATTCATCAATTAACTTTTTCCAATGCCTTTTTATTGCACGAGCCAGTTCTTCTTTGTTGGCTTGTGCTGCCTTATGCCGGCATAACACGACAAAATCATAGTCAGAGAGGCTTTCTTTTTCACGCCGGAAAGTCTCTCTAACAATTCGCTTAATACAATTACGTTGATTCGCCTTTTTTACGCTCTTTTTAGCAATCGCCAAGCCGAGTCGTGCTCCGCTATGGTCATTTTTTTTCGCTAAAACCGTAAAAATTGAATCACTGCTTTTTTTTGCGCCCTTGAATACATTCGAGTATTCAACGGCTGTATTTAGCCGATCTGATTTTGTAAATGCGTAAGGGTTTGTTTTTTTAGCAATTAAGCTGATAAACGAACTCTTCCTTTTGCACGTCGAGCATTAATGATTTTACGGCCTGATTTTGTAGCCATTCTTGCTCTAAAACCGTGAGTTCTAGCTCTTTTTAAGTTACTTGGTTGAAATGTTCTTTTCATGATGACTGTCCTATTAATGCTATTAAAAATAATTTTTTCAGGAAGAAATATGGCCTTTGCCGGTTTTTCTTTCGAGAAAAAGACTGCGCAGATTACTTTTTTTTTCTTTAAAAGTCAACGCTTATGGCGAACTAGCGGTGTTTTTAAACGGGTTAATTTTATCCTGCCGTTAGTGAATCAAGTTAATAAATATTAATTTATTTCTTTTTAAAGACTTATTATTACTATTAGCAAATGTTTTTCTGTTGATATCCCATATATTATTAATAAAATCAATAATCTATCTTAAATTCAACTCGTTTATAAAACTATTTTTTCATTGTGGATAAGTTGTTAATGAGCTAACCACCTTTTTTATCCACAGCTTATACCAATATTTAGGCCTTTTTATCATTTACTTCTGTGGGTAACTCGCTAATTAATGTAATATTGAGCGGATTACTAAATGCTAATTAAGGATCACTGTGTCGCAACTCTGGGAAAAATGTCTCCAGCAACTAGAAGGGGAGTTTCCTCCACAACAAATAAACACATGGATCAGGCCTTTACAGGCCAGCACGACAAATGGCGAGCTGTGTTTATTTGCGCCGAATAAATTTGTTTTGGATTGGGTCTCCGACAATTATTTATCCAAAATCGAAAGTATTGTTAATGAGCTAGAAGCTGAACCGACTCGTGTGTCATTAAAAATCGGTAGCTCGAAAGTATCGACTACGCCAATTCTTAAAAAAATTCCCAGCAAAGTAGTGAAACAACAAGGTAATGCTGCGCCGCTTATTTCACATAACTTGAATACCTCGTTCGTGTTTGACTCATTTGTTGTGGGTAAATCGAATGAACTGGCTAAAGCTGCCTCTATTCAAGTATCGGAAAATCCAGGTAGTGCCTATAACCCCTTATTCATTTACGGTGGGGTAGGTTTGGGCAAAACCCATTTGATGCACTCGATTGGTAATAACATCCTCAAACAAAACAAAAATGCGAAGGTTAGTTTTCTTTCTTCCGAGCGTTTTGTCTCTGATATGGTGAAATCGCTGCAAAAAAACACCATCAATGAGTTTAAAAATTATTACCGTTCATTGGATTTGCTATTAATTGACGATATCCAGTTTTTTGCTAAAAAAGAACGGTCTCAAGAAGAATTTTTTCATACCTTCAACACCTTGATTGAGAACAACAAACAAATTGTTTTAACCTGTGACTGTTATCCAAAAGAAATTAACGGCCTAGAAGAAAGACTCAAATCACGTTTTGGTTGGGGTTTACCGATTGCCATTGAACCGCCGGATTTGGAAACACGGGTCGCGATCTTAAAAAGCAAGGCCGCGTTAAGTGGTATCGATTTAGCCGATGAAGTAGCATTTTTTATGGGCAATCGAATTAAATCCAATGTGCGTGAACTTGAAGGGGCGTTACGTCGTGTTATCGCCAATGCTAATTTTACTGGCCAGCCGATTACCCTCGACTTCACCAAAGAAGCACTGCGTGATTTAATTGCCTTACAAAATAAGCGAATAGGCATCGATAACATCCAAAAAACCGTTGCTGAATACTACAAAATTAGAATGGCCGACCTGCTATCATCTAAACGTACTCGGTCGATTGCACGGCCTAGGCAAGTAGCGATGGCACTAGCGAAAGAGTTAACCAGTTACAGTTTGCCAGAAATAGGCAGTCAATTTGGCGGAAGAGACCACACCACGGTTCTACACGCGACACGTAAAGTGAAGGAACTGTGTGAATCTGACCAGAAGATTGATGAAGACTATAAAAACCTGTTGAGAACCTTATCTCATTAACAGGAGTAAGTTGTGGATAAGTGTAGGTAGTGCTTTACAAACAATTTATCCACAGCCAATAGGATGCTTTATAAATAAAGAACTATTGCTGTAAGTTTTTGAATTTAAATAAGAATAAGCGGTTATTAACCGATTTTGACGCCCTTTATAACTATAATAAGTATTAAGATATGAATTTAAATATTATTAAAGCTTCTTTATTAGAACCCTTACAGAAGGTTTTTGGTGTAATTGAACGTAGACAAACACTGCCTATTTTGTCTAACGTTTATTTATCCATCAGTAATGGAGAATTAAAGCTCACCGGCACCGATTTAGAGGTTCAGGTGAGTGCGCAGACAACCCTTGATACGGATGCTGATTTCACCATCACCATTCCAGGACGAAAATTATTAGATATTTGTCGATCACTGCCGGATGACTCGATCATTAATTTAAATTTTCAACCGGGTTCCGTGCTCATCAAGTCAGGCAAGAGCCGATTCACCCTGCGGACCTTATCCGCCGACGAATATCCCTTATTTGATGAATTGAATTATGTGGATAACATTCAACTAGAGCGAGATCTTTTGGTTAAAGCCTTCAGCAAAACAATTTTTTGTATGGCCCAACAAGATGTTCGTTATTATTTGAACGGTTTAATGATGGATGTGATTGATGGCGAATTACAAACTGTCGCATCCGATGGACATCGATTGGCATTATCGGCGAATCAAATGGACGGTGATTCTCGTTCTATTTCGCAAGTCATTATTCCACGCAAAGCCGCACAAGAGATCCTGCGTTTAGTTGAAAAATTTAACGGCCTGGTTAATATTCAAGTCGCTAAAAATAATATCAATTTTTCGTTTGATGATATTCAGCTCAATGCAAAGTTAATTGACGGTCGTTTTCCAGACTTCAAAAATGTCGTGCCCGATGAGGCAGAACACAGTTTTGTGGTTGATAAACAGTTATTCAAGTCGGCTTTATCACGTGTCTCTATTCTCTCGAATGAGAAATATAAGGGCATTCGTTTAGACCTTTCTGATCGATTAATGACCATTAATGCGAATAACCCTGAACAAGATGAGGCCGAAGAAGAGGTCTCAATAGATTACGAAGGGACTGAAATGAGCATGGGGTTCAACTCCAGCTACTTGATGGATGCGTTAAATGTTATTGAATCGGAGGTGGTGCGTGTGTCTTTTACCGATACCAACAGCAGTTGCTTATTAGAAAATCCAGAAGACCTCAGCAGTCGTTTTGTTATTATGCCGATGCGAATCTAACACTGGCTAAATGTATTTATCAAAAATACAAATAAACAATGTTAGGAATATTGCTGTTATTGGGATGAACCCCTGTGAAAAACTCAATGTTATCGTGGGGCCGAATGGTAGCGGTAAAACGAGTGTCCTAGAATCGCTCTATTTGTTAAGCAGAGCACGTTCTTTTCGCACCCATAATATTAAAAAAGTTGTTTCATTTCAACAAGATAACTTAACTGTTTTTGCGGAACTACAGGGTGATAATCGACAGCATAAAATAGCCATTAATAAAAGCCAGTCGGATACGGTTATTCGGATTAATGGTCAAACGGAAAAAAAATCATCTGAATTATCGCGTTATTTGCACAGTCATTTAATTCGACCAGAATCGCAGACCTTGTTGGAAAATGGCTCTAGCGTTCGCCGTTCATTTATTGATTGGGGAGTGTTTCATCAAAAACATGATTTTTTGGATATATCAAAAAAACATAACCAGTTACTAAAACAACGAAATAAGTTATTAAAAACGAAGCAGCTTGATACCTTATCGGTATGGAATAATAAATTTGTTGAATACGGTACAATGGTGTGTATTGATCGGCAAGCGTATGTGTCTAGGTTTGAGCAAGAGTTATATTTGATCGCCAGACAGTTGCTGGGAGATGTAGATGTTAAAGTTGAATTTATAAAAGGTTGGGATAAATCCCTGTCTCTGGAGGAGGCGCTTAATAAAGCCGAAGCTAGAGATACGTATTGCGGGCACTCAACGGTGGGTTCGCATAAATCGGATATCAAAGTGTTGGTGAATGATAAATTAGCCCAAGACTTCCTATCCCGAGGACAAATGAAGTTGATGGTTATTGCCATGTATTTGGCACAAATAAAATTAATGAGTGGTGTTGTAGAAAAATCGGCTTGTGTGTTAATTGATGACCTAGCCGCAGAATTAGATCAGTATAGTTTTCATAAGGTTATGATTTTCTTGGAAAAATTATCTGTTCAAGTCTTTATCACCACGACCAATAAACAATTGTTTCTAGAATATATTGAAGCAAATAAATCTAAAGTGTTTCACGTGAAACATGGCAGGATAGAAACAGAGGAACACTAAGTGAGCGAAGAAAAGAAAGAGCAGACGTACGACTCATCAAATATTCAGGTCTTAAAAGGCTTGGATGCTGTGCGTAAAAGACCGGGTATGTACATTGGTGATACCGACGATGGCTCTGGTTTGCATCATATGGTTTTTGAAGCTGTGGATAACTCTATCGATGAGGCCTTAGCCGGTTTTTGTACTGAGGTAGGGGTTATTATTCATGGAGATAACTCGGTTACTATTACTGATGATGGGCGTGGAATTCCGGTGGATATCCATCCCGATGAAGGTCGTTCGGCTGCCGAAGTGATCATGACGGTATTGCACGCGGGTGGTAAATTCAACGATAACGCTTACAAGGTATCCGGTGGTTTACATGGTGTTGGGGTGTCGGTTGTTAATGCTTTATCCGATGAGTTAGAGCTTAATATTAAGCGCGAAGGTAAAGAGCACTATCAGAAATACCTGAATGGTGAGCCTGTTGAACCACTAAAAGTGATTGGCGATACCGATAAAACGGGTACCAGTGTGCGATTTAAGCCGAGTACAAAAACGTTCAATAATATTGAATTTCATTTTGACTTACTTGCTAAAAGACTCAGAGAGTTATCGTTTTTGAACTCAGGTGTGCGGATTCGTTTATCGGATGAGCGTACGGCGAAAGAAGAAATTTTTGAATATGAAGGCGGCATTCAAGCCTTCGTCACTCACCTTAATAAAAACAAATCACCTATCCACGAAAAAATTGTTTACATCAATGTGAATAAAAACGACGTGAATGTGGAAGTGGCCTTGCAGTGGAATGATTCCTACCAGGAAAATATTTTTTGTTATACCAATAACATTCCGCAGCGCGATGGTGGTAGCCACTTAGCTGGTTTCCGTTCAGGTTTAACGCGTACGCTTAATCAATTTATTGAAAACCACGGTTTAGCCAAAAAGCAAAAAGCGGCGACCTCGGGTGATGATGCACGAGAAGGCTTAACCGCCGTTTTGTCAGTTAAAGTACCTGATCCTAAGTTTTCATCACAAACAAAAGATAAGTTGGTTTCATCGGAAGTTAAACCCATTGTTGAATCGTCGTTATCAGAATTATTAAATGAGTTCTTGTTGGAGAACCCATCGGAAGCGAAGGAAATCGCCAATAAAATGCTTGAAGCGGCCAGAGCTAGAGATGCTGCGAGAAAAGCACGTGAAATGACACGCCGTAAATCAGCCTTAGATATTGCGGGTTTACCTGGAAAACTTGCCGATTGCCAAGAAAAAGACCCGGCATTGTCCGAAATCTTCCTAGTGGAAGGGGACTCCGCTGGAGGATCGGCGAAGCAGGGTAGGGATCGACGTACTCAAGCTATTTTGCCGTTGAAAGGTAAAATCTTAAACGTAGAAAAAGCGCGTTTCGATAAAATGATTTCCTCAGATGAGGTGGGTACGTTAATTACCGCTTTAGGCTGTGGTATTGGTAAAGAAGAATATAAACCAGAAAATCTTCGTTACCATAAAATCATTATCATGACCGATGCGGACGTCGATGGTTCTCATATCAGAACCTTGTTGCTCACGTTCTTCTACAGACAAATGCCTGAGCTGATTGAAAATGGCAATATTTATATCGCCCAACCACCGTTGTATAAGGTGAAAAAAGGCAAACAAGAACATTATGTGAAAGATGACAATGAGTTAAATACTTACTTGCTGCAACTCAGTTTGCAAAAAGCGAGTTTAATGATTAACGAGAGCACACCGGCTATTTCTGGTCTGGCGCTAGAAACCTTAGCGAAAGAACATATTCAAATTGAAAGCATGATTTCAAGGCTGTCAGGTCGTTACGATGAGTTGGTGTTAAATGAATTGTTATTATTACCTGAGCTATCGCCGCAAGCGAAAGAGTCAGACATTGAGGGCTGGTTAAAAGAGCTTGAAGAGCGCTTAAATAACATCGAGTCGAGCCCAACGGTTTACCGTTTAACGCTAGATTATACTGAGGATAACTGGCTTGCTATATGCTCAACGGTATCTCACGGAGTAGAGAAAAAGTTTGAACTCACTTCATTGTTCTTTAAGTCATCAGAATATAAAAAACTGGTGCACTTTGGAGAAACGGTGAGCGGTTTGTTTGAAGAAGAAAGTGCCTTACTGATCGGTGATAAACAATACGACGTTTCTAGTTTTAAAGAAGTATTTGCTTTGTTAATGAAAGAAGCTAAAAAAGGTCAGCAAATTCAGCGTTATAAAGGTTTGGGCGAAATGAACCCTGAACAATTATGGGAAACAACCTTAGATGCCGATAATAGACGTTTATTGCAAGTTAGGATTGAAGATGCAATAACAGCCGATGAAGTGTTCACAACATTGATGGGTGATGAAGTAGAACCGAGGCGTGAATTTATTGAGAAAAATGCCTTGGAAGTTTCAAACCTAGACGTTTAGGAACGTTTTGTTGGTTTCTACTTTTATTTGCAGAGTTTTTAGCTAAATTTCTGTAAACAAGCAATACGATCGCCTAAGCTAGGCGAATAAAAACTTAAAACCGCCTACAAGTACTTTGTAGGCGGTTTTTTTATAACTGAAGCCCAGAGCCAGGCTTTTGTTGATAAAGTCGCTTATGCCGCGTTTCATGAAGTCGTTTTTGCGGCTTTATGCTGCTGATTTTTCTACCAGCGACGTAACGAGGTTGGTTTGATGATGAAGCGCTGGCAATGCTCAATCAGTAAATGTCATGCCTTGTCGTTAGGCTGTCGAGATTATTTCGAATCCATCGCTGAAAGATCGCCAAGGAGATTATTGAAGTTTGCGGCAAGCTCATTTAAATCACTTATTTATTTAACGAATTGCAATATACTCTGCCCCTCAATATTAAAATCTAAGTTATAAACAGGGAAGCTGTATGTTTGAACAAACCTTTAAAAATATCGATGACGTACTTTGGAAAGAAGCGGGCTGTTCTTCAGAACTTGATTACACCGAACAAACCTCATGGATGTTATTTCTCAAATACCTTGATGACCTAGAAGGCGAAAGGGCGATTGAGTCTGAGTTAATGGGCAAGCAATATAACTTCATTATTGATCAAGCACATCACTGGTCAAAATGGGCAGCGCCAAAACGCTCCGATGGAAGTTTTGATCACGATACGGCGCTGACCGGTGAAGACCTTATTGAGTATGTGGATAATGAGCTGTTCCCGTACTTAAAAGGTTTTAAACAACGAGCCACCTCATCCGATACCATCGAATATAAAATTGGCGAGATCTTCAGCGAAATTAAGAATAAATTTCAAAGCGGCTATTCCTTAAGAGATGCGCTAGAACTAATGGACCGGCTGCACTTTAGGTCACAAAAAGAAAAACACGAGCTATCCCATCTTTACGAAACTAAAATCAAAAACATGGGTAATGCTGGGCGTAATGGCGGCGAATATTACACCCCAAGGCCGTTGATTAGAGCGATGATCGAAGTGATAAAACCGACCATCGGTGAAACCATTTACGATGCCGCGTGTGGCTCAGCCGGTTTCTTATGTGAATCGCACGACTACCTAAGAGCGAATAAAAAACTCACCACCGATCAACTAAACACTCTGCAAACATCCACTTTTTACGGCAAAGAAAAGAAGAGCTTGGCGTATGTTATTGCCATCATGAACCTTATTCTGCACGGTATCGATACACCGAATATCCTGCATAGCAACACACTGGCGGACAACCTAGCCGATGTTCAAGAGAAGGATCGTTACGATATTATTTTAGCTAATCCTCCTTTTGGCGGTAAAGAACGCAAAGAAATTCAGCAGAACTTCCCGATCAAAACCGGCGAAACCGCCTTTTTGTTTTTACAGCATTTTATCAAATACCTAAAAGCTGGCGGCAGAGGTGCGGTGGTTATTAAAAACACCTTCCTCTCAAACTCTGATAATGCATCAAAAGCACTACGTCAGGAACTGTTAGAAAGTTGTAATTTGCATAGCGTATTAGATTGCCCCAGTGGCACCTTCCTAGGGGCAGGCGTTAAAACCGTGGTGCTGTTTTTTGAAAAAGGCGCACCAACGCAGAATATTTGGTAC
>MAAM01000014.1 GCA_002162695.1 Cycloclasticus sp. 46_120_T64 | reverse complement strand
CGATCACTAAAGATGGTGTGTCTGTTGCGAAAGAAATCGAATTAAAAGACAAGTTCCAAAACATGGGCGCGCAAATGGTTAAAGAAGTTGCCGCTAAAACATCAGATGTTGCGGGTGACGGAACAACAACAGCCACCGTATTGGCTCAAGCTATTTTGGTTGAAGGCATGAAGTCTGTTGCTGCAGGCATGAACCCAATGGATTTAAAACGCGGTATTGATAAAGCCGTGGTTACTGCGGTTGCTGCTCTTGAAGAATTGTCAGTGCCTTGTGCCGATACAAAAGCGATTGCTCAAGTAGGCACTATTTCTGCTAACTCTGATGAGTCTGTTGGCGAAATCATTGCTGAAGCAATGGATAAAGTGGGTAAAGAAGGTGTTATCACGGTTGAAGAAGGTTCTGGTTTAGAAAATGAACTTGACGTGGTTGAAGGCATGGAATTTGACCGTGGTTACCTATCTCCATACTTCATCAACAACCAAGAAAGCATGAGTGTTGATTTAGAAGAGCCTGTGATTTTATTGCACGACAAAAAAATCTCAAACATTCGTGATTTACTACCAATATTAGAAGGCGTTGCAAAAGCAGGTCGTCCATTATTGATTATTGCTGAAGATATCGAAGGCGAAGCCTTAGCAACCTTGGTTGTTAACAATATGCGCGGAATCGTTAAAGTAGCGGCTGTTAAAGCCCCTGGTTTTGGCGATCGTCGTAAAGCTATGTTAGAAGATATTGCTATCTTAACCGGCGGTACTGTTATTGCTGAAGAAGTAGGTCTAACACTTGAAAAAGCAACTCTAGAAGACCTAGGTTCTGCTAAACGCGTAACAATCACTAAAGACAGCACGGTTGTTGTTGATGGTGCTGGTCAAGCGGCTGATATTGAAGCACGTGTTGCACAAGTACGTGCACAAGCTGAAGATGCAAGCTCTGATTACGATAAAGAAAAACTTCAAGAACGTATGGCTAAATTAGCCGGTGGTGTTGCTGTTATTAAAGTAGGCGCAACCACAGAAGTTGAAATGAAAGAGAAAAAAGCTCGCGTAGAAGACGCACTACATTCAACTCGCGCAGCGGTTGAAGAAGGTGTGGTTCCTGGCGGTGGTACAGCATTAATTCGTGTATTAGCTGCCGTTAGCGAAGCTAAAGGCGCAAACCACGATCAAGACATCGGTATTAAAATTGCGTTACGCGCAATGGAAGCACCATTACGTCAAATCGTTACTAACGCGGGTGAAGAAGCCTCCGTTGTTTTACAAGCGGTTAAACAAGCAAGTGGTAACGAAGGTTACAACGCTGCAACCGGTGAATATGGCGACATGATTGCGATGGGTATTCTTGATCCAACTAAAGTAACCAGAACAGCACTACAAAATGCTGCGTCTATTGCTGGTTTAATGATTACTACCGAAGCGATGATTACCGACGAACCTGAAGAAGCTGGCGCTGCTGCTGGTGGCATGCCAGATATGGGCGGCATGGGTGGAATGGGTGGTATGGGTGGAATGGGCGGCATGATGTAAGTCTCCCTTACTATTCAGTAAGCTTTTAAAGAGCCCGTAGAGTTTTATCTACGGGCTTTTTTTTGCGTGATTGTTTTTTCTACTGTAATCTACCAATCGATTGTTAGAATGGATAGCTGCGCTGATTAATTGATTGGTGTGCTAGGCATTATTTATATTGAGACCTTTGGATATAGGGGGGGTATGGGGAATATAGTGAAAGGGTATGCGTTTGCTCTAATTTTATTAGTGAGCACGGCATCTCATGCGGTCATTAAGCATGGGAATGGCGCGCATGAATTTGGTTATAGCGGCTATCTTAGGGTGGGCGTAGGCCAGAGTGAAGGCGGTGCTTCGCAAGCACGGTTTAAATTACCCGGTGCGCGCTCCGCGCCTCGTTTAGGCAATGAACCAGAAACGCTGCTAGAGGCGGAGTTTCAGTATGTCTATAAAGACACTGAAACGAATAAACAAAGATTTAAGGTTTTTGTCAGTAGAACGCATTATTCGACACATGGGCGAGATAGTGAGCTGAATTACTGGTCGCAAGGTTACGTTATGTTGAATGACGTTTTTGACGATGTAGATGTCTGGTTTGGTCGACGCTATTACGATCGGAAAACAGTGTATCTGATGAATCATTTTTGGTTGGATTTTGGTCAGAGTTCTCATCTGGGTGGCGGGGTGGAGAATATTGATCTGCCGGTCGGTTCGCTGGATATTGCGTTGTTTCAGTATAGAGATAAGGACTCATTTAACGAGGTGCGAAACCATGCGCTTGATTTTCGCTGGCGTGAAATAGAGCTGCTAAATAATACCAAAATGACTTTTTGGGCGCAGTTAGTGAAACGAGATGAAAATGAATTTCTTGGCTACTCTGCTCGCAGTGGTGGCGGTATTGGTTTTTGGCTGGATTCTAAGTTTGGAAAAGCTAGTAATACATTTGTCGCAATCGCGCAGCGAGGCTCGGCGATTACTCAGGCAGATTTCAACACCAGTTCTATTCGCGAAGATAAGGAATGGGTGTTGGATTCGGCATCGGTGTACGAATTCAATAACCTTTTTTTGTATCAGGTTCTGCCCGATTATGCGGTACAAGTTGGCGCGGTTATCAGGCATGAAGACCGAGGCTTAGCCGGCAAGTCGGAGATTGATTGGTACAGCCTTGCGGTGCGGCCGATTGTGTTCTTAAACGACCATGTCAGCTTGGCGTTTGAATTTGGGGTGGATCATATTGATGATGACCTGCACGGTCGCAAGGGGAACCTATATAAAGAGACGCTGGCGTTGCAATTATCGCGTAAGCCTGGGTATTACGAGAGACCGGTGTTGCGGCTATTTGCGACTTATGCGCAATGGGATGGTGATTTTAAAGGCTTGGTAGGGGATAAACCTGATGATGCGCCCTATGGCGAGGATACCGAAGGCTGGTCTACAGGTTTACAACTCGAATGGTGGTGGTAGTCCTTTAGTTCGTTGGTGTATGTATTTCAATTATCCGCTACACTTTAGCTAGATGATAGCAACGGGAGGGATATTTATGTTGAAAAACAATACCAATAAGATGTACCAATATCTGCAAGATGAAAACATTGAGGCTTTTAATGCCGCGCGTGAACAAGGTGAAACCGTCGATTTAAGTAATAGTGCGTTTAGGGGGTTGATCTTAAAAGGTGCCAACTTAAACGGTTTGGATTTATCGGGTAGTCATTTTAAAAGCACTGACCTACGCGGTGCAGATCTACGTGATTGTAACTTGGATGGCTGCAGTATCTTTAGTGCAAAAATAAGCGGGGTGTTTTTTCCGCCGAGCTTATCGGCGAATGAAATTAACCTTTCTTTATTGCACGGTACTCGGATGCGAATGCCGGGGTAATTCCTCTTCGGTTTTACTTAATCAAATTTCACGGGGGTGATACACTCTTTCGTTTAAGCATTAAACGTAAAGAGGTTGGGTTATGGCGGGTCATAGTAAGTGGGCGAATATTCGTTTTCGTAAAGGTGCTCAAGATGCCAAACGTGGAAAATTATTTACTAAGTTAATTCGTGAAATTACCGTGGCCACCAAGGCCGGAGGCCCGGACCCCGATAATAACCCGCGTTTAAGGTCGGCGGTTGATAAAGGCCTGTCGAACAATATGAAACGCGACACCATCGAAACCGCTATTAAAAAAGGCAGTGGTACGGCCGATACCGGTGATTTTGATGAAATTCGTTACGAAGGTTATGGGCCTGCGGGTACTGCGGTGATCGTCGATTGTTTGACCGATAATAAAAATAGAACCGTTGCTGAGGTGCGCCACGCTTTTAATAAAAGTGGCGGTAATTTAGGCACCAGTGGTTCGGTTGATTATATGTTCCAAAAGCTGGGAGTTATTAACCTATCTAACAAGCTAGATGAAGATAGCCTAATGGACGCTGCTTTGGAAGCAGGGGCGGACGATGTATTGACCCACGATGATGGTTCTTTTGAGGTGCTAACCCAGCCAGACGATTTCATGCAAATGCGTGAAGCTTTACTTGAGGCTGGTTTCCCACATGAACACGCCGAAGTGACCTTACGCGCCGATAATTTATCGCCCGTGAGTACCAAGGATGCGGAAAAGATTTTACGTTTGCTTGATGTGCTAGAAGACTTGGATGATGTACAAAACGTTTACTCTAATGCCGATTTTCCCGATGAAGCCTTGCAAGAGGCTGAGTGATCTAATTAGATGCGAATTTTAGGGATTGATCCAGGCTCAAGGGTAACCGGTTATGGTCTGATTGAAGTGAACGGGCGAGCGGTTAAGTACGTTGATAGTGGTTGCATTAGAACCGGTGGCGGTGCGCTGCCTAGCCGACTGAAGACAATACACCTTGGTGTTCGCGAAATTATTCAGCATTACAAACCGCAAGAAATGGCTGTGGAGCAAGTCTTCATGGCGAAAAATGCCGATTCGGCTTTGAAGTTAGGGCAGGCGCGTGCGGCGGCAATTTGCGCGGTGTTTGATGATGATATAGAAGTTTTTGAATACGCAGCAAGGCAAATTAAGCAAGCCCTTGTTGGGAAAGGCAGTGCAGATAAAACACAGGTGCAGCACATGGTTAAAGTGTTATTAAAACTAAAAGGGACTCCACAAATGGATGCAAGTGATGCGTTGGGCGTTGCATTATGCCATTTACATAGTCAACAAACGGCTACACGGATTGCTCAATGATCGGTTTTTTACGGGGACGTGTCGACCAAAAACAAGCACCTCATGTGGTGCTGGATGTTAATGGCGTGGGTTACGATGTTGAAACTCCGATGTCGAGCTTCTTTAATGTGCCGGCTGTGGGTGAGCAAGTGCAATTACGCACTCACCTTGTTGTACGGGAAGATGCGCATATTTTATATGGCTTTATCAGTGAGCAAGAACGTGCCTTGTTTCGTAATTTAATTAAGGTGAATGGGGTTGGGCCCAAAGTGGCCTTAGGTATTTTATCGGGGATGAGTGCGGATGATTTCTGCGCGGCTGTTCGAGATAGTAACGTGACTGCCTTAGTTCGCTTGCCGGGCATTGGTAAAAAAACAGCCGAGCGACTTATTATTGATATGCGTGATCGTCTACCTGAGCAAAATGCTGCTGGGTCCGCCGATGCGTCTAGTAGCAATTTTAAGGTTGATATTTCCCCGCAAGAAGAAGCGATTAGTGCCTTGGTTGCTCTAGGTTATAAACCACAAGACGCCGATAAACGAATTCGTGCGGTGGCGGATGATTCGTTTAGCAGTGAACAATTGATTCGTGCCGCTCTACAGTCGGCACTAAAGAAGTAAGCCTCTATGATAGAAAGTGATCGTTTAATAAGTTCAGATAACCTTAGTGATGACGAGGCAATTGATCGCGCTATTCGGCCTAAATCGCTAGCCGACTATATTGGTCAGCCTGCTATTCGTCAGCAAATGGAAATTTTTATATCGGCTGCTAAAGGGCGTGATGAACCGTTAGATCATGTGTTGATTTTTGGTCCGCCGGGTTTAGGAAAAACAACGCTGTCGCATATTATTGCGAATGAAATGGGCGTTAACTTACGGCAAACATCAGGACCTGTTTTAGAAAAAGCCGGTGACCTTGCTGCCTTGTTAACAAACCTTGAAGAAGGTGATGTGCTGTTTATTGATGAAATTCATCGTTTAAGCCCTGTGGTTGAAGAAATTCTATACCCTGCGATGGAAGATTTTCAGCTGGATATTATGATTGGAGAAGGCCCGGCTGCACGCTCTATTAAATTAGATTTGCCGCCTTTTACCTTAGTCGGCGCGACAACGCGAGCTGGTTTATTGACCTCGCCGTTACGTGATCGTTTTGGTATTACTCAACGTCTAGAATTTTATAATGATGCTGATTTAACCCATATCGTGCAGCGTTCGATGAATATTTTGGCGCTAAATTCAGATGAAAAAGGTGCTGAAGAAATTGCCGTTAGGTCACGCGGAACACCACGAATTGCGAATCGTTTATTAAGACGGGTACGAGATTATGCCGAAGTGAAAGGTGACGGCACGGTAACCGCTGATATGGCAAACCAAGCGCTTAGTATGTTAGAAGTGGATAAAAACGGCTTTGATAAGCTTGATCGCCGTTTATTAGATGTATTGATTAACACCTTTGATGGTGGCCCTGTCGGGGTGGATAGTTTGGCGGCTGCGCTGAGTGAAGAACGTGGTACGGTTGAAGACGTGCTGGAGCCTTATTTAATTCAAAAGGGTTATATCATGCGTACGCCCAGAGGGCGGATGGCGACGCGGCACGCTTATCAACACCTTGGCTTAAAGCCGCCCAAAAAAATGGAAGCAGTGGCGGACAGCGAATAATGATTAAAAGGAATGAAATAGCCTAGTATGCAGATCATAGAACACCGCTGGCCGGTGAGGATTTATTACGAAGATACCGATATGCAAGGGATTGTGTATTATGCCAATTACTTGAAATACTTAGAGCGGGCGCGCACTGAGTTCTTACGCGAAAAAGGTTTCGAGCAAGATCAGTTGATTGAACAGCAAGCCGTTGCGTTTGCGGTTAGGTCGGTACAAATGGATTACATCAAACCGGCAAAATTTAATGACGAGCTTATTGTTGCGACTCAAGTCCAGCAATTAAAGCGGGTGTCATTAGTTTTTCAGCAAACGATCATCCGCCCAGCCGACGACAATGCAATAATTAACAGCGCGACGATAAAGGTCGCCTGCCTCGATGCACACAGCATGAAAATTAAGGCTATTCCAACCGAAATGATTGAGCAACTAACATGACTACCGATTTATCTATTGTCCATCTAATTAGCCAGGCTGGCCCTGTTGTGAAATTCGTGATGCTGCTATTGGTGCTGGCATCGGTCGTCTCTTGGACTTATATCTTTGCCAAACACAAGGAACTAAAAACCGCATTTGAGGTGGTGAATGTCTTTGAGAAACGTTTTTGGTCGGGTATTGAATTAAATGAATTATCGCGCCAGCTCGGTGCCGAGCGATATGATCGACGAGGTTTGGAAAATATCTTTCATAAGGGCTTTGAAGAATACACACGTCTTAATGCACAAAAATCGATGGAGCCGATGCACGTAGTAGAAGGCGCGCGGCGTGCAATGCAGGCGCAATACACCCGCGAAATGGATTTATTAGATAACCACTTGCCGTTCTTAGCGACCGTTGGTTCAACCAGCCCTTATGTCGGTTTATTTGGTACCGTCTGGGGAATTATGAGTTCTTTTCAGGCTTTGGCGAATATGAAACAGGCCACCTTGGCCTTGGTGGCGCCGGGTATTTCAGAGGCCTTAGTGGCGACCGCGATGGGTTTGTTTGCGGCGATTCCGGCCGTGGTGGCGTATAACCGCTTCTCAACCAATGCCGATCGCCTCGCGACGCGTTACGAAACCTTCATGGATGACTTTACTACCGTGTTACAGCGTCAGGCGCATATCAGCCAGCACGAGAAACACGATGGCGCGTAGTAAGCGTAAGCCTATTGGCGAAATTAATGTGGTGCCGTATATCGACGTGATGTTGGTGTTGTTGATTATCTTCATGATTACCGCGCCGCTGATTCAGCAAGGTGTGGAAATTGACTTACCACAGGCCGACGCAGCCGCGGTTGACGATAGTAATGCACCGCCCTTGGTGGTCACAGTCGATAGCCAGGGCCAGTATTTTTTAGACGTGGGTGAGAATGCCCTACAGCCCATTTCTCGAGAAACCCTGCAAATTAAAGTTGCCGCCGTTTTACGTAATAAACCGAAAACCGCGGTGATGATCCGTGGCGATAAAGACGTCGCCTATGGTGAGGTGGTGCGCGCGATGACGAGTTTACAAGCGGCGGGTGTGCCGAGTGTGGGTTTACTGACTGAGCCTGGACAGTAATACCTAAAATGCGCAGTATATTTAAAAAACACCCCGTAGCGGTTAGCGTATCAATATGTCTGCACTTATTGCTGATGGCTGTTTTTGTGTTTGGGGTGGAGTTGAATGATAAACCGGTTGTTAATAAACCCCGGGTTAATATCGTGAAGGCGACGGTGATTGATGCCTCGAAATTACGTGCTGAGGCCGATAAGATAAAAAAACTTGAGCGTCAACAGAAGAAAGCCGACGCTAAGAAGAAAGTAGACGCTAAGAAGAAAGTAGACGCTAAGAAGAAAGTAGACGCTAAGAAGAAAGCAGACGCCAAAAAGAAAGCAGACGCCAAAAAGAAAGCAGACGCCAAAAAGAAAGCAGACGCCAAAAAGAAAGCAGACGCCAAAAAGAAAGCAGACGCTAAGAAGAAAGCAGACGCTAAGAAGAAAGCAGATGCCAAGAAGAAAGCAGACGCCAAGAAGAAAGCAGATGCCAAGAAGAAAGCAGACGCCAAGAAGAAAGCAGACGCCAAGAAGAAAGCAGACGCCAAAAAGAAAGCAGATGCCAAGAAGAAAGCAGACGCCAAGAAGAAAGCAGACGCCAAGAAGAAAGCAGACGCCAAAAAGAAAGCAGATGCCAAGAAGAAAGCAGCGAAAGAGCAGGCGGCAAGAGAGCAAGCCTTGCAGCAGCAAATGCGGCAAGAGCAACAAGAACGAGCAGCGCAGGCCGCTGTTGCGAGTTTTAGTGACAAGATTCGACAAAAGGTCGAACGTAATTGGCGGCCGCCTCCTGGGAATATTGCTGGGCTTGCCTGTGATGTACGGGTACGTTTAATTCCCGGTGGTGATGTAGTTGATGCGCGGGTTATTAAATCCAGCGGCAATACTGTTTTTGATCGTTCGGTGGAATTGGCTACGCGCAAAGCATCGCCATTACCACTACCGCGAGACCCGAGTATGTTTAAGTATTTTCGTACACTTGAGTTTAATTTTAGGCCAGGAGGCTAATAAGCGATGAATAGAGTTAAAAAAATAGGCGCGTTGCTGGGGTTTTTGCTGAGCTTTTCTGCTTGGGGTGGTGCGTTGAAAATTGAAATTACCCAAGGGGTGTCTTCGGCGCAGCCGATTGCGATAATACCGTTTTCTACCGCCCAAGTTGTCGGTGAGGTCTGGGTGGATGTTGCGCAAATCATTAGTGATGATTTGGCGCGTAGTGGGCGTTTTAAACCCTTACCGCGGCTGGACATGTTAAACAAACCCTCCTCAGCGGCGCAGGTAAACTTCCGTAACTGGCAAGCGCTAGGGCAAGATAATTTGGTGGTGGGGAAGGTGTTACCCGCGGCGAACGGTCGATTGACGGTACAGTTTCAGTTGTTTGATGTGTATAAGGGGGAGCAATTAACCGGTTTTAGTGTGCCGGCTAACTCGGCCAGCTTGCGAGCTGCGGCGCACCGCATCAGTGATTTGATTTATGAAAAGCTAACGGGGCAAAAAGGCGCGTTTAGCACCCGCATCGCCTACGTAACATCTGCACACGGTGTTAATGGTCAGGCCGAATATAAAATTCAAGTTGCCGACGCCGATGGTTTTGGCGCGAAAACCATCGTCACCTCGTCGGAGCCGGTGATGTCCCCAGCGTGGTCCCCACGGGGGGATAAGCTGTCTTATGTCTCCTATGAAGGACGGCGTTCTTCTATTTATACTCAAACACTACGCAGCGGACAGCGTGAAAAACTGCGTTCTTTTAAGGGCATTAATGGCGCGCCAGCGTGGTCACCTGATGGTAGTCAGTTGGCGTTAACCCTTTCAAAAGATGGTAGTGCAGACATTTATGTTTACAATGTTATTAGCCGTTCGTTTCGACGTTTAACCCGCAGTTATGCGATTGATACCGAGCCTTCATGGTCGCCAGATGGCAGACAAATTATTTTCACCTCGGATCGTGGGGGCAAGCCGCAAATTTATCGTATTTCAGCGAATGGCGGGAAGGCGGCGCGGCTCACGTTTGAAGGAACTTATAATGCGCGGGCCAGTTATTCCCCAGATGGTAAAAACGTCACTATGGTGCATCGAGTGAATGGGCAGTACCGTATTGCGAGTTTGGAGCTGGCAACGGGGTTTACCAATATTCTGAGCACTGGAAGCTTGGATGAGTCACCGAGTTACGCGCCAAATGGCAGTATGATTTTGTATTCAACCAGTGATGGTTTGAAAACAATATTAGCTGCGGTATCATCTGATGGTAAAGTACGTCAGAAACTACGTCTCCAAGGGGGGGATGTTAGGGAACCTGCTTGGTCACCTTTTAAACAATATTAGAGGAAAAACATATAATGAAAACATATCAGAAATTACTCGTCAGTCTTTGCTTATCATCTGCGTTGGCGGGTTGTAGTATGTTTGGCGGCGATGAGCAAGCCGGAGGTTCTGCGGCGATTAATGGGAGTAATGGCGGTGCTAGTACTACCGGTTTAAACGGTGCGGATAACTTTACTGGCCACCCATTGGATAATCCAGCGAGCCCATTAGCAACTAAAGTTATTTATTTTGCTTTCGATAGCAGTGCGGTTGAGCCACAGTACGAAGCAGTGTTGGCGGCGCATGGGGCTTATTTGGCTGCTAATAACGGGGTTGCTGTTATTGTTGAAGGTCATGCCGATGAGCGTGGTACACGTGAATACAACGTGGCACTGAGTGAAAAACGTGCAAAAACAGTACAAAACTTATTGTCTCTACAAGGCGCGGCGGGGAACCAAGCTGAGGCGGTTGCCTTGGGTGAAGAAAAGCCGGTTGTGTTAGGGCATGATGAAAAATCTTGGCGCTTAAATCGTCGTGTTGAACTTATTTATCCAGCACATTGATTATTAGACAAATAACAGGGCAGCTTGCTGCCCTGGTGTTGTTTAGTGGGGCTGCTTCGGCAGCCCTACCGCCAGTGGTGGATGGTAATGCTCAGCAGGTAAGCGGTGCGGCATCGTCTAATTTGCTAACGATGTATAAACGCTTGGAGCAATTGCAGCAGGATGTACAGCAAATGCGCGGGCAGCTCGAAGAGCAAAACTATTTAATAGAGAGTTTGAAAAAAAACCAACGTGATTTGTACTTAGACACGGACCGCCGCATTCAACAGTTAGAGGCACCGGTTATCCAGCAGGCGGTGTTGCCAGTAATCCAGCCTGAGGGAGCGGATATGCTTCCAACAGCGAATTTAAATGCAGCATCAACGGCCTTGGGTGCCGATAAAAAAGCTTACGATAAAGCGTTTGCCGGTTTACAGGCTGGGCGTTATCCGCAAGCAATTAGTGATTTTTCAGCGTTTGTGAGCAGCTACCCGACTAGCGAGTATTTAGCGAACGCTTATTATTGGCTGGCTGAAGCCAGTTATGTGAGCCGTGACTTTAGCCGCGCACTCGATGAATTTAATCAAGTTCTGCAGCAGTTTCCACGGCATGCCAAAGCCAAAGATGCGTTGTTGAAAATAGGCTTTATTCACTACGAAAATAAACAGTGGCAGCAAGCTAGGGCCAGCTTACAGCGAGTCACTACCGATTACCCGAGTACCACGGTTGCAAGCTTAGCGGCTAAGCGACTTGAACGTATGCGACAAGAGCAGCATTAAAGCCTGAGAGTTATGACGAAAAACAGTTTACGAATTAGCGAAATATTTTATTCTCTGCAAGGAGAAGGTAAGTCGGTCGGCTTACCAACAACCTTTATTCGGTTAACCGGCTGCCCTTTACGGTGCGGTTATTGCGATACCGAATACGCCTTTTATGGCGGGCAGGAACGTGATATCAGCGATATTATCGACCAGGTTCAGTCGATTGGTGCTAACTATATCAATGTGACCGGTGGTGAGCCGTTAGCGCAAAAACGGGTGCATGGCTTGATGAAGCAGCTATGTGACTTAGGCTTTCAGGTGTCCCTTGAAACAAGTGGGGCCTTGGATGTGTCGGCGGTGGATTCTCGAGTGGTCAAGGTGCTGGATGTTAAAACACCGGGTTCGGGCGAAGAGGCTAAAAATAAGGTGCAGAACTATGCGTACCTAACGGCAACTGATCAAGTGAAATATGTTATCTGTGATCAGGCGGACTTCATCTGGTCGAAAGAGCATATGTATCAGCACCAATTGCAGGATAAGTGCGAGGTGTTGTTTTCGCCGGTACAAGGGCGGTTGGAAGCCGCTGAGTTGGCGGGCTGGGTGTTGCAATATAAGCTCCCCGTGCGATTCCAAATTCAACTTCATAAGTATTTATGGGGCGATCAGCCCGGTAAGTAATGACTAAATAGATTTAATCAATGACAAAAAAGAAAGCAGTTGTATTAGTGTCCGGTGGTTTAGACTCGGCCACGGTGTTGGCTATCGCCAAAGATCAGGGGTATGAGTGTTATGCGCTTAGCTTTGACTATGGGCAGCGACATAACTCAGAGTTAGACGCGGCTGAAAAGCTGGCAAAGCATTATGCGGTCAATGAGCATAAAACGATTACCTTGGGCATGGGGGAGTTCGGTGGTTCGGCCTTAACCGATGACCTTATCGAGGTGCCTACCGAACAAGCGAAAGGGATTCCGGTGACGTATGTGCCGGCACGTAATACGGTGTTTTTGTCGATTGCTTTAGGCTGGGCGGAAGTGCTGGATGCTTGGGATATCTTTATTGGGGTTAACGCGGTGGATTATTCGGGGTACCCCGATTGTCGACCTGAATTTATTAAGGCCTTTGAAACATTAGCCAACTTAGCGACTAAAGCGGGAGTGGAGCACGGTGGTTTTAAAATCCATACGCCGTTGATTGATTTGACCAAGGCGCAAATTATTCAGCAAGGCATGGCGCTGAAGGTTGACTACAGCGCAACGGTTTCTTGTTATCAGGCCAATGCAAAAGGTGAGGCTTGTGGTGAATGTGAGTCGTGCCGCTTGCGAAAACAAGGCTTTGAAAAGGCTAAGCAGGGCGATCCGACGGTGTATCAGCAGTAAATTATTAATTATTTTAATTTAATTGCAAAAGGGGCTTGCCTTTCTGCGTGAAAACGCTATTATACACGCCTTCTTGGAGGGTCGTTAGCTCAGCCGGTAGAGCACCGCACTTTTAATGCGATGGTCGCGCGTTCGAATCGCGCACGACCCACCATCCAAACATAAAAAAATCCAACTTTTAAGTTGGTTTTTTTTTGCCCGCGGTTTAAGCAGGTATAGCTCAGAAAGATAACAGGATGTTGCTGCGTGACGATGTGCCAATGGGGTGTGGGTTTCTACGCGCTAAGGTTTTAATGATGTAAGGCTGGTTATTTAGCTTGCTCAATATAGGTAGAGTATGAAAATAGATTATTCGGCAATAGATAGAAAGCAGTTGGCTAAAGATATCGATGCATTAAGAGCGTCGGTTGGCGCACCTAATCAAGCAGATTTTCAACACTTGAAAAAGGTTGAACTCTGGGGGCGTGTGCTAGCCTTATTAGGTTACGCAACGGCATGGATTATGCCATTTAATCCCTTCGCCGCGTTACTCATTAGCACCGCCAATGTATGCCGTTGGGCGAACGTTGCCCACCCTGTTTTACACGGGGCATACGATAAAGTGCCGGATGTGCCGAAACGCTATACACGGAAAGGTTTTGCCAAGGGTTGGTGGCGACGGACGGTTGACTGGTTGGATTGGATTCACCCAGCAGCGTGGGACGTTGAGCATAATAAAATGCACCACTATCACTTGGGTGAGAAAGAAGACCCCGATCATATCGAGCTAAATACACGAGCCTTACGTGATCCAAAAATTCCGATGTTTTTACGTTACATGTTTGTTGGCGGATTGGCCTGTGTTTGGAAGCCATTTTATTATGCGCCGAAAACGCTGATGATTTTGAATAATATAAAACGTAAAAAGAACGGAAAGCCGGAGTGGCAAGGTCGAGCGCGTAACCCATTTCGTGGTGAAGGCGCTGCGCTATGGTTGAATTGTTATTTGCCGTATATCGGATTTCGTTTCGTCTGTATGCCGGCCTTATTTTTACCCTTGGGTGTCGAGGCGGCGACCAATGTGTTATTAACCTCTCTATTGGCTGAATTGTTGACCAATTTGCACTCGTTTTTGGTGATTATTCCGAACCATACTGCGGAGGATATTTATCGTTTCGAAGAGCCGAGTGATAGCAAGGGCGAATTTTATTTGCGGCAAATTATTGGTAGTGTGAATTACACCACCGGCTCGGATAAGGTGGATTTCATGCACGGCTGGCTTAATTATCAAATTGAACATCATCTATTACCGGCTTTACCCTTAAGTCAATATCAAAAAATGCGCCCACAGGTGATGGCCATTTGCCAGAAACATGGTTTGCCTTACCGGCAAGAAAATGTTTTTAAGCGTTTGTACATGACGATAGAGCTGATGGTCGGTAAAACCAGTTTGTTGATCGCAGAGCGGAAGTTAGTCGGTTAAGACGATAGCTTGATCGCGTCAGCAGGGAAGGTTTTGCCTAGTTTAGTTGCTCGCTAATAAAGCGAGTTGGCTGAGTGGGTTTCTTTGAGTGAATTTGCGCTGAGTTTATCCACCTATTTAAATAGGTGGTTAGCTTAAGGCGTATGGTTGGTCGTGT
Source organism: Cycloclasticus sp. 46_120_T64 (assembly GCA_002162695.1). Classification (GTDB taxonomy): domain Bacteria; phylum Pseudomonadota; class Gammaproteobacteria; order Methylococcales; family Cycloclasticaceae; genus Cycloclasticus. The sequence continues at coordinate 474 of MAAM01000014.1, read as the reverse complement.
TGAAAGTGCCTAGTTGCTAAGGAATGAGGGTAGATGAGTGGCGGTTTGTTAGCTTGGTTAATTAATGGTAATCAATACTTCGATGTGTTAGATCTGGAGGGGCGTTTTACGGTATACTATATCTAATAATCGTTTGATTATAAAACTCAATAAATTAAGTGCAAGGTATCACGATGAAGATTTTAGTGGGAGTAAAGCGCGTTGTAGATTACAACGTTCGTATACAAGTCAAGCCTGATGGCTCAGGTGTTATAACCGATGGCGTAAAAATGAGCATCAACCCGTTTGATGAAATTGCTGTTGAAGAGGCGCTTCGCTTGAAAGAAGCGGGTAAAGCGGAAGAAGTTATTGCCGTCACCATGGGGCCTAAAGTTTGCCAAGAGCAACTTAGAACTGCCCTAGCAATGGGTGCCGACCGTGCGATTCACGTAGAAACAGACGAAGAAATTCAACCGTTAACGGGCGCACGTATCT
>MAAM01000008.1 GCA_002162695.1 Cycloclasticus sp. 46_120_T64 | reverse complement strand
AGCCATTACTTTAGTAAGCGCCGCAGTTAGGGTTGTTTTACCGTGGTCAACGTGGCCAATTGTGCCAACGTTTACATGGGGTTTGTTTCTTTCAAATTTCTCTTTAGACATTGCTCAATACCCGTCATTACTTAATATTAATAAAAAATTCTGCTCTTAATCTTCTCTTCAAGTGCCTTCGGCACTTCCGCATACCTATCGAACATCATGCTATATGTTGCCCTACCCTGCGTAGCCGACCTCAAATCAGTTGCATAACCAAACATTTCGGCCAGCGGAACCTCTGCATCGATCGTTTTTCCAGAAGGACCATCATCCATACCATGAATAATACCCCTGCGTTTATTCAGGTCACCTACTACGTGCCCCATATAATCCTCTGGAGTGACCACCTCAACTTTCATCATCGGTTCTAGTACCGCCGGGTCAGCAACTGCTGCACCCTCTTTAAAACCTATCGAAGCTGCCACTTTAAATGCCATCTCATTAGAGTCAACATCATGATACGAACCATCATATAAAGTAACCTTTATATTTATCATGGGGTAACCCGCTAAAACACCATTCTTCATTTGCTCTTTAATACCTGACTCAACTGCCGAGATATATTCCTTAGGAACAGACCCACCAACAACATCATCAACAAATTCAAACTCTGAACCCTCAAGCGGCTCAATCTTCAGACAAACATGACCATATTGACCACGACCACCAGACTGCCGAATAAACTTACCCTCTTGCTCGACAGCTTGACGTATTGTCTCTCTGTAAGCGACTTGCGGCTTACCTACGTTTGCCACGACACTAAACTCTCGCATCAAACGATCAACAATAATCTCAAGGTGCAACTCACCCATCCCAGAGATAATCGTCTGCCCAGACTCATCATCTGTGCTAACCCTGAAAGAGGGATCTTCTTGTGCTAACTTGGCCAATGCAAGAGCCATTTTATCTTGATCTTGTATGGTTCTCGGCTCAACCGCAATAGATATCACAGGTTCCGGAAACTCCATACGTTCTAACGTAATATGCTTATCGAGTGAACATAATGTGTCACCAGTAGAGACATCCTTTAGGCCAACTGCCGCCGCGATATCTCCAGCAAAAACTTCTTTAACTTCGTTGCGTTCATTCGAGTGCATCTGAACAATCCGACCCACTCGCTCCCTCTTACCTCTGATCGAGTTAAAAACCACATCACCGGTACGTAGAACACCTGAATACACTCTAAAAAAGGTCAGCGTACCAACAAATGGATCTGTCGCAATCTTAAAAGCCAACGCCGCAAAAGGAGCATCATCATTCGGTAATCGACTATCATACCCGCCTTGCTCACTTTCAACAACCGATTTAATCGCCGGAACATCTAATGGTGACGGCAAGTAATCAACAACAGCATCTAAAACTGCCTGCACGCCTTTATTCTTAAAGGCACTACCGCATAACACGAGCACCAAGTCATTAGCCAACACTCGTAGACGCAAGCCCAACTTAATTTCATCGACAGTCAATTCAGCACCTTCGAGGTAGCGCTCCATCAATTCATCATTTGCCTCTGCCGCAGCCTCGACCATCTCTTCACGCAAAGATTCACAATCGGACTTGATAGCAGCCGGTATCTCAGCGACACGATGAGTAACACCCTTATCATCAATATCCCAGTAAATCGCCTGCATATTAAGCAGATCTACCACACCTTCAAAACCTTCTTCAGCGCCGATTGGACATTGAATACTGACCGCATTGCAAGCTAAGCGAACCCTCATCTGCTCAACAACCCTAAGGTAGTCAGCACCTGCTCTATCCATCTTGTTGACGAACGCAATACGTGGCACCGCATATTTATTAGCCTGACGCCAAACCGTCTCTGACTGAGGCTCAACACCACCTACAGCACAAAAGACCGCGCAAGCACCATCAAGAACACGTAACGACCGCTCAACCTCAATCGTAAAGTCAACATGACCTGGCGTATCAATAATATTAATACGATGCAGGTCATACTGCTTATCCATACCGGACCAGAAACAAGTTGTCGCAGCCGAGGTAATCGTTATCCCTCTTTCCTGCTCCTGCTCCATCCAGTCCATGGTTGCCGCACCGTCATGGACTTCTCCTATCTTGTGCGACACCCCTGTGTAAAACAATACCCGCTCAGTTGTCGTGGTCTTACCCGCGTCAATATGAGCCATTATGCCAATATTACGATATCTATTTATTGGCGTAGAACGCGGCATAGCTTACCTCAAAAAAAACTTAAATCAGACTACCAGCGGAAGTGCGAGAACGCCTTATTAGCTTCAGCCATACGATGGGTATCTTCACGTTTTTTGAAAGCAGAACCGCGACTCTCAAGTGCATCAAGAACTTCACCCGCCAAGCGATTAGACATACTACGCTCGCTACGCTTACGTGAAGCATCAATCAACCAACGCATTGACAAACCCATTCTACGAGCCGGTCTAACTTCAACCGGAACTTGGTAGGTTGCACCACCAACACGGCGAGATTTAACTTCTACAGCAGGCTGTACTTTTTCAAGCGCAGTGATTAGCGCCTCTACTGGTTCAGCATGACCCTTACCTTCAATTGTATCAAGCGCACCATATACGATTTTCTCAGCAATAGACTTCTTACCATCTACCATGATCATATTCATAAACTTAGCCAATACTAAATTTCCAAACTTTGGGTCTGGGAGGATCTGGCGCTTAATTGCTTTTTTTCTTCTAGACATTATTCAACTCGTTTATTTAATTTTTAGGGCGCTTCGCACCGTACTTAGAACGGCCTTTTCTACGCGCTTCTACACCTGAAGTATCCAAGCTACCACGAACCACGTGATAACGAACACCAGGTAAATCTTTCACACGACCACCACGAATAAGTACAACCGAGTGCTCTTGCAAGTTATGCCCTTCACCACCGATGTAACTAGTTACTTCAGCGCCATTAGTCAAACGCACACGTGCAACTTTGCGTAACGCAGAGTTCGGCTTCTTAGGGGTAGTAGTATAAACACGAGTACATACGCCTCGTCTTTGCGGACAAGCCTCTAGCGCTGGCACATTACTTTTTTCTACCTTACGCTTTCTAGGCTTACGAACTAGTTGATTAATAGTGGTCATATCTTATTAAGAGCTCCAAAAACTCGTGCAATACTTTTTCTTTTACATGCAAAAAGAGCATGCCGTTTAAAATTTATTTTCTAATCTAACCTGCGATTAAAATCCAACCGCACCGAAGAGCGAGAATTTTAGGCAGATTAGGTCTTTCTGTCAAGAGGAATGACTATGTAATTGATTATTAATAAAAACACCGGCCAAACAGACCGGTGTTTTCATATCAAATACTAGGATTCCTGCATATTAAGCGCTTGTTTTAACGCTTCTTCAGCTTCATCATGCGCTGCAGCTGTAGACATCACGTCAGACGGCTCAGCAGGCATTAAGGCTAACTTTTTCTTTCTGCGTTCTAGGTGATGCGCTAGACCTGTACCAGCTGGAATCAAACGCCCAACAATGACGTTTTCTTTCAGACCATGCAAATCATCTCGAGTTCCACGCACAGCAGCATCTGTCAACACTCTGGTCGTCTCCTGGAAGGAGGCCGCCGATATAAATGACTCGGTAGCCAATGATGCCTTAGTAATACCCAACAGCACATTATCCGCGGTTGCAGGTATCTTACCAGCAGATTCAAGCTTTTCATTTTCCTCAAGGAAACGAGTTTTTTCAACCTGCTCACCCTTGATATAGGAACTATCCCCACCCGAGGTAATTTCAACTTTACGCAACATCTGCCTAATAATCACTTCGATGTGCTTATCGTTGATTTTAACACCCTGTAAACGGTAAACATCTTGAATCTCATTCACCAAGTAACGCGCCAATTCAGCCACACCACGCAAACGTAAGATGTCATGCGGAGTCAATTCACCCTCAGCAATCGTTTCACCCTGCTCAACGTGCTCACCTTCAAACACGGTGATATGTCGCCATTTTGGAATCAATAATTCTTTCGACTCACCTTCTTTATCGGTCACCACCAGACGGCGCTTACCTTTCGTTTCCTTACCAAAACTTACGATACCAGTCATCTCAGCGAGAATAGCCGGGTCCTTAGTTTTACGGGCTTCGAACAAATCGGCAACCCGAGGTAAACCACCGGTAATATCACGCGTTTTACTCGATTCTTGCGGAATCCGCGCCAAAATATCACCATTAACAACGTCAGCACCATCGGTAACATTAACCACCGCACCTGCAGGCATTACATAATGCACCGCAATATTGGTTCCAGGTACACAAATCGGTTCACCACTAGCTTCAACCAAGGTAATAGACGGTCTTAAGTCCTTACCCGAGCTACCACGTTGTTTCGCATCCGTAACCACCATCGAGCTTAAGCCGGTGATATCGTCCGTTTGTCGCTGCACCGAGACGCCATCTACGAAGTCAGTAAAGATCACTTTACCCGATACTTCGGTAATAACAGGGTGAGTATGCGGGTCCCAAGTAGCTAAAATCGCACCGGCGGTAAGCGCATCATTTTCCTTCGCGGTTAACTCAGAACCATAAGGGATTTTATAACGCTCACGCTCACGGCCATACTCATCAACCACGCTAATTTCACCAGAACGGGAAATAACAATTAGTTTACCGTCCCTATTTTCAATGCTTTTCAACTTGTCGTTAAAGGTCAAACTACCTTCCGACTTAATTTGAATATTATTAATCGCCGCTGAACTCGAAGCCGCCCCACCAATATGGAAGGTACGCATAGTAAGCTGCGTTCCTGGCTCACCAATTGATTGAGCCGCCACAACACCGACTGCCTCACCAAGGTTAACCAATTGACCACGCGCTAAGTCACGACCATAACACATTTTACAAATACCCTTTCTGTTCTCACAGGTAATTGATGAACGAACAATAACTTTATCGATACCGTTCTCTTCAAGGTGATCTACCCAAGCCTCATCGATCAAGGTATTTCTTTCTACAACCACTTCGTTAGTCGCCGCACTAAGCACGTCTTCAGCAATCACTCGACCCAGGATCAAACCACCTAGCGGTTCAACAACTTCACCACCTTCAATGAGCGGTGTTACTACTAGACCATTTAAAGTGCCACAGTCTTCGGTTAACACCACCATGTCCTGCGCAACATCAACTAATCGACGTGTCAGGTAACCCGCATTAGCGGTTTTAAGCGCTGTATCAGCTAGACCTTTACGAGCACCGTGAGTTGATACGAAGTACTGCAAGACGTTCAAACCTTCTCTAAAGTTAGCCGTAATTGGGGTTTCAATAATCGAACCATCCGGTTTAGCCATCAAACCACGCATACCAGCAAGCTGACGAATCTGCGCGGCTGAACCACGGGCGCCGGAGTCAGCCATCATATACACCGAGTTAAATGACTTCTGTATAACCGTTTCACCACTGGCATCGACAACATCATCAGAACCGAGGTTATCCATCATCGCCTTAGCAACCTGCTCATTGGTACGAGACCAAATATCGATGACCTTATTATAACGTTCGCCATTAGTCACTAAACCAGAAGCATATTGCCCCTCAACGTCTTTAACTTCTTTTTCAGCCGCCTTAATAAGCTTGCCTTTACTATCAGGTATAACCATATCGTTAATACCGAACGATACACCTGATTTAGTCGCATTTGAAAAACCGAGATACATCAATTGATCGGCAAAGATAACCGTAGCTTTATCACCTAATTGGCGATAACAGGCATCAATCAACTGCATAATGCATTTTTTGGTTAAATCTTTATTAACAAAATCGAAATCAAGCGTTTTAGGTACTATATGCCACACTTGAGCACGACCAATCGTCGTTTCAACTAGGCGAACCGATGAAGTGATATTGCCTTCTTCATCAACGTGATCCTCTTCAATACGAATTTTAACCTTCGCATGCAGGCTAACTGCACCCGATTGAATCGCACGACTCGCTTCATCCACATCGCTGAAGACCATTCCCTCACCGAGGCCGTTAATTTTCTCACGGGTCATATAATAGAGACCCAACACAACATCTTGTGACGGAACGATGACCGGCTCACCATTTGCAGGCGATAGAATATTATTAGTCGACATCATCAAGCTACGCGCTTCGAGCTGCGCTTCGATTGATAACGGCACGTGTACCGCCATTTGGTCACCATCAAAGTCGGCGTTAAACGCTGAACAAACTAATGGGTGCAATTGAATCGCTTTACCTTCAATTAGAATCGGTTCAAAAGCTTGAATACCTAATCTATGTAGGGTAGGCGCACGGTTAAGCATAATAGGGTGTTCACGAATAACATCGGCAAGAATGTCCCAAACTTCTGGACCTTCACGCTCTACTTGTTTCTTCGCCACCTTGATGGTAGTCGCTTCACCACGAGTTTGTAATTTACTAAAAATGAATGGCTTGAATAACTCTAACGCCATTTTCTTAGGTAAACCACACTGGTGTAGTTTTAAGGTTGGGCCAACCACAATAACCGAACGACCCGAATAATCTACCCGTTTACCGAGCAGGTTTTGACGGAAACGACCTTGTTTACCTTTGATCATATCGGCCAAAGACTTCAACGGACGACGGTTAGTACCAGTAATAGCACGTCCACGACGACCATTATCTAATAAGGCATCAACAGATTCCTGCAACATACGCTTTTCATTGCGAACAATGATATCAGGCGCGCTAAGGTCTAACAGGCGATGTAGACGGTTATTTCTATTGATAACTCGACGGTATAAATCGTTTAGATCTGACGTTGCAAAACGCCCACCATCCAGTGGTACCAACGGACGTAACTCAGGTGGCAACACCGGTAATACCTTAAGAATCATCCACTCAGGTTTATTCTTAGAAGCAACTAATGCCTCAAGAACTTTAAGCCTCTTGGAGATTTTCTTAATTTTTGTTTCAGACTTAGTATTATTAATGTCTTCGTGTGAGCGGCTCATTTCCTCTTGTAAATCAAGAGACTTCAACAAACCGTCAACCGCTTCAGCACCCATTAACGCGGTGAATTCATCACCGTGCTCTTCAACCGCATCGTGATACTCTTCTTCGGTGAGTAAAACACCCGCTTCTAGGGTTGTAAGACCTGGGTCAACGACCACATATGACTCAAAGTACAACACTCGCTCAATATCACGTAGCGTCATATCCAACAACAACGCAATTCTTGACGGTAGTGACTTCAAGAACCAAATATGGGCAACTGGGCTAGCTAAATCAATGTGCCCCATGCGCTCGCGGCGAACCTTTGACAGGGTTACTTCAACCCCACACTTTTCACAAATAACACCACGGTGCTTAAGGCGCTTATATTTACCACATAAGCACTCATAATCGTTTACAGGACCAAAGATTTTCGCACAGAACAAACCCTCTCTTTCAGGCTTAAAGGTACGGTAATTAATCGTTTCTGGTTTCTTAACCTCACCATATGACCAAGATCTGATCATATCGGGTGAAGCTAAGCCAATGCGTATAGCATCAAATTCTTCGGTTTGATTTTGTTGCTTTAAAAAATTGAGTAGATCTTTCAAGACCATATCTCCTTATTATCTGTTTTTGTTCAACTTAATGGAAAAGACTAGTCTTGCTCAAGCTCTATATTAATACCCAGAGCTCTAATCTCTTTAACCAACACATTAAATGACTCAGGCATACCTGGGTCCATTGTGTGATTACCATCGACAATATTCTTATACATACGTGTACGACCAGAAACATCATCCGACTTCACGGTTAACATCTCTTGTAGTGTATAGGCAGCACCATAAGCTTCAAGCGCCCAAACCTCCATCTCTCCAAATCGCTGACCACCAAACTGAGCTTTACCGCCTAATGGCTGTTGCGTTACGAGGCTGTACGGTCCAGTAGAACGCGCATGCATCTTATCATCAACCAAGTGATTCAATTTCAGCATGTACATATAACCAACGGTGGTTTCACGATCGAATGCCTCACCTGAACGACCATCATATAACTGAATTTGGCCTGTATCAGAGCGGCCACCTAAGCGTAGCATTTGTTTAACCTCTGCTTCAGAAGCGCCATCAAACACAGGAGTCGCCATCGGTACACCTGCTTTCAGGTTTTCTGCCAACTCAAGAATTTCATCATCAGTAAATGAATCCAAGTCTTCTTTTCTACCACTCGTGTTATAAATCTTATCTAAAAATTTACGTAACTTTTCAACTTTAGCTTTCGCTTCCAGCATCTTACCGATTTCATTACCTAAGCCTTTAGCAGCCCAACCTAGGTGAGTTTCCAACACCTGACCAACGTTCATTCGAGAAGGAACACCCAGTGGGTTAAGCACGATATCGACGGGGGTACCATCTTCCATATACGGCATATCTTCTTCAGGAACGATCATCGAGATAACACCTTTGTTACCATGGCGACCCGCCATTTTGTCACCCGGTTGAATGCGTCGTTTAACCGCTAAGTAAACCTTAACCATTTTCAACACACCTGGCTGCAAGTCATCACCCATGGTGATTTTCTTACGTTTCTCTTCAAACTTCTCATTGAAATCGATGCGCTGCTGCTCAACCTGTTCAGCCACCGTTTCCAGTTGAACATTCAAGGCTTCATCTTCAAGCTTTATTTTCAACCACTCAGCATTAGAGATACTTGATAGGTATTCGCTGGTAATTTCGCTACCTTTCTTAAGCCCACTTGGGCCAGAGATAACAGATTTACCTAATAACATTTTTTTAACACGTAAGAAAGTGTCACCTTCGACGATACGTAACTGGTCGTCAAAATCTTTCTTAACACTTGATAATTCAGCTTGTTCGATCTCAATCGCACGCTGGTCTTTTTCCACCCCATCACGGGTAAAGACTTTAACGTCGATAACCGTTGCCTGAACGCTTGAACCAACTCGTAACGAAGTATCTTTCACATCGGAGGCTTTTTCACCGAAGATTGCTCGTAGTAACTTTTCTTCAGCAGTTAACTGGCTTTCACCCTTAGGTGTCACCTTACCCACTAAGATATCGCCACCTTTCACCTCGGCACCAATATAGACAATCCCAGACTCATCAAGCTTTGAGAGCGCACCTTCGCCAACATTCGGAATATCCGCAGTGATCTCTTCTGAACCGAGTTTTGTATCACGTGCAATACAAACTTTTTCTTCAATATGAATTGTCGTTAAACGATCTTCTTTCACAACTTTTTCGGAAATTAGAATCGAGTCTTCGAAGTTGTAACCGTTCCAAGGCATGAAGGCGACCAGCATATTCTGTCCAAGCGCAAGCTCACCCATATCTGTTGATGGACCATCCGCCAGCACATCACCCTTCGAAACTTTATCGCCGGGTTTGACTAAAGGACGCTGATTGATACACGTATTTTGATTAGAACGTGTGTACTTGGTGCAATTATAAATATCAACACCTGACTCACCGGCTTCAGCCTCTTCATCTCTAACACGAATAATGATTCGCGAAGCATCAACGTCATCAACGATACCACCACGTAAGGCTGTAATCGTCACCCCTGAGTCAATCGCAACGGCCCGCTCCATACCCGTACCGACTAGAGGCTTATCAACCTTCAGTGTTGGTACAGCTTGACGCTGCATGTTTGACCCCATCAACGCCCGGTTAGCATCATCGTGCTCTAGGAACGGAATAATAGACGCCGCAACCGAAACAATTTGTTTCGGAGATACATCGATGTACTGAATTTTATCAGCCGTCGTAATAGTAAATTCTTCTGCGTGACGACAAGTCACCATATCATCGGTCAAACAACCATTTTTATCCATTCCAGCATTGGCCTGAGCGATGTAAAAACGCCCTTCTTCAATAGCTGATAGATAATCAATTTGCTCGGTACGTTTACCATCGACAATCTTACGATATGGTGTTTCCAAGAAACCATAGTTATTGGTTCTTGCGTACACCGCCAATGAGTTAATCAAACCGATATTTGGTCCCTCTGGCGTTTCAATCGGACAAACACGACCATAATGAGTCGCGTGAACATCTCGAACCTCAAAACCAGCACGTTCACGAGCAAGACCACCGGGGCCTAAGGCTGAAACACGACGTTTATGGGTAATTTCAGATAATGGATTATTTTGATCCATAAACTGTGATAACTGACTAGAGCCGAAGAATTCTTTAATCGCTGCCGCAACCGGTTTAGCGTTAATAATCTCTTGCGGCATTAAGCCTTCTGAATCAGCGATAGATAAACGTTCTTTAACGGCTCGTTCAACACGAACTAAACCCACTCTAAATTGGTTTTCAACCATTTCACCAACAGAACGTATTCTTCTGTTACCAAGGTGGTCAATATCGTCGACAGAACCTTCACCATTACGGATACCAATTAGTTCCTTTAATACCGCAATGATATCTTCGTTACTGAGTACACCCGGGCCAGTTACTTCATCACGCTCTAAACGAAGATTGAACTTCATTCGACCAACCTTAGAAAGGTCATAACGGTCTAGAGTGAAAAACAAATTATGGAATAACTTAAGCGCAGACTCCTTGGTTGGAGGCTCACCTGGGCGCATCATGCGATAAATTTCAACCAAGGCATCCATCTGATCGATGGTTGAATCAATATTTAAGGTATTTGAAATGAACGCACCACGATCTAAATCGTTGACGTATAGCGTTTCAATTTTACTAACACCACTATTAACAATCTCATCGAGGTTTTCTTCGGTGATTTCAGCATTCAGCTCAGCAACGATTTCACCCGTTTCCTGGTTAATAATGGCCGTCGCTAATAACTTACCGATTAAGTACTCGTTCGGTACATTGATATTAGTGACTTCGGCTTTTTTAAGCTCACGAATATGCTTCGCTGTTACCCGACGCCCTTCTTCGATTAAAACCTTACTTCTGATTTTAATATCGAAACTTGCAATTTCGCCGCGTAATCGATCAGCGACAAGCTCCATCGACAAGCCAGACTTGTCCATGTTAAACACGTTCTTCTCGAAGAACATGTCAATAATTTGTTCATTAGTAAACTCAAGCGCTTTGAGTAATACAGTAGCCGGTAGCTTTCTACGGCGATCAATTCGAACATAAACAATATCTTTATGATCAAATTCAAAATCAAGCCAAGAGCCACGGTAAGGAATAACCCGGGCAGAAAATAGTAGCTTACCTGATGAGTGTGTTTTGCCCTTATCATGGTCAAAGAACACACCGGGTGAACGGTGTAATTGAGAAACGATAACACGCTCAGTACCATTGATTACGAAGGTACCGTTATTAGTCATGAGCGGCAATTCACCCATATAAACTTCTTGTTCACGGATATCTTTGACACGCTTTGAGCCCGCCGGAGAATCCTTATCGTAAATAACCAGTCTCACTTGCACCCTTAAAGGTGAAGCATAAGTTGCACCACGTGATTGACACTCTTTAACGTCAAATTTTGGTTTACCTAAACGGTAGTTTACGTACTCCAACACCGCATAACCAGTATGACTAGTAATTGGAAACACACTGCCTAATGCAGCATGTAAGCCAACAGAATCCAGCTCTTGAGTTTGCTCAACATCAGATTGAAGAAAACGCTTGTAAGAGCTTATTTGTGTTTCAAGCAAATAAGGCGTATCCATAACGCCGACTTGACTACCAAAAGTTTTACGAATACGTTTTTTCTCAGTAAATGAGTACGCCATGTTTATACCCTTATCTTTCAATAATGTTCAATCTACCGCTAGATTGAATATTTATTACCCTACAACGGGAAATAGGCCGGTAGTTAAAAACTACCGACCCTATTCATTCGAAAGCCTTACGGCTTTCTGAAACTACAACTACTACTTGATTTCAACAGAAGCGCCGGCTTCCTCAAGTTGTTTCTTAGTTTCTTCAGCTTCGTCTTTAGATACGCCTTCCTTAACTGGAGCAGGTGCACTTTCAACTAAAGTTTTAGCTTCTTTCAAACCAAGGCCAGTGATAGCACGTACTGCTTTAATTGCAGAAACTTTATTCTCACCGAAGTTTGCTAAGATAACATCAAACTCAGTTTGCTCAGCAGCAGCTTCGCCACCAGCTGCAGCAGCAGGTGCAGCGGCTACAGCAGCAGCTGCAGAAACGCCAAATTTTTCTTCCATCGCTTCGATTAACTCTACGACGTCCATAACACTCATGTTAGAAATTGCTTCTAAGATATCTTCTTTGGAGACAGCCATTTGTCTTACCCCTATAATTTAAATTTTATTAAAAATATTACCTATGCAGCCTGCTTTTGTTCGCGGACAGCATCGACAGTTCTAACCAATTTTGCATGTGGTTCTGCAAGCGTTCTGACGAGTTTCTCGACAGGTGCTTTCATTACAGACATCAACATACTTATTGCTTGGTCTTTTGTTGGTAGTTTAGATAACCTTTCAAGCTCGCTAGCAGCTAGTAATTGACCACCGACAGAAACAAACTTAGTTGCTAACTTGTCATGATCTTTACTAAAATCTTTTACTAATCGAGCGGCTGAACCAGGATCTTCCATCGAAAATGCAACGATCAACGGACCTGCTAAAGCATCTTGAATACATTCAAACTCAGTATTCTCAACGGCTTTACGTACCAATGTGTTTTTTACAACACGTAGGTATACGCCAGTTTCACGAGCCTTTTCACGTAGCTCAGTCATCTCACCAACAGTCAGACCACGGTATTCTGCAGCAACTACGGAAAACGCTTTCGCAGCAACTTCAGCCACTTCAGCAACTACAGCTTCTTTTTGCTCAAGATTTAGTGGCATATGTACCTCCAGACTATTGTTATGTAATAACCTAAGTTATTACCTATTAAACCCATAAAGGGCACCCATTTAACGGGGCCATCCTAAAATTTTAGGACTTACCGTCTGCGTAGGAAATTAAGCAGTTATGCACCTACGGTCTTTGACGATTGCTGACAATCGTCAGCAATCCAAAGTCATTCCCTCAAATACGAGGCCTAACCAATACTCAGGCTAGATTGATCAACAACTAAGCCAGGGCCCATGGTTGTTGACACACTAATTTTTTTCAAATACACACCTTTAGAAGCAACAGGTTTTGCTTTAACTAGATCAGCCAATAAAGCCTCAACATTCTCTTTCAAAGCAGCTTCTTCAAAGGTTGTTTTACCGATACTGCAATGGATGATACCAGCCTTATCTGTTCTATAACGAACCTGGCCGCCTTTTGCATTCTTAACCGCCGTCGCAACATCAGGTGTCACCGTACCAACCTTTGGGTTTGGCATCAAACCACGAGGGCCAAGAATTTGCCCTAGAGTACCAACGATACGCATTGCATCTGGAGAAGCGATAACCACGTCAAAGTCCATCTCACCGGCTTTAACTTGCGCGGCCAAATCTTCCATACCGACTACATCAGCACCTGCCGCAGTCGCAGCATCAGCATTCGCGCCTTGAGTAAAGACTGCAACACGAACAACCTTACCCGTACCATTTGGCATCAAGGTAGAGCCACGAACATTTTGATCTGACTTACGAGAATCGATACCTAGATTAACACTAACATCGACAGATTCTGCGAAGTTTGAAACCGCTAATTCTTTTAATAAAGAAAAGGCTTCGTTTGCCACATAAGCTTGCCCTGCGACAACCTTTTCATTAATTAGTTTTGCTTTTTTAGTTAACTTAGCCATTTACACACCCTCCACGTCGATACCCATACTACGGGCACTACCAGCAATTGTTCTAACCGCAGCATCCATATCAGCCGCTGTAATATCAGCATCTTTGATAGTTGCGATCTCTTCTAACTGCGCACGAGTTACCGTAGCAACCTTCACAGTATTCGGTGTACCACTACCTTTAGGTATACCCGCTGCTTTCTTAAGTAGAATAGACGCAGGTGGAGTTTTAGTAATGAATGTAAAACTCTTATCGGTGTAAACGCTAATAACAACTGGGATTGGCATTCCTTTTTCAATACCTTGAGTTTTAGCATTAAACGCTTTACAAAACTCCATGATATTAACACCATGCTGACCCAACGCTGGACCAACCGGTGGCGCTGGATTAGCTTCGCCAGCTTTTACTTGTAATTTAATATATGCACTAACTTTCTTAGCCATTTTTATCTCCTAAATGGGTCAAACACCTAGACGGCTCCCCTGTTAAAACAATCAGACCTTTTCGACCTGACCAAACTCTAAATCAACTGGCGTTGCACGCCCAAAGATTAATACCGACGCACTAATTGTGCTCTTATCGTAATTAACCCCTTCAACCGTTCCATTAAAGTCTTTGAACGGCCCATCATTAATTCTAATAACCTCACCAACCTCAAACAAGACTTTAGGTCGTGGTTTTTCAATACCTTCTTGGATTCTATTAAGGATTTTATCAGCTTCGGCCTCAGTAATAGGCGCAGGGCGATCGCTCTTGCCACCAATAAAACCTAACACCTTAGACACGTCCTTAACCAAATGCCAACTAGCGTCATTTAATTCCATCTGAACCAACACATAACCAGGAAAGAATTTTCTCTCACTGCGTTTTTGTTGACCATCACGCATCTCAACTACTTCTTCAGTCGGCACCAAAATCTCACCAAACTGCTCCTGCATACCCTCGCGTTCAATCGCCTCTTCTAATGAGCTTTTGACTCGATGCTCGAAATTCGAGTACGCATGAACCACATACCAACGCAATGCCATATTAGCCGCCTTAACCTGTTATATAGCTAATAGCCCACATTAGCAGGCCATCAAACATCCACAATAAAATACCAACAAACAAAACCATGACTACAACGATCAACGTTGTTTGCATGGTTTCTTTTTTTGTTGGCCATACGATTTTTCTAAGTTCGACTGTCGAGCCTTGAGCAAACTGCCAAAATGACTGCCCGAGATTCGTTGTATAAACTAGCGCCAACGACATTGATAATACAACCAATAACGCGATAACACGCAACAACAAAGAGTACTCACCAAAAAAATAAAAGCCAGCAATCCCTGCGACAAGCACCAAGATTGAAAGCCCTAATTTTACAACATCTAACTGACCAGAACTCTGTTCTGTTTCTGCATTCATACTTATAACTTCTAGTTTATGTTTAAAGATTTAGATCTTTATACCTGCCACTGGCAGGCCAGGAGGGAATCGAACCCCCAACCTGCGGTTTTGGAGACCGCTGCTCTGCCAATTGAGCTACTGACCTATACTTACAAATACAACAATTTTATATATTACTTAAATTACTCAATAATTTTAGCAACAACGCCAGCACCAACAGTGCGGCCACCTTCACGAATAGCGAAACGTAAACCGTCTTCCATCGCAATAGGATTAATTAATTTAACAGTCATTTGCAC
>MAAM01000011.1 GCA_002162695.1 Cycloclasticus sp. 46_120_T64 | reverse complement strand
CTTGTAGAGGGAGGCGGCAAATTAAAGGTGCCTTGCTTACGCATTGAAGAAGAAGGCAAGGTTTCTTGGATGTACGAGTCTTCTGACATTATTAACTATTTAGAAGACCGCTTTGCAGTGAAAGCAGCTTAATTACGCTGTTAGAGCTTATGCCTACAGGGATGTAGGTATTAGAACAACGCAGGCGCATGTTGCCGAGACGCTGGACGAAAAATTAAAAAACCGCTTACATCACTGCAAGCGGTTTTTTATTTTTTACGTTTTACTTAAAAGACATAAAAGTCGGGCTTTTTTTAAAACCTGACAACTAACAAGACAGCCTAGCCAACTACACGGCCTACCACTTTTCTACGGATAGAAAATAGCTTGTAAAGTTTCGACCAAAAAGTTCTGTTTTTTGGCGTATTAATTGGCACAAAAAAAACAAACCCGAAAAATCAATCGTGTCTGACCTCATCGATTCGGTTTATCTATCGAACTGGAATAGCGAATATTTAATTGTAAAATACACATGACCCCTTATTTTTTTTATACTGAAAAAGTAGGGTCAATATTGATATTTGTAATTTGACAGAAAACTAGTAGAGAAGCGGCATCTCTAAAAATTGGAATTGGATTCGGTTTTTTAACTATATTTAAAAGAAATTGATAAATATTTAGATCGACTATTAATACATATTAATAGTGCCATCAAACTCTAAATTTTGTAGATAGTTTGCTGGGTTATAAAGGTCGTCGTCTTCGCTAAGGTTAAAATTATGTACTAACCAGTTCCGCTTCGACAGCCTTTCTACTATTGCATCCAGATATGCAGGCACTGGGTAAAATACTTGATCCATTTTAACGATGTACTCCACCTTATTCGCCGCGCTCATTAAACATAACAGTGTTAATAAGCGGAAGTCATTACCCTGATATTTATTGTATATAGCTGGGTGGAACTTCCATGTATTATGATATTAACATACCAAACATGGGCAATGCTGCCTTATGGATTTTAAAAACAAACATAACTCGGAAGGTTTTTTTTCAGCCTAAATCTAAGAGCTTATTGGATCAGCTGATGCGTTATTATCATTACAAACCCTGTTAATTTTAGCGGGAGTCATAGTCATCAATGTATTCTCAAAAACAGTGAGTCATTAAAAGTATGACAGCTGGTTTAAACGCCCCTCTCCCGGCTTCCCTACCAAGCGGCGCTTGTTGCGCGGCCCTAGTACCACTACCAATAAACTAACGACGCACCGATAAGTATGGATGAAAAAATAAATAATAAACTCAGTAACGTGTTATTCATTCCACATGGTGGTGGGCCTTTACCGCTGCTGGGTGATAACAGTCATCAAGAGATGGTCGCTTTCTTACAAACGATTACGCCAACTTTGGGAAAACCATCAGCGATACTCATTATCAGTGCGCATTGGGAAGAAGATAAGGCAACCATTACGAGTGGGAAAGCGCCTTCGTTAATTTATGATTATTCTGGTTTCCCTGATGAAAGCTATAACATCCAATACCCCGCATTAGGCAGCCCAGCATTGGCAGAAAAAATTTATAATTTACTACGGGATAGTGGAATTGAAGCCAGGCTGGATGATAAACGTGGTTTTGATCATGGAGTATTTGTTCCGTTAACCATTATGTTTCCTGAGGCAAATATTCCTTGTGTGCAATTATCTCTTTTAAGTAACCTTGAGCCAAAAGCGCACATCCAAATGGGTAGAGCATTAGCAGGGTTAAGAAATGATAATGTATTAGTCATTGGCTCAGGGCTTTCATTTCATAATATGCGAGAGTTTTTCCAGGCCAGCGGTTGTCCGGATGAAAAAAATGAAGCCTTCGAACGCTGGCTTATTGATACATGCACCGATGAGCAAATGACAGCTCATGATAGAGATCAACAATTAGAAACATGGGCGGATGCCCCTTTTGCCCGATATTGTCACCCTAGAGAAGAGCATTTATTGCCCTTACATGTTTGTTATGGATTTTCTAACTCGGCTGCTGAACTAGTATTTGATGGTAACGTTATTGGAAAAAAAGCGAGCGCTTTCCTGTGGTAATTCTGATTTGATTTGTCAGCAATTCGAGCACAATATTTGGATCATCTTCTGATACCACTTGTTGAACACATTGGCTTCATTTCATACACTTCGCCACTGCTGACACTTCACTCAATTAACGAACGTATATATATCAATGAAGCTGCCAAATACGTCCACGTATCGGCAAGCCCACAGCAGCTATCAATTTAAATGTTGTGTTCCATGGAGCCCTTCCCCGATGACCTTATAAGTGATTGTCTTGATGAAGATAAGAGCTGACAGCGAATTTCCCATCTCCTAGGCCGACCTGTACGAGCGCCATTAAGCTGAGCAATAACGGGTATTCCCAGCCTCCTCCGGTATTACTAAACAACCATCCATTGCTAGAGTGCGCCCAAGTAGCGCCGAGTAAAACGGGGATAACCAGCGCTGAAAACAAGCAAGTATTGAAACCTAATAACAGTGCCAAACCAGAGAGTACTTCAACCGTAAAAACAATATAGGCGAATACTTCGGGTAATCCAATCGAACCGAAATATTGAGCCGTACCAGCCAAGGTAAACACGAACAGTTTCAGATAGAGGCTATGCGCTAACAGGATCGTGCCGAGCGAAACGCGTAATATAAATGCGCTGGTATCTGAATTAACTAACTGGTTCATTGGGCTTATCTCCGTTCATGTAAGTATCTGCATATCATATGTCTTGCGTATTCGCATATCTATTGGCAAAATATGCAAATCAACATTGCAAAAATGCAACTAAAAGGACTGTATGGATTGGAATTCATTGAAGGTATTTCTAGCGATTGCTCGTCGCGGATCTTTATCTGGAGCGGCCAATGAGCTTGTTGTTAACCATTCAACCATTTTCAGGCGTTTGCATGCCTTTGAGGAAGAGATAGGCGGGAAACTATTTGAGCGTATCAATAACCGCTACGAATTGACTACACTGGGCCATGAACTACTGGGGCTTGCAGAAAGTATCGAAAGCTCTTTTGATGGCATCGATCGCCACATTGTTGGTAAAGATGTTCAGCCTAAGGGTATTGTTAAGATCACCGCCCCCAACAATATCGCTTATCGTTATTTACCCCGCTATATCTCCGACTTTAACCGACAATACCCAGAGATACAGATTGAATTATTGGTTAGCAATCAAGAGTTCAACATGTCAAACCGTCAAGCCGATATTGCAGTACGTGCTACCTCGTCAGCACCACCCGATCACCTGATTGGAAGGCAAGTGGGCACTCTGAATTGGAGTATTTTTGGCAGCAAAAAATATAAAGATGCGTTTGGTTTACCTAGCGATATGCAGGAACTGAACAATCATTCTCTCATTGGCGCTACAGGTGCCTTGAGTCGTGTGCCAGCGTTCACCTGGCTGGACAAACACTTTGCTCAGCAAGTTACAACACGCTGCGATGATTTGACGACGATGTCTTACTTTGTAGAATCAGGGCAAGGCTTGGCATTTTTACCTGACGATCAGCTTAGGCCTGAACTCATTAGGTTATTTGGCGTTAAAGAGGCAGGTCCCAGTCACCTATGGTTGTTAACCCACCCTGACTTACGTAATGTAGAAAGAATCAAATTGGTCATGCAGCATTTAACAAAGGCCTTTTCGCAGGAGTTGAGTTACTGAACGATAAGGTGTTCATTGGCATAAGATATAACAGATGCTAATAGAAAACTAATTCCCTGATGCCACCAATTCCCGCAGAATGTAGCATTAGACCGACATAGGACCATTTTATATGGATCTTCAGAACACCCTGGTTTCATTAGCAGAAACAGAATTGAGTATGTGGAACACATTGACACAGAACGGCAATCGTTTTGAAGGTGTTCCTAGAGAGTTCGAAGAGTTGCGAATATCGAATACAGAAGAGTTAGATAAAATCATTCAGCAGCACGGTTGGCCAGGCTACTCCCTTCCCGGGAAAAAAGCTCGGACGCGGCATTTAAAATAGCGAGGTCATCCATCGATAAACCTGAACTAATGAAACTATTTCTAACAGCTATCAAGGCTGTCAGGGTATATCAGACTCAGTGACAAAACATAAAGCCATAACGAAAAAGGGAAAAGGCCTACGCCTTTTCCCTTTCTGCTTACTGTCACCTTAATGACAAAAACTGGCTATTTATTCAAAAGAAAACTTTTGACTAACCCCGATAGAAAAGGTATTTCGGTTTCTGCCCTTATCAAAATCCACCTGACTGTAGAGTAAGGAAACATTCGTTTTTTCGAATAGTTGGTAAAACGCGCCAACGTTAACACCACTACCGTTTTTACTACTACTTACCTTAGAAACTGAACCTAAAGAGCCCGCGAGTTTAAGTTTTGCAGAATGCTGGTAGGTCGTTGATAGGTAAGCATATTGCTGATCACTACCCCCGCTAATATCAATATTTTCAAGTGATGCGCCCATTGTCCAAGCACCCATGGTGTATTTCATATGGCCTCTTATCGCGGAGCTGTCTGGGCTACTATTAGCAATGATGCCCGTATCACTAACATCCAAATATTGCACTCCTGCCGTTAAATTTTTATTGGCATAGGTAAAACCTAGGTTAGCATCATGATGTTCGTGATCACTATCATCTATAAACACGGCAGCATTAAAATTAAAGTGGCCATACTTAGCACTGGAAAAAGCTAAGGATTTATCCGTCCAACCGTTGGTTAAACCAGAAAGCCCATAGGTGGCACCGCCAAAACCCGCTCCTGCTGAAGTATCATAAAAAGGGTCAATTTTTAAGCCGGCCATTTTGTATGGTGTCGATATTCGGCCATAAACCAGCTTACCCAGTGAGCCTTTAATACCCGCAAAGTAAAAACGCTGACTCAGCGTTTCTTTATCGTCATCAAAGTTAACACCGGTTTCCCAATGGTAAAATGCTGTAATACCCCACATTTCATCGAAACTACCTTTAACACCCAGGCGTGAGGCATTATTTTCCCCACGCACATTACTACTCACTTGGTCAACGTTATTAAATGAGTACCTGAAATCACCATAAAGGCTATGCGGACCGGCGAAGCTAGTGGCAGGTATTAGTAAGGCTAATAAGGGTGCTAATTTCCGTACGGTTTTGGTTTTAATGCTCAGTTTATCTGTATGCATTCCATGTCGCCTCATTAAGTTAATGTTGTTAGTTCCCTATCGACATAATGGCTAGCCAAGGGGCATTTCTTTAGGTGAGTATAGTCAGTGATTTAGTCTTTGCATGATATTTTTTATGTACACGCCATATAGAACCTAAGTCAATCGCCACACCTTGTCCTGAAGATCAAACGGCCGTTAAATAAGGTGACAAAAAACCGTCCCCACCCCGTATCTCGTTGGGGTCCACTAAGATTCAATAATTAAATTAAGTCCCTACTCTTGGAGTAGTCAGCGAAGATTATTTACTTAATGAGCAACGTCTTAAAACTCTTGTTTTACCGTCTGTCATAAAACGGCAATAATTTAATGTTAATTTTAGCTTTTGATTACGGACAATAAACGCTAGGCTATTCAATACTGGTTTGATGGTATACAAGGCAAGCCCTCACAATGACTATACGAATACAAGGAATCCTTTCTGAAGAAGTGGGAAGTCGTATCGATAGAAGGACGCATTATGAACATGGATGAACAGATAAGTCCTAACGCCAAGAAATTTGCCGTTAGAGTTAAGAAAGAAATTAAGCTTCAAAAACGCCTATTAGCAGCCACCGACTGCGTAAGTAGCAGACAAAATATATTAAATAGTATAAACCGCAAGTTATGTGAAATTAAGGCGGTAACCGAGAGTGGCGACCGGTCAAATTGGGTCGATATTCAACTAACCGATCTTGAACGATTTAATTGCTAACGCTGTTAACCCTCAAAGAGCTGGACACGCTTTCTCACTAAAGTAAGCGCTTTAGCCTCACACTAATAATGTTATAGCGCTGAGTGGCTTGGACACTTTAGACGTTAGCCGCTAATTGATGAACAGTATGCTGATAAGAAGAATAAAGCCAATTGAAACATTACCTATCCGTCATGAGATCCTGCGGCCTAACAGTGACATATCTGACTGTATTTATCCAGGTGATGACGATCAGACGACAGCCCATTTTGCAGCGATCGAGAATGATGTTTTGTTGGCTATCCTTTCAATTTATCGTCGTTCGCATTTAAACATTAAAAATGATGGTGGCTATCAATTGAGGGCGATGGCAACAATGCCTAGTATTCGAGGTCAAGGTATTGGTTTCAAGCTATTAGCGGCCGCTGAACGTTATGCTCGACAAAATAACTCAGCTTACCTTTGGGCAAATGCTAGAGCTGTTGCGCTTGGATTTTATAGCAAGGCGGGGTATACCGTTGATTCAGAGGTATTTGAAATAAAGAATGTCGGGCCTCATTTTTTAGTAAGCAAGACCTTAGGGAAGCATGAAGATAGAATATAAAACCAATGCATCCATCAGCGTAGATCAATTCATTGAGCTATTAAAAAGCTCAACGCTAGGCGAGCGTCGACCGATAGAAGATCGCGCCTGCATGGAAGGTATGATTTCAAATAGTAACCTTATCGTCAGCGCATGGGATGGTACTCGCCTTGTGGGTATTTCTCGTTGTATGACTGATTTTCATTATGCCTGTTACCTATCTGACTTGGCGGTTAGTAAAACCCATCAACAGTACGGCATCGGTAAAGAACTGCAAGCTATCACCCGAAACCAACTTGGGCCGAAGTGTAAATTAATACTCATCGCAGCACCGGCGGCTAACTCGTATTATCAGCATATGGGTTTTACACAGAATGAACGTTGCTGGGTGCTGGATCGCAACTCCAGCCTCCGCAGCTAAGCCACGACAAAGTTGCTGGGTAAATACGTTTCAGCTTTACAGTTCCCTTTAAGCTAAACAATAAGGCCCATAGAAAGACTCAATTAGCCCCTCCCCTTTTTTGTTTACGTTAGAATTAACCCTGCCGAAAAATTTAAGGGATTTATGTATTTAACGCAAACACTACGCCGCTCTGCTCAGCGGCGAAAGAACGATACCGTATTGATCTGTGGTGAAAAAAGCCTGAACTGGAGTGAGTTTGAACAACGCTGCTCTCGTCTTGCCGCTGGGCTGGTTGCTGCGGGCTTGCAAGCGGATGATCGGGTGGCCATGCTGTCTCACAACTGTGCGGAATATTTCGAGTTTAGCTTCGCGGTGCCGTGGGCTGGTGGTGTCATTGTGCCGCTGAATAACCGCTTGGGTAGCGATGAGCTGCACTATATTATGGAGGACTCCGGCGCGCGTATGTTGATTGCCGACAGTCATTTTAAAGGTGTCATCGATGGGTTTTTAGCGAAACTCCCTAGCCTTGAGCAAATCATTTATTTTGATCCTGACAATACCGACAGTGATTACGAAACCTTGATTGAGCAACATCAACCACTAGAAGACCAACAGCGTGGTTACGAAGATATCGCCGGTATTTTGTACACCAGCGGCACCACTGGACGACCGAAGGGGGCTGTACTGAGCCACCGTAATTTGATCGCCAACTCGATGGGCTCCTCGTTAAATTTTGGTTTTAATGAAGACACCGTCTATCTACACGCCGCGCCCTTATTCCACTCCTCCGGTGCCTCGCGGGTCTATAGTATGATCGCAGCGGGCACCACTAACATTATTCTTCCCACCTTCGATGTCCCCACCTTGTTGGCGAGCATTGAGCAGCACCGTGTCACTTCCTTATTATTGGTACCGACGATGATTAATCGCTTGGTACACCACGAAGACCTGCATAAATATGACCTATCCAGCCTGATCAATATTGGTTACGGCGCCTCGCCCATGCCACAGACCGTGCTTAAGAAGGCGTTGAAGGAACTACCCGAGGTAGCATTTTGTCAGGCCTATGGGATGACCGAGTTATCACCGGCAGCCACCTTTCTGGAAGCCCGTTACCACGTGCTGGAAGGCCCTGATGCGGGTCGCTTGGCCTCATGTGGGCAAGCTGTTTTCAATGCCGACATCCGTATTGTCGATGAACAAGGTCAACCACTAGCGGATGGTGAAATCGGTGAAATCGCGGTCAAGGGGCCTATGGTGATGCAAGGTTATTGGCAAAACCCACAAGCAACGGCTGAGGCCATTCGTGATGGCTGGATGCACACAGGTGACGCGGCTTATCGCGATGACGCCGGGTTCTTCTTCATGGTCGACCGCATTAAAGACTTGGTGATTAGCGGCGGTGAAAACATTTCCTCGGTCGAAGTCGAAAACTGTATTTACCAACTTGAGGCGGTCAGTGAATGCGCGGTGTTCGGTATTCCCCACGTAGACTGGATTGAATCGGTGCATGCCGAGGTGGTTATAAAACCTGGCCAGCATATCACCGAGGCTGAGGTCATCAGCCACTGCAAGAGCCAGATGACCTCGTTTAAGTGCCCACGCAGTGTGGTTATTCGCGAACAAGCCTTGCCCGTGTCCGGTGCCGGAAAAATTATGAAAAACGAGCTTCGTAAACCTTATTGGCAGGATAATGAGCGCAAGACAGACTAAAAAATGACTCCTTCACCAATGAAAGGAAAAATAAGCTCCTGGAACTCGGATAAAGCGTATGGTTTTATCTCACCCGATGACGGCGGAAAACGTATTTTTGTACATATAAATGGCTTCGCTAATCGTCATCATCAGCCTAAAGTCAACCATGTCGTGAACTACTCCGTATCGACCGATAAACAAGGCCGCCCCTGCGCGCAAGGTGTCACAAAAACAAGCGTTAAGCTATCAGCCACACCACGTTCCAAAACAAATGCACGCTATATTCTGAGTGCGCTGTTATTTCTGGCTATGGTGCTGTTTTCTGCATTGTTGGAAAGAACACCGTTTTTTATTTTAACGCTGTACCTAGCTATCAGTCTGTTAACTTTTATCATCTATGCGATGGATAAATCGGCAGCAAGACGCGGCGCGTGGAGAACCCCGGAGAGTACCCTGCATTTATTTGCATTAGCGGGTGGCTGGCCGGGCGCGATGGTAGCTCAACAAAAACTTCGTCATAAATCAAAAAAACAACCGTTCCGCAGCATCTTTTATTTTACTGTCGCCCTCAATGCTGGGGCTTTTGCCTGGCTTCATACGCCCGTTGGGGCGGAAGCACTGAGCCATATCATCAACAATATATAATCAACTTGTTTAACTCTCAAATGACTGTTGCTGCTTTTATTACCATGAACAGCACCCTCTAGGTCAAGCTGGCTTGACGATATACCTCTAAACAAACGCGGCTAAAGTGGGCGCGGAAAAACCGTGCCCACTTTAAACAACTGGCTAACCACATTACAACAACGAAGAGTCTTAAAGCCCTTATACCTCTCACTCGAACATTAACGCTTCTTAAGCCGATGCCAAGGTATCAAACTCAAGCCATTAACTCTGCAATAGCTGCTGTCGTTTGAGGTAGGGAATAGACTCCGGGTTCACCATTGAGGAAAGGTCCCCCGGTTCATCCCCAAGTAATAACGCTTTTACCACTCTACGCATTATTTTCATCGTTCTGGTTTTGGGTAGATCTTCCACTAAAACAACCTGCCGAGGTTTATAACTCTTCCCCATTTCATCGACGACGTGATTGATCAGCTCCTGTTTCAGTGATTCATTATCAATAATCCCGTCCTTTGGCACACAGACACAGACAACGGCAGAACCACCCACTTTATCAGGCACACCAATAACCGCCGCTTCGGTAATTTTACCCGTGGCTAATAAAGGGCCTTCTATTTCCGCAGGCCCCGTCCGTTTCCCTGAAATTTTCAGCGTATCATCGGAACGTCCAAGCACATACCACATCCCCATCTCATCTTTAACCGCCCAATCGCCGTGCACCCAAACATTGGGCACGGTTCGCCAATAACTATCGAGGTATTTCTCAGGGTTATTCCATAAACCACGGGTTAAACCCATGGAGTGATTACGTAATGCCAACTCACCTACTTTACCGTCGACCATGGTGTTGCCGCTGTCGTCTACAATATCAGCCCCCATCCCCGGAATTGCGGTGTTAAAACAACACGGTTTTAAAGGCCGCAATACGGTTGTGCCTAGAATCCCGCAGCCAATCTCAGTACCGCCTGTCAAATTAAGGATCGGCACTTTATTCGCACATATTTTGTCGAAGAACCATAACCACGCATCTGGGTTCCATGGCTCACCGGTCGTTAACACGACTTTCAGCGATGAAAAATCATACTGATTAAGCTGTTCACTGGGTTGGTTCATGAAGATACGTGCAATTGTGGGAGCAAATCCTAGCCAAGAGACTTTATAGTCATCAATTAAACGCCAAATCCTAGCTGGCTCGGGGTAATTAGGCGCTCCCTCGGCCATCACTAACGTGGCTCCTGTAAATGAGACCCCCATTATTTGCAAGGCACCGACTAACCAGCCCATATCACTCATCCAGAGCAGGCGGTCTTGCTCAGTAAGTTCAGATAACACTTGCATATCAAACATCGCTTTAATCATAAAGCTAGCGTGTGTATGTACCGTCCCTTTTGGCATACCGGTGGTTCCAGAGGTATATGCCAACATTAAAGGGGCCTCAGCCTGCATAATTTCTGTTTCACTGATATTAGACATTCCACGGGTTAGCTCTATCCAATCCACATCGCCAGGCTTGGTTTCCAGCTCAAGCCCCATATGATTGAACACAATAACGTGTTCCATTGATGGAATATTCGTTTTTGCCTCGTCAATCGTCTCTTTTAAATTGATAATATTTGAACGCCTTGAGGTGCCATCAACGGTGATCACCGCCTTCGCCTGTCCATCATTTAAACGAACGGCTATAGGCTCTGGGCCAAAACCAGAAAAAAGAGGGATCACCACTCCACCCATTTTAATAATGGCTAAAAAGGCAATCGCCACCTCAGGTATCATCGGCATATATAAACCTACCGCATCCCCTTTAGTTAAGCCGAGTGAACGTAAGCCTTCTGTCAGCTGGCATACTTTTGCATCTAATTCCGCATAACTTAAAGAACTTTTTACTCCGGCCTCGGTTTCGTGATGAATAAAGGTTTTATTCCAGACCTCGGTCCCTTTATGTTTATCTAGGCAGTTAAGTATCAAATTCGTTTGCCCACCTAAGCACCACTGAGTCCACTCTATTCCTTTAGTTTGGTCTCTTAATTTGTCATAAGACTTATAAAATTTAATGTCTAAAAACTTGATAGCAGACTGCCAAAACCATTCTGGATCTGCGTCTGACTTCGCCAATAATTCATCATAATCAGCAACTTTACTAACATGAATAAAACGTTGCATTTCTGATTTTGAGGTTAGCGCCTCATTAGGCTCCCAGACGACGTCCGGATACGGTTGATATTCCATTATTTTCCCCATACGATAAATTTATTAATCACAGCTATCACTTTTACAATAGCTAATTGTAAAGCCGTTACCCGAGTAACCCACGAGTAACGGCTTTATTGTTATGTCTTAGCGATAGTGTAAAACCATATATTTATCGATTTCAATACGTTTCCCAGGCGGGATCACCAAGGTCGTCATCGGGTCACGAATAATAGAAGGCCCTTTAATGATATTACCGGCTTCTAGTTCGGCCATTTGCCATACCTTGAAATCATGGAATTCACCTTTGTGATTGACCTTACGACTATGCACATAAGCCGATTTTTTAGGTTCAGCTGACGCTAAGGAGTGCTCCTTAAGCGCCGGCATGGCCTTCGGAATCACCGCCTTAATATACAATTCGGTGATCGCGTACCCGCCATCTGGAAAACGCGCCCCTTCAGGGTAGATCTTGGTATACATCTGTTCAAATGAGTCAATCAAGTAATCTACGTCTTTTGCATCATCGGCTGTTTTAATATCTAACGGGGTATCAAAACTCTCAAGCTGCCCAATATAACGCGCATACATGCCGTAACTGAAAGATATTTCGGAGGTATCCGCGCCTTCTTCAGCCAGTTCATTACGTGCTTTTTCTTCGAGTTCTTTAAAGCATTGAGTAATATCCCCACCAATAAGCTCCTTGCGTTGCTCCGTTTCATCCAAGGGTACTGCGGCGACAAAGCCCTTGTGATAGCGATGCATGTATTCTGCGCAAGCCGCACCAAAGGCAGAAAAAGCCGCCGCATAAGGCACTGTTATAATATCAGCCACATCCAAGCCTTCGGTAAAGCCCCACATATGCACGGGGCCAGCTCCACCGTAGACCATCACGGTAAATTCAGCCGGGTTATAACCTTTCGCTAGAATCATCGTCGACGCCGCTTCTTTCATTTGTGTATTGACGACCTCAAGAATCCCTTTACCCGCTTCATATACGCTAATCCCTAATGGCTTTGCGATACCCTCTTCTAGGGCTTTATAGGCCTTATCACGATCGAGCGTGACCTTACCGCCCAAGAAGTATTCGGGGTCGACATAACCCATCGCTACGTTCACATCGGTGACGGTTAATTTATCGTAACGAAAGCAAATACCAACATCAGAACCCGCACTACCCGGACCAACATGTAAGCGATTATATTTATCTAACCACACATCTGAACCCGCGCCAGAGCCGACAGAGTCCAACGCGACCATCGGTAAAGCCAAGCGGTGTTTGGCGAACTCAGGATCTTTGCGGATCGGAATTTGCTGATCCAGAATTAACCCCACGTCAAAGCTGGTCCCCCCCATGTCGCAGCATAGAACCTTATCTAAATTCAACTTTTTACTCAGGATCTGTCCGCCCATCATGCCGCCGATCGGCCCCGATATAACCGTTTCATATAATCGAGGGTAACTAATATTTACCGCACCACCATATGACAATAAGGTTAATAGCTGACCATCATAACCATCTTTTTGCGCTCCTTCTTCTACCGATAATAAGGAACGCCTTGCGTGTTCAGCAGAAGTACATTGCAATAATAAACTTTTCAGCCGATTATTTTCCTTCATCACCGGCGCGGTGTCATACGACAACACCACCGGCACCTCCATTCCCCGATCGGCAATGACCTTTTCAGCCACCTTTTTCGCCCGCTGCTCATGCACCGGGTTGATATAACAATTGGTAAACAAGATACCAATGACTTCGACGCCTGAATCCAATAACTTATTGGTTGCATCGACCACGTGCGGCTCATAGAGCGGAATTAATATCTCACCAGCAGCCACGTGTTTATCCATATACGGGGTGCCACCGCAAACACGCTCTAACACGCCATACACATTTTTTCTATCCATCAACGGTGGTGTATGTTCGTGCAACTGGTTATGCAACATTTCATTTTGTGGCTGCCCCAAGTAAGTTAAGCCCCCTTCAATGACCGCGATATCTTCAAAACCCTTGGTCACAATTAAGCCCGTATCACTACCCGACCCGGTCAATAGGGTATTCAACATACCCGTACCGGCATAAATGGCAACGGACGCCTCCTTGTGTATGTCTGAAGATCGTTTGTTAATAACCCTCGCGGCATCATCCACCGACTCCAAATAACTCGCTTGTTCATCGTCTCTATTGGTTAATGATTTCCCAACCTTAAAACTACCGTCCTCTAACACCAACACCGTATCGGTCATCGTGCCGCCGGCGTCTAAGGCTAGGATATATTTTTTATTGCTGTTGTTAATATCTGTGCTCACTGTACTCATTTGATTTAACCCTTTCGCAAATTAATCAATTTAAATTCCGTAATCAAGCTAATGGCTATAACCATTGAGCTGTTCTTTTATCGGTATGGTTTTCATACCAATCGTCTTTTTCGTCATCTAGAGGGCGACCTAAAAAGTCACTGTAATAACGGTCTAAATCCGGCAGAAATTCAAAAATAAGCGGGTACCCAGGGGGAACAACTTCAACACCTAATTGGGCAAAACAAGTTGGACAGAAAAACTCTCTCACTTCATTCCATTCGGGTTCAGGTGCGGCGGTTGCTGGGTAATACACCTTATCAATCTGTTCCTTGGTGTCGCGAATGCGAATATTGGTTGCGGTTTTCCAATTAGCCCGGTAATCCCCCAACTCATGACCACAGTCACATTTAACGAGTCGCTCTCCCGTCTCTTCTTTTTTAACCACGTAGAGGTGGTCAGAAATGCGTAATAAAATTTTATCCGTCCAAGAAACTCTGTCTTGTAATACGTCTAAATAGGTCCAAAACCGTTCTGGGTCTTTTGGATCCATTTTCAATAAATTTCTCGACTCATCCCGGTTAATGGTCCCTGAAACGAGCTGCTCTACGATCTGTTTTTTTACTTTTTCCATCTTAATCTCCAGTAAACACGTCTTGCTTAGTTAACGAGTAAGTTTAAATTTTGAAATCATCGGCTAGGTGCCAAAACCCTCGGTAGTGCTCGTTATAGGCATCGAAGCTGGTGGCACTGCGTAGCATTTCGACAATAGGTTCCAACATATCCATTTTCAAAACACGCTCTTCACGGTGTTTTACATACCACTCGCTAATAGGTACTGATTCGGCCTTACGCTGCGCCAATAAAGATTTCCGTTTCGCCACTGTCGCGGCTATATTCACCTCATACTCCGCATCGCTGATTTCCGTTAACACCACACCGTGCATTTCTTCCGCAAACGCAATATTCAACATAGCCGAATTAGCGTCCGCGACAACCAAGGCAGGGTCACGTTCTAAGGGGTCACCCCAGCCACCACCCGAACCCGCTTGTTGACACCATAGGTCGTCTTGTTTCAAGTTGGTATCGCGTGCGTCGGACTTCCATATTTTGAGCGTTTCAGCTTCCAGCGTTCCCTCTTCATGAAGGTCCACAACTTCTTGCAAAGTACTTGGAGAAATACCTTCTTTAAATAATTCCTGGAGGTTAGTACCCTGTGCCACCGCTACCGTTGCGCCCGGTGTTGGGTAAGCCCCCATCATGCCAACGGCGAGCTCAGGAATCATCGCGCATGAACTACCGGCCCTGGAAGCAGTAAAACGTTGCCCCGGTTCATTAATCCACTGCACCGTCGTTAACCCCATGCCCGACCTGAACTTGCCATAACCGCAATAACCCGGTTCTAGTTTTCGCCCCAAATGGAATAACGGCGGGATCAGCTGCTCAAATTCTTCAGAGTTACCCATATTACAAAGCTGACTGGCAACAAACCAAACTGCGGACTCACCATCTCGGTAAGCATAAGCGCCCTGTGCACTCGCGCCGAGCAGTTCAAATTGCGCATAGCCGTAGGGTGTTCCATCGTCTAACACACCTTCACCTTGAATCGCATCCCAAGGCCCACAAACGGCAAAAGACTCTTCCATATAACCCCGCATAAACTGCGCTCTGGTTAGCATATTAAAGCCTTGCAGGGTCACCATTAACATCTGCGCCCAACCATTGCCGTGTGCCGCCACATGCGTACCGGGGTTATAAATAGAACCTTCCGGTAGGTTCGAGCTAACCATATAATTACCGCCGGAGGTGAATTTTGAATTATGTCCAAGTGCACCCGCTAGCCCCATCATCATCGCGACTTTATGCCCACCTGGGAAGGCATTAAACGCGTGGTAATCCCACTTTGAGCTACCTTCCATATCCGCATGAATACGTCCTTCGGCATCAACCGTTGACTTCATATAGATATGTATCAGGCTATCTTTATCCGCGTGCTCCCAGATCTTTTGCAAACCTTTACACATAGACGTTCTGAACGAAGACTGCTCGTAAGTCCCGGGTACCATCCAATTATTAATATTATCTTTAACCACCCGGCGACTTTCTTCGATCACTTCTTTGGAAGCCTGCAGGTAATAATCGACCCCAAACTCATCAATAATTTCATGCACACTTTGCAGAATCATCGCGCAACCGGCTAAGCGCATTTTATCGTCTAAGATATTCATCGTGCCGGCTCTGGTGCGACGTTTCCACATCTCATCCCACCAAGCGTATTGTTTTAAATTCTCACCGGTCCGAGTAGGCGGACAGACAAACCC
Source organism: Cycloclasticus sp. 46_120_T64 (assembly GCA_002162695.1). Lineage (GTDB taxonomy): Bacteria > Pseudomonadota > Gammaproteobacteria > Methylococcales > Cycloclasticaceae > Cycloclasticus. Next base: position 296,490 of record MAAM01000011.1, on the reverse strand, counting down.
ATCCATGAAGGTATCCACCGCAAACATCGCCCAGCTGCCCGCTTGTGGCGCACCCACTTCCATAATATGGTTAACCGCACAAGCCCAAGAAATGACTTCGCCATCACGAACGATTGGGACATAGGTATAGGTATCACCAGGGTGTGGCGCACCACAGGTGTAACCATCATCCGCTACATACACATCCGCGTCATGGAAGCCCGGATTTTCTTCATAGCCATTGTCTACCATGAATTTAATGCCATATGGGAAGGCTGCAGAATGGGAAACAAAACCTTCCGACAGGGCTACCGAATCACCTTCGGCGGTGGCCAGACCCCAGACCGCTTCGCCCATTTCACGTCCACCAGGACTGGCTGCAACATAACGGGATATCTCCCTCGCCGACATACACGCCGACTGTAACCTTGAATAAAACCGCTCAAATTTCATCGGATCTTGTTCTTTCAGGGTGAATTCTTTCACTCCCCAATAATGCCCAGTCGATTCAGTTAAGTTATCCCGCTGCTTGATTTTATAAGCGACAGATTTATCAGCGATGTTACGCTCTAAACTACCTATCTTTGATGCTTCCTTTAATGATGCAACCATCGTTCACTTCCTCCGTGTTGATATTAGGTACTCGATATCAATAAAGCAGAAACCGCGCCAACAATTACAAATAGACCAATATCAATAAGTTACGTGCTTTATAACCGATAAACACAGGCACAGTATCAGCGAGGGTGTACAGGGCTAAAACACCCTGTCCGAGTTCGCTACACATCTCAGCTGAGCGATAGGATGAATGAAATAACTTAATAATTGGCCGCTTCGCAGGGAAACTGCAGGTACGCCCAACTCGCGGAGGATTTGATACTCGGCTCATCACTGTCCAACAATGCATTGAGTAAACGACGCTCATTTTTTTGCTGCCTCGCCGCCAGCGCAAATATCGCTTGTAGAACATGTCCCTCATCACTTTTTTGTAGCCCCCAGTTAAGCGCGTAAGCGGCATCACCACCGCGTACCGAAGCTAGCGATTCTAAAACTCTTAAGCTTACCCCGTTGGCCTGCGTGCTAGCTAAATATGAATTAATAATATCTATCGCGAGCGGTGCCGGCAGGCGTTTTACCCCCCCCGCCAGTAACTCGCTATTAGGCACACTATTTAACATCAGCTGCTGCAAAATCTTCAACTTCGCTTCACCCTCTTTAACCTTCGCAAGGCTCACTAGAGCCGCTAATTTCACTCGGTGATGGACATCGTGGGTCAAGGTTCGTAGTTGCTCTACGCTCTCACTACTTGGCAGCTCCCCTAAAATAACCGCGGCAACTTCTCGCACCAGTGGGTCTTGATTATTAGCAAAGTCCACCGCCATCTGGCTGTGATTCGGCATCTCCGCTTGTAACTTAACCAGCGCATATAAGACGTAGCTTTGTAATAATGGCGTCGTAGTGTACGAGGAGTATCGCTGTTGCAACCAGCCTACGATTGCAGGGTCGGCTTGTTTGGCAATCGCCTTCATGCTCCATACTTGCTTCAGTGGGCTTAGCTCATTATTTAGATACGTCTTAATAAACCCCTCACTACCACTCATCACCACATACTGTAAATTCTGTATCACTAAACCGGCTATATCGGCATCGGCGGCAGCCATCCGGTATAAACGGTTATTTAAAACCGGATCATTCATACCCGCTAGGGTCGATATCGCGGAACTCGCAATAAAGGGCTGATCGGGATCAACCCTTGCCAATAAATACTCCTTATCAGCTGGCCGCCCGTGCCGACTCATCGCTTCTATCGCCAATAGACGATCATACGGATCCGCATCCAGCCCGATATTTTCAATATTACTAAACGCCTTCGCACATAAATGATCACTGCTTGCTTCGGCTAGTTGCCACATCAATACGCTCGACATCACCAGACCGTAAACCAGTTTTTTTACCCCAATGCTCTGCATAACTCCCCCTTCCCCTAACATAAAAAAAGGCGGGCTATAAACATAGCCCACCCCATACTTAACCTAAATCTCGCTTTTCTTAGCGTCCTTCAGTTAACACATTAACATCCAAGGCACGTTTTATTTTTGACTTTTTATCCACTGGGTAATAGGTATCCTGTACCGAGACCAGAGTCCCCCTGTCATTCTGCACGTCAATCACTTGAATAGACTGATAGATAGGAACATTTAAGCCCGCAGCTTGCTCTGGCATATTTTTACGCCCAGCACCTTGAGGGTCCTCAGACCAGGTTCTCGATTGTTGCCAAACCTTCCATAGTTCGCCCGCTTGATCAAATGCTGCCGAATAATAACTGGTATGGTTTTGCCTATCCGTAAACAAGTATTTAGCTGAATAAGGGTGGCTAGACGATTTAGGTTTTTGGATGAAAACATCCGTTAAGCGTAATTCCCAGTCATCATCAAGTGCCCAGCCATTCGGTCCGGTATAAACCGCATTCGGGTTGCGTGACCTCGCTACCGCGAGAATTCTTGCGGTGCCGACATATTCCCAGTCATGGTCCAATATTCGCCCTGAAAAACCGTAAAAATCCTCCAAGGTCAGGTCGGTCCCTAAGAGGCTATCGGTTTTGGCCTCCGCAGAAATACGCCTAACCCGTCGAGTACTCGGTACATAGGCCCAAGAATCATCCGCCTTTTTTGGATTCAAATGGCGCAAAACCATAAAAGCAGTACCCGCAATATCAAAAGGGTTATAAAAACTGGTTATTTCCCTGAATTCGGTGTCTCTCGCCATACTGCCCTTCAGCTTATATTCTTGATCCGGCATATCGGCGCGATGATTAAAGTAAACGCGCTTATATTCAGCCCACAAGGCGCGGTCAAATGAGCCGCCGCCACCAAACAGGTGACCATACTTTTCATTTTTAGCTAACTCATGGTTTTCATGGCTGCCGCCTTTACGTACCCAAACCCAATGTACCGTATCGCTACTCAAGCCTTGACGCTGCCAACGATAGTTGAAGTTCCACGCCGCTTTTAGGCCAGACTCAGGGTCAGACACCTGTAGACTCGAACTATCAAAGGGTTCGCCTGCTACATAGCCTTGTAAAGAGCCATCTGCTGCTAAGCTAACCTTTGATTGAAACTGATTGGTGGCCTCTTTATATTGCTGCGATGGACTTAAATTCGTCGCATCCCTCACCACCACATTCATCCCCTCAAAATTCATCACCTCTTCGTACCCTGGCGGGATAAAGGCCTTAATTTTCTCTCTATCTTTAAAGCTAATACTCTCGCCATCTTTAAAGCCAACGCTTGCCGCTTGATTAGCCGCCAGCCACTTTGTCACATCGCCCTTACTGTAAGCCATCGCTGCCCCTGGCAAAGCAAGACTTATGGCTAAGGTTAAACCGGTTAATTTTGTTATTTTCATTGATATATTCCCGTTAAATATTTATATAGAGTCGCGCTTAAAATTGATATTGAAGCTGTAAATAAATTTCATCGTTATCCCTTAACGCACCAATGCCTTCTTTAGCAAAACCAAATACCGCCTGCTGTACGTTAGCGGTAGGAGTGGTTGCAGCACCCGTGAAGGAAGAGAATGGTCCGACATCAAATGTCTGGTTATCTTCACCACCTGATATGACGTGTATTCCACCTTTTACAGAGAAGTGGTTATCCAATAAGTATTGAATAGAAGCCCCATATAAATGAGTGTTGGAGCCGTCTTCATACACATAAAAAGCATTCGGTATCAAACGATCACGCATGTATTGAGTTTGTGCAAAGAAGGTCCAAATATAGTTATTTTCATTCGGGACAAAACCTGCGTCTTCATCACCCTCATAATCTAGATAGTGGGTATTAAACATTTGCGCCGATAAGAAAAATGAACGTGTTGGGTTCAATGCCCTGATCATAGTGGGACGATCAATGCCTAAAGAGAACCTAAACACATCACTGGTATCAACCCAATCTGCTTTATAGGTGTTATTCACCAATTCATCGAAGCTATAAGACGATTCAACCCTGAACACCATGCCCGTATTATCGTCAAAATAATCAAATGACAAGCCCGTGGTATGCACTTGGTCGAAAATCACCGAGGTCAAGCCACCCGCCGTTGTTCCCGTTTTATAGAACAAGCTTGCATTACCTTGGTCGATTGCGGCCTGCGCCGCTGCTTGTTGTGCAGCAACGGTACTGGTGGCTGCAACAAAAGCGATTCCCTCTTCCGGGCTCATAACGGTGATCGGCGTTTCAAGTGACGAGCCGCCCCCAGCATCGGTTAAGCCGAAAACCAAGGCATCATTCGCGGTATTCGCAGCAAGCCCGTTAGCCGTGGTATTGAGGTTAATCGAATTGAATTTAAATACTGGAGAATCCCCCCAATGGTAATAATGCGACAAGGCAAAGCGTACCTCACCGAGTTTAAATTCAAACCTGCCCCCCAATTCTGTATTTGAAAGCTTATGTTCAGGCATTTCAAATTCAGAGAGACCCACATCGATACCAAAACCCGACGGCATTCTGCCATCACCCGCAGTACATACGGTAGAAGCCGGTGCACCTGCTGCCACCTGTGTGGCCGCCGATACGCAAGGCTCAGGTGAAAAATAGGTATTAAACAGGGCAAATGTACCGATTTGTTTACCAAATGGGTGCGCCCAAGCCTGGCTAGCATGACCCAAGCCGGTAGGGACAAATTCGTCGAAATTCCACACAGCAGTAATCGCGGTTTCACCAAACGGGCCTATATCACCCGCCTTATACTGTAGTGATGCCGCCCACTGAGGAATCCGAATATCCTCAAACGCGTCTAAGAAAAAGTGCTGTCCAAAATCCATAGGGTTGACGATATCTTGCATTCTAAAAAAGTCTGTTTTACCCCAAACGACTTGCTGCTTACCCAAACGCAACCACCAATCATCGATAATTCCATCGATAAATAGTTCTTTAACTGGGTATAAATCACCCGACGAATCATTACGGTTTAGCGCTAAATCTGTTTCACTAACATTGACGTTAGGGCAATGTTTACACGCCAGCTCATCGTTTCCCAGAGGAACCACTAGAGGGAAGTTACCCGCGTGGTTGGCGATGACTTCAAATTTTCCCAATTCACTGGCCGCCCATTGACCTTGCGTAACATTTTTTGATAAACCCCCTGTGCTTAAGCCAGGAGTAATCGCGTAATCAAAGCCAGCATAAGCCAAGGCATCATTTGCAAAATTGAACTCTTCACCGAGGTATGAGACCTTCCTATCTCGAGTATGTAAACGAGTATCATATTCCGGCCGCAGAACAGTGCTAATACTAAATTCATCAAAGACACCAAATTCTTCAATTGACCACGTTGCTTCTAATTGCAACCTAACAATATTTTGTGTCACGTCCTTCGTTTCATCAGCGATTCCATACCGCGTTTCATTACGAAGATACCCCGTATATTCTAATTCACCACCAGCAAAATCAACCACTTGGCGCCCCATACTCACCCCGGAGTACAACATAACCCCCAGTAAGCCACTAACGACTACAGTTTTTTTCATAGCTCCTCTTCCCTTATCATTATTTGTTTTTTTTTACCGCCTTTAAGTCTTCTGCAAGCCTGCAGAAGACTTAAATCTTTTGCCGAGAACACCCCCCTAAAGCGGTTTACTCTTCCTTATTAACCATCCCTTTACCCAAGAATTTTGGTTTTACGATTCGTATCAATAGCGGGACGATGGTGATCGCGCCGATCATATTGCTGATCATCAGCAGGATTAGTAGGATCGCCATTTCACTGTTAAAGCGCAGCTCCGAGCCTGGTATCCAATAAATGATCCCGCCAACCACCGTAACCGCGGTAAAAACCACCGCCGCACCGGTGGTTCTTAATGTTGTGACGATGGCCTCATTCAGTTCCTTGCTGGCATTGACCAATTGATTACCCGCCTTATACATATTGGCTTGGTACTCTTCCTTGATTCGATCAATCACATAAATGACATAATCCACCCCAATCCCAATACCCACCGCCGTGACCGGCAATGTATTGATATTCAAACCAATTTCACGGTATCCCATGTACGCTCTGTTAACCACGATTGCCAAGAACAACACCACAAACACCAGTAAGGCAGCAATAAAGGATTGGTAAGTCACCACCACCGAGACCATCACAACCAATAAGATCAGAACCGTTTGCATGATTTCGGAATATTCCACCTCCTCGTTGGAAGCAGCCGTTACCCCAATAATCCCACCCGACATATGATATTGAACGCCATCCAAAGGGTGTGTTGCTATGAATTCTTTGGCCCTCTCAATAGCCCCATCGACGGTTGGCCCCGTTGCATCCTTGAAATACACCACAAAATTGGCACGTCGTCCTTCTAGGTCCATATACTCTTGAATAACCCCGGGTACAGCGGCACCTGCCTCGTACATAAACAGGGTATTACCTATGTTTTTTTGGCTATTCGGCAAGATATACCAGCGTGGATCGTCATAGTGATACAAACGATTGACCGAACGTACGAGGGTCGGTACATCTCGTGTACCACCAAATTTTGGTGCATCTTTCATATGATCAATGAAAGCTTCCATGGTTTTAACCACATCCGGCCTTTTGATCACGTGAGCTTCCTCGCCTTCCAAATAAATACTCAGCTGGTTGGCCCCAGCAAATTTTTCTGAAATACGTTTTGCCGCTTGATTGTAATCAGAGTCCTCAAACAATAATGGCGAGCCCGGTTTATTTTCGCCAACGGTCACCTTATCACCGTAGAAAAATCCACCCATTAGGATAACCAACACCAAGATCGCACATGGAATCGTCGATTTACCTGACACCAAGAAACGGCCCAATGAATTCATCAAGATCGCAACAAAAGATAGTTTCACCTGTTTATTGCTTTGACGGAAAGGAACCGGCATCGCGAGCAATAACAAAGGCACTAAAATAGAAACGGTGACGATATTACTCAGCGACCAGAAACTGCAATAAATACCCAGTTTCGAAATCATCGGAATAGAAGATATAGAGAGCACCAACAAACCCGCGGCGTCGGTAAATACCGCAATGAAGGCGGGAATCATCAGCTCGCCCATAGACGTTCTTACCGCATCTGTCGATGTAGCGCCCTTTCTCATTTCATCTTGGAATCGCTCAATTAATTGTACACAATGGCTCGTTGTACGCGCTGAAATGAGAATCGGTACCACCAAAATAAGCGGGTCTAGGTTATAGTCCATCCACCCGACCAAACCCAAGCCCCATACCGCTGATAATAAGGTGCAGAACACCGGGATGAAAACACCAGAAAATGCTCTAAAGTGCAGATATAACAAAAGGATAATAATTAAAAAAGTTATCGAAAATATCTGGTACAACTGCTCAGAGTAACTGTATATCCAGCCTTTCAACATCGGCTCACCGGCTATATGCAACACCGTTTCGCCATCGCTTTCCATTTCAATCTTCAGCTCAGTTAGGCGGTCATGGATCAAGGAGTAGTCTAAGCGTTTCTCATCAAAACCTGCGGTTATTAAGGCTGAGCTACCATCTTTAGAGATATAGGTGCCATACACAATAGGGTTATTGAGTATCTCCTCTTTGAGCAATTTAAGCTCATCAAGATCCATTGGAATTTCCCGTGGCAAAACGGGTTTGGATATCACCATCCCCTCTCGGGTCGTTTTCACGACCCTAATTTTAGGGTGCGCTAAACTCGCCACTTGATAGTGGTTAACCCCGGTAATCAGATCAATTTCCTCGGTGAGGTACTTCACCTTATCAAGGGTCTTTTTATTAAAAATATCTCCCTGCTTCGTTTCCAGAGACATCGTGATGACATTCGCTCCGCCAAAAACCTCTTTCATACGATTATAGTTTTTTACATATTCGTGCTGCTGTGGAAGCAGGTCAGAGAAACGTGAAAAAACCTCAATCGAGGGTATCGAATACGCCAGTATCAAACTGGGGATTAATACTAGCAAATAGGCCGTCTTTCGATGATCAACCACCCAATTCGCAATTCTGGCAGAAAATCGCCCGGCCTTAGTATGCATTTCAGTCATTAGTTAGCCCCTGTTAATGTAATTTTTTGCCATAAGTCATTTTTAAATAAAACCATTGAACCTCGCCCTCCACTCACTAAATAAGAGCCATCACCCAGGCTGACGATTGATTTAAGCCAGGCGATTAAGCCGAGCTCTGAACGATCAGCAAGTTGCCACTGATTTTTGTTGTGCTGCGCGATCGTGCCAACGGCACCCGCAACTATCAGCTTAGAATCCGCCGTTAACACGGCATCAAAAATCCCATTATCATTATCGAGGTTATGCGAAACCCAGGTTTCACCGGCATCAGCACTAAAACTAGCCACCCCGCCGGCCCCCACTAGAATGATGTTCTGCCCTTTAACATTGCTTTCCATCCAATACGGCATACTGCTTTCTTTATTCGTTAACTCGGTATAAATACTTCTCCAACCCGTCTTCTCATCAAAAGAAATAACCGTGCCGAACTCCCCTGCCAGCAATACCTTCTCAGCATAAAAACTGACCGTATTAAACGACACATCTCCAGCTTGAAATTGTGGTCCGGGTAGGTAATTGAAACTGATGCGAAGATCACTGCCTTGGTCAAGAGGGTTAACTATTTCTATGCTTCCTTCGCTCGCATTAAAGTAATAGTCTTCATCGTCTATCGCTTTTTTACCGTTAACCGTCGCATTAAAAACTAGGCTATCGGCATCCACATTCGACACACCAAAAAACCAACTCGTTGCCTCGGTACCACCCAGCACGAGTTCTTTCCGCACCTTATCTATCTCGATGACATTCCAACTAGCTCCCTTATCCTTAGAGTTAGCCACCAAGCCCCTTGGGCCCACTGCCCATACGTCGTCTCCCTTAACGGCCATGTCCAGAATGGGTTCATTAAATTCAGACAATAAAGCGACCCGTTCGAGTTGATCATTACGCAGCCGATAAATCTCTCCCTTGGCGGTACCAATCAACGCCTCGTCATCCGATAAGGAGCGAATAACCAAGATATCCATATCTAAGGGGGCTGAAACCCTCTTGAACTCAGCCACCTTACCCGCCAGAACTATTTTTCCTAAAACGCCTCGGTAGCCCCCAGCAAAGAGCTCTTTTGAGTTTGCATTTGGAATAAGATCCATAGAAACAATATCGGCAACAACCACCTTGTCACTACGCCCAGTCCCCACCGCTTGGCAAACAGCCAAATAAAACAGCAAAAATAAAAACAAACACGACCTGCTCGATACCATCATCACACTCCCTATGAATAAACTGATCCAAACAAAATGCACAATCCATACCAACATCAACAAATGGTTTAATATCAAATAGATATAATATAAAACAAGGTATATACAGAAGGAAACAGCAACTAATATGTCCTAAATAAAGCCACCTTCGGAGACAGAGTTGTAGTGCCCAAGACTCAAGGAGACACTTTAGTAAAAACGGCCGGGGGGTAAGATTTCATCGAAATAAGCTTAGGTGTTAAAAAACACTCAAACGAGTCCATAGAAGAATTGATCGGCGGAAAGCACCCAGCCGCTGTATGTGGAAGTAGATAAATTGAACGCTTAGGGAGTCGATGAAAAAAATTCATGTTAGTCAAAACAGCGGGAGAATAAGTAGCCCGGCTACTAAGCATAAATTAATACGGAAGACCACAGCATAACGACTACCGCTATGCTGTAGTTTATTGGTGGTATTTAAAGGCTTATATTTAAGGACTCTAATTTTTTATAGAAAGTACTTCTAGCAATACCCAAGTGACGGGCGGCTTTAGACACATTGCCCGCGGACAGCTCTAACGCCTCTAAAATAGCATCCCTCTCAAGACCCTTTAAAGTTCCACCGCTGACTGGGTTTGATTCGACACGCGCAGATAAGTGCTTCTTCATTCTTACTGGAATATGTGCGAGCGTTAATTCCTCACCGGCGTTCATCAAAAAACAATTTTCGGCAAAATTACGCAATTCTCGAATATTTCCCGGCCAGTTATGCTGCAGCAAAGCAGCACGAAACTCACTACTTAGTGTTGGTATGAGACCCCCCGCTTCTTTTGATACTTTATCCATGAAAAAATCAAATAAATACTGAACGTCATCGATATGGTCACGTAAGGCGGGTAACTCTATGACCGTGGCGTTCACACGGTAATATAAATCTTCTCTCAGTCGCCCCGCAGCGAGCTCTTCTTCCAGATTCTTATTCGTCGCGACAATAATTCTCGCATTAATTGGCCGTGCGGTTGACTCGCCTATGCGTACAACCTCACGTTCTTCGAGCACCCTCAGCAGGTAAACTTGTAAATCTAATGGCAGTTCACAAAACTCGTCTAATAAGATGGTTCCATCCTGCGCCGCCTCAAACTTACCCAACATACCACCCTTTTTAGCACCCGAAAAACTCCCTTCGGCGTAACCAAATAATTCGCTGGCTAATAACTCTTTTTGAATCGCCCCACAATTAACCGCAATAAAGCGGCCTTTCTTTCCACTTTGCAAATGAACATCTTTAGAAACGACCTCTTTGCCACTACCCGTTTCACCGGTAAAGGTAACGATAAGATTATTATTCGCCAACTTTTTTGTTAATACTCGTAACTTAGCCACCTTATCACTGATGCCTTTGATCAGGGACGGCTGCTCAGCGCCCATGCTAGCTTGTATTATCGCCGGTTGATCAACGACTTCTTGGTTTGGAAGAACAACAATATGGCCAGCAAGCCTCCCATCAATAAAGACGCCCTCCAAATACTCCCGCCCCAGGCCCTCGACTTGCTCGTCAAGGTTGAGTCGCTTAACTGACATACAATCAATACGAGAACCAATACTCGCATCAGCCAATACTTTAGGAAGCTCCTTCCTCCTCCTAGAGCTGAGTTGCTTACTCTTCCAAATAAAAAAACCATCAGCATCGAATAACATAATCGCATCATTTTTCCAGCTCGAAATTCTTCCAATCGCTTCTTCGACTAAACGATATTTAGTGGCACTGTTGTTTTCAGACAGCTGGAACTCTATGCATGAAGCCATCGCTTTAACCCAACCAAGGTTCATCGACAGGAAAAAGTGTTCAGGCCCTGTCGTATCTAACACGCCTAATATACGACCATCCCTTAAGTCTTTAATAGGCACTGCTGCGCAGCCCCAAACCTTGGTCATTTGACAATAGTGCTCCCGTGCTACCAGTTGTACTGGCCGCTGTAATGATAAGGCCGTACCCACAGCATTAGTTCCGCAATTCTGTTCAGACCAGTTACTACCCACAATCAATTTTTGAGAATCAGCCATACCCAGTGATTTAGCATTCCCCTCACGTTCAAGAATAATGCCTGCATTAGAGGCCAATAACATAAACAAGCTATTATCATCTAATACCTTACGGGCTTCCTTAATGACCGGTCGCGCCGCTTCTCGTAAACTGACATTATCGTCCTGAATGGTCTGAAATATTTCGTTATTCACAATTGTGCCGGCCTGATTTAGCCTAGCATTGACATTGAAATTTCTAGATCGCCCCCAGGAATCGAGCACTAGTTTAGAAACACTCGGAATTTCAAACTCAATGTCAGAGTTGAATAACTCCCACGCTTTTTCCAAATTCCGCTGGTAATCCATATCATGATTAAAAAGTACTTTTTGCATTTCCCTGCCTCACCTTTTTTATAATTATTATTTCATTCGCAGTATCAACTCATGCAAGTGTTATTAAAACAACACCATAGCTACGATCATGCTTAACAGACCGAGGAGTATTGAGTCGTTTCAAGGCATCGCTAAAAAACCGAACCAACAACCATCTCCGTTAAAACCGCTCATGCTTATAAAAATATAACAACTACGCGAAGAATCCACAAGAAAAACAAAACGTTTGTTTGGTTTAAAAAAAGCTCAAAGCATTCCGGCACAACCTACAAACTTAACATTGGGACAAACATTAAGCCTGCAATAGCTTCCTTATATCGAGGTTATCGAACGATTAATAACTGGCTTCACCCACATAAGGGTTTGTTTTACGCTCTTGGCCGAAGGTTCCCATCGGACCATGACCCGGAATAAACCGCACATCGTCACCGAGTGGAAATAGGTTTTCTTTGATCGATTTGAACAGGGTAGCTTGGTCACCCCGTGGGAAGTCGGTGCGCCCAATCGAACCACAAAACAACACATCCCCCACCTGCGCTAACTTAGACTCACGGTGGAAAAACACAACATGCCCTGGGGTATGCCCTGGGCAAAAATACACTTCGAGTTCAATATTGCCAAAATGCACCGTATCACCTTGCTTCAACCAACGATCAGGCGTAAAAACTTCCGCCTCGGTAAAGCCAAAACGCAGCACTTGCTCTGGAATTTGATCGATCCAGAATTGGTCCTCTTCATGCGGGCCTTCAATCGGTACTGAAAAGTGGTTAACAATCGCCTGTGTCGCACCCGCGTGGTCAATATGCGCGTGGGTAATCAACACTTTTTGCAAGCTCAGTTGATTCTCTTCTATTGCCTGAATAATACGAGTGACGTCGCCGCCTGGATCAATCACCGCCGCCTGCATGGTTTCATCACACCAAAACAAGGTACAGTTTTGTTCAAAGGGAGTCACGGGAATAATTTTATACTGCAACATAAGGCGGTTTCTCTGGCTGGGTCGATAAATAATCAGCCTCGATTATATCAGACACACCTAGCGATTAAATCTTTGCAGAGGTTTACTACATCACCACAACCGCTCAAACAGCTTAGGCCTGCTCATCAACGGATTGCTGATTGCTTGCCTCACTGGACTGAGCTTCAAGCAGCCTCAAGTCTCGCAACTCAATGGTCGCACGTTGTTCTAAGGCATAGGCACTTGCCGCCACCGCTCTATCCTGTGCAGAAGGGTCAACTGGGGCTTGCGCTGCACGCTGAATTTGCCGTGCCTTCAATATCGTTGCTTGCGGATCCCCGGCTATCGATGAGGTATCAATAGACACCTCGCCGGCCACCGCGTACTGCTGGCCATCAACACCTTGTTTAGTGGTAAAACTCGCGCCCCCTCTAACCAAGCCAGCCGCCGCATTGACGTGGGCTTGTTCATGCGCACGCACACGTTTATCTATCGCTTGCAGCCTACGTAAATCGCTCAGCTGTTGTGCACTCAAGGTTTCGTTTTCTTGTGCTTTATTGTCTGCCCGAACCGCATCGTCCGAATCATTACGCTCAGTTTTCCCCGCTACCTGTAAGCTAGTCGGTAGATCTACCCGAGTAGCATTTAGTGTCACTGAATTCAAAATCATTTCTCCATGCTTAACCGTATGACTCAGTCCGGCTTGAAAAGATCAATATTTATTCAGTTAAATCCATCAATAATGTTCAGCAACAAGAATCGTCACCCTGCTGAATAGGTGGGCAGGGCACCGTGCCATAGGAACAATACACACAACAATCGCCTTTTAATGGCTTGAGCAACACCCCACACGCCGTACACTCATAAAACCACTGACAGGCATCTGTAGGCATCGTTTCCAGCTGGGTATGCCCACACTGTGGACAACGAATAGATGATTCTAAAACTATCTCAGTGTTCATTATAGGCCCCTAAATGAAAGATGCATTTGACTCGCGTAAGACATATATCAGCGTTTACCGATAGTTCAAATTAAACGAGTATAGTCAGCATGAATAACAACCATAACCAGCTTTACGGACGCTCGCTAGTACCGCTAATAATAGCCGCATACAATATATTAATGCCGAACTGATGATAAACCCCTTTCAGCAACTTACTCGCCTTCGTTTCTGTTGTATTGTTTATGGTAATTACCTGACCAACGCTAACTCAACAAAATCGCACACATGAGTCGTAAGAGCCTAGTTCCTCCCCCCTCATTAAACTTTGCATGGTATTAAAAGATTCATTAAGCTATTCGCACAACACTATTTATCACCATACACATCAATCAAAAGACTCACAGCATCCAACTTGGAAGGATTACTCTTTATGCTAAAAAAAACCTGCCTATTTTCCTCAGCCGCTTTACTGGCCTTTACCGTACACAGTAGTGCGCAAGCGGGTTGGCAAGAACTGTTAACTGAAACAGCCTCTGAACTTGTCAACAACAAGACGGCGATTCAAGCATCCAGCACCTTACTCAATAATAGTGAGCTGGCTAATGGCTTAAAAGAAGCACTGGCAAACGGTGTATCCACCGCCATTAAAACCCTTGGAAAGGAAGGTGGGTTCAGCGGTAATACCTTAGTGGAAATCCCTCTTCCGGATTCGTTAAAAATGGTTGAAGACGCAACTAGAAAACTGGGGCAAGGACAGTATGCTGATCAGTTTATTAGCACGATGAACCATGCTGCTGAAAGTGCGGTTCCTCAGGCCGCCGAATTACTCGCTATGGCTATTCGACAAATGTCTGTTGAAGATGCGGCGAATATTCTTAACGGCCCCGACGATGCGGCGACACAATATTTCAGAAAAGTTGCAGGCTCACAATTGGCTGAAAATTTTAAGCCCATCATCGAACAAGCCACGAATGAGTTTGGGGTTACCTTGGCTTATAAACAACTCGTTGCGCAAACAACGCCTATGCTAAATAATTCGCCATTGGCTAGTTTTGTAACGAACGACGCCCTTGATATCGATCAATATGTCACCAATAAGACCCTTGATGGCTTATTTAAGTATATCGCTTTGGAAGAAGGCAATATTCGTGACAATCCAGCCGCCAGAACGACTGATTTACTAAAAAAAGTTTTTGCTAATTAGCCAACTTTTAACAATTGCTCACTAGGAAAATAATTCCTCTTGGCCTGAAAAGTCATTACCTTGGATGTCCATATAATCACCCGGTTTATTCATCTCTTGCTTTATATGGCATAAGGAAGGGTAATACCGGTGAGACTTATATTTAATCAATAAAGCCTCTATGCCTAACCGGGTATAAGCCATGGTTCGCCCCTGTAACCTAACGATGGCAATCGGCCCTTCTTCCCCGTAATATCTCAATGCTTCTAGTATGTACAAACAAGTTCCCGTGTAAAAAAGCGAGCGCTGATAATAGCAGAAACGAGCCCCAAAGGAGCCCGTTTTAAATGCTTATTGCTTAAGAGTCTGCAGATCAAGTCATGCTTCTTTTACCCTAGCTGAATAGCCAATAATCAAGCCGACTTAATCAGAGATTCCTACACGGCCACCACAGCGTAGCGGCCGTATTAACATGTTATATCCGCGTTGCCTGACGGCAGGCCTCTAAAGTACTTAAGTCTTCAAGGCTAGAGGTATCGCTATTGGTATCGCCTTGCTCGACGATCTCAATCAATAAACGACGCACTGTTTTACCGGTTCTAGTTTTCGGCAAAGCCGTCGTCACGTATACCGCCTCTAAACGCGCAATGCCGCCAAGTGCCTCTTGCACCCTCGCCTTCAGTTCACCGGCAATCAATGTTTCATCAGAACCCGCCGCCAAGTTAACAAACGCGATCGGCACGAGGCCTTTAATATCATCGGTAACACCCATCACCGCCGCATCGTTAACCTTAGGATGCGAGGTAATCGCCGTTTCAATTTCAACCGTGCTTAATCGATGTCCAGCAACGTTAATCACGTCATCGGAGCGCCCCAGTACCCAGATATGGCCATCGGCGTCTTTTACCCCTTCATCAGAACACCAATAGGTTCCTGGTAGTTGTGAAAAATACGATTCAATATAACGATCATGGTCTTTCCAAATCGTTCTTGCCATCGACGGTAGCGGATACGTTAAAACAAAGTGGCCGCGAACACCCACTGGAACTTCCTTGCCTTCATCATCAACGATAATGCCTCGGTAACCTGGTACTGGGCTACCACAAGACCCCGCTTTAGTGGTATCAACACCTGCAATCGGGTATGTCCAAGTTGAACCCGTTTCTGTTTGTCCGTAGGCGTTCACCACCGGTACACCCGGGCCTAGCTTTTCACGCGCCCAATGGTAACTGCCGGCATCTAAGGGTTCACCCTGCACACTCATCACTTCTAGTTCAGGCAATGGGTATTTAGCCGCTAAGTCATCACCAAAGGTACGTAACATACGGATAAGCGTCGGCGCGGTAATGATTTTTTTAACCTTATACTTTTCGGCAATTTGGTAAAAACGTTCGTTACTTGGATAATCAGGTGATCCTTCATAACAAACCTGCGTGGTACCGGCAGCCAGACCACCCACCAGTGATTGAATAGGAAAGGTTAGCCAACCGACATCGGTCGCACACCAGCAAACATCGCCAGGATCAGCACCCAATTGCCAAAATACGTTCGCCCAAGCACCCATCATAAAACCGGCAACGCTATGTACCACGCCCTTAGGTTTAGAGGTTGTGCCACTGGTAAATACTAAGAACGAAGCTTCATTCGCTTCCATCGGAACGCAGGCACATTCATGAGATTGTGCATCGAGTAGTGTTCGGTAATCTACTTCGCCGTCTACAAGCTCGGGTTGCTCACCTGAACGGTCAAACACCAAGGTATTTTGTACACTCGGGCAATCACCCTTAGCTTCACGCCAAGTGGATAATAAATTGACATCTTTACCACGGCGATAGCTTTTATCCGCGATAACAATCACTTTCGGTTCCGCGGTTTCTAATCTAGACACAATCGCATCGGCTGGGAAACCAGAAAATAGAATCGTATGGATCGCACCAATACGGTTACAAGCGTGTGCTACCACAAAAGCTTCCGGTAGGTTCTGCATATACAAGGCAACCACGTCACCTTTTTCAACACCTAAGGATTTCAGTGCGTTAGCACAACGAGATACTTCATCACGGAGTTCTAAATAGGTTAATTGACGAGACTCATCAAGCGGTTCGCCTTCCCAGATAATAGCCGCTTTATTCGCTAGTTTTGGGTTTTCAGCATGACGATCAACACAGTTATCAGCGGCATTCATATAACCACCACTAAAAAATTTAAAGTCGGGGAAATCGCCTTCACGTAATGTTTTCCAGGGTGTCATCCAGCGGAACTGTTCAGACGCCCATTGCCAATATTTATCCGGTGACTCGGCATCTAATGCCCTCGCCATTTCGGCTAGCTCCTGGCGTTCTTTATTCAACCATTTTTCTGGTAATGGGTCTAATGGCGTGTCCATTAATGTTTGTAGTGGGTTTGGCTTGCTCATTGCTTCTCCTAATATTTATAACTTTATATTTATTATTAGATATTTTTATTGCCGTCTATAAAAAAGCCCCGGCATCAGGGTTGATGCAGGGGCTTAGTCTTACTTGTTTTGTAGGGAAATCTTACCTACTTTTTCACGCGAAATAATGGTTTTCATAATCTGCGCAGTACCATCACCAATTTGTAGACCCATCACATCCAACATACGTTGTTGAATCGGCAGGTCGGTGGTGTAACCATAATGACCATTCAATAATAAGCAGTTTTGAATGATGTCGGTAGAGTACTTCGGTGCCATCCATTTCAACATCGCCGCTTCACTGGTATGGTCATGACCGCCAT
Organism: Cycloclasticus sp. 46_120_T64; assembly: GCA_002162695.1. Taxonomy (GTDB): domain Bacteria; phylum Pseudomonadota; class Gammaproteobacteria; order Methylococcales; family Cycloclasticaceae; genus Cycloclasticus. Next base: position 279,010 of record MAAM01000011.1, on the reverse strand, counting down.
CACGTAGTTTCAAGGTTTGATAAGCAAGTGCTCTAATCGCTTGAAGCTTACTTTCATGTTCAGCCAATGGAAACGATACACCTTGGAATTTAACAATCGGCACACCAAAGGCTTCACGCTCTTGCACATACTGCCATGTTTCGTTAACTGAAACTTGCGCTGCACCTAAACACTGTAAGGCGATTAATACACGGCTTAAATCGAAACCCACCATGATTTTGGTGAAACCTTCGTTTTCTTTACCTAATAATGCAGAATGTGGAATTTCAACATTATCAAAGAATACAGAACCACGACCCACTGGCTTACAACCGATGTCTTCAAATTCTGTACGGCTAACGCCCGGTAAGTTCAAATCAACGAGGAACGCTGAAACGCCATAAGGACCTGACTCAACAGTACCTGTACGTGCAAACATCAGCACGTTATCGGCTTGAGTCGCATAGGTCATCGAGGTTTTTTCACCATTTAAGATATAACCCGTGTCAGTGCGTTCTGCTTTAAGGATTAAATTACCCGCATCAGAACCACCACGTGGCTCGGTTAAACCTAGCGCTGAAATAAGTTCACCCGTTGCCATTTTTGGCAACACGTCTTGTTTCATCTCTTCTGAGCCAAAACGCATGATCACGTCGCTCATTAAAGGGTTGGTCATATTCAAGTAACTTAGGTTAAAGTCACCATAAGCAATTGATTCACAGATTAAACCATTAACAAAACTAGAGGCACCGATACCGCCATACTCTTCCGGTACATTCGGCGTTAACAAACCTAACTCACCCATTTCTTTGATCAATCCACGGTCAAGCGGATCGTGGCTTAAGGCGCGTTCACGGTAGCCGTCGTATAGTCTTTCTTTGGCAAAACGATCAGCCATCTCTTTGATCATTTTTTCTTCATCTGTTAATAATGCTGGATTCATTGTTATTTCCTTATCTCTTAATTAAAGCTTTTCAGCCATTTCACGTAACTTAAATTTCTGAATTTTCCCACTGGCCGTTCTCGGCATCTCGCCCAGTATTTCTATATATTCAGGCCAATAGTTTTTACTGACACCTTCATCAGCTAAAAACTCTTGGACTTGTGCAAAATTCATCGTTGCACCCTCTCTTAAGGTAATAAAGCAACACGCTTTTTCACCGAGTCGTTCATGAGATTTTGCAACAATCGCGGTATCTTGAATACCCTTGTTTTTATATAAGGCATTTTCCACCGTCGCCACCGGAATATTCTCACCACCACGAATGATGATGTCTTTCGAGCGACCGGTAATACGGATATAGTCGCCGTGGATCATTTTAGCCAAATCACCGGTGGCAAACCAACCTTCGGCATCCGTATCGAAGACTTCTGGGCGTTTTAAATAACCCACGAAGTTGCCAGCACCACGTAATTGTAAGTGCCCCTCTTCGCCTTCGTTTAATACTTCACCTTTTTGTCCAACAACACGCGCCTCGGTACCCTCAAAGCCACACCCATCGGTTTCAAAAATTTTCTCATCCGAATCACCGAGTTGAGTAGTCGTCGCCACCGACATTTCTGTCATTCCCCAAACGGTCATCAAGTCTAGTTTTAGACGTTTTGATGCGCGCCTAACCAATGCTGGAGGTACCGGTGCGCCGCCACAAACAAATAAACGAAACGCATCGTGGTTACAACTATCAACCAGTTCTGAATCGGTTAAATCGGCGAGGAATGGGGTAGCACCCATGGTGAAAGCAACGTTTTCATCATGAATAACCTTCCAAGCGATATCCGCTTTCCATTGGTCGAGTAATACCCCTGTCGTCGCTAGCATAATCGGCACGGTTACCCCATACATCAAACCGGTCATATGTGCGGTTGGTGAACCCATAAACACCACTTCTGAACCCTTCAGTGCGGTTCTTTCGATGTATTTCCTTGCCGCATACTCGTGTGTATTAGAAGTATGCATCACTCCTTTGGGTGAACCGGTAGTACCCGAGGTATACATCAGCAAGAACACATCATCAGCGGTTAAGCGCATTTGCTCGAATTGCGCACGATCATCAGCCGTTACTTCATCGACCATAAACGCTTCAATACCCTGTTGTTCATCAATGATACAGACGTCTTGCAAACAGGCCGTTTGTTGCTGGACTGTTTGCATTAAACCCGCATAATCAAAACCTCTGAAGCTATTCGGTGCAAAAATAATTTTAGATTCACAGAAGTTGAGCATATAGGTCAACTCACTTTCACGGAAAATAGGCATCAACGGGTTAGTCACCGCGCCAATACGCATACAAGCCAAATAGATGGTTAAAAACTCCCAACTATTTGGTAATTGGTAAGACACGACATCGCCTTTTGTAATGCCCTTTTTCAATAAACCAGCGGCGAGCCGATCGCTTAAGTCAGAGATTTCACGATACGTTTTGGCGTGCCGCTGATTGCTGTCAACGACGTAACCGACCACCGCTGTTTTATCAGGGTGTTCGGCCACGGCTTTATCAAAATATTCTAAAATGGTTTTATCGGCCCAATGCCCTAATTCGTGCATGGATTTATTACGTTGCTCTGGTATCACTGGGTCAAAAATACTCATTTATTCCTCTTTATTAATAATGTGTTAAATACTGCTGGCTAGGACAATTGTTCTGCCATTTCTCGTAATTTAAATTTCTGGATTTTACCGCTCGCGGTTCTTGGCATATCACTTAATACTTCGATATATTCCGGCCAATAATTCTTGCTCACGCCTTGTTCGGCGAGAAATGTTTTTATTTGCTCAAAGCTTACCGTTTTGCCGTCACGAAAGGTAATAAAGCAACACGCCTTCTCGCCTAAACGCTGATCAGGTTTTGCGACAATCGCGGTGTCTTGAATCGCGGTGTGTTGATAAAGAGCGTTTTCAACGCTGGCTACCGGAATATTCTCGCCACCGCGGATGATAATGTCTTTTGAACGCCCCGTGATACGGATATATTTTTGGTGAACAATTTTCGCTAGATCACCGGTTTCGTGCCAGCCTAATTCGTCTGTTTCGTAAGCCTCGGGACGTTTTAAATAACCCACAAAATTTGCAGGCCCACGTGTTTGTAAACGCCCTTCCTGCCCCGCAGCTAACTCAACATCGTGTTTGTCTAATATACGCACCTCGGTGCCATCATAGGGGCAACCATCGCTTTCAAACAGTTTTTCTTCCGGATCACCCAATAAGGTGCTGGTTACCGCCGACATTTCGGTCATCCCCCAAACCGTTAAGATATTTAATTTCAATTTTTCCGACGCTGTACGGCCGATAACCGGCGGAACTGGCGCGCCACCACAAAGGAACACACGGAAATTATCGTGATTACAAGACTCGGCGTAGGATGAATCGGTTAAATCGGCAATAAACGGCGTGGCGCCCATGGTAAAGGCAATATTTTCGTCTCGAATAATTTGCCAGGCTAAATCAACATTCCACTGGTCGAGTAAGATGCTCGTGGTACCCAGCATGAAGAGGGCTGACACACCAAACATCAAACCCGTCATATGCGCCATCGGTGAACCCGCTAGGATATTGTCATCCGCTGTTAAACGCGCCCTTTCGATGAATTTTCTCGCGGCATATTCGTGGGTATTCGACGTATGCATCACACCTTTTGGCATCCCCGTTGTACCCGAGGTGTACATAATCAGAAATACTTCATTCGGCAATACTTTATTCGCCGCAAACGTGGCTCGATCCTGATCACTCACCTGCTCGACCATGAACTGCTCGAGTCCATTATTATCGATGACACAGACGTGCTGCAGACTGCTTATGTCCTCGGCAAGCTTGTTGATCATCTCACCATGATCAAAACCTCTAAATACTGCCGGCGAAAAAACCAGTTTAGACTCCGCGAAACTCAACATAAAGCTCAGTTCACGTTCCCTAAAAATCGGCATTAAGGGGTTAATAATCGCCCCAACGCGCAGACAGGCAAGGTATACAACGATAAATTCCCAACAATTAGGTAATTGAAAAGAAACAATATCACCTTTAACTATGCCTTTTTTCAGCAAACCCGCCGCCAGGCGATCAGCAAGATCTGCCAACTGCTGATAACTGATAGGCTGTTGTCGCCCCGTTTGTTTTAAATAGCCAATAACAGCGGTTTTCTCGCCGTGTTGAGTCACCGCTTTATCAAAGTATTCAAGCATCGTCGTATCGTTCCACTGTTTGGCGTGGTACATCTTTTGAATACGTTCATTAGATAAAATAGGCTCAACAATCGACATAATAATTCCTTTTATTAGTTAATTAAATCACTGGGTACAGTTACAGGCATATTTAAAATTTGCTGCGCATAGGTTTTACCCTGCACATCGACGTTCATCGAACCCACGCCGCCACCACCCAGTGCATCGTGCAACAAAAAGTTAAACGCATCAATACCGGGTAGGTAGAATTTTTCGACCTTACCATTAAGAATATGCGAAAACCACTCGGCAACGGACTGCTCGTTAATGGCCTGATCGATATACGGCATATATTCAGCTTTTCTAGCAATCACCCCGATATTGGCGAAATTACCCTTATCGCCGCTGCGTGCAATCGCTAAATCAATTAAACGAACTTGTTTATTATTCACTGAGCTTTCAGCCTGGCCGCTATACGTCTGGCGTTTGATCGATGTACTATCAAAGGGCTGACCGGCGGTTTGTTGGTAAGGCAGTTCAACGCCATCCATTTCAACTACCGCGCGGGTCTTATCCTTATCCATTAAAAATGAATACAGGCTAATCACCGGCGAAACTTTTGGTCGACCCGCCGCACCAGCGGCGCAACGTCCACCGGTCATATTGAGGATAACACCCATAATCTCTCTAGAGAATAAGGCAACCGCTTCCCGCTTTTCATGCAGTACCGCTATACGCAGAACAATTTCTTGTAGTGATTCAGGTGCAGAAAAATTATCTTTATTCCACAAGGCATTCGAGCCCAATAAATTAATTGAGCTGGCTTTGAATTCACCATAAGAGCGTTCATTAAACAGTTTATTACAACGCTTGATGATCGCCTCACCGGTTGTTTGGCCTTTTTGCAGCACATCAAAACCGGTCAGTAACTGGGTATAAGTTGCTCGATAACCCGTCATCTGAGTGGCTGAGACCTTATATTGATCCGTCGCCGGATAACCAATCGCACCGCTAACCAGCACTCTATTATCGGCTAACTGAGTTAACTCAACCGAGGCAAAATCACAGACCACATCCGGTAAGAAATAAGCCTGTGGATCACCAATTTCATACACCAGTTGTTCAGCGACGGTGAATTTAGATACCAAGCCGCCTGTTCCGGCTGACTTAGTAACAACAAACTCACCATTTGTTTCACATTCGATAATCGGGTAACCCATATCAGCCCAGCCATCACAGCTATCTTGCCAATCAGTAAAGTTCCCGCCAGTCACTTGGCAACCACATTCAATTAAATGCCCCGCCAATGACCCCATCGACAATTTATCGTAATCATCTAACGCCCATTTATACTCGTGAATGAGCACCCCAAGCGTGGTAGCCGAATCGACCACACGCCCAGTAATAACAATATCTGCTCCGGCATCCAAGGCGGCGGCAATCGGGAAGGCACCCAAGTAGGCATTGATACTGGCCAATTTTGCCGGTAACGGTTCGCCCGTCTGCATTTCTTTCACTCCGGCATCACGCAGCTCATCGGCGCGCGATAATAAATTATCGCCGCTCACCGCTGCCACTTTCAGCTGGATACCTTGTTCATCTAAAATGTTTTGAATAGCCTGTTGGCAGGCTGCTAAATTAACCCCACCGGCATTAGCAACAACCTTCACCCCACGTTCGGCGATATTTTTTAAATTCGGTTTAAGAATTTGTTGTACGAAGTCTGTCGCATAACCCAGCTGATCCGATTTCGAACGCGCATTTGCCAGCAATGACATCGTCACTTCCGCGAGATAATCATAAACTAGGTAATCGACCTGTCCCTTATCGAGCAGTTGTTCGGTTGAAAAAGCACTATCTCCCCAATAACCCGAAGCGCCCCCAATTTTAATTGTTTTTTTTGTCATCTGAACTAGCCCTCCTCATCGGCTAAATCAATCAAGGCAGCACCCACGTCTACTTGATCATCGGCTGATATATACACCTCGGCGATAACACCTGACGCCTGCGCGGTGAGTTCTTGGAACATTTTCATTGATTCAAGCACCACTAACACATCACCCTTGTTGACCGTATCACCCGCTTTCGCTCTAATTTCAGATATCCGGCCACTCATCGGCGCCGCTAAGTTACGTTCACTCTCTAGGTTGTCTGTTTTATCAGAAAAGGATAATTTCTCGATGCTAAACGCTTCGAAACGGGTATCGATATAAGCGGTTTCTTGTTGATCTAAGGCGACTGCAAGTCGTTGACGAACACCGTTCAACAATATGTCAATATTCACCCCGTTTTCTTCGAGTATTTGTAGTTCAGTCACCACTCGGCGCTCATCCACCCCTGGCATGTTTTCGACTGTATACACCTCGGCTTGTTGCGATACGTAAAAGTCACGAACTTCAGATTGAATGCTCAGGCGTACCGGCCAACGCAATGTTCCTGTGCTGCGCCAACCACTCGCACCCACGGTTCTTGATAATAACACCGCCGCTAAAGCCCACACCGTATCACTCGCTTCAAGGTTCTCTGCGTGCGCAGGTAAGAACTGCTCTTCAATGAAACGCGTAGTCGCCTTACCCGCGATATAAACAGGCTCGTCAATCAATTGTAATAAGAAGGTTTTATTACTCGATAAACCTAATAAATGGCTATCTCGCAACGCACGGCGTAAACGGCGAATAGACTCATCGCGGTTATTAGCAAAACAGATCAGTTTCGCCACCATCGAGTCGTAATGAGGGCTCACCACTTGTCCGCTAGCAATCCCACTGTCTACCCGTATGCCTTCACCGGATGGTGCTTGCCAGCTTAATATCGTACCGGTTTGCGGTACAAAACCCGCCTCAAAATCTTCCGCGTAAATACGTACTTCGATGGCGTGCCCTTGCAGGGTAATTTGTTGTTGAGTTTTCGGCAGGTTTTCACCCGCAGCCACCCTTAATTGCCACTCGACCAAGTCTTCACCCGTTACCATTTCGGTCACTGGGTGCTCAACTTGTAAGCGGGTATTCATTTCTAGGAAATAGAATTCACCCGTTTCCTCAAGCAAAAATTCAACCGTACCCGCGCCAACATAAGCAACAGCTTTCGCCGCTTGTACCGCGACCTCGCCCATTTTTTTACGCACTTCATCGCTGATATTAACCGCCGGAGCTTCTTCGATAACCTTCTGGTTACGGCGTTGCATCGAACAATCCCGGTCCCCCAGGTAAACGGTATTACCCGCTTGGTCGGCAAATACTTGAACTTCAATATGACGCGCATTGACCACGCATTTTTCTAATAATAATTCGGCTGAACGGAAAGTACTCAACGCCTCGGCTCGCGCAGAAGAAACTGCATCCAATAAACCCGCTGAATTATTCGCAATTCTAATGCCGCGTCCACCGCCGCCAGCAGCGGCTTTAACCATTAATGGGTAACCAATACGATCCGCTTCGGTTTGCAGCACCGCATCATCAGCCGATGGGCCATCGTAACCGGGCACCAAAGGCACACCGACTTTAGCCATCTCATGTCGTGCCACCGTTTTGCTCGCCATCAGCGCTACCGCACTCGCGGGTGGGCCAACAAAAATAAACCCCGCTTGCTCGCAAGCTTCTACAAAATCCGTAGATTCTGATAAAAAACCATAACCCGGATGTATCACTTCGGCGCCGGTTTCTTTAGCGGCCGAAATAATCTTTTCAATATCCAAATAAGATTGATTGGCTGGCGACTCGCCAATGCAAATGGCTTTATCAGCCTGTTTCACGTGCACTGAATTGGCATCGGCCTCACTGTAAACAGCGACCGTTTCGTAACCCATTTTTTTCGCCGTATTGATGATTCTTACCGCAATCTCACCACGGTTGGCGACTAATACTGTATTAAAACCTCTCATACTTGCTCCTTCAACCAAACAGGTTTTCTCTTCTCGACGAACGCTGCGTGACCTTCCTTTCCTTCATCATTTTTATTTAAACTAGAAAATATATCCGCCGCATCGACGATCATTTTTTCACCGTCACTACGCCCAACTTGCTGCATTATTTTTTTCGTCGCCGCACAAGCCTTCGGTGCACAACGCTCAACTTGGTCAACAACCGACTCAACAATCGCGTTTAATGATTCTTCGTCATCCGCGAGGTATTGCGCGATGCCAAGATGGAATGCCGCCTCACCATTGATTCGTGCGCCGGTTAAAGCCATTTGTTTAGCCCGTGTTAAACCAATTCGATTCACCACGTATGGAGCAATTTGCGCTGGCGCAATGCCTAAGGTTGTTTCTGGCATGCCTAGGCGTGCATCTTTTTGAATAATCGTTAAATCGGCTAAACAAGCAAAACCAAAACCGCCCCCCATGGCCGCTCCTTCAACTACCGCAATAAAGGTTTGTGAAAGGTTCCAAAACTTATGCAGCAATTGCCCTGAACGAATATTGCGTTCACGCGCAGGGTCGTAGCCTTCTATCGATGACTCAGTTTGTGATTTACGTTCTTTGATATCGCCACCGGCACAAAAGTGCCCGCCTGCACCGCGTAAAATCAATACCCGAACGGCATCATTGTCGGTTAAATAATCAACAAGTTCGTGTAACTCCTTATTCATTTGATTATTCATCGCATTACGCTGGGCGGGGCGGTTCAAGGTGACGTATAAACGGCCATCGATCCCTTTCAATAATAAGGTTTCAAAATCTGGAAGATTATTCATCATTAAAACCTCGCTACGCCGAAGGTATTCGAATCAAGCTTGGCTTGATCACCACGCACACAAATATCTAATAATTCGGCCAGTAAACGTCGACTCTTGCGCGGGTCGATAATACCGTCATCCCAGACCCTAGACGTACAATACAAGGCCGATGAAACATCGGCATAATAATCGATAATTTCCTTCGCCTGCTTATCGACAAATTGTTGATCAATATCGAGGTCTTTAGATTTTTGTTTGTTTTCATACACGATCGACATCACCGTCGCCGCTTGCTCGCCGCCCATCACCGATACCCTATTGGTTGGCCAAGCAAATAAAAACTCAGGTTCAAAAGATCGACCCGACATCGCGTAGTTACCCGCACCAAATGCACCACCAATATTTAAAGTAATTCTAGGCACCGTTGCGTTAGAAACGGCTTGAATCAGCTTCGCGCCGTTTTTAATCATGCCTTCTTGTTCGTGCTGTGCACCGACGATAAACCCGGTGGTATTTTGTAAGAAGATAATCGGCTTACCCGCTTGGCAACACAGTTGAATAAACTGTGAGGCCTTGCCCGCACCATTATTGGTAATCGGCCCGTTATTGCCGATAAAACCACAGGCCTGACCTTCAATTTCGCCAAAACCACAGATGGTGAAAGGGTCATAGCTTTCTTTAAACTCTACGAAATCGGAATCATCGACTAAACGCGCGATGACTTCTCGACAATCATAAGGATTTTTATAATCAACCGGCACGATGCCGCATAAATCATCAATGTCATAACGCGGTTGCTTAAAGGTTTTTTCTTTTGGCTCAGGTAAACGATCGTTCCAACACAAGCCTTTGACCACTTCTCGGGTCATTTCAATCGCATGCGCGTCATCTTCGGCCAGTAAATCACTTAAACCCGACGTTCTGGCGTGCATTTCTGCGCCACCCAACTCTTCTTCTTCTGAAATTTCACCGGTTGCCGCTTTAAGCAATGGTGGCCCAGCAAGATAAGCACGGGCTTTGCCGCGTACCATAATGACATAATCAGACATCCCAGGGATATAAGCACCACCCGCCGTCGACGCCCCGTGTACCACGGTTATTTGTGGAATACCGGCGGCCGATGAACGTGCTTGGGTCATAAAACGGTGACCCGCACGGTTAAAGCCTAAATGCTGTAGAAACAGGTTACCGCCACCACTTTGCACTAAACAAAGGAAAGGCAGTTTTGAGTGGCTAGCAATGTCTTGTGCGCGTCTTAATTTGTCATAAGACTGTGGCATATTAGTACCACCCTTAATCGCCGCATCATTGATATAAACCATGCAGCGGGTGCCTTCAACGAAGCCAATACCGACGATAATACCGGCGCCATAAACATTTTTATCGCCATCGTCATCGTGCTGCGCATACCCCGCCAAAGTACTCAGCTCAATGAAGCTTGAGCCCGGATCTAATAATAAAGCCAGTCTATCTCTAGGCAGTAATTGGCCACGTTTCTTGAATAACTCACGTTTTTTATTCGACGCCGCGTGTACACGGCTTTCAAGCTCGTTGATATGTTCACTTAGGCCTAATAAATCCTGCCTATTTTTTTTAAACGACTCACTTTGTGGATTAACTTTAGTCTGAAAGATACTCATTCTGTTTAACGCCCTATTTGAGAAGGGTGAATGTTCATCTTCTTCGAAATAATTTCCAGCATGATTTCGTTAGCACCACCACCAATAGAACATAAACGTGTATCACGGAAAATACGGCTAATCAGGTTATCCCACATAAAGCCTTGGCCACCCCAATACTGTAGACAAGCCGATGGGATCGTTTGCCCCAAGGCGCCCACCTTAAACTTAGCCATCGAGGTCAACATATCGACGTCTTCGCCATTAATGTATTTTTCACAGGCCAAATAAATCAGCGCACGTACCGCTTGTATTTCAGTTTGCATTTCAGCGAGTTTGAAATAAACCTCTTGGTTAGCCAATAAAGGTTTACCGAAGGCCTTACGCTGCTTGGTGTACTCAATCGTAATATCCACCGCATCTTGCACCTGGCTAAGATACTTGGACATCACAAACAGGCGTTCCTCTTGGAATTGCTTCATTTGATAAATAAAACCCTGGCCTTCTTCACCAATTCGATTGCTAACCGGCACCCGTACATCATCAAAATACAACGGCGCTGTATCAGAACTATGTGCACCTAATTTTTTCAGGCTTTTACCACGGGTCACCCCTTTAGCATCAAGCGGCACAATAATCAGTGATTTGTTTTTATGCGGTCCTGCATCACCACCGGTATTACATAACAAACAAACCCAGTCTGCCTGGGTAGATGTTGTAATCCACATTTTACTGCCATTGATCACATACTCATCACCTACACGGCGAGCTTCGGTCTTAATAGAGGCAACGTCTGAACCCGCACCTTCTTCGCTAACCCCAATACAACCCACCGAATCACCGGCAATTGCCGGCATCAAGTAATTGCGTTTTAATTCGTCGCTACCAAAATTGGCCAACGCTGGTGTACACATATCCGTTTGTACCCCAATCGCCGTTGATACCCCAGAACACTTGATGCGTCCGACTTCTTCGGCAAACACGACGACATAGGAATAGTCCAATGCCTGTCCACCCAGCGCTTCTGATCGGTTGATGCCTAAAAAGCCAGCATCGCCCATTTTCTTAAATAACTCATGCGCGGGAAATATTCCGGCATCCTCCCACTCATCTACATAGGGGTTAATTTCTCTATCGACAAACTTCGCAACTGTGTCACGAAGCATATTGTGCTCTTGGGTAAATATCATTGCTAACGCTTCCTTTATTAATATTTATACGCCTGTAGTATAAACAAAATAAAGTATAACTAACAACTGTTAGTTTCCCTGAATTAGGTATATATTTAAGGTCTATCGGATAACAAATTTATTGGGAAAAAACATGGTGTATCAATCAATTTTCAGACAAGACATTTTTCAACAGAAAGTGATCATCATTACCGGCGGCGGCAGTGGAATCGGCCGTTGCACCGCACATGAACTAGCTTCACTCGGTGCGAAGGTTATTATTCTCGGCCGTGACATAAATAAATTAGAAAAAGTTGCCAATGAGCTAGCTAAAGATGGTTACCAAGCCGATTTCTACAGTACGGACATACGTGATTCGGCGGCGATCAAAGAAACCCTACTCGACATTATCGATAACCACGGCCGGATAGATGGTTTGGTCAATAATGCCGGCGGACAATTCCCCTCCTCGCTAGATAATATTAGCGATAACGGCTGGAACGCGGTGATACGTAATAATTTAAACGGTGGTTTTTATATGATGCGTGAAGTGTACAACCTCTATATGAAAGAGCACGGTGGCGCTATCGTTAATATAGTCGCCAGTGTCGGTTATGGCATGCCGCATATGGGACACACCGGTGCCGCTCGCGCAGGCATGATGAACCTAACTCAAACGGCAGCACTGGAATGGGTGCATTCAGGCGTTCGTGTTAACGCCATCGCCCCCGGTTCAGTTGCCTCGAGTGGGATGGAAACATACCCCGATGATTTCAAAGAAATTCTTAAAAAACGTCGCGATCAAGTACCGATGAAACGACAAGCGACTGAAGCTGAAATTTCATCCGCTATCGCCTATTTGTTATCCGATGGGGCGGCTTATATCACCGGCCATACAATGGATGTCGATGGCGGTTTACCGTTAGCAAAAGAAAACTGGCCGGTACCCTCTCACGACAACTGCAAAGCCTTTAATGGCTTTCACCTGTACAAGGAACCTGAGTTTTTGTCGAGTAAGTAACGATATAAAGGCCAATAAAACTTAGCTTTTTCTGAGGCTAAGTAGCTAAGTTTATTGATGCCTCGGTATTGAAGTAACTAGTCGTTCATCAGCACAGTATTTATGCCCCATAGATACTGTGTTTAAACGCGTTCAAAATTCGTTGTTCTTAACTAATAGCTTGCTAAAAAGAAGCTTGCCACATTTTCATCTTCTTCGTTAAATAAGAAGATTTTTGCGAAAATTCCTCGCTCAACCCCATCAATTGATTGACTTTATCCTTTTCACCTAGCAATGCTAAGCTTAGTATTTCTCCGGCGGCTAGGTGAAACTCGGTATGTAATTGAAGAATCTCGACGTAATAAGGCGACTCTTTTTCTGACGTTTCTATTCTTTCATGCAACCACTTGCCAAAAGAGAAATTATTACCCGCACTTCTTTTTTTCGCTGTCAACCCACTCTCAGCCGAATACATTGCCGTTCTAAGCTTTTGTTTCCATACACCAAGTACAAATACAGCCTTATCAATTTCATCATGTACACTCATTCATTAACTCCATTTAATTAATTGTTTGGGTAACGACTCAAAATCACAGTAAGGAAAATATAGCAGGTATTTTTTATAATTCAGCATAGTCGCATGCAAAATTATCAGCTGTTATTTATATTCATTTACCCTCATGAGTAACAGCGCGTTTAAGCTGAAAACCAATCCGTATAAACTAGGGCTTTAGAGAAAAATATGTAAAAAAAGAAGGCAGCCAGGAAGGCTGGTTATCGAATAAGAAGTGTCGAAAGGGGAGATGTCATACGGAGATAACAATACGCCCACGATTAAGTGGGCGTATTGAAGTAAAAAACTAAAAACTATTTCTTAACTAAATGCGCTAAAGTCAGGCTTTCTTTTTTCAAGGAAAGCATTAGCGCCTTCAAGTTGCTCGCCAGTCTCAAAATAGTCTGGTGCAAATTCTGCAATAACGTCAGTCATGTCTTTATCTAAAATAGGCCCAGCTTGATTGTAGAATGAGCGTTTAAGTAGTTTCAAACACGTTGGGCTTAACGCTAAAAATTCATCTGCCCACTTTTTAACTTCAGCATCAAGATCAGCCATGGGTACAACCGCATTCACTAATCCCCAATCCATGAAGGTTTGTGCAGGGTAACGACGCGCAAGCATCCACATTTCACGCGCGCGTTTTTGGCCAATAATATTAGCCGCTTGAGAAACAATGTAACCACAAGCTGGTGAACCCACACGTACGCCATTTTGTCCCATGATCGCATGATCAGCCGCAATGGTAATATCACAGAAATAAGCAATATGGTTACCGGCACCAATCGCATAACCATTCACTCGACAAATAACGGGTTTTGTACACGCCAATAATTGGTGATTGAATTGGAAATCTAGGTCTTTCAAGCCACTTTCAGGAGCATCTTCACCTTCACTATGACCTTTTTCCCAGTTAACGTCTCCACCCACACAAAAAGCTCGTTCGCCCACACCGGTTAACACGATAACACCAACGGCTGAATCAGCTTCTGCAGCAGCTAAAGCGTGCTCCATTTCTTTAATAGTGTCGCCAGTAAAAGCATTTAATACTTTAGGGCGGTTAATGGTGATCGTTGCAATGCGGTCTTTTATCTCATAAAGGATATCTTCGTAATTCATTTCGTTCTCCGTAATTAATTTAATTATGCTGCTGGGGTAAACATGGGTAAGGCATTGCCTTCACCCGTGTCGACAAAAGAAACTGTCACTGGCATGTCGATACGCACCGAGTCCATGTCACAGTCAATAATATTGGTCATCATCGTTGGCCCTTCTTCTAAGGTGACGTACGCCATCACATAAGGCACTTCAACACGACGAATAACGCTGTAACTATAAATAGTACCTTTGCCGGATGCTTCAATCCAAACGGTGTCATCACTAAAGCAAAATGGGCAAATGGTGCGCGGGTAATAGTGAATTTTTCCACACCCATTACATTTTTTTAGCAGTAACTTGCCTTCTGCAGTTGCATCCCAAAAAGGTTGAATTTCTATATTGCTCTCTGGAGCAGAATTATGTGGTCCTAACTGACTCATGCGTCGTCCCTCTCAAGAATTACCGTTGCGCTACCCATGCGTGTACCGAGTGAACCACCGGTGCCATGAGCAACAGCAAGTTTACAGTTGGGTACTTGTACCATTGGGTGAGCTTCACCACGTAGTTGACGCACCGCTTCTAAAACTTTGGTCATACCACCACGGTTTGCTGGGTGGTTATTACATAAACCACCACCATCAGTATTAAACGGCAACTTACCCACGCCAGAAATTAGATTACCATCCGCAACAAACTTGCCGCCTTGACCTTTTTCACAAAAACCAAGATCTTCAAGGGTTTCTAAAACAGTAATAGTGAAGGAGTCATAAATAGACGCGTAATCGATATCTGCCGGCGTTACTTTAGCTTCTTCAAATGCCTTAGGACCCGACCATTTAGCGCCAGTGTAAGTCAAATCAATTTGCCCACCAATACGGGTTTTTGGCGCTTCGCCATGACCCAAGATACGCACACATTTACGTTCTAGTTTTTTAGCAATTTCAGGGCTAACAATCACTAATGCACCACCACCATCGGTAATCACACAGCAATCCATTCTATGGAGTGGATCGGCAATCATTGGGGAGTTAACCACATCTTCAACCGTTAAAACCTTACGAATAGCTGCACGTTCATTATGTTGTGCGTGATGAGAAGCGGCGACCTTAATCCATGCTAGCTGCTCACTGGTGGTACCAAATTCATGCATATGACGCATAGCAGCCATCGCATAGTTATTAGTTACGGTTGAACCATAAGGGAACTCAAAGCTATTATCCGGTGCATCTCCGCCCCAGTTACGTGGTTTTGTACCTGTTGCCATGCCTTCTGCTTTTGGGCGACCCGCTAAGGTAATCAGCGCTACATTACATTTGCCTGCGGCAATAGCAGCTGCGGCGTGACCAATATGCGCCACATAAGATGAACCACCCGTTTCAGTAGTATCAATATGTTGCACCTGTAAACCCATGTACTCAACCATCGATAAACCACCTAAACCTGGGGCATCGCCCGCACAGTAATAAGCATCTACATCATCTTTAGTGAGGCCAGCATCTTCCAACGCTCCCTTAGCCACTTCCGCGTGTAACTGCGCGGTACTCTTGTCTATCGCGTGTCGCGTAGGGTGTTCATACGCGCCTGCAATATAGGCTTTATTTCTAATACTCATTTAAATAAAAACTCCATTATTAATCTGTTTCAATCTTTGTGATTAGTCGAACTTAATTAACGGCGTGTTTTAACGCCATATCGCGTAATTTGAATTTTTGGATTTTGCCGCTGAGTGTTCTAGGCAAGTCCTCAGGCAGTTCGAGGAATTCAGGCCAATATTGTTTTGCCATTTTATTTTCTTCAAGATAACGCACCATTTCCTTCATAGAAAATTCAGCATCGTCTTTCAGCGTCACGAACAAACAACCCCGTTCACCTAAGCGTAAATCCGGAACACCCACTAGCGCAGCATCGAGTACCGCAGGGTGTTTATAAATTAGGTTTTCAACTTCAACCACTGGCACATTCTCACCACCACGGATCAAAATATCTTTTGAACGACCCGTGATACGAATAAAACCATCTTCATCCATACGCGCCAAATCACCGGTATTCAACCAACCCTCAGCATTAACCGCTTGTTTGGTTAAATCTTCACGTTTCAAGTAACCGCAGAAATTATAAGAACCCAGCGTTTCCACTTGCCCTTCTTCACCCGTTGGTACTACATTACCTTCAGCATCAACCAGGCGTACTTGCACACCTTTTTGCGCAACACCATCGGTGGCATAAACCTTCTCGATCGAATCACCTGGCTTGCACAGGGTGACCGCAAAGTTCTCAGTCATGCCGTAAGCGCTATAGACCTGGCAATGCATTCTATTACGTGCTTCTTCAGCAACCACTCGTGGCACAGGCGCACCAGCCGTGACAAATATTCTGAATTGATCGGTATTAACCGTATCAAGCAGAGGAGAATTAGTCATATCTGATAGGAATGGAGTTGATGCCATGGTGAAATGAATTTTTTCATCATGAACGATTTGAATCGCCTTATCCGCATCCCAAACGTCTTGGTACACCATTTTTGAACCCAAGAAAATAGGCACCGCAATACCCACTAAGAAACCTGTTTGATGCGCTAAAGGAGAACTCATCAAGAAATTATCAGCATCCGTCAGATCATAACCTTCTACAAAATTACGCGTACAAGCCAAAATTGTATTGGATATTTGCATCACCCCTTTAGGGTCACCGGTTGTTCCTGAGGTAAATAACAGTTGGGTTACGCTGTTTGCACAAAGTTTTCTTTCCGCAAAAACCGCATCGATACCCGCCTCGTCTTCCCATTTAGGCGTCGCTAATTTCTCTTCAAACGAGCCCGGTGAATCTTCACCACCAATGGCCAATACATGCTTTAAGCTCGGTAAATCAGGTTGAATGTCGAGCATCATTTGCTCATGATCAAAACCTCGGAAGGTTTTTGCAACCACCACGACTTTGGCTTCAGAAAAACCCAACATATAGGTCAGTTCACGGTGTCTGAAAATAGGCATTAAAGGGTTCATCGCCGCACCGATTCTGATCGACGCCAAATACAGCGCTAAAAATTCCCATCTATTCGCTAGCTGGCAGGAAATAACATCCCCCGCTTCAACACCGAGCTTAATTAAACCCACAGAGTATCGTGTTACGTAACGATCAAGCTCACTGTACGTTAATGAACGTATTCCATTCGTTTCACTACTGTAATCAACCACCGCTATTTTATCGGGTGTGTTTTGCACATGTTCGTTAAAGTGCTCAATAAGGGTGGTACCCCCCCAATATCCAGCATTGGTCATTTCATCGATACGATCTTGTGAAAGAAATGGGCTTATAGGCATAACTTTTTCTCCGTAAGTGAATTATAACAAGCGTTAGGTAGGACTAACTTACCATAGAAATATTGCGAGCTGTATGTTTTTTTTCAGCAAAATGTCACCGTAGAATTTATTCGTAAAAAACCAGTAAGGTACGCGCTAGACCAGACACTAGGGTAGCTCTAAACGGTTGACCGCCAATCAATCCTTGATCGCGCCCGCGATGTGGCTAAAACAATCGGCCACCGAATCGCTTAACAGTTGCGGTTCAGCAGCATTCAGTAATTCATCGACTCGCCTTTCGAGCAAGCTCTGCAATTGATACCGCTTACGCTGCGCATTGATCAGTTCAACATCTCGGTGTTGCGCCTGCCAAGCTACCGCCTGATCAATCGCCTCACTGAGCTTGTCAATTCCCTTACCATCGCGCGCGCACATCCGTACCACCTTTGGATACCAACCTTCTAGACGGCCACCACGGGCTGCTATCTCCCCCAGCTCGGCATAAATGATATCGGCGCCGGCCATATCATCCTTATTGACGACTAGAATATCAGCCATTTCAACCACCCCGGCCTTCATACTTTGAACGGTATCGCCAGAACCCGGCTGCATCACCAAGATCACAATATCGACTTGGTTGCGAATCGCATATTCAGCTTGGCCAACGCCAACCGTTTCAAGGATGATTTCACTAAAATCAGCATCCTCTAACAGCTTAATTAATGCCGGAACATTATTACAAAGCCCATCATTCGCGCTACGACTCGGTAAGGAACGTATATAAATATCGGGGTTATCGACCAAGTCCGCCATGCGTATTCTGTCACCCAACAGAGAACCGCCCGATAACGGGCTACTTGGATCAATCGCTAATATCGATAACTGCTTGTCTTTATTGGCTCGATACGCCGCTAAACGGGCGATCATCGAGCTTTTACCAACCCCAGGTGCCCCCGTTATACCGAGCCTTAACGCTGAAGAGTCAGTGCATTGTTGCGAGCTCGCCAGCACCTCGTTAACACTCGCATTTAAGGTTTTAGTGAGCCCCTGCGCAATCGCTCGTCGATTCATAATAAGCCCATACAAATTTCGTCGGTATGTTCGCCCAATGCGGGTGAAGGCTTGGTAGGAGACTGGCTACCGCTCATTTTCAGAGGGTTAGCAATCAGTCGAAGCACCCCTTCTGGGTACACCACATCCAGCAACATGTCCTGACTCTGCGTCAACTCACTGTCTAAGGATTCACCCAATGACTGCACACCGGCGATAACAACACCCGCAGGGTCTAATAAAGACACCCAGTATTGTGTCGTCTGCTGAATAAAGAGTGACTCAAGCGCAGACACCACTAAATCACGGTTCTCAAATCTAGCCTGCACGGTGGTAAAACGCTTATCTTCTAACCAATCCTCACGTTCGACCGTCTTAGCAAAGGTCTGCCAAAACCGATCATGACTGATGAATAATGCCAGACAACCGTCTTTTGTAGAAAACAATTGTGCTGGTACTAAATAAGGGTGGCCACCCCCTCGATTTCGCTTAGGGTCATCACCACCATTGAGGTAATCAGCGGCCACATAATTAAGCTGCGATAACAAAGTGTCATACAAGGACAAATCAATCTGCCCGCCTTTACCGTGAATAATTTTCGCCAGTAAGCCCAAACTGCCCATATTACCGGCGATATTATCAACCACCGAATAACCACACTTAACCGGCGGTCCATCGGGTTCACCCGTCAGCGCAATCACCCCTGCCAAGGCCTGGATAACATAATCATAAGCCGGTTTATCGGCATACGGGCCTTCTAGGCCGTAACCGGTAATCGCAAGGCAAACAATTTTATCGTTAAATTGTTTTAGTGCATCGTAAGTCAAACCCAGCTTCTTGATCGCTGCTGGGCGTAAATTACAAATGAGCGCATGACTATCCTTCACTAAGGCGTGCAAGGTTTGCTGCCCTTCTTCACTCGCCAAATCCACACAAATGCTTTTTTTGTTGCGATTTAAACTGGCAAAATACACACTCTGCTCACCAATATAACGTGAGCCCATTTGCCGCCCTAAATCCCCCGCTCCGGTTTCAATTTTAATAACGTCTGCGCCCATATCGGCCAATAACATGCCGCTATAAGGCCCCGCCAACATATGCGTAATTTCGATAACACGAATCCCTGTTAAGGGTGCATTATTGTCGATTACCGCGTTCATACCAGTAAGGAGCGAACTTCTTCCAAGGTATCGTCAATGGTCATATCAGAGGTAAACACCGCCGCCGCACCACCTTTTTTTAGCGTATCAACGTCTTGTGGTGGAATAGTACCCCCAACAAACACAACCATATCCTCAGCTCCCATCTCTCGTAATGAATCGCGGGTCTGCTGCAATAAGGCAACATGACTACCGGACAAAATACTGAGGCCGACCGCATCAACATCTTCATCAATCGCAATACGCGCAATATAATCCGGTGTTTTTCGTAAGCCGGTATAAATCACATCGGCTCCAGCGTCGCGGAGAGCCAAAGCGATAACTTTTGCGCCGGAATCGTGTCCGTCGAGGCCGGGTTTAGCAACTAAAATTCGTTTGTTTTTTAACATGATCTATTCCTTACAAGCCTAACGGCTCTTCAAATTCACCCCAAACCTCAGTCAAGGTCTCTACCATTTCTCCTACGGTTGCATAGGCATGACAGCAGTCCACCAGAAACGGCATAACATTCTCGCTGTCGGTGATTGCCGCTTGCTGCAAGCGTTGCAAACTTTCCGTTACCAAAGCATCATCACGTTTCGATTTAAGCGCGTGATATTTTTCGGTCACGCGACTGGCCGTATCAGGATCCAAACTAAATGTTTCACCGTGCTCGTTTTCTTGATTTTCACGCCTAAACCAATTCTGCCCAACCACAACGGTTTCTCCAGAATCAATTTTTTTCTTTCTTTCTAGTGCACGCGTGGCAATCTTGCCTTGGATATAACCTTCTTCAATCGCCTTAATCACCCCACCATATTCGTCAATTTCATCGAGAACTTTAAGCGCTTCCGCTTCCATTTTATCGGTTAGGTCTTCAACATAATGACTACCGCCGAGTGGGTCGACGGTTTTACTAATCCCACTTTCAAAAGCAATGATTTGCTGAGTACGCAAGGCAATTTCTGCGCTACGCTCGGTGGGTATCTGGAAGGCCTCATCATAGGCGCAGGTGAAAATAGATTGAGCGCCACCTAATACCGCGGCCATGGTTTCCACCGCCACCCGCACAATATTATTTTGCGGTTGCGGAGCCACTAAGGAGGAGCCCCCACAGACCACACCAAAACGTAAACGCAATGATTTTTCATTGGTGATGCCATACCGATCTTTTAATAACTTAGCCCACAATCTGCGCGCCGCTCTGAATTTACAAATCTCTTCGAAGAAATCCATATGCACGTAGAAAAAGAAACTCAGACGTTGCGCTAATTTCTCGATATCGCCACCACGCTGTTTTAACTCTTCCACATAAGCCAAACCATTCGCTAACGTATAACCGAGCTCTTCCACAGCAGTAGAACCGGCATCACGAACGTGCGCACCGGCAACACTAATGGCGTTAAAACGCGGCGATTGTTCACCGGCATAAATAAGCACATCCGAGGTCAGTCGCATAGACGGTTTGACTGGAAAAATCCACGTCCCCCTAGCCACGTACTCCTTCAAAATATCATTTTGAATCGTGCCCGTTAATTTAGCCCTCGGCACCCCCAATTTATCGGCACAGGCTAAATACATCGCGTAAATAATCGCCGCGGTGCCGTTAATCGTAAACGAGGTTGAAATATTACTTAAATCAATCCCGTCGAACAGCACTTCCATTTCCGATAAATTAGAAATAGACACCCCAACCTTGCCTACTTCAGGTTCGGCTACTGGGTGAACGGGGTCATAACCACACTGGGTCGGTAAATCCAAGGCGACCGATAAACCGGTTTGCCCTTGGTCTAATAACCACTTAAATCGTTTATTGGTATCTTCAGCCGAACCAAACCCCGAGTACTGCCTAAAAGTCCATAAACGCCCACGGTAACCATCGGCAAAAATACCACGGGTAAAGGGGTATTCGCCCGGTAACGGAGCTTCATCGCGATTATCTTGTTGTTCTAATACTTTAGGCACTTCCAAGCCTGAAGAAGTGGTTGGTTTAGGAATTAACGGGTTACCAACAAAACCGCCACCTTCACGTTTAAACTGCTTTTCTTCACTCATTTTGCTTTCCTTGAATTCATAAACTGATCGACCGCATCCCAATGGGGTTGCTCGGTCCAGCTTTTCACTAACCAATCGGCTTCAATATCGCGTAGCTGTTCGCGACTCAGCCCATCTCTTTTAGCTTTCGACAATGCTTTAAAACCACGCAAAACCGTGCTGGTTTTACCCATCATCGGCGCAATAAAACCTTCAATTAATTGTTCATTAGACTGCCCTGACTCGGCCACTTGATCAAACAAGGAAAGCGCTAGTGCTTCTGTTGGTTGCACTATTTTGCTGGTCGTAAACAAACGTAACGCTTGTCTAGCCCCAACTAAATTAACCAGATCTGGGCCACCGCCCCATGCGCTGGTAATATTTAATTTACCTTGAATAAAACCAATACGTGCGTGCGCAGCCGCTAAACGAAAATCACAAGCGATGGCTAATTCACTGCCGCCACCTAAGGCATCGCCATTAAGCACCGCAATAACCGGTAACGGGAACTGCCGAACCGCTTCCAAACATTGGAATGCCTCATCCGACATTTCACGCGTTTGTTGATCGGTTCTCACATCGTATAAATCATGCAAATCACCACCGGCGGCGAAGCTTTTATCACCAGCACCGGTTAATACCGCCAGCTTGACGCTTTGATCGTCGCGATAGGCATTAAAAGTATCTTTAATCAAACTTAAAACTTCACGCGCCAAGGCGTTACGCTTTTCTGGCCGATTAATCGTTATAAAGAGTACACCCTCTTTTTTTTCAACGAGGACTATCTGGTTTTGCTCGGACAACTGGCTTCCCTCCATTATTTTTATTATTTGTTACAGGCTCCTACGACGACGGATTATCGACACGCGGATAACCTAACAACTGTTAGTTCAATAAACACTATCACAGCCGTTGCTTTTTTGCAACACGGACCAATTCAACACAGAGTAACTTGCGATTTTTTCTAACAAGTGTTATTTTTCTTGTTTTTTGAACCAACATTTTTTGAACCAATGAAACCATGATAGAAACCCTTCAACATAGCAGTGACAGCGCTAAAAACAGCCCGACCCACGCCCCTTCTTTACTTCTTGAGCAATACAAAAAAGACCACTGGGCCAGCCACTGGGGTATTCGATCACTATCCTTATCTACAGAGCAGAGCATTTTAGAATTACCCTACAAGGAAATTCAGTTAAACCAACCGAACGGTGTAGTACATGGCGGCATTTTAGCCAGCAGTATGCAAGACGCGGCTTTATTATTAGCCTGCGAAGCTTATGATATTGAGCCACTACAAGCCGAACTACTGGATCAACAAATTAGTTATATTGGCAGCACACGCGATCAAACGATCACCATTTCGGCTAATTTTTCGCGTAAAGCGAGACGCTTTGCCTTTATTCACGCCGAAATAAAAGATCAACAAGATCGTTTAATAGCGAAGTCTCAGCTTTGTTTTCGGATAAACCCTGATCAGCAAACCATGATTAGCAGCCCCGCTCACTACCAAGCTCCATCACCACTGTTACTCGACGGCTCTGATAAACACCCGATGACAGAAGAGCGCTTCGGCAAAACCCTAATGCAGCGCTGTGGTCTAGAAATCACCCAGCTAAAACCCTATATAACCCAGTTACGTATGCCATTCGCTGAACGCTACAAGGATTTCCGCGGGCAAATATCAAGTGGTGTGATCTTACATATGGCCGATACCGCCGGCGTACTAGGCCCAGTGATATCGGAAAGCAAAGCCAAAGGCGGGGCTACAGTTGACTTTAAAATGAGTTTTTGTGAACCTACCTTCGATGAAGCCTTATTAACCACCAGTCACTGCATCATTAAAAGCAATGGCCTCATGTTCAGCAAGATAGAGGTTCATGGTGAGAAGAGTCAGCGACTAAAGGCATTTGGCACACAAACATTCTTATTGGCTTAGGCACAATAAGCAGTCAATAAAGGAGCAACTAATGGATAACAATGAACTAGCTAATTACGAGCCGAAAAGCCGCGATAGTTTCCGCTTTTGGAGCGCCGTCAGCATTCGTTTCTCTGACCAAGATCCATTAGGGCATATTAATAATGTTGCTTATGCGGCCTATATCGAGGCCGCAAGAACGATGTTTTTAGGGGGGTTATTGGACAGCAAAACCAACCAAAATATCGATTTTGTACTGGCTAGCGTCACCATTGATTATATTAAAGAGGCTTATTATCCTGGCATTATCGACGTCGGCGCTAGGCTCGTGCGTATTGGTAATAAGTCTATCGTCAGCGGTTATAGCGCCTTTTTGGGTGATGACTGTATTGCTACCTCAACCAGCACCAATGTCTTTTTTGACCCAACACAGCACTGCTCTGTTAGCGTTCCAGACAATGTTCGCAGCGCCTTACTCGCCGATCCATTGCAGGAAAATCGTTCCCAGCAATATTCTAGGAACTATTAAGCATCAGCCAAAAGCGACTAGCGCTTAATCGGCTGACCAACAATTTTAATTAATTCTTCGGCGATAGCACTCGGGCTACCCGCCCCGCGATGATACCAAGACAAGGTGGAGTTTAACGCACCTAATAATAACAAACGCATATACATCTGATCCACACCCTCATCGAGACCCAAGTCAGCAATGAGGACTTTAAAGCGATCTTCATAACTGCCTCTTAACTTGCTCAATTCAGGCTGAATACTCTCAACATCTTGTGGCAAAATACGCGTCACCACCTTCGCATAAGCATTCTTACCCAGTAATTCTTCTAAGTGAGTACCACAGGCGGCTTCCAACTTATCCCAAGGATCATCCTGACACAGCACCGCTGCGTCAACCTGAGCCGCAATAACACTAACCCCACGCTCGTACACCGAGTAGAGTAAATTATCCTTAGAAGAAAAATGGTAATACAAAGAACCTGGTAGCATCCCCGTCGTTTTAGCAATATCACGCATAGAAACTGCGTGATAACCTCGTTCACTAAATAGTTTTGCCGCAGTATCTAAAATTTCTGGTTTACGGTTATCTGAACGACTCGGCTTACGGGAAGATTTGTTTTGTACCATGAGTACCTTTAGTTTGTGGGCGTTATTTAAACGCGGCTCAAGAATGCAGACCGACGCATAATCAATCAAAGAAATTATGCCTCGTATTATACGCTTTCCAAACAAAGACCTATATGTTAAATTTCATGACTTATTAAAAAAATAATTCGGAGAATCATTACATGAAGAATTACCCTTTACTTATCGATGGCAAACTCATTGAAACAGCTAACACCGTTGGTGTCATTAACCCAGCCAACGAAGAAATCTTCGCCACTGTCACTAAAGCTGGTGAACAAGAACTTGAAACGGCTATCAGTGCAGCGCAAAAAGCATTCGAATCATTCAGACACACTAGCATCGAAGAACGTCAAAACTTGTTAAAGAAAATATCCGAGGTTATTGTTGAAAACAAAGAAATCATCGCCAATGCGCTGACCTTAGAACAAGGTAAAACCCTTGAAGCGGCTAATATGGAAGTTGACTTTGCCCTTGCATTCAACAACCATTTCGCCAGCATGACCATTGAGTCTAAAGTACTTATTGATAATGATGAACAGCGTGTAGAAACACGTCACGTACCCTTAGGCGTTGTTGCGGGTATCATGCCATGGAACTTCCCATTCTTAATTTCGGTTTACAAACTCGGCCCTGCACTATTAACTGGCAACAGCCTTATCTTAAAACCTGCTCAAACCACCCCTATTAGCAGCGCGATCTTAGGCGACATTATTAAGGATGTGGTACCAGCTGGCCTAGTCAACATACTCGCTGACGACGGTGAATTAGGTGCAAAAATCACTGCTCATCCTGGCATTGCTAAGGTTTCATTTACTGGTTCATCACCGACCGGTAGAAAAATCATGGAAAGCTCAGCTAAAACCCTGAAGCGTCTAACCTTAGAACTTGGTGGCAATGACGCGGCTATCGTATTAGATGACGTAGATCCTAAAGCCATTGCTGAGAAAATTTTTGGTGCCGCGTTCATTAATAGCGGGCAAGTTTGTGTCGCGCTAAAACGCCTTTATGTACAAGAAAATGTATACGATGAAGTTTGTGAGGAAGTTGCCAAACTCGCTAATGCAGCAGTCGTTGGTGACGGCATGGATAGCGCTTCACACTTTGGCCCTGTGCAAAATAAAGCCCAATTTGATATCGTGAAAGGTTATATCGAACACGGTCGTCGCGATGGCGTTATTATTGCCGGTGGTGACATCCCTGAAAAACCTGGTTACTTCATTCCATTAACCGTTGTGAAAGACATTAAAGACGGCTCACCATTGGTTGATGAAGAACCATTTGGCCCAGTACTACCGATTATTAAATTTGGTACGGTTGAAGAAGCCATTGCATCAGCCAACAGCTCTGAGTTTGGTTTAGGTGGTTCAGTTTGGTCTAAGGATCTTGAGAAAGCTCAAAAAATAGCCGACCAACTCGATACCGGTACTGTTTGGATCAACCAACACACCGTATTTGGCCCACATATTCCTTTCGGCCCAACCAAGCAATCGGGTTTAGGCGTTGAATGGGGCCAAGAAGGTCTATTAGAATTCACTACCATTAAAGTGACTAATATTTCTAAATTATAAGTCATTTAATACCGCACTAAAAAAAGCCGGACGCAATTATTGCGTCCGGCTTTTTTGTATCAGGGCTTAAATCAAGCCCTGATCAATAACCACAATTTAGGCGCTCGCTTCCCGCGCTAATTGCTTGCTAATTTCTTCGGTTAACACACCTTTTTGTGTCTTCCCCCCCGCTGATGTTGGGAAGGAATCGCGTATTTCCAAACGTTCGGGTAGCTTGTATTTAGCCATTTTACGTGAACTTAAAAATGCCACCATCTCGTCAAAAGATAGACTCTGCCCTTCTTTCAGCACCACAAAAGCGCAGGCACGTTCGCCCAAGATTTTATCAGGCATCGCCGCTATCGCTATATCCGCGATAGCGTTGTGCTCAATCAGCATTTCCTCTACTTCCAGTGGGCTAATATTTTGCCCACCACGAATAATCATATCTTTCTTTCGACCAACGATACGTAAATAATTACCGGGGTCAATTTCACCCAAATCTCCAGTAGCATACCAGCCGTCGCCGATCCACGCGGCCGCGTTATCCGCTGGTGAGTTCAAATAACCGTATGATTTATTGGCACCACGCATCAGCACCTCTCCACGCCCACCTTCTGCCACATCGTTATAGTCATCATCAACTAGTCTAATCTCCTCACCTTTCATCACCACACCGGCGGTGCCTAACCTCTTGTCATCCGGGTCGTCCAATAAGGTACCTACGGGTACCCCACCATCGGTTGCACCATAGATAGTCTGAATTTTACAGCCCATTAATTTCTCAATCTGCAAGGCTGTTTCCATCGGTAGTGGCGCACCGGCATTACCAAAACGACTAAGTTTATCGAAGCTTGTTTGCTTAACTTTTTCCGAGGCCACCAGCATCGTCATTTGTGCAGGGACCGCAACCGCATACGTCGCATTCGATTTTTCAATCAATTCCAGCGCCTCCTCTGCCCCAGACCAACGTTCTAATAAGGTGCACGAAGCACCGATTAGTAGCGGTAAAAGAACCGGGAATACATAACCCGTCGCGCCGGTAGACGCTGGGGCCAAGGTGACCGCATGATCCTCTGGCGTGACCTGCATTTGTGGTAGGTATTGTTTTAGCAGCAGTGCAATTTGATTATTATCACTCCATAAACTAGGTTTGGGTAATGAGGTTGTACCCGATGACACCATGATATTGGTCGGCTCATTCGGCGAACGTTTTTGCCACTGTTGATAAGCCGCAGCAAACGCCGCTGGATCATCAATCGCCTGGCTATATTCACCCTGACGATCAATCGCCACCACCTCTTGTAAATCAATTAACGACGTCTTAAAGCTATTAACCATCGCTGGATAATCAAAGCCTCTAAAAACCTTGGGTACAAATATCACCTTGGTTTTAGTCACCGATAAGAGGTGTGAAATTTCTTTTTCACGCCAATCTGCGTGCATCGGTAAGAACACCGCACCAATCAAATTACACGCCAAATGAACCATCGCCAGTTCATTCCAGTTTGGCACTTGAATAGCGATAAGATCACCGGCGGTCACACCTTTTTTATGCAGGAACCACGCACAACGCTGAACATCGTCTAAGTATTCACTATAGCTGCGTGAATACCTCGCATCATTGGTGGCATTTTTATTCGGGTATTTTTTTGCCGCAGCCTCAAACAATTGATACAACGTATCATCGCCCCAAACGCCCATATCCTTATAGTATTGATCTAATTCAGCCGTTACCTCTCTTTGTGCCATCCTCTACTCTCCTTAATAGTTAAAATAATCTCTTAAACGGACTAATCTTCTTATTTTTATAACATACGTTCGTTTGCTTAAAGAAGCTTTATTATAAAAATAACTTAAAAAGAAAATTTTCATTATTACTGAGTAGGCATTACCTCTATTATCGCTGATTAGAAAACCGTCAGAACGTTACTCCTCGCTGACCAACAATTCATTACGACTGCGACTATTACCGCGAAATAACACAATCACCAAACCGTCTTGGTTTTTCACTACCACGTCATAAACACCTGATCGACCTTGTAAAAACACCTCCTTACACTCAGCGGTCAACACATCACCACGAAACGCTGGATTAACATAATCGATCGAACAAGCCGCACCAAAGGTCAGTTTATTATGCGTATTACAAGCATAACCAAAGGCCGCATCGGCCAAACTAAACGTCATTCCACCATGGCAGGTACCGTGCCCGTTTGCCATATCCTCCCGCACCACCATTGATAAACGACTATAACCTAAACCCACAACCTCACGTTTTATTCCCAATAAACCACTCACCGCATCTTCAGCGGCTAATAAAGCGACAATCTTGTTTATTTTATCGCTTACCGCGACTTGTTCTTCAGCACTCATTTCTGTTATTCCCTTATTAATACGTCTAAACCACGAAACACCGTGATATCTGCTCGCATATTACAATGCGAATCTGTCGGTAAATCAAGCCGTACGCTAATAATAAACAAACGCTTGCTTAATTAAACTTAGCGGAGCTTGTAAACAAAAAAAGCCGAATAGAATCGCTTCTATCCGGCCTATAACTTGCATTTGAATCTATGACTAAGGTGTTAGCACCGCTCTGCCAATAACCTTGCCGGCTTCTAGGTCATTCAGAATGCCATTAACCGCTTCTAATGGATAGGTCTTAGTCGGTAATGCAGGCACCAAACCCTTTCTTGCTAAGTCAATCAGCTCGGCAAACTCACCTAGGCTACCCGCATAGCTGCCCATGATGGTAATTGCTTTAACCGGAATCAACGGTAATGCCCACGGAGAAGCACCGCCAAACAAACCGACGATCACCAGCTTACAGCCCTTACCAACGACGTCAAAACCGAGTGTTGCGGTACTTTCCGCACCCACCAAATCAATCACCGCTAGCGCTGGCCCACCTACGGCCGCTTGCACTTGCGCAACCGCATCATCAGCAAGCCCATCAATCGCTGCGCTAGCACCGGCTTTTAAGGCTGCTTCGCGTTTTGCAGGGTCAATATCAACCACCACTGGCGGTAAACCGCCCATCGCTTTAACCAAGCCAACACACATCAAGCCTAAGCCGCCTACCCCTAAAATAACCACCGGTGCTTTAGTTAAGGTATCTTCAACTTTCTTTAGCGCTGAATAGGTGGTTAAACCTGAACACGCCAAGGGTGCTGCAATACTCGGCTCCATATCACCGATATCAAATAAATAACGCGCGTGCGGCACTTTAATATAATCCGCATAACCCCCATCAACCTGCAAACCGGTGTAACGCGGTGCAGAGCAATAGTTTTCTAGGCCACTTTCGCACTGATGACACTCCATGCAACCCTGCCATGGGAAGATAACAAAGTTTTTAGTGCTATCCAGCTCTACTGACTCAGGCCCCGTTTCAACGACCATACCCGCAGGCTCATGCCCCATCACTAAGGGCAGTTTCATTCCACGGTCAGCAAAACTCAGCGTTTTCCCAGCACCCAGGTTATAACTGCCTTCACGAATATGTAAATCGCTATGGCAAACACCATTCGCGGTGACCTTTAACAGTACCTCGGTCCCCGTTACCGTCATGTCGGCGCGTTCCTCTGCGACGACATCCCCACCAAATTCATTTAAAGTTTGACAACGCATGTTTATATTCCTTTTTTAGATTTCACTTTGACTAACAAATTTAACAATTCTATAGGCATCCAAGCCCTCATAGCCGCCTTCACTGCCATAACCCGACAACCTACGCCCACCTAACGGTGAATCTAGGAATACCACGGGGAAGCCGTTGATGCCAACCTTACCTGAATCTAAATCATCTGCTAAGCGGTCTGCATTGTCTTGTGAACCGGTAAACGCATAGGACGCTAGGGCAAAATCGGTATTATTGGCTTTTTCAATGGCTTCGTCATAACTGCTGAAACGATTCATAATAGCCACTGGGCCAAAGGGTTCTTCTTGCATAATTCTTGCAGAATCTGGCACATCAGCGAGTACCGTAGGTGCATAAAAATTGCCAGGACGGTCTAAACGTTGCCCACCCGCTAATAAGCGCGCGCCATGTTTAATCGCGTCTTGTACCAATTCATCAATATCAACCACTCGACGTGCATTAGCTAACGGCCCCATTTGTGTTTCTGGCTCAAGACCATCACCCACGCGTAATGAACCATAACCTTTAACAAATCCTTCGGTGAACTGATCATAAACCGCGTCTTCAATGAAGAAACGGGTCGGTGAAATACACACCTGACCTGAGTTGCGGCTTTTTGTCGCCACCGCTAGATCGATCACTTTCTCAATCGCCGCGTCTTTGAATATTAATACCGGTGCGTGACCGCCTAGTTCCATCACGCAAGGCTTGGCTTGCTCACCCGCCATGGCCGCTAATTGCTGACCCACTGGGGTAGAACCGGTGAACGAAACCTTCTTAATAACCGGAGATGCAATCAAATGCTTGCTAATTTCCGATGAATTACCCATCAATAAATTAACCACACCGTTTGGTAAACCCGCTTCATCTAAAGCGTGTACCACCGCCATGAACGACGCGGGGGTTTCCTTCGCCGGTTTTACGATAACGGTACAGCCCACGGCAATCGCTGCGGCCATTTTACGGGTCGCCAACGAAGCTGGAAAGTTCCATGATGCAAACGCAACCACTGGACCAATAGGTTCTTTACGTACGGTTCTATTAGTAAAGCCGCTCATCTCATCGAGTGTACGATCTTGATGATTGGCCGCTGCATTAGCAAACCACTCGAGCAGGGTTGCACAATTCTCTACTTCGCCTTTTGAATCCGCCAAAGGTTTACCCAACTCAAGGGTTAGGTGACGCGCGGTTTGCTCAGCATTTTTACGGATAATCCCCGCTGCACGGTGCATGATCTCGGTACGCTCTTGATAAGAGGTCTTCTTCCAAAGCTCAAACGCTGCGGCAGACGACTCTAATGCGCGCTCTACTTGCTCAGGTTCTGCAAATGGGAAACTGGCTAAAACCTCACCCGTTGCTGGATTCCAAACGTCGCCTTTGCGTGGCGTCTCGGTTATCCATTCACCATCAATAAATAGTGCTGGTACGGCATAATCTGGATGTTGCATTGCTTACCCTCCTTAAGGATATTTTTATATCTATCTGGCATCAAGCAAGACGCCGTTAATGTATGTTATTCGTTATTCGCTTTGCTCGCCTGCGATAATCAGCGCGTCCAGGGCAATCACCCCGTTCGGCATCGCGCGTAATGGATTAATTTCGATACTCTCAATGCCCTTAACGTTCTGCGTTGCCAGTACCGATAAACGACTCACCACATCGGCAATCGCGTTTAGGTCGACGGGTTCTTGCCCACGAACGCCCTTCAATAAGGCCGCGCCGCGTAAAGATTCAATCAAGCCGAGTGCGCGTTTTGGCGTGATTGGCGCTAATGACACCGCAACGTCTTTAAGAATTTCGGTATAAATACCCCCCAAACCAACCATAACCACCGGCCCCATCACTGGGTCACGCTGGGTTCCAACAATTAGATCAACCCCATCACCAATCATCGGGGCAACCAATAAGCCGTCAATTTTTGCCGTAGGCTCACGTTCTTTAACCGTTGCTAACATTAAGCTAGCCGCCGCTTTAACCGCATCGGCATCCGCTAAATTCAAGGCAACCCCGCCTGCCTCAGATTTATGTGGGATATCCGCAGAAACGATTTTAAGAACAATTGGAAAGCCCATACGCTCAGCTGCTTCAGCCGCTTGTTCTGGGCCAGCTACCACGTCTTCTGCCGGCACCGGAATGCCTGTTTTCGCCATCAACGCTTTCGCCTCGGCTTCGGCAATTTTGCAGGTTGGTAGGTCTATCTGACCAATCTCAGGTAGCGAGCCTTCGTCTTCATCCGCTGCATTAAACGACGTATTAAACTTCGCTAAAGCCGATAAAGCCGCCACCGCACGCGATGGATCTTCAAACACCATAATGCCTTCAGCTTCGTATTTTTCAAGCATTTCAACGGGAGCTTGACCGATCAAAGCAAATGGCTTGCCTTGACCCTTAACCCCTTCGCTAAAGACTTTTAATAATTTTTCACCATGCACCGGCGAACCAATCAACGAGGTGAAAAAGGCGACTAATAAATCATATCCCCCTTCATCGCACATCGCATCGAGGCTCTCGGCCACCAAGGGAAAGTCGTTTAACGCATTCGCGGTAATATCCACAGGATTCCGTGGCGCACCTAAGGGGTTACGCGCCGATAGTCTAGCTTGTGTCTCTGCTGGCATCGCCGGTAGGGTTAAAGCTAACTCTTCAGCGACATCCGCCATCAACACCCCTGCGCCCCCTGACACCGTTAATACCCCTAATTTGCTGCCCGTTGCACGTGGCGACAAACTAAACGCATACAAGATATCGAACATTTGCTCTGTGGTATAAGCACGTAAGGCGCCGTATTGGTCAATCAGCGCTTGGAAGCTCGCATCGGAACCCGTTAATGAGGCGGTATGCGATTGCACCGCCTCGGAACCCACTTCAGAAACTCCGACCTTCATAATGGTCACGGCTTTACCGGCGGCACGCGCCTTCTTTAAGGCACGGATCAATATCTCTGGGTTTTTAATCCCTTCCATATAACAACCCACGACATCAACGCTGTCAGAGTCAATCATATATTCTAAACACTCGGCGACCGTTACATCAGATTCATTGCCGGTAGAAATCCACTTAGTCACCCCTAAACGACGTGATTTAGACATCGTTAATAAATGTGTCCCATAAGCTCCAGACTGGGTGATTAGGCCAACTCGGCCTGCGCGTGGAAAACCGCCTTCTAGGCCGGAGGTAAACGTTGGACAATTGCCATTATCGCCATTATATAAACCCAAGCAATTAGGGCCTAATATTCTAATCCCATACTGCTGGGCTATCTTATCCACTTCGTTCTGCATCGCATCGCCAGCCTCACCGACCTCAGCAAAACCCGCAGAAAAGAGCACAATAACCTTAACGCCTTTTTCACCACAAGCCTTCACCGCACCCGCAACCGCAGTAGCAGCAATCGCCAGGATGGCTAAATCCACTGAGCCAGGAATCGCCGCTATCTCTGGATAGCACTTGAGTCCCTGAATTTCATCGCGTTTGGGGTTTACTGGGTAAATATCCCCCTTAAAACCTGCCTTTAAATAATACGATATGGGTCTTCCACCAATTCTCGCAGGGTTTGCCGATGCACCAACAATCGCCACTGACTTGGGCTCAAAGAGAGCCGCCAATGCATTTGAATTAGCCACGCCTGTGTTTGTACTTAATACCATCTTGATCGCCTTTAGTTATTCTTATTGCTAGCTAGCTCTAGCTTATGGGTTCATTCCTATTCAAAACAATAGAAAATCGAGTTTATTGTTAGAAAAATAATCGGGCTATTTGCATAAAGCAAACTAGCCCGATTGAGGCATTCAACCTAACACGGGTTAAATGAAAGTCTTAGTTACCAGCATGGGTAAAGGTAAAGTTTTGGTAACCACCTTTCGCTTCCGCTTTAATAACATCCGTATAATTACCTAGGCCAGCGAGGTAGAACTGCACGGTATTTTCCTTACCAGGAATATTGGTACCAAAAATCCAAGAGTCAGCTTTTGGAAACAAGGTCATATGGGCAATATCCGAACACGTCTTACACCAATCATCTTCGGCTTCTTTGTTCGCTTCAGCAGTAAGCTGACCCTTTTCACGCATATCGCCAATAAAGCCTGAAATCCATTCAACTTGAGTTTCAATACTCGGTGGTAAATTGGTAAATGGCCCGTTCGGTCCTAAAATCATATGCATATTAGGGAAACCAGCATTGCTCATGCCAATATAACTTTTTGGTCCATCAGCCCAATTCTCTTTCATTTCTAGGCCATCTCTACCGCGAATATCCATTTTCACGTAATTACCGTCAACCGCTTCAAAACCCGTCGCGAATACCAAAATATCCAGTTCATGTTCGCCACTTTCGGTCACGATGCCCTTTTCACTAATTTCAACAATCGGATCGGCTTTAACATCAACCAAGCTGACATTTTCGCGGTTATATGTCGCGTAATAACCTGTATCACATAAGGGACGTTTAGCATATAAATCGCTGGGTTTTAATTTTGCAGCTACGTCAGGGTCATTAACAATTTGATCAATTTTCTTGCGAATAAACGTACAAGCCGCTTCGTTAGCGCCTGGATCGACCGCGATATCACTGAATGTTTCGAACATAAAACGGAAACCACCGCCATACTGCCAAGCCTTTTCAAAAACTTTATCGGTTTCTTCTACCGGCAATCCAGCGGCAGGCACAGCACTTTCTACGAAACCAAAGGCAACATTTGAGCCTTTAATTTGCTTCCAACTCGCGTCATAGTTGGCCTTAATATTTTCGCTAAACTCTGCTGAAATTGGCCCGTTACCAATCGGCACCGTGTACTGAGGTGAACGTTGAAAGACGGTTAAATGACCAGCCAGTGGCGCGGTTGAGGTAATGAATTGGGTGCCCGTTGAGCCAGTACCGATGACCCCTACGCGTTTTCCTTTAAAGTCGACGCCTTCATGTGGCCAATTTGCGGTATGAAACATCTGCCCTTTAAAGTCGTTAATACCTTTAAAGTTGGGCACATTAGTGGCGGATAATAAACCCAAACCAGTAACAAGGTGTTGCGCACTGTAAGTGTCACCCTTATTAGTCGTGACGTCCCATAGGCCGGTGCTTTCATTAAAGATCGCCGAGGTCACCATGGTTTCAAACTGGTAGCTTTTACGAATCTCAAAACGATCCGCAAAATGATTCAAGTATTCTAAAATTTCAGTTTGGTTTACGTAACGATTTTTCCACGTCCATTCCTGCAAAAGTTCTTTATCAAATGAATAACAATAATAAAAACTTTCGGTATCTGAAAGAATACCCGGGTAACGGTTCGCATACCATGTGCCACCCACATCACCACCTTTATCAAACGCTTGTACCTTCAGACCCAATTCATCGCGTAGCTTATGGGTCATATATAGACCACCAAAACCGGCACCGATGACGATTGCGTCAAAGTCTGCCCCAGCAATTGTTGTTTTAATATCATTACTCATCATGTTTTCCTATTAATTACTTTTTCTGTCTTACTATTTGTTATCGTTTGCTTCAGCAAAACTGATAGCAAAATACCTATTGGTTTATAAAGCCTTATACCAAGCCGCTATTTTTTCAATTTCCGCATCGGCCTCGCTAGCGCGACCCGCCATAAACGGGAATACGTGTTGCATACCCTCAACGATCGACAACACCGTATTAACCGAAGATTCCTCAGCTTTTTCATGAATGCGTACCGCATCATCGAGTAAGGCTTCAACACTGCCTGCGGTAATATATAACGCGGGGTAGTCTTTAAAATCGGCGTACAGTGGGTTCGTCAATGGGTCACTCGCGCTGGCCGACTCACCAAGGAACATCCCAGCCATACCGGCCAACAGCTCGGCACTGACCAAGGCATCTGTTGCCGCATTACTTTGCAAACTTACGCCGGTTGTTTCCATATCAATCCACGGTGACATGGCAATAACGCTACCGGGTAGCGCTAAGCCCAACTCACGCATTTTCAATACCGAGCTGATCGCCAAGTTGCCGCCCGCCGAATCACCGATGGTGCTGATATTCTCCGCTGAGATACCTTGAGCTATTAATGCTTTATAAACTGCGACCACATCGTCAATTTGTGCGGGGTACGGGTGTTCTGGAGCCAAACGATAATTCAACACTAGGCAATTAGCGCCGAGGGCTTTGGCAAAGTGCGCCGCTAATTTACGGTGACTATCAGCCGAACCTACGGCAAACCCACCACCATGGGTAAAAATAAGAACCTTTGCTTTATCAGCGTCCACCGGTAAAGCCCAGATGGCATCAACACCGCCCACCGTATCGCTTTTATAACAAACACCTTCTGCTTCAAGTGTCGCTTTACCCCATTCATCAAATAAAGCACGTAAACCTTCGATACTCATCTCTGGGTCTGCTGCCATCCGTTCGGACCAGTTTTGATAGAGCGTGCGTAAAAAGTCAGATTCCTTGTTAGCCATTATTTAAATCCTATTAACTGTTTCATCATTCAAGCTCAACTCATGGGGCTTGAAAAATCTCGAGCATCTAGCTTATTACGCGGTTTATAGAATTTATAGAACAATCAGCTACAGTTTTAGAACATTCTTGCTATTGCTCTGTGTTCGTGGAATAGCAGGATTTGGTAGATATGCACCTATTTAAAAGAGGCTAGTCAGCAGGAAAAGAGACGGGAAAGCCTTTTGCTTTATCTACGCTTAGCAACGATGGTAATGACGAAGTTTGTCTTTTGATGCAAGAAGTGAAAAAAGGTTTACGGACAGAACACCCCCATCTTCCTTAACGAAAATGGCTATTTTCTCGGCACATACAATCGTTGCACCGACCGTCTAACGACGAAGCTAAGCGCTTGAAAAAATAGAAAATAGGAACAAAAAAGCTAGCGCAGCAGCGCAAAAAAGAAAGCCTAACGAGAAAGATTTTTACGGAATACCGACGGGGTCATACCAACAAAGCGCTTAAATAAACGGGTCATATGACTTTGATCGGAGAAACCACATTGGGCGAACACGACTTTAATTGGCATACTCGTTGTAGACAATAGTTTGACCGCTTTATCGACCCTTTTTTTAATCACATAAGCGTGCGGTGGGCAACCAAAGTCTTTGGTAAACTTTCGACCAAAGTGGAAGACACTCATTTGCAGTAAACCGGCCAAATCACTGATCGAGATATTAAGTTCTAGGTGCTCATCGATAAAGTCACTGAGCAAACGTTTTTGTGCTGGGCTAAAATGCCCCTGTGAGGCGTCATTAAACATAATATTCGAATAACGCCGTAGAACATGTACACAGGCTTGATTTTTAAGCGCCTCAACGTATAACTGCCCGCCTAACTCGCCGCCGACTAACTCATGTTCCAGCTGACCCACCAGAGCCGGTAATATTTCGTCTTCCGAGTGCACCCTATCGCAGAGTTCAATATTACTGATATCTTTTTCAAACACTTCAGAGGCGACTGTTGCGATCGATGAATGCGATAAATATAGGTGAGAAACGTCGATAGGTTTATCCCAACGCCATTGGGATTCTTCCGCACGGGTCAAGACTGACACGATGCCTGGGCCTACTTGGTGCTCTTCCCAAGGGCCGTCTCGTCGACGCCCCATATTGGATTGCCCACCCCGGTAGACCACAAACATATAGTCACGCATCCGCGGAATAGCCACGTCTAACTTTGGGTAACGATAGCCGCGCAAACTCATACCATTCCAAGCATCGGTATCACAGGCAAAGGTCACCCTACCGGGAACCCATTGCTGGATATTGTCTGGATCAATTAAGCTTGTCATGGCACTAAACCTTAGCTAGCAATGTGCAATATATTAAAATAATGTCTGCACTAGTATCTATCGATAATACTCGTGGCTAGGCTGCTAATCAAGCCTTTCACTATTATCATAGACCCGCTATTTTTAGGAATACTTTGGGCACATCGACCAATTTTCTCGTCGAATAATCCATGAATACGATACCCGTTTTGGCGATAGCAATCAGCTTAGCATTATCTTTACAAATGACCCGATAAAAAATATCGCAGCCTTTAGCAGAGAAGTCTCCCAAACTAATTTCGATACTCAATATTTGCCCATAAAAAGCTTCCCCACGATAATTTGTAGCGAGGTCGGCCATGATAATGCCAGCACCATCGACGTCCATCTCCAATAAATCATTCGCTATGAAGAACTGCGCCCGCGCCTCATGCAATAAGGATATAACCTTATCGTGAGCAAGGTGATCGGCAAAATTAAGGTCGGTTACCCGCACAGAAAGCTCATGGGTAAACAAAGTCGGTTCAGGGTATGTTATTTCTACGCGCGCCATATTTTACAAGTTGTTAGTTAGATTAAAGAGGCAATATAAGCATATTTGTGCACCGCGTCCAGTCAGGCCTCGTTACTTCTTGTCAAAAAACTTCTCAAGAGCCACTTGGTGTTCTGGCGCATGATGGAACATCGCTTGATTAGCCGAACATAGGTTTAAGTGATCTTCATAACCCAAGCTATCCGTTGAGCGTAATAAGCGTTTGGCGACCACCAAGGTCTCGCGCGACTTCTCAGCAATAGGTTTTGCGATTTCAAGCGCCGCACTCATTAGCTGCTCGTGCTCAACCACTTTCAATAACAAACCCATATCTAATGCTTCTTGCGCGCGGACGGTTCGGCCGCTTAACACCAACTCGGCAGCGCGTTGTGCACCCACCGTTTTACGCAATAACCAAGCCCCCCCATCTCCGGGAATAACCGCGAGATTAACGAAAGACGAACAAAAACTGGCTCGCTCAGAACCAATGCGGATATCGCATAATAACGCCAAGTCAAAACCCGCACCGGCAGCCGCACCATTAACCGCCGCGATAATCGGTATTTCTATGTTATAGAGTAATTTTGATAGGCTATGAATACCATTACGGTATCCGTTTTGCACATCTAAAGGCGCACCCGCGAACATCTTTTTTCGATGCAACATATCTTTCACATTGCCACCCGATGAAAAGCCTTTGCCCTCACCGGTTAAAATACAAACTGATACCTCGGGGTCATCTTGGATCGCCCTAAAAACCGCCTTAACCTCTTCTAAAAGAATCGGGTCGGTTATCGCATTACGCGTATCAGGATCGCTTAGAATAACGGTGGCGATTTGGTCTTTTTTGGTGAATTTAACCGTTGAATATGTCATCGAGTGTCCTACTATTAAATCAATTGAATGTGTCGTCTTACCGTTCTAGGCCGCGATAAGCGAACATGTAAACGAGTTAAATGGATTACTTACAGACAGCTTGGCGTAAGTAATCCATATCAGCTAAAAGGCTTACCAGTGCTTGCGAGAAATAATGCAATTATCACGCGCTTGTTGTGTCAGCTCTTCACGGTCGTCAGGGTGTGCGATGCTGATTAACGCCAAGGCGCGATCACTCGTACTCTTACCCTTTAAATTAACAATACCGTATTCCGTCACCACGTACATAACATCACTGCGCGGGGTAGTGATTACCGTACCGGGATCCATTCCTAGAATAATTCGCGATGTTGCCTTACCCGCTTTATCAATAAAGCGTGAAGACAAACACATAAAGGATTTACCACCTTTCGAAGCCACCGCGCCACGTACAAACTGTAGCTGACCACCGGTGCCTGAAATTTGTCGATAGCCACTGCTTTCAGAAGCCACCTGCCCGGTTAAATCAATTTGCAAGCAGTTATTAATCGACACCATATTATCATTCGCCGAAATTTTATCCGGTAGATTAGTTTCATCCACCGAAATACTGCAGCACTTTTCATTTTTATTAATGAAGTCATACATACGCTGCGAACCGAGGGCAAAGGCGTACACAATCTGGCCAATATAGGTCTGCTTATAAGCCCCCGTCACCTTGCCAGCTTCAATCAGGTCAACCATGCCATCTACGAACATTTCGGTATGAATCCCGAGGTCTTTCACCTCAGAGCTAGCCAGCGCGGAACACACCGCATTCGGCATCCCGCCGATACCAATTTGCAAACAGCTTCTATCATCAATCAGCGGCACAATTAAATCCGCTACCGCACGATCAATATCACTAATAGCCGCACTTGGTAATTCGAATAAGGGTGCATTATTACCTTCAATAATCGCCGTTAATTCTGAAATATGCACGGTATTTTGACTACCGTAACAAACAGGTATAGCGGTTGATGTTTCAACCACAATTTTCTTTGCAACATCAAGCGCCGCACGGATATATGAGTTTGACACACCAAAATTAAAATAACCGTGTTCATCCATCGGTGCTGTTTTAATCACCGCCAAGTCGACACTCAGATTGTTCCGGTAAATGCCAGGCCCTTCGCCAAAATTGAAGGGAATATAGCTCATTTCGCCTAATGCCGATTTTTTCCTATCGTAACCCGACATATGCCAGTTTTGATATTCAAAGTGCTTTTGCTCAGGGTCACATTCCACCACCGCAACCGGCGCGCAAGATAACGCCCCTCGAATAATCACATCGCTCAAACGGTCTTTTTGCTCGGCCAAGGCTAGGTCAAACAAATCGGGTTTAGATACGGTAAAACCAAACTCTATGGTGTCTCCACTATTAACCAAGCTTGCGACCTCAGAGGCCGATTTAATTTTTTCTGCGTGTAATGCTGCTAAATTCATTTTTTATTCCCTCTTACAAAAAAACCTTTGCATTTAACACAACTAATGGCGTCAAAATACAAAGGTTTTCATTCAGTTATAATCGATTTCTTATCATTGATTATGATTTCATCATCATACAATCACCGGCGATAACCACCGTTTCACCCACCGTGCAAACCGTGTCTAACTTAATAACTTTTCGGTTCACATTCACGCTGGTGATGGTGACGGTTGTTTTAACGGTATCACCAATTTTAACCGGTGATTTAAACTTCAGGTTTTGCGATAAATACACACAACCCTGACCAGGCAGTTTCATCCCAAGAGTGGCACTGATAAAACCCGCCGATAACATCCCGTGAGCGATGCGGCCTTTAAAGGCACTCGCCTGCGCGTATTCTTCATCGATATGCGCAGGGTTAAAGTCACCGGTAATGCCGGCATATAACACCACATCGGTTTCAGTAACCGTCTTAGTCATGCTCGCAGACATGCCCTCTGTTAACTCAGTAATTGCGTATTCGCTCATTGATCCCTCTGTAAAACCGGTTAATTGCTAATTATTTGACGCTAAAATCAGCTTTTCTTTTTTCCATGAAAGCGCTCGTACCCTCTTTCATTTCTGCCGTGCCAAAAATGTCCGAAAAGCGCTCAGCTTCAAGTCTTAAACCTTCCGCCAGTGTTAAATCATTGGCCTGATTCATCACTTGTTTTGCCTCGTTAATGGCTAACGGTGAATTTCTACTGATTTGCCCCAAGGTTTTAAGCGCAGCCGCTAACATCTCGTCCTGTGTAGCGAATTTTTTCACCACTAGGCCTAAATCTACGGCTTCATCGATACTGACATTACGCCCGGTATAGATAATTTCTTTGGCTTTATTGCGACCAATCAGCTTGGCCAAACGCTGAGTTCCGCCAAAACCAGGAATCAACCCTAGCTTTACTTCAGGCTGACCAAATACCGCTGTTTCAGTAGCGTAAATGAAATCACAACTCATCGCCATTTCACAACCGCCACCTAAGGCAAAACCATTTACACAGGCAATCACCGGAAAAGGTAACTCTTCAAATAACACGCTGACCTGTTGCCCCAAGACGGAGAAATCATAACCCTGCTGCGCCGTCATCTCGCTCATTTCGACGATATCTGCACCGGCAATAAAGGCCTTCTCGCCCGCGCCGGTAAAGATCATGCCATGTAAATTATCGGCATTTTCTCGCAACTGCCATAGGCATTCTTTTAAATCAGTATGAACCTGTTTATTTAACGCATTCAGACTTTTTTCACGACTCACGGTTAGGGTCGCGATATCGCCAGAAATGTCTAATGTGATTGTTTCAAATTTAGTATTCATAAACACCCTTTTTCACTTTCACGCCGTATCGGCCTGCAGCGACATATTTTTTCAGTAATGGACATGGTCGGTACTTGGTATCACCCAAACCTTCGTATAAGACATTCATGATCGCTAAACAAGTGTCTAGGCCAATGAAGTCAGCTAGTTCTAACGGGCCCATTGGTTGATTACAGCCCAGCTTCATTGCGTTATCGATTCCACGCGCATCAGACACCCCTTCATATAAAGCATAAAATGCTTCATTGATCATCGGTACAAGGATCCTGTTCACCGCAAAGCCCGGTACATCATCGGCACGAACCACGGTTTTACCCATCTTCTCGGCAACGGCTTCAGTTCTTTCAATCGTTGCTGTTGACGTTTCAAGCCCAGTGATGGTTTCAACGAGCTTCATCACCGGCACGGGGTTCATAAAGTGCATACCCACCACCGCTTCTGGGCGATTCGTCACTTCTGCAATTTCAGTAATAGAAATAGACGAGGTATTCGACGCTAGAATGGCGCCTTCTTTAACGATGTTATCAAGTTGTTTAAAAATTTCAAACTTGATTTTTTTATTCTCTGTTGCTGCCTCAACCACCAGGTCACATTCTTTAAGAGCATCCATGCTAGTTGATGTAGAGATGGACGACATCGTTGCATCAACAAAGGTTTGTTCCCATTTATCTTTAGAAACACCTTTATCCAACTGCTTTTGAATAAAGTTAAAACCGAAATCCAAGCCGTCTTTATTGACGTCAAACAACACCACTTCAAACCCAGACATTGCAGCAACTTGTGCAATCCCTCTACCCATTTGACCCGCGCCAATGACGCCGATCAGTTTAACATCAGACATAATAACCTCTTAAAATTAGCACACTTAGATCAATAAGCAATAGAACATCGGTTATTAAAATAAGCACTATTAATATGAACAATTGGCCGCTAGAGCTGAGCTCTAGCGGCCAATTGTTTTGCATTATAACGTCATAATGATAAAGAGGAAAACCAACCGTATATTCAACCCTGAATGTCCGTTGGCTTAGCCTTTATGCAGGAGCTTAATCCATTCTTTTGGAGACTTCTTCAAGCATCACTTCGGTAGCACCACCACCAATCGTTTGAATCCGCGCATCACGGTACATACGCTCGATAGCACTCTCACGAATAAAGCCGAAACCACCGTGGAATTGTAGGCAGTCATACATCACTTCGTTTACTAACTCACCGCAATACGCTTTTGCCATCGATACTTCTTTAATGCAATCAACACCTTTAGCATCCAACCATGCAGCGTGATAAACAAGTTGCTTACCCGCTTCAACACGCGAAGCAAGCGACGCTAAACGTTGACGAATCACTTGTTTGTCAAACAATACACCACCGAACGCTTTACGATTTTTAACGTAATCCAAGGTGATTTCAATCGCTTTTGAAGCTTCACCCATGGTTTGCGCGCCTAATACTAAGCGTTCATTTTGGAAGTTGCGCATAATTGAGTAGAAGCCTTTATTCACTTCACCCAAAATATTAGCCGCAGGCACTCGACAATTATCAAAAATCAACTCGGCCGTATCGGATGATAACCAGCCCATTTTTTTCAGCTTTTTGCCAACGGTGAAACCAGGAGTACCTTTTTCAATCGCAAAAATCGAAACCCCACGCGACGCTTTAACGTCCATATCAGTTTTTGCCGCGACGAAGAACAAGTCACCGTGAACGCCATTAGTGATGAACATTTTCGTGCCATTGATGATGTAATCATCGCCATCTTTTACCGCACGCGTTTTCATTCCAGCTACATCAGAACCCACATCAGGCTCGGTCACACCCACACCCACAATCGTCTCACCGGAAATAATGCCAGGCATATACTTTGCTAACTGTTCTTTATTACCAAAGTTATCAAGGTGAGGAGACGCCATATCGGTATGTACCAAGGTCGTTACCGCAAAACCACCAAAGGTTGAACGACCCAGCTCTTCAGCCAAAATAACTGAGCTCAAAGTATCTAATTCACTACCGCCGTACTCACTGGAATAGCGAATACCCAAAAATCCTAATTCACCCATTTCACGCAGGATTTCACGCGGCACCATGCCGTCTTCTTCCCATTGTTCAGCTACGGGCATCACGCGCTGTTCAACAAAACGTCGAATTTGGTCGCGTAACATATTATGTTCTTCTGAAAAATAAATTGAATCCACTGTAATAAACTCCTTCGTTATTTATATGACTTATCTTTATCTATTAATGCCAACTAGCTTTGCGTTTATTTAAAAAGGCGTCGATACCTTCTTTACCCTCGTCAGTTTCCCAGGCATCGGCTAAGTTTGCCGCGGTATAAATCCGGTTATCTTGCATGCCATGAGAATCAACGTAATCAATCAATTTTTTTGTTGAAGC
This sequence comes from Cycloclasticus sp. 46_120_T64, assembly GCA_002162695.1. Lineage (GTDB taxonomy): Bacteria > Pseudomonadota > Gammaproteobacteria > Methylococcales > Cycloclasticaceae > Cycloclasticus. The sequence continues at coordinate 234,657 of MAAM01000011.1, read as the reverse complement.
AATCGCTACCGGAGCACACTTCAAAATCATTTTTAACTCCTTCTCAATCGCTGCATCCAACTCATCAGCTTCAACAACCTCGGTTAACAAACCAATTGTTTTAGCCTCAGCCGCGCCAAAGATCCGCGAATTAAAAAAGTTTCTACGCGCGTTACCCGCACCAATACGCTTAACCACATAAGGAGAAATAGTTGCTGGCGTTAAACCCAGCTTAACTTCTGTTAGACCAAACTTAGCTGTGCTTACCCCAATAGTAATGTCACACACTGAAATCATGCCAACACCACCGCCATAGGCAGGACCTTGAATACGCCCAATCAGCGGTTTACTTAAACCGTTTAATGCCGCCAACATAGCCGCTAGCTCACCGGTTTCTTCAATACGTTTAGCTCTCGACTTAGTCAGATTGCTTTCCATCCATTTTAAGTCGCCGCCCGCACAAAAACTCTCGCCTGCGCCACTGACTACCGCCACACGAATCGTATTACTCACTTCGATTGCCGCGCAGATATGTTGCAGTTCTTGAATAAACACGGCGCTCATTGCATTGTGTACTTCCGGTCGATTGAAGGTCACGTAAGCTACGCCTCTATCATCCACCTTAAAATCTATTGTCTTATACTCCATCTTCCTCTCCTCTTTGATAACAACCATTTAAAAATAAGTCGGCCTGAGATTCAGCAATTTGTTCGATACTTGCACCACTTTTTTCATACCAAAGTGATGACCAGTTCATACTGCCGAAAATAGCCAAACGTAATAAATTCTTATCCACGCTAGGGCGGATATATCCAGCGGCTTCTGCCTTATCAAAAAAATCACGCCAGAACTCTTCATAGGCATCACGATCTTTTTGTGCTGCCTGCTGTACCACATCCGGCATTACCCCGTAATTTCGTATACTCGCAAGGGTATAATCGGGGTATCTAAAGATCGCAATCAAGTGCCCACGTATCGCTGCCTTTAATAAACTAGGAAAATCTGGCTCAGATCCTAACGCTTCCACTTCAGCTTTAACGGTGTCATAAATGACCTTCACGCTCTTATCGAGCACCTCGTGCATCAACGCTTCTTTTGATTCGAAGTGGTAATACAGACTTCCCGCTTTCATATTAACCGCGGCCGCAACATCTTTTAAATACGTTGCGTGATAACCATGACGACTAATCATTTTAGCCGCCGCATCTAAAATCAACTGCCGCGTTTTGCCACGCTTAGCGCTCGTTCTTATTGTTTTCTCTACCGTCAAAACACGAACCTAATATCTAATTGCGATTAGAAACAGTATAGGCCTCCTAGACAGCTAAATCAACGCTAAATCTAACCCTAGTTAGAAATAAAAGCCAACAGCCACAATATTCTAATTAAAGTTAGATTATTTCACGTTCCAGCAAAAATCTAATTGCGATTAGAAATAACATGGTTTATGATTCAAACAAACGTTCCAAGACTAAATACTAAACAGGAGATACCATGCCATTTAACGTTAAAATTAATGATGAGATTGATGCATTACGTGACGCCGTCCGTAAATTTGCCGCCGGTGAAATTGCACCATTAGCAGAATCAGTCGATCAAAAAAATGAATTCCCTAACGAACTCTGGCCTAAGCTTGGTGAAATGGGCCTGCTAGGCATGACCGTTCCTGAAGAATATGGTGGCACGGGTTTAAACTACCTCTCACACTTAGTGGTGATGGAAGAGCTTACACGCGCCTCTGCTGCGATTGCTCTTTCTTACGGCGCTCATTCAAACTTATGCATTAACAACCTCTATCTAAATGGTAGCGAAGAACAACGTCACAAATACTTACCAAAATTATGTTCGGGTGAAAACATTGGCGCTTTAGCCATGTCTGAGCCAGGTGCAGGTTCTGATGTTGTGGGTTCTATGAGCTGTAAAGCCGAAAAGAAAGGTGATAAATGGGTCGCTAACGGCAATAAAATGTGGATCACCAATGGCCCTGACGCTGACGTACTGGTTGTTTACATGCGTACTGCCGGTCCTGAAGCAGGTTCACAATGCATGACTGCATTCATCATCGAAAAAGATTTTGCCGGTTTTAGCACCGCACAAAAACTAGACAAACTCGGCATGCGTGGTTCAAACACCTGTGAGCTGGTATTTGAAAACTGTGAAATCCCTGAAGAAAACGTACTGGGTAAAGTCAATGAAGGCGTTAAAGTGCTTATGAGCGGCCTAAACACCGAACGTATGGTGTTATCTGGTGGCCCTATCGGCATTATGCAAGCAGCAATGGATGTCTGCTTACCTTATATACATGAGCGTAAACAGTTTGGTAAAGCAATTGGTACCTTCGAACTGATGCAAGGCAAAATTGCTGATATGTATACGGCGCTACAAAGCACTCGTGCATTCGCCTACCGTGTTGCCGAACAATACGACAAGGGCAATGACTCACGTAAAGATGCCGCCTCTCTTTTATTATTCGCTTCTGAAAATGCCGTTAAAGTTGCACTCGAAGCGATTCAAACACTCGGTGGTAATGGTTACATCAACGAATTCCCTACCGGCCGCTTATTAAGAGATGCAAAACTCTATGATATCGGTGCCGGTACCAATGAAATTCGTCGTATGTTAATTGGTCGTGAATTATTTCAGGATACTAAATAATTATGGCTACTAAAAGCGTCGTTATTGTTGCCGCGAAAAGAACCGCTCTCGGTTCTTTTCAAGGCCAATTTTCCTCTCTTAGCGCCTCCGATCTTGGTGCCGCAGCCATTAAAGCCGCGGTGCAATCAGTTGATATCAAACCAGAACAGGTCGATACCGTTCACTTTGGTTGTGTATTACCGGCTGGGCAAGGCCAAGCCCCTGCTCGTCAAGCTTCCTTGAAAGGCGGTTTACCCTTATCAACACCGTGTAACACCATTAATAAAATGTGTGGTTCTGGTATGCAGGCGGTGATGTACGGCTACAACCAAATCCTTGCCGATGACGCGACCTGCGTTGTCGCTGGCGGTATGGAATCGATGACCAATGCCCCTTATTTATTGCCAAAAGCTCGTGGTGGTTACCGTATGGGTGATGGTGAAGTGATTGACCATATGTTTTATGACGGCCTACGTGATGTAAAACACGGCCATCTAATGGGCTCGTTTGCAGAAATGGGCGCTGAACGATTTGAAGTGAGCCGTGAACAACAAGACGACTTTGCCATCAGTTCGGTTAACCGTGCTAATGCCGCGATTCAATCGGGTGCATTCAGCGATGAAATCACCCCGGTTGTTGTTAAGTCACGTAAGGGTGAAAAAACCTTTGCTGAAGATGAACAGCCTGCGAAGTCAGATACCGACAAAATTAGAAGTCTACGCCCTGCGTTCAAAAAAGATGGCACGGTAACCGCGGCTAATGCCTCGTCTATTTCCGATGGTGCTGCCGCACTCATCTTGATGGATGCCGAAGAAGCTGCAAAACAAGGTTTAACACCATTAGCAAAAATCACCGCGCAAAGTGTTTTTGCTGATGACCCTGATTGGTTCAGCGTTGCGCCGGTTCACGCGATTAATAGCTTACTTAAAAAATGTGATTGGCAGCTTGATGAGGTTGATTTATTTGAAATTAACGAAGCCTTTGCGGTGGTCACCATGATCGCCATCAAAGAGCTTAAGCTTGACCCTAATAAAGTTAATGTTAACGGTGGCGCTTGTGCCTTAGGCCACCCTATTGGCGCATCCGGTGCACGTATCTTAGTCACCCTAATCCATGCGTTAAAAGCCAGACAACAAACTAAAGGTGTTGCCACTCTGTGTATTGGTGGCGGTGAAGCTACTGCAATGGCCATCGAAATAATTTAATCATTACGTCTTAACTAGAATAAGGTAAAAAAATGCCCGTAATTAAGTCAAAAATTGAAACAGCTTCTGCTGAATTCAAAGAAAATAAAATTAAAATGGAATCGCTCGTTGGCGAGTTAAACGAGAAAATCACAAGCGCTGCCCAAGGTGGTGGTGAACGTGCTCGTAAAAAACATTTAGATCGTAATAAAATGCTTCCTAGAGATCGCATTAAGGCATTACTCGATCCAGGTAGCGCATTCCTAGAACTTTCACAGCTCGCTGCAAACGGTATTTATGATGATGTAGCGCCAGCAGCCGGTATTATTACCGGTATTGGTCGTGTACACGGTGGCGAGGTGATGATTATCGCCAACGATGCAACCGTTAAAGGTGGAACGTATTACCCACTAACCGTTACTAAGCATCTTAGAGCGCAAGAAATTGCCTCTGAAAACAAACTTCCTTGTATTTACTTGGTTGATTCAGGCGGTGCTTTCTTACCGTTACAACACGAAGTATTTCCTGGTAAAGAACATTTTGGTCGTTTCTTCTATAACCAAACACGTATGTCTGCTGCCGGTATTCCACAAATTGCAGTGGTTATGGGCTCATGTACTGCCGGTGGTGCTTACATTCCTTCTTTGTGTGATGAATCTATCATCGTTAGAGAGCAAGGTACTATTTTCCTAGGTGGCCCACCATTAGTTAAAGCCGCTACCGGTGAAGAAGTTTCATCAGAAGAGCTAGGTGGTGCGGAATTACACTGTAAGTTGTCAGGTGTAACTGATCATATTGCTGAAGATGATTCACATGCCTTATCTATTGCACGTAACATTATCGAGCACCTCAACGACACAAAAGAAGTTCATGTAAAAGTTCGTGAATCACGTGAGCCACTTTACCCAACGGATGATATTTTAGGTGTTATCCCGAAAGACCCTAAACAACCGTATGACGTACGTGAAATCATTACACGTTTAGTAGATGCTTCAGAATTCCAAGAATTCAAACCACTATACGGCCCAACATTAGTTTGTGGTTTTGCGCATATTCATGGTTACCCAGTGGGTATTATTGCTAATAATGGCATTCTATTTTCACCGTCTGCACTCAAAGGCACACATTTCATTGAATTGTGTAACCAACGCGGCATCCCTCTTCTATTTTTACAAAACATTACCGGTTTTATGGTCGGTAAAAAATACGAAGAAGGCGGTATTGCTAAAAATGGTGCGAAAATGGTGACTGCTGTTTCGTGCTCTAGCGTACCTAAATTTACTGTTCTTATTGGTGGTTCATACGGCGCTGGTAACTACGGCATGTGTGGCCGTGCGTTCGGCTCAAGAATGTTATGGAGCTGGCCAAACTCATGTATCGCAACCATGGGCGGTGAACAAGCTGCATCTGTTCTTGCAACCGTAAAACGCGATGCGATTGAAGCCCGAGGTGAAACTTGGTCTGCCGAAGAAGAGGAAGCCTTTAGAGCACCGATTCTTGCGCAATATGAAGAACAAGGGAACCCTTACTTTGCCACTGCTCGCTTATGGGACGATGGCTTAATTGACCCACGAGACACAAGACGCATGCTTGGTTTATCGCTTGCTGTTGCCGCTAAAACGCCTACTGAAGATGCCAAATTTGGCGTCTTCAGAATGTAATTGAGGACAGATAACATGTTTAAAAAAGTACTAATTGCAAACCGTGGTGAAATCGCCTGTCGCGTTATTTCCACCTTGAAAAAAATGGGCATCACCAGCGTTGCCGTTTACTCCGATGCTGACCGTGATTCACGCCATGTAAAATTAGCCGATGAGGCTTACCATATTGGTGGTTCACGCCCTGATGAGTCATACTTAAAAGCCGATGTACTCTTAGCGTTAGCTAAAAAAGTTGGAGTTGATGCGATTCACCCAGCTTACGGTTTCTTATCTGAAAATAGCTCTTTCGCACGCGCTTGTCCTGAAGCGGGTATTGCTTTTATTGGCCCTACCGCTGAATCCATTGAAAAAATGGGGGCTAAAGATGCCGCTAAAGCCCTAATGGAAAAAGCCAATGTACCTGTTGTGCCGGGTTACCACGGTGAAAACCAAGACCCTGACTACTTACAACAGCAAGCTGAAAAAGTAGGTTTTCCGCTATTGATTAAAGCCGTCTCAGGTGGCGGTGGTAAAGGCATGCGCGTGGTTACTTCAGCCGGTGAGTTTGCTGAATTACTCGATTCGGTTAAACGTGAAGCGCTTAACGCCTTTGCCGACGAACGTGTATTGTTAGAACGTTATATCAGCAAGCCTCGCCATATTGAGTTCCAAGTATTTGGTGATTCTCATGAGAATTATGTGCATTTGCACGAACGTGAATGTTCATTACAACGTCGTCATCAAAAAATTATCGAAGAAACACCTTCACCATTCTTAAACGAAGAAACTCGTCAAGCAATGGGTGTTGCTGCGGTTAATGCCGCACGTGCCATTAGTTATTTAGGCGCCGGTACTATCGAATTTATCGTTGGTGAAGATCGTTCATTCTACTTTATGGAAATGAACACGCGTCTGCAAGTAGAGCACCCTGTAACCGAAATGGTCACTGGGCAAGATTTAGTTGAATGGCAAGTTCGCGTTGCAGCAGGTCAAGCATTACCGTTAAAGCAAGAACAAATTATTAGCAGCGGCCACTCGTTTGAAACACGTTTGTATGCAGAAAACCCTAATAATTTATTCTTACCATCAACCGGTAAACTACATCACCTACGCTTCCCTGCTACCAATGAAAACCTACGTGTTGAAACAGGTGTAGAGCAAGGCGATACCATTAGCGTATTTTACGACCCAATGATCGCTAAATTAGTGGTTTGGGGTGAAGACCGTGAAGTGGCTCGTGAGCGTTTACTTAATGCGCTTGGCGAAAGTGGCATTATTGGTGTAGAAAACAATATTGCTTTCTTAGAAACCTTAGCTACACACCCAGATTTTATTGGTAATAAAATTGATACTCAATATATCGATAAAAAATTAGACGTTCTTCTTGCCGATAGCGAAGTTGAATTACCACAAAATGTATTACTCGCAGCAACGGTCAGTATTTTACTGGATGGTAAACAAGCCGTTGACGACATGGCTACGGCATCAGCCGAGAGTAACTCACCGTGGTTTGATACCACGGGCTGGCGTCCCAATGGACAAAGTCAACGCAGCTTATTCTTCAGTTATGAAGGCGCTGATGAAGTTGAAGTTCAAGTTACCGAAAATGAAAATCACTTCATCTTTCACTTGGACAATGATTTAGATGTGATTGCCGAGACAGCGGATAACAACGTTATTCGCTTACAAATCAATGGTAGCTGGGAGCGCTTTATTACCCTTAGACAAGATGACTCCATGCTGGTTTCTTGGAGAAATCGCTGGTACTTACTGACTGAAGTTAATCCATTCGAACCTGATTTATCAGCCATCGGTGGCGCTTCAAACATTATTGCCCCAATGCCTGGTAAGTTATTAAAAGTACTGGTGGCTAGTGGCGACACCGTAACGGAAGGTCAACCGCTTGCTATTATTGAAGCAATGAAAATGGAACATACATTAAGTGCACCCTTTGATGGTGAAGTTGATCAAGTATTCTACGCAGCAGAAGATTTTGTAGAAGCCGACGCCACCTTAGTTACCTTTAAGGATCAGGATTAATAGCATGGCTTATACCTATCCAAAAAGTGTCAGAATCGTTGAGATGTCACCGCGTGATGGTTTACAAAACATCAAAACAAACGTGCCGACTGAGGTAAAAATAGAGCTTATTAATAAGCTCTACGATACCGGCATTAAAGATATTGAGATTGCTAGTTTTGTAAGCCCTAAGTGGACGCCTCAAATGGCGGATGCAGCGGAGATTCTTCAGCAACTAAAACAACCTGAGAACACCTCTCACGTGGTGTTAACGCCCAATATGCGCGGTTTCGACCGCGCTATTGAAAGCGGTGCTAAAGAAGTCGCCATTTTTGCGGCAGCCTCAGAAACATTCAGCCAAAAGAATACCAATTGCACGATTGACGAGTCTTTAGAGCGCTTTGTTCCTATTATGGAGAAAGCCAATAAGCTTGGTATTCGTGTTCGTGGTTATACCTCCTGTGTATTAGGTTGCCCATATGAAGGCGATGTTGATGTTGCTGTTGTTGTAAAAGTAACCAAGGCACTCATCGATATGGGCTGTTATGAAGTCTCTTTAGGCGACACCGTGGGCTTAGGCACACCGGTCAAAGCTCGTTTGATGATGGATGCCATTACTAAAGAGGTACCGGGCAATAAACTAGGCCTACACTTCCACGATACCCGTGGACAAGCCCTAGCTAATACTTTAGCCTGCCTCGAATACGGCATTGCGAGTATCGATTCTTCAGTGGCTGGTTTAGGGGGTTGTCCCTATGCGCCCGGTGCATCAGGTAATGTATCAACCGAAGACGTGGTGTATATGCTTGACGGTATGGGCATCGAAACAGGCATTAATTTAGAAAAATTAGCGGCTGTTGGTCACTATATTACTGAAAAGATTGGCTGTTGTAATAACAGTAAAATCGGCGCTGTCTACAAATAATATTTTACGAGGCTTGCGTACTTCGGTATAAAAGCCTCATTAATACAAATCAAACAGGAGTAAGACCATGAGTGGTTTTAACAAGGTTGTATCTAGCTATGAAGAAGCAATGGCTGGACTAACAGATGACATGACCGTCATTGCAGGTGGTTTTGGACTATGTGGTATTCCAGAAGGCTTAATTTGTGAAATTAAGCGTCTAGGTGTTAAAGGATTAACCGTCGTATCAAATAACTGCGGAACTCATAATTTCGGTTTAGGCATGTTATTAGAGCACAAACAAATTAAGAAAATGGTGGCCTCTTATGTGGGCGATAATACTGAATTTGAGCGCCAATACCTATCCGGTGAACTTGAAGTTGAGTTAACACCGCAAGGTACCTTAGCTGAAAAAATGCGCGCTGGTGGTGCAGGAATCCCCGCTTTTTATACTGCTACTGGTGTCGGTACCTTAGTGGCTGAAGGCAAAGAAATTAAAGAATTTGACGGCCGTGAGTACATTTTAGAAGAAAGCGTTACCGGTGAGTTTGCCATCGTTAAAGCCTGGAAAGCCGATAAAGTCGGTAACCTTGTATTCCGCAACACCGCGATGAACTTCAACCCTGTAGCCGCTACAGCCGGTAAAATTACCGTGGTAGAAGTAGAAGAAATCGTAGAAGTCGGTGAATTAGATCCAAACGAAATTCATACACCGGGTATTTACGTTAACCGTATCATTAAGGGTAACTTCGATAAGCGTATCGAAAAAATCACCCTAGCAAAAACTTAAGGAGCCTCAAATGTCTTTAGATCGTGACCAAATTGCCATGCGAGTGGCTCAAGAACTTGAAGATGGGTATTACGTTAACTTGGGGATTGGTATTCCTACCTTAGTAGCGAATTACGTGCCCGATGATATTGATGTGATGCTTCAATCAGAAAACGGCCTACTCGGTATTGGCCCCTACCCGACTGAAGATCAAGTCGATGCCGACATGATTAACGCCGGTAAAGAAACCGTTACCGCAGCCGCAGGTGCATCTATTTTTTCATCGGCTGAAAGTTTTGCGATGATTCGTGGTGGCCACGTTGATTTAACCGTACTGGGCGCTTTTGAAGTGGATCAAAACGGCAACATCGCCTCTTATATGATCCCAGGTAAGTTAGTTAAGGGCATGGGCGGCGCGATGGATCTTGTTGCGGGTGCAGATAATATCATCGTCACCTTGACCCACGCCGACAAACGTGGAAACTCTAAATTATTAGAATCCTGTACGCTGCCGTTAACCGGTGTAGGCTGTGTCAAACGTATTGTTAGTGACTTAGCCGTTATCGAAATTAAAGACGGCGCGTTTCACCTCATTGAACGTGCACCCGGCGTATCGGTTGAAGAAATTCAGCAAAAAACCGCCGGCAAATTAGTGATACCTGATAACGTTCCTGAGATGTCACTCTAAGCAGTATGCCTCTAATGATTAGGCTCTAGCCACTACGAGCGTAGGGCCTAATCATCATTATTTATTAACCTCAGCGAGTAAAACCATGAGCACAGAGAATAATAAAAAACCATCCGGAGAAAGTATTCGCCGCCAAGTGATGGGCGATGAATTCGTCGATAAAGCACTCGACAGCGCCGACTGGTTAACTGAACCCGTACAAGAATACATTAACGAACACGGCTGGGGTGCTACTTGGAACCGCCCAGGTTTAGAACTTAAAACACGCAGCCTAATCACCATTGCCATGTTAGCGGCGCTGAAAGCACCCGCTGAACTTAAAGGCCACGTTCGTGGTGCCTTGCGCAATGGCTGTACAAAAGAAGAAATACGCGAAACCCTATTACACTCGGCGGTATATTGCGGCGCACCCGCTGCGCAAGAAGCCTTTAGAGCGGCTAGAGAAATATTAGACGCCTGGGAAGACTAGGTACTAACACCCGCAATAAACAATAGCTTGCGGCTAAGCAGCCCAAGCTATTCCCCACGCCGCTAAATAACGAACACTTATTCGTTTAAACGCACCGCTTTTCAACAGCACCCCCGCACTACCGACTCAGCCACATTGAGCGATCTCGTCACCAGCACTTCGCGCTGCTGGGGCTAAAACTAAGTACCCATCTATAACTGGCGCCTAACCTGATAAGGGCTTATTGAATTTTTCTTTGCCTATAAAACGTTCATTTGGTACTATTTCTAACATACGTTAGTTATTCCGCGGTATTTCCCGCCTTATTCACCAAAACTTAGGACAAACTCATGGATTTTAGTTTTTCAGAAGAACATCAATTACTCAGAGAAACCGTTAGGCGTTTTTCAGAAACCGAGCTCGCGCCGCTGGTACGAGAAGCGGATGATAATGAAACATTTCCACGTGAACTTTTTCCTAAATGGGGAGAAATGGGTTTAATTGCCGCGCGTTACCCCGAAAAAGACGGTGGCGGCGGTTTTGATAAAATTGCCGATTGCATTATTCGAGAAGAAACCAGCCGTGTATGCCAAGCCTTTGCCTCATCACTTTCAGCACATAGTCACCTAGGCATTTGGCCTATCTGGCGAATTGGTACCGAAGCGCAAAAAGAACAATACTTAAAACCTGCGATGGCGGGACAAAAAGTCTCCTGTTTCGGGCTCAGCGAACCCGATGGCGGTTCTAATATTCGCGCGCTGAAAACCCATGCTAAAAAAGTAGACGGCGGTTATATCATCAACGGCAGCAAACTCTACATCACCAATGCACCAATGGCGGACTTCATGTTATTGGCCGCGCGCACCTCGCCAGAGCTTAGCGCAGACAGCATCAGTCTATTTATTGTCGATTTGCCATCAAAAAATGTGGTCATCGAAAAACTAGCAAAAGAAAGCATCAAAGCCTCCGAAACCGGACTGATTTTTATTGAAGATTTGTTTGTACCCGATGAAGCTTTATTAGGCGGTCGTGAAGGCACTTATCCCGTCATTTTAGAGTCACTCACTGAAAACCGCGTCGGTGTTTCAGCTAATTGTTTGGGTATGGCTAAAGCCGCATTCGACGAAGCGACACGTTACGCCGACGAAAGAATTATCTCTGGCCGCCCGATCGGTAAATTTCAGGCTATTGGGCATAAGCTTGCCAATATGGCCGCCGAAATTGAAGCCGCACAATGGATGGTTTACCACGGCGCTTGGCAGGTCGATCAAGAAACGCTTAGCAATGCCAGCGCGGCAAAAATTAAATTAGTCGCCAGTGAAATGGCGGTCAGCGTCAGTGAAGACGCTATTCGTATTCTTGGTGGCGCCGGTATTATGCGCGACTATTCCGTTGGCAGAATACACCGTGACACCCTCTTATATATCATTGGTGAAGGCACCAGTGAAATTCAACGCAATATCATTGCACGTTCTTTAGGATTTTAATTTATGCATTCTTTAACTTCTTTATTTGAAGCCAAATCGGTCGCCGTTGTTGGCGCCTCTAACGACCCACATAAGCTCGGCGGTCGCCCTATCGCTTATATGAAACGCTTGGGTTATGCGGGTCAGCTTATTCCGGTAAACCCTAAGTCTGACATTATCCAAGGCTTACCCGCTAAGCGTTCACTGGCTGATTTAGATTCTCCCGTTGATCTAGCCGTTATTGCAACACCCGGTGCATTGGTTGAAAAAGTGATCAAAGAAGGCATTGAAAATGGTATTAAAAACTTCGTGGTTTTTGCCTCGGGTTACGCCGAAGTAGGCGCCGAAGGTGATGCTAAACAACAACAACTACAAGAACTCTTTAAAAACACCGATGCACGCTTACTCGGGCCAAATTGTCTAGGTTTCATTAATACAGAAACCCAGCTTATTGGTTCGTTCACCACCGCGATGGAAGAAAACCCTTTAAAAGCCGGCGGTTTCAGTTTCGCAGGGCATAGCGGAGCCTTGGGCGCTTACTGGTTAGATAAAACGATTCAAGCTGACATTGGTGTCAGCAAATGGATTTCTAGCGGTAACGAAACCAATGTACAGTTGGCAGAGATTGTTGAATATCTCGCCTATGATCAGCAAACCAAGGTCATTTCACTGTATATCGAAGAAATCAGAGATGCCGACAAGTTCGAACAAGCCTTATTAGTCGCGCAGCAGCAAGGCAAGCCGGTTATTGCATTAAAAGGCGGTAAAACAGCCGCTGGCGCACTCGCAACAAAAGCACATACCAATTCAAATGCACTCAACGGCGTAGACTACCAAGCTATTTTTGATAAGACTGGGGTGATTGAAGTCGACTCGCTAAGTGAGATGATTAACTACGCGAAGTTTTATATCCAAGGCCATACACTGCAGGGTAAAAAAATCGGCATCGTTTCAATCTCCGGCGGCGCCGGTGTGATGCTCACCGATCAGCTAGAAAATGCCGGTTTATCCGTTAGCAAATTTAGTCCAAAACTTGCCGATGAAATGCGCCCTCACCTATCCTCCTTTAGCACCTCACAGAACCCGGTTGATTTAACCGCGGCCATGGTTGCCGAACCACAGATGTTACCTAATGTCACCAACATGCTGGTGGACTCCAATGAGTTCGATGCGGTGGTTATTTTCATGGGACTGATGGGCAGTATTGCCGAAAGGCTAACTGAAGGTTTATTGCAGTTAGAAAAGAAACCCAATTGCCCAGTACTACTTATCTGGATGGGTGGTCGCAAGGAGTTACTGAGCACTATTTCAGATAATGGAACGATGGTGTTTGAAGAAATCCCCGAGCTCGTTTCCTTATTATCAAAATTAAACTAAAAACGGCAAATTATCCCCACCCATCAGGTGAGTGGGGATAAGGCTTTATTTGAACACGGGGTATTCAGCCGGCCCTTCGCGTAAAGCAATTTTTACGATTTTTCCTTTACCATCATCTGAACGAGCTATAACAGGCATCGTTGGGCTAATATCCCCTTGCCCAGAAGCAAATCCCATCAACTTGGCAACACAATCAAACCGAGCCAAACGTGTCAGTTGAACATGGGTTACTGGCATTAGCTTCACGTCCTTCTTATCATACAAAGCTAAAATATCAGCTGGTTTTGCCCAACACGATGAATCCGTTTCTTTCTCATCGTGCAGCAACTGCTGACCTTCAGGCGCAATCGATAGATAAAAGCGCGTATCAAAACGAATCGGCGCAGCTTCGGGAGTGATCCAATGATCGTAAAAAACTAAACTTGCTAAATCCAGCTGTATTCCTGTCTCCAATAATAGCTGCTCCAGCCCGATCTCGCCTTGGTGTAGTTTTTCACGAAGCTGCGGTTTGATATTCGGCTCACTCGTTGCCGCAGCCGTTAACAGGCCGGCCTCTTCAAAAGTTTCTCTAATCGCCGCTATTTTATAAGCGCTATCTGATGATTCCTCTGCCGCTCCATTAACAAGACATGTACTTGCAAGTTGGCTGTCTAAAGGATCTACCGAACCACCTGGAAACACATAAGCCCCGGCGGCAAAACGCGAACTCGTCACCCGCCGTAGCATACACACCTCAATACCTGCCCCACTATCTCTAACCATTATTAATGCCGCCGCATCTCTCAACATCCCTTATCTCCTTTTATTTAAATTAGCCATAGAAATAATAAAACAAATGTTAGGCAGATTAAAGACATAAAACTGTTGTAAAACAAGGTTTATTAAAAACGATTCCAAATTAGTTCCAATAAACCTTGTAAAAAGGCAACTAATATTATAAGAAAAAGTTGGCTTTGCTAAGAATAAGCTCTATTATTTAAGTTGAGCCATGTTGTATGAGAGTCATAAACATTTATAAGGACATAAATTGACACATAAACACACAATACTAGCGGTCGATGATGAAGACATTAATCTCGAAGTACTAAAGGAATTACTCGAAGACCACTATAACGTCATGACAGCCAACGACGGCCATACTTGCTTAGATATCATCCAGCACACAAGGCCTGATTTAATCCTGATGGATGTCAATATGCCGACTATGGATGGCTTAGAAACCTGTAAAAAATTAAAAGCAGACTCATCCACATCCTCCATCCCCGTCATCTTTGTCTCTGCGCTATCAACTCACCAAGAAAAAATGGAGGGGTATAAAGTGGGTGCTGAAGATTATCTCAGTAAACCCTTTGATGGCGAAGAGTTGTTTGCCAAGGTCGCTCTCACCTTGTCCGCACAAGCCACCATTGCCGAATATGAAAAAAGCTCTGCCGACACGATGAGTATGGCGATGACCGCTTTATCTACCGCGGGTAATGTTGGCACCGCCCTGCAATTTTCTAATGCCAGCCTCGCTTGCAAAACGGCCGATGAATTGGCTGAAATGATACTCGAGTATTATTCCATTTATGGACTTATCATCACGATTCGTTATGTGCAAGAAAACACCATTAAATTTTATTCTCACACCAACGAGGTGAACGATTTAGAAAAAAAACTCATGAACCAAGCCAATGAACAAGGTCGTTTCATTGATTTTGGTAAACGAACACTGGTCAACTATGAACGTGTTTCCGTATTAATTAAAAACATGCCGGTGGATGATGAACAAAAATTTGGTGAAATGAAAGATAACCTCGGTTTTATCGGTGATGCCGCCGAAGCACGTGCACAATCAATCGAAGTAGAAAGAGCCCTCAATACCGTTGTTATCTCATCGAAAGAAATATTGAGTGAAATAAACCTCGAGTACAAGGCGAATGCAGGGAAAAACGACTCTATTCTTGCTTTATTACACCGTGAAATGAGTGAAGCCTTTCAGTATTTAGAAATGCGTATCGAGGATGAAGATAGCTTAGTCAGTATTTTAGTCGCCGCTGAGAACAAATCGAAATCTTTGTATAAGGATGGTTTAGATATTGAAGCCAAGATTTCTCGTCTCATGCGCGATATAGATGGGGTTATTTAATTAACCTACACCAATGAATAGAGGATTTGCTGATGAAAAAACCCTACATTCTTGCTGTCGATGATGAGGAGCTAAACCTGCTTATTTTAGAAGAACTACTAGGCGACAAATACGAATTAAGCTTCGTTAAAAATGGCCGCTGCTGCATAGAGTCCGTCAACGAAAGGTTACCGGATTTAATCCTAATGGACGTTAACATGCCCATCATGGATGGCTTAGAAGCGTGTTCAGTACTTAAAAACCAACAGAGTACCGCCCATTTGCCCATTGTAATGTTGTCAGCCTTAGCCAATGAAATCGAATCAAACGATGGAATTAGCACAGGCGCCAGTGCTTACATCACCAAACCATTCGAAGAGAGTCTATTATTAGACACCATTCAACTGTACCTTTAACCCTAGTTGAACCCACGTTTAAGGACCTAGTATGTCTAAAAGTATTAACATCAAAACGAGCATCATTAGCAAAGTACACCTAATAATATTTTTAAGCTTCATCAGTGCCTTCACGGTCTCTAATTACCTAATGAGCCGTGATGTTTCGCCCTTATTATCAAAGCTATCTGATGAATCAATGCTTAAAACAAGCAGCAAAGTTCTAGAAACAATTAAACAAGAACTCAATATCGCAAAAACTCTAGCCATCTCACTCGCAAGCATTGCGAACAGCCTGCCCAATGATAAAAAAGCCCTGCATAATTTATTACCTAAAGTCATCAACGCCCAAGGTATCATCCAAACCGTTGTTGGCGGAGGGATCTGGCCAGAACCCTTTAAAGCTGACCCTAAACTAGAAAAAAGTAGCCTCTTCTGGGGTAAAAATAGCCAAGGTAAACTGATCTATTTCGATGATTACAATCAAGCGTCAGCACCGGCCTACCATAATGAAAGTTGGTACACCCCGGTTAAGAACCTGAAGGCTAATCAAGTCCATTGGTCTGAATCTTATATAGACCCTTACACCCAACAACACATGATCACCGTATCGGCGCCTATTTTTATAGACGGCGACTTCTATGGCGTTAGTACCATCGATTTAAATTTAGATAATATCATCCAGTTAATTACCGACAGTGCAGAGCAGTTAGGCGGACTAGGTTTCCTCGTTGACAGTACTGGCCTATTCATTAGCCAGCCCAAAACAACCTTAGATCAACAGCAGGTTGACAATACCCCCTTATCTTTAAGTATTCTAACAAAAAACAATCTCAACTTTGTCGCCGATAGAAAAACTAGCCCACGTCATCACCAAGATGCTGAAAACATAAAATTCTTTGATATAAACGCGGTAAACACCGAAGACAATACACGAGTCCTGTTATTAAACATGCCAGAAACACAATGGACGCTTGGCTTTAGCACCGCAAAGAGCGCCTTTCGGGCACCCATTAATAATTTCCTCAAAAAAGCAGCCACTTACCAAGTTATAACCTTATTTATATTTTTGGCAGTGATTTATTTTTGTATTAAAAAATACATTAGCCAGCCCTTTATGACACTGATTATGCAACTTAAAAATAACGATAAGCTGCTTAAATATCCCCGAATGGATGATGAGCTCGGTAAGCTCACCAAATTATTTAACCAACGACACCTAGAGTTAGAAAAATCTAGACAACAGCTTCGTGAAAGCAGCGATAATTTGCAACGCGCCTTAGATTCCGCACACGCTGGCACCGTATTTTTTGATGCAAAAAGCCATACTCTCGAGTGGGATGAAAAGAGCAGTATGATTTTCGGCCTACCTCATGACCAGCTTGGCGATAAGTACGATGCCTTAATACAAATTGTTCACCCCGATGATTTAGAGAAAATAACAGTTCACTTTAAAGCAGCCATCGATGACCCCGCCGTAATGAATTATGAAATTGAGTATCGAGTCATCCTAGCCGATCAATCAATGCGCTGGATACAAGGCAGTGTGCGATTCACCCGTGAGGCCGATGGAACAGCCATATCTTGCAGCGGCCTACACTTCGATTTAACGGAAAGAAAAGCATCAGAAGCCTCACTAATAGCCCAAGAGAATGCTGAAAACTCAAATCGTTTAAAATCAGAGTTTCTCGCTAATATGTCACATGAACTCAGGACACCGATGCACGGAATATTGAGTTTCTCTGAGTTTGGCATTAAAAAATCTGAGTCGGCCGAACGAGAAAAACTTCTGCAATATTTCATCTATATTAAAACTAGCGGTCAACGTTTACTCGCCCTGTTGAATGACTTATTAGACCTATCAAAAGTCGAAGCTGGCAAATTAGTCTTAAATAAACAACAAGCAGACTTAAATACTATTATCGACACATGTAACCGCGAACAACAACAACACCTCGCTGATTCAGGGCTGAGTATACAACTTGATAAAAGACAGGCCCGACTCGACGCAAACTTTGATGAAGCACGTATCACTCAAGTGGTCTGCAACCTATTATCAAACGCTATAAAATTTAGCGCAAAGAGTACGGTCATTAACATTAGCAGCGACAGAAATGACCTCGACCAACTTGTGTTTAGGATAGACAATCATGGAGCGCCTATTCCTGCTAATGAATTAGAGTCTATTTTTGACCCCTTTATTCAAAGCAGCAAACCAAAATCTGATATCACCGGCACCGGCCTAGGCCTTGCTATTAGCCGAGAATTCATTGAGGCACACGGTGGGAAAATATGGGCTGAAGCAAACAAAGAAGAGGGTGCAACATTCAAATTCTTCATACCAGGCAGCGCTGAAGCGACAATATAAAAACCCGCCCCTTGGAAAGTAGAGCTCGTCTACTAAAGCCCTTTAGGCCAGCTCTATCATTAGATAACATGGAGTGAACGTATAAACCCTAAAACTACACTAGGATAATTCACTTCATAGTAAACTGAAGTGTCGACTGGAACCGGAACTAAGACATATTAAGAGAGGCTGTTTCCTGCTCTAACGCTTGCACCACACGATCGTATTCGTTTTCAATAGAGTGAACCATTGTTGTTAGTTCATCAACATCAAGCCGACCAGCCATAGCATATTGCTCCAAGCTGAGGCATAAGGATGCTAAGTTCAGCGCCGCCAGTTTCTCACTCGATAACTTCAAATCACGCGCAGGCTTAACCAGCTCTTCGGGATCAGCTGAGACTTCATGTTGTTTGATGGCATCAACTAACGAACTCGAATCCTCTTGGTAAGCAGCAACCAAGCGCAGCAGCTTTTTTGCACGAGTACCTTGATACGACTCAGCCAGCTGGGAAAAAACCTGCGGATCGAGCGCGACAGCAGGCGCCTCTTTTTGCACACTTTCGATGTTTGAACGCTCTATTTGTTTAGCAGCGGGATCATTAAGTACCAGTATCTCTGCTAACGCCGCTTTATTAAATGGTTTACTCAAATAACCATCCATCCCTTCTGCTAAGAAGCGAGCCCGATCACCGCTCATTGCATTGGCCGTTAAGGCTATAATCGGCGTGCGACGCCCCTGGGCTTGCTGCAAACGCCTAATCTTATGCGTCGCTTCAATACCGTCCATCTGCGGCATATGGATATCCATAAAAATGACGTCATATCGACGGTTTTGCACCATCGATACGGCCTCCAGACCATTATTTGCGATATCCACTTGGTTACCCAATTGCTCAAGCATATCCTTCGCAACATCTTGGTTAACGAGGTTATCCTCCGCGAGTAAAATAACTTTAAAAGTATTTTCTCTCTGTTTTTCATTTTTCGTTAAAGCTAGCTGCTGATCTTGGCTAGTCTCACGCATCAACATAGAGAACAAACAAGATCGTAGCTTATTGATATCAAACGGTTTTTGCAACACACCAAACAAATCACTCGCAGCCAAACCACCTTGGTTTATTTCTAGCTCGGTGGCTAACAGAGCAAGCGCTGTGTTGTTAAAAATCGGCTCTGCTTCAATGACTTTAGCTATTTCAATACCCCGTGTACTGGGCATCATGATATCAATAAGAACCACATCAAAAGGATCACCCACTGCAACCGCTTGATGCAGCTTCTGCAGTGCAACAACACCATTATTAACCTCAGAATAGCGAATACTCAATGTAGTCAGTTGCTCACAAATAAGCTCTCTTTCAGTATACTTATCATCAACGACCAATACACGAAGCGCCTGTAATTTAACCATACCCTGCTTTCTAAGCTCTTCAGCAAGGATTTCCTTTTGTTTAGAAAACGTTAATTGAAAACAAAAAGTAGAACCTTCATTGGGTTGGCTTTCTACCCGTAACTCCCCCCCCATCATGCCAATTAAATGATTAGAAATTGCCAGCCCAAGTCCTGTTCCGCCAAAACGACGGGTCGTCGTTTCATCCGCCTGAGTAAACGCATCAAAAATACTACCGAGTTTGGCTTTCTCTATGCCGATACCCGTATCTCTAACGGCTAGTTTCAAACTCACCGTATCACAGCTTTCCTCCACCACCGACACGAGAAGTTCCACTCCGCCTTGCTGGGTAAATTTTAAAGCATTACCCAATAAGTTAACCAGTATCTGACGTAAACGTACCGAGTCACCCAGCAAAAGGTTAGGTATATCCCAAGCCGTATTATTCGTTAGTGCCAGGCTTTTCCCCGCAGCTGTTTCGGCAAACAGCTCCATCGTTTCATCGAGCACTTCCGACAAATCAAACTCGATGATTTCTAGCTCAAACTTACCGGATTCAATTTTTGAAAAGTCAAGAATGTCGTTAATAATACTCAATAACGAGGTCGCAGAGTTTCTTACAACTTTCACATAACGCGCCTGCGTTACGTTGAGTTGAGTATTAGCTAATAACTCACTCATACCAAAGATACCGTTCATCGGCGTACGAATTTCATGGCTCATATTCGCCAAAAACTGTGATTTTGACTTATTGGCTTCTTCGGCAAATGTTTTAGCATCCTCTAACGCCGCGTCACGCAATTGAATTTGCTCAATCATCTGGTTAAAGGCCTTCGATAACTGCCCCAGCTCATCCTCGCCGCCTGGATCCACCCTTAAAGAATAATCATTATTATCGGAGACCTTGCGTATCCCTTTATGCAGCTCACTAATTGGTACCGTAATAATCTTTTGCAAGCGGCTGGCCAATATAAACGCCATAAAAAATGCCATCACCATCATCCCGCAGATGAAAAATATATTGTCTAAAACTGCCTGCTGCATTCTATACAAGCTTCCTTTGACAGTTATATAACCCAATAAGCGGTTTTTTAACAAAATGGGTTCGACAATAACCAGGTAATCATCAATAAAATAGTGGTTTTTTATTGCACCATCGACATCACTCTCGATTTTATCCAGCGCCAACAATAATCCTTCCGGCTGTTGCTTAAGCTTCTCGCTACCGTGTGTGTAAGACACAAATACCTCTAACTCACTATCAATAATCTGTGCCGATACCACGTCAACATTAGTTTCTAAGGTCTGCAAAATCTCCATAGCGGTTTCCTGATCCGAAAACACCAAGGCCGCCCCAGCATTGACAGCTGCGGTGCGGCTTTGTGCACTTAATGAGACAACCAAGTCTTCACGCTTTTCCTGCCATTCATTGATACCTAACGTGATTAATAAAATCAATAAAATACAGACGCTGATCAACATCACGATGGCGATAATTTTGCGTTGAATTGAACTGTTTTTCAAGCTTACCATCGTTCATTACCCTCATCAGGAGAGTTAATTAACTCAGCAATTCGTAGTAATTTGGAACTGATGTTTAACCTTGATTTTTTTATGCTCAATATATTAATCAACAGCTTTATACGCCCAGCCTTAGCTGAAAATTCAACCCCTCCCCCTTGTTCAGCAAAACCATCGATATCACTAACCGTGAGGACTGACGCATCGGCAATCGCCGATAAGATCTCAACTACATCCACTTTTTGCTGCTGATCGATATATAAAATCTGGCAGCTTTTAAGCTTGGAAAGACTCGATATGGTTTTATACTGCACCGCTCGTCCCTCCACTTTTTCCCCCAACAAAATCTCTCCCAAGGGTTCTATCACCGCACTCTTACTGCCCATTGAACAATATGTAAATGGCTCAAGTTCATCGCTGAATGTATCGTCAGGCCAACTGATAAAACTGGTAAAGTTGAATAGGTAAACTGCCTTTACTTCATCGGCGCTAAATTCTGTCGCTGGCGCACTGCTAATAAATAATGTTATTAACAAGACAGCTAGGCCGCGAGTACAACCGATCCCGTCAGAAAACTTAGCCATTAACCGAATAACCGTATTTTTCATGATAACTAGAAAGACCAGTCCAATTTAAGAAAAAACTCACGTTCAAGCTGCGTTGGCGTGGTCGGAAAAAAGGCGGGTGTCGCTTCTCTATGTTCGTCATGCAATAAATTACGGGCGCTAAACGACAGCTCTAAATCACTGGCAACAAGCCAGTTCAGGGTTACATCAAGTTCCGTATAAGCATCAATATTAGCCTCAGTTAGCTCACCCACATAGCGAGCAGTAAGATTAAGCTTGAGCTGTTTGCTGAACTGATAGTTTGATGAAATATTGATCTGGTGCCGTGGGCTTAAGCCTTCACGCCGCTCTGACTCCACATCTAGACTCGAGTTTTTAGGGCTCAGTTCAAGCTTTAGGTATGAATAGTTAGTCACTATATTAAACGCCGCCTCAGGCTGCCAAAGTACCGATAGCTCTATTCCGTAACTCGCAGCCTCTACTAAATTGGCTGATTGTAATAAGCTAGATACAATCGGGATCGGAGTGCTTACGGGCACCGGTATTAAGCCAATAGGTTCAAACGACACCAAATCATCGTAGTCTTGATAGAAGGCTGTTAGGTCAAATATAAAGTTTGTCCCCACATCGAGGCGGTAACCGAATTCATAGGCCAGTAGACTCTCGACTTTAAGTTCATCACTCCCTGCCAAGGTTAAAGCCACTAGCGGCGGTCCTGCAGCCAATACACCGAGCACCAATAAACCATCCGTCTCAGCGCGTGAAGGTGTGCGCACCGCCCTAGACACACTGGCCCAAAGCAATTGATTGTCTTCTGGTTTCCAGCGCAGGCGAACACTGGGTTGAAACTCAATCCCCGTGTATTGGTTATGTTCAAGCTTGGTGCCAACGGTCAACCACCAACGATCTTGTTGTAACTCTATATCATCCTGAATATAGCCGCTAAACAAATGATCCGAGCGGCTACTAGGGCTAAAAATTCTTACCTGTCCAATACTAAAATTTCCCGTTGCTAATTCATCACGTGTATAACGATACCCCGTGCCCAGCGATAGCTGATGCCGTCCGACCCTGCTGGCATGATATTGGTAATCAATATCAAATATATCCCGCTGCTCATCAATAATCCATTGATCACGTTCTACGTGGTCGATATAGACTTGCCATTCACTGGTAGCACCCTTGTCAGTTGTTTGGCTCCATTTAGTCATTAAATTAGCCCCACTCACGTCAATATTATCTTCGCGTAAGGCGGTAAATGTCGCGGTGTTTAAACTAGGCACGGTTACCTGTTCGGATAAACTGCCGCGATAAATATCCCCCTGTAAGGTGAATTGTTTGTTTTTGGCTGGCTGCCAATCAAGCCGGAAACCGGCTTGCGTATCGTTCCATTCATCCGTTGCGTCGGAGCCATCTAGAAAAGCACTGGCCTCATGCTCACGCCGTTTAGCATAAAGGCGATAGAAGGCATTAGGCATTATTTTTCCGCCTTGGCGCAAGCTGACAATATTTTTTTCACTTCCCACTAAGCTGCTCACTAAACCACCTTGTGTATCCCGTGTATGCTTAGTGATAATATTGATCACACCATTAACCGCATTTGAACCCCAGGCCGTACCGCCGGGGCCACGCACAACTTCAATTCGCTCAACATCTTCGAGCATAAGGTTTTGCTGGTCCCACATCACGCCGCCAAACAAAGGGCTGTAAATGCTGCGTCCATCAATCATCACCAATAATTTATTGGTGATGCGGCTACTAAACCCTCGGCTGGAAACAATCCATTTATTGGCGTCCATTTGTGCCACATGCAAACCGGGCACGCCACGTAATAAATCCGGAATATTTGTGGCACCAGAGTTACGGATCTGCGCCGCCGTCAAAACATAAACCGCCGCCGGAACATCGACCACCTTCTGCGCTGCCTTACCGACAATACTCACTTCTACCGCCGCCAAATCTTCGAGACTAAAACGTTTTAAACGTTGCAAGTTAGTACCCTCCGCGCTAAGCGTGCCGGTATACGAGGATAAACAAAGACTCAATAATAATGTTATTAAGGTTTTAGTTGACGCTGCTTGCCCTACCGCTAAATAACAGCCCTCAAATACCTGCCGAGTCGAATCACTGTTCATAAATTATTCCCAAGATATATGCTGGATAATAGAGCAGTTATTTATTGCCCATAATGAATAATCTCTTCCGCGGGTACCGGCCTACTAAAATAGTAACCCTGTACCATATCGCAAGACTTATCTTTCAAATACGCTAGTTCAGCCGCCGTTTCGACCCCTTCCGCGACTAATTTAAGCCCTAAGCTATGCCCGAGAATGATAATCGCATCGACGATCGCGGCATTTTCTTCATCGCTTTCTAGGTCACGTACAAAAGATTGATCAATCTTTAAGACATCAATCGGGAAACGTTTTAAATAATTTAACGACGAATAACCGGTGCCAAAATCATCAACCGATATAGTCACCCCTAGACGTTTTAAATCTCCTAAGGTATCAATCGTTTTATGCACATCATCCATAATAATCCCCTCGGTTAGTTCTAACTCAAGCTGTTGCCCGTCGAGTTTATATTTATTCAATAAACCACTCACAAAACCCTCAAGCGTGCCTTGCCGAAAGTGAAAACCACTAATGTTAACGGCGATGCTTATCGCCGATAAATCACCCGTCTGCCAAGCGGATAATTGCTTACAAGCCTCTTCCAGCACCCATTCACTGATCGGCAAAATCAACCCCGTTTCTTCCGCCAGTGGAATAAACTCCGCAGGGGACACCGCCCCAAAGGTATCGTTCTGCCAGCGTAACAAGGCTTCAACACTCACCATCTTTCCCGTAACAAGGTCAATTTTTGGTTGATAATATAAAAAGAATTCATTATGGGCGACTGCCTTGCGTAACTCACTTTCCATATTGAGCCGAATCAACGATAAATCATTCATCGAATGATCATAAAAACAATAACTATTTTTGCCTTTATTCTTCGCCGCATACATCGCCGTATCGGCATTTTTTAATAGTTCACCCGCGGTATCACCATCACTGGGGTAAATAGCAATCCCTATACTCGCCGTAACAAAAACCTCGTGCCACTCATTCCCCCCTCTACTATCTTTCAGTTTAAAGGGTTCAGCTAGGTCGGCTAGCACTCGTTGAGCAATGATCGCGGCGTCTGTTTCTTTGTCCAAAACACTAAATAACAAGGTATATTCATCACCACCAAGGCGAGCGATACTGCTCACCGAATTATGCGCTAAAAAATCGCTATCGCGTATTTCGGCTTTTAATCGATTAGCAAATATTTTTAATAACTCATCACCCATATGGTGACCAAGAGAGTCATTCACCCGTTTAAAGTTATCTAGGTCCAAATACACCACGGCTAAATTAGCCTCTAGCCGTTTATGTAATTTAATCGCCTGGTCTAGTTGCTCATTAAAGGAATTACGATTATGTAAACTGGTTAAACTATCGTGGTGGGCTTGATAATGAATCAACTCTTCTCTTTCACGTTGTTCAGTCACATCCTGCAAGGTGCCCATTGCCCAAATGACTTCCCCCTCATTCGACAAGGTGCTTGTCCCTACAGCTTCAATACGCCGTTCAAGCCCTTTCGAAGTGATAATCTTGTATTCCAGTTTATAATTATGCCCAGCCAGTACTTTGGTCTCAATTTCCTGCGCCACCCGCTTTTGATCATCTGGAGTAACAATTTTCACAAAGTCATCCATCTTTGTTAATTGCTCTCGGCTACACCCCGTCAAACGACACAAACTATCCGATACATACAAACAATCGGCCTGAATATCCATATCCCAGTAACCGACTTGCGCGACGTGTTGCGCACTCTCAAGGCGTCGCTCACTTTCTTTTAATTGGCGCACCGTTTCAGAGGCGCGTAAGATGTAACGAATACGCTGAACCAACACTAGCCAATTAACCGGCTTACTGACAAAATCAGTCGCCTTAACATCAAATGAGCGCTCCACCGCGGCAATATCATCTCGCCCAGTTAACATGATCACCGGTATTTCTGCCGTATGCTGCTGCCCACGAATTTTTTCGCAAGTTGCAAAACCACCCAAAACGGGCATCTCTACATCGAGTAGAATAAGGTTAGGCTGGTTTTCATCCATCAGCGCCAATGCTTTTAGACCATCCTCCGCGACAACCACATTGAAACCATTGCTCATCAACACATCCTTCGCCAGCATCCTCGCCGTTGGGTCATCATCCACCACCATGATTTCCACCAACTCATTCAACGTACCGGGCGGGTAGACCTTTGGATTGTCACTCACCTTAACCGACTGCAGAGGCTTTTTAATAATACACTCTAATGCCTTCGATACACGGCTATGCTCATCCCTAATACTCGACAGCAATAAAGGCGCGTGTTCCATAACAGCTGACCGTGCCGTTTGTTCTAAATTATTGCAAAATCGGCTCAGCTGTAAGGCTGCTAAATTCGCCGAACAGGATTTAAGGCTATGCGCTGCTTGATAACACGCTTCTGCGTCGTCATTATCAATAGCCATCGTCAAGTCAACAATCAGCTCAGTTGATAGTTCTTGATAGGCTGTCACTAACTTAATAAGTCCGGGCCTACGATCTCCTTGATAGCGCTCTTCTAACTCGTGTTGAGCACTCAGGTCTAAGGGAGGTGCCACAAAACCTGTTTGCGCAGGCGTTACTTGCTGCGGTCGGTTTGAACAACGCATTAACAATTGCTCAAGCGAATTTTTATCGAAGGGTTGGAATAAATAAGCATCTAGCTGAAGATCCACTATCGGCTGTTTTGCATCTTGCTCTAAGCTATCAACCAAACCAACAACGGAAGTCGGCTCGGACTTATTCTCGTGCTGACGGCACACCGCCAATAGCTCGGCAGTATTTAAATCCGCCAACTCAACGTTCACCAACACAATGTCATATTGAGTCGTTTCGATTTCCCCGATAGCCAACTGGGCACTCTTCACCAAGGTCACGTCAAAGTTGAGTGCTTCGAATATATCTTCGATTAGAAATTGATTGACAGCACTGGCCTCAGCGAATAAGACGCGTCGCCTCTGTGTCGTCATCGGACTAGACTCATTACCTATATTCAATTCAACCCACTCCCCCATAACGTTTCAAAAACCACCATAAGCGACCAGTCTTCACGAACGATTGTTAGCTTAAAGACCCAAGCTATAGCTGCTAGCTTCAGCGCAAACGAACATTAATAATGCCTTAGCTCGTCACTCTTGAAGGCACCCAATCTCAGACCTATATATGTACTCAATCATCAGTATAGACACTAATTTATATATTCATATGACGGCAAGCCTACAAAAAAGAGAATAGCGACAATATATTTCATTCATTGTAATGAATGCGACAGGCAATAAAAAAGCCCCTGAATAAGGGGCTTTTTTATCATTGTATGGTGGAGGGACAGGGATTCGAACCCTGGATGGGCGTTAACCCATGCTAGTTTTCAAGACTAGTGCATTCAACCGCTCTGCCATCCCTCCGAATAGCTAACACCCGAAATGACAAAAAACATTTCATTTCGAGACGCGCATAGTACTTAAGTCTGAATGATTTTGCCAGTAAAATTTTAAAAGACTTGAACTTTTTTTATAAAGACGTACGATTGAACCTAATCTACTCGTAATGATCTTATTAGTTACGGGAATTATCTAACTTTCAACTGAGGTATTTTAGTGAATCAATTTAATCAATCCATCACTCGCAATGAGGCCAGCATTCTCGCGAGTAATAAGGTATTAAAAAATACCTATGCGCTACTCGCTATGACGTTGATCTTCAGCGGGATAACCGCTGGTGTATCAATGAGCATGAACTTGCCACACCCGGGTTTCATCATCACCCTTGTTGGCTACATCGGTTTACTGTTCCTCACCAGCAAGTTTAGAAACAGCTCGATGGGCCTTGTTTGTGTATTCGCCCTAACCGGCTTTATGGGCATGACCTTAGGTCCAATGCTTAATATGTACCTGAATGCATACTCTAATGGCCACCAACTCATCATGACTTCATTGGGTGGTACCGGTGTTATCTTCCTTGGCCTATCAGCCTATGCCTTAAGCAGCAAAAAAGACTTTAGCTTTATGTCAGGCTTTTTAATGGTCGGTATTATCGTGGCTTTACTTGCCGGTATTGGCGCCGCTATTTTTAGCATTCCTGCTTTATCACTGGGTGTATCAGCGATGTTCATCATGCTGATGTCGGGAATGATTTTATATCAAACCAGTGAAATCATTCACGGTGGCGAAACTAACTATATTATGGCGACCGTGTCTTTATACATCAGCCTGTTTAACTTGTTCACCAGCTTATTACACATTTTAGGTGTGATGGGTGGCGACGACTAAGTTAAACCTTCAGACATAAAAAAAGCCCCGTTATGGGGCTTTTTTTATGTCTGTATATTTTAGGCTTCGATCACTTCTAAGCGCCCCATATACGGCTTTAAAGCATCGGGCACTTTAATTGACCCATCGGCTTGTTGATAGTTTTCCATTACCGCAATTAAGGTACGCCCGACCGCCAAACCTGAGCCATTAACCGTGTGTAGCAACTCTGTTTTACCCGTTTCTGGATTGCGCCAGCGAGCTTTTAAACGACGTGCTTGGAAGTCGTTAAAGTTACTGCACGATGAAATCTCACGGTAACTATCTTGCCCCGGTAACCAGACTTCAAGGTCATACGTTTTGGTGGCTGAAAAACCGGTATCACCCGAACACAGTAACATCGATCTATACGGTAGGTTTAGTGCTTGTAAGACGCTTTCTGCGTGCTGAGTTAATTCTTCATGCGCTTGCGCTGAATCCTCGGCTTTTACAATTTGTACCAGCTCAACTTTTTCAAATTGATGCTGACGAATCATCCCACGCATATCACGCCCATAAGCCCCCGCTTCACTCCTAAAACACGGTGTGTGGGCAACAAACTTTAACGGTAGGCTATCGGCCTCGACAATTTTATCACGTACTAAATTAGTCACCGGAACTTCAGCGGTGGGGATTAAGTAATACGGAGAATCCCCAGTCATTTTAAATAAATCGTCTTCAAACTTAGGCAATTGCCCGGTACCCAATAAACTCTCTTTATTAACCATATAGGGCACATAGGTTTCTCGATAACCGTGCTGGTCGGTATGCATATCGAGCATAAATTGGGTTAATGCACGTTGCAAACGCGCCAACGGCCCTGACAGGTTAACAAAACGTGCACCCGCAATTTTAGCCCCAGCTTCAAAATCAATCCCGTTTAGAGACTCACCCAGATCGACGTGGTCTTTTGCGGCAAAATCAAAACTTGGAATTTTTCCCCAGGTTCTCAACTCAATATTTTGTTCTTCATCTTTACCCGTAGGCACATCATCGGCCAAGATATTAGGCAAGGAGAGTTGAATATCCTTCAATTCTGCCTGAATTTCATTCAGTTCGGCTTCAGCCGCCTTTAAGTCATCGCCTAACTGGGACACACTGTTTAATAAAGGCTGAATATCTTCGCCCTTTGCTTTCGCCATACCAATGGACTTAGAACGTGTATTGCGCTCATTTTGCAAGGTTTGGGTTTTAACTTGTATCTCTTTACGACGAACTTCCAGACCCTTCAATATGGACACATCGAGGTCGGCTCCATGCCGTAACATCGCCTGTTTAACGCCATCGGGATCGTTTCTTAAAAGCTGGGGGTCAAGCATATAGCTTTCCTTTTATATAGTTAGTTTATTAGTGTTGGTCAGCCAACCAGGAAATTATTTGGCTGAGATTAAATTGTTGTTTAAGCTGCTCTATAATGGCTAACACTTTGCTAGATTCATCAAAAAATTCCAGCGTAATCGGCAGGTTAAATGATAAGTCTAATAATGACGATTCATGAATTTTTCCTGACGCACCATAACCTTCAATGCCTCGGTAGACGGTTGCACCCGATATTTTTCCGTTATCATGCAGATATTGCATAATATCATTCAATTGTTGATCGGCTTCGCTCAGGTAGATTCGTGCAATACGCACAGCCCTAGTCGTCATAATTGCCTCGCAAGTTGTAAACCTAACCAAGCCGCCAGTACACACAAAATAACACTGGCGAGGATATTGCCAACGGCTTTGAGCAAATAACCTTGTTCAATTAGATTAATCGTTTCAATTGAAAACGTCGAAAAGGTGGTGAATGCACCCAAAAAGCCAACCAATAACATCGCCCTTAGTTCAGCAGACATCGCTAAGCGCTGTAAAAATAATTCGTATAATAAACCCATTAATAAGGACCCCAGCACGTTAACCACTAAGGTACCGTAGGGGAAACCACGCCCCAAATAACTATAGACGCCCGTCGATACGAGGTAACGCATTACTGCGCCTATTGAACCACCTGCGGCAATCGCTAGAATCTGGGTCATCTGTTTGAGCTTAATTTTATTCGGTTAAAACCCGCATTTTACGGGCATCCGGCGATTCAATCACCCCTTTTTCGGTCACAATTGCAGATATTAAATGCGCGGGGGTCACATCGAATACGGGGTTTAATGCGTTCACCACCCCATCGACATAGTTAGCCGGTAAAATCTCACTGACTGCGCGTTGTTCAATAACAATACTATCGCCTGATTCGGCACTTAAATCGATGGTTGTTGTTGGCGCTGCCACCATTAATTTAACACCATGATGTTTAGCCAAAACCGCTAAGGAATAAGTACCGATTTTATTAGCTATATCGCCGTTGCGACAAATACTGTCCGCGCCGACCACGACCCAATCAATCAAACCTTTCTGCATTAAGGAAGCCGCCGCACTATCGGCAATCAGTGTCGCCGGAATATTTTCCTGTTCAAACTCCCATAAGCTGAGCCGTGAACCTTGGTTCCAAGGCCGTGTTTCAGCGCTGTAAATATGTGTCAACTGGCCGTTTTGGTAAGCCTTTCGTATCACCCCGAGGGCGGTGCCATAACCACCGGTTGCCAAGGCGCCGGCATTACAATGGGTTAACACGCGGCTTCCAGCAGCAAAACAACGGGCACCATACGCACCGATCGCCTTATTGGCGCTGATATCGTCCGCTAACCATCTATGAGCCCAGCTTAACAAACTACTGATCGGATCCGCACTATCAACGGCAATTCGTTGGGCCGCCTTTAGGGCATTAAATAAGTTAACCGCCGTAGGTCGAGATGAGGCCAATAAATCTAACCGCGCCTGAAAATCCTGCCTCCCCGCTTGTTTGCTCTCGGTGGCCGCGATAACCGCGCCATAAGCGGCGGCAATGCCAATCGCCGGTGCGCCGCGCACTACCATCTCTTTGATTGCCTGATACAGGGCTTGCGTGCTAACTATATGTAGATATACTTCTTCATCAGGAAGCTTACGCTGATCCAATAAGTACAAACCATCCGCCTGCCAACGCACAGGACGAATGGAGTCATATAACACTATTTCATTGTCAATCATTTATGCCAAATACTCTTCAAATTAATGCCCGCTGGATTATAACGGTAGATGCGGATAATAACGTACTTGAAAACCATGCGTTGATTATTCAACACGATACGATTATTGATATTTTGCCCCAGCAAGAGGCAGCTAAACATCAGGTTGATCGATGTATAGAGCTCAACGATCACGCCCTGCTACCCGGTTTCATTAATGCCCATAGTCACGCCGCTATGAGTCTACTAAAGGGTTTGGCTGACGACCTTCCGCTGGAAGAGTGGCTGAATGAACATATTTGGCCCGCCGAAGCCGCATTGGCCAATGCGGAGTTTGTGCACGATGGTTCAGCCTTGGCTATTGCAGAAATGATTCGTGGTGGCACCACCTGCTTTAACGATATGTACTTTTTTATCGATCAAACCGCCGCCGTCGCCGCACGCTCGGGGATCCGAGCGAATATCGGTATTCCGGTGATTGATTTCCCCACTCGTTGGGCGAAAAATCTCGACGAATACATCAGCAAAGGTCTCGCCGTGCGTGACCAGTTTTCCCATCAATCCAGACTCAGTTTCTCTTTCGCGCCACATGCGCCGTACACGGTATCGGATCATTCTTTAAAAAGGATTCAACCACTGATGGATGAACTCGGCCTATCGATGCATATCCACACCCATGAAACCGCCGATGAGGTTAAACAATCCATCGCCGACCACGGGCAAACCCCTATCAGTCGTTTAAATAAACTCGGCCTGTTAGGGCCTAACTTCATCAGCGTCCATATGACTGAGCTCAACGATGAAGACATTCAGCTATTGGTAGAACACGGCGTACACGTGGTGCATTGCCCAGAATCAAATCTTAAACTGGCCAGTGGATTTTGCCCCGTGATGAAATTACTCAACGCTGGGGTCAATGTCGCGCTCGGTACCGATGGCTCGGCCAGCAATAATGACATCGATATGCTCGGTGAACTACGCAGCGCCGCGCTATTAGCAAAAGGTACAGCGCAACAGGCCGACGCCTTACCCGCTCAGCAAGCACTCCGCATGGCCACCATCAATGGCGCGAAGGCATTAGGTCTAGAAGACAAAATAGGCTCCTTAGAAATTGGCAAACAAGCCGACCTGTTTGCGATTAATTTAAACAGCATTGAAACCCAACCCGTGTATGACGTGGTATCCACTCTGATCTACTCAGCCAATCGCTCACAAATTACCGACCTATGGGTGGCAGGCCAACAGCTAATGGATAGTCAGCAGCTAACCACCTTAGACGAAGCTGACTTGCTTGCCACCGCGACTCAGTGGCAAGGAAAAATACAGCCGTTTCATCACCCAGCCAAAAAAGCGGTGTAAAATACAACGATGAAGCAGCCAACAGACAATGTAAACCCAGCGGAAATCGAAAAGTTTAGCTCCATGGCCTCCCATTGGTGGGAACCTGAAGGTGACTTTAAAACCCTGCACCAAATCAACCCGCTACGCCTACAGCTGATTGATAAAACGATCGGCCTAAAAGGCAAAAAAATTCTAGATGTAGGCTGTGGTGGCGGTATATTGTCGGAATCGATGGCAGCTAAAGGCGCGATAGTCACCGGCATTGATCTGGGCAAAGAGCTTATCGATGTCGCCGAACTACACAGTTTAGATACTGGGGTAAACGTAGATTACCAAACGATCAGTGTAGAGCAGTTAGCCAGCCAGCAAGCCGCCAGTTTCGATAGCGTGACCTGCATGGAAATGCTCGAACACGTACCCGACCCCATCGCCATCATCGAAGCTTGCGCAACCCTAGTAAAACCTGGCGGTTACGTCTTTTTATCGACCTTAAACAGAAACCCCAAGTCTTATCTATTATCTATTATCGGTGCAGAATACGTCTTAGGCATGCTACCCAAAGGCACCCACGATTACGCCAGCTTCATCAAGCCTTCTGAACTCGCCGCTTGGTGCCGGCAAACGGATCTTAACTTGGTCGACAGCCGTGGCATTGAATACAACCCTCTCAGCAAATCTTTTTCAATGAGCCAAGACATCAGCGTTAACTACATCTGCGTGTTTCAAAAAAATAGCGAACAACAATAAAAATAGATGTTGCAAGCGATAAGCGGGTGGCCCGTGAAAGCCGTTTTATTTGACCTAGACGGTACCCTAGTTGATACCGCGCCTGATTTAGCGGCTGCTTTAAATGCCGTATTACGTGCGCATAACAAACCCGCCCTTGCTTACCCCGCCATCCGCGCCATCGTCTCAAACGGCGCAGACGCGTTAATAACACTAGCTTTTGGCAACAACATCAAGGGCGGCGAGCAGCAAAGTTTAAAGGCCGAACTCATTGCTTATTACCAACAAAATATCGCCACACAATCTAAGTTATTTGACGGCCTAGCCGAGGCCTTGGATCATTTAGAAAACCAACAAATCCCTTGGGGCATCGTTACCAATAAACCGGCTCACTTAACCCTCCCCTTATTGGAACAACTAGGCCTAGACCAACGCGCTGCTTGCATCGTCTGTAGTGATCAAGTTAACCACCCCAAACCCCACCCCGAGTCGATTTATTTAGCCTGTAAACAACTTTCAATAGCACCCGAATACAGTATTTACATCGGTGATGCCGAACGAGATATCCGCTCGGGCAGGCTAGCCGGACTTAAAACAATCGCCTGCGCTTACGGCTACATTGATCAGCTCGATGACATCAACAGCTGGCAAGCCGATCAACTCATCGAAACGCCGGTTGATTTATTACACGCACTCAAAACATTAACCGCATAGCCGAATCGAACTAACACACTTAATGATCGAGATACTCAACCACATCGAAGTTTTTATTGGCGGCGCACTCCTTGGTTTTATTTGCTGTTATTTCATCACCTTAAAGTCGACCGCCAAACTAAAAGACGCACTAACATCCGCAAAAATACGCGCCGACATAGAACAAAAAGTCGCCAAAAAAACCGCCTTACACGAAGAAAAACAACAACAACACCTCCGTGATAGTTTTGCCGCCCTATCCGGCCAAGCGTTAAAAAACAATACCGATGAGTTTCTCAAACTCGCACGAGAAAACTTCAGCCAACAACAAATTAACGCCGAATCTCGCTTAGATCAGAAACAACACGCGTTTGCCGACATGCTCACGCCGATCAAAGATATTCTTCAGCAAACCGATCAGCAACTCAAAAAGCTCGAAGCCGACCGCCAACAAAGTTACGGTTCAATCAGTCAGTTTTTACAAAACATGAGTGACA
The DNA here is from genome assembly GCA_002162695.1 of Cycloclasticus sp. 46_120_T64. Lineage (GTDB taxonomy): Bacteria > Pseudomonadota > Gammaproteobacteria > Methylococcales > Cycloclasticaceae > Cycloclasticus. Next base: position 200,513 of record MAAM01000011.1, on the reverse strand, counting down.
CACAAAACGAATTACAGCAGGAAACACGTAACCTCGTACAAGCCTTAAGGCGACCCGAGGTTCGAGGGCAATGGGGTGAGTTGACCCTAAAGCGCCTCGTTGAACTCGCTGGGTTGGTGGAACACTGCGATTTCTTCCAACAAACCCAGTTAAACACTGATGAAGGCATCATGCGGCCTGATATGATTATTCGCATGCCCGATCAGCGCGACATCGTGGTCGATGCAAAAACCCCGCTAGACGCGTACCTAAACGCCATTGAACAAAAGACCGACGCTGGTCGTAAAACCCAACTTATTCGTCACGCAAAACAACTTAGGGAGCGCGTGAAGGAGTTATCTAAGAAGTCTTATTGGGCCCAGTTCGATAACACCCCTGACTTGGTGGTATTATTTATTCCCGGTGACCAATTTCTCAGCGCTGCGCTCGAACAAGACCATAGTTTATTAGAAGACGCCCTCGCCCAACACGTTATCTTGGCAACACCAACCAGTTTAGTCGCACTGCTTCGCGCGATCGCATTCGGCTGGCGGCAACAAGCCAGCAGCGAAAACGCCGAGCAAATTCGCCAATTAGGCGAAAGCCTGTACGCCCGCCTCGCCACCTTCGTCGAACATATGGTCAAGGTCGGTAGTAGCTTAGATAAAAGTGTCGAGCACTATAACAAAGCCGTGGGCTCGCTGGAACGCCAAGTTTTCCCTACTGCACGTAAATTTAAAGCGCTCGGCATTGAAAGCCGTAAACCGATGCCAACCCCTGAACCGATTGAAAAATCAGCCCGTCAACACAGCCTAATTAATGACTTCAATAATGAATAACACTCAAACCTTACCCGCAACAAACAGCCCCTCCGATCAACTGAAAGAACGTGTCTACTTGATCACCGGTGCTAGTGGTGGTTTAGGTCGAGCCAGTGCCTTGGCTTTAGCCAAGCAAGGAGCCACGGTTATTTTAAGCGGGCGCAATGAAGAAAAGCTAAACCAAGTTTACGACCAAATTGACGCCGCAGGCTACCCAACAGCGGCCATTATCCCCTTCGATTTAGCACAAACAGAAGAGGAAAGTTACGCGCAGTTAATTCACTCAATATACAATGAGTTCAAACAATTAGACGGCATACTACACCTGGCTTGCAACATTGGGGTGATCGGCCCCACGAATAGTCAAGACGCCGAATTATGGCAAAAAGTCATGCAGGTTAACGTCAATGCCTGCTTCTTATTGAACAAGGTCTGCCTACCCCTGTTACAACAATCGAAACACGCTAACATCATCTTCGCCTCTGACTCATCGGCTCGTCAAAGTAAGGCCTACTGGGGTGGTTACGGGGTCTCTAAAGTGGCCCTAGAGAGCTTATCTAGCATCCTCGCCGATGAACTCGATACCACATCAGTACACTGCAATGTCTTTATTCCAGGGCCGAGCCTATTACCGATCCGCAAAAAGACCCACCCAGGCGAAGAGGACGCCGGCTTAAAGTCCGCCGAACAACTCGCCGACGCGATGGTCAAGGTTTGTTTAAGTAAACAAACCGGGCAGTACTTTAGCTGCTAACGACGCTGCGCGGCAATAAGCTTCACTTTCGCCACGAAATCATTCACTTCAGTGAGCGTATTTTGCTGCCCTAGGCTCACCCTTATCGCGCTCATCGCAAGTTTATCGGGGTAAGCCATTGCCGTGAGGACCGCGCTCGGCTGCTTGCTATTACTGGAGCAAGCCGAGCCACTTGATACCGCAATAGATTGCTGATCCAACTGCATCAACAGCATTTCACCATCGATGCCGTCCAATAAGATCTGACTGGTATTGGGTAACCGATCAACCTCGGCAGCCACCACTGTTAAGCCGGCCACGTCCTGCAAACCCTGCTCCAAGCTCGATTGCAACGCGGCTAAATGCTGAGCACGTTCATTGAGTCGCAGCTTAGCCAATTCGGCGGCCTTACCAAAACCAATAATAGCGGCCACATTTTCCGTCCCCGGGCGTAAGCCTGCTTCTTGACCGCCACCACGCTGCATCGCGCTTAATGGCGTTGCCTTATCATGGATGAGTGCACCCACACCTTTCGGCCCATAAATTTTATGTGACGATAGAGACATCAGATTCACCCCAAGTTGATTAAAATCAACCGTCACCTTACCTGCGGCCTGCACCGCATCGGTATGAAAAACCAAACCTTTATTTTTGACGGCGGCACTGAGTGCGGCAACATCTTGAATAACCCCGGACTCGTTATTCGCCAACATCACACTGATAAAACCGCTTGTTGGCTGTAATTTATTGAGCAATGAATCGACCGAGATCAAACCATTATTATCTACCGCTAAGGCCTCGGTGGTAAAGCCGTGGTCGCTCAAGTCACCCACCGTCTCCGTCACCGATGGGTGTTCAGTCGCACCGAATAAAACATGTCGTTTATCGGCCTTCAGCGCAGCTGATATTGCTAAATTATTCGCCTCGGTGCCACCACTGGTAAACACCACTTGTTCGGGGCTCACATTGACTAAACTAGCCAACTGAAATCGGGCTTGTTCAAGCGCGGTATTCACCACACGTCCATGCCGGTGCAAGCTGGAAGGGTTGCCATACAAGCTCGTTAGAAATGGCATCATCGCGTCTAGCACTTCGGGATCTAACGGGGTTGTTGCATTATGGTCAAAATAAATCATCGTGGCCTCTGTTTAATCTTGTTTTTCTTGGCAACGAGGGCCCGTGCCGTCATCCACCGGTTCACTGCAAATCTCCTCTACCGCATTCACCTGCACCCGACCACCCAAGGATTTTATTTCACGGCACATCTTCTCCATCTCAACATCCATCAAATGAATATGTTCGAGCATGCCGTTAATGGCCACGGCAACGGGGTCTGGCATATCTTGCACCGCGCCATACGCATCGAAACCAATTTTTTTTGCCATCGCTTCTTGCTCTGGGGTTGGCTTAGCAATGTCCGTATTGACGATTCGCCCTGGAATACCAATAACCGTGGCACCTGCTGGAACAGTCCGAATAACCACCGCATTAGAACCAATTCTAGCTTCATCACCTATATCAATAGGCCCGAGTACCTTCGCACCTGCACCGACCACCACCCCATTACCCAAACTGGGGTGGCGTTTGCCTTTTTTCCAACTTGTACCGCCGAGGGTTACCCCATGGTATAGCGTGCAATCATCACCTATCACCGCGGTTTCACCAATCACGATACCCATTCCATGATCGATAAAAAATCGTTTGCCAATCACCGCGCCGGGGTGGATTTCGATACCAGTGAACCAGCGGGAGAAATATGATAAAAAGCGCGCCATAAATTTAAAATTAGCGCGCCATAAATAATGATTCATCCGGTGCAACAAAATCGCATGGAATCCGGGGTAAGTCGTCACCACTTCGAACATACTTCGCGCCGCAGGATCACGGTCAAATACGATATTGATATCTTCTTTTAATTGATTAAACATAGATGGCTTATTTAGCTAATTTAATTACATTCTAACGCTTGCCAAGTAGCAACAAACAAACTTAGGATCTTTTTTTGATCCCCTCAATTTTATTATTTACCGCGGTTAAAATACCACGCAAAATATTCACTTCGGTCCGGTTCAGCTCAGAACGATAAAACACCCGCCTAATTCGCTGCTGCAAACGTTTAGTTTTATACAGCTGCAGAAAATCTGTTTTTTCTAAGGTCATTAACAGGTGCTGAAAAAAACCTTCAAATTCTTGACTGGTTGCCGGCCGATCTTCCACCTCAGGTGACTCGATGACCTGCTCACCAATAACCGTAGAATATATTTCATAACACAGCACTTGTACCGCCGAGGCGACATTCAACGAACTAAAGTCAGGATGTGTTGGAATATGTAATAAGTGGTGGCATAACTCAAGCTCTTCATTAGTTAAACCGGAATTTTCCCGGCCAAACACCAATGCAACTTTCGCCTGTTTTGCCGCGGCAATGACTAATTCGCAGCCTTTTTTCGGCCCAACTTCAGACCAACCTAGGTGTCTGATTCGAGCACTCGCACCGAGCACCAATTCACAGGGCGCTAACGCCTCTTGTAGGCTATCATAAACATTAGCGCTAGCTAAGATGTTATCCGCCCCAGAAGCTCTTGAGGTTGCCTCTGAACTGGGGAAAATTTTCGGCTGCACCAACGCCAAATCGGACAGGCCCATATTTTTCATCGCCCGCGCAGTGGCTCCAATATTCCCAGGGTGGGAGGTTTGGACTAAAACAATTCTTATATTTGATAGTATTTTACTATTTTCATCGATATTCAAAAGGCAATCTCCGGCTGTATCTGTTATCCTTTCGCCATTTTAAAGGCTAGGCAAAATCATGCACCCAATGTTAAATATTGCTATTCGAGCAGCAAGACAAGCAGGCGACATTATAATACGTTCTGCGGACTCTATTGATACTCTTAAGATAACTATTAAGAGTCAAAATGATTATGCTACTGAGATAGCTAAACACGCAGAAGAGGAAATCATCAACACCCTGCTCTCCGCGTACCCAGATCACGGTGTATTAACCGAAGAATCGGGTTACACCAACCAAGACGCCGAATATATGTGGATCATCGATCCGCTAAACGGCACCAGCAATTTCATGCACGGCTTTCCACACTATGCTGTCTCCATCGCTTTGAAACACAGCAACGTGATTGAACAGGCCGTTATCTACGACCCTGTGCGGCAGGATTTATTTACCGCCTCACGTGGTAAAGGCGCAACACTTAACAACCGTCGTATTCGAGTTGCACGTCAACGCAAATTGGAAGGTGCATTCATTGGTACCGGCTTCCCATCTAAAAACGACCATAATATCGAACCCTACTTAGATATTTTCCGCGATATTTTCACTCGCACCTCAGGGGTACGACGTGCGGGCGCTGCTTCATTAGACTTAGCCTACGTTGCCGCCGGTAAATTAGATGGTTTTTTTGAAATTGGTTTAAAACCGTGGGATTTTGCTGCGGGTATGTTGTTAATTCAGGAAGCAGGCGGAGTTATTAGCGATTTTGAGGGTGAATACGATTACTTCAAGACCGGCAATATTGTATGCGCCAACCCTAAAATGCACCGTGTACTGCTAGACACCATTGCACCGCATGCACAGAAAGTACTCAGTGCCGGCCAAACAAAAACTAGCGAATAAACAAAACTCTAAAATAAAAAAGGCTGGGGGTCAGGCTTAACCCAGTCTTTTTTTAGACAACAAAAAATTTAGCAGCCCTTGGCAAACAGAATAAATCTACGCCATTCGCTGTTTAGCAGCTGGCGCAATCGCTCCTTCACCAGCTTTCACAAACAACAACTCCGAGCATTCGAGGCTTTGACTCAAGGCCTCGCCGATCAGCGCATAACGATCTAGTTTAAGGTGCAGATTCAGATCTTTCTCAAGCTCTTCGAGTAGACCATTCAACTTATTTCCTTCCAGCTCATCATCCAATAGTTGTGACAGCTGTTCTTTATATAATTCCTTCATCTCTTATCCAATATATCATTCATCGAGTAGTGGCTCTAAAATCTTATCCACCGCCTCTCTTGCCCTAAATATCCGCGAGCGGACAGTACCGACTGGGCAGTCCATCTTTTTCGCTATTTCATCATAGGTCATGCCATCAAGCTCACGATACCTAATCGCCATTTTAAGTTCATTGGGTAATCCTTCTATCGCCCGCTGAACCGTCACTCTAATTTCCTCACTGAGCAATAAGTGCTCTGGGGTATCACAGACCTTTAACCTAAACGCACCGGAAAAATTCTCTGCTTCAGCCACATCGACCTCATTACCTGAGGACCTTCTGGCGCGAGCCACCAAATAATTCTTTGCCGTATTCACTGCAATCCGGTAAAGCCAAGTGTAAAAAGCACTCTCGCCTCTGAAGTTAGGTAGCGCCTTATAAGCCTTAATGAAAGCCTCTTGCGCAACATCCTGAGCCTCACTAGAGTCGCGTACATAACGGGCCACCAACTGAACAACACGCTGCTGATACCGCTGCACAAGCATATCAAACGCCTTCTTATTACCACCTTGAACCTCACTGACTAACAACTTATCGTCATAATCAGTCATCATATCGCCTCAAACTGACCACAATAAACCGCTCGCCTTGTTCAAAAGACCAAGAGTCCATTAAGTAGTTCAATTGTTGAATATAAAAAGGCAAGTTGATATTTATTCCGTATAATTTAGTGTTAGTAAACTACATTATTACCCTTAAAAGCGTATCAATTCAAATTATTAACATGCAAGACAATACTTTTACCTTCGACGTCATCATCATTGGCAGCGGTGCGGCTGGTTTAGGCCTCGCCCTCTCATTACCCAGTCGACTGCAAATAGCCATTATTTCTAAGTCCAATATGTCAGAAGGAAGCACTTTTTACGCACAAGGTGGCATCTCTGCGGTACTGGATGAATTTGACAGCATCGAAGCCCATAAAAAAGATACCATCAAAGCCGGCGCCGGTCTTTGTCATGAGGATACCGTTGAATTAGTCGTCGCCAATGGGAAGGCCAGCATCGACTGGTTAATCAGTAATAACGTGCAGTTTTCCACCAACGATAGCTCAGACTCAAATAACAAGCTACACCTGACCAAGGAAGGCGGCCATTCTCATCGCCGCGTCGTGCACGCTGATGATTCAACAGGCCGCGCGGTACAAACAGCGCTAAATGAGCAAGTCCTCAACCAGCGAAATATCAAAATATTTGAGCACCATAATGTCATTGATTTAATTACCGAAGACGACGTTAACTCGAGCAGCAGTAAGATCATCGGCTGTTATGTATTAGATACCAAAAAAGATCGCATCTTCAGCATGAGCGCCCCCTGCATCACCTTGGCAACCGGTGGCGCTAGCAAGGTCTACCTCTATACCAGCAACCCTGATGTATCAACCGGCGATGGTATCGCCATGGCTTGGCGAGCAGGCTGTCGGGTAGCTAATATGGAATTTATGCAATTCCACCCAACTTGCTTATACCACCCGCAAGCCAAATCATTTTTGATCAGCGAAGCCGTCAGAGGCGAAGGTGGATTATTATTACTCCCCGACGGCTCACGTTTTATGCCGCGTTTCGACAAACGCGCTGAGTTAGCACCACGCGACATCGTCGCCAGAGCCATCGACCACGAAATGAAGCGCCTCGGCATAGAGTCTGTTTTCTTAGACATTAGCCACCTCACCCCGCAATTCACTAAGTCACACTTTCCGATGTTATATAAAAAGTGTTTAGACTTCGGCTTCGATATGACCAAGGATCCGTTGCCGGTGGTACCTGCCGCCCACTACACTTGCGGTGGAGTGATAACCGATAAACACGGCTCAACCGACATCCATGGCTTATACGCGATTGGCGAAACCGCTTTTACCGGCCTACACGGCGCCAACAGAATGGCCAGCAATTCAATTTTAGAGTGCTTGGTGTTCGCTAAACAAGCCAGCAAACACATACAAAACTACCTAAGCGACAACCGAAAAACAGCCATTATCCGCCCATGGGATGACAGCAATGTCATCAATTCCGATGAAGCCATCGTGGTCTCGCATAACTGGGCCGAATTACGTCAATTCATGTGGGATTACGTGGGTATCGTCAGAACAACCAAACGTTTACAGAGAGCAAAAAACCGCATCACCCTACTCAATAAAGAAATTGAAGATTATTACAGTAATTTCCACGTCACCAACGATTTCCTTGAGCTGAGAAACCTTGCTCACACCGCTGAGTTGATTATTGATAGCGCTTTAAGCCGTAAAGAAAGCCGCGGCCTGCATTACACCCGTGACTACCCCGAGTTGGACGATAAAAACTTCAAGCGGGACACCGTACTAAAGCCGGGCCGCAATTAATTGCTGACGATACAGCTTCAAGCTAACACGTAGCTTCCTAGCCGCCTCAACAGACATAGAGTCCGTCGTCAGCAACAGCGGAATAGGCCCAGTTTGGCTAACAAAATTTAAGAAATAAAACGGCCCGATAATAACACTCGAATCCAGCAGAGTCGCATCGTGCCGGCAGCCCTTCGTATCGTACAACAACCAATAAGCATCTGGCTGGCAAGCAATACTGCGTAATCCCCGGTGACAAAAAGCGCCTTTTCTAAACCCAGCTAGGAAGCTGAATAACACAGCGACAGATAAACCGAATTTCAGAATGGGTAACAAGCTATTGGACCAGCAACAAATCAACGCGCTCAAAAAAATAAACCCCGTAACAACATGTCGTGTTACGGGGTTTATTAGGTCTATCTCAAACGCTGGTATGGATTTTTTCAACGATGCGGGCGACATCTGGATCTTCAGGTTTGTCGCCATACAACATAAATCCAAGAATCACCGGATCTTCAATATCCAACAACTTAGCGAATGCCTGTTTTTCATGGTCTGGCAAATCATCGTAAGACGACTCGACAAAATTAGTAAACAGGACATCCAACTCCTTCATACCGCGGCGACACCGCCAAAGAAGTTTTGACTTAGAATCCATTAAGCAATTTTACGTTCAACTAATAATTTCTTAATTTCAGCAATCGCTTTAGCCGGGTTCAAGCCTTTAGGGCAAGTCTCAGTACAGTTCATAATTGTATGACAACGATACAACTTAAACGGATCTTCTAACTCATCTAAACGCTCACCGGCATTTTCATCACGCGAATCAGCCAACCAACGGTAAGCTTGCAACAAAATAGCAGGGCCTAGGTAACGATCGCCATTCCACCAGTAGCTCGGGCAAGATGTTGAACAACAAGCACAAAGAATACATTCGTACAGGCCATCCAGCTTTGTACGGTCTTCTTTAGATTGCAAACGCTCTCTATCTGATGGAGGTGGTGTGGATGATTGAATCCAAGGTTTAATTGATGCGTATTGCGCATAAAAATGGGTCAAGTCCGGCACAATATCTTTAACCACTGGCATATGCGGCAATGGGTAAATTTTAATTGGACCCTCAATGTCGCCAATATCTTTAGTACACGCTAGGGTATTTTTACCGTTAATGTTCATTGAACATGAACCGCAAATACCTTCACGGCATGAACGACGGAACGTCAACGTTGGGTCGATCTCGTTCTTAATTTTGATAATCGCGTCCAATACCATTGGCCCACAACTATCTAAATCAATTTTATACTTATCAACACGAGGGTTTTCACCACTATCAGGATCCCAACGGTAAACTTCTACCTCTTGGATTCTAGTGGCACCTTCAGGTGCTGGGTAAGTTTTACCTTTTTGTATTACAGAATTTTCTGGAAGTTTAAATTCAGCCATTTCTTAATCCTCGTTAATCTTAATAGACACGCTTTTTAGGCGGCACAACTTCCACATCATCTGTCAGTGTATACATATGAACCGGACGATATTTGATGTCGACTTTATTTTGCTCATCAATCCACATGATAGAGTGCTTATGCCAATTAGCATCATCTCTATCCGGATAATCTTCACGAGCATGCCCGCCACGGCTTTCTTCTCTATTCAACGCACCGGTAATAGTCACCGCCGCCTGAGACAACAAGTTATCAAGCTCTAGGGTTTCAATTAAATCGGTGTTCCAAATTAATGAACGATCGGTAACAGAAACATCTTTAAACGATTCTTGAACCGCAGTGATTTTATCAACGCCTTCTTGCATTGATTCGCCCGTTCTAAATACCGCTGCATGAGCTTGCATCGCTTTTTGCATATCAAGACGAATATCCGCAGTTTTCTTAGAACCATTGGCATTACGGAACTTATCCAAACGCGTTAACGCTTCATCACAAGCTGCTTCGCCTAATTCAATATGCTCAGTACTCGGCGTCACAACTTCTGCCGCTCTAATCGCTGCAGAGCGTCCGAATACAACCAAATCAAGCAAGGAGTTAGAACCCAGTCTATTAGCGCCATGTACAGACACACAAGCCGCCTCACCAATCGCCATTAAGCCTGAAACAACCGCATCTGGGTCACCGTCTTTCAAGGTAACCACTTCGCCTTTATAGTTGGTTGGAATACCACCCATATTGTAGTGAACCGTTGGTAATACAGGAATAGGTTCTTTAGACACATCAACACCAGCAAAAATCTTCGCGCTTTCTGCGATACCTGGTAGACGTTCGTTAATAACTTCAGGGCCTAAATGCTCAAGGTGAAGATGGATATGATCACCATCTGGACCTACACCACGGCCTTCGTTAATTTCGATCGTCATAGAACGACTAACAACATCACGTGAAGCCAAGTCTTTAGCATTCGGCGCATAACGCTCCATAAAGCGTTCGCCTTTAGAGTTCGTTAAGTAACCACCCTCACCACGCACACCTTCAGTAATGAGACAACCCGAACCATAAATACCGGTTGGGTGGAATTGCACAAACTCCATATCTTGTAACGGTAAACCAGCACGTAATACCATCGCATTACCGTCACCGGTGCAAGTATGAGCCGATGTACAAGAGAAGTATGAACGACCGTAACCACCGGTTGCCATGACTGCCATATGTGAACGGAACAAATGTAAGGTTCCATCGTCCATTTTAAGCGCTAATACACCACGGCAAACGCCGTCTTCATCCATAATTAAGTCTAATGCAAAATACTCAATAAAGAATTCAGCATCGTGCTTTAAAGATTGTTGGTAAAGCGTATGAAGAATCGCGTGTCCAGTTCTATCAGCAGCCGCACACGTACGTTGTGCAGTACCTTCACCGTAATTAGTGGTCATGCCACCGAATGGACGTTGGTAAATTTTCCCTTCTTCGGTACGTGAAAATGGTACACCGTAGTGCTCCAGCTCAACAATCGCTGGGATCGCTTCACGACACATGTATTCAATCGCGTCTTGGTCACCCAACCAATCTGAACCTTTGACGGTGTCATACATATGCCAGCGCCAATCATCTTCACCCATATTACCTAAGGCCGCACTAATACCACCTTGAGCAGCAACCGTATGGCTACGCGTTGGGAAAACTTTAGTAATACACGCCGTTTTGAGGCCTTTTTGAGCCATACCAAACGTTGCACGTAAACCCGCACCGCCCGCGCCGACAACAACTACGTCGTACTTATGTTCGGTTATTTTATAATCTTTAATACTCATAAAACTCTAGCCTCCGAGGGCAATACGAACAACAGCAATAATTGCCGCCGCACCTAATAAAAATAATAAGAGGTTGGTCGCCATGATAGCGCCTACACGAGCCGCTTTATGACCGATGTAATCCTCAAAAATAACTTGCATACCGAGTGCTGCATGATAAAAAGCAGCCACGATTAAAGAAACAATCAACGCAGCAGACCATGGAGAGCCTATGCACGCCAACACAGTTTGGTAATCAGACTGGCTAAGTACCGCAACTTTAAATGCAAACCATATAGTTAATGGGATAAGTGCAATAGCGGTAACACGCTGCGCCCACCAATGGTGTAAACCTTCTTTTGCAGACCCGAGACCCTTGGCCTCTCCTAATGGCGATCTTAAACTCATTTTATGCTCCTGTAGAAAATGTAAAGGCAACAATCCAAACAAGTATTGTTAAGAAACCTGCTGCACCCAATACCACCAAAGAAGACTTTTCAACAGCTTCTTTCTCAAACCCGTAACCAGCATCCCAAACCAAATGTCTAATGCCATTTGCCAAGTGAAAAAACAACGCAAAGGTCCAACCAAATAAGATCAAACAACCAAAAAAGCTGCCCATAAACGACTGAGCCGAGGCAAATGATTCTTGGCCACCCGCAAGTGCCATTAACCACCAAACTAAAACAACTGAACCTAAGGAAAGAAATGCACCCGTTCCACGGTGGACGATGGACAATAATGCCGATAATGGCAATTTATATACATCTAAGTGCGGCGATAGTGGCCGATTATTACTACTCATATAAAACCTCTAGTGACTAAAGTAAGTGAAGGAAAAACTCAAAAATCTATACAACGACCGTTTTTCTCCCAATCACCATAACGAGTGGGTTCTAGGCCGGCACGCCCATTAACTTCTACCGCTGATTCAGCAGGGATCTCGCTCTGTTCTTTCGCCGTATCTTTTTTAGACAGATCAACCACGTCAGATTCCTTAGCCATCAATATTCCCCTTGAATACAAACGCGGTAGATTAAAACATCGACCGATTATATTCAAGAACATCCTTGTGTTTTTTAGTCACCTAATCAGCATCCGTTAGCGATACAATACAGTTTTACTCACTACTGCAAGCTTATGAACCCTCTCCGCCTATTCGAACTCAATGCATCCACTAGCAGCCTAATGATATCCGGTGAGGATGCGGCTACCTTTTTACAAGGGCAAACGACCTGTGATGTATTCGCTATAGCAGAAGCAGGCGGTGCATTGGGCGCGTTATGCAACCCTAAGGGCCGCGTCATTTCTTTATTCCATCTGGTCAAACACGGCGATGATTTCCTCATGTTACTACCTCGTGAGATGAGTAGCCTTATTGTCAAACGCTTAAGCATGTTTGTATTTCGCTCTAAGGTAACAATACGCGATGCTTCAGACGAGTTTGTTCTACTGGGCTGCGCAAACGAAATAAGCACAGAACAAAAACAACAACTCTCACCCATCGCGAGCATTCCAATCGCCCCGTACGCTCATCTAACAATTATAATCAGCAACAAACAGCAGTTTCAACGCGAGCAACTAACTGATTCATTCAGTATCGAGCAGGAACTCGAACCTTGGCAGGAAATATTAACCTCCGCTTGCTACCCCGAGGTCAACACCGCCACCAGCGAGTTATTCATCCCTCAAATGCTTAACCTAGATAAGTTAAATGGGATTAATTTCAAAAAAGGTTGTTACACCGGGCAAGAGATTGTCGCCCGCATGCACTATAAAGGTAGCGTAAAGCGCCGCCTAGTATCCTATCAATCAGCTAATAAATACGTAGCCGGCGACGACATTTACCAGCTCAATACAGATAACAGTATTGGCACCATTTTAAGCTCACATAAATCAAAAAACTCCAACTACGCTGGACTCGCCGTCCTCAAAGTGGAATGCATAGAAAACAACCCATTAGTTTTAAGTGACAATAGCGAAGTTATTATTCAACAAGCAGAATATGATCTAGACTAAAAGCAAATAAACACAAAAAAAAACCATGAGCATCCCTACACACAAAGAGTTCTTACAAACCATTAAGAGTGATTTGGAGAATGACAGACTTATCTTACCAAGCTTTCCTGAGGTCGCCACCAAGGCTCGGGAAGCGGCCAATGATGAAAACTCTACCGCACAAGACCTTGCCGCGATCATCAATACCGATGCCGCACTGTCAGCGCGTTTATTAAAAGTTGCCAACTCGCCATTATTTAGGGCTCGCAGTGAAATCGACAATATTCAAATTGCGATCACCCGAATGGGCAATAAGGTGGTTAAAAACTTAATCATGAGCATCAGCGTTGAACAAATGTTCAGCACCCAATCAAAAAAACTCAGCGAACACTTCAAAAATACTTGGCAACACAGCATACACGTTGCCGCGTTTAGTCGTGTGCTTGCAGCAAACTCAAACGGTTTAGACCCTGAGCAGGCGATGCTCGCTGGCCTATTCCATAACATCGGTTCCTTACCCATCCTAATGGCCGCAGAAAACTGCCCCCTATTACTCGCCGACTCAAACGCTCTCGAAAAAATGATCGAGCAACTACAGCCAGAGGTCGGCAAATTAATCGTGGAACACTGGAACTTTCCAGACAGCCTGACTGAAGTGGTTTGGGAACATAATAACCTGTTAAGGGACCCCTACCCCGAAGCCGATTATTCTGACGTCGTACTGGTGGCTAACTTGCAGATCCCTTCCGGCAATAACAGCCACACGGTCAATTGGGCAGACATACCCGCCTTTAAGAAGTTGGGCTTGAACCATGAAATAGAGGTCATCGAAATCGAAGGTGTTGCCGAGCAAATCGATGAAATCGAAGAAATATTCATCACTGCTTAAATCGAAAGCTGTAGCCTACAGCACGAATTCTTAGCGCTGCAGCATCTTTTCTTTATGATTAAACCTTACTATTAAGCAACCAGCGCAAATCCAATAAGATATCTTCCATAGAGGATGATTGGGTCGCTAATAAACGCGCCCGTCCTAACTTATCAAAAATGAACATGGCACCGCTATGCGACACCTCATAATTCCCCTCGTCATCCGCGTCGCCATAGCCAAATGTCACTCGGTAGCGCTTACTCATCTGCTTAACAAGCTCATTTTTAGCGGTCAAGCCGATAAAGGCGGGGCCAAATACATCGGTATACCGCTGTAGCTTCTTCGGTGTGTCTCGTTTAGGGTCAACCGAGATGAATAACACATTAACTTGTTCCGCCTCAGTGCCTAGCTTTTTTAACACCCCAGCTAACTTATACATCGCCGATGGACAAACTTCTGCGCAATTGGTAAAACCAAAAAACACGATCAGCGTCTGCCCCAAATAATCCTTTCCAGTCACCTCATTATTATTCTCATCGATCAATTCGAAAGACAACTCCGGCAATAAACCCTCGATATTGGTTAGCCGTGTAGGCTCTGTTTCTGCACAGGCAGACAACATAAAAAATAGCGAAAAAACAAATACTTTCTTAAAATTCGTCATACATTTAAACCTTGCTGATAATTGAAACGGCGCTTAAGTACTAGAAGAAACCCCAGTACACTCATCATGCTCGCAGGGATCCACGTGACAATCCCACCATAGATCTGATCCGCCGATGGGCTAATCGGCCATGCACGTCCACAAACATCATACACATCATAAATAATCGAGCTACTCAGGGTGATGTAAGCCCCTAATAACTGCTGAGGCACCAGCACGACGGCCAACATGATGATACGCATTTTAAAACCACGTTCTTCACCCCGCCAACCGGCCCCTAACACTAACCACCAAAACAAAAAACCGTCTAATAACATGGTAATGTTCATCAGATAGTACAAGTTCTGGTTCAACATCGCAGAAAAGTGAATACCCGGCCACAACCAAAGGTAGATCAAACCAACAAACAACAACGGGGCGATAAAAGCATTCTGTAGAAATTTATACATTAGCTCGCAAGGACGTTTGATAAACGCGGGACTAGCAAGCCAGATAGAAGAACGGGCTGGAACTAATTTATCTGCGAGTTCCACCGCACCAAGCACCATTAACAAAGGGGCTAAGTGATGAAGTACCAAGTGCTGTAAGCGGTGCACCCAGAACATATATTGCGATAAATAATCAAAATACGTATGCCAGACTATATAGACCGATAACCAACCGACATAAAAACACCCCGCACGCCAATACAGCCCTTTAACGCTAGCGGCTTCTTTATCCAGCAACAAGGCACGGGTATATAAAACCGCGACTAAAACCCATAAGACAACAAACAAGGGAGAGAAATCCCAGGGTATCAGGTAAGCCAACAAAGACATTTCCTCAATTGAAAAACAAAAGTATAACAAACAGTTATAACAACGCAGCAACAAATACACCGTGATATTTAAAGTCACTTCAAACCACTAAATAATACCTTCCCTTACAGGATAAAAGTGTTATCGTAAAACCAGTAAGATAAATTAATCACTAATTAACTTGCGTTACCGTTTAACTAAAACCAAAGAGAAAAGCTGATACAGGAAAAACAATATTAATAACACCAAGGGAGTTTGAAATGATACTTAGTCATGTAAAAGGTACCTTTTTTCACCCAACAGAAGAATGGGCTGAAATCCGCAACGAACACATCAGTGCTATGAAGTGTTTTCTTGAAAACGCGCTTATCTTAGCGGCAATTCCTGCCGTTTGCGCTTATATCGGAGCCACCCTCGTTGGCTGGGATATTGGCGAAAGAAGCTTCAAGTTCACCGTCGAAAGCACCATACCGCTAATCCTTTGTTTTTATCTAGCCTCACTCGCAGCCGTTGCCATTCTTGCCAAGTCAATCCAATGGATGGCCGCTACCTACGGCACCAAACAAGAACTATCTATTTGCATCTCTCTTGCAACATCCATCGCCACCCCGTTATTCCTTTGTGGAATTTTTGCCTTAGCCCCCGTGCCTTGGCTCATTTTCTTAAGCGGGCTTTGCGCTATTTCCTACAGTGTTTATTTACTGTATACCGGCATCCCCATTGTTATGGATGTCAATCAAGAAAAAGGCTTCTTATTCTCTAGCGCTGTGTTAACCATCGCATTAGTGACCGTAGTCGGAATCTTGGTCGCCACGGTGAGCCTTTGGAGCCTAGGTTTAGCACCGGTTCACGCATAAAGTAACAACAAAAAAAGCCCCTATACATATAGGGGCTTTTTTATAATCCTGCGACATTCAGACATCGCCACACAATAAATCCAGTTGCTTATCGTGGTTTAGCTTTCCATCCGCATATGTGGAAATAAAATAACATCACGTATCGAGGCCGAGTCGGTTAAAAACATCACTAAACGATCAATCCCAATACCTTCACCCGCAGTTGGTGGTAAACCAATCTCTAGCGCACGGATATAATCGGCATCAAAGTGCATGGCCTCTTCATCACCAGCGTCTTTATCATTGACTTGCTGCTGAAAACGTTCAGCTTGGTCTTCAGAGTCGTTAAGCTCTGAGAAGCCATTCGCCACCTCACGCCCACCAACGAAAAACTCAAAACGGTCGGTCACAAATGGGTTTTGATCATTACGTCTAGCCAAGGGTGACACTTCTGTCGGGTACTCGGTAATGAACGTTGGCTCATGTAATTTTTCTTCAACCGTTTTTTCAAAAATTTCAATTTGAATCTTACCGAGGCCATAACTATCTTTAACGGGAATACCCAATCGACTGGTGACTTCCAGCGCCGCCTCTTTTGTTGATAGATTATCGAGTGTCAAATCATCGTTGTAATGCAAAATAGACTCAAGCACGGTCATCCGTCTGAAGGCTTGCCCCAAATCATAATCTTGCCCTTGGTAATGCACCACAGTCGAACCCAATACTGTGTCGGCTAATGAGCGCAACATGTCTTCAGTCAAATCCATCAAATCGATGTAATCTGAATACGCCTGATAAAATTCTAACATGGTGAATTCAGGGTTATGCCGAGTCGATAAACCTTCATTTCGAAAACTACGGTTAATTTCAAACACACGCTCGAAACCACCGACCACTAAACGTTTCAAATACAGTTCTGGCGCAATCCGTAGAAACAACTCCATATCTAATGCGTTATGGTGAGTTGCAAAAGGCTTCGCCGTTGCTCCACCCGGGATCACGTGCATCATCGGTGTTTCTACTTCCATAAAGTCATTATTGACTAGGTATTGGCGAATAAAACTAACCACCTTACTGCGTATTTTGAATACATTACGCGAATCCTCGTTCATGATTAAGTCAACATAGCGCTGGCGGTAACGCTGCTCTTGATTAGTTAAACCATGAAACTTTTCAGGTAAGGGCTGTAACGATTTGGTTAATAAACGAATCGCTGAAACACGCACCGAGAGTTCATCCGTTTTGGTTTTAAACAAAACCCCTTCAACCGCGATAATATCGCCAATATCCCAACCCTTAAACGATTGGTAGAGACCTTCGGGTAGCGTATCGCGCTGTACAAACAACTGCATACGCCCCGACATATCTTGCACATGAGCAAAACTAGCTTTACCCATGACACGTTTTGCCATCAAACGCCCAGCCAAACTCACGCTAATGGCTTTTTCTTCTAAGGTTTCTTTATCAAATTTCGCGTACTCGGCGTGTAAGTTCTCTGCATAATGCTCACGTCTGAAGTCATTAGGGTAGGCATTACCCTGCTGTTTAATCTCAGCCAGTTTTTCACGCCGCTTTGCGATCAGTTTGTTTTCATCTTGCGGCTGTTCGACTTTTTTTTGCTCTTTCATACGTTAAATCCCACTCTTTAAACTGGCTTCTATAAATTGATCCAGCGCCCCATCGAGCACTGCTTGTGTATTACCGGTTTCAACCCCGGTTCTTAAATCTTTAATACGTGATTGATCCAATACATAGGATCGTATTTGACTACCCCAACCAATATCCGATTTATTCTCTTCTTGGACTTGCTGATCAGCCATCTTTTTTTGCATCTCTAGTTCATACAACTTGGCTTTCAACTGCTTCATCGCCGTGGCTTTATTTTTATGCTGCGAACGATCATTTTGGCACTGCACCACCGTATTACTCGGCACATGGGTGATACGTACCGCCGATTCGGTTTTATTCACGTGCTGGCCACCCGCGCCACTGGCACGGTATACATCAATTCGAAGATCAGCTGGATTGATATCTATTTCGATATCATCATTCACCTCTGGCGAGACAAAAACCGCGGCAAAAGAGGTGTGTCGGCGACTTCCCGAATCAAACGGGGATTTTCGTACTAAACGGTGCACACCAATTTCGGTACGCAACCAGCCATATACATAATCACCCTGAATTGAAATGGTGGCGCTTTTAATACCGGCCACATCACCTGCTGAAACTTCAATGATCTCGGTGCTAAAACCATGTTGTTCAGCCCAACGCAAATACATACGTAAAATCATTTCCGCCCAATCTTGCGCTTCGGTACCACCCGAACCCGATTGAATATCTAAGAACGCACTGTTTGCATCCATTTCGCCGGAGAACATACGTTGAAACTCAAGCCTAGAGACCTTCTCATCATAGCTAACAAGATCATCTTCTATCACCGCCAGCGTATCATCGTCATCTTCCTCAACGGCCATCTCCAGCAAGTCAGCTGCATCAACAAGCCCGCCGCTTAACTCAGTAATCGTATTGACGACGAGTTCTAACTGACCACGCTCTTTGCCTAACGCTTGTGCACGGCTAGGGTCATCCCAAGCGCTAGGGTCTTCCAGCTCTCTTAAGACCTCAGTTAAACGCTCATACTTGGTATCAAAGTCAAAGGTACCCCCTAAGCGATGTTGTTCGCTCGCTGAGGTCGGCTATTTTATTGGTGATCGGGTTTAGCTCACGCATAGGGTGATGGTATGGTTATTTATTATTAAGTTACTCGGTAGTAACGGGTTCTTCAGCACCTTTTAATAAGGCATCTAAGGTATGCCAAGGTAGGGTCGCACACTTGACCCGTGCTGGATATTCACACACCCCTGCGAGTACGGCTAATTTACCCAACTCATCCATTTCTACCGGTTCACCGATAGCCATTTTATGAAATAAGGTAAACAAGCTTTGCGCTTCCTGCTCCGTTTGACCAATCACAATATCGGTCATTAAGGACGCTGATGCCGTCGAAATAGCGCAGCCTTGACCTTGAAAACTCGCATCGGCAATTTTTCCGTCAGAAATTTTAATAAATAATGTTATACGATCCCCACAAAGCGGGTTAAAACCATCGATCTGGCGATCCGCATCGTCCATAAGCCGAAAGTTTCGTGGATTTTTATTATGATCAAAAATAACTTCCTGATACAAATCTCTTAAATCATCTAACATTAGCCAAACATCTCGATTAAATTTTCAATTCCAGCCATTAAGGCGTCCACTTCTTGGTGCGTATTGTACATGGCAAAAGACGCTCTTGCCGTGGCTGGCACACCAAAAAAGTCCATCACCGGCATCGCACAATGGTGCCCTGCACGCACAGCAATACCTTGGTGATCCATCATCGTACCAATATCATGCGGATGAATACCGTCTAACACGAAGGACATAATCGCGCCCTTTTGTTCAGCCGTCCCAATAATGGTTAATTTTTCAATTCGCTGAGACTGCTCAACTGCATACGCCAATAAGCTATTCTCATGGGCCGCAATCGCATCAATGCCAATACGGCTGACATAATCAATCGCCGCACCTAAACCAATGGTTCCAGCAATATTCGGTGTACCCGCTTCAAATTTATACGGTACTTTGTTGTAAACCGTTTTATCAAAGGTCACCACACTAATCATGTCGCCACCACCTTGGTAAGCCGACATTTGCTCTAACTGCTCCATCTTGCCGTATAAAGCACCAATCCCTGTAGGCGCATACAACTTATGCCCTGAGAACACGTAAAACTCGCAGTCCAGTGCTTGCACATCGACACTAATATGTGGGATCGCTTGCGCGCCATCAATTAATACCGGTATGTCATATTGATGCAATAAATCGATTAACTGTTTGATCGGG
This sequence comes from Cycloclasticus sp. 46_120_T64, assembly GCA_002162695.1. Classification (GTDB taxonomy): domain Bacteria; phylum Pseudomonadota; class Gammaproteobacteria; order Methylococcales; family Cycloclasticaceae; genus Cycloclasticus. Next base: position 180,379 of record MAAM01000011.1, on the reverse strand, counting down.
TTAATCGTACCTAGTGCATTCGACATATGCGAAATAGCAGCAAACTTCGTTTTTTTACTAATTAATGCGGCAAATTCCTCAACAATTAATTCACCTTGCGCATTAATCGGTGCAACTTTGAGTTCGGCCCCGGTTTTTTCACATAACATCTGCCAAGGTACAATATTCGAATGGTGCTCCATTGCAGTAATGAGCACCTCATCACCCGCGCTTAACTTTTCGGCAAAAGCATTAGCGACTAGGTTTATCGCCTCGGTCGCGCCTCGAGTAAAAACAATTTCCTTATGCGAATCTGCATTTAAAAAAGCCTGCACCTTTTTACGCGAATTTTCATACGATAAGGTCGCCCGCTCACTCAGGGTATGCACACCTCGATGAATATTGGCATTATCATTTTCATAATACTGCACGATACTATCGATGACGGCCTTCGGCTTTTGACTCGTTGCCGCGTTATCAAGATAAACCAATTGCTTACCACGTACTTGCTGATTTAATACTGGAAAATCTTGACGAATTGCCTCTACATCATACGCCGGTAGTTTTTTTGATATTTGATTCATAACCACTCTTTTTTCATTCCCGCTTGCGGAAAACGCAGTAATAAAGCGTCAAGCACTCTCATCTGTAAAGGTTTAAAACTAATATGTTCAACCATTTCGTTGGCGAAGGCAAAGGTCAGCATATTTTTCGCCGTCTGCTCATCGGCACCACGTGAACGGAGGTAAAAAATCGCTTTTTCATCCAGTTGCCCCACTGTTACCCCGTGTGCACATTTGACGTCATCGGCGTAAATTTCTAACTGAGGTTTACTGTCTGCCTCAGCACGATCCGATAATAATAAATTACGGTTACTCATCTTTGCATCGGTTTTTTGAGCATCTTCAGCGACAATAATACGTCCTTGGAAGACACCGCGTGAACGATCTGCGAGTACTCCTTTATAACTTTCGTTACTGATCGCGTGTGGCTGCGCGTGGTTAACCCGAGTATGGTTATCCATATGCTGACGGTCTTGCCCAACATACAAACCATCTAAGCGACAATCCGCCGCCTCACCCAGGTTTGCATGAATCTCGGCACGCGACAAACTCGCCCCAAAAGTGTAATTATATTGCGCAAAAATAGCATTACGTTCTAGCCGTGTGTACACGCCTGCAATATGGTAAGCCGCCGATGATTCTTCTTGTACTCGGCTATGTTGGAGGTTGGCATTCGGCTCCACTACCACTTCGCTAACCACATTACTCAGGTAACAATTACTCTCACAGGCATCAAAGGTTTCAATAATACTGGCTTTTGAACCCGCCTTTGCAACAATTAAGTTACGCACATTCGACAGGCTCAAGGCAGCAGCCGAAGAGGCAATAAAGGCTAATTGGATAGGTTTATCAACGTTGGTATTTTCATCAATAGCAATCAAAGCACCGTCGCTGAACAAGGCCGTATTAAAATTGATAAAACCACGGTCTGGCGCTTCAATCACCGAGTCCAATAACGATTTAATCAGCTCTTCATGCGCAGCTAAACCATCACTCAAGGCACTAACGATAACACCCTCAGGTAAATCCGCTAGCGATGATAATTCTGCTTGGTAAAAACCATCGACAAAAACTAAGTGATGACAATCATCCAGCAACACTTGCTTAAGGAAATCAGCATCCACTGTGCCGGCTTGAGTCGCTAAGCTGAATTGATTCTTTTCTAGCGCAGACACATTGGTATAACGCCATTCTTCTTCTCTAGGTGTTGGAAAACCTTCACCGGCAAAGGCTTCGCCGGCTTTCTCGCGTACGCTTGTTAACCAAGGCAGCTCGCCACCCATAAGGTGTTCATTAGACGCTGTTATTAACTCGGCGTAATGTGTTTTAGATAATTCTGATGCAGACATTCTTTAACTCGCTAGTTTTTCGTCAACCCAACTGTAACCCTTCTCTTCAAGCTCTAGAGCTAATTCAGGGCCACCGGATTTAACCACTTTGCCATGTGCTAAGACATGAACGAAATCTGGTTTGATGTAATCAAGCAAACGCTGGTAATGGGTCACCAAGATAAAAGCCCTCGATGAGTCACGTAAACGATTCACTCCTTCTGACACAATCTTCAAAGCATCAATATCCAAACCGGAGTCAGTTTCATCCAGCACACATAAACTCGGTTCTAATACTGACATTTGCAGAATTTCATTACGTTTTTTCTCACCACCAGAAAAACCCTCATTGACCGCCCGATATAAGAACTTTTCGTCCATATCCAGCTCTTTCATTTTACCTTTAACCATCGCAATGAAATCCATCGCATCCAATTCGGCTAAGTCATTAAACTTACGAATACCATTAAGTGCGGCTTTTAGAAAATAGATATTACTCACACCCGGTACTTCTACTGGGTATTGAAAGGCCAAGAAAACACCTGCCCAAGCACGCTCTTCAACGCTCATTTCGAGTAAGTCTTTGCCGTGAAACAACACTCGCCCCTCGGTTATATCATACCCTTCGCGACCAGCAAGAATGTATGACAAGGTGCTTTTACCGGAACCATTCGGCCCCATAATAGCGTGCACCTCACCGGCATTAATTTCTAAATTAATGCCTCTTAATATTTCTTTACCTTCAACACTTACGTGTAAATTTTCAATCTTTAGCATACTGCTACCTTTAAATACGTGTTTGATACCCGTGATGGGTATATTTAATAATTGTCGATATTGTCCCAACCGCGCTTGGCGAATTAACCAACGCTACCTTCAAGGCTGATACCTAATAAGGCTTGAGCTTCCACCGCGAACTCCATCGGTAATTCTTTGAATACCTCTTTACAAAAACCATTTACGATCATCGATACCGCATCTTCAGCAGAAATTCCGCGCTGCATGCAATAGAACAATTGATCTTCGCTGATTTTAGACGTTGAGGCTTCGTGTTCGATAGTCGCACTCGGCTGTTTTGTTTCGATATACGGGAAGGTATGAGCGCCACATTGGTCGCCTAACAACAAAGAATCACACTGCGTATAGTTCCTAGCGTTTTCAGCCTTACGGCCGATTTTAACCAAGCCCCGATAAGTGTTTTGCCCATGCCCAGCGGAAATACCTTTCGAGATAATCGTACTACTCGTGTTTTTCCCGTGGTGGATCATCTTCGTGCCAGTATCAGCTTGCTGATAATTATTGGTTAACGCAACAGAATAAAACTCACCCACCGAGTCATCCCCCTTCAGTATCACACTGGGGTACTTCCAAGTAATGGCCGAGCCGGTTTCCACTTGTGTCCAAGAGACTTTAGATTTTTCACCACGACACTCTGCGCGCTTGGTAACAAAGTTATAAATACCACCCACACCATTTTCATCGCCTGGGTACCAGTTTTGTACGGTTGAGTATTTAATTTCTGCATCTTTTAGAATAACCAGTTCAACCACCGCCGCATGCAGCTGATTTTCATCACGCATTGGTGCGGTGCAGCCTTCTAAGTAGCTGACGTGACTGCCTTCATCGGCAATAATCAGGGTACGCTCAAATTGCCCAGTATTCGCCGCGTTAATTCTAAAGTAGGTAGATAACTCCATCGGGCAACGTACACCTTTAGGAATATACACAAACGAACCATCACTAAACACCGCTGCATTGAGCGCGGCATAAAAATTATCATATTGAGACACCACCGTGCCCAAATATTGTTTGATCAACTCGGGGTGTTCCTTAACCGCCTCAGAGAAGGAGCAAAAAATAACCCCAGCTTCATATAACTTATCTTTAAAGGTCGTAGCCACCGAGACACTATCAAACACTGCATCCACCGCCACACCGGCTAAACGCATTTGTTCTTCCAAAGGAATACCCAGTTTGTTATAGGTATCGATTAAGGCAGGGTCGACTTCGTCCAAACTCTTGGGCCCATCTTCCATACTCTTAGGCGCCGAGTAATAACTAATTTCTTGAAAATCAATCTTTGGGAACTCAACAAACGCCCATTCTGGGTGCTCCATCGTTAACCAGTGTCGGTACGCTTCCAAACGCCATTCTAGAAGAAACTCAGGTTCGTCTTTTTTTGCCGATAAAGCGCGAATAACGTCTTCATTCAAACCGGGTGGAAATGAATCCGACTCAATTTCTGTGACAAAGCCATCTTTATATTCTTGGCCAATCATGTCTTTTAAATTTTCATTAGATGCTGCCATCTAGATCTCCACTTTTAAATCATTTGTTTTTGCACCAACCGGCAGATCAACCATCACCGCTTGTTGCCGAACGGGTGCTAATAAATCGGCTAAGGTCACCGCTTTTAATGCCGTATAGACCGCACGGTTAATTAGGTTCCAGTTACCCTTTATTTCACACGAAGATTCCTGCTCACAGTTACCCTGATCGGTACTGCACTCAGTCATACTGATCGGCCCTTCTATCGCCATGATTATTTCGGCGACATCTGTTTGATCAGGCCGCTTAGCTAAAACATAGCCGCCTTTAGCACCACGACGAGACATCAAAATATTCTCTTTTGCCAATAACTTTAAGAGCTTACTGACGGTCGGCTGGGCCACCCCTGTTGCCGTTGTGATATCTGACGCAGCATGCACTTCATTAGGATCATGGGCAATATGGGTTAAGATAACCGTTGCATAATCTGTTAATTTACTGACTCTAAGCATAGACTCCTCGCATATGGGACTATTTTAGTCCTATATAATTCCATTGTATAGTCAAAACGAGATCCAATCTCTGTACCCAGCAAGTATTTTGACCGCTAAACCTACTATTTAGCCAGTTTCACAGCGTAGCGCTCACCCGCAAAAGAGATGACATCACCCGCTACTATTTTTTTACGTTTACGTGTTTCAGTCACCCCATTCACCGTCACCAGACCTTCAGCAATAACCAGCTTCGCTTCACCACCACTGGCAACCATTGCCTCAAACTTCAATATTTTATAAAGTTCCACAGGTTCTTTCGTAATTTCTATTTCATTCATTTTTCTCTCATACCTCTAGGGTAAACCCCTATTTCTTTAAAAACATAATCTCAATCAATTCGCCATAAAACAGCTAATCACTTCATTAACTCCAAACCTAAATGGCTGATACGCTAACGAGCAGGATCAAAATCCTGCCAGTATTTATGCAGCCAGCCCATTTAATACACTTCGTTTAGATCGGAACCAAAACACTATGCTTAACGCCTTCACCCACTCAAGATGCATCAAATTTGCCACCTTCAGCTTAATACTCGTACCCCTCTGTAGTATTTACTTACCCGAACAATACAAACGGCAGCAAAAACAGCTATCACTTCAAACGATCAGTCACGATTACGCCAGCAAGCTAAGCAATAAAATCACTCAGCTACTACCACCTGTAAATCCAGCCAATATCGGCCTTAATACGGTCACAACAAGGCGCATCACCTTATCGCACAAGGCTTAAAAATAAGTATCTGCGAGGAAATATCAACGAAGCCAGAGAAGGCTTGAGTCTACTCAGTAAGGAGTTTGATAAAACACGAGCCTAGTAGAATTTATTATTTAACACCCCCTGGGCAAGGCGTCTCCATAAGGTATAAAGCTATACTGGCTCTAAGTATCGAACCATCAACTGCACTCGGGAGCGCCCCATATAGTGATTAACATCGAGTTGATACACCAACCTGACCGTCGCTAGGCCAATCAAGCCATCAGGGTTATCGGGGTTAAAATAAATCGCCTCAATTTTGCGCTTATTACTCTGCGTTTCCAGCTCTAATTTAACGTGTTTCTGGCCGACGATACGCGCATTTTTCACATTAAAAACGCCCTCAAAAATAGGCTCCGGAAAATTTTGCCCCCAAGGGCCACCCTGCCTTAAGATTTCCGCTAAATTTAGGTTAATATCTGCATCAGCTATCTCACCATCAACTAAAAAAACATTTTCAGGTTCAACAGAATCAAGGCGTATTTTAACGGCCTGATCAAACTCCTCACAAAACAGATCAAAATCATCAAGCGCTAAACTCATCCCCGCGGCCATCGCGTGTCCACCAAACTTCTTTAATAATTGCGGTTGCCGGCTAGCAATATCATCCAGTACGTCTCTGATATGTAAACCAGGAATGGAGCGTGCCGAGCCTTTGATTTCATTATCACCCGCCTTTGCAAACGCAATCACTGGACGATTAAGTTTCTCTTTGATTCGAGAGGCCAGAATACCAATAACACCTTGATGCCAATATTCATCATAAAGACAAACTCCCCATTGCTGACTTGTATTATCAGTCTTAAATGACGATAAAATTTTGAAGGCATCGAGCTTCATATCATCTTCAATCGCACGACGTTCAATATTTAACGCATCTAACTGCTCTGCGATGCGGTTAGCTTCTTGCTCATCATCCGTTAACAAACATTGAATACCCAGAGACATGTCATCCAAACGCCCCGCTGCATTCAGCCTTGGGCCAATAGAAAACCCAAGATCACTCGCTACCACACGTTCGGGTTCGCGTTTTGCAATGCGTAACAAGGCTTGAATACCCGGAACACACTTATTATTTTGAATTCTGAGCAAACCTTGATGTACCAATTTTCGATTGGTCTCATCCATCGGCACCACATCAGCAACAGTACCTAAGGCCACAATATCCAATAGATTTGCTAAATTTGGCGCAGCTTGCTGATTAAAATACCCGTCTTTTTGTAAACTGGCACGTACCGCTAACAAGACATAGAAAATAACACCCACGCCCGCTAATGCTTTACTAGGGAACTGATCACCTATTAACTGTGGATTAACTATGGCATCGGCTTCGGGCAAGACTTTAGGCGGCAAATGATGATCCGTTACCACCACCTGACAACCATTGGAGCGTGCATACGAAACGCCCTCAACACTGGAGATACCATTATCGACGGTAATAATTAACTCAGGCTTTAACGCTAAAGCAACATCGACAATTTCAGGGGTCAAACCATAACCAAACTTGAACCGATCAGGCACCACAAAATCAACTTGCTGCGCACCTAATAAGCGTAAACCTCGCATCGCTACGGTGCAAGATGTTGCTCCGTCAGCATCAAAGTCGGCCACAATAACAATTTTTTTATTGTTAATAATGGCCTGCTTAATAAGATCAACCGCTCGAGTTATTCCCGATAAGCTTTGGTAACTCGGCAGTTTTTTTAACGTACGATCAAGCTGATCATCAGAGCTAAGCCCACGATTCAGGTATACAGTGCGTAACACTGGGTGGATATTAGAAAATAAACTAACGTCGCTACTGATAGCTTCACGACGTTTAATAACAGGCTTAGCCCCGCCTTGCGAAGAATCTAAGCGTGACTGACTCACAGTTTACAACTTATCTAGAATAGCAGCCTTAACTGCATCTAACGATGCTTCAATCGCCTGAGGCTGAGCAACACATTGTGAGATAGCCGTATCAGGGTCTTTTAAACCATGGCCGGTTAAGGTACACACAATCGTGCTGCCTTCTGGGATTTTTCCATTTTTAATATCACGAATAGCACCACCAACAGACGCCGCTGACGCCGGTTCACAAAAGATACCTTCTTTTTCCGTCAGTAATTTCTGTGCGGCCAAAATCTCCTCATCCGTTAATAGATCAAACCAACCAGCTGATTCCTTTTGTGCTGCCCATGCTTTATCCCAAGATTGAGGACGACCAATACGAATCGCGGTAGCGACCGTTTCAGGGTCATCAATCATTTCACCTTTAAGGAAAGGCGCTGCACCAGCCGCTTGATAACCGACCATAACAGGACGTTTATTAACAGCTAACTTAGAATAATTACCCGCAGCAGACTCATTTTCTGGCTGAGCCATTTCGGTGTAGCCCATCCAATGCGCCGAAATGTTACCCGCATTACCAACCGGTAAGCAGTGATAATCAGGCACTTGACCTAAGGCTTCAACAATTTCATAAGCGGCTGTTTTTTGCCCTTGCAAACGATAAGGGTTAATTGAGTTAACAATAGTAACGGGCGCGTGTTCAGCAACTTCTTTCACTAACTGCATACCGTGATCAAAATTACCTTTAATTTGAATAATTTCAGCACCATGCATCATCGCTTGTGCGAGCTTACCTAACGCAATTTTACCTTCAGGGATTAAAACAAAGGCTTTAATACCAGCCCGCGCTGCGTAAGCGGCTGCAGAAGCTGAGGTATTACCTGTTGAGGCACAAATAATCGCTTGACTACCCTCTTCCACCGCCTTAGTAACCGCCATGGTCATACCACGGTCTTTGAACGAGCCAGTTGGGTTTAAACCTTCATATTTAACGTAAATATCAACATTTTTACCAATTAAAGCGGGGATGTTCTCGAGCTTTATTAGCGGTGTATTACCTTCACCTAAACTAATAAAACGGGTTGTGTCTGAAACGGGTAAAACGGCCTTAAATTTATCAATAAGACCTTTGTAACGATTACCTTGAGGCATAATATTTCCTATTGTAGTGATTCAACACGAATACGAGTTACCGCACCATTGGTTGAATCTAATGATTCGATTTGTTCAAGCGCTAGTATTAAATCGCTTTCTAATACACAATCAGTTAATAAAATAACCTGTGCATCAGCGCCTTGCTGTTTAGGTTCTTTTTGCAATACCGCTTCAATGCTAATGCCATTATTCGCCAAAATTGTTGTCATTGCTGCCATCACACCGGCTTTATCTTGTACCGACAAGCGCAAGTAGAAGGCTGTCTTAACTTGTTCAATAGGTAAAATAGCCAGTGTTTCAAGTTTATCACTTGCAAACCCTAAAGCAGGTACGGCACTCGCCGCAGAGCCATCTAACTGACGGCAAATATCAACTAAGTCCGCCACTACCGCAGAAGCTGTCGCGTCTGCGCCTGCACCCGGGCCGTAATACATAGTTGCACCAACAGCATTACCCTTAACCAATACCGCATTCATCACCCCGTCAACATTGGCAATCAGCCGCTTTTCAGGGATTAATGTGGGGTGTACTCGCATTTCCACACCGTCTTCGGTTCGTCTAGCGACACCTAAGTGCTTAATTCGGTAACCTAGCTCTTCAGCATAGGTCACATCTAAGGGGGTGATCTTTGAAATACCTTCGGTATAAACCCGCGCAAAATTTAACGGCATACCAAACGATAGCGACGCAAGAATACAAAGTTTATGCGCGGCATCAATACCTTCAACATCAAAGGTAGGGTCTGCTTCTGCATAACCGAGTTCTTGCGCTTGCTGTAGGACATCGCTAAAGGCGCTGCCTTTGTCGCGCATTTCGGTGAGGATGAAGTTACCCGTGCCATTAATAATACCGGCTAACCACTCTATTCTATTGGCACTAAGGCCTTCTCGAATAGCTTTAACAATTGGAATACCACCCGCAATGGCGGCTTCATAGGCTAAAATAACGTTATTTTCAGCGGCGGCAGCAAACAGCTCATTACCGTGTAAGGCGATTAAGGCTTTATTGGCGGTAACAACGTGTTTACCTTGCGCTAAGGCAGAGAGGATCAGTGATTTAGCAGGTTCTTCACCGCCCATGAGTTCAACAATAATTTGAATATCAGGGTCGTTAACGACCTCATTAGAGTCTGTCGTTAGTTGAATGTTATCGGTATTACAAATTCTGGCTCTGCTAATATCACGAGCACTGGCTCTAGAAACAACAAGCTCACAACCACTGCGGCGAGAAATTTCTGAGAAATTCCTTTCGAGTACATTAACTGTACCACCACCCACTGTGCCAAGGCCTAACAAACCAACTTTAACAACTTTCAAGATTATCCCCTAAGAACATTTCAAAGAGGATAATTATACAGTAATAAATTAACCGCTATTAATGCGAGTGCTTATTTACAACCATCATTTCTGAACATTTGTTTGAGGCCACGAACCGCCTGACGCGTTCGGTGGTTATTCTCAATTAAACCAAAACGCACATATTCATCACCAAAATCACCAAAGCCAATACCTGGTGAAACAGCAACCTTGGCATCTTTTAGTAATTTTTTAGAAAACTCTAATGACCCCATCTCACGGTAAAACTCAGGAATTTTAGCCCAAACAAACATCGTCGCCTTGGGTTTTTCAACTTCCCAACCGATTGCATTCAAGCCGTCGCATAATACATCACGGCGTTCCTTGTATAGTGCTCGAATATCATCAACACAATCCTGCGGCCCTTCTAAGGCGGCAATCGCAGCCACCTGAATAGGCGTGAACATGCCATAGTCTAAATAAGATTTGATCCGTGCTAACGCACCCACCAATTCTTTATTACCGCACATAAAACCAACACGCCAACCCGGCATATTGTAAGTTTTTGATAAGGAATAAAACTCAACTGCTATATCTTTAGCACCGGGTACTTGCAAAATTGATGGCGCTTTATAACCATCGAACACAATTTCAGCATAGGCATTATCATGCACTACCCAGATATCGTGTTCCTTAGCCATTTTCACGACTTTTTCAAAGAACTCTAGGTCCACACATTGAGTGGTTGGGTTGCCCGGAAAATTAAGCACCAACATTTTAGGTTTTGGATACGATGTTTTAATCGCTTTTTCAAGTTCACAGAAAAAGTCTACATCGGGGCCAATCGGCACGTGACGAATATCTGCACCTGCGATAACAAAACCATAGGGGTGAATTGGATACGCTGGATTAGGGACCAATACAGCATCCCCAGGCCCCAAAGTAGCCATGGCTAAATGAGCTAAACCTTCTTTTGAACCGATCGTTACGATAGCTTCTGAGTCAAAGTCGAGATCAACATCGTACTTGGATTTATACCAACCACAAATGGCCTTACGTAAACGCGGAATACCTCTAGATACTGAATAACGATGTGTATCGCCTCGTTGAGCGGCTTCGGTTAACTTATCAACAATATGTTGCGGTGTCGGCTGGTCTGGGTTACCCATACCAAAATCAATAATGTCCTCACCCGCCGCACGCGCTTGCGCTTTTAAGTCATTAACAATATTAAAGACATAGGGGGGAAGACGCTTTATTCTGGCAAACTCATGCATGATAATTATTTTTCTTAACTTAATAAATACAAACGGAGTACAGTACCACCTGCATTTTTACTGTCAACGAAAAACTATAACAAACACCTGCAGAGCTAATGACTAGTGCAATAAAACAGAGGGGGATAGACCTTCGTTTTCAAGAATTGAACGCAAAGACTTCAGCGCACTAATTTGCACTTGACGCACCCGTTCACGGGTAACACCCATCTCTCTCGCTACCTGCTCTAAGGTTGAAGCATGATGCCCGCGCACCCCAAAGCGTCGTGAGATAACTTCTCTTTGTTTATCACTCAGCATTTCCAGCCATTGATCTAGGTTATTTCGAATTTCCTCTGACTGCAGAATATCTGCCGGCTCCATCGCATCCTCATCAGCCACCGAATCGAGTAATTGTTGATCGCTATCACTCGATAACGAAACATCTAACGAAGAAACATTCTCCGCGTGCATACGAAACATTTTCTCAACCACTTCAACCGGTTTACCCGTTACCTCAGCCACATCCTCAGCACTGGCTTCACGATCAAGCTCCTGACTAAGCTCACGTGCTTTTTTCAGGTAAATATTCATTTCTTTAATAATATGAATTGGCAAACGAATAGTACGTGTTTGATTCATAATCGCGCGTTCGATGGTTTGTCGAATCCACCACGTGGCATACGTTGAAAAGCGGAATCCTTTTTCAGGGTCAAATTTCTCCACCGCACGAATGAGTCCCAAGTTACCCTCCTCGATTAGATCGAGCATCGGTAGACCCCGATTCATATAACGGCGAGAGATTTTCACAACCAAGCGTAAATTACTCTCAATCATGTGTTTTCTCGCGGCTTGGTCACCTTGCTGAACTAAGCGACCATATTTTATTTCTTCTTCTGCCGTTAATAACACCGACTTGTTCAATTCATTTAAATACAACTGGGTTGGATCATTACTACCTAACCGGCTTTTAGTTTCAACCACCCGCTTTTCATCAGAAACTAACCGCTCGTCACTAGACTTCGCTTTAATCTTCCGTTGCATTTTTATCCCCTTATGTTTGGCAAGTACTTAACCACCGAAACGGCTTTCCCATGTTGCCTTATTTCAAAAAAAAGAACCTGACGTTGCCTGTTATCCGCACCTATTTCAGCTATAGCCTGTCCTCTCTTAACAACACTACCTTCCTTCACCAACAACCGCTTATTGTATCCATACGCAGTTAAAAACTCATTATTGTGCATAATGATCAGCAGATTACCATAGCCCTTTAATCCGCTCCCAGCATAAACCACTTTGCCAGCCTCACTGCTACGAATTAAGTCCCCAGGTCGACCCAGCAAGACAACCCCAGTCTTAATGGCGCCCCTCTCAATCTTCCTGACCTTTATCGGCCACTGCCAACTTAACTTTACCTTTTTTTGATAACTTTTAAAGCTTTTCTTTGTTATTTTTTGTTTTATATAGGTTTTTTCTTTTTTTGGATTAGCTTTCGAGGACTTTCTAACGGTTAATTTTATCGTTTGCCCCTGATAAATCGTATAAGGCCAGGAAATATTATTCCACTTCGCTAATTGATGATAATCATGCCCCGTCTGCCACGCAATGGAATACAACGTATCACCCGCGCGTACGGAGTGACTCTTTGCGGCCGCAAGCCGTCCCTTATTATGCTGATTATAAATCGGCGCATAAACCTTCGGTGAAGCACAAGAAACAAGCAGAACGTTGAGCAATACGAACATTAGCGTGCAACAAATTTTACGCCCTTGTTTCAAATTAGCCGGCGGAAGAAAACTTATAAACGATTAAAACAAGTACTATTAATAAGGTCAGCCCCCAACCGATCCTCTCGACATAAACCTCTAATTTATCACGCAAGCCGTCCCCCCCTAGAGACACCAGAAAAGCGACCAAAAAAAATCGAGCGCCACGACCAACGATAGAGGCGAGAACAAAAGGAAGAAAAAACATGCCTAATAATCCAGCCGCAATAGTAAAAAGCTTATACGGTATTGGCGAGAAACCAGCGATTAAAATCGCCCAAAAACCCCATTCCACAAACCAGTATTTTACCAGGTCAAACTTCCCCTGGTAATGTAATGCAGCTAACAGCGGCTCTACTAACTCAAACGAATACATACCAATAAAATAACCAAAGATACCACCAGCAACTGAAGCCACCGTGGTTAATAGGGCAAAATAAAAGGCCCTAGCGCGTTGCGCTAGACACATTGGCGCCAACATCACATCGGGTGGTATTGGAAAAAAAGATGATTCGGCAAAACTTAACGCCACCAAGTAGCGACTGGCTTTGGGGTGCTCAGCCCACGACAATACAAGCTGATACAAACGTCTAAACACAATAATACTCCTATACTCGGCCCTTTAAAAAAGGCACAAAACTAACCGGCTCAAGCACCTCAACTTCATACGCCGACTCGGTACGGGTCACCCGCTGCAACATCTGCTTACCTTCTTCACCAATCGGAATCACAAGTTTCGCACCGATGGCTAACTGCTCTAATAAATTTTGCGGGATTTCTGCCGGCGCAGCCGCCGCGAGAATCCCTTGATAAGGCCCACAAGCTTTCCAGCCCCAACCACCATCCGAGTGCTTAAAACTGATATTCCTAAAGCCCACATCAGCCAATACTTTTTTCGCTTTTTCCTGCAAGGGCTTAATACGCTCCACCGAAAAAACCCGCGGAATCAAACTCGCCAAGATCGATGATTGATAACCAGAGCCGGTACCCACTTCTAATACATTTTCTGGAACTCCGCCCTCAATCAATAACTCGGTCATCCGCGCAACGATATAAGGCTGTGAAATAGTTTGCCCAAGACCAATCGGTAAAGCCGTATTCTCATAAGCACGGCTAGCCAATGCTTCAGCAACGAATAAATGCCGAGGCACCTTGCGCATCACATCTAACACTCGCTGGTCTTGAATTCCCAACTCCTGCAACTGCGACACCAACCTATCTCGGGTGCGCTGCGAGGTCATCCCAATACCTTGGTGTTGACTCACAAAACCACCTCGTCAAGCCAAGGCCCGAGCTCTGCCAAGCGCTGATGGTTTGTTAAATCGATTTGCAAGGGGGTCACCGACACAAAATTATGTTCAACGGCGTGAAAATCCGTCCCCTCACCTGCATCCTGAGTTTCTCCTGGCGGCCCCACCCAAAATATTTTTTTATTCCTCGGGTCTCGCGCTTCAATAACGGGTTCCGCTCGGTGACGCTGACCTAACCTCGTTGCCTTAAAACCACGAATTTGCTCCAAGGGCACATCGGGTACATTGACATTGAGTATCGTATCGGCCGGAAGTTTTTTATTTAATAATTGTTTATACAATTGAACCGCAACCTCCGCCGCCGTCGAAAAATTCTTAGGTTCACTAGCATTCATTGATAGCGCAACCGATGGTAAACCCAAAAACCGCCCCTCCGTCGCCGCCGCTACCGTGCCCGAGTAGAGCACGTCATCGCCCATATTTTCACCGTTATTAATACCGGAAAACACGATATCAGGTTCTTCATCTAGTAAGCCCGTCACTGCTAAATGCACACAATCAGTCGGCGTACCATCAACGCTGTAAAAACCATTTTCCATGTGACGTACCCGTAGCGGCATATCCAAGGTCAAGGAGTTACTAGCAGCACTGCGATTTCTATCCGGTGCCACTATCGTCACCTTCGCAACCTTAGCCAAACTCGCCGCTAAACTGGCAAGGCCTGGCGCCAAATAGCCGTCATCATTACTTATTAAAATGTGCATTTACCCATCCAACACGGTGCCAATAAAAACACCGCCATTCATAATTTGCTAAACTCTTATTATGCCCGAAGATAACGACAAACACCTCAGTTCAAACGATGATTCTAATTTATTTGCGGAATTGATGAGCGATGTACGCCGAATCAGCTCGGATAAAGAAAATCTGTTAGCACATCGAAGCAAACCAAAACCCCATAGAAAACCGCAAAACCAACTCACTGAATCAGCTACGGAGTTTTTTCCTGTCAGCGATGAAATTCAAAGTGAGCAAGTACTGTTTTTTTCTCGCCAAGGAGTACAACACAAACTTAAAAAACAATTAAAACGTGGGCAACTAAACATCGATGACCGCTTAGACCTACATGGTTTGAATCGGCAACAAGCACAGCAAATAATCGAGGAGTTTTTAAGCTATCAAGCAGACTTAGCCCACCGCTGTATACTCATCGTCCACGGCAAAGGGACCGGCTCTTGCAACCCGTCTCCCGTGTTAAAAAACCTAGCATTCCAACAACTCACAGAGCACCCGTTAGTGCTCGCCTTAGCCTCGGCTAAACCGACTGATGGCGGCACCGGCGCACTCTATGTATTACTAAAAAATCCTCGTTTAAACCCAGTATAAATACAATAAAACTAGACCGAGACCAAGCCGATAAATAACAAAGGGAAACATCCCTACTCTCTCTAATAACTTGAGAAACAGGCTGATACAGGCAAACGCACTCAATGCGGAGATGACAACACCCGCAACAATCGCCGTCCAATCGACCGCCTGCCCCATTTCCACCAATTCCAGTGTTTTCAAGGAACCTGCCAAAAAAATTAACGGCACCGATAATAAAAAGGAGAACCTAGCCGCCGCATCGCGCGTTAAACCCAACAACAGCGCCCCAGTCATCGTTATACCCGAACGCGACGTTCCGGGCACTAGCGCCAGCACCTGGTATAAACCAATGATCAGCGCGTCCTTAGCGGTCAACTGCTGCTGATCCCTAAGCTGAACACCCTTCGCGTCTGCCCACCAGAGCAATAAACCAAAGATAATCGTCGCCAAGGCGATCACCAAGGGTGAGCGTAAATACAACTCGATCCAATCGCCCAATAACAAACCAACCAAGCCCACCGGAATCGTTCCAATAATAATCAACCAAGCTAAACGACTATCTTGTGTGTGCTGCCGCCTAAGCAGCGAGGCTAACCAACCGACAATTAAACGAGATAAGTCGTGCCTGAAATACGTCACTACCGCGAGCAAGGTCCCCACGTGCACCGCCACATCAAAGGCCAAACCTTGGTCTTCCCAGCCTAATAATAACGGCAACAGTATTAAATGTGCGGAACTCGACACCGGTAAAAACTCGGTTAAACCCTGCAATAAGCCCAAGGCTATAATTTGCACAAAATCCATTTTATCCTCTAATATATTAACTACTTACGATCTTCAACAATTCACGCAACACCGCCGTAGCATAACTACCCGACGGCAATTTAAAGCTCAAGCGTAAACGATCATTCTCCAGCCATTCAAACTCTAAGGCTTGCGGAACGACCCTTAATGAACGACGAGCCGACTCCATTTTTGCTTTTTTCAGCCCATCACAAAAAACCGTATTATGTTCAATAACACCCTGCTCTAACGCCTTCACCGTACCCTCAACCTGGCTTTCACCAAGGCCAAACATCGGCCCAGAACAATGAATATCCTGCTCGAGTAGACGCCGCTGTATCTGTGTATCAGTATCATATTGAAAAAACTGCCGTGTTCCATTCAAGATATAAACATCACCCGCAACCTCTGCATCCCAAGTTGCATCAGCCACCCGCTTAGATGCTACTTCGTTAAAAATGTAGGAGCGTGCAGATGAGAGGAAAAAACCTCGTGTTTTTTTGTTTCGAATCACCTCTTTTTGGGCAAACAACTCATAAGCTCGGCTAAGGTTTTGTGATAAATAACCAAAACGCTGCTGCATGAAATAGTTCGGCACACCCAATTTTTTAACCCGCTCGATCCGTTCGGCAAGGTCTGCGTGCTCCGCATTAACCTCACTGAGAACGAGCTCAAACTGATTATGCTTTATCGCTCCACGCTTTAACTTCTTGGAGTGTCGTAGAACTTTTTCAATACGAATATCAAAACTTGTTTCTAATAAGCACCAATCCGGCCCTACTTGACCGGGCAATTGAACGCTGAACCACTGTTTAGTCACCGCCTGCCGATCCTTCATGCCGGCAAAAGAGATTGAGCGCCTCGCTACATCCGCGTGTTTCGCTAAAATCTTAACAACGTCTTCGGTATTTAAATTGGTTTTCTCTAAATAAATAAACTCATGTTCGCCTTCACCGGATGGCACAAAAGACAACTCCTCGTTGACCTTAAAATCCTCTGCTTGCTGTCGAATACGGGCCGAGCCTAATGGCTCACCATGCGCATAAGCAAGCTCATCGACGTGCTTTGAATAATCCATCATTTACTGCTTGGCCAACAACAAAACAACCGCATGCACTTCAATGCCTTCTTTACGCCCAGCAAAACCCATACCTTCGGTGGTTGTCGCCTTAATATTAACTCGATCGGCTTGGCTATTTAGGTCGGTCGCTATATTGACTGACATCTGACTTAAAAAAGGTGCCAATTTAGGCGCTTGAGCAATAACCGTCACATCGAGATTAGCTAAGGAGTAACCGGCTTGTTGCACCAATTCAAAAACATCTCGCAACAAAATACGACTATCAATATTTTTGAAATCGTCACTCGTATCAGGGAAGTGCTGGCCGATATCACCGTGACCAATCGCGCCGAGTAAAGCATCACAAACGGCATGCAAAGCAACATCACCATCTGAATGCGCCAACAAACCATACTCATGGTCTATTTGCACACCTGCCAACACTAAGGGTTTACCTAATTCGAAGCGGTGTGCATCATAACCATGACCTATTCGCATGTTTCTTTTTCCTGTTTTTCTATATAAAAGTCAGCTAATGCAAGGTCGTCTAGACAGGTGATTTTGATATTATCTGCTCGCCCTTCTACAATCAGCACCACTTGATTTAATTGTTCAATCGCACTGGCCTCGTCGGTGATCACAGAACCCTTAAGCTTCGCACTCAAAAGGGCTTGCTCTAAATCATCTAGTTTGAATATTTGCGGGGTTAACGCACGCCATAAACTTGAACGGTCCAGCGTTTTCAAGGCAATGTTCGCAGAAACATACTTGATCGTATCGTGAATAGGTGCGGCTAAAATAGCACCTTGCTGCTGACTTTTTGCGCTCGATATTAATCGCTCAATATCATCAAGCCTAATGCAAGGTCTAGCGGCATCATGCACTAGCACCCAATCGGTCTGGCCCGCGTAAGCTTTAAGCGCTTGAATTCCATTCAATACCGAATCCGCTCGTTCATCACCACCGACAGCAACAATAATCCTTTCATCGGTAAAGTACTGGCTAGATGGCCAATAGGGATCGTCTGATCGCAAACAAAGCACTATCTTTTCAAATTGCTGACAAGCTAATAAACGCGACAGAGTCACGTCTAAAATTGTCGATGAACGAAATGCCAGGTATTGTTTTGGGCGATCTTGCTGCATCCTCGAACCCAGCCCTGCGGCTGGCACCACACACCAAGTTTTTTCAGTATTATTTTTCATTCTCTATTTCAATGTACTGAAAAAAGGTTTCATCTTTACCGATCAAACCCAACTCTTGCCGAGCCTTTTCTTCAATAACATCTTGACCACTTTTAAGGTTTTGTATTTCGGCATGTAAGGCATTATTGCGTTGCAATAATGCCTTATTTTCACTTCGAAGCGTGCCTATTCGCTGCTCTAATTGCCATAAATTTTGCAGCCTTCCCTCAGCAATCCACAGTTTGTACTGTAGAAAACCGAAAAGAACAACAAGAATGACTAGCAGCGCTCTCAACTTAGCTTAAGTATTTAAATGCCTTTTTACCTGCATATATCGCATTGGCACCGAGATCTTCTTCGATACGTAATAAACGATTATATTTAGCAACACGGTCAGAACGGCATAATGAACCCGTTTTAATTTGACCCGAGCAGGTTGCAACAGCCAAATCAGCAATAGTGGTGTCTTCAGTTTCACCTGAACGGTGCGAAACAACCGAGGTGTATCCTGAGTCATGAGCCATTTTAATAGCGGCCAATGTTTCTGTTAAGGTGCCAATCTGATTAACTTTAATCAAAATTGAATTGGCAATATCTTTATCAATGCCTTGTTTGAAGATTTCTGGGTTGGTCACAAACAAGTCATCACCGACCAACTGAACTTTATCACCCAATTTTTCGGTCATATACTTCCAACCGTCCCAATCATTCTCATCCAAACCATCTTCGATGCTGATAATAGGGTATTGATCCACCCAATTAGCGAGGAAGTCGGTCATTTGCTGAGAATTAAAACGTTTATCTTCTGATGCTAGGAAGTACTCACCATTTTTGAAGAATTCTGAGCTAGCAACGTCTAAACCTAAGGCAATATCATCACCCACTTTCAAACCAACTTTTTCAATCGCTTGCAGAATGACTTCAATAGCTTCAACGTTTGATGATAAGTCCGGTGCAAACCCCCCTTCATCACCCACCGAGGTACTTAAACCCTTCGCTAATAGAACTGACTTCAAGGCATGAAACACCTCTGTTCCATAACGCATGGCTTCACTAAAACTAGGTGCGCCAACCGGTAAAATCATAAATTCTTGCAGGTCTACGCTATTATCCGCATGAGAACCACCGTTGATGATATTCATCATCGGCACCGGCAAAATAAACTCGCTATCACCCAGGTAACGATACAAAGGCAAGCTGCCCTCGTTAGCCGCCGCGTGAGCCGCCGCCAACGATATACCCAAGGTCGCATTCGCACCCAAACGTGCTTTGTTATGGGTACCATCTAACTCGATCATCGCCTTATCAATCGCCGCTTGGTCACTCGCATCCATCCCTAGCAAGGCAGTTCTTAACTCGCCATTAACATGAGATACAGCTTTCAATACACCTTTACCACCATAACGGCTTTTATCACCATCACGTAGTTCAATCGCTTCACGTTCGCCGGTTGATGCTCCTGATGGAACCATTGCGCTGCCTACTACACCCGATGCCAAAGTCACATCGGCTTGCAAGGTAGGATTACCACGTGAATCTAATATTTCACGCGCCTTAATATCGACTATTTCTGCCATAACTTCCTCTACTATTGTCTTAAAATTCGTTTTCTATAAAACCAGTTTGCTTAACCGCCATATCAATCGTTTTCATGATACGCAGTAATTCTTTCATTTTTCCTAAGGGTACTGAATTAGGTCCATCACTCAATGCTTTCTCAGGGTCGGGGTGTGTTTCCATGAAAACACCTGAAACACCCGCCGCAACCGCTGCTCGAGCCAAGGTCGGCACAAACTCGCGTTGCCCACCTGATGAACTCCCTTGACCGCCCGGTAGCTGTACCGAATGAGTCGCATCAAAAACAACTGGCGCATTGGTTTCACGCATCACCGCTAGTGAGCGCATATCCGACACCAAATTATTATAACCAAATGACGCCCCACGCTCGCACACCATGATGTTGTTATTACCCGTCGCACGGGCCTTATCAACCACGTGTTTCATATCCCAAGGCGCAAGAAACTGACCTTTTTTAATATTAATCGGCAGGCCTGTTTGCGCTACACGAGTAATATAATTTGTTTGTCGGCATAAAAAAGCCGGTGTTTGTAATACATCAACCACCGAAGCGACTTCATCCATCGGCGTATCTTCGTGCACATCGGTAATAACCGGCACACCGAGTTGATCTTTGACCGCCTGTAACACCCTCAAACCCTCTTCGATACCAGGCCCTCTAAAACTATCAATCGAAGAACGGTTAGCTTTGTCGAAGGATGATTTATAAATAAATGGAATACCTAATTCAGCCGCTATCTCTTTAAGCGTTGCTGCTGTATCAATCGTCATTTGCTCGCTTTCTACCACGCAGGTTCCAGCAATCAAGAAAAAAGGCTGATCGATACCGACTTCAAAACCACATAAATTCATTACTTTAGCCTATTTTTTATCGGTTGAGTATTCAATAGCCGCCGATACAAAGCCGCTAAATAAAGGGTGTCCTGTTCTGGGTTTAGAGGTAAATTCCGGGTGGAACTGACACGCTAAGAACCATCTATGCTCAGGAATCTCCACAATTTCAACCAGACGTCCATCCATAGATTTACCCGAGATAACGAGCCCTTCGGATTCAAACTGCTCTAAAAATGTATTATTAAATTCGAAACGGTGTCTATGCCGTTCAGTAATCACATCTTTACCATAAACTTTATGCGCCAAAGACCCCGGCACTAACTGACATTTTTGACTACCTAAACGCATCGTGCCACCAAGCTCAGACGCTTCATCACGCTTTTCTAGCTGACCATCTTCTGCTAACCACTCGGTGATCAAACCAATAACTGGGTACGGCGAATCAGCCATAAACTCGGTACTATTTGCGCCTTCTAGGCCTATTTTATTTCGTGCGTATTCAATCACTGCAGATTGCATACCGAGGCAAATACCTAAGTAAGGCACATTGTTCTCACGCGCGAAACGAATCGCCGCAATTTTACCGTCGACACCACGTTCACCAAAACCACCAGGCACCAGCACCGCATCCACATCATTTAATATAGACGTACCTTTCTCTTCAATATGCTCGGCATCCACCTTAATTAACTCAATTTGAGTTTTAGTATGAATACCTGCGTGAATAATTGATTCAGTCAATGATTTATAAGCATCTGCGTGGTCTACATATTTCCCAACCAAGGCAATCTTCACGCTCTCTTTCGGTGCAAACAAACCCTCTACCACATTATCCCAATCAGACAAATCCGCTGGGTTTGCATCTAGGTGTAATTTTTTAACAACAATTTGATCCAAGCCCTGCTCATGCAGCATACGCGGAATACGGTAGATACTATCGGCATCTAACGCCGTAATAACCGCTTTTTCTTCAACATTTGTAAATAAAGCAATCTTTTTACGGTCAGATAATGGAATGGGCCTCTCAGAACGACAAATTAGAATATCCGGTTGAATACCAATGGTTCTTAATTCTTTAACTGAGTGCTGAGTCGGTTTGGTTTTAATTTCTTTCGCTGAAGAAATATACGGAACCAAGGTGAGGTGCATAAACAAGCAGCGATCATCACCGAGTTCTACCCGCATTTGACGAATAGCCTCTAAGAAAGGTAATGATTCGATATCACCCACCGTACCGCCAATTTCAATTAACGCAACATCCACGCCTTCAGCACTTTTGATAATATTTTGTTTAATTTCATCAGTGATATGCGGAATGACCTGAACCGTCCCACCTAAATAATCACCACGGCGCTCTTTCTTAATAACACTTTCGTAAATTTGTCCGGTGGTGAAGTTATTAGCCTTCGACATGACACTCTTGCTAAAACGTTCATAATGCCCCAAGTCCAAATCGGTCTCAGCGCCATCGTCAGTCACATACACTTCCCCATGCTGAAAAGGACTCATCGTGCCAGGGTCGACATTGATATAAGGGTCCAGCTTGGTCATCGTTACTTTCAACCCACGAGCCTCAAGAATAGTCGCTAATGAGGAGGCACAAATACCTTTGCCTAACGAAGAAACCACGCCACCTGTAATAAAAATAAACTTAGCCATATCAACCCTATAAAATCAGACAATTAATTTTCGGCATTATACGCGAATCGATTCGGCAGAATGTATCCCTAGCCGATAAAAAAACAAAATAATGAGGCCACTCGAGGGTGATAAGCGGCGTTTCCAACCAACAAGCTAAAAACTCAAATCGACAAGGCGCTTAGCTGGCAAAGAACCCGCTAGCCAGAATTAAGCCATTTGATCTGAAAACAACACCCCTCCAAAGCTGAAGTTTAGCTGTTAACAAAACCTCTGCAGTAAACCTTTACTCTGAAGACTCTGTTTCTAGTCGCCAAAACCAGGAGTTTTAGGCAAAGCCAAAATGCACGGAGTGACGACTGAATGGAGGCAAGAGGCAGAGTAATGTTGGAGAAAATACCGAAGAAGCACCTCTCCTGATGCCTACTTTTGGTATTTTAATAAATAATCGATGAGCACTTTTTAACGACGTATAACAGCGAAAGCGCTTTCATCCGAAGCTCTCACTGAATGTAAAACCCTGGATGTGACCACTCGATACAGTACATTTCCTCGCCTTCCATCGCAGAAAACCCCTCTGCCAACCAAAGGTCAGCAACCGCTACCAGTTCATCATCCACATAAATTAACGGCAGATGGTCCCTGAGCCATGGGAAAATATGGCTTTCGTTATATAACTTCTTGAGTGTCTTACGGCAGGATCTACCCATGACTTGAAGGCTTTCACCACCCACACGCCGGCGAATAGACACTCGCGACTCAGACCAGTAGCGACTTGAAATGCCACCGTGAAGAACCGGTATTTTGCTTAATTCGCCGCTTGAGCCCGGCAGCTCTATTGTCTCAGCCTGCCAAACAATACCCGTGAGTGGTACTGGCTCTAGCTGCTGCTGATTCAAGTGCAAAAAACCCTTATACAAATGAACTTGGTACTGAGCCCACGCCACACAAGCCGATTTTTTCGCCGTCAGCAGCATTAACAATTGCTGCAACACCTTCTCAGAGGGCATACGTACCGCATTATCCGCTAGCCATTGCCGCAGCATCAAACGCCGATGTCTGTCGTCCTGATCTGCAATTGAAACAAGGTCAAACTCGGCCCTACGCTGAGGCATTAATAGAGAAGCGGCATAATCTTCAAGCACCGCCGAGGCTTCCGCACAATGCGAGGCCGTTCTGGCGGTTGTCTTGGCAAAAGCTGGCCAACGCTGTTTAATCAAAGGGATCAGTTGCTGGCGGATGAAGTTTCTATCATAAGCCAGCGCTAAATTAGACGGGTCCTCCACCCAATCCAGCTGCTGCTGTTGCGCATAATCGAGGATATCCTGCTGGCTACACTCTAAAAGGGGTCTACCGATCAAACCGTCACCGAAGCCCGCGAGCCTAGGCATACTCGCCAAGCCTTTAACTCCCGCGCCTCTAAATAGCTGTAACATTAAGGTTTCAGCTTGATCCTCTTGGTGCTGAGCGGTCAAGACAAGCGTCTGTTTCGAACAATGCGCTCTTAATGCAGCATAACGTGCATTCCGCGCCGCTTGCTCAGGACCATCACCATTCACGTCGTTGGCATTCACCCGCTCAACGCGACACTCAAGACCAAGACTCGCCGCAACTCGCAGGCAATGGGCGCCCCATTGCGAAGCGTCTTGCTGCAAACCATGGTCGATATAAATCGCCTTAAAACTTAGCATTTTTAAACGGGGCTGCAGTTGCGAACAAATATGCAGTAGTACGTGCGAATCGACCCCGCCACTGTAGGCGATAATGACTTCGGCAATACCCTCTACTGAAGACAGGTAGCGCTCCACCTTATCAATAAGTTGCTGCAAGCATGCCCCCCTAGGTAATTACACTCCGCCTGTTATGACCTAATAACCCAGCATCGACAGGGATAAATTAAGACTCAGTAAAACGTCCGTAACTCATTAAACGCGCATAACGCTCGGCCAATAAATCATCGATCGGTTTTGCGTTTAACAAATCGACTTCAGCCAAGATGGTCTGCTTAATTTGCGCCTTCATAAAGTCTAGGTCGCGGTGCGCGCCACCTAAAGGTTCGTCGATAATCCCGTCGATAAGGCCGTGCTCAAGTAGCTTAGTTGAGGTAATCGCCATTGCTTCAGCGGCTTGTGAGGCTTTTTCCGAACTTTTCCATAAAATAGACGCACAACCTTCCGGAGAAATAACCGAATAGGTACTGTATTTTAATAAAAATAATTTATCACACACGCCTAGAGCCAACGCACCACCCGAACCACCTTCACCGATAACAATGCTGATAACGGGCGTTCTCAACTTCGACATTTCAAAGAGATTACGCGCAATCGCTTCACTCTGACCGCGCTCTTCCGCACCGATACCTGGATAAGCGCCCGGCGTATCGATGAAAGTAATAATCGGCAATTTAAACTGCTCAGCCATTTTCATTAGACGCAGCGCTTTACGGTAACCCTCGGGTCGTGGCATACCAAAATTACGTTTTAATTTTTCTTTTGTTGCACGTCCTTTTTGATGACCGATCACCATCACTGGCAAACCATCTAACCTCGCCAAACCACCAACAATAGCCGCATCATCTGAATAATGACGATCACCGTGTAATTCAATAAAGCCATCCACTACGCCGTCAATATAATCGAGGCTATAGGGTCTTTTGGGGTGACGCGATAATTTCGAAATCTGCCAATCACTTAATTTAGAGAATATTGATTCGGTGAGAGAGAGGCTTTTTTCTTGTAAGCGATCAATCTCTTTCTGGATATCCATCTCATTATCGGTACCCACACGCCTTAGTTCCTCGAGCTTTTCTTCGAGTTCAACAATGGGTTGTTCAAAATCTAAATAATTTATATTCATAAGCCTATTTTATCGTGACTAGCTACAATCAGCTAGCAGTAATCAATACCGGACCATTTTTTGTTGTTCTGGCAATATTTTTTGTAATTCCTCAAGCAAGCTATCTTTCACCGATACTGACCAATCATCAGCGGGCCGCATTAACGCTTGCGCGCCCTTCAGCTGCAATTTCAGGGTCACTGGGCAACGCCCGCCCTTATAAGTCGACAATAATTGCCCGAGTTGTTCGATCGTCTCTAGCTGGGAGTCCTCTGAGAGGTCTAATTCTATCAGCAAGTCTTTAATAAATCTTTCACGTGCCTGCTCAACCGTCATCACCGTCTCAATCGAGAGTCTGTTCTGCCCCGCAAAATCATCAAACGATAGACCGCCTTCTATCACGACGATCTGCTCACTAACCAGCAACTCACTAAACGTTTCGAAGGTTTCACTATAGGCAACCGCCTCTAATCTAGCACTACCATCATCCAAAATGACGGTGGCAATTTTAGAACCACTCTTCGTCGGTCTAGTACGTACCTCTAACACCAAACCAGCCGCTGTCACCGGTTTACCTTTTACCCTACGGTACTGGCCACCCGCTTGTTTTGGCGAGGCCAGCTCCATATCCAACAAAGCGGATAATTTAGCCGATACCACCGTCAACATTTCTTCTTTCACACAGTCGAAGGGATGCCCGGTTAAATACAGGCCCAAGGTGGTTTTTTCTGATTTTAAACGTTCGTACTCTGACCATGGCTCAATGTCGGCCAGCGTTTCACTCTTCACCGGCTCAACCACGCTTAAGCCGAACAAATCATTTTGCCCGACCTTATCACTCTTATTGTGCTGCTCAGCGACCTGTAATACACCCGCTAACCTATCCATTAAACGTGCACGGTTATCATCGAAGCAATCCAACGCACCCGAGCGTATCAAGCCATCTTGTACCCGTCGATTAGCCTTTCTCAGGTCAATCCGTCGCGCTAAATCCGCGTGATTAGCATATGGCCCATCAAGTTTTCGCTGCTCAATAATAGATTCAATCGCGGCCTCACCAACACCTTTTATCGCCCCTAGGCCATAAATGATTTGCCCCTCATCATTGGTGGTAAATCGATAATCTGAATTATTCACATCCGGCGGCAGAATATCCAAGTCCATCTCACGACACTCGTCGATAAAGGCAACCACCTTCTCGGTATTATCCATATCTGATGACAATACCGCTGCCATAAACTCCGATGGGTAATGGGTTTTCAACCAAGCGGTTTGATAAGCGATTAGCGCGTACGCGGCCGAATGCGATTTATTAAAACCATAACCGGCAAACTTTTCCATCAAGTCAAAAATATAGGTGGCTATCTCGTGTTCAACCCCATTTTTCACCGCCCCACTGGTAAACATTTCTCGCTGCTTGGCCATTTCTTCGGGTTTCTTCTTACCCATCGCTCTACGCAGCAAATCGGCCATACCCAGACTATAACCCGCCAAATCCTGGGCAATTCTCATCACCTGTTCCTGGTACAGAATAACCCCGTTAGTGGGCTGCAAAATTGGAATCAAGCTAGGGTGCGCATATTCGGCTTTTTTGCGACCGTGTTTGACATTGATGTAATCATCCACCATGCCTGACTGCAAGGGACCGGGTCTAAACAAGGCCACCAAGGCAATAACATCCTCAAAGGAGTCTGGGCGCAAACGACGAATAAGATCTTTCATCCCCCTAGATTCAAGCTGAAAAACTGCCGTAGTCTGATAGTTCTTCAATAATTCGTAGGTAGGCTGATCATCTCGCGGCAATAAATCAATATTCACCGCCTCTTCGCCTTTTGCTTGCCGACGGCTATTAATATTTTGTAAGGCCCAATCGATAATGGTGAGGGTTCTTAGACCCAAAAAGTCAAACTTAACCAAGCCAACCGCTTCGATATCGTCTTTATCAAACTGGGTTACGAGGTTACTACCGTCTTCTTCACAGTACAGCGGTGAAAAATCGGTTAATTTACTCGGTGATATAACCACCCCACCCGCGTGTTTACCCGCGTTACGTGCCACCCCTTCCAATTGCAGCGCGAGATCGATTAATTCTCGAACCTCATCTTCTTCTTGGTAGGCACTCAGCAGGTCTGGACTTTCATCCAGCGCCTTGGTGAGGGTCATACCAATTTCAAAGGGAATCGCCTTCGCCAAGCGATCTACAAAACCATAGGGGTGCCCTAACACCCGACCTACGTCGCGAATAACCGCTTTCGCCGCCATACTGCCGTAGGTGATAATTTGCGATACCTTGTCACGACCGTATCGTTCACCAACGTAATTGATCACCCGATCACGCCCATCCATACAGAAATCGACATCAAAGTCAGGCATCGAAACCCGTTCTGGGTTCAAGAAACGCTCAAATAGCAGGTCAAACTCCATCGGGTCCAAATCGGTAATCCGCATCGCATAAGCGACAATAGAACCCGCACCCGAACCACGACCTGGGCCTACCGGCACCCCATTATTTTTTGCCCACTCAATAAAGTCCGCCACAATCAAGAAATAACCAGGAAAACCCATTTGGCAGATAACGTCTAATTCACGTTTTAACCGTGCTTGGTACAGCGCTATTCTTTCAGCATCGAAGTCGATTCGAGCGGAGGTTTCATCGATTCGCCGCTTCAAGCCTTCTTCCGCAAGCTGAGCAAAGTACTCATCAATCGTTAAACCTTCGGGCAAGGGAAAGTCCGGCAGAAAGTTTTCGCCTAAATTCAGTGCAACATTACAGCGCTTAGCAATTTCAAGCGTATTTTCAATCGCTTCGGGCAGATCAGAAAATAGCTCAAGCATTTCATCCTGAGTTTTCAGGTACTGCTGCTCCGTATGTGTTTTAAGCCGTCGGCTATCGGACAAAACCCGACCTTGATTAATACAGACTCTCGCTTCATGCGCATCGAACTCTGTCTGACTCAAAAAACAACAGCCATTCGTCGCCACCACAGCAACACCGTGTTTGATCGATAGAGCGACCATATTAGCAATCGACTTCTCTTCGCCAGGACGACCAACGCGCTGCACCTCTAGATAGAACCTATCGGTAAAAACCTGCTGCCAACGTTGTACAATTTGTGAACAAGCTTCGTGGTCATCAGAACCCACTGCAATACTCAATAAACCATCTAAGCAACCGGATAAAACAATCAGCCCCTTATTATTGTCGAATACCTTTTCACTCGTTAGATAGGGAATACCTTTTTCTTGACCGTGTAAATAAGCCTCGGAAATAAGCTCCGACAAGGCTAAATAACCTTGTTGATCCTGCACCAGCAAAGTAACAATATAGGGTTTTTTCTGCTCGACGGTATCCTTAATTAATATGTCCGCCCCTAGAATAGGTTTAACCCCAGCAGACAACGCCGCCCGATAGAACTTAACCGCCGCAAACATATTAACGTGGTCAGTGACCGCAATGGCCGGCATCGATAGTTCTGCTGCGCGTTTCACCATCGGTTTCACCCGCATAATGCCATCAACCAAGGAATACTCAGTATGGTTATGCAAATGAATAAACTTTAGCTGCTCGCTCATTTTAATAACGCCTTGACTGGGGCATATGAACGCCGATAAATATTAATAACCCCCTGCTCGGCCAATAATTTTTTATGCGCTGGCGTTGGATAACCCTTGTGTTTAGCCAGTTCATAACCTGGATACAGGGTATCAAGAATAGACATATGTTGATCACGGTAGACCTTAGCAATGATCGAGGCCGCAGAAATTTCTTCAATTAAGGCATCACCACCCTTAATACATTCACCCGGCGCATCTATATCGGGGTAAAACGTTCCATCGACCTGAGCAAAGTCAACATCAACTAGTAGCCCATCAAAGGCCCGTTTCATCGCGAGCAAGCTCGCTTGTAAGATATTTATCTGGTCAATTTCAACGACTTCAGCGCGGCCAATCGACCAATCTAACGCCGACTCCATAATCGCCGCCGACAGCTGATTACGCTTTTTTTCTGATAGCTTCTTCGAATCCATCAGGCCAACAATCGGCCGACGTGGATCAAGCACCACCGCAGCGGCCACAACCGGACCTGCAATACAGCCCCGACCAACTTCATCTAAACCTACAATAATATTACTCATTTTCAGATCTCACCAGAAATAACACGGCCGACTATCTTTGCCGCTTGTTGATCCGCATCGCAACTAATAGCCTGTGACATGTCATCAAACTGACTCACCATATCATCGACACGTACCTGATCTGTATACAGGCTAATTAATTCAGTAGCGAGCGCTTCAGCGGTCATCTTTTCGTGTAAAAACTCTTTCACCAAGGGTTTATTAGCAATCAGATTAGGCATCGACACATAAGCAGCCTTCAATAAATCAAACGTTTTAAAGGCCCACGTCGTTAATGGTGATAATTTATAAGCCACCACCATTGGTTTTTTTAATAACATCACTTCTAAGGTTGCCGTACCGGACGCCACTAGAACCAAATCGGCCTCAGCGATCATTTCGCTCGACGCCATTAGCTTAATATCTAAGTCGAGTCTCGCCGCAGATGATTGATAAATGGCACTAAAAACATCGGCCGCGGCTTGATCGGGCATCGGCACCAATACTTTTAAGTTTTCGATGCTGGCGGCACATATTTCTGCCGCACGAATAAAGATCATGCTATGCCGGTTTAACTCACCGGTACGACTACCAGGCATCATCGTCAACACCGTCGATACGGCGCCCTTAACCCTATCAACCGACTTGCTCTCGGCTAAGCGCTTATATTCATCGGCTAGCGGATGGCCAATAAAGTAGGCCGGAACCTTAGTCGGCGCAAAATAGGTTTCCTCAAATGGAAAAATGCACAGTAGCGCATTGAGGGAGCCTATCAGTTTTTTTATCCGCTTCGGACGCCAAGCCCATACCGTTGGGCTCACATAGTGCACCGTCTTAATACCTATTTGGAACAAGTCGCGCTCCAGTTTTAAATTAAAATCAGGCGCATCAATGCCAATAAACACATCTGGCTGTTCGACAATGATGCGTTTCTTTAGATTCTTTCTAATCGATAATAGTTCAGGCAGGTGCTTAATCACCTCGAACAAACCAAAAACAGACAATTTTGACATCGGATATAGGCTTTCAAAACCTTCCGCCATCATGCGCTGCCCGCCAATGCCTGAAAACACCGCATGCGGATATATTTCACGTAACCGCTTGATCAAGCCCGCGGCAAGGATATCGCCAGAGTGCTCTCCAGCAACCATCATGATTTTTATAGGCGTATTTATCACTGAGGAGACGATTCCAATAGTCAAACGAATAAGAAAAGAAAAAACTACAACCTTGGGTTGAAAGACTCAAATCCAAGATAGCTGTCGCTACTAACGCATGATGCCACGGTTTGAATTCTGTAAAAAATCAACCATCACTTGCAGCTCGGGTTGAGACTCAGCCATAACCGCCAGTTGTTCGTTGGCTTCGACCAACTTAAGTCCTGATTTATACAGGGTTTTATAGGCCCGTTTTATTTGTAAAACAGCCTCTTTGGAAAACCCACGTCGATCTAAACCCACCGCGTTAATACCATGTGGTTTGGTTGGCCGTCCACCGACCATCACGAAAGGTGGTACGTCTTTAGTAATCGCACTGCCCATCGCTGAAAAACAATGGTCACCCAATTGACAAAATTGATGCACAATCGAAAAACCGCCTAAAATCACATTTTGACCAATATGCACATGCCCAGCAAGGGAAGCCGCGTTAGCCAGAATCACATCATCAGCAATGACACAGTCATGCGCAACATGACAATAAGCCATAAATAGGTTATTACTACCAATTTTAGTAATATTCTTATCTTGTGTCGTGCCACGATGAATGCTGGTAAATTCACGTATTTCGTTATTATCGCCAATCTCTAAAAAAGATGGTTCTCCCGCATATTTTTTATCTTGTGGGTCTTCTCCAATTGAGGAAAACTGGTAGATTCGATTATTCTTACCAATTTTTGTCGTGCCGTTAATGGTCACGTGGGAGTTTATTTTAGTCCCAGAATCAATCGAAACATTCGCCCCAATCACCGTATAGGGACCAATGCTTACATCGTCTGCAATACTGGCACTAGCGTCGATAATGGCCGTAGGGTGAATCATTTAGTCGATTCCTTCGCTGCGCACATAATATCCGCACGAACAACAAGCTGCCCATCAACCGTCGCCTTGGTTTCGAATGACCATATATTACGCCGGTCTTTTTTATAAATCACTTCAACCATCAGCTGATCCCCCGGCACTACCGAGCGCTTAAATCGAGCGTTATCCACTCCGACTAAATAATACTCGCCAAAGTCTTCACCGCGGTCGGTTAAAGTCTTCATAGAAAGTAAGCCGGTGGCTTGCGCTAGCGCTTCAAGAATTAACACCCCTGGGAAAATCGGGTTATGCGGAAAATGCCCAGTAAATTGCGGTTCATTATAAGAAACATTTTTTAATGCCAGTAAACGCTTTCCGGCTTCATACTCAACCACTCTATCGATCATCAAGAAAGGATAACGGTGCGGTAGAAATTCCATTACTTTTCTTACATCATCGTGCGCCATCATTTTCCTTATTTGTTTTAATTAATTTATTGATTTTTTTTGTTAGTGCATCGAGCTGCTTAAATCGCACAGCATTTTTTAGCCAAGCACTATTACTTTGAAAGGGTGTTCCCGATGAGTAGGCACCCGCCTGTTTAATCGAGTGCGTGACCATCGTCATGCCCGTCACGTGTACGTTATCCGCAACTGTCAGGTGGCCTACTAAACCAACACCACCGGCTAAGGTACAGTGTTTGCCAATTTTAGTACTGCCAGCAATACCGGTACAGGCGGCTATCGCCGAGTGCTCCCCTATTTCGACGTTATGTGCAATTTGTACAAGGTTGTCAATTTTCACCCCATTGCCAATAACGGTATTATCTAACGCGCCACAATCAATCGTCGTATTAGCACCAACATCCACATTATCGCCAATCACCACCACGCCAAGCTGGGGTATTTTACACCAAGCTCTGTTTTCTGCCGGTGCATAACCAAAACCATCAGAGCCGATTACACAACCCGGGTGTAAGCTCACACCATCACCTAAACGGCATCCGTCAGTAATCGTAACGTTAGCAATGATATTTACATTTTCACCGATAATTATGTCGTCCCCGAGTACTGAACCTGGGCCAATTTTACCACCACGGCCAATATGGACGTTATCGCCGATTACCACATTCGCCGCAATCACACAATCATCTGCGATACGGCTATTTTCACCCATTACAGCAGACGGATGAATGCTTCCAACTGCCTTAGCTTTTGAGTGTATAAAGCTTGCCGCCTTGGCATAAGCTAAATAGGGGTTTTCAACAATCAACGCATGGGCGGGGCAATCAGCGGCAAACTGAGCCGATAAAATAACCACCCCAGCCTTACTTTGCTGTAGTGCTGGCAAATACTTTTTATCGTAAATAAATGATAATTGATCAGCATCAGCGCTAATTAACGTAGAACAAGAGTTTATCCTGTGTTCAGGGTCACCAACTAACTGCGCACCAATACGAGCGGCAATCTCTTCTAGAGAAATATTCAACAACAGCCCCTTATTGACTATTTAAGCGACGCTAATCGTTGCTGTACTTTCGCTGTAATATCCACCGCAGAACTGGCATACACAACACCATCGTGTAGTACTAAGTCAAACTTCTCAGCCTCAGACAAACCTTTAATCGCCTCAAATACTAAGCGTTGTAACTTAGCTAACTCTTCATTACGTCTGAGGTTAAAGTCTTCTCTAAATTCTTCTTGATCTCGTTTAAGCGCACGTTTTTTCTCAAGCACATCACGCTGAAGTTTGCGTAACTTGCTTTCAGTCATCATTTTCGCATCACGTACGATCTTTTCGTCTAATTTTTTAATCGTTTTTTGACTGGCTAATAGGCGTTTATTTCTTGGAGAAAACTCTTTTTCCAACGCTATTTTAGCCGTTTCAGCTTGCGGGGCTTTTTCTAAAATTCTAGCAACATTCACAAAACCCACTTTAATTTCCGTGGCTTGTACCGAACTAACTAAAGCAATGGTGAGAACACTCGCCACTATAATCTGCTTAATAAATTTCAATTTATATCTCCTACAGGGTTAAATCCTAAAAATTAAATACCAGAGCCAAATGAGAACTGGAATACTTGAACTTCATCGTCTTCATCATCATTCAGCGGCATCGCTAAACTAACCGATAAAGCGCCAAATGGCGATAGCCATTTCGCTGAGACACCGACTGAATAGCGTAAATCACCGACATCAATTTCATCATCGTATACATTACCCGCATCCATAAAAGTACTCAGCCGAACCGTTTTACTTTCAGGCATGAACGGCACAGGAAAGATGTATTCAGCATTACCGACCAATTTAACACTACCACCGATCGCATCACCAAATTCGTCTTTAGGGCCTAGGGTATTATCGGTGAAACCACGCACCGAGTTCTTACCACCGGCATAATAATTTTCAAAAAATGGTAATGATTCGGCATCACCATATGAATCGCCATAACCGAAGTTACCATTTAAATACAGGGTTGTATGTTTGGTAACGGCAAAATAATGTTTTTGGTTATAGGTCAACTTATAAAATTCTAGGTCTGAACCCGGCAGCGTAATAATTCCAGATAATCGTTTAGAACCACCTTTATTCGCAAAGACGGCTCTATTACGTGAATCGGTGCCCCAGCTAGCCGACAGCTTGAAATTAGTATAAGAGTCGCCATTCTCACGCACAAAATCACTAATCCGGTTAACCACCAAACTGTCATCAATATCAAGTGAGGTAAACTCAATATCAAAACCAAGCCCCACTCTATCGCGTTCATTCAGCGGTAGGCCAAAGTTCACCCCAGTATTAAATGTTTCGGTGGAATAATCAGAGGTATTCGCTTCTTCGGCATCAGTGGTTCGGTAACTGATATTAAAACCTCGGCTAACCCCATCGATGGTGTAATAAGGATTGGTATAACCCAAGCTATAAACCGTATTCACATCACTATTATTGAAACTGGCACTCATCCGTTTACCCGTGCCTAAAAAGTTATTCTGACTGATGCTCGCATTCAGTACCAAGCCTTGAGATTGTGAAAATCCAGCACCTGCCAAGATATTACCGGATGATTTTTCTTTCACCGAATATATCACGTCAACTTGGTCATTAGTGCCGGCGACGGCAGGTGTTTCTACATCAACTTCATCAAAATGCCCCAAACGAGAGAGGCGGTCTTTCGAACGTTCGACTTGCAAGGTGGAAATTGGTGCAGCTTCCATTTGGCGAACTTCACGCCTCAAAACCTCATCACGTGTTTTAACATTACCTTGCATAATCACACGACGTACATACACCCGCTTACCCGGGTCGACAAAAAAGGTTATTTTTACCGTCGATGTTTCCGCGTCAATTTCTGGAATCATATTAACGTTAGCAAAAGAATACCCCTCATGACCGAGTAAGGTGGTGATATTCTCGGAGGTTTGTGTCGCTTTTTTCCTAGAAAAAATATCGTCCGGCTGCACACTGACAAATGGAATTAATTTATCGGGACTAACAACTAACTCGCCGGCCAACTTGACCTCACTAACCGTGTGTACGACACCTTCTTTAACATTAATCGTAATATAAATTCCATTCTCATCCGGGCTAATCGACACCTGAGTGGACTCAACTTTAAAGTTAATATAACCACGGTCTTGATAAAAAGAACTTAACCGTTCGATATCCGCAGACAGCTTCTGCTTAGAGTATTGATCACTATTGGTATAGAAAGAAATGAGCGTTGGCCCCGTTAATTCAAATGAACCCAGTATCTCCTCATCAGAAAACGATTTATTACCGACTATATTAATCTTCTTAATACTCGCCGCTGAACCCTCACTCACATTAATGAGTATCGCAACACGGTTTCTTTCCAGTGTGGTCACCTTTGTTTCTACACTAGCTGAATACTTACCATTATTATAATACTGCTGTAATAACTCCTTTTTCACCTTATCCAGTACCAAGGGGTTAAAAACACGGCCAACCGCCATACCTACGTCTTCAAAGGCCGTTAGTAGTTGCTCTGTTTCAATATCTTTATTACCGTCTAACTCAATGCTCGTTATCGCAGGACGCTCTGTCACATTAATAATCAATACATCGGCGTTTTGATCGATACTGACATCACTAAAAAACCCCATGCCAAATAATTCGCGAATAGCATCGCCAGAACGCTGATCACTAAACTCATCACCCAGTTTAATACTCAAGGCATTAAAAACAGCACCGGCGGTAATACGTTGCAAGCCATTCACCTTGATGTCTTTGATAACAAACGATTCCGCAGCGACCACCAAGCTTGAGCCAACAAACAAGGCGACTAATGAAAAAGTTATGAGGGTCGATCTAATTATTTTTATCACAGGAAACTTATTTTTATAGGTTTTTATTTATAACGAGTCAGTATAGATAAAACAGCAAGTCGACTCAATACGTATTTTTATTTAGCTAAATAAACGGCTCAGGTCAACAAACACCGCTGTCAGCATCAAGGCAACTAAGGCGAGCATACCTATACGCATAAAGCCCGCCTGTACTTTTTCAGAAACCGGCTTACCCTTAATCGCTTCTAGCAAATAAAACATCAAATGACCACCATCCAACATCGGGATCGGCAGCAAATTCATCACGCCTAGGCTTAGGCTAACAAATGCTAGAAACTTCAAGAAGGCAAGCAAGCCTATAGACGCAGATTTTCCGGCGTATTGCGCAATGCTGATCGGCCCGCTTAAGTTATTTAATGAGGCCTCGCCGAGCACCATCCGAGCAATCAATTTAACCGTCAACAAAGAGTAGCTCAGGGTTTGTTTTGCCGCTTCGCCGATAGCATCTACCGCTCCCAAAGAGTAACTGGTATAAAAACCATCGTACAAATCGCTATCAATCAACGCTGAAACACCAATCCGTCCAATCCACTTTGAACCATCCTTGATGCGTTTGGGTGTCAGATTTAATTGCACCACCTGCCCCCCTCTAAGTAGCGACACAGCCATCGGCGTAGCTGGGTTAGCTCGAGTAGCAGAGACCCATTCTCCCCAGCTGTTAATCTCTTGCTGATTCACCGAGACGATTAAGTCACCCGCCAGCAACCCCGCCTTGTCGGCCGCCTCATTTTTCACTACCTCACCAATAACGGCCGCTAACACAGGCGTGCGCGGTAGTATGCCAATGCTATGCAACATCGCCGAGGCATCCGGCAGCTCGGCGTCCGTATTTTCTATAACAACCGTAGCAAACTGTCCACCAGGTTTTGCCACGGTCAGCTCGAAACGCCCTTGATCCAACATTTCACTGCTCATCAAACCGGCGGCAACCCGCCAGATAGGTGCAGGCCGGCCATTCACACTAACAATCTCATCCCCCACCTCGATCGTCGAATGAATCGCAATGCCGTCCTTGGTAAAACCACCCACCACCGGTCTCAAACCTTCTTCGCCAATCAGTAAAATCAACCAAAATGCGATCAAGGCAAAAATGAGATTAAATGCAGGACCCGCTAGCACGATAAGGAATCGGCTGAATAAAGGTTTATTATTAAAGGCGAGGTGCTTATCTTCGGCTTTCACCTCCGCTTCATTCTCGTCCAGCATTTTGACATAGCCACCCAAGGGAATACCGGCAATAACGTATTCAGTGAGGTCATTTTTCCGTTTAAACTTAATCAGCGGCTTACCAAAGCCAACCGAAAAACGCAGCACCTTAACGCCACAGCGCCTAGCCACCCAAAAGTGACCAAATTCATGCACCGTGACTAAAAGCCCCAGCACCACCACAAATGCAATCAAGGAGGTAATAAATTCCATCAGATCGACTCCATATTACGCATCGTCAGTTCGCGCGTCACTCTATCGACTCGTAACACCGTATCGATGGAATCTAACGGCTCGATGCTTGAAGTATCCAACGCTTGTTGGATCAACACCGGAATATCGGTAAAACGAATTTTTTTATTCAAAAAACCCTCTACTGCCACCTCATTAGCCGCATTCAAAATAGCAGGGGCACTGCCCTTCGTTGCTAAAACTTCATAC
Source organism: Cycloclasticus sp. 46_120_T64 (assembly GCA_002162695.1). Taxonomy (GTDB): domain Bacteria; phylum Pseudomonadota; class Gammaproteobacteria; order Methylococcales; family Cycloclasticaceae; genus Cycloclasticus. The sequence continues at coordinate 142,956 of MAAM01000011.1, read as the reverse complement.
GCTAGACGCAAACAGGGGAATTTCTCATAACACGGCGCAGCAAAACTTAATTGTTTATTGAGCATAAAATCTAACGGAGATACACCACTTGCTTGTCGCTCAGGCCACGCCAGAGCATGCGCAATGGGTGTTCGCATATCGGGGTTCCCCAGTTGCGCCAATACCGAACCATCAATATAGTCCACCATCGAGTGCACCACACTTTGCGGGTGTACCAATACCTCAATCAAATCAGCCGGCATAGCAAATAAATAACTCGCCTCGATAAGCTCCAAACCTTTATTCATCATGGTGGCCGAATCAACTGATATTTTCCGCCCCATCGACCAATTAGGGTGCGCACAGGCTTGCTCAACCGTTACATTTCTCAACTCAGCGGCTGGCTTATTGAGGAATGGCCCACCCGAGGCCGTTAAAATCAGCTTGCGGATACCCGCGGCACCTTGCCCCGCTTGATAACCTGCGGGCATACACTGAAATAAGGCATTATGTTCACTATCTAATGGCAATAAACACGCATTATTATCCTTCACCGCCGACATTAACAAGTCACCCGAAATCACCAACGCTTCCTTATTCGCCAACAGTAGTTTCTTACCCGCTTGTGCGGCAGCTAGGGTTGATAATAGACCCGCCGCGCCAACAATGGCAGCAACCACAATATCCACATCATGATGTTTGGCGACGAACTCTAGCGATTCCATACCCGAGATCACCTCGGTAGCCGCAGCCGCCGATTGGGATATTTTCAAACGGCATTGCTCTGCGAGCTGCTCATCTGGAACCACCGCGAAACAGGGTTTAAACTCCAGACATTGTTCAACTAAGCGATCTATATTCCTATTCGCGGTTAACGCAAATACGCGATAGGATTGTTGATTAATTCTTAAAACATCTAAGGTACTGAGGCCTATCGAGCCAGTTGAACCTAATACACACACCGACTTCATAACAATACCTCCGTCAGCAGTAGACTGGCAGCAAAAACCGGTGCTGCCGCGATCAGGCTATCAATACGGTCAAGCATGCCACCGTGTCCAGGTAGGATATTACCGCTATCCTTCACCTTTGCTCGCCGCTTCAGTAGGCTTTCAAATAAATCCCCATAAACCGATACCAGCACAACTAGCAACGACAAACCGATAAAACCGAGTGCATTAACCACCTCGAAATAACCCGCCATAAACACCGCAAATAACAAACAAGTCAGCAGACCACCCACCACTCCTTCGATCGATTTTCCCGGGCTGATAATCGCCGATAACTTACGCGCACCCAGCGCACGGCCAGCAAAATAAGCCCCGCTATCGGCAATCCATATCAATAATAATAAGTACATTAACAGTTCCGCACCCAAGGCAAAGGAATGCCTTAACAGGTACAAGGACACTAGAGTAAGGCCCAATAAAACATGACCCAACAATAGCATCACCACCGGCTGTTGCCGCATCTCCAGCAGCTGCTTTGGCCACGTGATAATAAACAGTACGATGAACAGCCAGAACGCTAAACTCACTAGCAGTAAATAGCTCAAAATCTGCGTATCAAGCAACAGCAAAATATGACCGAAACCCAGCATCAAACTGGCCAACAGTATTTTATGTAATTTATTTAACACGCCACTCAAGGCGACCCATTCATAAGCAGCAACCCATACGATAACGCTCGCCACCACTAAAAAAAACCGCTCAGGTGCAAACAACACCACCCAAACGACAATAGGAATAAGCACGACCGCAGTTAATAGTCGTTGCATCAAACTACTCATAAATTATTCCTGTTGGTTAATTTGCTCACCCGTTTGACCAAAACGACGTTGCCGCGAAGAGAAGTCATTGATCGCATCAAGTAAACACTGTTCATTAAAATCGGGCCAAAGGGTATCGGTAAAATAAAGCTCACTATAAGCCAATTGCATCAACAAAAAATTACTTATTCGTTGCTCGCCACCCGTTCTAATAAACAAATCGGGGTCCACTACCTCTGCCGTAGAGAGGAAATCCTTTAATTGCATCCCGTCTGATTGACCCGCCAAAGACTTTATATGCTCGCTAAGTCGTATGGCGGCTTGTTCGATATCCCATTGCCCACCGTAATTTGCCGCAATGATCAGGGTTAAACCGTCACTTCCAGCGGTCAAAGCCTCAACCGTTTGAATGCTCTTTTGCAAGGCACTAGAAAACCTCGAACAGTCGCCGATGACTTTTAAGCGTATATTATTTTTTTGTAAGCTGGCGGCTTGTCGTTTTAGCGTTGCTAAAAACAAGCGCATCAATAAATCGACCTCTTTCGCCGGTCGTAACCAATTTTCACTGCTAAAAGCGAAGACCGTTAACGCGTCTACCCGTAAACGAACACAGGCCTCTATGGTTTTCCGTAAAGCATCAACCCCAGCTTTATGGCCTAAAGCACGCGGTTTATTCCGTTGTACAGCCCAACGCCCATTACCATCCATGACGATCGCAATATGTTTGGGGATATTGAGTTGATTCGGAGTACTTAAGTTATCGCTCACAATAATTCCCTGTTATCCCTTAGCTAGTAAAGGGACATGTAAACTTAAATCTAAAGAGTGGGCACCCAATATCAGGCGCCCGCTCTTTAAAAACTACATCGCCATTAACTCTTCTTCTTTATGAGCCAGATGTTTATCAATATCCTTAATATGCGAATCAGTCGCTTTCTGAATTCTTTCTTCGCCAGCGCGTAACTCGTCTTCCGTAATCATTTTTTCTTTCAACGCTTCTTTAAACTCAGAGTTAGCATCACGACGAATATTACGTACCGCTACTTTTGAATTTTCAGCTTCGTTACGCACGACTTTAACCAAATCACGACGTCTTTCTTCGGTCAGAGGTGGCATTGGCACACGCACCACATTACCCGACGTTACTGGGTTCAAACCTAAATCAGCCTTCATGATGGCTTTTTCAACCGGCCCAATCATCGTCGCTTCCCAAGGCATAATTGACAAGGTACGGGCATCTTCAATATTAACCGTCGCCACTTGGTTCAATGGCGTATCCACATCGTAGTAAGAAACAACGATATCTTCCAATAAACTCGGGTGAGCACGACCAGTACGTATTTTGGTTAAGGCCTTTTGAAAGGCTTCAACCGATTTGCCCATGCGAACGCCAGCATCTTTAACTATATCTTCAATCATAATTACCTCTATTTCTATTCCACCAAGGTACCAATATCTTCGCCAGCAACCACTCGTTGAATGGCTCCTTTATCGAAAATATTAACCACTCTTAATGGTAGGTTGTGATCTCGACAAAGCACCAACGCCGTCGCATCCATGACGTTGAGGCGTTTATCGATCGCCTCATCAAAACTAATTCTTGGGTAAAACTCTGCATCAGGGTTTTTCACGGGGTCGTCAGAGTAAATACCATCGACCTTCGTTGCCTTAATCAAGAGCTCTGCATCAACTTCGATACCGCGCAAACTAGCCGCTGAATCAGTGGTGAAAAAAGGGTTACCGATGCCAGCAGCAAAGATAACCACTCGCCCTTTTTCTAAATGACGTATCGCTCTACGACGCTTAAAATCCTCACAGACCTGATTGATTTTAAGTGCCGACATAACGCGTACAGACTGGCCTAATGATTCTAATGCGTCTTGCATCGCTAGCGCATTAATAACCGTCGCTAACATTCCCATATGGTCACTGGTGACACGATCTAGCGCATCTGAAGCCATCTCTGATCCGCGTAAGATATTGCCACCACCGATCACCAAGCCAACTTCAACACCATGATCACAGAGCTCTTTAACCTCATTAGCAAGCCTTAGAACTGTTGCACCATCAATACCGCCAGCAGAGTCCCCCATCAGGGCTTCTCCACTGAGTTTCAACAATATTCGTTTATACGCCAGTTCAGCCATTGTTTATTCGCCTCGAACTTGAGCCATTACTTCAGCCGCAAAATCCTCTTCTTTCTTTTCGATGCCTTCGCCAACTTCTAAACGCACAAATGATTTAACCGTTGCACCATTATTTTTCAATAATTGCGCGACAGTCACATCGCCATCTTTAACGAAAGGTTGACCTAATAAGGTAATTTCTTTTAAGAATTTCTTAACCTTGCCGACAATCATTTTCTCAACGATTGCAGCAGGTTTACCACTTTCAGCGGCTTGACCTTTAAAGATTTCTTTTTCTTTTTCAATTTGCTCAGCAGGCACATCCGCTTCAGAAATACACACTGGGTTAGTCGCCGCAACGTGCATCGCAATGTCTTTTGCTAATTCAACCGAGCCACCTTCAAGCTCGACCAATACACCAATACGAATACCGTGCATATAAGAACCCACGATGCTGCCATCGGTTTTGATTGTTTGGAAACGTCTAACATTGATGTTTTCACCAATTTTCGCAATCAGCGCACGTCGTTTGTGGTCTACGGTAACAGAGTCGCCATCTAGCTCTAACTCGTTCAATGTTTCAACATCAACCACATCGTTGTTAACAATGGTGTTCGCAACAGCCGTTGCAAAACCAACGAAATCATCACCTTGTGATACGAAGTCAGTCTCACTATTAACTTCAACAATCGACGTTGTAGCACCATCACCCGAGGTAGCGACTCTAATAACGCCTTCTGCGGCAACTCGACCTGCTTTTTTGTCGGCTTTAGCCATCCCTGATTTACGCATATTTTCGATCGCAACTTCTAAGTCACCACCGGTTTCTACTAATGCTCGTTTGCACTCCATCATGCCAGAACCCGTTCTTTGACGTAATTCTTTCACCATCGCTGCTGTTACACTCATTTCAAACCTCTATCTTAATAATTAATTGTAAAAACGCCCCCGTCAGGAGGCGTTCAAATCTCAGCTTAAAATTGCCGAAGCATACAACTGTCTCGGCAATTCAATTACTTAAATCCTGCCTATATATTGACTAGGATTTATTTTCCAGCTGGTGCTTTCTCAACAGCAGGCGCCGCTTTTTCAATCGCTTTAGCCACTTCTTTATTGCTCACAAGCTCTTTAATAACACTTGCTTTACCTTCAAGAATAGCAGCAGAGAAACTTTGGCAATACAAAGTAAGCGCTCTGATTGAGTCATCGTTACCAGGGATTACATAATCAACTTCATTAGGTTTATTGTTGGTATCAACAACACCGATAACAGGAATACCTAACTTTCTAGCTTCTTTAATAGCAATCTTTTCATAACCAACATCCATTATCAAGATAGCATCTGGTGGGCCTTTAAGATCTTTAATACCACCAACACTGCGCTCTAATTTTTCAAGCTGACGCATGAATTTCAAACCTTCTTTTTTGCTAAAACGGTTCAAGCTACCGTCTTCACGCATGGTTTCTAACTCTTTCAAGCGGTTAATTGATTTTTTAATAGTACCGAAGTTAGTCAACATACCACCTAACCAACGGTGATCTACGTATGGCATATTGCAACGTTTTGCTTCTTCAGCAACCGTTTTACGCGCAGCTTTTTTGGTACCAACAAACAAAACAGTCCCTTTATTCGCTGCCAACTTATTGATAAAAGTCAGTGCATCATTAAATAATGGCAATGTTTTTTCTAAGTTGATGATATGAATCTTACCGCGAGCACCATAAATATAAGGTGCCATTTTTGGATTCCAGTATCTTGTTTGGTGACCAAAGTGAACACCAGCTTCAAGCATTTCACGCATTGTGATTTTAGACATTTATTACTTTCCTATAATTAATATTAGCCAAACAATTCATTGATTGACTCGGGTTGATAACTAAACGTACACCTCAAACGGTAACCTAGTTAAACTAAGCACCCTACCGAATGTGCTGTTGTACGTTGTCGTTGTTGCCAAAGGGCGACGCTTTATACCATATTTAGCTGAAAACGACAATTTAAACCGCTATAATTCACTCTTCTTACAATAAAAAAAATCGCGTAGGCATTATGAGCATCTCCTTAAAAACCCCTCTCGAAATTGAAAAAATGCGCATCGCAGGCCGTTTAGCCGCTGATGTTCTCGAAATGATTACAGAATATGTCGTTCCCGGTGTGACTACAGGAGAACTCAACGATCGCTGTCATGACTTCATCGTAAACCATCAACAAGCGATCCCCGCCCCCCTGAACTACCATGGCTTCCCAAAATCTATTTGCACCTCGGTTAACCACCAAGTTTGCCATGGCATCCCTAGCGACAAAGTATTAAAAAAGGGTGACGTCGTCAATATCGACGTGACGGTCATTAAAGATGAATATTTTGGTGACACCAGTCGCATGTTCGTCGCCGGCGAACCCAGCATCCTCGCCAACAGAATCATCGATACCACTCAAAAAGCTTTATACCTCGGTATTAGCATGGTTAAACCGGGCATCAAGCTCGGTGATATTGGTCACGCTATTCAACAATTCGCCGAAGCAAAACGCTACTCGGTCGTGCGCGAATATTGCGGCCACGGCATTGGTCGTGTATTTCACGAAGAGCCTCAGGTACTACATTACGGTAAAGCAGGTACTGGCATCACCTTGGAAGAAGGCATGACCTTCACCATCGAACCGATGATTAATGCCGGTAAACGACACGTCAAAGTACTCGCAGATGACTGGACAGTGGTCACCAAGGACCGTAGTTTATCGGTTCAGTTTGAACATACACTCGCCGTTACCGCGACCGGGTTTGAAATTTTCACTCTACGTAACGAAGAAAAAATAGAAGCGACTTATATTGCACCGGAGTTCTACCAAGCATGAAATCGAACGAACTGTTAGAGAAACCATCGACGAACAACATCGCCGATATCAAAGCGGTGATTCAACAGTTCAATGACGAGCTTTTTGAACGCTCGCAAACCGGCACCACCATCGAAGTCCTATTGAAAGAGCGTAGCGACTTCATCGACCAATTATTAAGCCGTTGCTGGGGTGAATTTTTAGCCGATCAATGCAGTCAGTTAGCCCTCGTCGCGACCGGTGGTTATGGTCGTGCAGAACTACACCCCTACTCGGATATCGACCTACTGATCATCTTCGATGAGCAGCAACTCGAACACTGCCGCTCGGCTATCGAATCATTCTCCACCTATTTATGGGATATCGGACTCAAACCAGGGCTCAGCGTACGTACCATCGATGATTGTCTAGAACAGTCTCGTTTAGACGTCACCGTCATCACCAACTTAATGGAAGCCCGTTTAATTACCGGCTCTACTGAATTTTTCCGCCAAATGCAAAGCCAGGTATGCACCGATAACGTCTGGCCTGCCGCCGACTTTTTCCATGAAAAAGTCGATGAACAACATAAGAGGCACCTTAAGTTTGGTGATACCGCGTACAACCTCGAACCCGACATTAAAGAAGGCCCTGGTGGCTTAAGGGATATTCAAACCATCCAATGGATCACCCAGCGCTATTTTGGTTCAAACTCCTTAGGCGAGTTGGTGAATAACGCCTTTTTAACAAAAAGCGAATACCGAACCCTCATCAAGGGGCAACGCTTCCTTTGGCAGGTTCGTTTCGAACTGCATAGGCTCGCCAAACGCGGCGAGAACCGCCTATTATTTGATTACCAGAAAGATCTCGCGTTAGCACTCGACTTTGCAGATGGTGACAACAATCTCGCTGTCGAAAGTTTTATGCAGCGCTACTATCGCACTGTAATGGAGCTCGAACGCATCAATGAAATTGTACTGCAGTTGTTTACCGAGGCGCTGGATAATAAAACCCTAGAAGTACACCCGATCAACGAGTCATTTCGCGTGGTCAACAGCTATATCGAGGTCACCCACCCCGATACCTTCAAGGCCCAACCGACCGCCTTACTCGATATATTCCTACAATTACAAAAACACCCCGACATCATCGGCGTGCGCTCCACCACCATTCGTTTAATTCGTGAAAGCATTCACCTGATTAATGAACAGTTTCGTGCAAACCCAACGGCGCAGCGTTTATTTTTAGACATTATTCGCCAACCGCACGGTATTACCCATCAATTTAGGCGGATGAATCGTTATGGTGTACTCGCAGCATACATCCCCGCGTTTAATGACATTATTGGACGCATGCAATACGATCTGTTCCACGCCTATACGGTGGACCAACACACCTTATTTATCGTTCGAAACTTACGCCGTTTCGCACTAGAAAAACACCAAGACGACCTGCCGCATTGTTTCGAGGTATTCCAGCATATCAGCAAACCCGAGTTGCTTTATTTAGCCGGCTTGTTCCACGATATCGCGAAAGGTCGCGGCGGCAATCACGCAGAACTTGGCATGCAAGACGCTCTCGACTTCTGCCGCCTACACGGTTACAGCTCTTACGACAGCGAGCTCGTCGGCTGGTTAGTACAAAACCATCTATTTATGTCGATGACCGCTCAGCGCAAAGACATCAACGACCCCGTTATTATCCATAAATTCGCTTCTAGGGTTGGCAGTCTAGAGTACCTTGATTACCTGTACCTATTAACCGTTGCCGACATCAGAGCCACCAACCCAACCCTGTGGAATGACTGGAAAGCCTCGTTATTAAAAGAACTCTACCATAACACCCAAAAACTGTTACGCAGAGGTCTACATAGCGCCAACCCAAACAGTGCCGACAACTTCAGCGATATGCAATACCAAGCTCGTTTGGGCTTACATGCTCGCGGCCTAGATGATGAACAAATCAATACCGTATGGCGACATATCGATATCGATTATTTCGCCCGTTTTAGTGTAGAGGACAGCATCTGGCATACCCTAGCCATCTCATCGTGTGATGAAAACGAGCTACCACTGGTGTTATTACGCCCACAAACAACCCGTGGTGGCGCAGAAGTCTTTATTTATGTGAATGATCGCTCCGGCATGTTTGCCACCTGCACAGCCACCTTAGATCAATTAGGTTTAAACATCCTCGATGCCAGAATCATCACTACCAGCAAAAACATCGCGCTGATCAGTTTCCATATTCTGGAAGACAATGGCAGCCCCTTGGCAAACATCGAACGTGAACAAGTCATCGCCAATATTTTGCGGAATAACCTATTAAACCCCAATCAGGCTGTCTTATCAGTCGAGCGGCATAAACCAAGGCAAAGCCAACACTTTGATACCGAGACGACGATTAATTTTAGCGAAGACCATAGCCAACGTTATACCGTACTGGAAATTAACACCCACGATCAACCCGGCGTTTTATCGCTGATTGGCCAGTGTTTTAGTGCCTGCCAGATTAACGTAAGAAATGCAAAAATAAGCACCATGGGCACAATAGCCGAAGATATCTTTTATATCACGGATAACAGCGATAATATGATCCGAGACAGCGCTAAACTTGAGCAGCTGAAAACCTCATTATTAGAAAAACTAAATAACGAGTAAACCCTTCTATTATTAACCACGATCATGCCGATACTTTTTTGCCAGCCGCACAGGATCAACATTAAAAAAGTACCCTAAGCGCAAACCCCACATCAACAAAATGGTGCGTAAAACACCGTTTTGTTGCCAACGGCGGCTTGAACTTAATACTCGGCTATGCAAACAAACTGCGGTATTTTGTCGTTTCAGCTTTCGACTCAAAGCGATATCCTCCATCAGTGGAATCTCTGGAAAACCGGCGACTTTTGCAAACAGCCTTGCCGAGACAAATATCGCTTGGTCGCCGGTCATAATACCGCTTAAGCGTGAACGCCAATTCATCAGCGTTTCAATCAATCTAAAAACCCTTTTCGAGCCATCTAAGCGCACATCAAAACGCCCCCAAACATGATCATCTTTACTCAACTTGGCGAGTAATTGATAAGCACCGTCAGGTAATCGACAATCGGCGTGCAAAAAAACCAGCAAACACCCTTCCGCTCGCTTAGCACCCACATTCATTTGCCTTCCACGCCCGGCTGCTGATGACAGTAGTAAATCAACCATCGGCTGGGCTAAGTCCCGCGTATTATCGTCACTCCCACCGTCCACAACAATCAGCTCCACCCCTTGTTGACGCAATCCCTGCAAGGCCAACAAGCTGTCTACAATACACCCCGACTCGTTTAACGCTGGAATAATAATACTGATCTTGGACATCGCTTTCGCCTTACAACAGCAAGACTAACAACAACTGGAGGTTTTATTAACATTATTATGCTGGGAATTTTTTGTCTCGCTAGCGGGTCTCAAGGTTCCCGAAGGCGCGCACCAAGCCTCACCCTCCTTCGTCACTGCCGGGCTAATACCGATAAAGTCATCCGCGTACGGGCCTTGGGTTAATAAGTTATAACTGCGCTCACACACCGCCATTCGCTTCCCGCGGTAGTAAACGTGTCCTTCATCATCCTTCGTTTCAGCGTATGGGCCCTTATAAATAACCGCCTGCCCTTTATCAATACAGGCCGTCTGTTCGCCCTTAATAGCGGTAATCGTCACCGACCTAAATTCAATACCTTCCACCACCTGCCAAGGTTGTTCATCCCATTTATCTAACTTAACCGCGAGGAAACCCGCTTGTTTGAAGCTCGCTAAAAATTCATCTTCAATAAAGGAACCTGAAATACAACCCGACCATAACTCGGGGTCTGCTTTTAAGTGCTGTGGAATGGCTTCATCGGCAACAATATCAGAGATAGCAATCCGCCCGCCCGGCTTTAATACCCGAAAAATCTCGGCCACCAGCTGCTTTTTATCCCCATCGTTAACCAGGTTCAATACACAATTTGATAACACTAAATCGATTGAGTTATCGGCAATCAATGGCTCCGTTTGAGTGAGCTTTTTTTGCCATTGTTGTAATTGATCGAGCCCTTGTACATTTCGCACCGGATTAGCCGCCAGCTGCGCGTCTACTTTGTCGAGATCCAATGCAAGGTCTTGAATCTGCCCCTTCACAAAACGCAGCCTGTCATTACCCAGCTTATCCGCCATCTCAGGCTGATACTTTCTCGCTAAAGCCAGCATCTCGTCGTTCATATCGACGCCGATCACCTTGCCTTTCTCACCCACTAATTGCGCCGCCATATAACAAATTTTGCCTGAGCCAGACCCCAGGTCCAATACCACATCACCCTCTTTGACATAACGTGATGGATCGCCACAGCCATAATCTTTTTCAACCACCTCTTGCGGCAACATCTGTAATAGGCTCGCGTCATAATCAACCGGACAACATAATGCAGGCTGAACCTGCTCAGCACCCAGTGAATAACGCTCCACCACACTCTTTTTCATATCCATAATCATCCTTAAGTTAATGCCCCACCACAGCTCGAACCGCTACCCGCGGTACAGCCATAACAATGGTCGGCAATCGTAATATTCTGCTGGTTAAAATCAATCTCTAAACAATCAGCAATGTGTTTTTTGTTGTCAGAAAACCCTGCAGCTAGGCCCAACATCTGGTTAAAATCACAATCATAGACATAACCTTGCCAATCCACACTTAATAAGGTTTTACACATTAATTGCGCTAAATTTTCTGCGCGATAGGCTGATTTTAATAACCTCATATAGCCATCAAACAGCCCCTTCGACATTAAGCTACTACCAAAACGCTTAATTGGCATATTGGTAATGGTCAATAACTGGCTGAATTCAATCGAAAAATTATCGGCCAAGTGCTGTTTATATTGCTGTTCTAATGGCTGCTGATCTGGCGGTAGCACCGCACCTTGCGAGTTATACACCAGATGCAATGGCAAGGTACGCCCATAACCCAAGGCATTCAAACGCTGTAAGGCGGTAATGCTCTTCGCAAACACCCCATCGCCACGTTGCGCATCTACATTCTCGGTAGAATAACAGGGTAAAGAGGCAACAATTTCCACCTGCTGTTGGGCTAAAAATTCGGCCAGGTACTCATACGTTGGTTCTTGCAGAATACTCAGATTACAGCGATCGATGACGGTTAAACCACGCTCGCGGGCTTGCCGCACGATATATTCAAAGTTAGGGTTCATCTCCGGCGCACCACCGGTTAAATCGAGTGTATGAATCTGTTGCTGATCAATAAAACATAACAACTGATCCATCGTCTGCCGACTCATTAATTCCTTCCGCGTTGGCCCCGCGTTAACATGGCAGTGCAAACAGGACTGGTTGCATAAGTACCCTAGGTTCACTTGTAAGGTCTGCAGGGTCGATCGCCTGATCGGCGGAAAATCACTATCGATTAATTGACTGAGTGTCTCTCGCATAAATTTATCGTCGTTTAGCCGCGTGGTAACGCGTAAGTAGTTTGAGTAATCGCTTCGGCTGGTGTTTCTTTTTCCACAAGCCTGCGGTGTATTTATTTGCCTCAGCCCAGGTAGGGTAGGCATGAATGGTCGCTAGAATTTTATTCAGTCCCAGCCCATGTTTCATCGCCAAGACAAATTCCGGCAGCATCTCAGAGGCGTGTTCACCAACAATCGTAACACCTAAAATCTTATCCTTCGCCAACGGCGTTAACACCTTGATATAACCCGAGGTCTGCCCATCAATAATGGCTCGATCCAGTTCGTCTAACTGAAAGGTCGTGGTCTCAGTCAGTAGACCGGCTTTTTTTGCCGATTGCTCGTTATGGCCCACGCTGGCAATTTCCGGCTGACAAAAGGTTACCCGAGGAATAAGCCGGTGGTCAGCTTTAAACTGCCATAAACCAGAAAACAGGCTATTCAACGTGCTATACCAAGCATAATGTGCCGCCGCATGGGTAAATTGATAAGGCCCTGCCACATCACCACAGGCATAAATACTCGGCACGCTGCTACGCATATATTGATCAACCACGATACGACCCGATGCGGTTAGCTCCACACCGAGTTGTTGCAAACCTGTGTTTTGTGTATTCGCTTGCCGGCCAACGGCAAATAACACCGCATCAAAAGCAAGCTTTAACTGACGACCTTGCTGCGCTCGGATCAAAGCATAAGATTCGTCGCCTTCAACCACAAAGGACTCAATTGAGTGCTGTAGCTTTAGCTCAATACCTTCCGCGACAAATTGCCCACTCAATAAATCCGCCGCGGCTTCATCCTCGGCCATCAACAAACGTTCGCCCGCCTCTACAATCGTCACTGTACAGCCCAAACGGCTGAAAACTTGTCCCAATTCACAGCCAATCGGGCCACCACCAACCACCAGCAAGCGTTCAGGGCGTTTACGTAACGACCAAATCGTATCGGAAGTATAAAAATCGACCTGCTGGATGCCCTCAATAACCGGTATATGTGGCTTAGCCCCGGTGGCAATAATAATTCGCCTTGCACTCACCGTTTTACCCGCAAACTCGACTTGCCAAGGCGATATCAGCCGCGCCTGTGCTTGCACACAATCCACCCCCAATTGCTGATAACGCTCAACCGAGTCGTGTGGTTCAATTTTCTTGATCACATCCGCCGCCCGTTGCATCACCTCGGCAAAATCAAATTCAGCACTCGCACTGCGAATACCATATTGTTCACTGTCTGCAAGCGCCGCTAAAAAACGTGTCGACTGGATTAACGATTTAGACGGTACACAGCCGGTATTTAAACAATCCCCACCCATTTTATGTTGTTCAATCAACAACACCTTCGCCTTAACCGTAGCGGCAATATAGGAACTTACCAGACCCGCAGCTCCCCCGCCAATGACGATAAGGTTGTAATCGAAGTGAGCGGGTTTGTTATAGCCTGTTAATGCCTGATAACGACGCATTGCGGCTAATACCGATTTACTGATGAGTGGCAACACCGCCAACAAGGCAAATGAAACAGCAACCGCCGGCGATAAAACATCACTCAACTGCTCCAGCGAACTTAACTGCGTGCCTGCATTCACAAATAAAATCGTCGCCGGCAACATACCTAATTGGCTCACCCAAAAATAGGTCCTCAGCTTAATTGGCGTTAAACCCATCAGCACGTTCACCAACCAAAATGGGACTACCACAATCAAACGCAAAGCAAACAAATAGAACGCCCCTTCCTTTTTCACCCCAGCATTCATATCGGCCAAACGTGTCACAAACCGCTGTTGCAACCAATCACGCAGTACATAACGAGATAATAAAAATGCCAAACTAGCGCCAATGGTTGAAGCAAACGACACCAACAGCAGACCCCAGCCTAAACCGAACACCGCCCCTGCCGCCAAGCTTAATATGCTGGCACCCGGTATAGAAACCGCCGTCGATATAATATAAACAACAAAAAACCAAGTCGACGCCTGCCTAGGGCGTTCCTCGTAATAATTAACTAACGCTGCGTTTTGCTGCTTTAAAAAATCGAGTTCGGTATAACGTTCAAAACCCAGCGCATAAAAAGCGCCGAGCAATAACAACAAACAAGCAACAACAATAATTTTGTTAATCGGCATACCCGATGTACTCCCAACTACGCCAGGCGGCATATTCTGGGTAATATAAACCCAGCATAATCGGCCGTTTATCGATACCGCTCATCAACCGTGCATAACGTTCTAATTGTGTTTTATAACTCAATATTTCCTGATCCAAAAACGATTCAATATCATCTCCGTCAAACTGACTGGTTTTATAGTCAATAATCCAGCGTTGCCCCTGATCAACAAAACTTCTATCCAACCGCGCGTGAATAATTTCATTATTAATACAGCCTGAGATGGCCAGCTCAAACTGACTATCCTGGTGGGTATTATTAAGAACCCAGCGACCCCGTTTATCTTTCAGGCAACAGCGTAAAATATGCTGCACTCTTGCCACCGCCAAACCCAAGGAACTGCTCAGCACCCCGGCTTCCAATAATAAACTGCGTATTGCAGCCGCTGCGAGCGGCTCCCCAGCAATCCCCTGCTCACCCATAATTTGCATACACTGGTGACAGACCGTACCAATCGCCGCCGCCAAGTCAGCACTTAACTCAAATTCGAGCAAGCTCGTTTGTTGACTAAATTGTTTTCCCGCAGGCTGCCGATAATCGGCCTGCTGCGCTGGCGGTAACTGCACCTTATGCAAATTTAAACGCTGTAGTCGCGGTACTGGCCTATTCATGGTATCCGCTGGTAACACTTCCGTAGGCGGCATCACCACCTCGTCGCTAATTGACGGCCATAATAGGCCTAATAAGGTATTACTGCCCGGGGTTTTAATATCCTGTTTTTTCTCGTCATAACTCACACAGAAACTCAGGTGTAGCTGTTTTTTTGCTCGTGTCACCGCCACATACAATAAACGCTGGCTCTCATTAGCCGACTTTTCTTGCTCAATCTTCGTTAAATAACGCCCGATGCCATCGCCGCCTCCACTACCGGTCGCTTTTAATGGCGCAATTAATAATTCACTGCCAGTAGAAAATTCAGATGGCCGCTCTAACCAAGCTAACAAACGCTTATCGTCGTGCCGAGCTTGCCGATCAAGCCCCGGCAAAATAACGTGGTCAAATTCCAAGCCCTTGGATTTATGAATGGTCATAATTTGCAACTCCGCGGGTGCATTAACATCAGCCGCCGCGTAGAGTTTTTGCAAACGTTGTTCTAAGCGGTAAATATCCACCGATTGTTCGGCGGCCTCCAGCTCCGCTAGGCAAGCAAAAAAAGCCTCGGCATCACTCAATTCAGCCGTAGAATTCAAACATTCTGGAGCAAATAACTGGCTCCATAAGCCCGCGATAATATCGGCCAAGCTAATTCGCTCACGATGAGAAAATGCCTGTTCAAACACCTTAATTAAATGACACAGGCTCGCCTGTCCTTTAACACTTAGGGTTTTCAGGCGAACAGGCTCCAACATCAAATCCCAAACATTCTGCTCCTGCGCACCCTCTAATAATAACAACAAATCACTCAGGCTCAGCCCGCACCAAGGCGCTCTCAATACCGCCAACCAAGCAACCCTATCGGCGGCCTGTAAATAGGCGCGGCTCAAGGACATTAGATCAATCACCGTTTGCCGTTTATGTAAGGGGTCAATATCACTCGCCTGATACGCGATTCCCGCCTGATTAAGGCAAACCAGCAAATCAAGTAAAGCCCCTCGGCTACGTACTAAGACACCAATCGATTCATTTGGGGAATTTTCTTGAATATGCTGAATCAGCTCTAATAAGGCTTTGCCTTCTGCCGGTCTATCGATATGCGGGTAATAAGACACCGCCTCATTCGCCGTCAAACCGGCATTAAATGCGATCGACGGCTTATATGAAATAGCCCCCGTATAGAGGTCGTCATGTGTTGGCATGATGTTCTTAAACACCTCATTAACCCAGTCCACCACCCCTGATTGAGACCTGAAATTCACCGCGATATTCAGCGCATTCACCTCTCTGACCTCTCCCAAACCTTGCTGCTGAGTTTTTAGAAACAAGCCCACCTCCGCTTGCCGAAAACGATAAATGGACTGCATCGGATCACCCACTAAAAACAAGGTACGGCCATCGCCTGCTTGCCAACCCGCGGTTAGGTCTTGTAATAGGCTGAACTGAGTTTCTGAGGTATCTTGAAACTCATCCACTAGAATATGTTGCAACTGATAATCCAATATCAGCGCCAAATCAGTCACCCCTGAAGCATCGTGCAAAGCCTGACTCGCCGATAGCGATACCTCACAGAAATCTACCTGCGCGTTATACTGGAAGACTAGGCGTAAATGCGCCACCGCTCGTGGCAATACAACAAACAGCGCCTGAATAAAGGCCCATTGCTGCGCTGAATACTGGGGTGAAGGCAAGCAGCCCAACCACCCCATCAACTCGGTCAGTTCCTTGTTGGCAGATAACTCAGCTAACAAGGCCTTATATTGTTTTTTCTTTTCACTATAGAAGTCTTTTAGCTGCTTATCTTTCACCCCCGTGGGTGCCGGAAAGCCTAAGGCGGCATTAGCTTGTTTGCGCCAACTACCGGTCCCGGTTAACAAAAAATCTGCCAACATTTGCCAGATCTCTAACGACGATGGATCACTATTGTATAAATCGATCTCTTCGCCAAAACGATAAATAGCACTGTCCGTATCATCAATATGCGCAGCGGCAAAAGCCAATAAGTCTTGTAAACAATCACCGTACTCCCCTTCTAAACACTCAACCAAGCGACTTAATACCGATTCAATTGAACGCTGCAAAACGTCTTCTAGGGTGTGTCGATTAAAACTCTCCGAGTGACCGGAGACGAGATGGCGCATCCATTGATCACGCGAGGCCAGCATCACCGAAATTAACTGCTCCGCGCGTGACAATTGGTTATCTAAGTGCAGTAGCAGTAATTTGATTGCTTCCGCCACCTCGTCATCACCCTCTAACTCCGCCAAACAATTACGCGCGGCTTCAATATATAAAGGATTCGCATCGGCTTGAATCGATGGCGGCGAACCAAAACGCGATGTGACCGGCAATTGACGTGTTAAATTTGCACATAAGGAATCGATCGTTTGCACACGTAATCTATTCGGCGTCGTTAATAAATTCCATTCATTGTCCGCATCGTGTTGTAACACCTCGCAAGCAATATCCCAACTTGCCGCCGCGTGGGCATCACTAGGCCTAGGCTGCTTAGCCAGAGCTAATGAGTGGATAATACGTTCATGCATTTCCGCCGCCGCCTTACGGGTAAACGTAATCGCTAAAATTTCTTCCGGCTGCCGTACTGTTGTTAATAATCGCAAGTAACGCTGGGTTAACAGGCTGGTTTTACCCGAACCGGCCGGTGCCTGCACAATAAAAGAATGGTTTGTATCAAGCGACTCTTCGCGCTGTACACTATCGACGACTTGGTTCATTATTAGTGCTCTACTTCGTGTTCATTAATCCGGCACACACTGCTCAAATCGCAGTATTCACAGGCTTTCCTAGTGGGTTCGACTCGTGCATCACCCGCGACAAAATCATTCGCCAAACGGCTATTAATACGCTGCCAACTTGAAATCTGGCTCACCCAATCATCCTCAGCCCCTTTAACTTTCAGTAAGTCTTTCAAAATACTAAAATTAGCCGTTGAGTTGCTGATACCAATATATTTACACTCGCCCTTTTTCAGCTGGGCAAAACTAATACTCTGCACATCCATCCCGGAAAACACCCCATATAAGGGTAATTGAGGTTCTTCAGGGCGTTCACCAAACCAGCTCTGTAGTGAAGCGGCTCCCGTTTTATAATCGATAATAGCATTCGAGCCATCCGCTAAAACATCCACCCGGTCGATAATGGTATTGATCTGTAAGGGGCCAACGCTGAGCGTTTTCCTGAGCTCAGTCGCGGACACCGTAAACGGCTCTCTGAGACGGTCTAGTTCTAAAAAATCCAGGACTAAAACCCTGATCCGCTGCTGCTCTAAACCAGCAAAACTGGTTTGTAGTATCGGCGTAAAGCGGCTTTGTTGGTTAACCACTTCGTTTACAGCTTGCTGCACTAATGCCTGCAAATCAGTCAACGAGATCGCCAATAATGCCGCCTGATCTTTAAGCAGCAACCAAACAGCCTCTAAGGCGCTGTGCACTAAGCTGCCGCGTAACCGCGCATCAATCCCAGGTTCCGGTTGTTCCATATCAGTGGCCACTAGACGCCGATGTACAAAGGCCCTAAACGGGCAAGCCGCTTGATCTTGCAAAATACCCACCCCGCCTCGACTGAGCGAATTAGGCTTAAGCGCCGGTGCTTGCTGGTCATCTAAATACTCCAGCTCAGAACAGTCAATGCGCTGCGCCAAAACATCCGCATAATGCCGCTGTAATAACTCAGAGCTATCAACCAGCGGATAATCTTGCAGCAAGGGGCTCATCGCCAAGGCAGTGCCGGCTTCTGCACTGGGGTAACTAAAAACCAATTGTTCCGCCGAACGTGTCCATTGTTCAGTCTGGCTACTCGCCAATTGATGCTGGCGTTGCGCCGATGCTTGTAATAAGCCCTGCTGACGCTGTTGCTTAATCGGCAAAAAAGCCTCGGGCTGCGCGACTGGCGGCCAACACTTATCGTGTAAACCCGCCACCCATAAAGCATCGAAGGTATGCCCAGCGGCTTCCATTAAACCCATAATTTGAATCGGTGTGGTGGGCGTTTCTGGCTGAAAAACACGGTCATGTGCCAAGCGCCTAAGCAATGAAATAGCCGCCGCAAAACTCATTCTGCCACTGACTTCATCGAGCAAGATAAAACTGCGTAATAAATTATCCCAAGCCTGAAAAACCTGAAACTCCAATGAACTCAACTGCCGGTCACCCTGTACCTTAATCGCCCCGAGCAAATCACGGATAAACGGTAACCACTCACTGGCGGTGGCTCGGCTCGGTTTGTCCTGTAATAACACCAGCACCTCAGCAAGCGCGGCCGCCAACTGTGGGCAAGGGTTATCGTCACCCTCATCAACGGTCAGTGTTTTAGCTAATTGCCGAACGGATACATTGAGAAAACCTCGCTGCCTAAATTGCCGCTCTAAACTCCCGCGTTGGCTCCACTCAGCTTCACCGCCAGCAATAAAGGGCGAACGCAATAACTTATTTAAATCAAGCAGTTCTAGGCGTTGACTAAAAAAACCAAGAACGCGCAGCATTTGTTGTACCGCGGGGTAACTCACTAAGGGTAGACCGAGTGAAACGTTATAGGGTTTGTGCAGGGGAAGGTCTAAGGGGTACTGCAAACTCGGGTAGAAACTCTTCATAAACGCGTGTTCCAACTCATTACGCCGCGTTTGTAATTCCGGCAAAATAATACCAATACGCCGCGTTGGATCCGCCTCTAACTGCTCCCTCGCCCACTGAGCAATCAACTGCGCCTCCTGTTGCATATCCGCGGCGGCTAATACTTGCACCTTAGCCGTTAAAGTATATGGCTGGTAATGTACTACTTCGCTACCCGTATTAGCCAACAACTCCCATAAAACCTTCTGCTGAGCAGTAAACACATCAAAACCAGCCAACACTATCTGCGGCGGACAATCGATTTGACCTTGTTCTATAAACTGCAACGCCACCGTTAATAGCTGCGGACGGTCGATCCAGTTATTTTTTTCTAATACGGCCTGATAAGCAGCCTGCCATTGCTGGAAACTCTCAACATCCAGACTAAGCTCGGTTTCTCGCTCAGCATCAATTCCCCACTGTATTGCCAATTGACGCGCCTTATTCGCGGCCTTCGCGGTCGCGGCTACGTTTAATAAGGTCCCCGCGCTGGAGTCACTAATGATCCGCTGCCAAATTTGTAAGGCTTGCTCAGGGTTTAATAAGGTTTTTCCCTGTCGCTTGGCGGTTAATGGCTCATCTGTATCAAAACGTCGTTGCCAAAGACTCAATAACCAGCCATCAAACGATAAAACAAGTGGCGCTGGCCAAGTCTGCGACGCCTCAGCTAAGTAAGCTTGATCCAGCTCAGCGCTTAATTTCCGAGCAAGGCGTTGATTAACGGTGACAACAAGCGCACCCTGCTTTATAGCATTAAATAGGTCAGAAAATTTCATCCGCTAAGCGTACCAAATTAGCCCCTTCAAATCATAAAAATAAAACACCAAGAAGCCCCTCAAGCCAGCACGATTAGCCACCTAAGAAACAAGCCGAGAAAATAACCGGGATTTATTTAATAATTTTTTTTAAAGCCAGAATAAAAATTAATTGTTATGACTAACTGCTTGCTGTCATTAAGGTTTTTCATTATCCACAATTCCTGTGGATAACTTTGTGGATTACCTCTGCAAACAGTCGCTAATGTGTTGATTGAAAAGGCCTGTCATCAAATTGACATAATTTAAGCCAACTACAAGCGAAACCTTAATTATCAACAACTTAACAAATGTCAACAGCAGAACCAAGCACACGCAAGGGATTTTACTACGCTTGTATTTAGCTATTTTCTATGGTGTGCATAAACCCTCTTCTCAACACCCGACCGCAGCGTATATCGTTTCAATATAGCAAGCCTTTTTTAGCATTATTTTACCTCATGCTCATCCACTAAAATGCCCGCAAGTAATCGCCAACGAACGCATCAACCGGCAAACAAAAATGCTTCTTCACACTCCAGCCATAAAGGAAATTTCGCCATCACTTTAGTGAACATCGGCTGTTGCAGTTGATGGTTCAACCACCGCCTTAATTCAGGGTAAGGCGCTTGCAAATACCATTGCCGGTCGACCCGCGCAAACTGACGAATAAAAGGCAGTATTGCATAGTCGGCTAAACAAGGTTTATCACCCAAAAAATAAGCGTGCTTAGACAAACGCTGCTCTAACTCAGCGATAAATAGCTCACACTGCTGGCGGCACATCAGCTCGTCGGCTTGGTGTTTACGCTTGGCGTACTTATATTTTTCCAGCCAATCAATATATTCATTATCGTTATGCGCAATTAAAGCAAACATCGCTACAGACTTTTCCTGATCCTGCTGCAACAGCAAGTCCTCAGGGTCATTATGAGCCAATGCCCACAACATAATATCTAAGCTTTCATCAATCACCCGACCGTCCTCAAGCAGCAAAACAGGCACCGTACCTTTTGCTGATAGCTCAAGCATCTCTGGCGGTTTATTTTTCATCACCACCGCCCTTAACATCACCGCTTGTTGTGCCAACATCAGGCCAAATCTAGCGCGCATCGCATAAGGGCAGTGCTGTAAGGAATAAAAAATGGGGTATGTCATATTATTTATAGCTGAGCGCTTCATGCGGTTTCCAGTGGCCATTTCGACCATGATACTAGCGTACAAAACAAGGTTTTAACAGGCTGCATGCACTAAACAATTCAGCATTGGCTGCTACATCAAGTTATCACCCCGTATGTTATTCTGTAGCCCGTTCAAAAACCTATTAGGGCGTGTACTGTGCCTGATTTAAGACCTATAACTGGCAAACACTTAAACAGCGTAGAACGACAAGAACACCCTGTTAATAGCACCGACAATCCACTACCTACGTTTAAATAAAATCGATAAAAGCAGGCCTAGTGCGCACTTAAATATTTTTCAATACGACTGGCACGATTATTCACATTTATGTTTTAAAGCAAGAGCTGGCAACGCACAAACCCGGTTACTCATTAGGTTTAATGATAACGCCTCTCTCAACAGTAGTTCTAGTAGCACTCGGGAGCTGATAGTTTCAGCTCAATGGGAGGATTATTGCATCAATTACACCCAACCTAAAACCTCTCATCAACGAAAACTTAATATTCACAATATCAGGCAGCTGATCTTTTT
This sequence comes from Cycloclasticus sp. 46_120_T64, assembly GCA_002162695.1. Taxonomy (GTDB): domain Bacteria; phylum Pseudomonadota; class Gammaproteobacteria; order Methylococcales; family Cycloclasticaceae; genus Cycloclasticus. The sequence continues at coordinate 120,898 of MAAM01000011.1, read as the reverse complement.
TCTCGATCATAAACGGGCTGCCCCATACATTGAACTCGATAACATCCAACTCATATAAAACTCAGCACTAAGCCGCTCATTCCAAATGCCTCGTATTACGATACCTCAGGTTTATTAAAAATAAACAGCTGGTTCGGCTCGGATACAATATACAACCGTCCATCATCTGCGACAGTGACCCCTTCAGGTTGGCGAATAGTCTTAAACATAACAAACGAATCGTAACGCAGACCCGCAAAGGATTTTTCAGAAACTATCTCGCCTTCCGGTGATAGTTCCAACAACACAGCTGAGGCCTCGCTTAACAACAGGGTATTGCCATTAGCTAAACTGTGTAAGCCGGCCACGTCGCCTAATGACCGTGGTGTCTCCGAGCGTCGCAATAAAACGTTCATGCCCAGTTCAAACTGGCTATTCACTGTAAGTTGATACAGCTGTTCCGGTTCATCTTCCTTGGCAAGCAGAAGCCCCTTTCCATCACGCCATGCAATACCTTCTAAGCCTTTATTCTTTTCCCCCTTCATCGCTAAGGCGTAGACTTCGCAGCGTTCGTGTTCAATCCTCGTCGTGCTTTCATCCACCGAAAAGAACACCACCTGACGTTTTCGCTCTTCTACTAACGCAAACTGGTTTCCTTGTACATGGGTAATACCCTCGGTATCTTCAAAACCAAGCAGGGGTATCAGTCGTATGACTCGTCCTTCAAGTGACATTTCAATCAATTGTGGTGGTTCATTGGTCACTGCAAATAAACTTCCCGTCAAGGGGTTAAAAGTCAGCCCCGACAGGTCATCATCGACCTCCTCCACATCGATGCGAGACACTAATTCATATCGAGATAATTCAATCGAATCCCCTGTAGATCGGATTATTTTGTGTTGCCCTGCCATTGAGACGGAAATAAAAAATCCGAAAATAATCACTAGCAGTACCATCAATTTACTCATAAACATCGCATCCATTAAGCTGAAAATATTTATCCGCGATAGTAAATAGCTTATGTAACAGGACGGTTACAGCTAGATGATTATTGATTGACAACATCAACAAGTAGCTAAACTCTAAAATGATGACGAAATTTACCGATTTAAACGGCGAGTTTAAATCAGCGAATAAATATTTAACAAAATTTTAAATATTTAAAAGTACGGTTAATGGTCGTAGCTAAATGCTTGCTACAACTGGTTTTTTTATTATCCACATTTTCTGTGGATAACTTTGTGGATTAACTCTTAAAACAAGCTCTAATCGCTTGATTAAAAAGGCCTGACATCAAATTGTAACAATTTAACGCAATTTATTTATAACAATAAATATCAATGACTTAGATAAGTCAACAGCCATCCAGAGCTAGCAACGATGGCGCCACTGGCGCTTTTATTCAGATGATTTTTTCTAATGTGCATAAGAACTCTTATTCAATAAGGGCTGGGACTATATTTGGCATAATACAAGGACTTTTTGTAAGTTTCACCAGGCAGCAAAACACCCCGCTGGTCAATACCAATAACCGGCATCTCTTCTCCAATTAAAGCATTCAATAGCGGCGCTAAAAACACATTGACATAAGGCCTTACTTCCAAGCAACTAAAAGCAGTATTCACTCATTGAAAGAGTGTCCATTTAACGGTGAGAATCACTGAAAAAACCGTTAACACAGGTCAGCAACTAGCCCTCACAAACGGTGTAGCGGTTCTAAGGCCTCAGGCTTTTTCTGCTGCTCGTCCAATTGACGCATATGTGCTAACACTAGAACAGCTAAACGCTCACCCTGCCAAGGTATCGCTTGTTTAGCGTATAGGCTTTGATTCAAACGCTGTATTTCATCACTTAATTGCTGGCTGACGTTATTGCCGGCTAAGTTTGTTTCGCTGAGCAAAAGCTGCTGCCATTGACTGAGTAGCAACTTAGCTTGTTTAGCATTGCTGGCCTTACAGGCCTTTTGTAACTGCTTAATAAGCGTTTTCAAAGGCAGGTCATCGTTCTTAGCTATTGTTGCCTCAGCCGCTGTCTTAAAGCGCTTAACAACGAGATACATTAATGTTAACAACCAGCCCACGGCACATACGACGGCCAGCCACTTCCAGCGATCATCTACTTCCACCGTCACAGGATTTTCGATCACTTGCGGCAATTCAACAAAAGCCCCTGTTGTTGCTGGCTCGCCAGCCTGCGGCTGAATAATAGTGCCTTCCTTAGCCACCGCGGTAATGGTCATTGCAGGAATACGCGCAACGGCTTGCTGCCCTGTTTGGCTGTTAAACCACGGAATCTCTAGCGCTTCAAGTTGATACTCCCCGGGTTTAGCCGGAATGAAGGCTATTTTTTGCTCACGAAAAGCAATCACACCATCACCATTACGCTGATTTTTTAACACCGCTTGATCGGGGTACACCTTTAACGATGAATGGCCACCGTGCTGAGTAAACTCCGGCAACTGACTCGCGGTCAGCCCTTTCGCTAATAAGGTAATGGTACGAGTTAATGGCTCACCCACGGTAACCGTTAACGCATCATTCGACCACGTTTGTTCTAAATGTAGTTGCTCCGCCACCAGCCAATGTTTTGCCTTAAACTGAGCCGGTATCGGCAATACATTTAACTGCACGGCTGTTGAAAAAACACGCTGGGTCTGTGTGCGTTGGCTATTAAAGATACTGCCATAGGCTGAACGGTTAGAGCTGGCCACTTGCGCGGTTAAGGTTAAAGGCGCAATCGTTAATGGCCCACTTTGCTGCGGGAAAATAGCGTATTTACGCTCCACAACGGTGTAATTAACCCCATTCACCTGGGTATTAAACTGCGCATCTTCAGCCAGCTTTTCAATAACCGCATTATCAACTTGCGGCTCGGTTAAAGACGCTTTCGCCAATGATATACGTTGAAATAAACGCACTGTATAAATCAGCTGCGCCTGCACATACACCTCATCTGCCGATACGCTGACATCAAGGTATAGCGGCTCATTTGCGCCAACGGCCGCCTGCGCTTGATCTTCAACCACCTGCAACGGGATAGGCTTAGTTTGATCATCACCAAAATGAATACTCGGTATTTGCAGATGCCCCACCCGTTTGGCCATCAAGTCTAAGTCCCAGCTAATCACTTTACTGGAGCGACCATTGACCCACGATGAGCGACTACTTTGCTGCTGGTTTAGAATCTCAAAGTCGCTTGTTAAGGGGGAAAAATCAGGATCATCATCGGGAGATTCACTGGCTCGAATAATCAATTTAAACGATTCATTGATACTCACCGGGTTACGATCAACCGCAGCAACCATATCAACCGCTAGCGCCGTGCCTGCCGGAAGGACTAACAACAGCAGTAAAGCAGGTAAGCGAGCCCAGATAACACTCATGACTGTTTGTTTAATTTTCATTCTATTCCTGTTATTGCTGGCGTTGGCGCTGACCATATTGATACCTAAACTTACGTTTTAATAAGCCCGCCGGGTCATCTTTAATCTTATTTAACCATTGCTCATTGGCTTGCTGTTGTTCATCCGAACTGCTCGTTGGCGTGGCCGCCTCCTCTGGCTCGTCTTGTTGTCCATCTTCTTCACTAGAAGCCGCCTCTTGTTCATTGGCCTCTGTTGACTCTTTCTGCTCAGCCTTTTTATCCTGCGAAGCTTGCTGCTGTTCGTTCTGTTGATCCGTATCTTGCGACTCTCCCGACTTATCAGATTGACTACTCTGCCGATTATCTTGCGGTTTTTTTCCTTCCGCCGATTCCTTCTGATCATTTTGCTGCTGTTTTAATGCCTCTTCAAGCTGCTTTAAATTATGCAAGGTATCTTCATCACCGGGCTGTAATTTAAGCGCCTGCTGATAAGCTTTTAACGCAGCGTCTAATTGTCCTGATTTGGCCAGCGCATTCGCCTTATTATAATAAGCATCCGCCTCGTCTATTTCCTTTAACGTCTCCGCGGCTTGCTGGTGCTGCCCCGCCTTATACTGCGCCGCCGCCTTCCATTGTGGGGATTGGAATAATTCAGCCGCTTGTTTAAACTGTTTATTATCAAATGCCTGTTGTGCCTGCTGATTTTTAGTTTGCCAAAGCTCTTGCCACTGCACGGCATAGGCATCTTGTGGCAGCGGCAATATCAATAATAAGGCGATGCTCAATAAACCTTTACGGAAATTCAGCGCTACCAGCGGTAATACTAATAACAATAACCAAGCACCGTTATCGCGCCATTGTTCAATAAGCCCGCTGCTCTGCTTATCCGCAGCCCGTCGACCCAAGCTATCTAAGCGCCCGAGTAAGGCGTTAACATCGCTATCATCACTACTTATTTGCCGGTAAACCCCTTCCCCAGCGCTGGCCAACGACGCCAAGCGCGCATTCGATAAGGTCGGCAAAACAATATTACCGGCCGCATCTTGTAAAAAACCACCGTGCGACAGGGTAATCGGCGCCCCTTGTTCAGTGCCCACGCCTAAAATAGATAAGTGATAATCCGCCAACAAATCAAGCAAACTATCGGCGTCTTGCTCACCAATACCGTCGCTAATAAGAAAAATATCACCTTGTTGCTGAGAGGCTTGCTGTAATAATTTAACCGCTAGTTGTATGGCCGCGGCGGTATTATTACCCGCACTGGGCATAATATTAGTTTCCAAGGCACTCAGCATATTATCGATGGTCGCGACATCACTGGTTAATGGGGTTACCGTAAACGCATCCCCCGAATAAACCAATAAGGCGGTTAAGCCATCCTTCCGCTGGCGAAGAATATCGGCAATTTTATAACGCGCTCGAACCAAACGACTCGGCTTAACGTCGGTTGCATCCATCGTCACCGACAGGTTAAGCGCAATCACCAAGGCGGCATCATTTCTAAACACCGGGGAATCTAAGCGCTGCCAAGTGGGCCCCGCCAACGCGATAATCGCCAACAACGCCGCCAAGCAACCACTAAGGAACAGCCAAGGGTTTTGTTTGACCGGTTTTTGCTGCAAGACATACGGCATTAATTCCGCATCACAGACCTTGCTCCAGTCCCCTTGCGCCAACTTATTTTTCAGCAATAACAGCGCCAAGATAATCGCCGGTATTAAACTTAATAAATAATAAGGTCGAATAAAATGAAAATTGCTCAGGTCCATTTGAAACTCATACGTGATATTGAAACAAACGATGTTAGCAATAATGCCAAGGCCAATGGCCAGTGGTATAAATCACTCATCGGTCGATAAAACTGTTTATCTTTTTCCACCGGTTCTAGCTCATCTAATAATTGATAAATAGTCTCCAGCTCTTCCTTATTACGCGCACGGAAATAACGCCCCTCGGTTTTTTTAGCAATCGCGCGCAGGGTTTTTTCATCTAAATCTCCCGAGGGGTTATAACGACGATGACCAAATAAACTGCGCACTAACATTTCATCCGCACCGATACCAATGGTATAAACCTTCAAACCATGATCAGCCGCTAATTGCGCAGCTTGCAAGGGCTTCACCTCACCCGCGGTATTGGTACCATCGGTTAACAAAATAAGTACTCGGCTATTGGCCTGAGTGTTTTTCAGGTGTTTTACCGCCAAGCCGATCGCGTCACCAATTGAGGTCGCGGGCTCATCATCGGTAATACCAATAAAGGCTTCATTAAGTAAGTTGACCACCGTTTTACGATCAAAGGTCAACGGGGTTTGTAAATACGCCGTGGTACCAAATAAAATTAACCCAATACGGTCACCGCTGCGTTGTTGAATAAATTGACTCGCGACATGTTTGGTCGCGGTTAAACGATCCACCTTGTTACCATCCAGTACGAAATCTGTCTGTTTCATGCTACCGGATACATCAACCGCCATCATCAAATCTCGCCCGCTGATGACTTGCTCAATCGGCTCGCCCAACCACTGTGGGCGTGCGCTCGCAAGCACCAATAAAACCCAAGCAATACCCGCTAGAATAAGCGGCCATTTTTTTTGCTGGCTGACTTGCTGGCTGTCAAATTGAGAAAAGTCGTCTAAAAACGCAACCTTCAGCGCCGCTTGTTCCAGTACCGCCTGTGCCGGTAACAGGTAGCGAAAAAGCAAGGGCAAGGGCAATACCCATAAGACCCACGGTAAGGCTAACTGAATCATCTTGTTTGTCCTTTCACGCAGCGCTCACATAAGTTGATTAGCGCCTCAATATCGACATCCACCGTTAGTGCTGGCTGATAAGGCGCATCCGCCAAACAACGGCCAATGCCTTCGCTAAACGGTTTGCCTTCAACAAACCCATCTAAATATTGCAACCACGCCTGCCCATGTAAACTGGCCACTTCCGCTCGCTGCTCATCACTGATCTGCAATCGCCGCAAACAAACCGATAACGCACGAATGGTCTGTAATTTATCGTCATGAGCTTGTTGTTTAATATCCGCCAACAGTTTATTGGCCCCCTTCGCCGCGCTGTCTTGCCGCCATTTTTTAAACAGCGTGTAAGCGCCCCCTATCACCAATACAAGCAACACCAAAACCAGCCACCAACCGATCGCAGGTGGCCACCAACTGATGGTATCGGGCAGGTGAATGTCACGTAAATCAAGTTGTTGTGGCATTAGCTCAGCACCTCGATTGCTTGTTCAGTGGTCGTACATTGCAGGAGGTTCATTCGCCATTTTTTAGAGAGTTCTAATAAATAGGCCTGCCGTTGCTGAAACTGCTGATGGTAAGCCTGTACTCGTGATTTATCGCCACTATCCACCGTCAGTTCCTGGGTGCCATCACTAAAACGATAACGCCCCCGCTCCGGCAACTGACTTTCTAGGGGGTCATACAGGTGGATCATCACTATTTCACAATGCCGTGCTAACTTGGCTAAATAGGCTTCATGCTGTTCATTCAATCCACGGAAATCACTAATGATATACAGCAGGCTGCCCGGCCTTGCGTGTTGAAGGAGGCGTAATAACACTCGATCAAAGGGGATATCGTCAATTTGCGTACTCGGTTTTGGTTTCACCAAGGCATTAAAAAAGTGTAATACCGCGCGTTTACCCGACGCCGGTTTTAACTCCTGACAGCCGTATTCATTAAAAACTTGACCGCCCACCCGATCACCATTTAATTGTGCCGCCCAAGCGAGTAAGGCGGCGAGTTTAGCCGCTTGTACCGATTTAAAAACACCGCGAGTAGCAAACCGCATCGCAGGCCGAGCATCCACCGAAATAAACACCGGACGCTCTTTTTCCTCCCGAAACACCTTGCTATGGGTGATATTGGTACGCGCGGTGACCCGCCAGTCGATGCTGCGAATATCATCACCCGGTTGATAAATACGGGTTTCATCAAACTCCATACCACGACCTTTAAAGCGCGACAGGTACTCACCACTTTGCCCGGCTCTAATTCGTTTATGCGACAAGTCCACCAACGGGGCTTTTTTTGCCAGATCAAGTAACATTTTTAGGCTGATCGTAACGCGCGGGTTTTGCTCTTCAATCAGCTCCATTTATGGCACGGCAACTCGAGCAATCAGTTCTTTAATAAAACGATCACTGGTAATGCCTTCGGCTTCTGCCTCATACGATAAAATCAAACGATGGCGCAATACATCATAAGCCATACCTTGGATATCTTCCGGGCTAACAAAATCACGCCCTTGCAACCACGCCTTCGCGCGGGCACAACGGTCAAGCGCAATGCTCGCCCGTGGACTCGCGCCATATTGCAACCAGCCCGCTAAGTCGTCGCCATAGGCTTCCGGTGTCCGTGTCGCCAAAATAAGCTGCAATAAATAGTCTTCCAACTCGTCGCTCATATACACCGCCAATACCTCTTGGCGCGCGTCGAATATACATTGTTGACTAATCGGCTGCAGACTCTGTTGCTCGACACCCTCGCCCCTCGCCTCGGCACGGGCTAAGTGTAAAATTTGTTTTTCGTGTTCGGCATTGGGGTAATCAATTTTTATATGTAATAAAAAACGATCCAACTGCGCTTCGGGCAAGGCATAGGTGCCTTCTTGCTCAAGCGGGTTTTGTGTCGCCATTACCATAAATAACTTCGGCAAGGGATAGGTCGCCGAGCCGACGGTAATCTGCCGTTCTGCCATCGCCTCCAATAACGCCGCCTGAACCTTGGCCGGCGCACGGTTAATTTCATCCGCTAAGACTAAGTTATGAAATAAAGGCCCTTGCTGAAATTCAAACGTTGCTTGTTGCGGGCGGTAAATATCGGTGCCGGTTAAATCGGACGGTAATAAATCCGGGGTAAATTGCACCCGATGAAAGTCCGCTTCGATACCTTGGCTCAATACATTAATCGCCCGAGTTTTCGCCAGCCCTGGCGCACCTTCAACCAGAATATGTCCATCCGCCAATAAGGCAACCAACATCCGTTCCACTAAAGCATCTTGGCCAATAATTTGCTGGTTAATAATAGATTTCAGCCGCTGTAGGGCTTGTTGGGGTTCGCTCAAACTTATTTCCGACATTCTCTATCCTGCTACTTATTTTAATTTATTGTTTTAATGAGGCCTCCGCAGAACGTATGCGAGCGCAGGAAAAACAGGGCAATTGCAGCCAAAAAACGCCATTTACTCGTGTAAATGAGCATTTTGAGCTAATTTTACCGCCGTATTGTCAAGCGCAGCCGTTATCCCGAGGTCTCTTAATATCGTGGTGTTTTCTCACCCCTAGCTATTAGATAGGGGCACGCCCAGCATAATTCAAGGCTGGCGCGTCGCTAGATCATCATTAAGCGGCTTATAAACTACTAAAATCGAGCCGAGTTTGCTACCCAAGCTCGAACATATTAGCTAAAATCGACGCCCATTCAGCCTTCACGTTGAAACCCCTTAGTCAGCACGGCCTTATTTATGTCCACACAATCCCACGATGTTGTTATTATTGGCGCGAGCGCCTCCGGTTTAATGTGTGCGATTGAAGCCGCAAAACGCGGGCGCAAGGTACAAGTGCTTGATCACGCCAACAAGGCGGGCAAAAAAATCCTTATGTCGGGTGGTGGACGCTGTAATTTCACCAATTATGAGGTGAGCGCCGATCATTTTATTTCACATAACCCGCACTTTTGTAAATCGGCCTTAAGCCGCTTCAGCCAGTGGGATTTTATCGGCCTCGTTAGCGATTATAAAATCCCCTTCCATGAACGTGATCACGGTCAGTTATTTTGCGACGACAGCTCGAAAGACATCTTAACCATGCTGTTATCGGAGTGCGCCCACGCAGGCGTAAAGATTCAACTCAATTGTGATATTTCAACGGTCGAAAAAACAGCCTCTGGGGAATTCGAGCTACAAACATCCTTCGGCAACTACCAAGCCGATTCATTGGTCATTGCCACGGGCGGCCTTTCCATTCCTAAAATGGGGGCAACGCCATTCGGTTATAAAATAGCCCAACAGTTTGGCCATAAGGTATGGCCAACCAGCGCCGGACTCGTGCCGTTCACCCTACAAGAGGGTGATAAATCCTGGATCGCTAAACTCTCTGGGGTGGCGATAAATTGCATCGTTAGCAACCAGCACAGCAGCTTTCGTGAAAATATATTGCTCACCCACCGGGGGTTAAGCGGGCCGGCTATTTTGCAAATATCCTCGTATTGGCAAGCGGGTGAATCCATTACGATTAATTTATTACCCGACCTAGCACTCGACGAGGTATTAGAACAAGCACGAACTGACAATGCCAATACGCTATTAAAAAACGTCTTGGCTAAACACCTACCCAAACGTTTTATTAGTGGGCTACTCGGTGATCAACTCGGTGACAGCCCGCTACAATCGCTGTCGCAGAAAAAACGACAGGAAATTTCCCAGAAAATTCATCAATGGCAAATAAAACCCAATAGTACTGAAGGTTATCGAACCGCCGAAGTCACTCTGGGTGGGGTCGATTGTGATGAACTTTCATCAAAAAACATGGAGTCTAGCAAGGTAGCTGGGCTGTACTTTATCGGCGAAGTAACCGATGTTACGGGTTGGTTGGGTGGTTATAACTTCCAATGGGCCTGGGCATCCGGTTGGTGCGCCGGACAAACGGCTTAACTAGGCATCGAGATCGAGCTGCTGCTGATATTTTATATACCACTCCGAGCATTCAGCAAACGGCATCGGCCTAGCAATATGATAACCTTGCGCAATATCGCAACCTAGTACAGCCAGTTCATTCAAAACGTCTGCGCTTTCAACCCCTTCAGCCACCGTTTCGAGTTTTAATTCCTTCGCCAGTAAGATACAAATTTTAACAATCGCGTGGGCCTCTTTATCCTCTAACATGCGCATAACAAATTGCAAGTCGATCTTCAGCTCGGTAAAAGGCGCTTTGTAAAGCTGAACCAGCGAAGAATACCCCGTACCAAAGTCATCGATAGAGAGGGAAAAACCTTTCATCCGCAAGCGATTCAAGATGTCCAAAGAATCTGATAGCGATGTTCGCAAGGCTGTTTCCGTCAGTTCAATCATGATCAAATCGGCAGGAATATCTCTGGCGATTAATAACTCAGCTAGGCGCTCGGGCATTTCAAGGTCTAAGTCCTGCGCCGAGACATTAATCGACACATTAATCGACATTTGGTGCTTAGGGTCACCATTCATTTTTCGGAAGGCTTGATAATTATCAACCGCCAAATTGAAAACCTCATGGGTTAACTCAGGCATCATATCATTCGCTTCGGCTAGACCAATAAATTGGTCCGGATAAATCAACCCCTGCTCCGGGTGCTGTAGTCTGACCAGTGCTTCAAAACCTCGTAATCCCCCCGTTTTTATATCCACTTGCGGCTGGTAATAAAGTACGAACTGGTGTTCTTTTAGCGCGGTTTTAAGCTCATCGACCGACAAACCATCATCAACCGAGGTGGCGGGTTGTGAATCACGTCGCTCTTCGATATCACGTGTCTTTTCCGCGTATAGAGTACCGATCTCCTCAATAAACTTTCGACTATCAATCGGCTTGCTGTAAGTCGTCGCCACTTCGAGATTTTTAGCCTCGGCAAATTGCCGAGCCGAGTGTAAAACACGCTCGTCAAAACCACTTATTAAGATAAACGTTGGGCTACAGCCCTTGTCATATAACATCCGCATGACTTCAATACCGTCGATATCGGGCATATTTAAGTCTAATAGAATAATGTCCGCGTTTGATATCCGCTGTTCGATGAGTAACAGCGCAGAGGTATAACCTATCGCTGACAAGCCCGCCACATCGATCAGTTCAATCATCAATTCGACTTGTTGCGGCTCATCATCCACCACGTAGATATTAATATTATTCGGCAAACTCAGTGGTTCAATAGATAATAGCGCGTGTCCAACCTCGTTCTCAAAACCGGCGGTATACTTTGCCAAGCCTAAATCAGCGTCTTTAATATGCGATACAAACTGCTCTTCTAGTGCAAAAATAAATTCGGCGAGAGAACCCTCTGCCCGTATAGTTTCATCGAGTATCGACTGCACCCGTTCAACGAAACGCTGGTGAATTTCTCGGTGTTCATCATAACCTGGATACGCTGAAGCGGCCATAATGACCTCCTCCCGCCTAAAATGCGACTTCGTATAAAGTAGCAGCTTTTGTGCTAAGTCAATCAACAACAGCTTATCGGAGTCCTTATTCTCGGCGATTAGGCGCGCCTCATTGAATAGCTTGAACAAACTATTATGATCCTCATCAATAGCATCCACCCCCACAACCAACGATGAAGTCCAATGCTTAGAGTCTTTTCCCCCGCTCTTATCCATGATTCATCTCATCCAGTTCCTAAGTCTGTTATTAATTCAAGTCTAGGCGAGAGTTGAGTTTATACAAGAGTATTAGCTATTTTTATTGATTCCACTCAACAAACCAGCCGTTTTAATAATGAGGGGGAAACCGTTCGTTCCTTAGTTAAGGGAACACAGCTACGCCCAGCCAGTTCAACTGGCTGGGCGTCAATACGAGGCAGACAAAGCCGCTAGTAATAGCGTATATTAAAACTGAAAGCTAGCTGTTGATTGAGATAACGCCAGCTCGTCAGCGTTCATTTCAATGGATACATCATCAAATAAAGGTGTTGATAAATAACGCTCACCCGTATCCGGCAACATGCACAGAATATTGGCCCCAGGTTCGGCCGTTTCAGCTATTTTTAATGCACCCGCCAGCGTTGCTCCTGCGGAGATCCCAACAAAGATACCTTCTTTGGCGGCTAAATCTTGTGCACAACGAATTGCCAGCGGGCCATCAATCGGCAATAGCTGATCGATATTTGCCGCCGTCACCACCTGCTCGGTTAATTTTGGGATGAAATCGGGAGTCCAGCCCTGTACCGGGTGCGGGGTAAAACTAGGATGGCTAACACCTTGCTGCTGGCTGATACCACTCGATAATAAGGGTGCAGCCGCTGGCTCACACACGATGATCTTTGTTTGCGGGCTTTTCGCTTTCAGCACACGGGATACACCATTTAAGGTGCCGCCGGTGCCATAACCGGTGACCCAATAATCGAGGTTTATATCGGCAAAATCCGCCAAAATTTCTTCTGCGGTAGTTTTGACGTGCATCTCTGCATTCGCTGGGTTTTCAAATTGTTTCGATTGCCACCAGCCGTGTTTTGCTGCCAGTTCTTCAGCTTTTTTCACCATCCCCGTGCCTTTTTCCGCCGCTGGGGTTAACACAACCTTAGCGCCTAAAAAGCGAATGAGTTTCCTGCGTTCCACACTAAAACTTTCAGCCATGGTAATCACCAGAGGGTAGCCTTTTTGTGCGCAGACCATCGCCAAGCCAATCCCAGTATTGCCGCTGGTCGCTTCTACAATGGTTTGCCCTGGCTGTAACTCACCCCGGCGCTCGGCATCTTCAATAACACCCAAAGCCAGCCGGTCTTTTACCGAGCCCATCGGGTTAAATGCTTCAATTTTAGCGAATACATTAACCCCGACTGGGGCCAGTTTATTAATTCGTACTACGGGAGTGTTGCCAATTGTTTGTAAAATATTTTCGTAACGCCTTGCCATCTGTTTACCTTATTTATTATGATTTTTACACGATCTTACACGATCAAGTACGATAACACGGCGGCTAAGCGTTTATTCATTCAACCATTCGTCCAATCAAAGCCCCAGCCAATGCGCTTGCAGCAATAGGATGATCGCCGCCACGACAAACATTTTCAACGCATAAGGGGTGTTCCAACGCACAATATCTCGGCCCTTCACTTGATAGCGGCCAAACACCAATAGGTTAATCCCAGAAAACGGGTTAATACACACACCGATGCCCCAAGAGAGTAAAAACATCGTCGCCAACAAGGTATGGTTGGGTTCTAACGAGACAAACCAGCCACCCACCACCGCAATACTGATAACGGGGTGAATCCCCATACGCGACGCCAAAATCATACAGCTTAAAACCAACACCGAATTGGGCCCATTTAATTCGCTAATCGGCAGGCTAATATCCAAGGTTTGAATCAACACCGACAGGCCTGAACCGAGCAAACCCGCGCACAGGTACAACATCAACTCACCGCGCATTCCCGGCAACTGGGTGGTCACATGCGCCGAAAAACCCTCTAGCGCTGGCCTCACGCCTCGGCGGTGACTCAAAACCAACAGGCTTATTAGGCAAGCCAGTAAAGGGATCAACACAATCACCTTAAATTCAGGAAATAAATAATGCCCCAGTAAGACACAGCCCGCTAATAACAGCGGTATTCTAAAGGCATCAAAGTGCATCGGAAAACCGGTGAAATCATCGACCACCTTAGCCGTTTCCTTATTCAATTCAGCATAACTAAAAGCCATTGAAAATAATGCCGTCAGCATACCGCAAGCCATCAACACCCATAACGAACTGTTTTCCGCGAACACCATCGCCGCACCAAAACCAGCAAAAAACGGTGACCAAAACACCGCCGATGCCAACGCACGGACCAATAAAGCGGCCTGGTGCTGACTCACCCTACCGTTATTAGCAATACGATCACCGACAAAAATCACCGACGACATATTAACCACCGAGCTGAGAATATGGGTGCCTAAAAACGTCGATAAAAAGGCCGCCTTACCACGAGGCAATTGTTCGTTTTGATGACCATCCGGCACCGCCACTAGGCGAAGAAAGTGCACCCCCACCAATAAGGTAATCAAGCTTTGGTTCATCGAGGCAATTTTCAGCCAATCCACCGCCAGGCCATCCAGCCACGCAACCAACCAACCCAACGCACCGATTAACATCAAAATTAGCGATATTTTTTTCTGCTCAGGGCTTGCCTCATTAATTAACAGCAAAGCCGACAACCAAGCCAAAACACCGGGTATCCAGCGTGGAAAATAGGCATCAAAGCCAAGAATAATGGTCAGAACGATACTGGCAAACAGTAAACTGCCTGCCACTTTATTGCGTATATTTAACATGAATATTTTTATATCTGGCGCAGGCTCATGGCCGCTTATAAAGGTATGCTACCTATACTACAGCATCGCCTAGATCGAATTCATTAAAGCCACCAATTGATGGCGCTTAAGGGTTCCCTGCAATATGTTGGTAAACGCTAGCCGTACCATCTTTCATCAATAACAAAATATCATAACTATCGCGCCTATCAGCCATTTCCATCCCGGGGCTACCAGCCGGCATTCCCGGCACCGCTAAACCTAGCGCGCCTTTGGGGTTTTCAGATAAAAATCGCTGCATAATAGCGGCGGGAATATGCCCTTCAAACACATACCCATCCTTTGAAACAGCGGTATGGCAAGACTGAAACACCGGCGCAATCCCCAGCTTTTGCTTAACAAGGTTCAAGTTGTCAGGGTGATGTATTGTCGCGCCAACCCCATGATCTTCAATATGGCTAATCCACTTCCCACAGCAATCACAAGTGGGGCTTTTAAACACATCGAGCACCCGCTTTTCTGTCAGCGGCGGAGTGGTTGTTTTCACGGGCTCTGCCTGCTGCTCATCAGAACAAGCCAAGACAAGAAGTAATAACAAGGCATAACATATTCTTTTATAAATCAACCGCATCACCAGCACCAAAATTCTCTGTAAATTTAACATCCCAGTTAAGGGGCATATTTTATCTGTGACCATACGATTTTAAGCCTTAGTTAGTAGGCGTTTTTATCCACAAAACCTTTAAAAATCGTCAAAAATATAATTTTCAAATCCAAACGTATCGACCATGTTTGAATATATTTCAGATCATATTTGATTCGCCCTTCCATTTTATCCAGCGTATCCGTTTCTCCACGAAAGCCGCTAATTTGCGCCAAGCCGGTAATACCAGGTTTTACTTTATGCCGAAGCATATAGCCCAGTATTTTCTCTCGATACTCCTCGTTATGAGCAACCGCGTGCGGCCTAGGACCGACAATAGACATACGCCCCGTTAGCACATTAAAAAACTGCGGTAATTCATCTAAGGAGGTTTTACGTATAAATGCACCAAAGGGTGTAATCCGCGCATCCCCTTTGGTTGCTTGTTTTACATCTGCACCATCGTCTTGAACGGTCATTGAGCGAAATTTCCAAACCTTTATTTCACGCCCATCAGCACCGTAACGTTTTTGCTTGAAAAAAACAGGCCCTGCCGATGTTAATTTAATCCCCCCGGCAATGATCAACATTGGTAGCGCAATTATGCTGAGAATGATTGAGCTAAATATAATATCCTCCAAACGCTTTAACAAACTATCCACACCAGAAAAGGGTGTTTCATAAATACTGATGGCGGTGATACCTTGATAATCAACCCAGCGCGAATTTAGTAGTTTAAAGGTGAACAAATCTGGCACAAGGTACACCGAGGCGGTGCTATTAGCTAGCTTATCTATCAACCGTTTAATGCGCTGCTCTGCAGACATAGCTAGGGTAATATATACCGTATCAACCTTACCACTTTTACAGTCATCGACTAACTGAGCAATATTCCCAATAACAATCGCATCATCAGCTAAACGCCGATCACCAGACACCCTCACCCTATCGTCATAATAACCGATGAACTTCAAACCCATCCAGTCCATACGTTGAAACATCAGCCTTAAACGATCACCCAACGGAGTCGCACCGACGATAGCGACTTGACGCGTGTTATAACCCTTAGATCGAAAGTATCGCAATATGCTGCGCACCAGCGCATGCCAACAAATTAATTCAATAGGCACGATTAACAACCAAGCTTGCATGAAAAACTGTTCGTAAACATGGAGCTTAAATACCAACAAATCCACAACGACCAACAAAAGAACCGACACCACCCAGGAGAACAGTACCGCATCAACTTCAGCACGCATACCCGTGCCACGCCACGAACGATAAGCATCCTGCGATTCTGCAAAAAAACTAAATAATATAACCGCACTGAAAACGATCGGTAAATAAGCCCCAGCCCAATCCGCATCACTAAATGCGAGCACCGATACAAAGGTCAAAAATATTATTGCGCTATCAATTAATCGTGAAATGGCGTTTATCTTGGAGTCATATCGCCTAATTTTGCCCTGCCCCGTCATGCTTCCTTTCCTTTACTACTCGTTAATATAAAATGCGCCAGCCGCACATAATTAGGTTATTACAGTCCTGTAATTTTTACCCCGCTAAAAGCTTGTTTTATCAGCAAAGCCAAAACAAATATCCTATAAGTCCTCAGCCTAGCCATTAAATTCAAGGCATGGCTCTGATAAAAATCTCGTAGCACTAAGCGCTTAGCTAAGGTATGTTTGTTTCGATAAAAATGGGGTTAACCAATCGTCCTTATTATCCAAATAACTAATGCGGTAAATATCCATTACCGTATGCCTCCATGCCCACCGCAAGCAAAACTGCGTGATCAGCGCCCGTACTATGGGCCTAACACTCCTCAGTGCTTAAAAACTTTCGAGGAACGAGCAATTATCAGCTGCTGCTTCAGCTTATTCCTGCCGCTGCTATCAATGCATTATTTCGTTTCACCCGGCATATGGGAATAACTAGCAGCTATTATATAATAATATCGTTACGCGGCGGTTTACAAAGGTAGTTATTTACCGCCCTTAAACCTACCTTCTTCTTTTTCGCCCAGTGACACTGATAATATAGTGAGGTTTTAGCTACTCCGGTTACGGAGTAGCTCATATGGTAAATCAAGCTGATTACCCCTCCCTGATGTTACAAACGCCCATCCACTTCGCTTGCAGAAAAAAGGTATTTAATGTCATATAAGACATGGTTTCGTTTACCCAACGCCCTAACGCCAGCTAGGCCCATCGCCTTAAACTGATGATGCGCCACCGCGATAATGATCGCGTCATACCCACTCGGCTGAGGCTGCTCAACGAGATCCAAGTTACAAACACTTAAGGCCTCTTCTTTATCAATCCAAGGGTCGTAAACATCCACTCGCGCATTGTAGGTACCGCTCAGCTCTTTCACCATTTCTACAACTCGAGTATTTCTCAAATCAGGACAATTTTCTTTAAACGCTAGACCGAGTATGAGTACCCTCGCCCCCACGATATTGATATGCTTGCTCGCCATTAATTTAACAACTTCGCTCACAACAAAATGCCCCATATTGTCGTTAACTCTGCGGCCGGCCGCAATAAGTTGTGGATGGTAGCCTAAGGTTTCGGCCTTATGAACAAGGTAATAAGGATCAACGCCGATGCAGTGCCCACCCACCAAACCGGGACGAAAGGGTAAGAAGTTCCATTTAGTACCCGCCGCCTCAAGAACTTCTTCCGTATCAATACCCACTCGGTTAAAAATGAGCGACAACTCATTAACCAGCGCGATGTTAATATCACGCTGCGTGTTTTCAATCACCTTGGCAGCCTCCGCCACTTTAATGCTACTCGTTTTATAAGTACCGGCAGTGATAATAGACTGATACAGCTCATCGACCACGTTTGCAACGCTTGGGGTGGAGCCCGATGTGATTTTCAGTATGGTCGTTAACCGGCGTTCTTTATCCCCTGGATTAATACGCTCTGGGCTATAACCACAATAAAAGTCTTCGTTAAAGCTAAGTCCGGACACTTCCTCAAGGATCGGCACGCAAATTTCTTCCGTTGCGCCTGGGTATACGGTTGACTCATAAATGACGATATCACCTTGCTGTAAATACTCAGCAATCAATTGAGATGCTGATTTAACCGGTGTCAGGTCGGGGCTTTTATTGGCGTCAATCGGTGTCGGTACGGTAACAATATAAACATTGGCATCAAGTAATAGCGCGGGGTCTGAGCTACAACTTAGCAACTTTGCCGAATTCAACTCATCGACTGTTATCTCTAAGGTCGCATCGTGGCCATTATTAAGCTCCTTGATGCGCGATGTATTGGTGTCAAAACCCACTGTTTGGTATTGCTTGCCAAACTCAACGGCCAAGGGCAAACCCACATAACCTAAACCAATGACCGCAATTTTAAACCTCATTAACACGTCTCCCTGTGGTGAATTAGAAACCTCGCTCAACATTATCGAGCAAAGGCTTAAGCGCCATCTATATTCTATAGATTTATTATCATGACATAAGCACACTGCTAGCTTAAAAAAATATCAGCCTTGTGGAGCTCTCATCATCGGCAACATGTAAAGCAATGACTCTAACAAAAAACGGTCGCACCTTCGCGGGGCAAAAAAAAACCACTTACAAAACGTAAGTGGTTTTTTTTGTATGGCGTCCCCAAGGGGGTTCGAACCCCTGTTACCGCCGTGAAAGGGCGGTGTCCTAGGCCTCTAGACGATGGGGACTATATTCTACATCTTGCTCAAGTGGTCGTCTTACCACGGGTACCAATAAAATTGGTGGAGCCAAGCGGGATCGAACCGCTGACCTCAACACTGCCAGTGTTGCGCTCTCCCAGCTGAGCTATGGCCCCTCTGAGCAGGTGGCGAATTCTACGGAAGCTTTGCTGTTTTGTCTAGCCCTGTTACGCAACTATTTTAGCTTTTATAAAATCAATCGCCTTATGGATGTTTTTTAAGCTAGTTTCCTTGCCCAATAAAAACAAGGTGGCGTCTAACGCCGGTGACACCGAAGTACCTGATAAGGCCACACGCAATGGTTGCGCCACCTTCCCTAATTTTAAATCCAAGGCTTCGGCGGTTGCTAAAATCACCTCATGTAACGATTCTTTATGCCAATCGGCCAGCTGTTCAAATTTAGCTAACATCATTTCTAAGGGTTCTAAGGCCGCCGCTTTGAAGTTCTTTTTTGCTGCCTTCTCATCAAATTCGTCGTAATGCTGATAGAACATCAGACTCTTTTCGGCCATTTCCTTTAAGGTTTTAGCCCGTTCTTGCTGGGTTTTCACAATTTCTAGCAAATCTGGGCCATTCTCCACATCGCAAGCTAAAGTTTTAAGTTGTTCGGCTAAAGGAGCCACTAGGCGCTCTGGCTCGGCGCTCATGATATATTGCTGGTTAATCCACAACAGCTTATCGGTATTAAACGCCGATGCGGTTTTGTTCACGTCTTTAATATCGAACAACTCAATCATTTGTTCGCGACTAAATAACTCTTGATCACCATGCGACCAGCCTAAACGAACCAAGTAGTTGAGTAAGGCCTCGGGTAGGAAACCTTCATCACGGTACTGCATCACGCTCACCGCGCCATGTCGTTTAGACAAACGCGCGCCATCGTCACCTAGAATCATCGGCACATGGGCAAACAAGGGTGCCTTTGCACCCAGTGCGTTCATGATGTTGATTTGACGCGGGGTATTATTGATATGGTCGTCACCACGAATGATATGGGTCATATTCATATCCAAATCATCCACCACCACGGTTAGGTTGTAGGTCGGTGTGCCGTCTGAGCGGGCAATAATTAAATCGTCTAGTTCGGTATTGCTGATGCTAATGGTTCCACGAACTAAGTCATCAAACACCACCTCACCCTGCTCTGGATTTTTAAAACGCACCACCGGCTGTACGCCTTCTACCGCATCGCTACGGTGGCGGCAACGCCCGTTATAACGCGGTTTTTGTTTATTCGCACGCTGCTCCTCACGCATCGCCTCAACTTCCTCAGCGGAACAATAACAATGGTAGGCATCGCCTTGCTCAAGCAACTGCTGAATAATTTCTAAATAACGCGGAAAACGATCCGTTTGAAAAAATGGCCCTTCATCATGCGCCAAACCTAACCATTGCATGCCATCAAAAATAGCTTGCACAGATTCTTCTGTTGAACGCTCACGATCGGTATCTTCGATGCGTAAAACAAACTGACCATTGGTTTTTTGCGCATATAACCAAGAAAACAAGGCTGTTCGTGCGCCGCCTACGTGTAAATATCCGGTTGGGCTGGGAGCAAAACGAGTTCGAACTGTCATTAATGTGTACCGCGTTTATAGGGAATTCGATATTCTAACAAAAACTCAAGATGGTCGTTTATTATCCTGAGGTATTAAGCAATCAAATCACCACAGACGACACTGATAAAAATCACTACGTAAACGTAATAAACTCTGTGTACTTCGTGCCCTTGGTGTTTCAAAGTTTTATGACCTTAACCCAAAAGAAAATTTACCACAGAGAACACAGAGTTCACCGAGAAAAACGACTACGTAAACAGCAGTATTCTGTGTTCTCCATGCCCTCGGTGGTTCAAAATCTTTTTACCTCAAGACAAAATAAAACTTACCACCGAAAGCACAGAGTTCGCCGAGAAAAATGACTAGGTAAACAGCGCTACTCTGTGTTATCAGTGTCCTCGGTGGTTCTAAATATTTTGACCTTAACAACCAAAAGAAAACTCACCACCGAGAACACCGAGTTCACCGAGAAAAATGTCTAGGTAAACAGTACTACTCTGTGTTCTCCGTGTCCTCGGTGGTTCAAAGTCTTGTGATCTCAAAAGCTAAACCACCACACGCTTAATGCCATCGATCAATCTGCCAACATTAAAGTTGATCAACAAGCCGGTTTTAATACCAGATAGTTTCAAATAGGAGATCATTTGTGCTGTGTGAATAGGCATAAACTTATCAACCGCTTTCAGCTCAACAATCAGCTGCCCAGGAATTAATAAATCCAAACGGTACCCCGCATCCAATTCTACACCCTTATATTTAATAGGAAGCGTCACTTGTGAGTTCGCTTGAACACCCGCTTGAATCAGCTCATACATTAAACAACGCTCATAACTAGATTCAAGCAGCCCAGGTCCAAGCTCCCTATGCACCTCAATTGCACAACCAATAACTTTTTGAGACAGAAAATCCTTTTCCATATCCCCTCCTTAAGTTTCACTCATCACTGAAAACACACCTAACCCAAAATAAAACTTACCGCAGGGATAACAGAGTTCACTGAGAAAAACACTAGGTAAACAACATTACTCTGTGTTCTCCGTGTCCTCGGTGGTTCAAAATATTTTGATCTCAAGCCAAAGGAAATCTCACCACAGAGAACACAGAGTTCACCGAGAAAAATCACTAGGTAAACAGCAGTCTTCTATGTTTTCCGTGTCCTCGGTGGTTCATAATCTTTTAACTTTAATAAAAAACTTTATTGCCTTTTATTGCTCTCGCCTAAAGCGGATCAAGTCTAAGACACGTTTTTTTGTCTCACCCAGCACCACCGCCATACCGGGTTTAACCCCATGCTCCGAAGCTACGAAGGCCTTCATGGTATTACAAATTTGCCCACCTAGGCGTATCCCTACGCCTCTCACCCGCATCATATTGCCCCAGTCACCAAACATTTGCAGGGTCATCTCACAGGCGGTAATAAGGAAGGTCACTTCTAGTTTTGGATGTTTTTGTACTTGGCGTACGATCACCTCGCCAATTTGATGCACGGTGGTAATAAACACCGGTAATACCCGTTTTGCTGGCAGGCTATGCACACACTTACCAATGAAACATTGTCCGCAAACGGGGTTATTTAGATCGTGAATACAGTCTTGGGTAAAGCGTTTTGACGGGCACTCAAAGGGTTTATGGCAATACGAAAAACCTATAATCAATAAACTATCGGGCTTAGCTAGAATAGTTTTAAACTCATCCTCGTCTTTAAGACCATAGAAAAAAAAGTCTTTATCGCGATTAAAGGGTAACGGCGTCAAATAGGAACGCAAGAGGTTGTAGCCGTGTTTCAAAGGATTGGAGAAAAAATAACGAATAAAAAAGTTTTCTTCGTCGTATTTAGCCAGGTAATTTAATGCCTTCCAGCGTAAATTCTTCTTGGTTTTAGGCCGAATCGCCGGCAGTTCGGGAATTGATACCAGCTGCTTTATCGGCTGAGTTTTTTGCAAATGAATAGCGCGTTGATCCCAAGCCTCTTCAGCCGCGTCCCAATTATCGTATTTCTCCCAATGTTCACCCATAATCTTCGCCTAATAAACCCAAGGTAACTGACTGTTTTTCCAGCCATTAAGCACACGTTGACCGCTAGCCGAGCCGCTTTTGACCGTATCACCTTCAAAACCATCAACCACGGTATAAACCTGCGTATAACCTAATTGTGTGGCTAGGTTGGCCGCTTTTGCACTACGTGATCCAGATCGACAAATAAAAATCAGTACTGCCTGTTGATCCAAGCCTTTTTGCCGTAATACCTGAGCGAGTTCAACCGCAAAATTAGCATTGATTGTTTTCTGGTAAAGCCGTTCTTTATCATCCCAGGCGGTAAAATCATTCTGTAAATAAGGAATCAGCGCATCCACCAACAACGGCGAACCGACAAATTCGGCTTCTGCACGCGTTCTAACATCGATAAATAGGGCTTGTTGAGAATCTACCGTTAACGCTTGATAGGCTTGCTTGGCAGTTAAATAATTATTCGACTGAGTGTGTTTATCATTAGCAAGGTCCGCGCGGTTTAAGGTCGTTACAATATCGCCGGCAAAACAATCAGCAAAGACTGCACTGAGCAGGAAAATAATCACACTTATGTTGGGCTGATAAAGAAAAGACTTGCGCATACAATAACTCCTTAGTTACTTCCATCAGCATACGCCTTATTGCCAAATACAAACACCACCTGAGGCTTTTTTTATCGCCTCGATGCGCACTAAGTGCTGCTCTATTTCTGCCGGCGTGGCTTTGACAACGGCTAAACGCGGTCGATTTTCATCAAACGTTTTTTTCTCCAGCGTTACATCCACCTCGGTCTCTTCAGCAAACAACGAATGTTGGCCGCCAGTTAACATCAGGTAGACGTCGGCTAGAATCTCGGCATCCAGCAAGGCGCCGTGCAATTGACGCTGGCTATTGTCGATATCAAAACGCTTACACAGCGCATCCAAACTATTACGTTGACCCGGGAACTTCTTCCTCGCCATCAATAACGAGTCGCTAACCTCACACCAATCGCGCATATTGGGCTGAGAAAACCCCATCAAACGGTATTCGTGATTAATAAAACCTACGTCGAACGCCGCGTTATGGATAACGACTTCCGCGCCCTTTAAATAATCATACAACTCGCTGGCGATATCTTCGTAGAGGGGTTTATCAGCCAAAAACTCACTGGTTAAACCGTGCACCTCAACCGCGCCTTCATCAATATCTCGCTGTGGATTCAGGTAATAATGAAAGTTATTGCCGGTTAACCGCCGGTTTATTAATTCAACACAACCGACCTCAATAATCCGGTGCCCCTGCTTGGGTTCAAGCCCGGTGGTTTCGGTATCGAGTATGACCTGTCTCATAGCTTATCGATACCTAGGTTAGCTAGTTCATCGGCCCGCTCATTCCCCGGGTTACCACTGTGCCCCTTCACCCACACCCAATCTATATTATGCCCCTGCATCAGCTGGTCAATTTGTTTCCATAAGTCGACGTTTTTGACCGGCTTTTTCGCCGCAGTCTGCCAGTTTTTCTTTTTCCAATTCGGCATCCAGTCGTTAATCCCTTGCAACACGTATTTTGAATCACTATGCAGGGTCACCTCACTGGCTTTGGTTAACGCGCCTAAGGCCTTAATAACCGCCATCATTTCCATTCGGTTATTAGTTGTTGCTGGTTCACCGCCGTATATTTCTTTCAGTTTGCCGTTATAACTGAGGGTTGCCCCCCAGCCACCAACGCCAGGATTTCCACGGCATGCGCCGTCAGTATAGATTTGTACGTTTTCTGTTGTCATGTATGCTGCGTATTGCTGGTTTTGCGAAGGGTGGGGCGATAAATCTATTTTGCAAATACTTCCGATGAAACAGTGGCGTGCCACCCGATACACGCTTAACCCCCATCACAAAATAGGCTGCCGGTAAAAAAGGCAACCAAGCACCGATTATCTCAAATACTTTTTGCCATTGTTCATTTTTCTTTTTAATTAACAAGGGAAACAGGCAACAACCTTGGCTAACCTCGATTTTAAAGTTTAATAATTCAAGCCAATCGACCACCCGGTAACGACTGATATAACGCCCATTCCACGGTAGTTTATTTTTTGCCCTCGGTAAAAAACGTGGCAAATGCCAGAAAGCCCAGGGGTTAAAGCCGGTTAATAGGATAATACCTTCGGGCTTCAGTACTCGGTTCACTTCACGCAACACACGGTGCGGATTTTTCTCGAACTCAAGGGTATGCGGCATAATCACAATATCGATACTGTGGGTATCAATGGGCAAATCCTCCGACTCCGCCACCACCCGTGTGTACTCGGTATTGCCGGAGCTTTGTGTGTCTAGAATCGTATAATGAGAAAAACGCATCGCTTGGTGAAACTCATCTTCCCAACCGACAAAATCGAGCTGCAACACCTCTGCACGAAAGTTTTCATTCAACTTTTTACTCAATAAAGCGGCTTCCGCGTGCCGATAAACCGCCCCGATTGGCGTTTCAAACCAATGGCGAAGTTCGATCGTGGCCTTATTATGAGAATTATATTGATCCGGCATAGTTTAAACACACTATAATTGGCAGCTTTAATTTTCCCTAGCTAGCTTAACTCAATGCAATATTCAATCACAAATAAAATGCTTAAATTCCTTTTATTTGCCAGCCTTAGCGTTCTACTCTCCTGCTCATCAATAAACCTGACCCCGCCGAAGGTGGCTGAGCCCAACGGAAACAAGCCTGTACCACTCAAACAGCACAGCGAGTCTGTCGCGCTAACGGCCGAGCCGAATATCGCTCAAACCGAACCACAGCTAACCGTCAAGGAAACCTTGTGGCAGCGTCTCTTCGCCCTCTATCAATTCCCTGCCGTTGACAATGAGCGTATTCAGGCACAAATAAATTGGTATCTTAAACACCCGTCCTACTTAGCCCGTGTGCAAAAAAATGCCGAGCCTTATCTGTATTTCATCGTCAATGAAATTGAACAACGCCAAATACCCGGTGAGCTGGCCTTATTGCCGGTGGTCGAAAGTTCGTTCAAACCCTTCGCTTATTCTCATGGCAGGGCCGCCGGCTTATGGCAGTTTATCCCCTCTACCGGCCGCGCTTTTGGTTTACAGCAAACTTGGTGGTATGACGGCCGACGCGACGTTTATCGCTCCACCCACGCGGCGTTAAGTTATTTAACCAAGTTATCGAAACGCTTCGACAATGATTGGCTACTCGCTCTGGCCGGTTATAACGCAGGCGGCGGCACCGTTTCATCAGCGATTCGACGCAACAAACGACTCGACAAAAACCACGATTTTTGGGCCTTAAAACTACGTAAAGAAACCGAAAATTACGTGCCCAAGCTCATCGCCATTGCGACTATATTGGCCAATGCAGATAAGTACAACGTCGAACTACGCGACATCCCGAACAGCCCATTTTTCAGCCGGGTTGATATCACCAAACAACTCGATCTCGCACGCGCCGCCGAATTGGCCGAGATCAGCATTGAACAGCTATACCAACTTAACCCAGCGTTCAACCAGTGGGCGACCAGCCCGAATGGCCCGCATTTTTTATTAATCCCACAACAACAAGCCGAAGCGTTTAGTCTGAAGCTTGCCACGCTCGCCGACTCACAGCGTTTAAAATGGATTCGCCACGAAGTCAAAGCAGGTGAAACACTGGGCCATATTTCTCGGCGATACCACACCACCAGCCAGCAAATAATGCTCGCCAATAAGCTGCGCAATAACACCATTCGCGCGGGAAAACACCTGCTAATACCGACGGCCAGCTACAATAATACGCTGTATTCGAGCAGCGAAGGGATGCGTAAAAAATCCATTATCAACCGTTCTCAGCGTGGCCATAAGTTAGAGTATTTTGTGCAAGCCGGTGATTCTTTCTGGTCTATCGCCAAGCAGCACAAAGTGACCGTTCGTCAATTAGCCAAGTGGAACGCGATGGCGCCAGGCGACACTCTTGCTCTGCGACAAAAATTGATC
Source organism: Cycloclasticus sp. 46_120_T64 (assembly GCA_002162695.1). Lineage (GTDB taxonomy): Bacteria > Pseudomonadota > Gammaproteobacteria > Methylococcales > Cycloclasticaceae > Cycloclasticus. Next base: position 94,683 of record MAAM01000011.1, on the reverse strand, counting down.
ATTTGGAGCAAGCAAGCCAGCTCACAATCCTTATTAACCGCCTCACATAAAAACCAAACCATTCGTTATACGGTACGTAATGGCGATTCCCTATACCTAATTTCGAAGAAGTTTAAGGTCAGTGTGCGTGATTTACGGCAATGGAACCTGCTGCAGAAGAAGTACCTAAAACCTGGACAGACGCTGAAGATTGTCGTCGACGTAACCCGCTCTTAAAGACGGCTTATTGCGGCTGGTACTTCAAACAACTCACCTTGTGGCTGCCGCTTAGCTGTATTTCTGGCGGGCTTAAACGTTGGCAGTCCGCCATCACATCGGGGCAACGCGCGTGAAAATGACAGCCGTTCGGTGGGTTTGCTGCTGACGGCATATCATCCGGCAGTTTTATAAATTTAGCCTGCCGGCTGTTGTCGTATTGTGGAATGGCGTCGATCAGTGCTTGGGTATAAGGGTGCGCAGGCGTATTAAGCACCTCTTGCACGCTACCATATTCAACGATTCGCCCTAGGTACATAACGGCCACGGTGTCGGCTAAATAAGACACTACCGATAGATCATGGCTGATAAATAAATATGCCAAGCCCTGCTCTCTTTGCAGTTGTTGCAATAGGTTTAGCACCTGAGCCTGTACCGATACGTCCAAAGCACTGGTCGGTTCGTCACAAACGATAACCGAAGGGTTCACCGCCAGTGCGCGCGCAATACAAAGGCGCTGACGCTGACCGCCTGAAAATTCATGTGGGTAGCGTAATTTCACCGTAGGCTCTAAACCCACCTTGTCCAATAAACCATCCGTTAGCAGCTCCAGCTCTAAACTGTTCATATTGGGTTTTAATGCACGCACCCCCTCCTCTAACATCGCACCCACGAGCATTCTTGGATTCATCGCCGAGAACGGGTCTTGAAAGATGATTTGTAATTGTTCTCGGTAGGGGCGAAATTCTTTTTCCGACAATTCGGCTAGATTTTTCCCTTGGTAGCGCACTTCCCCCGCCGTTAACGGCAGTAACTTGAGCAAGCCTTTACCCAAGGTGGTTTTACCGCAACCCGACTCACCCACTAAAGCCGTGGTGGTTCCCGGTTTGAGTTCAAAACTCACATCATCCACCGCTTTGATATACCCCACGGTGCGTTTTAATAAGCCTTTTTTAATGGGGAAATAAATTTTTACATTATTAACAATCAATGAGCCTTTAGAGCTGAGTTCTCGTGAATCAACGGCGCTAATAGAGGTTTCGGCCTGCTTGAGTGGTGACAGCTCAGCCAAACGTAAACAGCGTGCTTGATGCCCGTTTGCCACTGGCTGCCAATTAATCGTATGTGTTTGAGTGCAAATTGCCTGTTTATCCACGCAGCGCTCGGCAAAACGACAGCCGATAAAATCGCTACTGAGTGTCGGCACCATGCCCGGTAAATTAATCAGCGTTTGCTCTCGTTGGGCCATTTTTGGCAAGGCATTAAATAACGCCCGGCTATAGGGGTGCGCCGCCTGCTTGAAAAAATCATCTTTTGTTGCAACTTCAACCAGCTGCCCGGCATACATCACCGCGACCTTATCAGCCATGTCTGCCACGATACCTAGATCATGCGTGATGATCCACAGCGCCATCCCCGTTTGCTGCTGTAAATCTTTTAGTAACTGTAAAATTTGCGCTTGAATGGTCACATCTAAGGCGGTGGTGGGTTCGTCGGCAATCAATAAATCCGGCTCATTAGCCAGCGCCATCGCGATCATCACGCGTTGGCGCATACCACCCGATAATTGATGCGGGAAACTGTGGTAGCGTTCCTCGGGCTGAGGAATGCCGACTTGTTTTATTAAGTCGATCACCTTGTCTTGCAGCGCTGACCGGCTTCGCTTTTTAACCGCTGAAACGGCTTCGGCGATTTGCTCACCAATACTCATCACCGGGTTCAACGAGGTCATCGGGTCTTGGAAAATCATCGAGATACGCACCCCACGCAGCGCGCGCATCTGCTGCTCTTCGAATTGCAAAATATCATTTCCACGAAACAGCACCTTACCCGCACTAATGCCTGCACTCTTCGGCAACAGCCGTAGTACCGATAAAGCCGATACCGATTTACCGCAACCCGATTCACCGACTAAGGCAAATGTTTCACCCTCGGCAATATCAAAACTAAGCCCGTCAACCACGTTAAGCAGACCAGACGCCTGCTTAAAATGGGTTTTTAAACCCTGAACTGACAGTAAGGGTGTGTTCACAATTTAAGCTTTAAGTAGCGCAATAACCGCATCTAAGCCGGTTTGGTTTAATTGGGTGTGGGTTTGCGCTTGCACCGTTGGTTTGGCGTGATAAGCCACACTTAAACCGGCTATATCCATCATCAATAAGTCATTCGCGCCATCGCCCATGGCGATGACTTGTTCGGGCTGTAGTGATAATTCAGCCGAGAGTTGTTGTAATAAGTCGGCCTTCGCTTGCGCACCGATAATATCGCCTTCTACCTGACCGGTTAAGCAGCCATCTTTCACTTCTAAGGTGTTTGCTAAGGTGTAATCAAGCCCTAGTCGCTGTTTCAGCTTATTGGTGAAGAAGGTGAAGCCACCCGAGACTAAGGCCAGCTTAACTGACGACTGTTTTAAATGCGCAATAAGCTGCTCGGCTCCGGGGTTTAAGCTTAAACGCTCATCGTAAACTCGCTGTAAATCGCTTTCTGGCAAACCTTTTAGCAAGGCGACACGCTGGGTTAAAGATTCGGCAAAGTCGAGTTCACCGCGCATAGCCGCTTCGGTAATGGCTGACACTTGTGGTTTTATGCCCAACATATCGGCAATTTCATCAATACACTCAATAGAAATTAAGGTTGAGTCCATATCCGTGACTAATAAGCGTACTTGATTCCCCTTAAAGTTTGCCGGTAATTGGTTTACGTCGCAGTCTAATTGTTGGCGAATAACCGCTAAATCGACCGGCTCATCTGATTCTAAGCTATAAAACCCATCGAGCTGTTTCGCCACTTGGGAAAACTGTGTTTGGATAAATGCCTGTTGTTGCTCAGATAAATGATCGGTATGGAAAACATATTTATTCATGATTAAATCTACTACATTATGATTAAAAAAAGACGCCCTAAGTGGCGTACTCGGTTAACTGACTTCTCTTGGGTCGAAGGCATCTCGTACCACATCGGCAAATAAATTGGCCGCTAACACCAAGCTAAACATAAAAATAAAGGCCGCCACCAAGGACCACCAAACGATCGGTTCACGCGCCATTTCAAGGCGTGAGCTATTGATCATATTACCCCAACTATACGATGATGGGTCAACGCCGATATTAATATACGACAACACCGCCTCCGCCAGTACCAAGCCGCTAAAATCGAGTACCACGGTAATCATTACCAAGTGCATCACATTCGGCAACACGTGTTGTTTTAAAATCTTTAAGCGGCTAACACCCACCGCTTGCGCCGCCAGCACATAATCCATCTCACGTATTTTGAGCGTTTCCGCGCGTAGTAAGCGGCATAACCCGGTCCAACTCGTTATGCCTAAGATCAAACACAGCAGTAATAAGCGCATATCGGCTCGGTCTTCTACGCTGGTAAATAATTCGGGGTTATTCGCCATATAGACCTGCGCCATTAAAATAGCCGCCGCTATTAGCAATACCCCAGGAATAGAACTGAGCGTAGTGTATAAATATTGAATAAGGTCATCCACCCAGCCGCTGAAAAACCCGGCTAATAATCCCAAGGTAATCGCAATCGGAAGCATCACGATGGTGGTAATGACACCGATCACTAAACCGGTTCTGATACTTTTAATTGCTTGGTACAGCACATCTTCGCCCACTTTATCCGTACCCAACACATGATAATAAGGGGCTAATTGCGACAATACCCCCAACACACCGAACATCAGCAATAAACTCCATAAAACCGTTTTTTTGCCCTTCGAACTGGCTCGATAGGAGCAATCTTTACTGGCCAATAAAACAAGTGAAAATAACCCCAGCCACAGTAAACCACCATATAACAGGCCGCTTAATATCTTAGCCGTAATATCGGCACTTTTTTCAAGCTCAGGCTGCGTCAGGTGTGCGCCGGCAAACTTCAAACGTGGGTAAACCCATTGTTTATTACCCTGAGCATCCGCGACCATTTCTTTAGCGTAAGCGGTATGCGCAAACGGTGCCGAATAGGTTTTTTCTACCCGCGTACGTAATGGGCTCAGCATAATATCTAAAACGCTTAACACCTCTGTTTGCTGACTAGGCTCCCCTGACTCGAGCACGGCTTGGTATTGAATTCTGCTGGAATCTAATAAGCCTATCAATAAAAACATCAGTAATACGGTGAACGATATAACCCCAACTCGGCTATTAAATACTTTTTGCCAAGGGCGGCGTAAATGTAACTTGCTACGCGTATTAAACACCAATGCGATACAGCCGATCACTAAGCCAAAAATCAGGTAATCCGTCCACAATAAACTAAGCATTAGTCTAACCTAACCCTTGGATCGACAAAGGTGTATGAGATATCCGTCAGCAACAAGCCGATGATGTATAAAAAGGACCCTAAGAAAACCATTGCGCGGACAATCGCAAAATCTTGGCTGCTAATAGCATCAATCGTATAACTGCCTAATCCGGGGATTCCAAAGAACGATTCGATGATTAAGCTACCCATAAATAATGACGGCAAAATCACCACGATGCCGGTTAGGATGGGGATCATCGCATTGTTCAATACATGCCTAAATAGTACTTCCAGCTCGGATAAACCCTTCGCTTTTGCAGTACGCACATAATCCTTTGCCGCTTCTTCCAAAAACAAGGTTCGGTACCAACGAGCGCCTGAGCCTAAACCACTGACAACCCCGATAAACACGGGCAGTACAATAAACCTAAACGCATCCAATCCCGGCACATACCCCGAGATAGGCGTTAGTGCGAGCAATTTCCCCACGAAGTATTGCCCCGCAATAATGTAAAACAAACCGGAAATAGACATTAACGCGATGCAGAGAAACAAACCGGATGATTCTAAGTAACTGCCCCGGTAAAATATTAACAATAGGGCAAAGGTAATATTGGCTAATACACCGAATATGAGCGAAGGAATAGCAATCGCTAAGCTCGGCCACATTCGTTGGGAAATATCCGCCATGATATCGCGCCCATTATCAGACACGCCAAAATCAAAAACGAACAAGCCTACTGACTTTTCGAAGAAAATTGTTTTCTCAAGCCGCTGTAGACCCTGCTGCTGCTCATTCCACAATAAGGGCAAATCATAACCACGTTGCTGCTTCCAATTGTCTACAGCCGCTTGGCTGACGTGCTTATCACCTAATTGCATACGCGCCATATCATCCGGCGAGTTAACGACAAAAAATAATACGAAGGTTAGGATATTAACCCCGACTAATACCGGTAATACATACAATAACCGACGAATAATATAATTAATCATAGCGCTTTAGCCCGCTCCACCCGCCGATAAATAATATAAGCAGGAATCAGCATAATGATCAGTACGATAAAACTAACCACTAAGGGCCAATAAACGGGTTTATTCCATTGTTGTTGGTACTGCTCTCTTAACGCGGCATCCACCCGAATGTATTTAGTTTTATTATTGGCCATTAAGTTTGGATAAGCATTCTTATACCACGCATGGTATAGGCTAAATGCCTTCGGGTGAAAACCCCATAACCATGGGGCGTCTGCACGCGCTATATCAACCATTTGATTAATAATCGCTTGTCGCTGTGCGGTGTTCTCCATGCTGCTCATTTGTTCAAACAAGGCATCAAATTTTGCATTCTGATAGTTTGCCGCATTCTCACCACCGTGTAATGCTTTCGCATTTTTACCATACAACAGAAACAAGAAGTTCTCAGGGTCTGGGTAATCGGCATTCCAACCCCACATAAACATCTGCGCATTGCCGTTACGCATTTTTTCTTGAAAGCGGTTGTAATCGGTTCCACGGATAACCAGTTGAATATTAAGTTTACTAAATTGTTTACGCAACCAATTTAACCGCGCCTTACTATCCGGCCCGCTATCCATGCTATCGAAGTAGAGCACCAATGGTTTAGCGGTACTTTTATCGATGCCATTGGGAAAGCCGGCCTCACTCAACAAGCGCTTTGCTTCTGCTATGGGACGACGAACTGGGGCACTATCCCAGTGATACGCCGCCGAATTCATCCCCGCTTCAGCCGATAAGTGGCCAAAAATTCCCGGTGGAATAATACCCTGCGCGGGTACCCCACGGCCATTTTGAAAAATTGAAATATATTCTTCGTAATCCACCGCAATAGAGATCGCATGACGGAGTTTTTTTGCCCGCTCGCTATAACCCCCCACGACTTTATCGAGCATATTAAAGCCTAGGTAATAACTCGATGTGGTCACTGCCGTTTGCAAGCCAATACCCCGTTGGAGCATATCCTCTGTTAAACCCACATCACCAATAGACGAAAAGCTAACCGCTTGATCGAAACTGTCTGAACTAATACCCGATACGTCGTAATAACCTTGGAGGAATTTATTCCAATACGGAATGGTTTCTTTTTCTAGTGAAAAGACCACCTTATCGCTTAATGGCAGTTGCTTACCCGCATCGGCTAATAAGCCCTTCTCCATCGCCTCTTCGTCCGCTTCATTGGGGTAATATTCAAGGTGGAAATTAGGATTTTTTCGCAACACCATCCGCCTATTAGGGTCATTTTCTTCTAGCAGGTAAGGCCCTGTTCCTACCGGAAACCAATCGAGGCTAATATTTTTCTTCACTAAAAATGGCTTCGCGTAAAAGGCATCAGCCTCCCATGGCATCGGGGCAAAAAATGGCATCGCCAGCCAGTTGATAAACTGCGGGTACTTGCCTTTAATACGAATGCTAAATTGCTGCGGGTTAATTTTCTTTAAACCCAACATATCGGCATCACGTAAACGTTGTTGCTTTGCTAATGCTGGGTTGAGTTTTTTAATACTCGCCTGTTGTTTTGCAAATTCACCAAAGCCCACAATGTAGTTGGCCATTAAACCCGCTACCGGGGATTGGGTAGAAGGGTCGGCTAAGCGTTTAATTTGATAAATAAAATCACTACTACTGAGCAAGCGAGTCTTCACGGGTAAGTCATATAGCGATTCCGCATTCCAGCTGGCAGGTAATGCCTTCCGTAATTGCGGGTTAAAACACGGATGGGGCTGGAATTTCACCCCCTGTTTTATCGATAAGGTGTATTCGGTGAAGGCAATATCACCCTCTGCAGCGGTATCGGCCAAGGCCATACCATTTTCATCAAAATACTGTAACGATGGCATATCACTCGCTAATAAGGGTTCGAGTTGATATGGTTTTTTGAGGTAATGATACTGAAATAAAGGTTCATAAATTTGCGCAATAATGGCGTATTCATTCGAGCTATAGGCTTTCGCAGGGTCTAGGTGTTTAGGCCGTTCAGAAAATGACGAATAGATGGTTTTTTTACCGCTATCGCCCTCGGTATAAGGGTTATTTAAGACCTGATCAGTACACGCAGAAACTAATAGCAATAAGCTACTTAAGCGAAACAGCTTCCATGCTCTAGCCACTAACCTAAACCTTAGTTAGCCACGTAAAACCTGATCTTCACCCTCGGTTCGGGCGATGATAACGGCTCCACAAGAGTCACTAAACACATTCACACTGGTTCTACACATATCAAGCACTCGATCAACCGCGAGAATTAAACCAATGCCTTCAAGTGGTAAGCCGATGGTCGTTAGAATAATACTAATCGCCACCAAACTCGCCGCCGGAATACCCGCAACGCCAATTGAGGTGACTAAGGCGGTGATAACGATCAGGAATTGTTCGCTGTAGCTAAGGTCTAAACCATACGCTTGTGCGATAAACATCGCCGCCACGCATTCATACAGCGCGGTACCGTCCATATTGATAGTGGCACCCAAGGGTAATACAAAACTACTGGTTTTATTCGACACACCCGCGTTGTTTTCAACACAATCCAAGGTAATCGGCAAGGTCGCCGAAGACGAACTGGTAGAAAAGGAGGTTAATAAGGCGGGCACCATCGCCTTAAAGTGCCGCGAGGGTTTGACCCCACCGACAAACCGGAGCAATAAAGGCATAATCACAAATAGGTGTACCGCTAATGCAAACAACACCGTAAAGAAGAAGTAGGCTAACGGTAAAAATGCCGCTAAACCGCTGCTGGCGACGACTTTAGCGACCAAACCAAATACCCCGACCGGCGCAAACTTCATCACCAAATCGGTCATTTTCATCATCACATCGAGCACTGCATTCCAAAAGCTTAGTAGCACCTCTTTCCGTTGGCCAACCAATTGACAAAGAAAATAACCAAACAATAAACCGAAAAAGATCAGCCCTAACATTTGCCCTTGTGCCGCAGCAGCGACAATATTGGTCGGCACCATGCGCAAGAAAATTCCACTCAGGTCACTAGCACCTCTACCTTCTATTTTAGCGGTAATCTCGCTGGTATCGGCAGACAGCCCTACACGGTCACGCACCGGCTCCCCATCGATAATGCCTGGCTCGATGATATTCACCAGCATCAGGCCGATTAAAATAGCCACCGTACTGGTAAACAGATAATAGCTAACGGTTTTACCGCCCAATCGCCCTAAACCCGATAGCTCTCCCATATTACCGATGCCACAGATGATCGATGACAAGATCAACGGCACGATCAACATTTTTAGTGCATTAAGGAATAGTGTGCCCAAAAACACATAAACATCATAAAAGAGAAACGAACCAATGCCAGCCGTTTCACCCGTTGTTACACCGGCAGCAACAGCCAGTGCAATCGCTATAAAAATCTGCCAGTGTAATTTCATTTATTTACTCCGCTGTATTCGCAAAATTAACCTCGGCATCCACACTGAGGTTAGCCAGTGATGCCGCCAGGGTGACTTCGCCGGTTAACTGGGTTAAAAAACGCTTAAATGAACCACGGGATTCATCGCTAATATCGGCCGTATCACCATCGGTGATGAGACTCAACTCAATAATCGCCACGTCGCCGTTGTCTAAGGTGCTCACCTTATACGCCAACTCACCGTTCTTTGGGTGAGACATGCTGAAGGCATCCCTTAATAATCGAGCTGGGGCCGTATCCGAGTTTCTCGCCACTGGACCTAGGTCAGTCATAGTAACGCCCTCGTTATTAGCAAGCTCATTAATCGATTGTGCGAGTTTTACTTGCGCTAATAACTCATCGGCCTTATCGGCAATTAAGCGTCCGGCTTTGTCCATTTTCACCGAATTTTCAAGCGAACTGCGCACCTGCTCAAAAGATTTTAGAGACTCTTCTTGGTATTCATTAATCCGTAATACCACGAGGTGCTCTGCAGCCAATTCGATGACCTCACTATTATTTCCAGCACGCACGTCTTCACTGAACGTCATATGGCGGACCTTATCAGATTCTGCAATACCCTCAGCCATCAACTCATTGAACAGCGGCTGATGTTTAATCGTTAAACCTAGCTCCTCGACGATGGGAGATAAGGTATCTGGGTTTTCAAAACTAAGTTCCGCTAAGCGTTCGGCCAATTGGAAGAACTTCTCACTGGAGACTTTATTTTTATATAAGGCCTCAACTTCTGCTTTAACGCTGTCAAAAGGCTTTATTTGATCATCCTTCTTTTCCGTTAACTTGATAATTTGAAAGCCGTAATTGGTATGGATAACCTCACTCACGTCTCCTTCATTCAGCAATAACAAGGTTTCTTCAAAAACACCCCCCATCATACCTTCGCCCAACAGCCCCAAGTCACCGCCTTGTTTGCTAGAGCCAAGGTCATCCGAAAATTCTTTTGCCAGCTCCGCAAAATCTTCGCCATTTTTAATGCGGGCTAATATTTTTTCTGCCTGCGCGCGTTTAGCTTCTGCCTCAGCTTCGACAGTACCATCAGGCGCTTCTAATAAGATGTGACTCGCTCTACGACGCCCCTTGGTGATAAAGGTTTGTTGCTCAGCTTCATAAAAAGACAATAACTCTGCTTCAGTCAATTCAATCGTAGACTGTAAATCAGCTAGGCTCAGTTCTATATAATCGATCGATGCTTGTTCAGGCGTTTTATACAAGTGTTCATTACGCGCATAATCCATATCAAGCTCTTCCTTCGTCACTTCTATCCCATCTAGGAAAGCAGCAATAGACAGGGTGGCGTAACGAATATCACGCGTTTGGTTATTCAGCCGATAAAAATCATTAATCTCACTGTCATCAACCAGGGTCGTATCAATAATGGCATTAATAAACTGATCACGTTGCAAACCGACTTTAATTTTTTGCACGAAGTCTTGTGTCGTCAAACCTCTATCACGCAATAACTGTTCATAGGTGTTTTTATCAAAACGTCCATCCTTCTTAAACGCATTGAGTGATGAAATAACGTCTAAAATGGCTTGATCGGACACGCTATAACCATCCTTTTCAATCGTATACATCACTAGTTTCTCTTGAACTAAGCGATTTAACACCTCGCCACGCAGGCTATCTTCATTAAACATATCTGCGGAGTAGCGCTCTCCATACTGCCCTTTTAATTCTGCTACTCGCTGCTGATAAGCTAGATTGACATCAGATTGATAGATTTTGTATCCACCGACTTCAGCCAAGGCGGCCTCGGAGCCCCCGTTGGTATAATTTTGTAGACCAAACAATGCAAATGGAATCGAAATCATTACTAGAATGACAATGCCCAACCAGCCTTTAACGTGTACTCGTAATCTATCCAACATAAATATTACCTAATATTCAAATTATAATTTTCAAAAAAAAACCCTAGGACCGCAAGGGTCCTAGGGTTGTTTTGGCGGAGTGGACGGGACTCGAACCCGCGACCCCCGGCGTGACAGGCCGGTATTCTAACCAACTGAACTACCACTCCATTTTGGTGGGTGCTGAGGGGATCGAACCCCCGACATTCGCCTTGTAAGGGCGACGCTCTCCCAGCTGAGCTAAGCACCCTCAGTTCGAAAGAGCGGCTAGTTTACAGCGTCTTTTAATGTTTTACCAGCTTTAAATGAAGGAATCTTTGACGCCTTAATTTGAATAGCTTCACCCGTTTGTGGGTTACGGCCAGTACGTGCTGAACGTTCTTTTACAGAGAAAGTACCAAAGCCGATCAATGAAATGCTATCGCCTTCTGTAAGTGCCTTCGTTACTGATGACAGTGTTGCATCAAATGCGCGAGTAGCATCCGCTTTAGTAAGACCTGACTCTTCAGCAATTGCGTTTATAAGTTCTGTTTTATTCATATATGTCCCCCAGTAGGATTTTCATTTTATTAAAAAATTATAAATTATTCGTCATTCCGCTGACTTGTAGACTTTTTTGCCCGATAAGCTATCGAGCATTAACAACAGAATGCTTTATATCCTTTCAGCTCTATTATTGTCAAGCTTAGCCGCAGATAAAACAGCTATTTTCAACATAAAAGCCGATAAACAGACTTACCGCGCTGTTAGCGCGGTAAATCCAGCCTTATTTAGCCATTTATTTATTAACGACCTTTTTGATTTTTTCTTGCTCGTCCTTACTGCTTAAAGGGGAGCTTTCGAGTGCAATTTTCAGCACCTCATCGATCCAACGCACAGGAATAATCTTTAAATTTTGCTTAATATTCGCCGGCATATCCACTAAGTCTTTCTCATTTTGATGCGGAATAACGACCGTCGTAATCCCCCCTCTTAGTGCGGCCAATAGTTTTTCTTTCAAACCACCAATCGGTAACACTTCACCACGCAGGGTAATTTCCCCGGTCATCGCTACATCGGCCAACACCGGAATTCCGGTAAACGAAGAAACCAAAGCGGTGCACATACCAATACCCGCACTCGGCCCGTCTTTCGGCGTTGCCCCTTCGGGAACGTGCACATGGATATCATTTTTTTGGTAGAAGTCCGCTTTTATCCCTAAGGTCTCTGCACGGCTCCTGACGACCGTTAACGCTGCTTGAATAGATTCCTTCATCACATCACCCAGCATACCCGTCAGGGTCAGCTTACCTTCACCCTTGGTAAACACCGACTCAATAGTTAGCAACTCCCCACCCACTTCAGTCCAAGCCAAACCGGTTACCTGACCAATTTGATTAGCATCTTCAGCCTTACCAAAATCATAACGTCGAACCCCTAAGTACTTATTAAGGTTACGCGAGGTCACATTGATCTTTTTCTTCGGTTTACTGAGCAGTATATCTCTGACTACCTTACGACAAATCTTCGACATTTCGCGGTCTATATTCCTCACACCCGCCTCACGCGTGTAGTAGCGTACGGTATCGCGAATCGCCGATTGACTAATATGCAATTCACTCGTCTTGAGGCCATTATTTTTCAACTGCTTTTCAATCAAGTAGTTTTCAGTGATATTGATCTTTTCATCTTCGGTATAACCCGAGAGGTTAATCACTTCCATACGATCGAGCAAGGGACCAGGAATATTCATGCTGTTCGCGGTCGCCACAAACATCACTTCAGATAGATCAAAATCCACCTCTAAATAATGATCATTAAAGGTATTATTTTGCTCAGGATCAAGTACCTCGAGCAACGCAGACGCTGGATCCCCTCTGAAATCCATCGCCATTTTATCGATTTCATCGAGTAAGAACAGCGGGTTACGCGTCTCGACTTTTGATAGGTTCTGTAAAATCTTACCTGGCATTGAACCGATATAGGTACGCCTATGCCCTCTAATCTCCGCTTCATCACGTACCCCACCGAGCGACATACGGACAAATTTACGATTAGTAGCACGCGCAATAGATTGCCCTAACGAGGTCTTACCAACACCCGGAGGACCTACTAAACATAGAATAGGCCCCTTCATATTTTTCACTCGCTGCTGCACCGCCAAGTATTCCACGATCCGCTCTTTAACTTTTTCCAGACCGAAGTGGTCGGCGTCCAATACCTCTTGTGCGGCAGAAAGGTCGTGGCGAATTCTGCTACGTTTTTTCCAAGGCACGCCGATCATGCAATCAATATAATTCCTAATGACACTAGCTTCAGCCGACATCGGCGACATCATTTTAAGCTTATTAAGTTCGGACTCTGCCTTCGCTTTCGCCTCTTTAGACATACCAGCGTCGGCAATTCGTTTTTCCAGCTCTTCAGTTTCATTCGGCACATCATCCATATCACCGAGTTCTTTTTGAATCGCCTTCATCTGTTCGCTGAGGTAATACTCCCGCTGATTTTTTTCCATCTGCTGTTTAACGCGAGTACGGATTTGTTTTTCCATTTCAAGGATATCAACCTCGCCTTCCATCAATAACATCAACTGCTCGAGACGTTCTCGCAGGTTATTGGTTTCCAGTATTTTCTGTTTACCCTCAACTTTCAACACCATATGCGCCGACATGGTATCGGCTAAACGCCCAGGTTCATCAATACCCGACAACGAGGTCAGCACTTCTGGGGGAACTTTTTTATTCAGCTTCACATAACTTTCAAATGCAGAAGTGACGGTACGAATCAACACGTCAGTCTCTTTCTCATCGAGATCCAGCTCATCCTCAAGCAAACTAACATCCGCGGTAAACAACTTGTCATCGGTTAGCACTTTATCGATCACGACACGCCGCTCACCTTCTACCAGTACCTTTACCGTACCATCAGGTAACTTAAGTAACTGCAAGATGGTCGCTAAAGTACCCACCGTATACAGACCCGCTTCTTTCGGATCATCATCGTCTGGGTCTTTCTGTGCGATCAGCACAATTTTTTTATTCGCTTCCATCGCCAAATCGATGGCTTGTATTGAGCGATCTCGGCCAACAAATAATGGGATAACCATATGTGGATATACCACGACATCCCTCAGTGGAAGCACGGGTAAGTTTAATAGATTTAGTTCATCGCTCATTGGATACCGCCCAGATAATATAAATATGATAATTATATATTAGGGCATGAAAGCAATTTTTCAACCAACCAAACATAAAAAAAGGCGCTTAAAGCGCCTTTTTTTAAATTAAAAGCAGTAATTAATCAGATGAAGCTAGTTTTTTACCATTTTCATAAATAAACATCGGGGTCGACTCTCCAGCAATAACCTTCTCATCGATAACAACTTTGCAAACATTTTCTAACGATGGCAGGTCATACATTGTATCCAATAACACGTGTTCAAGAATGGTACGTAAACCACGAGCACCTGTTTTACGAACCATCGCTTTTTTAGCAACCTCACGTAAGGCCTCATTCCTGAACTCAAGCTCGACACCCTCCATCTCGAAAAGGCGTTTATACTGTTTAGTTAGGGCATTTTTGGGCTCACTGAGAATTTCAATCAAGGCATCCTCATCAAGCTCTTCGAGGGTTGCAACCACCGGCAAACGACCAACAAACTCTGGAATCAGGCCGTACTTGACCAAATCTTCCGGTTCAACATTTTGCAACACATCACCGACCGCTGGTTCCTCACTGGAAGCGACCACATCGGCTGAGAAACCGATTCCAACATTATCTTGCGAACGGTCTTTTATTACCTTTTCTAGCCCAGAAAAAGCACCACCGACGATGAACAGGATATTCGAGGTATCTACTTGCAAGAAGTCTTGCTGTGGGTGTTTACGTCCACCTTGAGGCGGAACAGAAGCCACTGTACCTTCAATAAGCTTCAACAAAGCCTGCTGCACCCCTTCCCCCGATACATCACGGGTTAACGACGGGTTATCTGACTTACGTGAGATTTTATCGATCTCATCAATGTAAACAATACCGGTTTCGGCTTTTTCTACGTCGAAATCACACTTTTGGAGGATCTTTTGAATAATATTTTCAACGTCCTCTCCCACATAACCGGCTTCAGTTAAGGTAGTAGCATCTGCGATGGTAAAGGGAACATTCAGCGTTCTAGCCAAGGTTTCGGCCAATAAAGTTTTACCCGATCCAGTGGGGCCAATCAGCAATACATTACTTTTCGCCAGCTCGACCTCATCCTTTCCTTTCGGGGCGCTCAAGCGTTTATAGTGATTGTAAACGGCAACCGAGAGAATTTTCTTCGCTTGCTGCTGACCGATAACGTATTTATCTAAGGCTTCTTTAATTTCAGCGGGCTTAGGCAACTCGCTATCCGCATTAGAATCTACGTCTTCTTGTAACTCTTCTTTGATAATATCGTTACAAAGCTCAACACATTCATCGCAAACGAAAACAGATGGCCCTGCAATCAATTTCCTTACTTCATGCTGGTTTTTACCACAAAACGAACAAATTAATATTTTGCCGTCATTTTCATTATTGTCGTCACTCATACGAACCTCGTTTTTTTAACACTATTACTATATCTGACAGATTGCACACGCTCAATCTTTCATTACACTTAATAATATTATCGAGGTCTGCTATCCGGCTAAACCGTTAAGACTTTATTTTTCCGAATCTTCTACGTTACGACTGCTAATAACTTTATCAATTAGACCGTAATTTACCGCGGTCTCTCCACCCATAAAATTATCTCTATCAGTATCGCTGGCGATAACATCTAGAGGCTGCCCTGTATGTTTTGACATGATCTTATTTAAACGATCACGGATATTTAGAATTTCTTTAGCGTGTATATCAAAATCAGAGGCCTGACCTTGAAAGCCACCTAAAGGTTGGTGAATCATCATTCTTGAATGTGGTAAAGCAAAACGCTTACCTGCCGCACCACCTGTTAACAACAAGGCACCCATACTAGCTGCTTGTCCTATACACATAGTGCTGACATCGGGTTTGATAAACTGCATCGTGTCATAAATAGACATGCCCGCAGTTACTGACCCACCTGGAGAATTAATATATAAATGAATATCTTTATCCGGGTTCTCAGACTCTAAAAACAACATCTGAGCGACCACAAGGTTGGCCATATGGTCTTCGACCTGACCCACTAAAAAGATAACCCGCTCTTTTAATAAGCGTGAATAGATATCGTAAGAACGTTCACCACGAGCAGTTTGTTCAACCACCATTGGTACCAAACCAAGCGCTTTCGCTTCAGTTATCCTGTCCACATTAACCTCCATTCTTTTTTATAATTAATTACTCGCTAATTTTAGCTGGACTCATTAACTCTTCGAAGCTCAATGATGTTTCCGTTACTTTTGCTTTTTCTAATACCCACTCAACCAATTGGTCTTCTAACACGACGCTTTCTACTTTAGCGCGTTCTTGTGGGTTTGAGCTATACCAGTTGATAACTTCAGCTGGATCGCCGTATGTTTGTGAGAATTCTTCGATACGCTTCTCTACTTTTTCATCATCTGCTTTAATGTCATTGACTTTAATCACTTCTGATAACAACAAACCAAGCTTAACGCGTTTTGCAGCCTGTTCTTGGAATACTTCTTTCGGCAAGTCAAAAGCAGTTTGTTGTGCTTGCTCAGTTTTTTTCTTGAATGAAACCATCATCTGTTCGATTTCATTATCAATCAGAGCTTCAGGTACTGACACTTCGTTGTTTTCAACTAAAGCATCCATCACTACTTCTTTACGCTTTGCAGCTAAAGCACGATCCAATTCTAGCGTCATGTTTTTTGTTAAGTCGGCTCTAAAATCTTCTAGGTTGCCACTTTCTACGCCAAATTCTTTGATAAACGCTTCGTCTACCTTAGGTTCTTTACTAGTTTCAACCTTCACAACTTCAACATCAAACTTACCGACTTCACCGGCAAAATCTTTTTGTTGATAATCTTCAGGGAAGGTCACTTCAAAACTTAATTTATCACCTGTTTTGGCACCGATCAGTTTCTTCTCAAAACCAGGAATCATATTCCCTGAACCTATTTCAATCGGGAAATCCTTAATCGGCTCTTCAGAAATAGCGGTACCGTTTACGCTGCCTTCAAAGCTCAGCGTTGCACGACTGCCATTTTTGATTTTAAATTTAACTTCTTTCCAAACTAACTTCTGAGATTGTAACTTCTCAACCATCGCGTCAATATCGGTATCGGCGATAACAGCCACTGGGCTATTGATCTCTAGATTTTCAATTGGGTTAACGCTAATTTCTGGATAAACTTCAAAGCTCGCTGAAAATTCATAACCCTCAGCACTTTCATCATTAGGTGTAATGACCGGTGCGCTTGCAGGATTAAGCTTTTCGTCCATGATTGCTTTATAGAAGAAGCTTTGGGTCAATTCAGCTAAGGCTTCAGCCTTGATGCTAGCGCCAAATTTTTTCTTAATAACACTCATGGGTACTTTACCCGGTCTAAAGCCATCAATACGCGCATTACGTTTCACATCGTCATAACGCTTATTCATTGCGGTATCAACCTCTGCTTGAGGAACCACAATTGTTAATGTTCTTTTAATATCCGAGTTGGATTCGACAGAAACCTGCATATTTATTCTCTAGTAAGTATTGAATGTTTTTAACAAAAAAATAGATGGTGCGAAAGGAGAGACTCGAACTCTCACGTCTTGCGACACTGGAACCTAAATCCAGCGCGTCTACCAATTCCGCCACTTTCGCAATGTGTTGGTGAATATGTGCGGTATCATACCGACTCTTTGAACGTTTTTGCACCCCTTTTCTGATATTTTAACAAAAAAAGATCCATCCCTATGAAAGCACTCATTTTTTTCATTTTTTACTTTCTTTTAGCGTCAGCATTAGCCGCGCTTATTAGCTACCCATTATTTCATTTTTTTGGTAATGACGCGTTTCGCTTTGAAAGCTGGGTCACCCGCTTAGCCTTAATTTTCCTAATTCTTGGTTTAATACCCTGCTTTAAAATCTTTAATTTATCGAATCAGCTGATTGGCCATACCAACCCAGATAATTCTCGATTCAAACAAATAGGTATTGGTTTCATTGCAGGCTTATTGATATTAAGTATTGTTATCTTGCCATTATTATTGCTGGATATCCGTATTATTGAAGCAGACGCCACACTAAGCCTTTCGTTAATTATTAAGGCCTTATTAGCCGGACTTGTCGTTGCCCTAATAGAAGAAACCCTCTTTAGGGGGTTATTCTTCAAACTCAGCCTGCGCTGGCATAATGCTATTAGCGCGATATTTATCAGTAGCTTTTTCTATGCAATATTGCATTTCATCAAACCCATCGTGCATATTGACCAAAGCCAGCTATCCATCGTGAGTGGCTTCGAGGTGATTGCTAATGCGTTCAGTGCACTATCTGCTCTTCATGCCGATGATTTTTTAGCATTATTTTCGGTCGGTATATTATTGGCGACGGTTCGTTACAAAACCCAATCTCTCAACTATTGTATCGGGCTACACGCCAGCTGGGTATTCCTCATAAAAATTTGCAAAGATTTAACCGATGGTAATAATGCCGCGCAATGGTCATTTTTATCTGGCCATTATGATGGCATCATTGGTTGGTTAAGCTTTGTTTGGTTAATCTGTTGCACTATCGTGTTTCTGATACTCAGCAAGAACCACCCTAACCCTGCATCAACATCGCCCCATTAATAGCCGTCAACCATGCAATTTTTAGCTCCACACCCCATTGGCTGCCTTACGCCAATGGGTACAATAAGGCCTCGACAGCAGATTCAGAACTTAAGCCGTAACGCCGGGTATTAGCAACACCATTGCCTGGGAACCCTTACTGTCAACCAAGGGTTGCGCACTAAATATGCCGTCTAGCAACTTGACGACAACACAGCCAAGCTAAGCCTCCAGCCGGCCTAACGCAAGAACAAAGAGAAATTTTCACGCAGCCGAGCAACAGGGATAGAAACGCCAAAGCCCTTGTTTAACGCCGAGCCTTGAGCGACCTTTAACGTATTAACCGCCACCACCTCGCCTTCATCATTCACTAATGGCCCACCACTATTACCCGGCATAATTTGCGCGTCGGTGACCACCCCATTGCTTAATACTTGAGTTACCGTTCCCCGCGTCAATTGATCACGCAAACCCAAGGGGCTACCAATCGCGTGCACCGTGACACCTTGTGATAAGCGCTTCGCCGACAAGACTAGAAATGGCGACTTGCAAGCTTTAACTTTAAGCAAAGCTAAGTCATCGCTACTTGACACCTTGATTAAACTCGCCTGTAGCTTCGTATTATCTTTTAAGGTTAATTCAAACGACCGCGCCACATTAGCAAGGCTACTAGAAAAATCAAAATTTGACCGTTGTTTATTGAATGCCTGCTCATTTTCATTAAAACGTTTGGCAAAATCATCAATATAGCGTTTCTCCTGCTGATAATTATCGGCATAAACAGCATACTCTTGTTGCGCGAGTTGTTTTTTATTAGCCGAGGTTAAATCTTCGAGGTAACGCTTAAAATCATCGAGTTTTTGTTTCGAGAGCGCTAGACGTTGCCGCTCATGCTGGAGTTTTCGCCGTGTACGCTCGAATTCCGCTGCATTCTTCTTTAACTTACGCTGCGTTGCATCCCAAGCTTTACCAGCCGCCGGCCGTATTACGTGTTTATTGGTAATCAAATAACAGTCTGCACTAACAAAAAAACCCGAACCACTACCCAGTTTGCTGTTAATCGTCACCACAGCTAGGGTTGCTCGCTGCACCGAGCTTGTGGGTTGGTACTTCATATTCAACTGTTTTTCAATATCAACAATTGCTGACGCCTTCGCCTTATAACCGCCAAGCAAGGCAGCTTGACTACCTTTTTTCGGTTTATCTGAGAACTGCCAGCGGCCTGATTCATCCTTATACTTGTAAACTTCTGCAAGACAGCCGCCTTGCAAGAAAAGCAAGCCGATAAATAAAAGAATAGTCCTCGCAGATTTATTTTTCATACAGCCGAACACGTCCTTCTTGCCCCAAGCCTATTATAAAAAAGATAATTAACACTATCCATCATAGCTAAGCACCATGACTTAATCGCACCCTTATCTAAGCCCTAAAATTTGATAAACGCCCTTGGTTTGCAAGGAAACCGTAATCGCACGAGAACTTTCATTTTTCCAATACCAACCATGCGAACCGACAAAAGGCATCACCTGCGAGCCACTATCTTTAGCCGCCGTAGACTCCTTGTAACTTTTAAAATACCCCGTGGTATCACCCTGTGGCTCACCATGGAAGTCAAAATACAGACTACCGCCACTGGAGACCCATGAATACTCTAAGGCATCCCCCTTATTAAGGTGAAATTTATACTCAATACCACTCGCCGCCGGCACAATAATCTTCACCCGGTTTTGTTGCAATAACGCCTTATCATCACAAACAGCCAACGGCTCTATCGGCTCGGCCAACTTATTCAAGCCGCTCAGCCGACCTAAGCCAGTAGGGTCAATACCGTATTCAGCCGGTAGCACCGCAGTTAACAAAATAATTAACGCCAATACCAAAGCAAGCAACAACGCTTTAAAAAGTGTTTTAACTGATTGGGCGGGGGGATGGATTTCATTCATAAAATTAACCGACTAGTGAATACCCGAACATTTGGTAACCAAATAGCACCAAACCAGCGGACATTAATACAGTATTCGTTACTGCTGAAAAAGAGTAATAACTGGGGTATCTGCGCCAAAAGCTAAGCCCAATCAAAATAAACGCTAGCGCGATAAACTGCCCTAACTCCACACCCACATTAAAGGCTAGTAGATTCTTCCAGAGTTCAGCTTTCGGCAGGGCAAAATCTTGTAGTTTTGTTGCCAAACCAAAACCATGGAATAAACCGAACACCACCACCGCAACTCGGGTATTAGGCTGAACCCCAAAAAACACCTTAAAACCCGACAGATTATCGAAACCCTTATAGACAATCGACAAAGCAATAACCGCATCAATTAGGTAAGGGTTAAGCGCAATATCATTAAACACCCCGAACAACAAGGTTGAGCTATGCCCCAGCGTAAATAGGCTAACGTATAACAGCACGTCACGCTTACGGAATAAAAAGAAGATAACCCCCAGCAAAAAAAGCAAGTGGTCGTAGCCGGTGACCATGTGTTTAGCACCTATATATAAGAATGGCCCAATAGCCACCCCCTGATTAGCCAATAAAAACCGTTCGGTACTTGCATCCACACCGTGTGCAAAACCCAACGACGAGCCAAACAGGCAAACAATCAGCACAAAAAAAACGCTTAATTTTCTTAGACAAAAAATAGGCATGAACCCTACGCCGAATTTGGCAACACTATGAATGAATAAAAAGCTTACAATTCATCGAGCGCCAAGTCACGATTTTTTTTAAACGGCCGAGATCCATAGTTGCATAAGCCATGCTACAAAATAATAACAGCCTTAAGCAAGTCCACTAAACTCAGAAAACTAGCCAACACCTTCAGCAAAGGCATTCAATTTTTCTTGAACCAAGTCATAGGTTGTATCGACATTACTGGCAATATCGCCGTTTAGCACGTCCAAACCCGTCAAAACATCTCTCGCTTCAGCAAATCCAGTCTCCACACCACCCCTAATAATGTCGGTAAAAGCCACCCTAGCTTCATCCTCTGTTAACTCTGGGTGCTGCTGTTGATACTGAGGTAAAAATGCCGTACTTAACGATACAATACGCTCAGCGGTAGCTTCCGGACTCACATCTAAACCAGAGTCATAAGCACTTTGAATCGCGTTATCACCAAGGCTCGCTTTTAATGCATCATTAATACCCTCTAAAGCCGTTTTTAACACTAAAGCTTGCGGAGAGTCAGCCACACTAACACTAACCGTTGATTCGATAATCGCCGAGTTGAGTTCCTTTCTCGCGGCGTTTTTTGCGTGCGCCAAATCAGAAACCTCGCGCCCCATAGGCCCATCTTGTTTCTTAGTCTCGCTCTTAGCCAGGGTTTGAACTTGTTGATTAAACACCGTTGATGTCTCTACCGCCGACACATGAATAGCCATAACACTCTCCTAAAGTTGGATTACCAGCTTATCACTCAGCTTATCGGCCAAAAAACCCACAACTTTAGCCAAAACCATTCGAAATACTCTTTTAAATGATTTTGTATCCACCGTCGACGCTTTAGGCGACTCCCTACTATCGAGCGTAGTCGTTACCCTCAAGTCTCACTTTATTATTTCAAATAAATAGCGATTAATACAAAAAAAGTATTCACCTTTACCATCTAGAATCCGCAAGTCGTTTACCCATACCGCCGTCTCAGCCTCAGTCAAGCCATTACGCCCCCGAGCAAAGTCACTAATAATCATTGATAACCAATAACTGAACGAGTTTTCATCGAACGAGGTATTTAAGATAGGTAAGGCTTGAACCTTGGTCAGCTGAAGGTTTGCCGACTTAATGGCCGCTGGCAGACGTAAGGGAACCGATTGTTGCCCACAATGCGCTTTCCACGCATCGATCACCCTATCTCGTACACCACCATCCGATGCATTCCAATAAGGGAACTCCCAATCGGTGTCCACGATGACTGCATAACCGCCGGGCTTCAGCACACGTGATAACTCATCGACGGCACACTGTAAATCCGCTACATATTCATAAACCTGGGTAGACACAACTCGATCAAAACTATTGTCTGCATAAGGTAATGACAGGGCATCTGCGTTTTCAAAGTTCACCCAAGAGAAGTCACTGCATAGTTTGGTGGCAGATTCACCCATATCGTCGGCTAAGTCCACACCTAACACCGACCCAGTATTGCCGACTACGGGTGCGAGGTCTCGCGCCAATAAACCGGGTCCCGAACCGATATCAAGCACCGATTGTCCCGCTTGAACCGCAAGTGCTTTCACCACAGCCTGCCGCGCCGCAATAATATCGGGTGTTTGGTAAGCCCGCTCTAGAGCATGGCTCACTTGAGTATCAAACGTAAGTCCTTCGGCCATTACCGTTCCTGCTTATTATTAATTGAAACTCAAAGCTTACTGCATAGCCCCGCTAGAAAACACCTTATATGGCACAAAAACCATAACAACCCCAACTCACTAAACCAGCCGGTTCGCCCAGGCTTTAATTTTGCTTGAGCTTGCGGCATAACCCAAGTCTGAAATCTCGTCAACCTTATCGTAATCAAGGGTAGCCACCGTTTCTACCGGCAACTCTAAGTATAAATCTGCCATGTTTTTTTCCTGCAATAGCACACTATAGTTAACTGCGGCAATCGTCATAGAACGCTCCAGCACATTGACCAGACTTGGCGTCTTGATGCTCTTTTGAAAAGGATTTAAACGTGATAATAACAACTTAAAACCGGATACATCAGGCGGAAAATCATTATTATTGGTCAAATCAAGTTTTGGTGAAATATCAACCGCGATAATATTAACTCGGCCGGTCATTTTTCGCATTTGGTCGATCGGTAAATTATTCAATAAACCACCATCGACTAATAGATCACCATTCCTGCAAACAGGTGGAATCATCGCCGGCAAGGACATGCTGGCTCGAAGCGCTTCTTTTAATGACCCCCTGTCATGCACAACCTGCTCCGCACGGGTGAGGTTGGTAGAAATACAAAAGAAAGGGATCAACAAATCTTCAATACGTTGATCGCCAAAGGTCCTATTTAATTCCCGGTTCACCACTCGCCCCTTAACCAAGGACAAAATTGGCAAGGTATAATCAAAAAGTTTCCGCACGTGTTTTTTGCACAGGCCGGCGATACTCGAACTATCGTAACCCATACAGAAACCCGAACCAATAATCGCGCCGATACTGGTTCCCGCTATTTTATCAATCGGAATACCCTGTTCTTCCAGTGCACGCATCACCCCGATGTGAGCATAACCACGCGCACCACCGCCCCCCAAAACCAGAGCATTCGCATTCCCCGTCAGCAACCGAGCTATACGTTGCATGTCTTTCAGGTTTCCTTGACGCACATGCCACCAGTCATCGAAGTTTCGCTCGGCTAACCACTGTTCCGTGCCGACAATATCACCACTCTCTGTTGGGTGGATCAATATCAGCGTTTTTGTTAAGTGCTTCGCCAAGCGCCCAGCACGGTGAATTTTCTCCTCACGCTCATTCACCCTGTTCGGCTTCGAGGAATCAGAGATAACCAATAAATGATCAGAGTGGTGTAAGGCGCGTTCGTTCCAGTCAGTCCAAGTGTTATCCGTCACCAAGATCACGTGTTTATAACGTTTTTCCTGCACTTCCAGCCACTTAGTACAACGACTGCTCAGCAAGCGGTCATCCGCCAGCAAGGAAATATCACTGATACCCAAGGCTTTTTCTATATCGGATGATGTTATGCAGGTTGTTGCTCCCCACTCCTGCATGAAACCAGTCAGTTCGGTGGCAAATTGATTAATCTCAAAATCATAACGCGGAGACACCAATAAAAATGTTTCATGTTGCTCGGACAAACTGTCCAGAGTATGCTTTTCGTTAAAGCGTTTACCGAGTAAACGCGCCAGATAAAGAGCTGCATGCGGGTGGTGTTGTACAACTAACTCAAAGCCCTCTCGAGAAAAGCAGCCGACCACCGTGTCTCTAATCGCGAGAACCGTCGCACTCCTTGGCTCTCGTGTCAACATCGACACTTCACCCACCACCCCACCGGCATATACCGTACTGGAAGAACTCATTCCTGTTATCGACAAAGAACGTGTCTTTAGCCGCCCCGTCAGTACTAAAAATATTTCTTCAGAATTATCCCCTTGTTCGAATAAGACTTCTCCGTTCTGTAATTTCCGCCACTGAACCCCGTGGACAATTTTTTTAAATAAACGGGGGTCACTGATTTGAAATTTCAATAATAAAAAGACACTCGCCTGGGCCTGATAAAATACTTGTTGCAATACTTCGTTGAAATGACTCAAACCTACTGGGTAAGCGTTAAAAAAACCCAACAAATCACTCCAAAGAATTTGCAATACCTCCACCTCGCCATTCGCCGATAACGACGCACCCGAGTTATGCACGGCATACAATAAAAACCCGCCCGCTAAACCATACTCAGGTATATTAATAATAACTTGTTGAGACTCATCGCTGTCGACCCGGTTAAAATCTAAAACCCCCGATTTAACGAGGTATAAATAAGGTTCATTCTGTCCGCGCCTAATCGGCAGAAACGCCTTATTCGTTAAATTTTTACGTGAAAACAAAGGCGCAAGTTGCTCTATGGCTGCTTCATCCAACTGATCAAAAGCAGCACAATTTCGAATAACGTTAAGAACTGGGGTTAAACCTTTCATACGCTAATTTTAATTCGTCTCAAGCTAATAAACTCAGTTTTCTATGCTATTTTTCCTATCGTCTACGCTGATAGCATCCTCATCAAACAAACACCGCACTAAACAATCATTGATAGTTTTTTGCAAACACCTTCCTACTCGGCATTGTAGCAATCAATTCGGGGATCACCGACAAGGAAACCTCGCCATCTACGCCGCCTAACTTAAACGCTTCTTTAGGCATCCCATAAACGACACAGGAGGCCTCATCTTGGCCCACCGTTAGAGCCCCTGTTTCATGCAACTCTTTCAAACCCTTGGCTCCATCATCACCCATCCCGGTCATAATAATGCCAATGGCATTTTTACCCGCTGCGCTAGCAACCGAACGAAACAGCACATTCACCGAGGGTTTATGTCGTGTTACCAAGGGTCCATCTTTCACTTCGACTCGATATTGCGCACCACTACGCCGTAATAATAAGTGCATCCCCCCTGGCGCAATCAATACAATGCCCGGCATCACCCGATCATTATCTTTTGCTTCTTTCACCGTCACCTCACAAATACCATCTAACCTTGAAGCAAAGGCTGCAGTAAAGGCTTCGGGCATATGCTGTACCACTACAATACCCGGCGCTGTTTTCGGCAATTGCGTCAATACAGCCTCCAAAGCCTGCGTTCCGCCAGTGGAGGTACCTATTGCTATCACCCTATCGGTGGTTTCCGCCATCGCTATTAGCGGCTTTGCCGGCGCGATAGCGGCCCGCTGAGCACTATCAGCAGCCAATGATTTTACCTTCTGCATCTTGGCCTGAGCCGCACCTTTAATAGCATTGGCCATTAAAGTCTTGGACTCTTTTAGAAAGCCTTTCAGATTGACCGTCGGCTTGGTCAAAATATCAACCGCTCCCGCACTCATCGCTTCCATCGTAACTTCCGCGCCCTTAAGCGTTAACGTAGAACAGATAACAACCGGTATCGGGTGTTCCTTCATCAGCTTTTTAAGGAACGTAATACCATCCATACGCGGCATTTCTATATCTAATACAATCACATCAGGCCAGTCTTCCTCTAGCTTTTTCATCGCAAATATAGGATCCGGTGCAGAACCAATCACTTTTAAACCAGGAATACTATCGATCACACTACCTAAAACCTGTCTAACAACCGCAGAATCATCCACCAGAAATACTCTAATATCATTCATAATTCAGCCCTCATCCCTTTACCAAAATTCATCTTGATTTACCGCAAAGGCATTCGCTTTGCTAATAGCCTCGTGTTCATCAATACTTTTTTTCCAATACGTTCTTTCTTCCTGCTCTACCTGACCTTTTTGTTGCCCACCAATCACACTGACAAAAACGGAATTATCACTCCCCGTAAAGTGCACATTACGCCCGTAGATACCACCCAAAGATGATGCCACTAGAGGAATATTTTCATTACGTAAATATTCACGAATAAAGTCGATATTAACCCCGCCGACACTTTGTCGACCACCGGGTTCACCTTGAATTCTCAACACATCGCCGCCGCCAAAACACTTCGCTTGGATATTCCGTCGCTTCGCACCTTTTGCCATCATAGCGTTAATAAGCAACTCCATAGCCTGCATCCCATAACGACCTTCTTCCGACTCAATAATCGGTTGATCGTACGAATGCTGTTTATAGGCCAATAAAAAGTGATTCATCCCTATCACTTTATGTACCGGATCAAATAAGCAAGCCGCGACACAAGACCCTAACAAGGT
This sequence comes from Cycloclasticus sp. 46_120_T64, assembly GCA_002162695.1. GTDB lineage: Bacteria > Pseudomonadota > Gammaproteobacteria > Methylococcales > Cycloclasticaceae > Cycloclasticus. Next base: position 67,847 of record MAAM01000011.1, on the reverse strand, counting down.
TGAAATAACCTCTTGCCGATTACTCACATAAAACTCACCCGGGTCAATTGTTATTCGTTGAGTATGTTTAAACGGCTGTACATTCATCTCTTCATATAGATAGAGGGCTTAACCATGTCTAACTTATCGGTAATTCGACTCAAGGTCTCAGAATGACTAATAAAGAAATACCCGCCTGGGTTTAGCGCCGAAATAATGCGTTCCACTACCTTTTTTTTGGTTTCATTATCAAAATAAATAAGTACATTACGCAGAAATATCACGTCAAACTTACCTATTTTAGGGGGCAGCGGCTTCATTAAATTTAACTGCTTAAAACGAACGCGCTGACGTATTCTTTCATTAATCCGAAAAGTATTTTCTTGTGTTCGCACCCCTTTCAAACAATATTTCTGCATCAAGTGCTGGTCGAGCAACTCAATCCGATCCGTCATATATACCGCTTGCTGGGCTTTTAACAACACTTTGGTGCTTAAATCTGTGCCTAAAATCTGCCATTGTTTTGCAGCCAAACTCTCCGCTAATATCATCGCGATAGAATAAGCCTCTTCCCCCGACGAACTGGCCGCACTCCAAAGACGGAATTCCCTCCCCCGCCACCGCTTAAGGATTTCCTGTTTCAAAAATTCAAAGTGTTTTGGTTCACGGAAAAAATAGGTTTCATTGGTTGTTAACAAATCGACCATTAGCTGAAACTCGTCTTTATTATCAGGGTCCATCACCAAATTAAAATATTCGCTGTAGCTTGCTAACTGGTAATAACTCAGCCGTTTATTGAGACGACTAGCCACCATCACGTGTTTGCTAGGTGCCAGGTCGATTCCCGCGTGCTGATAAATAAAGGCCTTAAAATCATTGAACTCTACCTCCGTCATCGTCGGCATAAAGTTAGATCCTTATCGGTTCGATTTTAATTTACTCATTAACCAGCTTGCTCGTCTGATTTCTCATCCAGCATAAGAGCGCTTTGCGATGCAGTGGACACTTGCTGAAGCTGCGCGAGCTCGGTCACCGATAAGACACGACTTATATCTAATAAGATAATGAAGTCATCTCCTACCCGCCCCATTGCCTGAATAAACTCCGTTCTAATATGTGAACCAAAACTCGGCGCTGCTTGAATATGCTCCGCCGGTATGTCTAAAATCTCATCCACTTGATCGACCAGCATACCCAGGTTTTGCATGCCATCATCGGAGAAAACCTCCACCAATACGATACAGCTACGCTTACCAATATCACTTGAGTCATGCCCAAGCCGTGCAGACAGGTCGATAACAGGCACCACGCTCCCCCGTAAGTTAATCACCCCACGTATATAATCTGGGGTCATCGGAACTCGGGTCATATTACTAATTTCAATGATCTCATTCACATCATTAATATTAATACCTAAACGTTCCTTACTCACAAGAAAGGTTAGGTATTGCGATGGCGGGGCGGTACTAACAACTCCTCCGTTCTCCGCCGTACTAACTACAATGTCATTCATAACCAGACTCCCACTTAGAAACGTTCAAAGTCTTGATCGTTAAAATCAGGGCTTGCGCCACCAACACTTTGCGCCACCGGCACATCCGTAGCTGTTCTTCGCTGAGCAACAGGCGCCCTTCTTTCTGGCGCTGTCGCCTGGGTTGCCGCTGAATTAGGTAATTGGAAAAAGCCAACCGCTGTCTGCAACTGCTCAGCTTGTCCGCTCAACTCCTCGGCTGTTGCTGCTAGCTGCTCTGATGCTGCCGCACTCTGTTGGGTAGCCTGATCAAGCTCGCCCATCGAGTCACTAATTTGGCGAATACCGGAGGCTTGCTCATCGGATGAGGCGCTGATTTCCTGCACCAAATCAGAGGTTTTAGCAATATTCGGCACCACATTACTGATCAGCTGCCCAGCTTTCTCGGCAATCTCCACGCTATCGGTGGCCAGCTCACTAATTTCTTCTGCGGTTACTCGGCTGCTTTCGGCAAGTTTTCGCACCTCCGCCGCTACCACGGCGAATCCCTTGCCGTGCTCACCAGCCGATGCCGCTTCAATCGCGGCGTTCAGTGATAATAAATTTGTTTTATAAGCGATATCTTCAATTTGATTTATTTTTTTAGCAATATGCTTCATCGCCGATACCGTTTCCGTTACTGCGCCCCCACCCTGCTCGGCTTCAGAAGCCGATGAGGTCGCCATTTTCTCGGTAACCCCTGCATTTTCTGCATTTTGCTGTACCGATGCATTCAACTCTTCCACCGCACTACTGGTCGTTTCTACACTCGCCGATTGCTCAACCGCGCCTTGGCTAATGGTTTGCGCTGTTGCACTGACTTCTTGTGAGGCACTGGCTAGATTATCCGCGCCACTACGCACCACTTGAATAACGCTGACCAAGTGAGTACGCATATCTCTAAACACATTAATCAGCTGGCCAATTTCATCTTTCTGATCGAGATTGATCTCGGCCGCCATATCGCCTTTCGCCATCGCCACCACGGCTCCATTAAGTACCGCGAGTGAAGACACGATACCTTTGATGATCAGGATAATAGCAGTAAGACCGATCACCAACCCTACCGACAATAACACCGCCGACAAGGTCAAGACATTTTCAAATACGGCATTGGCGGTTTCAAAATCTTTTGTCGCTTCATCTGCTTGGAAGTCTCGAAGTTCTGCCAGCTTAGCAATCGCTAATTCTGCTTTATCTGCAAAGCCCGTGGATAGAAAGGTATTTAGGGCAAAAAAATCACCAGCCAATGCAAGCTTGCTAGCAGCCAGCAAGCCTTTCTCTACGAAGTCTGTACGTAGTGTGCCAAATTCTGCCACCAAGGCCTTTTCCAGCTCATTGCTGACATTTTTTGTATAAACCGTCGATATTCGGCTGATTTCAGCGATATTGCCTTTGATCGCATCGGTATGTTTTGCGATGTCATGATCCTTATGCTCCACACTTTCTTTTAAGCGCGAATCGTGCTTACTGGCTAAGTGCAGCTGTAAAACATTATTCGCCATCAGGCCCTGAACCGTTGCCACCATCTGTAAGGGGAGCGTTCGTTCCTGATACACCACCACCAAACCATCATTGGTATCTTTCATCCCCTTCATGCTGATTAAAATGACCGATACCGCCAACACAACCACAAAGGCCATTAGAAAAATTAGACGCCATTTGATTGTTATATTATTCATAGCTCACACCTTTGATATTAGTTTTAGTTAGCAAATCCTGCTTAGCATTCATTAAAGCCGTCAATACTCTACTTAGCCGATCGTTAATAATTTTATTCATCCTCTTTATCTCCTCAATCAATGTCTTTCTAACTATGTCGTTGCTGCTTTAATAAGGCCTTGAACATCAAGAATAAGCGCCACGTTACCATCACCCAATACAGTCGCTCCGGTTAAACCGTCTAGGTTTTCAAAAATTTTACCCAAGGGTTTAATCACCGTTTGGTGTTCACCATGTAGTTCGTCCACCACAAACCCCGCCTTATTTTTACCTAGCCGAACCACCACCAAGCTTTGCCGTACCTTCTTCTTATTATTAGACTCGACCTTTGCGGCATTAAAGTATTCGGCGAGCCTTAAATACGGCATCGCCACACCCCGTAAATTAACGTAGTTTTGCACCTCATCCACCTGCCAATTATCACCATTCATTTCCACACACTCCTCAACCATGCTGAGCGGAATAATGTAACGTTCATTTGAAGCTTCAACCATAAAACCATCGATGATCGCGAGCGTTAAAGGCAACTGAATGGTAATCGTGGCACCTTCCCCTGGCCGACTATCGATATTAACGCTACCGCGTAGAGCTTCTATATTTCGTCTAACGACGTCCATACCAACACCTCGGCCCGACAAATCACTAGCCTCATCCTTGGTACTGAGGCCGGCAGCAAAAATAAGGTTATAAATTTCTTGGTCGGTTAAATTGTGGTTTTCTTCCACAATACCGTTGGCAACCGCCTTCGCAACGATCCGTTCTTTATTCAAGCCAGCGCCATCATCAATTATTTGAATAATCACGTGGCCGGATTGGTGTCTAGCGGTGAGCTTTATATGGCCTTTTTCTGATTTACCCGCTTGCAACCGTTGCTCCGGGGTTTCTATACCATGGTCAAGTGAATTACGAATAAGGTGGGTTAACGGGTCATTAATCTTTTCGACGACCGTTTTATCGAGCTCCGTTTCGCCTCCACTAATTTTCAACTCAATATTTTTACCTAGATCCTTGCTCACATCTCGAACCACCCGCCTAAAACGTGAAAATGTTTCGCCGATGGGCACCATACGTAAGTCTAGTGCGGTATCGCGAATACCGCTGACCAAACTATTCATCGTTTCAGCCACTTCTTCAACATCGGCTAAGCCGTGTTTTCCGACCATCAAGTCCATCGCGGCACCAGAAATAACCAACTCGCCAACTAGGTCGATTAACTGCCCCAGCTTATTCGAATCGACGCGGATAAAACTGGCTTCAGCCGCCGCTTTTTGTTTCACTTGCTGCTGTTTTTCAAGCGCCTTATCAACAACCGCTGCTTGTACAACCTGCTGTTCAACCAAGATTTCCCCTAAGGGTTTTTTATCTTGGTCAGCCCTTAGCTCGCCATCAGCCTGGGTTTGGATGGCTTTATCAATATCGTTTTGCGTTAAAGCCCCCACCTCAACAAGAATATCGCCCAAGCGCTGAATATGACTTTCAGATAAATCATCCAATAAGGAATAGTAGGTTTCTATCTTTGAGTTTGGCGGCAAAATATTAATATCACAATCATCGGCAGCAAACTCGAATACATCTTCAATGGTTTGTTTATCCGCATCACTCTTAAATGCTAACTTACAGTGTATATAACAGCTTTCTGGGTCGAATTCATCGCCCTCCGGGATATCAGAGGTAATCAATAACACCCGCTGAATCTGCCCCAGCGTTTTTAAATAACGGAAAAATGATAGCGGGTCCACCCCCATCCTAAAAGCATCGCTTTTGAAGGCTAAAGAAATCAACCAACTATCCGCTATATCCTTCGCATCACCTTCGCTGTCAATGCTGGCATTCCCTTCATTCACATCGTCTACGGTTTGTATCTCACTGGCCGTTTCATTTCCGCCCAGTTGTTTCACTAATTCATCTCCAGCCGCAGACAACTCATCAGTCAGCTCAGCATCTGGGGACTCCAAACAAAATTCCAGCAGCACAGCCGTATGGTCCTTGCAATCGAGTAACACCGAAATTAATGCCGCATCGATGTCTCGCTCGCCATTTCGCACATGGTCCAACACCGTTTCAGCCTCGTGGGTAAAAGACACCACGGGATTAAAACCAAATAAACCCGCTGAACCTTTAATGGTGTGCATCGCCCTAAAAACGCTATTAACCGTTTCACTATCATCAGGTTCATCTTCTAATGATAATAATGAGGACTCCATTTCTTCCAGCAGATCTTTCGCTTCTTGGGTGAAAATAATAAGCGCTGGGCCTAAATCTATTCCCGTCATGACGCACTCCTGTCGGCGGTTATCACGATAGGGTCGCCAAAAAAAGAGGTTAAATTAAACAGTCCGATCACTTCGACAACGGTCTGGCTGTGATTGGTTAAACTAAACTCATTATCCAATTGCTTCGCTTTTTTTTTCAAATGGATAAGTAATTGCATCCCCGCACTGTCAATCTCAGGCACCGCCGATAAATCAAGTTGTAATTGTTGACCTGGCTTCAGCTGCGCTAATAATTCATTTTTTTGCTCCAAGACGGTATAAATAGTCATTTCATCCGCTATCGAAATATGCGTTAGCGTATCGCTTTGCTCAGTTATCTTAATCGCCATCGTTCGCTCCCGAATAAGGCTTACGGTAAAATCAGTTTTGATACCGCAGCCAATAGCATGGGTGGCTGGAAGGGTTTAACCAACCACGCCTTTGCACCCGCCGCGCGCCCAGCTTGTTTTTTCTCATCCGACGCTTCAGTGGTTAACATCATCATCGGGGTAAACTTATAGGCCGGCAATTTTTTAGCCTCTTGCACCAAGGTAATACCATCCATATTCGGCATATTAACGTCAGTTATCAGCAAATGAATTTTCACCCCATCCAGCTTTTTCAGCGCATCGACCCCGTCAACCGCATCGATCACATCAAAACCTGCGCCTTTTAAGGTTAGCCCAACGACCTGTCTGATAGAGGCCGAATCATCGACGATCATGATAGTTTTTGCCATTGTCTATTTCCTTCTACTCATTTAATTTCAATTATTCAATCAGTTAAAAAAACGTTAAATCATCTTCTTCCGTTTTCGCCGTCTGAATTTCGAGATCACCACCTACGGTTGCATTATGGTGTTCCAGTTCTTCGGGCATGGTATAACGCTGCGCCATGCTGTCTAGCAGGTTTTCATCAGTCACTAACTGAGCGCTCCGATCCTTCAAGCTCAGGCACTTATGACTTTCAATCATTGCCTTAATATCACCTATATTAAGCTCGGCGTGTTCCAGTATTTGGGTGACTCGATCTTGAAATTGCAAAGCGGTAATCACCGAAAAGATTTCCGTCTGCACTCGTTCATTACCTTCAGAGAGCGCATCTGTTTTCTCTTTAAAGGCATTAAGCGTCCCTTCGATGTCATTCAATACCGTATCGATATAACCTTCTGAAGCATTGATGCTATCGGAGTAGCTATCACCGCTCAATTCAGCCGCACTGAGCGTGCTTGCAATCGAAGAGGTGATAGATTCAGTTGTTTGACTAATCCGGATCCCCGCATCGGAGGAGGTTTGTGCTAAGCGTCGCACCTCATCGGCAACAACCGCAAACCCCCGTCCATGCTCACCCGCCCTAGCGGCTTCAATGGCTGCATTTAACGAGAGCAGGTTAATGTTATCCGCAATATCGCGAACTTCTTTGGCCATACCATCGAGCTGTTCGGTATGTGACGACAGCTGTTGAACCTGTGCCAACATCGACACCTTAGCCTCATTCAGCACATTCAACTCATCAATAACACCGTGTAAAACCGTTTTAGATTTCGCCAACAGGTTTTCCACTAAATCACCACCACCTGCTTGCTGACTGACTTGCAATTCGCTGATAGAGGCAGTCATCCCAGCAAAACGCTCGCTTAAATTGGATACCTCAGCTTCTGTGAGGTTCCTTGACGCGGCAATTTGTTTTATCAAAATAGGCAGTACATCGCTCAACAATGCTTCAAACGCAGCGACATAACGCTCGGCACTATCAAGCCCCGTTTGATTCTCGATAACACCCTGCTGCTCTTGTTGACGATCATTTAGGCAGCTATCTAAACTGCTATACAAGACGGCCCCCACCACGACACCGCTAAGCGACAACAAACCTAGCAGAATAATGCCATTAACCAGCTCAAGGTCAATCAACCAAGAAAAACCGATTCCCAGCAACAAACCAATGCCAACTGGAAACAGATAAAAAAACGCTTTATTTTTCATATTATTTATACGCTTGAATTTAATAACAACAGAGCTAAGCCAGAGTTAAACAATCGTTTAGTAACTCTCTATAGAGTGAGCTTAGTTAAATATTGGCTAAATACTACCGTTTGATGAAATTATTAATCTCTTTTTGTTCTAAAAAACAAACACAGTATAACTTTAAGGAATAATCGATCTTGGAAGAGCTGACAATTAAATATCCCTACTAACGTAGAATACGCTCATTACAAATCCTCCCCCACCCTTATGAATATACTTAACGCTTTACCCAAAAATCACTCGAGTACACTCTGGTTCCTCTGGGTCAGCAGCGGCCTTTCCTTTGAAAGTATCGCCCTTTATTACCAATACGTACTGGACTTTCCACCCTGCGTAGTCTGTATCCACGTACGCATTTTATTAGCCAGCGGCTTGATGCTATCGTTAATGGGGTTTTTCTTTCGCGGCCACCGCGCCGCTAGAAGCATGGTCCTGGTACTGATGCTGGCCAATTACAGCGTATTAATCGAACGATCATGGGAATTATTAGGTACCGAGCGTGGTTTCATCATGGGCAGCTGCAGCTTCGACATTGGTTTGCCGAAATGGTTCGCTCTCGACCAATGGTTCCCGCTCATATTCAGAGTACATAGCACCTGCGGTTACACCCCAGAAATGGCCTTTGGCATCAGCATGGCAGAAGCATTATTCGTTTCATTCTGTTTGATGTTCAGCGTTATTCTCGGCTTGCTTTACCGCGAGTTTCACGGCATAAAAAACAGCCGCTGCTAGGGAAAAAACAACAGTTTCAGCGCCATTAACAATGTAATACAAACAATCAACGGTTGAACCAAACTGGTGCCCTGACTCATGACCCTATTTGACCCCAAACGCGCACCGATAATTTGTGCGACCGACATGTACAGCGCCAGCTCCCATATCACATCACCGTGCAAGGCAAACAATATCGCCGATACACCGTTGATTGCTAAGATCAACACCTTGGTTTGTGCCGTCGCTTTCGATAAATTATAACCACTCAGGCAAACGAATAAGAACGGTAAGACTGAGCCCATCCCCGGGCCAAAAAAACCGCCATATAAACCAATCGGGAAAGCCGCAAACAAGCTAAACGACAGCGCCGACAAACGCGCCACCGAGCTTTTATCCGACACCCGTGGTGAGAATAAAAAATACAGCGCAACCATTATCAGCAGCACTGGGGTCAGCCGTAACAACAATTCATTTCCCATACGCTGCGCGAGCAAGGTTCCACATACCGAGCCAAGCACAGCCAATACGATGGAATAACGAATCTCTGTTAAATTAATATACCCTTTACGGAAAAAATTCCAGCTCGACGAAAGCGTGCCTAAAGCGCTTTGCACCTTATTGGTTGCCAAGGCATTAATCGGCGGCAGACCAAACCAGAGCAGAATAGGCAGAGTTATCAAACCGCCCGCACCCGCTATCGAGGAAATATAACCCGCCACAAAGGCGACTACACTGAGGCTTAAAATCATTAACGGTGTCAACTCGGTAGCAAGCATGCTCAATCACTGTAAACTAAAAATACCGTGCATTTTAGCACTCAATAATAAACAAACATAAAACCTCAACGACTGGCTGCTACGCTAGAATAGGCTTTCAGCATAAACAACAACTTTAAAACCGACGTGAGCATTGCCAAACAACCGTCAAAACTCAGCCTACCGCAGATAAACCCTGGGGTTAGTAGCGTACTACAGTACCTTGCCCGCAAGTTTCCCAGCATCCCCATCAGCGTTTGGCGGCAACGAATGGACGATGGCAAAGTGCATTGGCACGATGGCCGTTTAATCACTCCAACAACCGCCTATCAGCCACAACAACGTGTGTATTATTACCGTGAAGTGAATCAGGAACCCTGCATTCCATTTGACGAAGAAATACTATTTCAAGACGAACAATTATTGGTTGCGTATAAACCCCATTTTTTACCGGTAACCCCCGGTGGCGCTTATATCAATGAATGCCTACAAAACAGGTTACGCGACAAAACGGGCATCAGCGATCTACAAGCCTTGCACCGACTCGATAGAGATACCGCCGGCTTGGTGTTATTTTCCATTCAGCCCAAAAACCGGCAGTTGTACCACCATTTATTTGCCAGCCGGAAAATACAAAAAACCTACCAAGCCATTGCACAGGTCCAAGCAGATAGCGTATACGTCGGGCAGCACTGGCAGCTAAAAAACCGCTTAGTTAAATCAACCCCGAGCTTCCTCATGAAAATAACCGACGGCCCAGCCAACAGCCATTCAAGCATTAAGTGTGTACGGTTATCTGCCAATAAAGCGCTCTTTGAACTAAGCCCGATTAGCGGTAAAACCCACCAACTACGCGTACATATGCAGTCGCTGGGCATACCGATTTTGCATGACCGTTATTACCCGGTATTAGCCGGCAAACAAGACGATAATTACTCACAACCGCTGCAATTACTGGCAAAAAGCATCAACTTCATCGACCCCGTCAATCAACACATTCGATCATTTAGCTGTAACAAAAACTTATCGTTAGCTTAAGCCCCAGCTAAGATCTAGCTTCGGTAAATAGTCTCTATCAGGTGATAACCAAACTTAGTCTTCAACGGCCCATGCACCGTTAACAGTGCTTTTTTGAAGACAATATTATCGAATGCCTTGAGCATTGTACCCGGCGAGAATTCACCGAGATCCCCACCTTTCTTGGCCGAATTACATACCGAGTGTTTTTTCGCCAATTGAGCGAAGTCTGCTCCCGAGGCGAGTTGTTTTTTAAGCTTTTCGGCTTCTTCTTTACTTTTAACCAATATATGTCGTGCACACGCCTTTGCCATTATTCCTCCTGCTAAAAATTACCTAGATCTTTCTTCAATACGACTGACAACAATACCCAGCTTTTATCTCGCTTGCCGTTCCATTAATTGAGCCGCTGCGATGGCCAATAGGCAGTATGCGGCAAAAAAATAGAAACCGCTGCCCAGTGTTGCAGTCATTTGCACAGTATTAATTGAGTACTCATTGGCGTTGATCGTTAAAAACGTCACCACCAAGGCCATTATAAACACATCCGACATTGACCACTTACTGAGACGGCTATTCAATGTCAACAAGGTCTGTTTAATAGCACCGTTTTTCACACAACAAGACCCACTCAACAGCAATATTTTAAACACCGGGATAAGCACCCCAAACAAACCAATAAGCAAGCCCACCAACACATGACCCTGCGACACCAGTTCGCTCACCGTCCCCATCAAGCTGCGGCTTGACTTAAACACCGTCACCCTGCCCTCAATATCGAGTTGCTGCAAGAGTGATTGCAATACCGTGTGAATCAGTTGATGACTTTGCTGCTGCCCCGTCAACGCCTCCGCCGTCATAATCAGTACATCACGCCGATCAACCGTCGCTTCGATACTCATCAATGGCTGGGTTAAACCCGGCACTAAAAGCACAATGGATAATGCAAACAAGCTTATAGGTAAGTACTTAGCCATCGAGACCCTCCCCTCAATAAAATTCAAGTAATAGACTCAGCAAGCCCGTTAACAGAAGGTTTACTACCATATCCAAAATTAACTAGTGGTTTTCTTTTGCCATACAACATTCAGATAAGCCGCTGCAATAATCAGACCAGCACCAATAACGGTGCCGATAGGGGGTATTTCTTGATAAAAAACAGCCCCTAATAACATCGCGAACACCACTTGCAAATAGGCAAAGCTGGTCGCCCGGCTAGCCGTCTCTGTTTGCATCGCCCGAGTAAGAGCAACCTGCCCCACTTGGGTAAACACACCAACGGCCAGCAAATACAGCCAGCTCATCCCTTCTGGCATGACAAAATCATCCCATAACAGGAAGACACTACAGGGCAAAGAAACTAACGGAAAATAGAACACGATTACCAATGGGTGCTCGGTTTTAGCCAGCGCTCTAACCAACACGTAGGCTACCGCACTACCCAAAGCTCCCGCCACCGCTACCCAAACCGCGAAATCATCGAAGTCTTGTACTACCGTAGAAAAGACCAGTTCTGCACGCACAACAAACAACAGTCCAATAAAACTCAAGGCAATACAAGCGAGGGTCGCTAGCGAAAAACGCTCCTTAAGAAAAATCAACGCCAACCCAGCGGTAAACATCGGGTGCATATATTGCAGCACCGTGGCCTCGGCCAACGGTAGCTTGGTGAGTGCATAAAACACACAATTTAACGCCATAAACCCGACCAAACCACGTGCAAATAATAAGCCCTTACGCTGCCCGAAAAGCCCTAAACGCAAACGTTTAAGCGACACATAGCTGATCAACAGCGACACCACTGATCGAGCCGCCACAATTTCCAGCACCGGTATACCTTCGCCCAGCAATTTAACAAATAGCGACATGACACTAAATGCCAAGGCACTCATAATCATATAACGCGCACCGACAGGTAAGCGCTGTAATAAGGGAGACTCAATCATTAATGTATATGCACTAAAACCAATAAAGAAGCTCGATATTTTATCGCAATATAACTCAGGCTGACTATCGTCAATGTACTCGATAAACACCGCATCAGCCAACGGCATAAATATCCCTCATATCAAATAACGATAAATTATTGACTCCATGCTAGTAATGAGGAATGCTAACTCTACTAATGGATTAGTTAAGGTATATAAATGGACTTAAACGCCCATATTTTGATCATTGATGACGTGGTCGACAATATTCAAGTTGCAATGAATCTCATGAAAGAGTGCAGCTATAACTTCTCGTTTTCAACACGGGGGGCTGAAGCACTGAGTTTGATAGAACAGTCACCCGTGGCATTTGATTTAATCTTACTCGACATTATGATGCCCGGCATCGACGGTTTCACCGTCTGTAAAAAACTCAAAGCAAACCCGAAAACGAAAGATATTCCCATTATATTTTTAACCGCTAAAGTAGATATTGACTCTATCTCCAAAGGCTTTTCGGTCGGTGCGGTCGATTACATCAGCAAGCCTTTTCATGCCGAAGAGCTGATAGCTCGAGTACAGACACACCTGCAACTACACCGCGCCAAGAAACTCTTGCAAGCGAACAATATAAGCCTAGAAACTAAAATTAAGACCCAGCACCAACGACTCCTTACTGAGCTCGAAGAAAACCAAAAAGAGATCATTTGGATGTTAACCGAGCTCATGGAAGCCACCTCGGATGAAACCGGCAAACATATTAAACGGGTGGCGGAAATATCTGCTTTATTGGCTCAGCACCACCCGACACTCAGCGAAGAAGACGTCGATACCTTATTTCATGCCTCACCGATGCACGACATCGGCAAAATGACCGTACCGCATGAAATATTACACAAACCCGGGCGTTATACCGAAGAAGAGTTTATCGTCATGCAAAGCCATACCAGTAATGCTTATAACTTATTGCGTTCATCAAAACGTAAACTCATCAAAGCAGCCGCCATTATTGCCCATCAACACCATGAAAAGTGGAATGGTAAAGGCTACCCTCGGCAATTAAAAGGTGAGGAGATTCATATCTATGGGCGAATTGTTGCCCTAGCCGATGTGTTTGACGCACTAAGCCACCCGCGTTGTTACAAAAAAGCTTGGGAGATGGATGAGGTCATTAACTATATTGTTGAGCATAGCGGCAGCCAGTTTGACCCAGCACTCGTCGATATATTTACCCAACATATCGATGACTTCAAAGAAATCGCATTACAAGCCTAGCTGGCCTGAGTTAAAAGTCAGATGCTAGCCATCCTAAATACGCTAAGGGTTAATGAGCTTCGCCGCTTTATACTCCTCCTCGTACAAAGCTTTATTCTCATCCTCATCAGCGGTTACTCGCTCAGTTTACAGGCTGAGCCGCATGAGCTCGAACTGACTCAGACTGAACGCCGGTGGATTAAAAACAACCCTGAGGTCTCAGTCGGCGGTAGTCAAGACTGGAGACCGTTTAACTTCATAACAAAAGACGGCCAATATAGCGGTATCGCCAACGACTATATGACCTTAATTGCGCAAAAAACAGGTTTAAAGTTTGACGTTAGTATTGATCAATGGAGCCGTAATTTAGAAAAGATAAAAAATAAGGAAATAGACCTATTACCGGCAGTTTATTTCACCGAAGAGCGAGAGCGCTATTTATCGTTCTCTCCCGCTTATTTTGAAATGCTCGACTATTTTTTTATCCGTGACGACCTCAACATCAACACGCTTGAAGATTTAGCGGGTAAACGCGTTGCCATCCCCAACGGTTACGCGCATGAAGAGCTAATAAAAAAACACTTCCCGAAGTTGATCATCATTCATGTCGACAGCTTTACCAAGGCCATAGAGGCGGTCTTAGAAAACCGCGCTGATGTTTTATATGACACTTATGCATCACTCACTTACACCTTAAAACAAGAAGGCATCAATACCATTGTCCCGTTTAAATCCACTCGACACCTAGGTAAAAACTCGATTCATTTTGTTAGTCAAAAAGAGGCGACAACCCTATCATCCATCATTAAAAAAGCCATTAATGCCATATCTGAACAAGAAAAACAGCAGATATTTAATCGATGGCTTAGCCAAACAAATAATACCCCCGCTTTGCAGCTAAGTAGCCAAGAACGTCTGTGGATTGAAGCTCACCCTGTTATTCGCTATGGGGCAGAAAAAGATTGGCCCCCCTTTGATTTTGTCAATGCCGAGGGGCGACATATTGGTTTAGCCGCGGATTACTTACAACAAATCAGCGTATTAACCGGTTTGAAATTTTCCGCGACCATTGATGACTGGCCTAGCCTGCTACAGCAAACCAAACTCAACCAACTCGACCTACTGCCCGCGATATATTACACCAAGTCTCGCAGCAAATTTTTACGTTTCACTCAGCCTTACCAGTCCATTTTGGAATATTTTTTTATTCGAGACGACGTCGTTGCAGACAATATGCAACAGTTACACGGTAAAACTGTTGCCGTGCCAGAAGGTTACGCCAACATCAGCATTCTTCATAAACACTACCCACAATTAAAGGTACTAAAGGTCGACAACCTAACGATGGCGATAGAAAGCGTGATCGAAAGAAAGGCCGACATTTTGTTTGGAGCTCACTCAGTTATTCATTACACCTTACAAAAACAAGGTATTAGCAATATACGAGCATTTAAAGCACAATCCAGTAAAAATCAGCAACTCGCCATGGCCGTTAACAAAGAAAACAGCGTGCTAGCTGGTATTCTGGATAAGGCATTACAAACGATACCAAAAAACCATAAAAACACACTACAAAAAAAATGGTTATCCGCTAAACCCGGTTCCAGCCTTATCCCTCTCAATAACAGTGAAAAACAGTGGCTTGAGCAACATAAAACCATCCGTTTCACCGGTGACCCTAACTGGTTACCCTACGAAGCATTCGACCCGCAGGGAAGCTATATCGGCATCGTTGCCGACCACCTCAGAATCATCGAGAAAAAGCTCGGTATCACCCTCGAGATAATTCCAACAAAAAGCTGGAAGGAGTCTGTGCAGAAGGTAAAACAAGCCGAGGTTGATATCCTATCCGAAACAACTGATTCAGACTTAATATCCCACTTAATATTCACCGATTCTTACATTTCTAGCCCGATCGTCATTATCATGCGAAATAACGCCGATTATGTGGAAAATATTGAGCAAATAAACCACCTCAAAATAGCGGCCATTGATGGTTACGGCTATATATCTCAAATCACCCAACAACACCCTGAGTTATCACTGAACTACGTCGCTTCTATTCAACAAGGGCTCACCAACGTGTCGACCGGTAAAGCCGATGCCTTGTTAGCGACCTTGGCGCAAGCCAGCTTCCACATCTCTGAACTAGGTATTAATAATATTCGCATCGTCGGTAAAACCGCCTTCACCACAAGGCTGGCCTTCGGTATAAGTCAGCAATACAGCCCCTTAGTTCCACTATTTAATCGCGCCCTAGCGTCTGTGACTCCACTTGAGAAACAAGCCATTTTCGATAAATGGGGAAAAGAAAAGTTTGTCGAAAAAACTGATTATAAATGGCTCGCTAAAATAGTCGCTGCGCTCGTTTTATTCATGCTATTGATGTTTATCTGGAACAGAAAACTAGCAAAAGAAATGGCCTTAAGGGCCAAGGCTGAGGCCCAAACCTTAGCCATTATCGACTCAATTCCGCTGCAAATCATGATCCTCTCTGAAAAGGGGAATATTTTATCCGCTAACCCGAAAGCCCTAGCGGATTTCAATATTAATAACAATGATCTCGAACACTACCATATCTCCAGCTTTTACCCCGATAAACAACAGCGTTTAGAAGTTATTGAGCAGCTGAGTCACTCCACAACGGTAGAACAAAAAATCATCCCGTTCCAACGCACCAATAAACCGGCTCGATCAATGATGGTGTCTATCATCTCCATTCAATACCATCAACAAAACGCTTTATTAACGGTTGCCGTTGATATAACCGAGCGCTTAGAAATAGAAGAAAAATTACACGCCGCAAGCCGAGCAAAGTCAGAATTTCTCGCCAATATGAGCCATGAAATTCGAACCCCGATGAATGCTATTATTGGTTTCACCGAGCTACTCAGTGAACAACTGAAAGATCAAAAATTAAAATCTTTTGTCAACACCATTCAATCAGCCGGTAATAATTTACTGACCTTAATTAATGATGTATTAGACCTCTCTAAAATTGAAGCAGGGAAATTGAAGATCGAAAAAACGCCCTGTAACCCTCACCGTATATTTACCGAACTGGGTAATATATTCATGTTAAAAATGCGTGAAAAAGACATTGATTTTATTATTGAGGTTGAGCCGAACATCCCTAGTAGCTTATACCTAGATGCCACTCGATTACGCCAAGTGATGTTTAATTTAATCGGTAATGCGGTTAAGTTTACCGAAAAAGGCTTCGTTCATATCAAGGTGCGTAGTGATAATGAAGACAATATACGCAGCAAAGTCGATTTAATTATCGATATTAAAGATAGTGGTATTGGCATTGCCGATGATCAGCAGGACATTATCTTCCAAGAATTTGAACAATCCAGTAACCAAAGTATTGCCAAGCACGGCGGCACTGGCTTAGGCCTATCCATCAGCAAACGCCTCGTTGAAATGATGGGGGGCGAACTCAGCTTACAAAGTAAATTAGCATTAGGCTCCACCTTTAGTGTTGATTTAAATGCGGTTGATGTCGCCTCGTTTACGGAAGAAAGCATTGTCGCGCCGACAGAGCCTCACCGCAAAATCAACTTTCAAGCAGCGAGCATTTTGCTGGTGGATGATATACAAGACAACCTAGACCTTTTATTAGCCAATTTCGAAAATACTGACTTACAAGTGAGCACCGCAAAAAACGGCTTAGAAGCGGTAAACGCCGCCAAGCAGCAAGAGTTTGACCTCATCATCATGGACATTCGTATGCCGGTTATGAACGGTTATCAGGCGGCAAAAGAAATAAAATCTTTTATCGACACCCCCATTATCGCCTTAACCGCATCGGTAATGAGCGATGACTTTGAACGGGTAAGAAATAAACACTTCGATGGATATTTACGTAAACCCGTACTGAAAGCCGGTTTATTCGAAGAACTCAGTCAGTTTTTGCCATTTAGCCAAGCGAAAGGTTTGGAGGGAAAAAGTAAGCCTGCTGTTTTATCGAGCGAGGATGAGGCTAAGCTAGCACCACTATTACTCGCCTTGGCCGAGCATTCCTTATTATATGAAGCGAGCATAAAAAATAATAATCTTAGCGAAATACAACGTTTCTCAGAAGCTATTAGTTTGGCCTCTGATCAGCACCCCATTGTTATTTTCGCCGACTTCTCTGCCCAATTAGACCAAGCTATCGACAATTTTGATATTGCGGCGATTAAACAAACATTGAACACTTATCCAAAGCTGATAGAGCAATTAACAGCCGCCGCATGATAACGAGTGACTTAGTCGTGACCCCTGCTAATAAACCAAGCAATATAAGCAGCCATCCCAAACATAAATAATATAATCCCCAGCGATAAAATACCGCCCCAACTGCCTAACAACTCTGCCCAAAGACCCATAGAATTCCCCGCATTTATAATTTAAATAACGGTTTAACTATACCCATTGCAGCTCGTAAGAAAACTGATCCAGATCAGTTCTTCAGCATCCAATAGTTAATACTTAGGAAGGCGCTGACTCACTCGAATTAAATTTAGGCTGAGAAAAATGGCTACAAATTCCTTCGACGATAACAGTACAGTGAGCTATAACTCACTAACGGCCCGTTTCAGCCTCAGCCCAGCCAATACCGCATCGTAAATAGCATTAGCGTGGTTATCTAGACTACGTACACGTAATGCTTCCGCTGCCAACACCTCGGTATTAGTTGATAAGCCATGTTCATAACGATCTCTGTTCACCCTGAGGTTTTCCTCCGCTTGATTAATCGACTTTTCGCTCACCTTGATTCTTTTCGCTGTTTCCTGTGTCGCCAACCAATACTGCCGCACCTGCAAAGACACCCGACTCGACACATCATCATACTGCTGCTGCAGCGCTCGCGCCTGACGCTCGCTAGCTTGCGCTTGGTGGTGCGTTAAACCTGCATCAAAGACCTTCCACTGCATACCTAGGTTCACCATCCATTGCCCTTCAGGCAATTGGTAGTTATTCTCACGATAAACGTAACCGCCACTCAACGCGAGCTGGGGGCCACTTTGCGCACGAATCGCGCCTGCTTGGTATTTTAAAGCCTTGCTTTGCTGCTGCAAAACTTGCAGTTCATAACGCCCATCTAGCGCGCGCGTGGTTAGCTCAGCTAAGGACTCGCTAGCAGGTACCGGCTTTAACTCATCTAAGGAAATACTTTGTTGCAAGGGACGGCCCAACAAGCGGTTATACGCTGCTGTCGCAATATCCGACCCGTTAGCCACCTTAATCGATAGCTGCACCGCATCCGCTAACGCCACCTGCGCGGCTAATAAGTCGTTGCGTGATACCATTCCCTGCTCATGTAAATTCACTACATCGGCCACGTGGGCGTGCAGGCTAGCAACGTGGCTATTAACAACATCTAAGGCTTTATTGGTTCGTAGTACCGTGACGAATGCTTCGGCAACGGCCAACTTAAGGTCCAAAACCTTACCGGCTTCGAAAAACTTCGAGGCTTGTAAACCAGCGGTAGCCGCATCAATTTTCCCGCTGATTTGCCCACTGGTATAAAGCGGAATGCTCGTGATCGCTTGATACGATAGCGTTTCTTTTTCACTCGTTGCAATGGTCACCGCATTACCACCGATAGCGGCCTTAATTAGCGGTTCTTTTTCCAACACTGAATAAGCACTCGAAATACTCACGTTCGGTAAGCGCGCAGCTTTTGCCGCTTGCAATTGGTACTCACTGGCTAGGGTATTTTCTCGTACCGCTTGCAAACCATGATCCTCTACCAACGCCTCAACCCAAGCTTGTTCTAACGTTTCTGCTAATACCACATGTGGAACCGCCCAAGCAACGATAACAGCCAGTACCACAGTGGTTAATTTATGATGGCTCATGTATTTTCTCCCAACGGACGTTTTTTTGCCTGACGACAGAGGTTTGAATACAGCAACATAGGGATTACCACCACGGTTAAGACAGTTGAGACCAAGGTGCCAAAAATCAAGGAAATAGCTAAACCACCAAATACCGGATCTGACAACATCACCGCAGACCCTAAAATGATCGCCAACGCAGTTAATAAAATGGGTCGTAAACGGATCGCTCCCGCATCTCTCACCGCATCACGCACCGATAAACCTTGTTTCATATTATCTTGCACAAAATCTATAATTAACAATGAATTACGTACCACCACACCGGCCAAGGCAATCACCCCAATCATCGAGGTCGCAGTAAAGGGTTCATTAATAAGCCAATGCCCGGGGAACACCCCAATCAAGGCTAATGGAATAGCCGACATCGCCACCAATGACAGGGTAAACGAACCGTAATAAGCCACCAGTAATAAATAGATACAAACTAGGGCCAAGCCCAAAGCGGCCAGCATATCTCTAAAAATATCCAAGGTTAGGCGAATTTCACCATCCCATAACAGCTGATAACCATCAATCGTATCGGCGGTTACCGATTGTAGCCGTAGATTAGCGGTTGATAAGTGCGCGCCATTGCCCAAGGCTAGGTTATCTAAACGCTGATCAAGATCCATCACCGCATACGCCGGCGCGGTATCGACCAGTTCACCACCGACATAGGTCACTCGTTCGAAATCCTTATGCATAATAGGCCTATCCTGCAGCGTTTCGGTGACTTGCGTCAGCGCCGACAACGGCACTCTTTTACCCTGTGTATTCGTTAGATAAATACTAGATAACAACACCGGATCAACCTGCAATTTATGCGGTATGTATAAACGAATCGGCACCGTTTTCTTTTCACCAGCGATATGCATCCGCCCCATATCGCCACCATCGACGATACCCCGCAGTGCTTGCGCAATTTGCGTTACCGATACGCCCGATAAGGCCGCTTTTTCTTTATCAACAACAATATTATAACGCCGCACATCCGCTACTTCGGAATTGTGCACTTCAACCATGCCATAGGTTTGGCGAAATTCCTCTGTCACCAAGGCCGAAATTTCACGAAGCTTAAGCAGGTCCTTACCATAAATCTCAGCCAAGACAGTCGCACGCACTGGTGGCCCAGGTAGGTCTTCGGCTAATTGGATAACACTACCAGCAAAGCGCTGCTGAATCTCAACCAACTGCGGGCGTAACTGCCTCACAATATCAATAGAGCTGATGTCTCGCGTTTTTTTATCGCTAAGGTTAACTCGAACTTCCGCCACATAACCACCGCGTTTATTATTGGCGCCTTTTAGCAGGCCATTAAAGTCGATCACCCCAGTCTGCCCAACCCAGCTTTGGTAGTTAACTACATTAGCATTTTCCCGTAATAGGACACCCACCTGACGCACGACTTGGTCGGTCACTTCGACCGGGGTGTATTCCGCCATATCGATGGTGACATTAAAAGTATTTTTATTATCTTTTGGTAACATCACCAAAGGCACCCCACCCACCGACGTGGGCCCACCCACACCGCCCGGGCGGATAAACTGCCACGCAGGCTGTAACATCGACAAAACAATCAGCAATACCACCACTAACATGCAAATATAACGCAAACGACGTTTATCAAGTAAAGGGGTAATCAACCAATAATAAAATGTATGTAATTTATCCTCATCGTTCTCTAGCTCATGCCCCTCCCCCGCGTGTAACCAACGGTTGGCTGCCCAAGGCGTCACGATATAAGCAACAATTAAAGAAGCAAACATCGCAATCGGTACATTAAAAGCGATCGGGAAAAAGTATTGCCCCGACATATCGCTGATCACTAATAACGAGCCAAACACCAGCATCACCGCCAGCGTAGCCAAGTTAGTTGGGTTACCAATTTCATTGGTCGCCAACACCGTGACATTAATTTTTTCACCCGGCTTGAGATTTTTATAGTGCCGGTGAATATTCTCAATAACCACAATCGCCGAATCCACCAATAAACCTAAGGACAGAATTAAGGCAAATAAGGTCACTCGGTTGATGGTTGGCCCAAATAGATAATCGGCTCCTAGGGTTAACGCCAAAATAAAGGGCACCGTAATACCCACGATCAGCGCTTCTTTCAATCCTAGGAAAAATATCACCACGATAAAAACAGATAGAACTGCAATTCCCATATGCTCAATCAGGTTATTCACCGCAGCATCGGCCTTCTTTCCGTCATTCCGGGTGACCACAACATCCACCCCAGTCGGCACAATGTTCTTTTTCATTCGCTCAATACGAGCCAGGACATCATTCGCTACCACGACCGCATTAGTACCTGGTTTTTTAGCAATAGCAATCGTCACCGCCGCCATTTCGGCGCTACGGGTCGAAGCAAACTTAGGATCAGCAGGGCCATAAGAAAAACGTGAAAGCTTGTCCCGTTCCTTCCTTGGGCCGTCACTGATTTCAGCGACGTCTTGCATATAAATAACTTGAGCCTGATGACGGCCAATAATAATTTTTTGGACCTCTTCAATAGACGTCAAAAAACCATCTAGGTAAAGACTACTGACCGTCCCTTGGCGAGCTTGCAAGCCTATGGGGGCAGCCACATTAGCAGCTTGCAGGCTACGCTGCATTTGCCCTAGGCTAATGCCAAAAGCCAATAGACGTTCGGGGTCTAGGTCGACACGAATTTCACGGTCGCGCCCGCCCTTCACCGCCACCACTGACACCGCCTCCAAACTACGCAGGCGATCCATCATATGGTCGGCTAAGCGCTTCAAGGCATAATCGTCATATTCCTCTGAAGCTAAGGTTATTGCCAAGATCGGCACGTCATCGACATCCACACTTTTAATCAATGGGGTCGATGCATCCGCTGGCAATAAATTACGTTTGCCCAGTATTCGATCGTACAATTTGATCAGCGATTGCTCTTTATCCTCACCCACTTCAAATTGCACACTTAATAAGGCCGCCGAATTCATCGCCACCGCGTAAGTGTGATCCACTGCGGAGATCTCTCGGATCATTCCCTCTAGTGGGTTAACCACGAGTTGCTCAACTTCTTCAGCGCTCGCGCCGGGCAAACTAACAAATATTTCAGCCCCTGGAATAATAATTTGCGGGTTCTCTTCCCTTGGGGTTAATAGCACCGCCATCACACCCAGCAATACGCAGCTCAACATAAACAATATTGTGAGCTTTGAGCTGATAAAGGCCTGCGCAAGCGTCCCCGCAGAGTTCATTTTCATATCACTCATTCACCGCACCAGGCTGTTGTGTCAAGTCGCCGTCATTTAGGCGTTCATCTGGCTGTAAAACAATACGTTCACCCATACTCAGGCCAACAAGCACCTCGATTTCATCCGCATTTTCTTTACCCAAACGCAACCAACGAAAGTGTATGCGATTGGCCTCATCAAGCACAAAAACCCCTTCTAAACCTGCCCGTGTTACCAATGATTGCGGGGCTATCACGACAGCTAAGCGACTGCCTAACTTGAAGCTGGTACGCCCAAACATGCCTGGCAATATCCGCTCGTGTTCAGGCAAGGAAATTTTCACCCGTGCTTTCCTCGTCACAGGATCACCGGAGGGAACAATACGCACCACCGTTCCTACTAGACTCGCTGCTAAAGCATCGACCTTAACATTGACCTTATCACCCTGTTCAATCTGGTGAATATTGCCTTCCGACACATAGGTTTCAAATAACAAACCGCTGCTAGACTCGAGCGTTAATAACGGCATAGCCGGTGCCGCCAAGTCCCCTTCTCGCTTATGACGAGCTACCACCACACCCGCTATCGGGCTACTAATTTGAGTATATTGCCGTTGCGAGCGTGTACTTTGTAAGACGGCTCGCGCTTCATGCAAACTGTCTTGCGCGACATCACGTTGCAACCTAACTTTTCTTAATTTATTCTCCGACACACTGCCGCGTTTAAAGAGTTCGTCAAAACGCTGTAAATCGGTTTGTGCATCGTTTAATGCCAAACTCGCCTTATTAACCGACGCTTGAACCCGCTGTATCGCAGCGTCCACATCGACACTATCCAACTGGATGAGCGCCTGCCCTTTGACCACCGTATCGCCTTCGCGCACGAGAATTTTTTCGATATAAGCACTTGATCGAGACGCCACATCAATGCGTTGATCCGACACAATGGTGCCCGTGGTTGCATAATTCACCGCCAAGGTCTGTTGCTGAACGACACTTTGAGCAAACGCTAGCACTTCACGCTGGGGTTCTGCTGGTAGTTGTTCTGGCTCGCCATTACAAGCCACAAGGAGTATCGACAAGGTTATTTGAACTAAAAAAATTGCAGGGTACTTTTTCGCTATCACTGTATTGTTACCTCATTATCTACGACTAAGTGTTCTGAGCTAAGTCGTTTAATCTATTGTTATAAAACTTAATTATATGTTCGGTTAGCCCGCTAGGCTTAGCCAGCTATAAACCGCAGCCTACTAATTACAACCACCAAGAAGCACCGCTGAAAATCTGTTAACAGCCAGCGCACTTAGGCGAATTAGTTTGCAGAAAACACGGGGCAAAAGCTGCTGTGTACATGACGAACACAGCGCGCAAATGAACAAGAAAGAACGGCTGATAGCCGCCCAGGAGTCCGCAAAAAAGCGATAAGCTTACACCGCAGCCCCACCAAGAAATCGCAAACTATAGGCGATAAAAAACGATAAAACAACCATCGCTTAAACTAATCGCTACTCCAGCCAATCGCGGCATATGTCATTGAAACACGGAAAATAAACTCCCTAGCTAGTTTTCCATAAGTTAGAAAAATCCATCGGCTCATCAAAGTCCGGCTCAACCATCCCGGTAATCTTATACATGTCTAAGTTCGAGTCGCGGACCGCCGGTTTCTCATACAGACCGCCTCGTGGGCTCACAACACAAGCCACTACCGGTGCGGTAGCATTTCGCCCTTTTTTAACGATAGCCCGTTTTAAGACAATCGCGGTATCACCGTTAACCAGCTTTACAAACGAGCCTGGCGGGTATACTCCAATTTCACGAATCAAGATTTGGCTTAAGTGACTATCCACCGATTTCCCCCTGTCGGTGAAAATATCTTTCAACGCGGTTTGCGCCCGAATTGGCTCACGGTAAGCACGAGGCGTTACCATTGCGGCATACATATCAGCTAGGCACAACAGTTTCGCGCCTTGATGAATATTAGCCCCAGCCAATTTAGCCGGATAACCCGTACCATCAATACGTTCGTGGTGCTGTAAAATAATACTTAATAAGTGAGGGTCATCCATTCCCGCTTGTTTTAACAACTCGGCGCTCTTCTCTGGGTGTTGCTGAATTTCCCTACTTTGAGCTTCGGTTAAGGGCTCCGCCTGCGAAAACAACCGGTCCTGCAATTCATACATACCGATATTCATCAATAGCGCAGCGGCAATGACCGTATCCTGCTGCGCCTCGGTAAATTTTAACCGACGCATCAGTAACTGGCATAAAATAGCGGTATGCAAGGGGTGAAGAGTCACATAACTTTGCTCGTCCGCTAAGTGAACCGCCGCCAAGGTTGCATTAGCATGATTAGCACAACCTTCTTTTACTTGCTCGGTGACAAACCCCACCGCTTCCTGCACGTTAACCTCTTCGCCCGATAGTAGTTTAGCCACCAATTGCTGCAATTTTTTGGCACAAATGTTTTTCATTTGAAAGGGGTTGCTAGGTTTTTTCCTGCGCTCAGCTAATTGCGCAGCCTCTGCAACACACTCATCATTCGACAAGCCTCGGTAAACTCCTTTTTCTAAAATCACCGCCAGCTGCTTTTCTGAGCGTACGACCGTTCCTTCCTTGAGTAATAAGGATTTTTCACTATCGTACACCGGCCAAGGCAGAGACTGCCCAATAGTGACCTCGTCAGCTTTTATTTTTTTAATCGCATCCATAAATCTTCAAAGATTAATGCATTTTGGCTCATCGAGCTGATACCTTTAAATAAGTAATATGAGTATAGTTTAATATCCTCGGTACGCTGAGCAGGGCGCCCGCATTCAAGTAAACGCTATATCCCTGCAGCATCCCGAGCCAGAGAACCACCCGCTCCTTGCAGCGGCCCCAATGGGTTTTTTCTCGTTTTCTCGGAATCAATAATCGGCTCACCACTCCAGACTTTATAAACTGCCACACCATCATCCAACACAATCAAGGCATTAAAGCGCCAACCAGTTTCAATCGTCTTACGTTTAAACCTCAATAAATCTAAGAATGCGCTACCCACCCTCTTTCTCTTAACCGTACCGGGGTGGGCTTCATAAGCCATACAACGCCCCTGTTTGGCCAGACAGGTTCGTACGCTTAATGGTAGTTGTTCGTGTTTAATCGAGTTATTCGGCACGAATTTCCGAATCACATCTAAATAAGATAATATTTTTACGTTAGGCGTGGTGTAAGGATCAAAACCCAGTTTCCGCAAATCTCTTACCGTTGTTTTATTCAACTCAATTTTGTCATAGGCGGCGATCGCTTCGGAAAAACTATCCCAAGGCGACTTTGTCTCATCCTCTGTTTTAGGTAGAGGGCTACTGCAGGCCGATAATAGAGGCAGAAGGAGCAGCAGAACAGCCCCGACGATCAATCTATTTCCAGCCATATTCTTTAACAACATATTGAGCTTCCTATTTAATAACCGCGCATACGAGCATCGCTATACCTAACCAACAATTCAAGCAGGAACACTGACTAGCCACAGCTGTATTCAAAGCATAGCCCAGTCAAAAAATTATTCCTTGTATTTTCTCTCCTAAAATCTGCCAAACGGTAGTTTTTTGCAACACAGCATTTATCCATAGGTAATTCAACAAAACCTATTGATAAAGGCGTATAATGCGCTTTTCACACCTCAGATAGAGGGCTTAATACTTCCAGTTAAGTCGCCACTATCCCTAAGTTAAGGCTCAAAAAAATGACATCCCAAGCAACTATAAGCTTCGCTGATTTAGCGTTGTCTGCGCCCGTAATGGACGCCCTAAAACGTATCGGTTACGAACAACCTTCGCCGATTCAAGCTGAGGCAATACCTCACCTCATAGACGGTTCTGATTTAATTGGCACCGCGCAAACTGGCACCGGCAAAACCGCCGCATTCGCCTTACCACTGTTATCAAAAATTGATATTCAAAAATCTGAAACACAGGTACTCGTTTTAGCACCGACCCGCGAACTAGCTATTCAAGTTGCCGAAGCATTCAAAACCTACGCCAGCGCAATGAAAGGTTTCAATGTATTGCCCATTTACGGCGGTCAGAGCATGGATACCCAATTACGCCAATTACGACGTGGCGCACACGTAGTCGTCGGCACCCCAGGCCGAGTGATGGATCATTTACGCCGTAAAACATTAAAGCTAGAAAATCTTAAGACTATCGTGCTCGATGAAGGCGATGAGATGTTAAGAATGGGTTTTATCGATGACGTTGAGTGGATTCTAGAGCAAACGCCTAAACAACGTCAGGTTGCCCTGTTCTCTGCAACTATGCCAGCGCCGATTCGTCGCGTAGCTGACAAATATCTGAATTCACCTAAAGTTGTTAAAATTGTTTCAAAAACGTCAACGGTTGAAAGAATTCAGCAGCAGTTTTGGCTGGTTAGCGGTTTGCACAAACTGGATGCACTCACCCGCATATTAGAAGTTGAAGATTTTGACGGCATCATCATGTTTGTACGCACCAAGGTACTGACCGTTGAGCTCGCTGACAAACTAGAGGCTCGCGGTTATACTGCGGCAGCTATTAATGGTGATATGACACAAGCCTTGCGTGAACGCACTATCGCACAATTAAAGTCAGGTAAAATTGATATCTTAGTTGCTACTGATGTAGCCGCTCGTGGTATTGATGTTGCTCGTATTAGCCACGTTATTAACTACGATATCCCATACGATACCGAAGCCTACGTGCATCGTATCGGTCGTACAGGTCGCGCTGGTAGAACCGGTAAAGCTATTTTGTTTGTAGCGCCACGTGAACGTCGTTTATTACGCGCAATTGAAAACGCAACTAGGCAGAAAATCACTCCTATTGAGCTACCTACTCGTCAACAAGTTAACGAGAGCCGGGCGAACCAATTTAAAGAGAAAATCACCAGCACACTGGCCAATACAGATCTTGCATTTTTCCAGCAAGTCGTTCAATCATACCTTGAGGAAAACGAAACTGACCCAATGCAACTGGCTGCTGCTCTTGCTCATTTGGCACAAAAAGACAAACCACTTATTCTTGACGAAAAACCTGCCAAAGGCTCTAAGGCGAGTCGTTCTCGTGGAGAAGACAGAGGAAACCACTCTGACCGCCCATCAAGAGACAGTCAATCATTCCGACCTGAGCGCGAAGGCAAAAGAAAAGAGAAGCGTGGCAATGTTGATAGGCCTCCGATGGAAAACTATCGCATTGCGGTGGGTAAAGACCATAACATCATGCCTGGCGATATCGTTGGGGCTATCGCTAACGAAGCCGACGTAGAACCTAGAAATATCGGCCACATCGAGCTAAAGGGCGATCACAGCTATATCGAATTACCGGTAGGCATGCCAAAAGTCGTTTTTGAAAGCCTTAAAAAACTCCGTGTGCGCAATCAGCCATTAAACATTGAGCAGACCGATCACGTTGCAAAAGCAGCAGCTACCTCGGCTAAACCGGCAAACGGTAAGAAAAAAACTTATACCAAAAAGCCAAAAAAGAAGAAAAACAAACCAGCCCTATAAATAATGGACAAACGCATTACAGAACTTGAAATAAAAGTCGCGTATCAAGAAGACACTATCCAGCAATTGGATAGTGTCGTTTGCCGACAACAGGAACAAATCGATAAGCTTCAGCGACAGTTCAAACAACTCACGCAAGCGATGGAGTCCCCAGACGATGGCGGCAAGGCGGCACCGTCTTTATTTGATGAGTTACCACCCCATTATTAAACCTACTTTTTATTAACTAATTAACGACACATATCATCATGAGTATAAATTGGTATCCGGGCCATATGCACAAGGCCCAAAAAGAGATCAAAGAACGCCTTCCAGAAGTTGATATGTTCATCGAAATTGTTGATGCGAGAATTCCGTATAGCAGTGAAAACCCGATGCTGGCTAATATTCGTGGCGACAAACCTTGTTTAAAAATTCTCAATAAAACCGACCTTGCTCAAGACGATATCACTCATGAGTGGCAACGTTACTTAGAACAAACAAAGAATACCAAAACCTTAGCGCTGAACCTCCAACAACCCAACAAAAGTGAACAAATATTCTCGCTGTGTCACAAGCTAGTACCCAACAAAGGCACTATAACAACCCCCATTACCTGCTTAATAACCGGTATTCCAAACGTAGGGAAATCCACCCTAATCAATACCTTAGCTGGTAGAACCATTGCTAAAACCGGTAATGAACCGGCTGTTACTAAAACTCAGCAACGCATTGATTTAGGCAATAATATTATTTTGTTTGACACACCTGGACTACTTTGGCCAAAGGTTGAAAATGAAGACAGTGGCTACCGCTTAGCCATTACCGGTGCAATTAAAGATACCGCCATAGAGTATGACGATATTGCGTATTACGCCGCTGATTTTTTTCTAGAACACCACCCGAACGCCATTATGGAGCGTTATGAACTAGAAGAAAAACCAAGAGATGCCACCGCGTTACTTGAAGCTGTTGGGCGTAAACGAGGCGCTTTAGTCAGTGGTGGGCGTATCAATTTAAATAAAGCATCGGCTATTTTTATTCATGATTACCGTAGCGGAACGTTTGGCAGCATCAGCCTAGAAACACCTAGCGTTATTGAAAAAGAAATCGCTAAAACAGAGCAAATAATCGCCGAAAAAGCGGCATTAAAAGTGAGTCGAAAAAAGAATTGGAAAAATAAGCGCTGAGTAAAAAGCTTATTTTTTCCGCCAAAAAAACATCTTATTCTTATTACTCGTCTTCTCGGGCTGCCGGTGGTCTCGAAGATGACGATCGACGAGGTCCTTCATACTCAAGAACTCCCCCACCGAAGCCACCGCAACAAGTTGTTTACGTAACTTAACACGAATATCAACCATCCGTTCGGCACCACTCGCCATCACAATCGCTTCCATAAATGCGTCGGGCTCATCCTTAACTAAGGCATCAAATTCAACAGCGTACGCATCCAACACTTGCTCGGCAATTAGCTGATCAAAGTCACCTGTAGTACGCGCCACCTTAGATGAGGTCGCCACCCCTAAAGGGGCTGAGCGTATTTTTGCCGAATAAAGCTCTAAGTCAGTTGAGGAAATATACGGCGGTAATAAACGAATTAATTGCAGCAGCTTTTTTTGCCCTTTAAGGCCCTGTTTTTTTACTTCACCCTGCCGATCAGTATCAGCAAGAGTTAGACCCGCAGGAGAAAAAAAGGCTTTAATTCGCCCAAAACCAACGGCCTTCTTACCCTTGTCAGGGACGACATAACCACTATGTTCAGCCACCTTACTCAACAACTTATTACTGACCGCAACGACCTCTGGCAGGCCCAAACTTTCATAACCAGGTTTTTCGACAATACGCATCAGCTGAGCCTTTGTAGTCAGATAGTTTTTTTGCTCAAAATCCATCGTCTTAACCGCAGCATCCAGAATGCGAGTAATTGCTTCCTTTTTTTCATCATAAAGTTGAATTTTAGTGACATCCATAGAAGCACCCAATAACACTACTCAAAACCAATACTTTGCGTATAAAAGAAACAAGCAGTTCCAACGAACAACAAGAACAACCATAGGCAGCAAAGCCATGATTGCAAACATGAAGTAGCTAATTCACTAGGTCAAATACCGCAAGCCTCTCTTCAACTCCAATTCCCACAAACAACAAGCTAGCTTGGTATAACAAAATCCTGTTTGCTCAGAAAAACAACTCACTTAGACACAAACCACTGATAAACTGACAGCTAATCGGCCCGAGCATACGCTAGCCGTGAACAACAAACGCCTAACCGCATCCAGTCATGTTCCCAGCCACCAGCAACTCACAAAACATATTTTTATTTTCGCTCTGTTTACTTAGCCTAAGTTGACAACAAATAGTTCAATATTTTTTATTTCAAAAGTTTAAATAACGTTCAATAGCTCGATAATTTTATCCACCGAAGACTGGAATTTATGCCCAAGTACCCCAGCAGACCCTATATAATGCCGGATTTGCACTATTATCTATTCACCACTTCTAAAAACATAAGGACTTTAGATGAATTTCATAAGCCGCTTTAGCTGCCTACTCTTTCTTTTTTTACCGACTCTGGCGTTCTCGGCCAGTACTGGAGAACACACGACCTTAGACTTAACTGACCACACGGTGGGTTATTTAGCGCTTGCGGTTTTCGTATTCGCCTACACACTGGTCATTTTTGAAGAGCAATTGCATTTGCGCAAATCCAAGCCGGTGCTACTCGCCGCAGGTATTATCTGGATCATGATCGCCATTGTGTATCAACAACATGGCTTTGATCACGCTGCCGAAGTTGCCATCAGACATAACTTCTTAGAGTACTCAGAACTGTTCTTCTTCCTACTCGTGGCGATGACTTACATCAACGCGATGATTGAACGCGGCGTATTTGACGCGCTAAGGGGCTGGTTAGTTAAAAAAGGCTTCAGTTACAAGGCCTTATTTTGGTTACTCGGCATCCTTGCGTTCTTCATCTCTCCAGTAGCCGATAACCTAACCACCGCCTTAATCATGTGTACCGTTGCGTTAACGGTTGGCTCTAAGTCCCCAAAATTCGTCTCGATATCTTGTGTAGCCATCGTTGTTGGTGCAAACGCAGGCGGGGCATTCAGCCCATTTGGTGACATCACCACCTTAATGGTCTGGCAAAAAGGCATTGTTCAATTTACTGAGTTCTTCGCGCTATTTATTCCATCAGTCGTTAACTACCTTATTCCTGCCGCTATCATGCATTTCTTTATCCCCGACGGCACTCCCGATGCGGTTGAAGGTGAAGACCTAGTCATGAAACGTGGCGGCATAATGATTGTTGTTTTATTCTTATTAACCATCGTAACCGCGGTTAGCTTCCACAACTTCCTACACCTACCACCAGCCATTGGTATGATGACCGGCCTAGCTTATTTAAAATTCTTTGGCTATTACCTGAAAAGAACCTACCACCTGGAAGAAAGCGCTACAGAAAACCCTTTAACCGGCGAAATAGCGGGCGAAGCCTCAGAGCACGGTCCACACGACAGCAAAGGTTTTGACGTTTTTTCCAAAGTTGCCGGCGCAGAGTGGGATACCTTATTCTTCTTCTATGGCGTTATCATGGCCGTTGGTGGCCTTGGTTTTATCGGCTACCTAGGCATGGTATCTGAAACTATGTACGGCCAATTAGGGCCAACATACGCCAATATTATTGTGGGTGTACTATCGGCCATCGTTGATAACATTCCGGTTATGTTTGCGGTATTGACCATGCAACCTGATATGTCCCATGGACAATGGTTACTGGTTACCTTAACGGCAGGTGTTGGCGGTAGTTTACTATCGGTTGGTTCTGCTGCGGGTGTTGCACTTATGGGACAAGCACGTGGTATTTACACCTTCGCTTCACACCTTAAGTGGGCACCGGTTATTGCCCTTGGCTATGCTGCCAGCATTTATACTCACCTATGGGTCAATGCTGAATTATTCTAGTCGCTCTCATTAAAACTAGATGAGTAATTCCTGTGCCCTACCCGTACTCGGGTTTGCCGCGAGTAGCGGCACCGGAAAAACCACCTTAATCAGCCGCCTCATTCCGCTATTGAATGAGCGCGGCCTTAAAGTTGGCTTAATAAAACACAGCCATCACGACTTTGAAATCGACCACCCAGGAAAAGATAGTTACCGCTTACGCAAAGCAGGTGCCTCTCCCGTAGTGCTGGTATCCAGTCATCGCCGCGCCATTATTAGCGAACTATCCGCCGGGGAACCACGCCTGTCAGATCAATTATTCTGCTTCAACAATGAGCCCATCGATTTAGTGATTGTCGAAGGTTTTAGGCATGAACAATTCCCCAAAATCGAGTTACACCGGGCCGAACTCAACCACCCCTTATTACACCCGACTGATGACTCCATTATTGCGATCGCTAGCAATGTTAATCGTTCCTTTGATATTCCTTACATCGAGCTCAATGCTCCACAACAGCTCGCAGACTTCATCATCAATCACTTTTTAAACGAGCATCACCGTGACTGACTACTGCAACACCCCCAGCCTGCCCTCACTTGAACAGGCACTCGAGCAGATCTTAGACGACCTCCCCAAACCCAACGGCTACCAACGCCTAGGGCTTAAAAAAGCCTTGCAGCGCATTGTCTATCAGGATATTCATGCCGCTATTGATCTACCCAGCTTTAGGAATTCAGCAATGGATGGCTACGCCTTCCAACACCACTCAGACCAAGACCTAGCACTGATCGTAATAGGCTGCTCATGGGCTGGAAAACCTTATCGCGGCGAAGTACTAGCTGGAGAATGCATCAGGGTATTTACCGGTGCTTATGTGCCAGATAGTTGCGACTGCGTGGTGATGCAAGAAAACACCCGCCGCACCAATGAAAGCATTAGGTTAACGCACTGGCCTAAGCGGTTTGAAAACATCCGCTCGATTGGTAGTGACATTCAACAAGGGCAACGGCTTCTTGCCCAAGGACACCGACTTAAAGCCGCCGACATCGGCCTACTGGCCGCCTGCGGGATCGCCGATATTGCCGTATTCAACCCGATAACCGTCGGTTTTTTCTCAACCGGCGATGAACTCATCTCCATTGGCTCACAGCCAGAGTTAGGACAAATCTACGATAGTAACCGTTACACCATTCACGCTCTACTCGAAGAAGCGGGTATCAAGCCACTCGACATGGGGGTGATAGCGGATACCCCTGAAGCCGTTGAAGCCGCGCTATTGTCAGCAACAAAACACTGTGACCTCATCATTACCAGTGGTGGTGTCTCCGTCGGCGAAGCCGACTTTATGAGCGATGTACTCGCTAAAATAGGCCAAATAAAACTCTGGAAAATGGCTATCAAACCTGGCAAGCCGCTACTCTTTGCCAGTATCAACAATAGCGTATTTTTTGGTTTACCCGGCAACCCCGTATCGGTGATGGTCACCTTCCAGCAAATCGTCTTGCCTGCACTGCATAAGATGATGGGCCTAACGACCGACCAGCCTGCACTCACACTACCCGCAATCGCCGCTGAAGATATAGATAAGCAGCCCGGCCGTTTGGAGTTTCAGCGAGGGGTAGCCAGAAAGACTGGCGATGAACTAAGCGTTAGCCTAACCGGTGGGCAAGCGTCACACATGCTCAGCTCAATGTCTCAGGCGAACTGTCTGATTATTTTGCCGCGCGAAAATACTGGGGTAAAAAAAGGCCAGAGCGTCAATATTCAATTACTCGACAAACATCTATAAGCCGCTTTAATCATCATCGGGAATCACCGCTTCTACGGTCGCCACCCCAATTTTCACCGGCAACAAAGCCACATCAACCGCCGTATCCACCAGCGAAATCAACGAACAGCCACTCAAAAAAACAAACATTAATACTAAAAACAAACTTCTCATTTTACACATACCTTATTTCTAACCCTGTCACTAATACTCAAACTGCCTGCTTCACCACGAGGAACTCTTTTAACCGCTGCAAACCAAGTTCGATACGCTCAACCGAGGTGGTATAAGCAAACCGCAGATAAGACTCAGGCTGATTAGCGCCAAAATCTAAGCCTGGGGTGATCGCCAATGCGCTGTGCTCGAGCAATTCCATCGCAAAACTATAGCTGTCTTCGCAAAAAGCACTGCAATCTACGTAAATGTAAAATGCTCCCTGTGGTCGCGCGTTCATTTTAAAACCCAAGGCCTCCAAACCATCATATAACACATCTCTACGCCGCTTGAACTCATCACGCCGCTGCTGAAGGATATCCAGCGTCACCCCATCAAACGCAGCTAACGCAGCGTATTGCGAGTGAGTCGCCGATGATATATACAAGTTTTGCATCAAACGGTTCGCCGCCGAGACCGCGTACTCCGGCACAATTAACCAGCCTAAGCGCCACCCCGTCATGCCAAAGTACTTTGAAAAGCTATTCAACACGAATACATCATCCGACAATTCTAGCGCCGATACCGCAGGCTCCGCATAACTCAAGCCATGGTAAATTTCATCGGAAATAAAAAAACCTTTTCGTTGTTGAACCTGTTCAATCAACACCGCTAACTGCTCACGGGCGATCATCATCCCCGTAGGATTCGATGGTGAGGCGATCATCACCCCACGCGTGGCATCTCCCCAGGCCTCAGCAATCGCGCTGGCGGTCAATTGGAAATTATCTTCGGCAAACACGTCCACCGCTTTCGCTTTTGCCGATAACAGAGCAATTAAATTATTATTACAGGGATAACCTGGGGCTGGGGTCAGCACTTCATCACCTTCATCCAGTAAAATCGCCAGTGCTACGGTCAACGCACCCGATGCTCCCGGGGTAATAAAAATTCGCTCTGCAGGAACTGATACCCGATAAGTTGTGTGATAAAACTGCGCAATTTTTTCACGCAAGGCCAATAAGCCTTGAGCCTGAGTGTAATGTACATCACCCTGCGCCAAAAACTCAATGGCCGCTTGCAGAATCGGTTCCGGGGTAGCAAAATCGGGTTCTCCAACCTCCATATGCACAACATCACGCCCCTGTGCCTCTAGCGCCTTCGCCTTCGCCATCAAATCCATCACATAAAATGGCAAAACCTTAGCTGCGCGCCGCGATACTTTTCCATCATTCATCAAAAAAACCTTTGTAGAAACGACCAATAAAGACTATATTTTAAAGCAAGACCGGATCGCGCACGAGTCATCAATTAACAAAAAACATTGCACATTCCCTCTATATCTGATATTTATTCGCGCTCCAATTTTTTAAACCGTTTGTAATAAGAAAAAAATGCCTACATCAGAAAATAAAAACTTAGACGCTAGCCACCTCGACTTTAAACCTTATAAAGCTAAAAAAGGCGAAGAACACATGAGCGATGCTCAAGTGACGCACTTCAAAGGCATCCTTTCTCAATGGAAAGATAGCCTGATGACTGAAGTAGACAGAACCGTTCATCATATGCAAGATGAGGCTTCTAACTTCCCTGATCCGACCGATAGAGCTTCACAAGAATCTGACTTTAGTCTCGAATTACGCACCCGCGACCGCGAGCGTAAGCTAATCAAAAAAATTGACGAATCACTCACCATGCTTGAATCGGGTGACTACGGATTTTGTGAAACTTGCGGCATTGAAATTGCGATCAAACGCCTCGAAGCACGCCCTACTGCTTCACAGTGCATCGACTGCAAATCGCTAGACGAAATTAGAGAAAAACAAAAAATCTAAACTCTTCTCGGCGTGTTGCACCGATTTGAGCGCTAAAAAACCGCTATACCGGGGGCGCTTTGCCCCCTCACCCACCGGCCCATTACATATAGGTTCGCTGTACACGGCTGTCGCCAGCTTTCTGCAAGCCCGTAGCCAGCAAGGCCAGTGGTTACTACGTATCGACGACTTAGACCCCTTTCGCTGTAAAGCCCAATACAGCCAACAAATCATTAGTACATTAGAGCGTTACAACCTCCATTGGGATGAACCCATTGCCTATCAAAGTGAGCGCCACCACAGCTACCGCGCTGCATTACAGACCTTACAACAACAAGGCCGCTTATATCCCTGTCAGTGTTCCAGAAAAGACCTCGCCAACCGGCAGTCAGCAAATACGGTTTACGACAGACACTGCTTAACACAACGACCGTCAGCCAATCAAACCTGCGCGCTGCGCCTAAGGTTAAACGCGGAACAGATCAGCTTCAAGGATCGGGTACAGGGCTTACAACGACAAGACTTAGCACGACAAGTCGGCGATTTTGTGATTTTTCGTAAAGATCAAGTTTACGCCTACCACCTCGCAGCCATTATCGATGACGATGAGCAAGGCGTCAGCGAGGTCCTGAGGGGGTCTGATCTACTCGATAGCAGTTTTCGACAGATCTTACTGCAACAACTGTTATCTATAGAGACACCTCTTTACGCACATATACCGACTATTAACGATGCCTACGGCGCGAAACTCAGCAAACAAACCTTCGCCGCCGACGTCGCATTATCTCCCGTCAGAGAAACTCTTATTCAAGTGCTGGGCTATTTAAATTTACAGCCACCTAAGGAGCTACTCGACTTAGAACCCAGCGAAATTTTAAACTGGGCAATACCGCGATGGTCCATTGATAAAATAAAACCAGAGACTTCGATTTTATTTTAGGCTGATGCCTCGTTTGATATTACTGTACCCTATTAAGCTACCTTGAAATGACAACCTTATCGAACTATTAAATGTGGCATGAATGAGCAGCTCAGAGCGTAAACCGGATAGTATTGCTGAACAACTCGATATATTGCTAAACGGTAATATGCCCGAAGAATACAAAGCCATTTTGCGGAACTTCCAACAACAGGGTCTCTTCTACACAGAGTTCATTCAGCAGAACCACAATAATAAGGAATTAGCACCTTTTTGGAACTTAGCCGACACACTCGGCTTTAAGTCATGTAACGATTCAAAAACTAGCGAACAAGAACAAACTCCAAACACCCTACTGAAGGCGCTCAACGACGTACAAACCAGCCTAATAAAAATGACCGCGCTACAAACTACCCTTAGCCAACGCGCCGCGAGAATTTTTCAATCCTTACAGAAAGCCGGCACGGACAGCTCAAGTGAGCAGGTTTGCCAGCACTGGTTACAAGCCGGCGAACAAGCTTTTAGCGAACTTAGCCAAAGTCAGGAGTATCAGCAGGCCCAACAACGACTATTCGAATCCATCAAGCGATTAGGCCGTGCCCAGCAGCAACTCTACGCACAATGCAGCAGCTATCTAGGGCTCCCCTCACAACAGTCGATCAGCGATCTACAAAAAGGCCTACATCAATTACGCAATGACTTTGCAGAATATAAGGAACACAGCGAGGCCACCATCAAACAACTGAGCACAAGCTTGCAGCAATATACCCAACAGCCCGTTGAATAGATGGCCTTGAGCACCGAAGCATATACCGCTAACTGGGAAAAAAGCCTTCTATTGCTCATGGAGCAACTCGAGCAACGTCCAACTACCCAGCTTACCGGCTGTCACAAAGAGCTTATTTACGCTGAGAATAAATTGCGGTTATTTCGTTACCAAGCTCTCAATATTGCGCAAAGCAAGACACCCATTTTAATAACATACGCACTAATCAACCGCCCAGACATTGTCGACCTAGAACCCAAGCGCTCGCTGGTACTCAGGCTGCTCGAAAAAGGCTTTCCTGTTTATTTAATTGATTGGGGCTACCCCGATAGTAGTGATTGTTTCACCAGCTTAAACGATTACATCAATGGCCTATTACACCGCTGCGTACAACAAACCAAACGACACGCAAATAGCCAACAGCTTGATCTATTAGGCATCTGCCAAGGAGGCGTTTTCTCATTATGTTACGCGGCCTTGCACCCGTCACAGGTGAGAAAGTTGATAACCATCGTCAGCCCGATTGACTTCCACAACAGTCCACTAGGCTTATCGATAAAAAACACCGCTGGTTCATTAAACCGCGCCAACAGAAACATAGCAGGAAAACAGATTAGCCAGCTATTCAACAGCCTCAAACCGTTCCAGCTAAATCGTGACAAATACCGCCAACCAGCTAAGTTAGTGGCGGCAAAAGAAAAACTTGATACTTTCTTGCACATGGAGCGATGGTTAAATGATCAGCCCGATCTGGCTGGCTTGGCGGCAAATGAGTTCCTGCGCTATTTTTATCAGCAAAATAGCTTACACAACAA
Source organism: Cycloclasticus sp. 46_120_T64 (assembly GCA_002162695.1). GTDB lineage: Bacteria > Pseudomonadota > Gammaproteobacteria > Methylococcales > Cycloclasticaceae > Cycloclasticus. The sequence goes on along the minus strand of MAAM01000011.1, from coordinate 29,936 downwards.
TAAGCTACAGCTAGCTAACAAACCCGTGTTATTGAGCAAAATACAGTGCCCTGTGTTAAATTTCTACGCAACTCGAGACCATATTGTGCCCGCGACTTCCGCGCAGGCGCTGAGCCAGCATATTGATGAACCCCAGTATCGTGAAGTCGCCTTAGCCGGTGGACATATTGGCGCATTTACCAGCCAAAAAGCACAACAGGCTCTCATCCATGAACTGAACGCGTGGCTCCAGTAGAGCGCTTGCTCAGCTTAATTCACTGCCCCTCTTCCTCAGGGGCAGCAGCATTAAAGTCTACTTATCGCCACTAAGCTCGGCAAGGGGCAACGCGGGTGATTCGCCCTGTTTCTCGTGCTCTATCACCGGTTGCGTAGTTAAGCTCTTAGCTAAATTTTGAGGTAGCGCCCCAACACTGAGCTTCTTCGCTATCGGTTTTGCAGCCGCACGCTTACGCCTAGGTTTTGTTACTTCTGCGCGAACAGTTTGTTTGCTTTTAATTGGGCTAACAACAGGCTTCATCAATACGTCTTCTGTCGATAGCGTAACGGCCGAGCTGACTTCATTAAGCAAGGTATTTACCACTTGCTTGCTTTCCATTGCTACGTCAAAAGTATCCTGTGTACTATCTAATATTTTTTGAGTACATTTCAGATACCAGTTTGACTGTAAAGATAACAACTCTGACGCCATTCCAAGTTCAGCAACGTGCCCAAGCTGCTCCATATAAGCTCCGCAACAGCTAGACACGACATCTGCCTGCATCTGACTTAATTGCTGGAAAGAATCCACATATAACTCAGCAATTTTCTGAGATGAATCACCCGCCTGAGCAGGAACCATAAACCATTGATCTACAATACTATTTTCCACGAAATACTCCTTGCAATCACAACATAAAAAACCCGATATACTAATAGACCTTAGCCAGCAATATGTCAAGCAAATAAATCATTATTTTTAGCTATGATCCCAACAATTAGCGTCCCACTAAAAGCTGGTAAACAGACCTCCATTAACCGGTATATTAGCCCCGGTAATGTAACTAGCATCACTAGAGGCTAAAAAGCCGACAGTATTCGCAATCTCAACAGGTTTACCCAAACGCTGCATCGGGATCTGTGAAATCAGCTCATTGCGAATATCCTCATCAATTTTCATCACCATCTGCGTTGCAACGTAACCGGGGCTCACCGAATTAACCGTAATGCCCTTACGCGCAACCTCTTGTGCTAAAGCCATCGTAAAACCATGCATGCCTGCTTTCGCCGCCGAGTAATTTGTCTGACCAAACTGCCCACGCTGACCATTAACCGAAGATATATTGATAATACGGCCAAACTTCCTAATTAACATGAAGTCCAATACGCTCTTTGTCATATTAAAAACACCATCTAAGTTAGTAGACAGCACCGCATCCCAATCGGACTTAGCCATATTTTTCAGGAAACTATCCCGAGTAATTCCCGCACAATTCACCAGTACCTGGATAGGCCCAATATTGTCTTCAACCCGCTCAACCAGCTCACCACAAGCAGAAAAACTGGTGACATCAGCCTCTTCAACCAAAAACTCAAAACCCGCTACTTTTTGCTCCGTAATCCATTGCTCCGCTTTTTCAAGGTCTTTATCAAAGGTCGTGGCAACAACCGTATACCCATGGTCAGATAGTTTTCTGCAAATTTCCGTACCAATACCACCTAAACCACCCGTTACTAGGGCTACAGAATGACTCATAAATATAATCTCCAATAATTAAAGCACTAAACACGTGTCAGTTTTAAACAACAATAGTGATTGCTGCACCGCAGTATAATGATTTAAATATCACCCGTCAACAATATATAATAAACAATAATATCAATGGATTAGAGAACAAACACACTTCCTATTTATCAGCCACAACACGATCAAATCCAGCCCCACCTTACATTCAAGCTGTTAAAATGTCGGCTAACCATTAAAATTATTATCACCGTATAATGAGGCTTAATATTCATGACTCATAAACCCCATGTTACTACTGATCTCCCCAGCCAAAACGCTCGATTTTGCAACGCCCCCGCTAACACAGCAACACTCTCAAGCGGACTTTCTCGCTGAATCAAGCCAACTGATTGAACAATTAAAGGTGTTATCGCCCAGCGATCTATCCTCCTTAATGGGCATCAGCGAAAAACTAGGCACCTTGAATAGCAACCGATTTTTACAATGGCGCTTACCCTTTGACCTAGAAAATAGTAAACAAGCGTTACTCGCCTTCAAGGGCGACGTCTACGAAGGCATCGATGTCAGCAGTTTTTCGTCAGAAGACTTAAACTGGGCCAACCAGCACTTACGAATTTTATCGGGCCTATATGGTTTGCTGCGGCCTTTAGACTTAATCCAAGCCTACCGCCTAGAAATGGGCACCCGCTTTAGCAATCTAACAGGGAAAAACCTGTATGAATTTTGGGGCAATAAAATAACCGATAGAATCAATCAACAACTGCTCGAACAACAGAGTAACAGCTTGATCAACCTCGCCTCCAACGAATACTTCAAATCCGTCAAACCTAAGTTATTAAACGCCGAGATCATTACCCCTGTTTTTAAAGACTGGAAAAACGATAAATACAAGATCATCAGCTTTTACGCAAAAAAAGCACGTGGCATGATGAGTGCCTATATTATTAAAAACCGCATCCAAGACCCTGAGAAAATCAAACAATTTGATAGCGCGGGTTACGCTTTTTCCGCCGAGCAATCCAGCAATAACAACTGGGTATTTCTGCGCAAACAGGATGTCTAAGTCCGCTAGCGAGTTAAAGATAAGCGGGCATTGCTAACAATGCCCGCAACGCACTAATCGGTTAATAAAATAACCCGAATGGCGTCTAGCTTAAAGCTGGCACGCTCAAGGTGAGACTGCAAATCCGCAATCGTTTCTCGTTGCTGGTCAATTTCAGAGTCACGAATGTTCGGGTTCACTTTGGCTAAGGCCACCAGCCGATCCAAATTACGCGACTCTTGCAACTGCATTTTCTCAATACTCTCGGCCACCAAACTTTTTTGAGGGTCGACCACCAAGCCTTCGGCCTTAGTAATTAAACCCTTAATCACTCCTTTGCCGTGCTCAATAATATTATGCGCCACCGCTTTCTTCACAAATGATAAACGCGCCTCGATATGTTCAGGTTTCAACAAATTTGTCATATCCAAGCCATTGCTACCCACCACGATCCGCTGGATAGTTTTTGGCAAATAACGGTGTAATTGCAGACGTTTTGGCGCAGGACAATGAGTGGTAAAAATAGCCTCTAAAATTAACGTCCCAGCCGGCACCGGTGGTAACGCCATCGTACAAAAGGTCGAGTTACCAAACTCGGTATTAATGATTTGTTCCATTGCCGCCGTAACCATCGGGTGCTCCCACGTGAGGAAGTGAAAGTCCTCACGCGATAAGGCCACTTTCCTATTATAGGTTGCCGTTAAGCCATCCTCCGTTAACCCCGGAAAACAGTCATTCTGCATATGCCCGGTAGGTTTCAGGACGATGCTGTCCTCACTATGCTGCTGCTGTTCGACCCCGAAACACTCAAACACCTTCTCCATATAGTCCGATAGTTCCAAGTGACTCGATGACAAACTCACCTCATCGACAATCGCCTGCGCCTCCTCTTTACGGCAAGAGTTTAGCTCCAACATTAAATCTCGCCCATCGTGCATTTCTTGAATGCTTTGATCCATCAGTTGTTTGGTTTTACTAACAAGGTCCGTTAACTGTTGTTCCGCATCGTCTTCCAGCAGTAGCGCTTTGAGTTCTGATTTCACTTCCGCATACACGTGATGGCCTGTTGCACAAACATGGCCAAACGCATTCAGTCCTTTATCGTACCAATGCATCAGTTTTTCTTGTGCCGAGCCTTGCATATACGGCACGTGAATATGCACCGTATCCGTTTGCCCAATACGGTCCAAACGGCCAATACGCTGTTCTAATAGATCAGGATTTAGCGGTAAGTCAAACAGCACCAAATGATGGGCAAACTGGAAGTTACGCCCTTCACTGCCAATTTCCGAACAAACTAGAATTTGCGCACCGTCGTCCACGTCGGCAAAGTATGCCGCTCCACGATCACGCGCAATCAAGCTCATGCCCTCATGGAAAACCGCCGATTTAAAGGGCGTTTCCATTTTCAACATATCATGCAGGTCTTGCGCTGTTTGCTGCTGCGCACAGATCAATAATACTTTTTCTGACTTATGCTCTTCTAACCATTGGGTTAACCATTCCACCCTTGGGTCAAAGAGCATCCAACTAAAACCTAAAACTTCCTCGGGTAACAAGGCTTGCATTAAGCTGTCATCAACACTGAGTACCAGCTCCTCTTCCTCATCGTCTTCCGGCATTTCTGCTAATTCATAGGCGTGCAATTGGCGTGATGAAAACACATCGATATTGTCACGGGTATTTCTAAATAGCACCCGCCCTGTGCCATGCCGATCCAGTAATGCATCGATCAAGTTCTGTAGACTCAAACCCTCGGCCGCCAAGGTTTCAGCGCCCAACAAGTCGCTTAACTGACTAACTAGTTGACTATCAGCCAGTACCTCTTCTAATGTTTTGTCGAGTAATTGTTTAATCAACGTATTAATTTGTTGATAACCCGCTTGCTCTTCACGAAAAGCCGCCAACTCATAATAACGGTCTGGATCTAATAAACGTAATCGAGCAAAATGACTGGTAACACCCAGCTGTTCAGGCGTCGCAGTCAATAATAATAAACCTGGAATACGCTGAGCTAGCTCATCTATGCAACGATATTCCTCACTTACTCGGTCTTCATTCCAGAATAAGTGATGCGCCTCATCAACGATCATCAAGTCCCAACCTGCCGCCACAGCCTGCGTATGATGTTGTTTTTGTTTCGTCAGGAATGACAAGGGGCAAAGGACTAACTGCGCCGTTTCGAAGGGATTAAGATCGCCTTCCTCACAAATCGCCTCACAACGTTCATGATCCATGATGGTGAATGACAAATTAAATCGGCGTAATAGCTCGACTAACCACTGGTGAATCAAGGTATCCGGCACCACGATCAGCACCCGTTCGATAGCACCGGTCAATAGTTGTTGATGTAAAATCAAACCCGCTTCGATGGTTTTCCCCAAGCCGACTTCATCGGCTAACAATACCCTCGGCGCACTGCGCTGGGTCACTCGGTTAGCGATATAGAACTGATGGGGTAATAGTTGAACCCGCGGGCCCGACAAACCAAAGCTTGAAAACTGATCGAGTTTACGCTGAAACTCTAAGGTTTGTAAACGCAAGTCGAAGGTCTTATTTTTATCGATCTGGCCGGTAAATAAACGACTTTGCGGTTTATTAAACGCTCCCACACTATCCAAGTCCATTTCATGCAGAACCACCTGCTCACCGTGTTCATTAAGGCACAGGTAAATCATGCAGCTATTATGTTCTTGGGTCTGTTCAACGTTCAGGCTAACACCACCATCATGTCGCACGGTATCACCAACGTTGTACAGCACACGGCTTAACGGTGCATTGTCTAGCGCGTACACCCGAGTTTCTTCAACGGCGGGGAAAAACAAGGTGACTTGCCGCCCCTCGATAACATCTACAGTACCTAGACCGAGTTCGGTCTCAGAATGACTAATCCAACGTTGCCCCTGATGAAAATTTGGCTGGCTCATCGATTTATTACTCCATCGCTAGATTTAAAAAACGTGGATGATAAAAGGTATCTCCCACGCTGGCAATCATTAAAACCCACCCACTCTCATTTCCTTATCATTAAGCTGATTTACCCCGCAAATAAGAGATCCGCTGTTATTGTCAAAAAAGCCCTTGCTCAGCGCATTCGTTATGACAATAAACAGCGGTAAAAAATTCAGCCTATGTGCATTAAAACTGCTTCACATCCAGTTCACGGGTTAAACGAATCTGCGCGGCGATTTCCTCAATCGAAATAGCCGTCACATTTAAAAACGGTATATTCGCCATATGAAATAACTCCTCGACCTGAGAAACTTCACGTTGACAGGTGCGCAACGAAGCATACGGGCTACCCGGTCGACGCTCTTCACGAATACGACTCAACTGATCTGCGCCAATGGTCAGCCCAAACAACTTTTTCTTATAGGCTTTAAGAGCCCGAGGCAACATCGAATTTTCTAAATCGGCATCAGTGATCGGGAAGTTAGCGGTGAAAATTCCGTACTGCAAAGCCAGATATAAGGAGGTTGGAGTTTTCCCTGTTCGTGACACCCCGACCAAAATAACATCAGCTTGATCATAATGATCAAGCCGCGCCCCATCATCATTGACCAAGGCATAATTAACCGCTCGAATGCGCGACTCATACGAACTTTTATCCACCAAACCGTGACTCTTGCCCACGATATGTGACGATTCTTGGCGCAAATCATTTTCCATTCTGGAAATATAATCGTTGAACAAATCATAAAAAATACAATTACTCTCCGCCACAATCGCTCGTAAATCATCATTGGTGAACGTACTGAAAACAATCGGCCGCCCTTCATTAACGGTATAAGAATCATTGATTCGATCTCGTACCGAAGCAGCCCTAGCTTCGGTATCGATGAAAGGAATGACGTGCCGCTCCCTCTCCACCCCTTCAAACTGGGTTAATAGGCTATTTCCCAAGGTTTCGGCAGTAATCGCCGTTCTATCCGATACAAAAAAGATTATTCTGTTTTTCATTTAATATAACTGTTATTTTTTTGTTAAAATGTTTAATTGTTTTTAAAATTTTAAACCAATCAGGGGACTCTAAGTTGAAAGAATACATCGTTTGGCTCGACTCAACAGGCATGGATGACGTAGAACATGTTGGCGGCAAAAATGCTTCTTTAGGTGAAATGATCAGTAATTTAGCATCAGTAGGTGTTGATGTACCCGGTGGATTTGCCACGACCGCCTCCGCATTTAGAGACTTTTTATCACAAAGCGGCATTGATGACCGGATCAATGAAAAGCTTATAAAACTTGATGTTGATGATGTCAACGCTCTAGCTGCTGCGGGCAAAGAAATTAGACAGTGGGTTATCGACACCCCTTTTCAGCCTGAGCTTACTTCTGCCATTGAAGCGGCTTATGCAAAAATGCAAGCCGATGCAAAAAGTGAGTTCTCTGTTGCCGTGCGCTCATCAGCCACCGCCGAAGATTTACCCGATGCATCTTTTGCCGGTCAACAAGAAACCTTTTTGAACGTTGATGGAATTGAAAACGTGATGCACTCCATTAAAGAAGTGTTCGCTTCTTTATTTAATGATCGTGCTATCTCATACCGCGTACACCAAGGTTTTGAACACCGCGGCGTTGCACTATCTGCCGGTATTCAACGCATGGTTCGTAGTGATATCAGCGCCTCTGGCGTATTATTCACCTTAGATACCGAATCAGGTTTCCGCGATGCCGTCTTCATTACCTCAAGCTACGGCCTAGGTGAAATGGTGGTACAGGGTGCGGTAAACCCCGATGAATTTTATGTACATAAACCAACACTAGAAGCTGGCAGACCCGCCATTCTACGTCGTAATCTTGGCAGCAAGATGATCAAGATGGTTTACAACGACGACGCAGACGCCAAAGAACCTGTAAAAATCATTGATACCGAGCCTGCGAGCCGCCTTGTTTACTCGTTAACAGATGCTGAAGTTGAAAAATTATCAGAAATCGCCATCACCATTGAAAAACACTATCAGCGTCCGATGGATATTGAGTGGGCAAAAGATGGTTTAGACGGTCAGTTATATATCGTACAAGCACGCCCTGAAACTGTTCAAAGTCGCGCGGGCAAAGAAATTGAGCGCTACGCACTCAGCCAAACCTCCAACGTATTAGTTGAAGGCCGCAGTATTGGACAAAAAATTGGTGCCGGCCCTGCTCGCGTCATCAGCAGTATTGCGCAAATGGATCAGGTTAAAGAAGGTGATGTACTGGTCACCGATATGACTGACCCTGACTGGGAGCCGATTATGAAACGTGCTTCAGCCATTGTGACTAACCGAGGCGGAAGAACTTGCCATGCCGCTATTATTGCGCGTGAACTAGGCATTCCTGCGGTTGTAGGTTGCGGTGATGCGACCGATCATATTTCAGCCGGTACAGAAATTACCGTTTCCTGTGCTGAAGGTGATACTGGCTTTATTTATGAAGGCATTCTTGATTTTGAAATCAAAAAAATCAACCTTGATTCAATGCCTGAAATTCCGGTAAAAATCATGATGAACGTGGGTAATCCCGACCGTGCATTCGACTTTGCGTCATTACCCCACGAAGGTGTTGGTTTGGCACGTCTTGAATTTATCATCAACCGAATGATTGGTATTCACCCGAAGGCATTATTGGACTTTGATAAATTACCGGCTGATTTAAAAGAAACAATCAGTCAGCGTATTTCTTGCTACAAAAGCCCAAAGGACTACTACATTCAACGCTTGGTAGAAGGCATTGCCACCATCGCAGCCGCCTTTTCACCAAAAAATGTGATTGTTCGTATGTCTGATTTCAAATCTAACGAATATGCCAATTTAATTGGTGGGGATCGCTACGAACCCGAAGAAGAAAACCCAATGATTGGCTTCCGCGGTGCATCTCGTTATATTTCCGACTCATTCCGTGAATGCTTCGATATGGAGTGTGAAGCACTGAAATATGTTCGTGACAAAATGGGTTTGAGCAACGTATCGATCATGATTCCATTTGTTAGAACACTGGATGAAGCCCGTCAAGTGACCGAGCTACTGAAAGAAAATGGTATTGAGCGTGGTAAAAATGGTTTGAAGCTCATTATGATGTGCGAATTACCGTCTAATGCGCTAATGGCCGATGAGTTCTTAGAGTATTTCGATGGTTTCTCAATTGGCTCAAATGACTTAACCCAGCTAACGCTTGGACTAGATCGTGACTCTGCTTTAATTGCTCATTTATTTGATGAGCGCGACCCAGCGATTAAAAAATTACTCTCTATGGCGATCCAAGCGTGTCGCAAACAAGGCAAATACATCGGTATCTGTGGCCAAGGCCCATCCGATCACCCAGACTTAGCAAAATGGTTAATGGAAGAAGGCATCGAGAGCGTGTCCCTTAACCCAGACACGGTTATTGAAACGTGGATGTTTATGGCTGGCCAAAAAATCGAAGGATAATTAATAATGACAATTACAACATTCAACCCGCCTGTTCGTACCTTAATGGGCCCAGGCCCATCAGACGTACACCCCCGCATACTGTCTGCCTTAGCACGCCCAACCATCGGTCACCTTGACCCTAGCTTTGGCCGCATGATGGATGAAGTAAAAACCATGCTGCAGTACGCTTTTCAAACCAAAAACGAGCTAACGTTTCCAGTATCGGCTCCTGGTTCTGCCGGTATGGAAACCTGTTTTGCCAATTTATTAGAACCGGGCGATACCGTCATCGTTTGCCAAAACGGTGTATTTGGCATGCGTATGCAAGAAAACGTTGAACGCTGTGGCGCCAAAGCCATTATCGTAAAAGACGACTGGGGCAAACCTGTCGATCCTAAAAAAGTTGAAGAGGCATTAAAAGCTAACCCTGAAGCCAGTCTATTAGCTTTTGTACACGCTGAAACATCAACCGGCGCACTATCTGATGCTAAAACACTCTGCGCTTTAGCTCGCCAATACGATTGCCTATCACTCGTTGACGCAGTGACTTCACTCGGCGGTTCCGAATTACGCGTAGACGACTGGGGCATTGATGCCATTTATTCAGGCACCCAAAAGTGTTTATCGTGTGTTCCGGGCTTATCACCGGTTAGTTTTAGTGAACGCGCACAGCAACGCATTAAACAGCGTAAACAAAAAGTTCAGAGCTGGTTTTTAGACTTGAACCTCGTGATGGGTTACTGGGGTAGCGATGGTGGCCGTTCTTACCACCATACCGCACCGGTTAATAGTTTATACGCGCTGCACGAATCTCTATTAATGTTACAAGAAGAAGGCCTTGAAAATTCGTGGAAGCGCCACTCAGACCTTCATAATGCATTAAAAGCGGGTCTGGAAGCGATGGGACTGAGTTTCATTGTTCCTGAAGAATCACGTTTACCCCAACTCAATGCGGTGACGATTCCTCAAGGCGTCGACGAAGCCCTTGTTAGAAAGCGTCTCTTAGAGGAATACAGCCTAGAAATTGGTGCTGGCTTAGGCTCGTTAGCCGGAAAAGTTTGGCGAATTGGCCTAATGGGGCAATCAGCAACCCCAAGCAACGTGATGTTTTGCCTATCTGCGCTGGAGTCCGTTTTAAGTGACATGGGAGCCGATATCAATAGCGGTGTTGCTCTGCCAGCTGCGCAAAAACACTCCTTTTCTTAGGCTGGCAAATCGATGAAAGATAAACTCTTTATTATTCTCCAGCATATCTTGCCCCAACACGCACTATCCGCGGCTATGCACCGGATAGCGCGCTGTACAAAACCGTGGTTTAAGAACTTTATTATCAGCCGGTTTGTGCAGTATTTTCAGGTCAATATGGCTGAAGCGACTGAACCCAATCCAAGAAAGTATGAAAGTTTTAACGCCTTCTTCACCCGCAGCCTAAACGGACACGCACGTACCTTAGAGTCGGACCCGACAAATATTTCCTGCCCCGTTGATGGCTGCATTAGTCAAATTGGCGATATTCGTAATAGCCAGCTCTTCCAAGCCAAGGGTAAGTACTTTAATTTATCGGCTCTGTTAGGTGCTGACCCGATGACCGCTAATTTTGAAGACGGTCACTTCACCACTATTTATCTATCACCCAAGGACTACCACCGAATTCACTTCCCTAACGATGCAACATTAACAAAGATGCTGCACGTACCCGGGGATTTATTTAGCGTTAACCCAACAACCGCCGATAATATCGACGAATTATTCGCTAGAAATGAACGCGTGGTCGCCTTCTTTGATACCCCAGCAGGGCCAATGGCGATGGTGATGGTCGGCGCAATTTTTGTGTCCAGCATTGAAACCATCTGGCACGGCGAGGTGACCCCTCCCCGTCATAATCAAGTCCGCAGCTGGAGCTATAAAGAGAATGAACATAGCTTCAATAAAAACGACGAAATGGCGCGTTTTAATATGGGGTCGACCATCGTCTTGTTATACGGCAAGGATAATATGTCTTGGGCGGAAGAACTCGTCGCTGGGCAAACCGTTCGCCTAGGCCAAGTTATCGGCAAAGTAAAATAAATCCAGGTGCTTAGCCTCATAAAATCGTCGTGGTTTTATGCTTGGCTAAGCGCTTTTTCTACTATGTTCATTTGCTCGGCTATCGAACCAAAAGATCAACTCAGCTGATTATTAGAAGTATTGCCCGCCATTATTGCGCTACTGGCTCTAGCCTATAGTTCCCGCTCGTTCCCCTTGAGCACATTGAGCCACACCTTAATTCTCATACATTGCATTATTTTGATGGTTGGCGGGCATGACACCTATGCCGAGGTGCCGCTATTTGATGATATTGCACAATGGCTAGGTTCCGATAGAAACAACTACGACAAGCTCGGACACTTTGCCCAAGGTTTTGTGCTAGCAATCATCGCTAGAGAAATTTTCCTCCGCCAACACGTCGTCAAAACACGGCGCTGGATGAACTTCTTAATCCTCTGTTTCTGCTTAGTTTTTAGCGCTTTCTACGAACTCATAGAATGGTGGCTCGCGCTGGCATCTGGCGAAGATGCCGAGGCTTTTCTTGGTACCCAAAGCTATATATGGGATAGCCAATCAGATATGGCATTAACGCTAATCGGCACTATCTGCGCCCTAAGCTCGTTAGCAAAATATCACGATCAGCAGTTAAGGAGCTTCTGATTAAATCATCTTGGCAGTAATAACCCCAACATCCTGCAAAGGTCACAGCAATAGAATAAATTTTATATCCCTCACTTCACAAAAGTTTGGAACCATTTTCTCTCCACCTAAATTAAAACAGACTTAATCAAAGCGTCCTTAAGCGCGTTCAATCGGGAAGCTTAAGACCTCATCAATCGAATAAACACCGCTGATTACCATCAACAAACGATCCAGCCCTAAGGCAACACCCGCGCAATCAGGCAAGCCGTGCTGTAGAGCCGCCACTAAGTTTTTATCCATCGGCACCTTGTTAGCACCCTGTTTTTCTCGTTCGGCTAATTCTTCTTGAAAACGTTGCTGTTGCAACTGCGCATCACTGAGCTCTTCATAGCCGTTCGCCAGTTCAAGATTATTAAAATACACCTCAAAACGCTTCGCCGTTATGGGCTGATCCTCACTAAGCTTCGCCAACATCGCCATACACGCGGGGTAATCGGTAACAAAATACAGCAGCTCAGGTTTGAGGCGTGGCTGGATATACTGACTAAAAACATAATCTAGGCCATTAGCGAGGCTGTCGCCACAAATCTGCGCCGCTTCGGGGTTACCCTGCTCGGCAGCATACGCCAGCAACTGAGTAAGCGATGTCTCATGCGGGTTAATCCCCGTCTGCTGCTTAAACAGGCTTGCATAGGTCAGTGTTATGCTCGCGAGGTTTTGATTAAAGCAGAGGCTCAACAGCTCTAACATTTCCTGCATTAAATCCGCCAAGCTAAAGCCCATTCGGTACCATTCCAACAAGGTAAATTCTGGGTTATGAAAGCGACCACTTTCAGCCTGACGGAATGACTTGGCAATTTGGTAAATACAGCCAGACCCCGAGGCGATCAAACGTTTCATCGAAAATTCAGGCGATGTTTGCAGGTACAACAGCCGTTGGTTCAGCGCATCGTTTGTTAACTGAGTAGAAAAACTATCGAGGTTCAGGTCACAACTGGCCGCGTTAGAGAGTATTGGTGTGTCCACTTCGAGCACCGCCCGCTGCGCAAAGAAGTCCCTAATGGTTTGATACAACTCTGCGCGTCGATGTAATAAGGCCGCCGAACAAGTCGGCGGCCATGATGTGTTTTCTAGTACTGACAAGGGCTTTTAGCTCTTCACGCGGGCGGAGTATTCACCAGTACGCGTATCAACCTTAATAATCTCACCAATTTGCACAAAAAGAGGCACTCTAACCACTGCGCCGGTTTCCAGTGTTGCCGGTTTACCGCCACCACCCGAGGTATCACCTTTCAAACCAGGGTCGGTATCGGTGATCGATAATTCAACAAAATTTGGCGCAGCAACACTCAAGGGTGAACCATTCCATAAGGTAATCGTGCACTTATCTTGTTCTTTTAACCATTTAGCCGCCTCACCCACAGCAATCGCATCACCCGACACCTGCTCAAATGTTTCATCGTCCATAAAGTGCCAAAAATCACCATCGTTATAGAGATAAGACATTTCTGTCTCCATCACATCGGCAGCCTCAACCGTTTCACCTGACTTAAATGTACGGTCAATCACTCGACCCGTTTTTAAGTTACGATATTTAACCCGGCTAAAAGCTGGCCCCTTGCCAGGCCTAACAAATTCATTCTCGACGATTGAACAAGGGTCGTTATCCATCATGATTTTCAAGCCACCTTTAAAGTCGTTTGTGCTGTATGTTGCCATGTCACTCTCGTTATATAGTTAATTTATTGAAGCTTAACGCTTAGCCCACCATTATAATGACTATCATGAGTAAGGTAGCAAAAAATTCACCCATTCCAAACTGGCAACAGGAACTTAGCGCTGCCTACAGCAACCCCGCTGAGTTATTAGCGTATTTAGGGCTCCACGTTGACGATATGAGCCTTTTTCACGAAGCCGCAGAAAAGTTCCCGCTATTAGTCACCCACAGTTATGCCCAGCGGATGAAAAAATCCAGCTGGTCTGATCCTCTGCTGCGTCAAGTACTGCCCCATCCCGATGAGTTACTCAGCAGTCCGGCCTACCTAAGTGATCCCGTTGGTGATGGTCTAGCGAGTGTATCCCCCGGTCTATTACATAAATACCACGGGCGAGCCCTATTAATTGCAACCGGTGCCTGCGCCATCCATTGCCGCTACTGCTTTCGCCGTGAATTCCCTTATTCCAATAACAGCGCCAACCGTTCACAGCTGACATCGATTAAACAGTACCTCGCTGCAAACAATGAGATAAATGAAATCATTCTAAGTGGTGGCGACCCCTTGACCCTCGGCGACTCAAAGTTCAGCCACTTATTTGACGCTTTATCAAATATCGAGCAAATAGAACGTATCAGAATTCACACCCGGTTGCCTATCGTTTTGCCAAGCCGCATCAACACTCTGTTATTAAGCACCCTCCGTGCATCGAATAAAAAAGTGGTGATGGTTATTCACGCGAACCACGCTAACGAGCTCAGTGATGAGGTCGCCGATGTTCTATTGAAGCTTAAGGACCATGGGGTAACGCTACTCAACCAAACCGTCTTACTAAAAGGCATCAATGACGATCTAGACAGCCTTGAGCAGCTGAGCCTACGCTTATTTAACTGCCACACCCTGCCGTATTATTTACACGTGTTGGATAAAGTAGCCGGTGCTATGCACTTCGATAAGAACGAAGAGGATAGTCTTAAGCTCTACGAGAAGCTACAACAACGTCTGCCCGGTTACTTAGTGCCCAAGCTTGTTCGTGAAGAAAGCGGAAAACCCTATAAAACTCTTTTAGCACATTCACCTCAAAATCATTAACTTTTCACCGCTTAGCGTGCATAATCCTCCTAAGTTATAAGGTTGAAGAACTATCTTCCGCCACTGGTCACAATGATGAACGTTATGGATATGGATATGGACATATATAAAAAATTCACGGACAGAGTTACCCCCCCGCAGATAGAGCCAGCAATACAGCTACCCTTTAAGCCAACAATAGATGCCTATAAGCAATGGGAAAGCGAATTACCGATCCTAGACACTTACAGTTGCAGCAACGCCTTGTCTCTTCTTGCCCAAGCTCTGCTCAGCGAACAAATCGGTTCCAACCAAAAGCTAGAACTCATCGCAGCAGCAGAAAACTGTTTATACACCTTGATCAGTAACTGTAAAACCAACTTAAAGGGAGCTAATCTGCCCCTGCGTAGACAGCAAGCCGAACTAAGCGATGCGCTGCTGAAGGCGTTAACACATTTCGCCCAAGTACATATACAAGCCGTCTGTAGTACTGCCCCCTCAAACTTGCCCCAGCAAGAACAACAAGATTCCACGTCGGCGTTCACCATAACGAGCCTCGCACTCTACAAGTCAATGGAGTTACTTGCCAGCAAACAACTATTAATGTCCCTTGTTTATCAAACACCCCAGGGCAATTTTTGGAACACCGTCAATGCACTCTACCAACTAAGTGAAAGTTTGGGCCTACAGCAGGCTGAGCAACTCACATTCGACAAAAAAAAACATATGTCAATCGAAGCTGAATTTAAGAAAATTCACTTTTTTCACCTCGCTGGCGTCAATCGATTCAGGCGCGGTGATATTGCAAGCATAGATCAAATATTAAGCCAACAGGTCAACGGCATAACAAGTAGTAGCAGTATAAGTGGTAACTCAACATTATCCATTGATCTAGCGTCTCACTCAGCCATTCGTTACACGCCTGAGCCAGCTGATGACAGCGATAGCCTCCGCTTTTTAAACCCCAAAAAACTCATCGAGTTCATGTCAAGTGAAGACGCCATTATTCGTGAACAACACGGCGCAGTATCATTAGCCTCAACTAAACCTAGGCTGATCAAAAAAGTCATTCAACAATTAATCCCCAATTGGAGTAGCCCACGAAGCCGGCAATCTCCCAGGCACTTACAATCTGAAGAAGTCCTAGTTCACCCAGGCTTCGATAGTATTATCAATGCGCTGGTGTTAAGAGCCAACCCTGACCAGCCCAAAAAGAAAGTTAGTGCCTCAACATTTAGCTTATCAGAGATCGAATTAGTGCCTATTAGTCATGATTCTCTGCGCCAGCGAAACTCGCGCAGTTCAACGGTCATTAACGCTCAACTTAAAAGTGGCCTCCTAGCAAATAGCGGCTCAGGTATCTGGGCAAAAAACCGTCAGAAACAACAAACGGGGAAAAGTAATAAAGTCAGCGCAGAGATTAGTGATGCTAGCCTGCAAGGCTTACAATTCACCGTCACCGCTGACAATCGTCCTATCTTAAGGGTGACTGACCTAATCGCTATTCAGGCAACAAACAACAAGGCGCTGCAACTCGCCGTCATCCGTCGTTTAAACAGACTCGACGGCGGACACGTATCGGTTGGTGTTGAAATGATCTCGCCCGACCTAAAAATCGCCAGTCTCCGATCGACTAAGAATGCAACGGAAGCCAGATCTGTGATATTTTTACAGGGAATCCCTAGCATCAATCAAGCGGATGCCATCATCTGCCCGATGATAATAGATGATAAAGATACCGAACTGATGCTCAAAGTTAACAAGCAAACGAGTCATTTCAAAATTGATAAGACATTAGAAACAAACCGCGTTTTTAGTCATTACACGGTGTTAAAAAAAACCGAAGTAGATTAGAGTTAGTCTAACAAAGACAATAAACACTTAATTCATGGAAAAACGCAGCCTACTCTTAATTAACTTTCCAAATAGTGAATATAAACAAATAATCAGTGCCTTAGATGAAGTCAACGTGGATGTTGTTATTAAGTCTAACTCACTGCAGCAGGTAAAATCCGAGCAAGAAAACCTAGCCGGGATTAACTTGGTATTACTCAAAATTGAAAATAACCATTCGGAAAACACCGAGCTGTTGCAGCAGGTTACTAGCCAATTCACCCGCTTCCCCATTATTCTAATATCAGAACAAGCGCCCACTCCTGAAGAATATGAGCACTACAATCTAGCTAATATCCTCGATATTCGCCCATTAGCCCCTACTTTTTTAGTCGCAAAATCCATTGCTCGAGAAATTAAGTCGCAGTTATGCACCTATTCATCACACTTACTGAGCTCTCAATTTAAAAATGAAACCTACCGCTTCGACGCATTTTTAAAACATACCGAAGATGGTTTTGCATTAATACATAATGGGCGATATTGGTCCGTCAACAAAGCTTATAAACGCCTTTTCAATATCCCCGATGAGGAAAACATCATCAACAGCCCAGTGCTTGAGTTCAGTTCAAAAACAGAGCTACCTAACAGCGAACTGGGCATACCTTACGAGCACAATACCTCACTCGAGTCATTACCCGATGAAACCGTGTTAGCAGCACGTATTCAAACACGTACTGAAGAGACATTTATCACCACCCTATACAAGACCCATTGTTTTGTTAAGGGACAGCTGTGCACCCAGATATTGATTCACAACCCTGACGCTTGGAGCAACCTAAATAAAGGTTTCACCGATTTACGTACATTTGATTACGAAACCGGGTTCTATAACAAACGCTTCATCCTTGAGTACATCGATAAACAGCTTGAGGCAGCACAACCGTTTGGCACACTCGCATTTATTTTTGTTGATAACTTCCAGCAGTTTCGTGAACAACATAGTACTAATATTGACGAGGTTCTTCGATCTGTCGCCGACCTAATTCAAAAAACAAGTTCTGCAGGCGACATATTAGCTCGATACAGTGACGAGACCTTCACCCTGTTCTCCAACCGAGCGAACCACAATCAACTTTTGTTGAACTGCCAACAATTACTCATTGACGTCAATAACAACTTATTTGGTAGCAATGCTCAGTACATAAAACTCACCGTCAGTATTGGTGTTACCTATATAGATAACCGAATCAGCAATTCTAGACAACTCATCTCGCAAGCCAATAAGGCCTGCGATAAGGCATCTTCACAGGGAGGCAATCAAATACAGGTTTTTGACTCCGTCAGCACACCATTATCCGTTATTGTGGATGAGGAAGAGAATAAGGCGTTAATACAGTCCGCACTGGAACAAGAAAGACTACACCTCTTATACCAGCCAATCGTCGACTTATCTGAAAAAAAGACTGAGAATTACGCCGTTTTATTGCGTATCGTAGATAAAGATAATAGCCACATTCCGCCTAGCAACTTTATTCTAACCGCCGAGAAAACAGGGCTAATCAGCTGCTTAGATGAATGGGTGTTAAAAAGCACCATTGAACAAATCAGAGAAGCGTCTCGCCAAGGCTTAAAAAGAAAGTTCTTTATCTCTTTGTCCAGCGTTACTTACCGCAACACCAGTTTTATAGAAAGCCTAATCAGCTTACTCAAGTTCTATAATATCGACTCTAGCCTATTAGTTTTCCAAATTAATTTTTCTGATATTCAAACAGATCCATCACCACTAAAAAGGTTCATCAGCGTTGTGAAAAATGAATGTGGCTGTCAATTAGCATTCGACCAAATCGGTTTCAGCGAAATAACCGATACGATGATTAAAGAATACCGTGTCGATTATTTAAAGATTGATGGCTCATTTAGCCAAAATCTACTGAATAACGAAGAGTCACAACAAATAATCCGCAATATTTTAAGCGTCACCCAGCGGCATAATGTTAAGACCATCGCCAAATCGGTAGAGAGCGCCAATACACTCGCTCTGTTATGGAATATAGGCATCGACGCGGTGCAAGGCTACTTCCTACAAAAACCTTCCGACAATATGCGTTTTGACTTTGACCTTAACCATTGAGCTCATTCGCAACCCCATGCGGCACGTGGCCCGTTGCCACGTGCTCGCTGGCTGATTCACAGTGCATGGCTTGGTCGTCAAAGAAAATATCCGCACCAAAGGCCTTAAGAAATTCTCCCTTTGGTAAACCACCGAGAAATAGCGCTTCATCAATCCTAATCCCCCATGAACGTAAGGTACGCACCACACGCTCATGAGCCGGTGCCGAGCGCGCCGTCACCAATGCCGTTCTAATCGGTGAAACCTCGTCAGAGAAGTGCGTTTGCAAGTGGTGAAGGGCCGCTAAAAACGGTTTAAATGGTCCGCCTGACATGGGCTGTTTAGCGGATAGTTGTTCATTTTCGGTAAATGCTTCTAGGCCTTTTTCCTTATAAATACGCTCAGATTCATCCGAAAAAACAACCGCGTCTCCATCAAAAGCGATCCGTAGCTGCTCATTCCCAGCCCCATTCGCCTTACCCGACAAAATTGTCGCCCCCGCATGGCCCGCGGCCAGCGTTTTTCGCACATCCTGCGGGGAGGTCGATAAAAACAAGTCTATTTCAAACGCAGCAATATAGTTAAACGGCGTTTCACCACTGGTAAAAACAGCGCGCTTAATATCCAAGCCGTGTTCACGAATAGAATTAAAGACCCTAAGGCCCGTGTCCGCACTATTTCGTGACAATAAAATCACTTCAACCAGGGGTTCCTCTAACTGCAGATTCAGCCCCAAGAGTTTTTTTACTAGCGGGTAGGCTACACCAGGGCTTAACAGCTCATCCTCCCGCGCCACTTGGTAGGCACAATATGCTTCCTTTCCTTCAGATTCAAAAACCCTATTCGACTCGACCAAATCAAATAAGGCCATTGATGAAATCCCAATTGTTAGCTTTTTAGTTGTTATCAGCGACATCCTATCGTTCACCTTATTAGCCTCAAGAAGAACATTAAAACACCCACGCAAAAAAAATGCTCCATTTGGAGCATTTTCTATCGTCATAAATAAAGCAGCTTACTCACAAATATTAAATCCTATGCTATTAATACAAGAGTTCACTTGCAAACTCGCCAACGACTGCCCGAGCTTAGGTTTTGCTGAAGCGGCCTTAGCCGGTAATACAGGCTTATAATCAGGTCCCGCAGAAGAAGGCAGCGTTGCAATAATATCCCCCGCTTTATTCATTCTAAGCTTGCCGCCAGCCACTTGTGTTCTATAGTCATAAAGATTGAAACGTAAGGGCTTGCTCGTATCATCAGCAACCACCTGAATAGTGCCGTTATTAACAACAATATCAAACAAACGTGGATCACCCGACTGCATCCAAATATAACTGTCTGATTCAACCGTAGGCTGGTTAAACGTAGCCGCCTCATTAGCCGCAAAGGTTAGATGCAAACCATCTTTATCAATAAAGGTCGTCGCAATTTTGCCCATTAGAGAAGGTGGTGGGAAAACAGCCGTATGATCAAGAATTAACACACTATCGACCAATGTTGCACCTTTGCGATCAACTGACAATAAAAGATCTAGGTCAATATATAGGGTATTTAATAAACCAAATAAAGGAATTCCAAATAGGCGAACATCATCAATTTCATAAACAAGCTTATTATCATCTGAGAGCACTATTTTGCCGCCTAGGTCAGCCGGCAACCAGAAACCGGGGAACCAACTCCATAACTTAATATCGGCCTCTACCTCTAAGTAACCATCCCTTGCTTTTACTTTCAGGTCATTCATCGGTCTAGGCCAGTAATCGAGAATATGCTGGTTAAATAGATCGGCAATAACCTGCTCACTTAAAACAACAGACCCGCTATGCACATTAATGGTAAAACTTTCCACATCATCAAAAATAACCGGCTGCCCAGTCACCTTCGGTTCTAAGCTAGCGGCAAGATTTTCCACATAAAAACCAATATTTTCAACAATATCAAAGTTCACATTTTGTATGTAAATAGATACATTATCGGCACCAGAGTCACGTTCTGTCACCGCTCTTAGCGGTGCAGACTGCATACCACTAGGGATGCTTTTCTGTTGCCACTGGCTTCTTAATGTTTTGAGTTCTTGCTGTTGTTTCTCTATAAAGGTAGTGGCCATTGCGCTACTACAAACGGTTGCCGTTAAAGCTAACCCCAGCATCAATTTTTTAATATTATTATATTGCATTGTGTTCACTCCTAATCGGGTTATAAGCCATCATTAATTTTTGAAGTAGGCCAAAATCGCACCTTCCTTTGTCAATTCTAGATGCCCAGCCGTCAACTGATCTCGATAGTCATACAAACAAAAATCAAGCTCACTGCCTTCGTTTCCACTCATAACCTGTAACTGCGAGTTAGTTGACACGGCTTTCATAAACTTAGTATCGCCACCCTTTATTAAGATATAGCTATCGCTCGGGATGAATGTTGCTGAGTCCGTCCCCGCACCTTCGTTATCAAAGGTTAAAACCAAGCCTCTATCTTCTAAACCTGCGGTTGCAATATTTAAATGCAGTTTAGGTGGTGGGAATAGTTTTAATGTATCGAGAACAACCGTGCTACCAATTAAATTAGCCCCAGCTGTTTTCACCGTTAGTAATTCATCCAGCTCAACATTCGCGGCTACAAGAACTTTCGTCGCATCTTGCTTATCCACTACAACTGACCAAGGTACATATTTCAAAATATGCCCCTCACTCAATGTTAAGTCGCCTTTCATCTCAAACGGCACCCATACACCTTTACGGTTCATTTCCCCTGCAAGCACTAAGAGGTTTTTTGCAGTTTTCACTTTAATGTTTCGAAGCGTTGCGCCTTTAAAAGCAAAAACATGTTTATTTAACAAGGCCTCAAGCTTAGCACTATCTAGAATAGCCGTGCCTTTAACGGGTGTTAGCGAAAATGATGTCGGATCATCAAATATACCTGGCTGACTGCTATCGTTGGGTTTCAGGTCAACAATAAGATCCGTAATATAAAAACCCACATTATCAACAAACCTAAAGTTTGTATTTTTAACATAAAGCGTGCTTTTAACCGATTCTGAGCTTCGGTAATTAGCGAGCTTCAATGACTCAGTTGCTTTAAGTTTTGCTGCGACTAGGTCTGTTTCTGTTTCATACGCTAACGCACTCACAGAGCAACCAAGAAACAACGCTCCCGTTATTAATTTCAGGCTAGTTCGTAACATGCCTTTCTCCCAATTTAATTATTATGATTATTTATCAGTGATTAAAATTCACCTAGGTAAATAAAAACACCTTTTTTGATATATATCAAGCCATTAAAACAGGCAAATTAAACCGAGCTCACACCGTCTCCGCTAGCATGTAATTCTTCGAAGTGATCATGACTTAAGAAGCACCAAACAATAATAAAAGCCAACACACTCAATAATGAGGCTAAGGTAAAAACCCAGGCTTCGCCGCCATAAGACCATAAAAACCCAGCCATTAAGCCACCGAGCATACCGCCTGCGCCAAAACCTACACTGCTGTACAAGGCTTGCCCTTGATCTTGGTGTATACCCGAAAAATACTGATGGGTTAATTGAATACAAACGACGTGGAAAGCCCCAAACGATGCCGCGTGCAATAACTGGGCAACTAATAAAACAATAAGATTATCTGCCAACCAGGCAACCATTAACCACCGAACCGCTGTTAAAAAGATGCTGAGTAATAATACAAAGCGTAGTGAAACATGGGTAAACACACGCTGAATAGCCATAAACAACAGGATTTCAGCCACCACACCGAGCGACCAAAACTGGCCAATTTGCGCCTCGTTATAATTTAAATCTCTCAGCAAAATGGAGAAAAATGCGTAATAAGGTCCGTGCGATGCTTGGATCAAAAACACCACCATTAAAAAGGCGATCACTTGTTTTTGTTTTATGATGCTGGCTAAGGATGATTTCTTTTTAATGTGCTTACGCCGACCTTTTTCGGCCAAGAATAAACTACAAACAAAGGTTGCTAACAAACATAGACTGACCAGTAAAGGCCAGTCATTTAAACTCACGTACTCAAGGACAAGGCCAATACCGGCAACTGCAACAACAAAGCCGACCGAACCCCATAAACGTATACCACTATAG
The DNA here is from genome assembly GCA_002162695.1 of Cycloclasticus sp. 46_120_T64. Classification (GTDB taxonomy): domain Bacteria; phylum Pseudomonadota; class Gammaproteobacteria; order Methylococcales; family Cycloclasticaceae; genus Cycloclasticus. Next base: position 7,287 of record MAAM01000011.1, on the reverse strand, counting down.
GCCTCTGTTTTTTTTGCCAGCAGGGTTAAGGTAATCGCTTCGAATTGCGACAAGATGGCATTCCAGAAAAAACTAAACAGCAGGGTTAAAACTAATATGCTGATAAAGTCATACTCGTGCAACATTAAACTGAATGAGCTCACGGTCAGTAAGCACACCAGTTGTATCAACCGCATACGGTCATTAAAACGGCCTGACAAATAAGCTAAAACACTCGGCGCAACAAGTCGAGTCCCCTGCATAACCGCAAAAACAACGCCAATTTGAGCGGCGACCAAGCCAATCGAACTAAGATACAAACCTAAATAGGGCATTAATGCGCCAACAGAGGCGAAGTAAAAAAAATACACCCCGCTTAGGCGCCAATACGGCAAGCCTTGCTGACTCAATGGTTAACTCGCTGCCTATGTTGAACCGTAAGCAGCGAGAAAAACCGACTCAATCTTGGCCCGCTGGAATAATCGGCACAGCCGAAAAAACATCCGCATTCTGCGCTCTATGCCGTAACACGTGATCCATCAATACAATGGCCATCATAGCCTCCGCAATCGGGGTTGCTCTAATACCGACACAGGGGTCGTGCCGACCTTTAGTAACCACTTCAATCGATTGACCGCTGGTATCAATTGAACGTCCGGGTAAACGTAAACTGGAGGTTGGTTTAAGCGCTATGCTCGCCGAAATCCGTTGTCCGGTTGAAATACCCCCCAATATGCCACCCGCGTGGTTACTGAGAAATCCCTCCGCGGTTATTTCATCACGAAATTCGGTACCCAAGGCTTCAATACAGGAGAAACCACCGCCAATTTCAACGCCTTTAACCGCATTAATACTCATTAATGCATGGGCCAATTCGGCATCAATTCGATCAAAAATGGGCTCACCCAAGCCCACAGGCACCCCTGTTGCGCTCACATTAACCCGAGCACCGACCGAGTCACCCGACTTTCTTAAACGATCCATATACGCTTCAAGCTCAGGCAACTTACTAGAGTCTGGGCAAAAAAACGGGTTATTGTGCACCTCTGACATATCCAGCGCATCGATTTTTATTGGCCCTAGTTGAGCCAGGTAGCCCTTCACGACGATGCCAAATTTTTCCTGTAAATATTTTTTGGCAATACCACCTGCTGCCACCCGCATCGCTGTTTCACGAGCCGATGAACGCCCACCGCCACGGTAATCACGAAAGCCGTATTTTTGCTGATAACTGTAATCGGCGTGGCCTGGGCGAAACGTATCTTTAATGTTTGAATAGTCTTTCGAACGCTGATCGGTATTTTCAATTAACAAGGCAATCGGCGTCCCGGTAGTTTTCCCTTCAAACACGCCCGATAAAATTTTCACTACATCTGCTTCACGGCGTTGCGTAGTGTGTCTAGAGGTACCTGGTTTGCGCAAATCCAAATCACCTTGTAAATCAGCTTCGCATAAGGACAACCCCGGAGGGCAGCCGTCGACAGTACAGCCTATCGCTGGCCCATGACTTTCACCAAAACCGGTCACACTAAATAATTTCCCAATCGTATTTCCTGACATATCGCTATCTGTAGTTATTTAATTACGTTAGTTTAGCCTGAAATAATTTCTTATATTCCAGTAATTGCTGTTTCGTCAGCATGAACACGCCATGCCCGCCATATTCGAAGTCCTGCCATAAAAAAGGCACCTCAGGGTAACATTGCTGCAAGGCTTCATCGGTATTACCAACTTCCACATATAGCACCCCACCATCATTCAGGTAATCGGCCGCAGAAGCCAAGATTTTATGCACCAGATCTAAACCACTCACACCACCATCTAGGCCTAATTGCGGTTCGCAATAAAACTCATCCGGTAATTGAGCTAACTCCTCATGCCCGACATAAGGTGGATTACTGACGATCAGATCATAACTATTCAATGTTAGCGCAGTAAACAGGTCAGACTCGATGGCTGAAACTCGGCTTCTAAGCTGATGCCTATCGATGTTCTTGTCAGCCACCAATAAAGCCTCAACAGAAATATCCACCAGATCAACAGAGGCCGTAGGAAAAGCCACCGCAGAGGCGATCCCGATACAACCACTGCCCGTGCATAAATCCAGAATTCGCTTGGTTTTCTGTGGCTCAAGCCACGGCATAAATTGATCATCAATCAACTCAGCAAACGGCGAGCGTGGCACTAACACGTGTTCATTAACATAGAAAGGAAGCCCCGAAAACCAAGCCTCGCCAATCAGGTAAGCCGCGGGGATTTTCTCTGATACACGACGGTCAAACATCTGCAAAATCGTTTTTTGCTCAAAGGCATCAACCACAGCGTCCAACACTTTATCGTCTAACAAGGGCAAGTGACGCGTAACGGCTAAAACGATATAGGCTGCTTCATCAGCTGAATTGTCGGTACCATGACCAAAAAAAAGTGACTCTGCATCAAACAAATGAGCACCATAGTGAATAAGCTCATTAACTGTGTTTATTTCTTTTAATTTAATTGTCATAAATCGCTATAAAGGGCTATATTTGAAGCCACTATGTATTATTAATTAGTAATTGATAATTTTAACCCAATTAAAACCCTATAACCCACCTTTCAAGATGTCGATCAGAAACTTATCTCACGAAGAAATTAGCAGCTTATTTCCCATCAGGAATTTTTCTGATAACAGCAAGAGCCAGCTGCAGACAAGCATTAAAACGGAGCTTATCCCTGCCGGAACTGTTTTGTTTTCTGCCGGCAGCGATAATGACTGCCACACCTTTCTTTTAGAAGGAAAACTCAAGCTAAAATTAGGGCGCGATAACGAGCGGGTTATTGAAGGCGGCCAAATTGAGGCTCGCTTTCCAATCGATCACAACAGCCCGCATAAAGTAACCGCAACGGCACTCAGCTCATTAATTGTTTTTTCGGCCAAAAATAGCCTCATCGACAACCTAATGAATGAGCAACAAGTCAGTAGTCATGATTCGGGCATGGACATCATTGAAGCCGGTGAAGATAACTTATTATACAACCAACTGTATTTTGAAGTTACCCAAGAAATGCAAGCCGATAAGTTGCTGCTACCATCTATACCAGAAACAGCGGTAAAGGTTCGCAGCGCGATCTCCGACCCGCATATCACATCCGAAAAAATTGCCAACATAACCCAACAAGACCCAGCTATCACCGCGCAGTTAATTAAAGTAGCCAATAGCCCATTATTTAGAGGGCGAGAAAAAATTGAAGCACTGCCCTTAGCGATTACACGCTTAGGGCTACAAGCAGTCAGCAATTTAATTACCAGCTTTACCATGCGCATGGTTTTTAACGCAAAAACCAGCGAAATTAAAGGCTTGATTTCCATCCTATGGCTACACAGTCGAGACGTTGCCGGAATATGTGCCGTTATCGCTAAAAAACTTAAGGGTTTTAACCCCGACAAAGCGATGCTCGTCGGCCTAGTGCATGATATTGGTGCCATCCCTATCTTAACTCACGCCGATAAACACCCCAATTTGACCGAAAACATACAGGCTGTAAAGGATACACTGGAGAAACTGACACCCCTCATTGGAAAAATGGTATTAGACAAGTGGAATTTCACCGACGATTTTACAGACGCTGCAATCAACGCTAACCATTGGCAACGAAAAACCGATCAGCCGGCGAACTATACCGATTTAGTTATTATTGCTCAGTTACTCAGCTATAGAAACACACCGCTACAAAGCAAATACCCTGAACCTTCTTCTGTGCCCGCCTATGAACGACTAAGCAAGCTACTAAGAGATCAAAATGACAGCCTTGACGTCATTGAAAACTCACAAGAAGAACTTAATAATATTAAGCAGCTGTTCAACTAAACTTGTAAATTAAGCCATTGCATATCCCCAGCCAATTTAACACCCCTTTAGCTGATATAGCAAAAACCAGTTTAAGCCTTAATAAACTACAATCGGGGCAACAGATTTATGTCGATGTAGTTGAGCAAGTAGCCAACAAAACAACAACCATTCTTCGCATCGGTCAACAACTGATAGCGGTGAAAACAAACATCCCGTTAACACCCGGACAAACCTTAAAAGTAGTTGTTGAGACATCAACCGATGGAATCACCTTAAAACTACCTGCTAAGGCAGAAAACAGCCATATTATCAATACTGCATTACGCCAACTATTACCCAAACAAACCGCCGTGGCTGAGTTCCAAGCCCCTTTAATTAAAACTCTCCGCAGCCTGCAACAACCATCAAGTACACCACCAAGCACACCAACAAGCACACCACCAACAAACTTAAACCGTCAGGTACAGCTACAACACTTAAGCGGCGCTATTCTTCAGACATTAACCCTCAATCAACAAATCACCACCGCCTCTGGGTTAAAAACCGCCCTACAAAACTCAGGAATCTTGTTAGAGGCTAGGTTACTGCAATCGTTATCTGTGGAAAAAAACGTCAATCAACAAAGTAACTTAAAACCAACAGGTATAACAAGCACTCCGCTGACTCATCATTCATCACCCCCTTTAATCGTCAATGACCTAAAAGCCAACCTAAGTAAGCTCATTCAATTACTCAGGTCTTGGCCGGGACAACAAACTGCTCAGCCGCCACAAGGCGTGCCCCAGCAAACCCCAATAAGCCCTACTGCCGCACAAACAACGATCAATATCGGCATTAGCCAACAATTACAGCAGTTCGCACGAGGCAAACCGCCTACGCCTAACCGCGAGCAAGCCAACAAGCCTGAACTCACCAATATCAATCAGCAAGTCAAGGAGCTACTGGGGAAAACGGAGGGGGCATTAGCAAAAATAACCCTCAACCAATTAGCTAGCTCAAACACAGAAAACAATACCGTACGACAAACATGGCAGATAGAAATCCCCCTGTTTAACCCGAAACAAGCTGAGTCTATTTTTATAAAAATAGAAGGCGAGCAAGCTAACTCAAAAACAGCGCAAAAAAATGAACAACACTGGCGTATTTCTCTAGAAATGAGCCCACCAAAACTCGGTTTGATCCGCACTCAACTACGCGTGCTAAACGACCACGTTAGCTCCAACTTCTGGGCTGAAAACAGTGATACTCGTGACCTTATTCAACAACATATTGAACTACTCAGGAAACGCTTTAGCCGCGCTAATTTGCACACCGACCATATTAAAGTTCAACAAGGAGCGGGGCCAGAATTTCAAAACATGAAGCAGCACAATAATATCATCAGCGAGCAAGCCTGATGACTGATGTTATCAACCCAGCAAATATTGCCGTCGCTTTAAAATACGATGGAGAAAACGCGCCGACCATTACCGCAAAAGGCAGTGGTGAACTTGCTCAAGAAATTATTGATTTAGCCATGGCTAACGACATTCCTCTAGATGCAAACCCAGAGCTAGTAAAAATATTAAGTAGCATCCCCTTAGGTGATGAGATCCCCGAGGCTTTATACATTGCCGTCGCCGAAGTTATTGCATTTGCCTACGTATTATCAGAGAAAACACCTGAAAACTTTAATACCGATAAAGCTTAGCTCTTATGTAAGCGGATAAGAAGGGCCGCCTCATCCAGCGTTAAGTGACACTTTTCCACAATTTCACTGGCTTCTGCACCTTGCTGGGCCAACTCTATCGCGCCTTGAAACTCTTGCAAGTGCTCAAAGGTTTCACTTTCTTCCAGTTCTTCCAAGCGCTCAACTAATCCGCGGATTCGACGCTCAGATCCCCCAACTCGCTCATCAACACCCAAACCGCTTGCACACAGGGCCGACACATCGTGTTGTATCACAGAAAACTTATTACCAACCTCATTAACTCGCTCTTCAAGACTCGCAATACGCTGGGTTTGCTTAAGCAACAGTCCAACGAGCACAAACAATGTAAAAATCACCAACAAATACACCAAGAATTCCATTAGACCCTTTCATCTATGCGTTTAATTTTAGACTTATCGGGCCGAGGTTCTTTTCCACCCTGATCCTCGAGTATATTCTGCCTTGCTGGTTTTTTATCATGCCCTGTCATCGGTTGAGGCCGGCGAGCGCCCGTACTTGGGATGATTTTATTAACTTTGAGCATGACAACAATATACGTCTAAGCAGAAACTACTTAACCAGAAGCTCCAACTCTTCCTCGGTTAATAATTTATCCAAATTGACCAATATATGTAATTCATTCTCAATATTTGCAATGCCTTGAATAAACACTGAATTACCCGAGTTACTCACATCTGGAGCAGACTCAACCTCATTATCATTTAAGTCTATCACCTCAGTTACTGAGTCAACCATACAGCCGATGATATAACCTTGCACGTCCATCATCATGATTCGTGTTAAATCGCTCACTTCCTGAGCGGGCATACCAAATTTCATCCGGACATCAACAACCGTCACCACATTGCCTCGTAAATTAACAATACCAATAACCTCAAATGGCGCGCCAGGTACTGGAGTAATCGGCGTATGGCGTAACACTTCTTGAACTTGCAAGACTTTGACCGCATATTTCTGCTCGCCCAATAAGAAAGTCAACCACTGGGTAACCGGCTGCACCACATCCTCATAGGCTTCCTGGTTCAGACTCACTTCATTTTCTTTTTGTGATTTCATTAAACGCCTTTAATTTATTTATCTTTAACAAACATTTTAGCTGGGTCAACTATTGCCAGTTGTCTTGACGACTCAAAACCACGCAACCACTGCTGTATTCTAGTACTATCTCGCCACTTAATAGTAGCAGACAATATCTCAGTTTCAGCTGAAACCGAATCCAACGCTATCCCCCAGCGACTATTAGCTAATAATATAATTTTTTTATACGGCCGCGCTGCAATGTCTCGTGGCCCTTGATTCAGCAGCAAATGCCCCAGATCGACAACCGCTACAAAATCCTTACCGGTCATTTTCAAGCCTAAGACCCACTCTGGTTGCCCACTAACCTTCTTAAGTTCATTACAGAACTCAAGCTCACCACTAACCGCAGTAGAAGGAATGGCTAAGCTAATCTTATTGACCACCCCAATAAGGGCATTAAACTGCTCCCCAGCCCAAGATGGTATATTTACCCCCAAAGCCTCAACCGAACCGTCGACTCGTGCTGCTTCGGTAGGTGCTGCTTCGGTAGGTGCTGCTTCGGTAGGTGCTGCTTCGGTACGTGCTGCTTCGGTACGTGCTGCTTCGGTACGTGCTGCTTCGGTACGTGCTGCTTCGGCTCGTTCTGCTTCGGCTCGTTCTGCTTCGGCTCGTTCTGCTTCGGCTCGTTCTGCTTCGGCTCGTTCTGCTTCGGCTCGTTCTGCTTCGGCTCGTTCTGCTTCGGCTCGT
>MAAM01000012.1 GCA_002162695.1 Cycloclasticus sp. 46_120_T64 | reverse complement strand
TAATAGCCTCAGGACTATTATTTTCAGGTGAAAAGGATGATTCACCATTTTGAATTTTTAGAAGTAAATCCTTTAAGAGATCCATTGATAACCTTGTTGGAAAACTAACGCTTTGGGTAAAGCGCGCGGGGCTTTTTCCGCGTCGCCTTTGACCCACTTGTTATAAGCCGACACCTGTTATGTGTAGCTTATGGACCGCCATACCACCAAAGGGGCTAATTGACTCCTCTATTAAGCAAAACAGTGTAACCTGAGGTTTAAGTAGAGTGTAAATATACTCTACGCTGTCCTGATTCCCAAAAATAGAAAAGTTATATTCACCAGGAGGGATTTCTTGTCCAGCAGATGAAACAGATAATTTACCTGCATTCTTGAACTTATTGAAGTCAAACACTTCGCATTTAAGCTCGGTTGTTTCTTTTTGTATTTTTGTAGGTAGGTCAAAAGCCCCTCTATCTGACTCGTTGAGGTAAATGTCGTGCTGTGAACTAGTTTTTTGACCTGCCGATATTTCAGTTAACTTATTATTGCCTAATAAGTGAGCAAGATCTCGGTAGTTAGGAAGGGCTAATTGAGCAATTTGAAATACTGGGCCATGGTAGTGATGATGCTCATCACCTATGTGTAAAGAAACATCTCCCGCATTATTAAATTCATAACTTGGTTCTTTTCCAGTTTGGACAGCACCACATACGGTTTTAAGCATGGAAAATGTATCTTTAGTTAAACTCCATATATCTTGAGGACCAAGACTTGATACTAGAGGCAAGCCTAATTGAATACCGTGTAGTGCAATATCAAAGTAGGTTAGTAATGAACCTTGTTTAAATTCAGTTGCTCTCAGGTAGAATTTCTCTCTCTCTGATGCAGTAATCCGCGTTTTGTTTACTGTGACGAGATAGGTTTTATCAACAATACTCTGAAAACTGTTTAAAGCTGATATCGCCATCGGAAGCGGGACGCCATCCTTAAATTTTGGTCCATCAATTTTAAACTGCAACTCTTCCATTTATTATCCTATGCCTAGACTAAGGCTTATAACGCCTTGCTCAGCGGAAAAATGCGAGCGGTAGCGAGTAGTTTTTCCGATGCAGCAATTTGTTAGGCATTTGGTATATTAGCAACATTCTGAGCTCTTGCCTCTTTACCTCTTACTGCACGCTCTTTTATGTCACTACAGAATGTCACAAAAGATTTATTTAACAAGTGTTGCCTAGTGCTTGCAAACTTTTGATAATACTTGTCAAAATCTCTCTCGAAGGTAGGTTTAGAAACAATTAAGTCATGAATGATTTGGGAAAGATGGTTTAGTAATACATATTTATAATGTAATGATTGAACGTTTTCTGCCTCTATAGCTATTTTTTTATCTATTGCTAAATCTAAACCATCAGTAAATGGGTACTCCCATTGACCATGAGCAAGTTTGTTTCTTATTTCAATTACTGGTTTTAAATCTTGTTCAAGGATCGCATTTAAAGTTTGATACCTAGAATATACTGAATGTGTAAGATTAGTATCCGTAAGTGGTTGGTTTTGAATCCCGTAATGTGACCGAACAGCTAATTCAATAGATAACTCCCATTTCTCAAATTGACTACCCTTTGCCTTTATTTTTTCTCTTTCTTCGGTAGAGAAGCCTTCTGTTTCGTACAATAATTTATTAAGCCTCACTTCTGCCCATGCGCCCAAAGTTAAACTTAATAGTCGAGTGTAGGAAAGAATTAATTTTTTATTTTCTGATGCAATTGCAACGTGTATTGTTCTTTTTAAATGTTCAATGGCAGTTTGAATAGAGTGAAGGTTTGCTACATGGAATTTATAAATTGTATTGTTATTTAACATAAATCACCCCTCGGCCACTAAGTACCACTTTGTTAAATGCTACTTAGTGGCCGGGAATCGAACCCTGCTATACCCTCCTAAGAGGTGTGTTCACCAGTACACCATCACTCGTTAAGAACTATAAAATATATACTTGCTAACTACCACTGTTAATTATTATTGCCTAACATTATATTCAACGTCAACGTGACGTGTTATTTCACCTCATAGTGACGTACTTTCACGGTTAGTAAAAGTTTTTTTATTAAAAAACACGCCTACATTCAAACTATTAAGGGTAAACGTTTGTTTTTAAGGTGTTTAATTACGTCAACCCCCTCAAATTCATTGACTGATCTCACCAGCGCGTTGATACTTTATAAAACAACGACATCTGGAGCACATATGGCTTCTTCATTTATTGAGCAGGTACGCGATACCTTACGTGCAAAATATTACAGTATCCGTACTGAAGATACTTACCTGTACTGGATTAGGTATTTTATTCGTTTCCATAAAATGCAGCACCCTTCGAAATTGGCTGAATCTGATGTTCGCGATTTCCTGACCCATTTAGCGCTCAATGCCAAGGTAGCACCTAGCACACAAAAAACGGCTCTGAATGCTATCGTGTTTATGTATCGGCACGTTTTAGAGTCCCCGCTGGGGGATTTTAGCGATTTTTCACGCGCACGCACGCCTCGAAAACTCCCCGTTGTTTTAACCAAAGATGAGGTGCGGAGCATTTTTTCACTGTTAACGGGGGACTCAAAGCTGTGCGCGGCTCTTATGTATGGTTCTGGCTTACGGGTGATGGAAACGGTAAGGCTGCGCGTACAAGATATTGATTTTGATAAGCTAACCATTCTGGTGCGTGATGGTAAGGGGCGAAAAAACCGCATGACAACCTTAGCGGCCGAGGTGTGCAAGGGTTTACGCCTGCAAATAGCTCATGTACAAACGTTATTTGAAAAAGACAATGCACTCGGTGATTGGGATGGGGTGTATTTACCCCATGCACTTGATAAGAAATACCCCGCGGCACCTTTTGAGCTGAGCTGGCAATATTTATTTCCTGCGGCCCGCTTAAGCAAGGACCCTCGTTCAGAGAAGGTGCGTAGACACCATATGGGTGAGCAAATTGTTCAACGTGCGGTTAAGGCGGCGGTCAGGCAGTCTGCTATCAACAAGCCTGCCTCTTGCCATACCTTTAGACATTCTTTTGCCACCCACCTGTTGGAACGTGGGGCGGATATTCGTACCGTGCAGGAACAGTTAGGGCATAGTGATATAAGAACTACGGAAATTTACACCCACGTTCTTAATCGAGGAGGACACGCAGTTAGAAGCCCTTTTAGTGATTTATAGCCCCACTACCCTAACCCCGTAGTTTATGCCTTTTTTGGTAAACAAACTTCCCAATGCTGGCCACCTAACGAGCAGGGCTTGGACGTTAGTGTTCCGTTATAAAGCCTCACCAGTTCATTAATCACCGCTAGTCCGATGCCTTGCCCATTAACGGCTTCATCCGCGCGTATGCCGCGCTGTAAAACGGCGGCTAATTGTTCGGCGGGTATGCCGGGACCATCGTCTTCTATTACTATTTTAATGCCGCTATTGTCTTGTTCTTGAACGCTGATGCTTACCGCTGAATCGGCCCATTTATAGGCATTATCCAGCAAGTTACCCAACAGTTCATACAGATCGCCCCGCTCTGCACTAAATTTAATCGCCGTTGAAACATTAACCGAAGCGGTTAGCTGCTTGTCCATATAAACTTTATTCAGTGAGTTAATAATTTGCTGAATGATCGGTTCTAATGCAAGCGGTGCGGCTAGGGTTTGGTGGCCTTTTGCAGCGGCTTTTTGTAGTTGATAGTCAACCAGCTGTCGCATTTGCTGGGTTTGGGTTTTCAGCATTTGAATATCAACCGTATTCAGTTCGCCTTGGGTATACAGCCCCGTTAGTACCGACAAGGGGGTTTTCAAACTGTGCGCTAGGTCGGCTAGGGTGTCTCGGTAGCGTTTTAAATGGGTACGTTCGTTAACAATAAGTTTATTGAGCATGCTCGCCAATTCCTTTAGCTCATCGCTGTAGTCATTAGCCAGCTGCTGGCTATCACCTTGCTGAATACTCTCTAGGTCGTTAACGATGAGCCTTAGCGGTTGTAGGCTTTTTCTAATAATGACAAACTGGGTCAATATCAATAAGGCGGCAACACCCCCTAACCACTGCCATAACACCGACCGGAACCCGGCGACTTGGCTATTCATTCTCTGCTGAGATTCAATAACGATAAACTCAAACTCGCGTGAACGCCCCGCTGTACCTTCTAAGATGGCCCGATAATGCAGCGCCACGCTAGGCTGCTCGTTAACTCGGCTTTCAAGGTAACGGTTTACCCCGGTTGCCAGCTGTTGCAATGGCTTAATCTGCAGACCCACCGCCGATGGGCTGCGCCAAGTCAGTTGCTGCTCATTACTAAAAACATAGGCGTATAAATCTGAATCAACTTGCCTGAAACGCGGATCAGCTAGGGCTGAGCGCATCATAAATTGATTTTCCTCGTTGAGTTCGGCTTCCGCTAATATCGAATACAGCTGGATCTGCAATCGCTCATGCAGCGCTTGTTGCACCCCATTTTGATAGGCCATGTCCAACACCGCCCCCGCCAACCCTAAAAAACACAGCAGCACAAAGCTAGCCGATAGGATAAGCCGCGACTGAATGCTATTGCTCACCTGCCGACCTTTGTTTTAATCGTTTAATGGAATGGAAAAACGGTAACCTCGGCCACGCAGGGTTTCTATCGGATTTATCTCACCGCTGGGGTCCAGTTTTTTTCTTAAACGGCCCACAAATACTTCAATCACATTACTGTCTCGGTCGAAGTCTTGTTCATAAATATGTTCGGTAATTTCACTTTTTGAAATAAGCCGCCCAGAATGCAGCATCATATATTCGAGCATTTTGTATTCATAGGCGGTCAGTTCAATCGGCTGCTCGGCCACGATCACTTGCTGCGCATTGGTATCTAATTGGATCGCCCCACAAACGAGAGTGGCACTGGCTAAGCCGGCGGAACGTCGAATTAATGCATTTAAACGCGCCAATAATTCTTCGTTATGAAAGGGTTTAACCAAATAATCATCTGCGCCGGCTTGTAAACCTTCTACTTTTTCTTCCCAGCGGCTTCTAGCGGTTAATATAATCAGCGGAAAATTCTGTTGTTTCGCCCGCAGCCGTTTAATTAGCTCGATGCCACTGATATCGGGCAGGCCTAAGTCGATGATGGCCACATCAACCGAATATTCACAGGCGAAGTACATCGCCTCTTGCCCGGTACTGGCCACATCTACCGCGTAACCCGTTTGCGTCAGCAATGTTGCTAACTGACCTTGCAATGCCAAATCGTCTTCTACTACCAATACCCGCATCTCAGCCCCCTACTTCCATCACCGTGTTTGCACCGCGTTAATACGAATCTTTTTAACTCGGCCTTCCTCAGTAAGCACCTTAATAACGTGCACCGAAACACCTTGTTGCAACTTAGTTTCCGCAGCAAGAACTTTGCCTTGCTGCTGTTTTTTTACCTGTTGCAGCGCTTGATCAAGCGTGACGCCTTGCTGCTTCGCCAATACCATAGCGGTATCGGCAGAGCATACCGTTAACGGCAATAGCATAAGTAATAACAATATTGATAAACGCATAAGTTTCCGCAAGGCTTGAGTATATCGGCTTAGTTTAATCATCCGGAATGAACTTTCGCTGAATGCTTGAAACGCCTTAGCGCAACGTCATACCGCTCTGCATGATTGATAGCTGACGAGTAAATTCGGCCATCGCAACACCCATATTTTTGGCTAAACGCTCAATAAAGGGTTTTTGCGCGGTGAAATCAACGATTTTTTCCGCACCAATCTCATCTTTAGCGACCGATTTAACGTGACCAATGCCATCCGTTAACCCTAAACGCACGCTATCGGAACCGGCCCAAACTAAACCACTAAATAAGTCCGGATTCTCTTGTAAGCGCTCACCCCGACCATTTTTTACCGCTTGAATAAATTCGTGGTGAATATTGTTCAACATGGTTTGCACGTGTTCACGCTCACCGTCATTAACCGCTGAAAACGGATCTAAGAAGCCCTTATGTTCGCCGGCGGTGTATAAACGTCGTTCAACGCCGAGGGTTTTCATCACATCGGTAAAACCAAAACCATTCATCACCACGCCAATAGAGCCGACTATGCTGGATTCATTAACAAAAATTTTATCCGCTGCCGAGGCAATGTAATAACCACCCGAGGCGCATAAATCTTCAACCACCGCGTGAATCGGTATATCGGGGTGTTGTTTCCGTAAATCGATGATCGCCTGATACACATAACTCGATTGCACGGGACTACCGCCCGGTGAGTTCAAGCGTAAAATAATACCCTTCGTATTCGGATCTTCCACCGCATCGTGCAAGCTACCAATAATCGTCTCGGCATCGGCTTCGCCTCCGGCAACGATAATACCTTTAACATCCACGACCGCGGTATGTGGGCCTGTTGTCACCTGCACTCCACTGCCCATCGGCGAAACCGCAAGGCTGGTAATAACAACGATATAAACAAGGAATAAGAATTTAAAGAAAATACCCCAGCGGCGTGCTCGTCGCTGTTCGACCATCGATGCTAAGGCAACTTTCTCGAGCACCGAGCGCTCCCATTGTTCATCACTTTGATTGTCTGTTTTTTTATTAAATAAAGCCATCGCTAATCCTCAAATAATTCCTTTAAATTGTTAATGCAGCGCAAGGGTTTTTCCGCGTTTAACACCGTAGCCGAGTGCGCCCCCGTGGTAATACCAACACTTGCCACCCCAGCATTATTCGCCATGATCAGATCTAAACTTGAGTCACCGATCATAATCGTTTTTTCTGGGCTGATGCCGCTCACTTGCATAATATCAAACAACATATGTGGGCTGGGTTTTGATTCCATCACATCCGCACAGCGCATATGTTGGAAAAAATGACGTGTATCGGTGCCATCGAGAGCACGATCTAAGCCTTGCCGCCCCTTCCCCGTTGCAATAGCCAATGTTTTACCGCTACGCATCAGCTCTTGCAATACTGGCAGTGTATCAAGAAATAAATCATTCTGGGTGATCGCTTTAGACATGTAACGCCGTCTATAGGACTCCACCATACGCACCTTTGCCTGATCATTAATCGTAGGAAACAAGGCCAACATCGCCTGCGATAAACTCAAACCAATAATATCTTTACACGCTTGCTCACTCGGTTTCACCAAATTCTGCTGTTCGGCGACGAATAATAGGCAATCAACAATCCAATCGATGGAGTTGGCCAAGGTGCCATCCCAATCGAAAACAACCAACTCATAGTCATTAATCATAGTTGTTTTAAGAACGCGGCTAATTCATCGTCTAGCGGTGCTTCATAACAAACCGCCTGTTCCGTTAGTGGGTTAATAAACTCAAGCTTACTGGCGTGTAGGAATAATCGTTTCAACCCCTGTTCACGATACGCCTTATATTGTGCCGGTGTCGAATAACGTTCATCCCCCGCTATCGGGTGACCTAAATGTTTAGCGTGTACCCGAATTTGGTGGGTGCGACCCGTTTTAGGTGAGGCCGATACCAAGGTGGCGCGTTTGAAAGTCTGCAAGCGTGTATACACCGTGGTCGATTTTTTACCATCGGGGTGTACCCGTACGCGGTGTTCACCGCTTTCTAGGGTGCGTTTTTCGAGCGGCGCATTCACCGTCTGCTGTTGCTGGTGAATAACCCCGCACACTAAAGCCGTATACGTTTTAGTAATGGTTCGGTTACGTAATAAGGTTTGCAAGGCATTCAACATTTTTCGTTTTTTGGCAATCAATAAGCAACCCGAGGTCGCCTTATCTAAACGATGCACCAATTCTAAATAACGTTCATCCTTACGCAAAAAACGTAAACCATCAATCACCCCGTGGTGATTTGCAGTTCCGCCATGAACAGGTATACCCGACGGCTTATTCAACACTAACAAGTCGTCGTCCTCATAAATGATGCGTTTTTCTAACTTTTCCAGCATCCATTTCGCCGGTGTAGTTTGTATTTTTTCATCTACCCTAACCGGTGGAATTCTGACAATATCATTTAACTTAAGCCGGTAGACGTTTTTGCATCGGCCTTTATTAATACGTACCTCACCTCGCCGAATAATTTTATAAATATGGCTCTTAGGTACCCCTTTAAGCTGGGTAATTAGAAAATTATCTAAGCGTTGACCGGCTGAATTGTCATCAACTTCGACGTATCGAACCTGATCATATGACTCTTTTTTCATATATTTTAACTTTACTACTTATCTGATTGATGTAATTGGATTTATTTGATATAGTCCGAAATAACTCAAGTACAGCTAAATACTGTATTGAATGGCGCTAATCATAATAACGTGTGTCTGTTAGCAAGGCTAATCCATCGTTTAATTACGCGCTACAACAGAAATAAGAATGTTGCAGTTTATAACTGGCATTCAAAGGGGTTTTATTTTGCTCGACCCACGATGAGCGAATTTACTTGCCCAGCAGTACAGAATTTAATACAGACATTGACAAAAGCTAATCATAAATCAAATACGCTTAGATGTCTGACCTAGTGAGAAAGTAAGCTAAAAATTAATACAATCGGTTCAAATTAAAAGAGCAATTACAAGCATATGAATCAACCGAACAGTTCTCACTAGCCATTATTTCTGTGCTCGCCGTGGCATTAGGAAAAGAATTTAATGAAAAGAATGTTAATCAACGCAACCCACGCCGAAGAACTGAGGGTTGCACTCGTCGATGGACAAAAATTATATGACCTTGATATTGAGGTCCCTGCAAGAGAACAAAAAAAATCTAATGTCTACAAAGGCATTATTACCCGCGTAGAACGCAGCCTAGAAGCCGTTTTTGTAGACTACGGTTCAACTCGCCATGGTTTTCTGCCGTTTAAAGAAATCTCAGGTCTAGCCATTGGCTTAGACACGCATGAAATAAAAGACAAAAACCAGATCAAAGAAGGTCAGGAAATTGTCGTTCAGGTAGAAAAAGAAGAACGTGGCAATAAAGGCGCAGCCCTCACCACCCAAGTGAGTTTAGCCGGTAGTTATTTGGTATTAATGCCCAATAATCCAGGTGCTGGCGGTATTTCTCGCCGTATCGATGGTGACAACCGCACCGCATTACGTGAAGTTCTCGATCAACTAGATATCCCTGACACCATTGGCCTTATCGTTAGAACCGCCGGCGTCGGCAAATCGGTTGAAGAACTGCAATGGGATTTAAACTATCTCACTAACTTATGGGACGCCATTAGTCGCGCTTCAGAAGACCGTAAAGCCCCTTACCTCATTTTCCAAGAGAGCAATTTTATTATTCGCTCGATTCGCGATTATTTACGCGACGACATTGACGAGGTTTTAATCGATAGCGCCACCGCATACCATTTAGCGCATGACTTTATGCAGCAAATCATGCCGCAGTATTTGTCACGGGTAAAACTGTACGAGGACACGGTTCCGCTATTTACTCGTTACCAAATCGAAAGCCAAATTGAAACTGCTTATGGCCGCGAAGTACCATTACCATCTGGCGGATCAATTGTGGTTGACCCGACAGAGGCACTCACTTCAATCGATATCAACTCCGCGCGCGCCACCAAAGGCAGTGATTTTGAAACCACCGCGCTGAATATCAACCTTGAAGCAGCCGATGAGATTGCTCGTCAATTGCGTATTCGTGATATGGGCGGCTTATTTGTTATTGATTTTATCGATATGGGCCCGAGCAAAAACCAACGTATGGTTGAAGCGCGTATCAAGGAAGCGATGAAACACGACCGCGCACGCATTCAATTTAGCCGAATCTCTCGTTTTGGCTTACTTGAAATGTCGCGCCAACGTATTCATTCATCGTTAACCGAATCCAGCCTACCCGTCTGCCCTCGTTGCCACGGCCAAGGTACCATCCGTAGCGTAGAGTCACTGTCGCTCTCCATTATTCGTATCTTAGAAGAAGAAGCGATGAAAGAGCACACTGCTCGAGTCATCGTTCAACTGCCTATCGATTGTGCAACCTTCGTATTGAATGAAAAACGCACTGAGATTCAGCAAATTGAAAACACCCATAAGGTGTCCTTGGTTATTGTGCCAAATAAACACCTAGAAACCCCGCATTATGAGATTGAGCGTGTTCGCAGTAAGGAAGTGAAGAGCGATAATGTCGCCAGTCACGAACGTGTTCCACACGAAGCAATACGCGAAATTCAGCCGTACCAACGTGAACCACAGGAACAACAAAAAGCGGTTGTACAAAACGTAATGCCAGGAACACCACAACCTGCGGCGAAAGAAGAGCCGTCAACTGAGGGTTTCTTTAAACGTATATTTAATAAAATATTACCATCGGCGAATAAAGAAGAAGTTAAGGAAGAAAAACCCGCCGTTGAAGCGAAAAAACCCCAACAAAACCGCCAGCAGCGCCCGAAACAAGGCGAGGGACAGAACCGCAATAGAAATAGAAACCGTCGATCTAGCAGCGCTCAAGGCAAGCAAAACCCGAATAAACCGAGGGATCAGCAAAAGCCAAAACCCGTAAAAGATCAAAAAGACCAACAAAATACAGCCGACAAGCCAGCCGCACAAAATAAAGCTGCGCAGGCTAAACCTGAGCAAAATACCACTGAAGGCGGTGAAAGAAAGTCTGCACCGAGGAAACGTCGTAGATCTCGTCGCTCCTCTAGCAACAATGAGAACCGGGGCAATCAACAACCTAGAAACGACGCCAATACCGAGCAAACAAGCGAGTCAAAATCACCCGGCCAACAGCCTAGGGAAAAACAAGCTAATGCCGATACTCGAGCGCCTAGGGAAAACAGACCGCCTCGCGAGAACAAACCTCAGCAAGTCGACTCTGAAGCACCTGTACAAAACAAGCCGGTTAACGAGAACAAGCCACAACAGGCTGAAACTCAAGCGCCTAAGCCTAACAAACCAGCTAATGAGAACAAGCCGCAACAAGCTGAAACTCAAACACCTAAGCCTAGCAAACCGGTTAACGAGAGCAAGCCTCAACAAGCTGAAACTCAAGCGCCTAAGCCTAGCAAACCGGCTAACGAGAACAAGCCGCAACAGGCTGAAACTCAAGCGCCTAAGCCTAGCAAACCGGCTAACGAGAACAAGCCGCAACAGGCTGAAACTCAAGCGCCTAAGCCTAGCAAACCGGCTAACGAGAACAAGCCGAAACAGGCTGAAACTCAAGCGCCTAAGCCTAGCAAACCGGCTAACGAGAACAAGCCGCAACAGGCTGAAACTCAAACGCCTAAGCCTAGCAAACCGGTTAACGAGAGCAAGCCGCAACAAGCTGAGACTCAAGCGCCAAAGCCTAGCAAACCGGCTAACGAGAGCAAGCCTCAACAGGCTGAGACTCAAGCGCCTGCACAGAGTAAACCGGCTGCTGAAAACAAGCCTCAACAGGCCGATACTCAGGCAAAGGACCCCGCTAACAAGTCTGGTGTTCGTCACCCGCACCGTAGACGACGTAGTTCTGAGCCGTCTTCACGCAGAAAAAGCGAACAAACGGATCAGCCTAGCAACAAAACTGAAACCGCTGCAGCGCCAAAAGCGCCCTCCGCGCCGAAGGCTACTACAGCAACAACTGCCGAGCCTACTCAAAGTAAGCCGGTAGACAAAAGCGAGTAAAGCCTCAGTTGCCTTGCACACCCATAAAACCGGCCACTCATATCGGCCGGTTTTATGATTGGAAAAATGAATTCTGAACAAATAGCAGACTGAGCTATTGCTCGACGCCGTCACTAAAACGCTTATCATGCCTCATGCTAAGCCATAAGCCTCAAGTGCGAACGATGAACCCGCCAAGACCAGCGCAATCAATGTCGGCCCTCGTGCTATCGGGCGGACAATCCCGCCGCATGCAAGCGGGTGATAAAGGTTTAATGAAACTGGCCGGCAAACCCATGATTCAATACTTATTAGATAGTTTGAGCCAGCATATCAATCAGATATTGATTAGCACCAATAGCTCAGACCCTGAGTACGCCAGCTTCGGTTACCCATTGGTGAGCGATATTTTACCCGGTAGCCTAGGCCCCTTAGCCGGCATTCACGCTGGTTTACACACCTGTAACACACAATTCCTATTGATTACACCTTGTGACTGCCCCTTCCTCACAACCACCCTCAGCGAGCGCCTTGCGCAAGCCATCGAAGAAAATAACGCCCTCATTGCCGTCGCACACGACGGCGAACGCATGCAAAACACCTTTGCGTTGATCAACATAGCGCTGACTGATAACTTATCTCTTTATTTGCAGCGTGGAGGCCGCAAGCTCAACACTTGGTTTAAAGAGCAGAATGCGATTGAAGTTAACTGCTCCGATCATCTAGCAGACTTCACCAACATCAATACACTGGCCGACCTACAAGATGCCGAACGCATCCTCGCGACAAGCTAAGCCATCCCATTATTTACAGCGGTTAGTATTGTCAGCGCTATTCGTAATAAGTAACGCTAACTAAATCAATTATTTCCGCAAACGCTTTTCAAGCTTTTCTTGCCATTCTGGAGCTAACTCAGGCACGGCTAGCCCGGCAGCCAGTATGTCCTCGGCATTCGTTAAGCTCTTATCAAAATACGCCCTGAATAAGTCGTGTACGCTTAACGAATGCGGCGACTTTTTTATCAATTCAACGGTATCACCCGTGCTGATAAAACCTTCCTGCTTAACCCTAAAATACACCCCGGTTGCATAGGTATTAATGAACATTTGAGGTGCATTCTTATTTTTCAAGGCAATGCCCAGTTTATAACAAGGCACTCTCGGCTGACTCACCTCTAGAACCAGTTCACCGATACTCAGCTGATCACCAATATGTAACTGCCGCTCATCAAGCTTAGTGATACTTAGGTTTTCGCCAAACGCACCTAAGGGTAGCTCTTCGGTTTGCAAAGCTTCACGCCAATACCCATAGTGATCGCAAGAAAACCCATACACCGCCTTATGCTCCCCGCCATGGTTTGATAGATCCGCTTGGCCATCGCCCTGTAGGTTCTTTTTACTGACAAATACCGAGCCCGTTACCGGCTGTTTAAAAATACCGCTAAGTAGCTCCTTACCATTATGTTCAATGGTTTTTGGTAAGGAGGTGTTGATTGATATTAGTTGCATAGGGCTACCCGCTGTTCATTAAAATCTGCATTTATCCGCTTGATATTATATTCAATAAGGCGGCGTCTAATGACTCGTATTGGAATTTATAAGCTGATTGAAGGGCTTTTTTCGGCATGACCTTCTTCCCGGAGAGTAATAACTCCTCGCCCATTTGCCCCATCAATAATTTTATCAGCAACGCCGGCACTGGCAATATGCAAGGTCGCTTAAGCGCTGTTGCCAACGCCCTCACAAATACCTCATTACTGACGGGTGCAGGCGCGGTGCCATTGATAGCCCCACGAAGCGTAGGCTTTTCAATACAATGCAAGATAATGCCAACTAAATCATCTAAATGAATCCACGGCATCCATTGTTTACCGCTGCCGATCCTTCCCCCCAGGCCCATTTTAAACACCGGCAACAGCTTAGCCAGTGCCCCACCGTCCTTCGCCAATACGATACCCGTACGCAATAAACAACAGCGAATCCCCAACGCCTCCGCTTGCAAGGCAATAGATTCCCATTGCTGACATAGCTGGCTAGAAAAACTGTTATCACCAGCGGCCTCTTCGTCAACGTCAGAATCGTCTATACCCAACCCGTAATAACCAATTGCCGAACCGCTAATTAGCAATTTTGGTTTTTCTTCAGTACCTTTCAAATAGTCAATTAAGCCTTGGCTGATATTGAAGCGGCTAGAGGATATAAGTTGTTTTTGTGACTCACTCCAACGTTTATCGGCGATCGCCTCACCGGCTAGGTTGATCACCACATCAAAAACCAGCTCCTTGCTGATATGTTGTAATTGCTGGACCGCTAAGACTGGCGGTATAACCTGCTCGGGCCGACGGCTTAAAATCACAATATGGTGTTTATCGGCCAATAAGCGGCGACATAAGGCCGAACCAATTAAGCCCGTACCACCCGTTATTAAAAAGTTCATCTTAAACCCCTTAAAATAGACCTGTTATTGTTAGTATCATGCCTTATTCTTGCTCAAATATTGAACCACCCTCTTACCAAGCCTATCGCTTCATCGTAGCTAGCAAGCGCTTGGCTGGCATTACAGAATCACATCTGTCATTATTATTGACTTAACAATGGAGATAAGTTCAATATGAGTTACCCTGCAGCTAACAGCGCGCTCGAAGATACCTCGTTATCGCATGCACTAACAACGCTTTTAATCGAAGAACCCGAGCTCTTATCGATGCCTGACGGCTGCTTTCCGACTCGCCTATGGCAACGCTTAGCCGAAAAAAAACTCCTATTACCCGGCTTAAATGAATCACTCGGCGGCCAACAAAGCAGCCAGCTAGCCATTGCGCAAGCGGCTAAAGCCCTCACTCAGATATCTGCCTGCCCAGGCTTGGGTATGACTTGGGTGATGCAACAAGCCTTAATAGAGATACTGATTAAGGCTGATAATGAACACATTCATGAAAATTATTTAAGCAGCTTACTCAGCGGTCACGGCTTATGTGCGCTCTCCATTTCCGAACCGGGAGCCGGCGCGCACCCTAAACGCTTAACCACACACGCACAGCAAGAAGCTGGTGATTACCTGCTTAACGGCGAAAAAACCTATATTAGCAACGGCCCCGTTGCCGATATTTTTATCATCTTGGCGATTACCGATGTGGTGGCTGAACGTAAACAATTTACCGCCTTTATCGTGCCTAAAGATACCGCCGGTTTAACGATTTTGCCAATGAGCGGTTTTGATGCTTTAAAACCCAGCTCTCATTGCGGGCTTAAACTAGATAATTGCCGGATACCCGCCTCGCATATCTTGGGACAAAAAGGCCAAGCGTTCGACACGATATCTAAACCTTTTCGTGAACACGAAGATATTTTAATGTTGTCTCCGCTGGCAGGTGCGATGCAAGCACTGCTAGATAAGCTGGTCAAATTTGATCCCAACGCATTAAAACCTGAACAATTCGGTTTATTATTATCAATCATCGATTCCGTCTCGGTGCTGGCTAACCAAGCCGCGCGACAATTAGCACAAACTAATCTGCCATTTGAGCCGGTGTCATTTATAATCGTCACACGCTTATTGGTAGAACAATTTATTGACGAGATTAAACAGCTTGATTCGACGGTGTTTTTAAGCAAGTCGATTAAGTACTTAATGAACGATATTGAGGTACTGGTTAATATCGCCAAAACAGCCAATACCGCCAAACAAAAGAATTTAGCGCAGCGTTATTTCGCCAAGAAAACCCTGTAACAGCTCACGTACAAAACAGAGATATTTTTACAACTAAGATATCTAACTAACAACCGGCTAGTATAAAATCTATGCTCGCCTACACGACTATTAACTGGATTTAACAAATGAAAGATTTATACGAAAACACCTTTCAATCTGTTGAAGATATTCAACAGCAATTTGAAGAACACAATTATATCTGTAATTCGCAAATCGCCACTTGCACCTATATCGCGTATAACCTACAAAAACCGATTATGGTTGAAGGCCCCGCCGGTGTTGGTAAAACCGAACTGGCCAAAACAACCGCCGAAATTCTAGGGGTTCCCTTGGTGCGTTTACAGTGTTACGAAGGGCTCGATGAATCAAAAGCACTCTACGAATGGAAGTACGGCAAGCAATTGTTATACACCCAATTACTGAAGGATAAACTCAGCGAAGTGCTTGATGGCGCGACTGGCCTGCGTGAATCGATGGCGAAATTAGAAAGTCATGATGATCTTTTCTTTTCCGAAGGATTTTTAGAACCTCGTCCTTTATATAGAGCCTTACAAGAAGAACACGGCTGCGTTTTATTGATTGATGAAATTGATAAATCAGATCAGCAGTTTGAAGCCTTTTTGCTTGAAATTCTCGCTGAATTCCAAGTCTCAATTCCAGAGCTCGGCACCCTCGGCGCAAAAATTAAACCGCTAGTCTTCCTCACCAGTAATAACACCCGCGAAATGAGTGATGCGCTAAAACGCCGTTGTTTACACCTACATATTGATTTCCCAGATGAAAAACTCGAACGCAGAATTCTTAATTCTCGTGTGCCCAACTTATCTGAAAATTTAAGGCATGAGGTCGTTTCCTTCGTGCAGCAAATTCGTGAACTAGACATCAAGAAAGTCCCGTCTATTTCAGAAACCATTGACTGGGCAAAAACACTGTTATTACTACACACCGAACACCTAGACAGTGACGTGGTAAAAGAAACCTTAAATGTTATTCTAAAATTTGAAGAAGACATCGAGGCGGTCAGCGGCCAAATCAGTAGCTTTATTAAAAAGGCGCATAAGGAGTAAACCTCATGCAGCAAACGCTGGAAGATTTTTTTAAAGTCGTACGCTCAGCTGGCGTTAATATATCGGTTGCCGATAGCATTGAAACCAGCAAAACCGTCGAGTTGGTAGGTTATCGCGATCGAGGCATCTTAAGGGATGCTCTCGCGCTGTCACTCGCCAAAACAACCGAGGAAAAAGAAAAACTGTACGAATGTTTCGAACAGTTTTTTGCTTTTGATGCATTTCAGAATACCTCACTACTCAAACCGCAACCGAGCACCACCGACAAAACCGAGCAGCAAGCAGAGCAACCACCGGCCGGCGAACAACAAGCAGCAGAGCAAGAACAGGCACCAGCAGAGTACAAGGGCGACCTTGAGCTCGCTAAAATGTTATTACGTAATGATAAAGCCGAACTTGCGCAAACGATGAAAAAAGCCGCACGTAAAGCAAATATTACCGACATTTGGTTATTCACTCAAAAAGGGATCAACACCCAAAAAATAATGAATGAAATGGGCCTACGTGAGCTCAACAAGGAAATCACCTCTCTTGGCAAAGGTGATTGCCCCGCTGAACGCGCCTTGTCGGGCCAACTACGTACGGGACAAAAGTACCTCTTCCAAGAGGTCCGTAACTTTGTTGAACAACAATTATCAATGTTCGGCAAAACCGCCTCGCAAACCATTCATGAGGAATTCCTTAAGAGCAGCCGCTTATCGAATATTGAAAAGCGTGACTTCGAAGTGATGGTTAAAATCGTGCAAAAAATGGCTAAACGCTTAAGTAGCATGCACTCGAAGAAGCGTAAACGTAAAGACCGAGGCCAGCTCGACTTCCGCAAGACCTTGCGCAGTAACGTCGCCTTCGATGGTGTGATGTTCAACATCTTCTGGAAATCGAAGGTCATTGAAAAACCCCGTATTCTTGCGCTCTGTGACATTAGCCCCTCGGTATCGTCTTATTCACGCTTTTTATTATTATTTTTATATAGCCTAAGTGACGTACTCGATCGAATCGACACCTGCGTATTTACCAATTCACTGATTGAAGTGAATGATATTTTTGATCAATACCCAGTACAACAAGCGGTCGAAAAAATCACCAATGATTTTGGCATGGGTGGTTCAGACTACGGCAACACCCTGCTCGATCTGAAAAATGATTATATGGATAAGATCGACAATAAAACCACGGTTATTATTTTAGGTGATGCGCGTAATAACAATTTAGCGCCTCAAACCGAGGTGATGAAGCTGTTATATCAACGCGCCAAGCGGGTTATTTGGTTAACCCCTGAGATGGAAAGTTTCTGGGGAACCGGTGACTCGGAAATGCTAAAATACAAACCTTATTGTAATATCGTCAAAGAGTGCAACACCATCACCCATCTAGAACAAATGGTTGATACTATTTTAAAGGTGTCCGCACAAACAGCCTAACGATCGGTATCACAGCCATTATTTGACTTACTAGGGTTGATTAAAACCCTAGTAAGCTCGACCACCAACTCCGAGCCCGTGATGAACCGACAGAAAAAAATACAGAACCTTTTTAGTAAAAGACTAAAAAAAGCCAAGGCCAAACTCAACCCCAGCAGTAAACCAAAATATGTCTCTAAGGCGGAGCGCGCGGCGCTAGCCTTAGAACAACAAAACGAGCCGAATCAACTCAGCGCTGCCACAGAAAATCAAACTCAGGAAGAGTCTGATCAATAAGCTTGTGTATCCATTAACGCCTCTTTCATGCCCTCTAACAAGTCTAAGGCATCCTCCTCGCTCATATACAGGAAGTTAAGCACCAGCGGGCTTATCCGTGTCCACTCCGCTGTCGGTTGCCCTCGACGGAACTCCTCCCTACCCCATTCCGCTAACTTAAGAACCGCCATTAACTTTGCGTATGGTTCATTCTTTGGATTGGCACTAGTCAGCATGGCGCGACAATCATGGTGTTGACGGATCACCTGACGAATACAATCAGGTAAGCCCCACTCACGACTCAGGATGTACCCCATATCGGTGTGGCTGCAATCGTATTTAGCATCCTCAAAATCCGTTGTTAAACCCTGAAAGTTTTCATCCTCTAGCGCTTGTGATTGCTGCAAAGCATCCAAATAATCATCAAAGCGTGACGCCATCAATGGGATACCGGCATCATGAAACAAACCTAGGGTATAGGCTTGACTAGGTTCGTGTAAATTAAGTCTCTTGGCAATAAAAGCACACAGGTTTGCAATATCTTTTGCCGAGTCCCAAAAACGCGGCAAGGCCACCAAATCCCCCATAGATTGCTCTAACGAGAGTGCCATCACCACATCGATCGTGGCATCGACTCCCATCATATTCAACGCGTGTTGAATCGACAGCACCTTGGATTTAACCCCAAAAAAAGATGAGTTAACCGTTTTTAGTACCGCCGCTGAAATCGCCACATCTTCACTAATCAGCTCAGATATCCTATCCATATCCGGCACATCTCGCTGAATCTCACCTTGCAGCAAACGTAATAACTCGGGTTGAGCCGGTATATGAAATTTTTTCGATTGTTTGCTATCACCCGTTTCAGACATAGCTAAGCCTCATAATACAACTCTCAATTTTATGTATTATTAATGAATTAACTATAGTCCAAATATTTAGGGAAGCGCTGATTAAAGCTGCTTGAATTCAAGCTATTTCAGCAAACATAAATACTTATGGCTTACTCAGAGGTTCCTTAGTTAATTCCGAGTAATTCGACCTCAAAAATTAACGTAGAACCTCCTTTAATGGCTCCCGCTGAGCGCTTGCCATAAGCTAAATCACTCGGGATAAAGAACCGTGTTTTTTCACCCACCACCATCAATTGAACGCCTTCCGTCCAACCTTTAATCACTTGATTGAGGCCAAAACTAATCGGCTCACCACGAGAAACCGAGCTATCGAATACGCTGCCATCTAATAATGTCCCATGATAATGAACCTTAACCTTGTCTTTTGCCGATGGGTGCACATCACCTGTACCTTGTTGCAAAACAAGGTATTGCAAACCACTGGTCGTGGTGACGACGCCTTCTTTACTGGCGTTATCCGTCATGAACACCTCACCGGCTTTAATATTTTCGGCCGTGACGGTACTAGAACCACCCGCCGAATAATACTGTAATAAATAAAATATGCCGGCAATAACCGCAATGATGAGGATAATTTTCATATGAATCTCTGTTTATTTAATGATAATAAGTTTGGAAATAATTTTTTTAACGTCACTAACCGTTTTGCTAAGTTTGATCGCTCGGCTGAGCTGCGCGGCATTATTGACATGCCCATGCAGCGTTACCACGCCGCGATAGGTATCTACATCAATATCAAAAGCATCGATTTGCTCGTCTTTAATTAAGGTCGCCTTCACCCGAGTAGTAATTGAAATATCACTCGATATCACGCCTAAGGAACGTTCATCCTTACCGGCGGCATAACCCCCGACACCGGCGCCACCCACTAAGGCCACGGTGCAACCAGCCATTAACACGCTCATAAGCAGAACGGCTACGGTAAATATTTTATGCATATTTATCTCCTCTTGGTAAATACCCCCTTTACATAAGGGGATTAACGCCTATCGGCCGCCTTTTCTCGCCTGCCTATTCAGCTGTCTTAAACGCCTCAGCTTATCGGATATTTTTATTTCTAGGCCCCGTTCTACCGGCTCGTAATACTGCTGACCCGACAAGGCATCAGGTAAATAGTTTTCTCCGGCGGCAAAGGCATTCGCTTCGTCGTGAGCATAACGATACCCCTGATGATAACCCTCGTCTTTCATCAGTTTAGTGGGGGCATTACGTAAATGATATGGCACCTCTAAACTGCCGCTACTTTTAATCACCGCACCCACCGTATTAAACGCCTTATACACCGCATTGCTCTTCGCCGCACAGGCTAAATAAGTAATCGCCTGCGCTAATGCCAAAGCCCCTTCTGGGTTGCCTAATCGCTCTTGCGCCTGCCAAGCATTCAACGCTATTTGTAAGGCACGTGGGTCGGCATTGCCAATATCTTCCGAAGCAATGCGCACGATTCTTCTCGCAACGTATAAGGGGTCACAGCCGCCATCGAGCATCCGTCGTAACCAATACAGCGCCGCATCGGGATCACTACCACGCACCGATTTATGTAAGGCCGATATTTGGTTATAAAAATCCTCGCCGTGATTATCAAAGCGGCGCAAACCGTCTTTAATCACCTCTTCAACTGTTAGCTTGGAGATCTGCGTATTTTTAGCCGAACGGCTTAAACTCACACTAAGCTCTAGGTAATTCAATAAACGCCGAGCATCACAATCGGCCGCATTTATTAATAACTCAGTAGCCGCTGGATCAATGGTAAATTCCGCCGCATAGCCTCGTTGCACATCGTTCAGTGCTTTATGCAGAATCCCCGCTAAATCTTCTGTTTGTAAAGGTTTTAAGGTATATACTCGCGCCCTCGACAACAGCGCATTATTCAGTGAAAAAGAGGGGTTTTCGGTGGTCGCACCAATAAAGGTAAACACCCCAGCCTCAACATGCGGTAAAAAAGCATCTTGCTGCGCCTTGTTAAAACGATGAACCTCATCGACAAACAAGATCGTGTGTTGCTGTTTTTCGGCGCGGTTTCTTTTTGCATCTTCCACCACCGAGCGGATATCTTTAACCCCCGCCAAAACCGCCGATAAAGCAATAAAACACGCCTCAGCCTGCTGTGCAATAATCCGCGCCAAGGTGGTTTTACCTACCCCTGGCGGCCCCCATAATATTAACGAGTGTAATTGCCCGCTATCAATCGCCTCATACAGCGGCTTTCCGGGTAATAACAGGTGATTTTGCCCCGCAAAGTCGGCCAGTACACTCGGCCTTAAACGCTCGGCTAATGGTTCTCTAATGTCCATTAAGGGTTGGCTTCGTCAAAAACATCGGCCCCTGCTGGTACCTGAAAATCAAACACCTGCGCATCAATTTGTGGGTTCAGTTCCACCCCAGTAAACAATAAATGAGTGATTTGCGAGAAATTATCCAGCAATTCCATACGCGATAAAATGCCCTGCTTAAAACCCAATTTCATCAGTTCAAAACCCGTGTCGTCACTTTTAGGGCTGAGTTGTAACCAGCGTAAACCGTCAGTTTCTGCCAGCTCTACCACATCGAATGACTCATCTAAAGAGCGCGAACCTAAGATAATCGCCAAGGGTGATGATGCTATAGACTGCGAAGCCTGCTTAATCGTCACTTGTTCTAGGTCTTCATCGTAAATCCAAACCTTTTGCCCATTAGAAATAATTTCTTGCACATACGGACTGGCATAATGCCAACGAAATTTATTCGGCTTGCTGAGCCAAAACTCACCACTCGATGACTGAGTACGCGTATTCTGCTCGCTGCTAATAATCTGGGTAAATTGCCCGCGTAATTGCTGATACGCTTGTAAGTGGCTTAGTAAATCATCCGCCGCGCCTTGCGCAAGACTGCTGCCACTGACTAAAACTAATAGGCTTAAGCCGCAAGCTTTTGCTAAAAAATTCATCTTTATAACTCCGGTGGTGGTGGCGCTAATACTTCGCGCGAACCATTTGATTGTAAAGGACCGACAACGCCGCTACGTTCCATTTCTTCGACCATCCGCGCCGCACGGTTATAACCGATACGCAACTGCCGCTGCACCCCAGAAACCGATGCCTTCCGCGTCTCGGTGACAATGCGTAGCGCTTGGTCATAGAGTTCGTCGACATTCTCCCCGCCACCCGTGCCACCATCAAACTCGGCCGGATCAGATGAGGTCAAAATACCTTCGATATAATTAGGTTTACCCGTTTTCTTTAATTGCTCAACCACCTTATGTACTTCATGGTCATCGACGAATGCACCGTGCACTCGCTGAGGCAAACCAGAACCCGGCGGCAGGTATAACATATCGCCATTGCCTAATAGTGCTTCCGCGCCAGATTGATCGAGAATGGTACGAGAATCAATTTTCGAGGACACTTGAAAGGCAATCCGTGACGGAATATTAGCCTTGATCAAACCCGTTAATACGTCAACCGAAGGGCGCTGAGTTGCCAACACTAGGTGTAAACCCGAAGCCCGCGCCTTTTGCGCCAGCCTTGCAATCAGCTCTTCAACTTTCTTCCCCACCACCATCATCATATCGGCCAATTCATCGATAACAATGACAATCTGCGGTAACTCACTCAAAGTGCCCGCGTTGTCTTCATCAATAAAGGCGGTCGGTTCCCATAAGGGATCCGCTAGCGGATTGCCTTCTTTTATCGCATCTCTAACTTTTTTGTTATAACCGGTTAGGTTTCTTACCCCTAACAAAGACATCAATTTATAACGCCGCTCCATTTCAGCCACCGACCAACGCAAGGCGTTCGCCGCCTCTTTCATATCAGTCACCACCGGCGTCAGCAAATGTGGAATGCCTTCATACACCG
This sequence comes from Cycloclasticus sp. 46_120_T64, assembly GCA_002162695.1. Lineage (GTDB taxonomy): Bacteria > Pseudomonadota > Gammaproteobacteria > Methylococcales > Cycloclasticaceae > Cycloclasticus. Next base: position 90,658 of record MAAM01000012.1, on the reverse strand, counting down.
ATAATTCAAGCATTTTTGGATCGATCATGATCATCCGTACTTGCTCCGGTGTTGCCTTATAGAGCAGACTTAAAATCATCGCGTTAATCGCCACCGACTTACCGGAACCGGTGGTACCAGCGACCAACAGGTGTGGCATTTTTGCCAAATCGGCCACCGTCGGTTGGCCTGCGATATCTTTGCCCAAAACCAAGGTCAGTGCCGACGCCGATTTGTCATACGCCTCCGATGAAAGGATTTCACTCAGCCTGACCATTTCCCGTGACTCGTTTGGAATTTCAAGGCCAATCACCGATTTCCCCGGAATCACCTCCACCACTCGCACACTATGGGTCGACATAGATCGCGCCAAATCTTGCGCCAAACCACTGATCCTGCTTGCCTTAATACCGGGTGCGGGTTGAATTTCAAACCGTGTAATCACCGGCCCTGGGTGTACCGCGACCACATCCACTTCGACCCCAAAGTCTTCTAGTTTGAGTTCAACCAGTTTAGACATCGCTTCTAAGGCCGCCGGCGAATATCCTTCCACGTGTTCCCCTGGCTCATCCAATAAAGCTAAGGCTGGCAAAGCTCCTGCTGGCTCCTCAAATAAGGCCACTTGGCGCTCTTTATCTTTCCGCTCACTGGTTTTAATGGCTTTGAATTTCGGTTCTATACGTGTTTTAGATTTTTCGAGAAACTTCTGGGTTTGTTTTTTAAAGGTATCGACACGTTGTTTTTTAGCCTGCCCCGACACCTTCCGTTCCTTGTTATTGGCAATATATGTTTTTAACGCAATAAAACCTCGCTGCGCGTGATAGCCCAGCCGATCCATCAAAGCCAACCACGACAGCCCCGTTGAGAGAGTAATGGCCACCAAAAAACTGCAAAACAACAATAAGGTTGCTCCTTCTGGGGCAAACAAATGAATTAATAAATCACCTAATTCAAGGCCAACGATACCTCCGGCAGACCCTGGAATTTTGAACCAATCTTGGTGATAGTGCATATCCAACAAACCCGCGCCAGCACACAACACGACAATAAAGCTGAACCAGCGAATAATTTGATGCAATAGACTATCAACACGCTTTGTGCGCGCCTGAGACAAAAACTTCCAGCCACTGCTAAACAACATAAAAGGGAAGGTCAACGACATCAAACCCAGTGCCGACAACATAATGTCGGCTATGCCTGCACCGACGAGACCGGTTATATTGAGCACCACTTGCTGTGAACCTCGGTGGCTCCACGCTGGGTCACCAACGTTATAACTTAAGAGCGCGCCCATTAAAAAAATCGCCAGCGCCATCAACACAAAAAAAGCCGATTCTCTGAGTAATTTAACCACTTGATCTTGCCCTGTGGTCTGTTCCTGCACGTCCGTTTTTAGCGTCACTTAACTTAGTTTAAACCTTATATTATTCATCCATACCTTTGTTATTTATAGACTTAAACATTAACGTCCAACAAAGATCTCCCCCGCCTTAATATTCACGGCATTGCGCATTATCTTATCATTTTCATACCAATTGTTTAGCGTTAATCGCTGAATATAATCGGGTAATAATGCCGACAAGGCCTGAGTCGCGGTGCGTGGTACCGCACCCGGCATATTACTCACACAAAAATGCACCACCCCCTCTTCCACGTAAGTAGGCTGCTGATAATTGGTTGCTCGCGTAGTTTCAACGCAACCACCTTGATCAACCGAAATATCGACCAATACTGAGCCCGCTTGCATTGATTTGAGCTGAGTACGACTGATAAAACGCGGGCTTCTTTCCCCCGGAATTAGCAAAGCTGCAATCAACAAATCCGTGGTCGACAGTAAATCACGACACTCATCAGGGTCGTCCAATAATTGAATCGCCGGATCGAGCTGCTTAATACCGTCTAAGGCGGCAGCATATTGATCAAATACAAACACCTTTGCGCCCATCTTGCTCGCCAATAAAGCCGCTTGGCTACCCGCAGATCCCGCACCTAAGACCAGCACTTGCCCACTATCGACACCTTGCTGCGCCTCATCACTTGGCCCGCCCAACATCAGCCCCTTGCCCCCCTGCTGCAGCTGTAATAAATTGACACCGATCTGTACCGCTAAGCGCCCAGCGATTTGACTCATCGGTTTTAACAGCGGCAGTTGTTTGTTCTCCATCACCGACTCAAAAGCCAAGGCGGTAACCCCAAGCCTAGCCAATGTATCGGCCAGCTGCGGGTTGGCTGCCAGATGCAGAAAACAAAACAAGGTATGTTTCGCCGTCAAGTAATCTAAATCCTCAGCCACCGGTTCTTTGACCTTAATAATCAGCTCACAGCGTTGATATAACTCCTGCGCACTCGAACAAACCAGAACCCCCAGTTGACGGTATTCAGTATCGGGGTAACCGCTGAGTAGACCCGCGCCCTGCTCGATAAACACAGCGTGCTGCTGGGCTATTAACCTTAAACAGGCCTCAGGTGACAAGGCGACCCGCCCCTCGAATGGTTTTATTTCTTTTGCAACGCCAATATTCATATGCTTAACTCTTTACCTAATTAAGTCTAATCGCCATACTACATGACTTTCCAAAATGCCTACCCACAAGTTTAATATAGGAACCCAGTCATGAGCGACACCTCACACCACCCATTAATTATTTTAGGATCCGGTCCTGCCGGTTATACCGCTGCTGTTTATGCGGCCAGAGCCAACCTGAGCCCACTATTAATAACAGGCATTGAACAAGGCGGTCAATTAATGACCACTACCGACGTTGATAACTGGCCTGGAGATGTCGACGGCTTGCAAGGCCCAGCTTTAATGGAAAGAATGAAAGCACACGCCGAGCGTTTCGACACAAAAATCCAGTTTGACCATATTCATACCACCAATGTTCAACAGCGCCCGTTCACCTTAGAAGGTGATGCCGGCACTTACACCTGTGACGCACTGATTATCGCCACCGGCGCATCGGCGCAGTATTTAGGCCTCGAATCCGAAGAAGCCTTTAAAGGTAAAGGCGTATCAGCCTGCGCTACTTGCGACGGGTTTTTCTATAAAAAACAACGAGTCGCCGTGATTGGTGGCGGTAATACCGCCGTTGAAGAAGCCTTGTACCTATCAAACATCGCCGATCACGTGACCGTCGTTCATCGTCGTGATTCATTCCGTTCTGAAAAAATACTTTCTGACAAGCTGATGAAAAAAGTAGCCGACGGTAATATCTCGGTTGAGTGGTTTTGTGAACTCGATGAAGTGCTCGGCGACGACATGGGTGTCACCGGCATGCGGATTAAAAACAAACAAGATGGCAGCACCAAGGAAATTGACTTAGAAGGCGTTTTCGTCGCCATCGGTCATTCACCCAATACACAAATTTTTGACGGCCAATTGGAAATGAAGAACGGTTACCTAGAAACCCAAAGTGGCAACAAGGGTAACGCGACTCAAACGAGTGTGCCTGGTATATTTGCCGCGGGTGACGTTGGCGATTCGATCTATAGACAAGCCATTACGTCGGCGGGATCTGGCTGTATGGCCGCTCTCGATGCGGAACGCTTTCTTGATGACCTAGCCGAGGGTTAACAACTAGTTTGATGCTTCCATGGCTTGACCCAGACGACGATTTAGATCCTTTTCCGCCGATTAATTTGGCGTTAAAGGATCCCGATGGTTTATTAGCCGCAGGCGGTTCATTACGGCCTGAACGATTACTAGAGGCCTATCGTTCAGGCATTTTCCCTTGGTTTGATGAACAACAACCGATTCTGTGGTGGAGCCCAGACCCGCGGTTAACACTCAAACCATCGGCGCTGCATATTTCACGCAGCCTTGCGAAATTCATCAACAAGCAGTCTTATCACTGCACCATCGACCAAGCATTTGATCGTGTCATAGCGGCCTGCTCAGCACCACGCGAACAACAAGACGGCAGTTGGATAACTGATTCAATGATCGAGGCCTACCAGCAATTATTCGAGCTCGGGCACGCACACTCGGTGGAAGTATGGCTGGGTGAGGAATTAATTGGCGGTTTATACGGGGTCTCTATCGGCCAAGTATTTTTTGGTGAATCGATGTTCAGCAGACAATCGAATGCTTCCAAAGTAGGTTTCACATTTTTATGTCGTCATTTGGCTGAATGGGGCTGCCAAGTCGTTGACTGCCAAGTCCATTCTGACCACTTAGAAAGCCTTGGTGCGGCGACCATCACTCGTGATTCATTTATTCAGTTACTAGAACAATACTGCCCACGGCAACTTTCGCGCACTGCTTGGCAGGTTGAATGAGCGATAAGAGCAATGAGCAGCAGCAATTAGCGCTGTATATCTCCTCCGCACAAAACTGTGATTACTTATCTGATAAACAGTCGCGTAATGTTTTCATTGCCCCAGACGCCGAGGTAAGCCCCGAGGTGTATGCGCAGTTAATTAGCCTCGGTTTCAGACGCAGCGGACGCCACATCTATCGACCTCATTGCGAAACCTGTCGCCGCTGTATATCGACCCGCATCGACGTTAATAAATTCAAAGCCTCGCGCAGTCAAAAACGCATCTTAACAAAAAACAAGGCGTTAACATTCAAGCCCATTTCAGCCGATTTTTCTGAACAACACTATCAACTATATCTACGTTATCAAGCACATAAACACCCCGGCGGTTCAATGCAACAATTTGAGCGCAGCGAGTACCGCACTTTTTTATGTGAATCACTGGGTAATAGCGCCATCTTTGAAACGAGGTTAGACGATAAACTGCTCGCGGTATCGGTGACCGATCTATTCGCCCTTTCGATGTCTGCGGTGTATACCTTTTTTGACCCTGAATTTGCCTCACTCAGCTTAGGCACTTACAGCGTATTACAACAAATACGCTACGCTCAAGCGCATCATAAACAACACCTGTACTTGGGTTATTACGTCCGCGACTCACAAAAAATGAATTATAAATCCAACTTCAGACCGTTGGAAATGCTCATCGAAAACCGTTGGCTTTCCTTTGAAAAAGCCAGCGATTTACCTGTCAGCAGTGGTTCTGTAGCTTCTGCAGAAACTTTTTAACTCAATTAACACCTTGCAGAGCTTAAATAGTGTAAAATCGCGCCGCATTCGCCTATTTTATCGGGCTGTTAGTTAAAAAATCATTTAAAGGAACACATGGCAAAAGAAGATCAAATTGAAATGGAAGGCGTGGTAAAGGACACGCTCCCAAACACGATGTTTCGCGTTGAACTAGAAAATGGCCACGTCATTACCGCGCATATCTCAGGAAAAATGCGTAAGCACTATATCCGTATCTTAACCGGTGACCGTGTCAAAGTTGAAATGACACCTTACGATCTAAGCAAAGGCCGTATTACTTACCGCGTTAAATAAAAACACCGAGACTTTGCACAGAAGTCATTCCGTGCAAAGCCCTCACCCTAATCCTGCTCGACTAAATCCTTACTCGCCTCGCTAATAATAAAGTCAATTTTATTATCTTTCAGGTAGACCTTCACCGTCCCGCCGTTGGTTAACTTACCGAACACAAGCTCGTTCGCAAGTGGTTTTTTAATGTACTCCTGAACCGTGCGCTCCATCGGTCTTGCGCCCATTTTAGGGTCGTAACCTTTTTTCGCCAACCAACTTCTGGCCTCTGGCTCCAAGATCAAACTGACATTCTTCTCGTGTAACTGCGCTTCTAATTGGAAGATAAACTTATCCACCACGTGAATAATAATATCTTTGTCCAATGACTTGAACTGCACCACCGCGTCCAAACGATTTCTAAACTCGGGGCTAAAGGACTTTTCGATCACCTGCATGCTATCGCTAGAATGCTCTTGTTCGGTAAAGCCCATCGATGCCCGGCTCGCCTCTTGCGCGCCCGCATTGGTCGTCATCACCAACATAATATTTCTAAAATCAGCTTTACGGCCATTATTATCAGTTAAAGTGCCGTGATCCATAATTTGTAATAACAAATTAAAAATATCTGGGTGCGCCTTTTCAATCTCATCCAATAACAAAATCGCGTACGGGTGTTTCGCCACTTCTTCGGTCAACAAACCACCTTGATCGTAACCGACATAACCTGGCGGTGAACCAATCAAACGCGACACCGTGTGTCGCTCCATATATTCCGACATATCGAAGCGAATCAAGTCCACCCCCATAATTTTTGCCAGCTGCTGAGTCACCTCGGTTTTACCGACCCCGGTTGGCCCTGAAAATAAAAATGAGCCGATTGTGCGCTCCTCATTACCTAGACCCGCCCGACTCAAAATAACCGCGTCAGAGAGCTTCTCAATCGCCTCGTCCTGACCAAAAACGACTAGCTTCAAATTACGCGCTAAGTCTTTAAGTTTATCTTTATCTTGCGAAGAAATACTTTTTTCTGGGATACGTGCAATTTGCGCAATAATTTTTTCAATATCTTCCGTTAAAATAATCTCTTTACGGTCGGCTACGGCTAATAAACGTTGTCTTGCACCGGCTTCATCCAGCACATCAATCGCTTTATCCGGTAAAAAACGATCATTAATGTAACGATCGGCCAATTTTGCCGCCGTCTCTATACTCGCGTTACTGTACTCAAGGTCATGGTGCTCCTCATACCGAGACTTCAAACCACGTAAGATTTGAATGGTGTCATCGACCGAGGGTTCGTTAATATCAATTTTTTGAAAACGTCGAGCCAAGGCGTGATCCTTTTCAAAAATACCACGGAACTCCTTATAAGTGGTTGAGCCGATACAACGCAATTCACCCGAAGCCAACGCGGGTTTAATCATATTAGACGCATCCATCACACTACCTGAGGCCGAACCTGCGCCGATAATGGTATGGATTTCATCAATAAATAAAATAGAGTCAGGCTCAGACTTTAACTGAGACACCAGACCTTTTAAACGTTTCTCAAAATCCCCGCGATATTTTGTACCGGCTACTAAAGCGCCCATATCTAAGGAATAAATAATGGTTTCCTCTAATACCGCCGGCACCTCGGAGTCGATAATTTTCAGCGCCAAACCTTCGGCAATCGCCGTTTTACCCACGCCAGCCTCACCCACTAATAACGGGTTATTTTTACGCCGCCGACAGAGGGTTTGAATGGTTCGCTCCAATTCCTTTTCCCGTCCAATTAACGGGTCAATTTTACCCAGCTTAGCCTGTTCATTGAGATTAACGGTATATTTAGCCAAGGGATCAGTGGCGGTTTTCTCAGCCTCTTCGGCAGCTGGCTCTTCAAAATCGCTTATTTCCTCATCTTCGTCGATGCGTGCGATTCCGTGTGAAATATAGTTAACCGCATCTAGCCGGCTCACGTCTTGTCGGCTCATCAAATAAACCGCTTGTGAATCCTGCTCACTAAAAATCGCAATTAATACATTCGCCCCCGTCACCTCTTTTTTACCGGATGACTGCACATGGAATACAGCGCGCTGCAATACACGTTGGAAACCTAAAGTTGGCTGAGTTTCACGCTCAATGTCCACCGGGATAATCGGTGAGGTTTGTTCTAAATATGACTCTAGATCAGCAATCATAATACCGACATTACCCCCTGAAGCCTGAAACACTTCACGGGCCGTTGCATTACGCATCATCGCCAGTAACAAATGTTCAACCGTGATGTATTCATGGCGCTTCTCGTGCGCTCGCTTAAACGCTTCGTTTAACGACTCTTCTAGTTCTTTATTCAACATAGCTTCACTCCACTTCTTCTAAGGTACACTGCAAGGGGTGTTGATTCTCTTGTGCGTACAATACAACCTGCTGCACTTTGGTTTCGGCAATGTCTTTAGTATAGACACCACAAACACCTACACCACTGGTATGCACATTCATCGTAATACGAACGGCATCTTCCTTCGTTTTGTAAAAGATACTTTGCAAAATTGATACCACAAAATCCATTGGGGTGAAGTCATCATTTAATAAAAGCACCTTAAACATCGGTGGCTTCTGTAACTTAGGCTTCGCCTCTTGCAAAGCCAAGCTGCCATCGTCGTCGTGCTGAAAAGGTAAATCGGACATAATTTATGTAATCACTAACGGTTAGTTGTTTATTTTGACAGAAATATAGAATGTTCGTTTATAAAAAATCTATATCTTAATATGGAGTCTCGGACTTTCAATTTCAAGCTCGCATTAGCCATACCATCGAGCAAATCATGAAAACTTGTTAATGATATGCCCCCTAAGCGCGGCATCAGTAGAAAAACACTCTCTGCGACCGACAGCCATATCTCAATCCCTCATGCCTTGCTGTTTTACACCAGCGAGCCTTGATCGGTTTCTTTATGTTAAACGCTACCACTTAGTCAATTCTCTTTAACAATCCCAGCCGTTGATAAAGTCGCTGCGAGGTAAGTAGACAGCATGATAGGCCGCTGCTTCACGAGTGCCACCGACTTGGATACGTGAATCTTTCAGGTATTGCAGAGTGGCACTACTTTTCTGCAGATAAAACACAGCAGCAGACAATATTGCACAAAGAACCAAGTCCTCAGCTAGCAACAACTGAAACGAACTCAGCATCAATATCTTGATTAATGTAGGCCATTCCAAGCTTATTCAAATACTCTAAACGACCGGCCTTCATCAAATCAATATCAAGCTCACCCGCATCACAATCCTGATAGAGTTTAGCGACGTAAAGCATATACGACTCGCCTTCCTTAACCATCAATAAACTAGCGGCACCCACATCAGGAAGCACCTTAGCATTGTGCTCTTCCGGCAATTTAATTGCAAAAACGACGGCCGTTTCATCCCCCTCAAAACGAACACTTCGTTCTCTAACCGTCTGCTCAGCCCAGTAATAAGCCAGTTCTTTGCTTTGCGTTAAAAATACCGGTTCAACAGACTCTGTATAACTATTGCCAATCGTTGCCATGGTGCTTTTTGCGGCTTGTTTCATCGCCCTATCGCCTGAACGCTTTAGACCATCAGACTCAATGGAGCTTGCTAAGGAAGAAGATGTCCCGTGATACCAAGTCTCGCCCGTTGCAAAACCGTCTTTTGTTAACAGATCTGATGCATCCTGTAGATAGCTTGGAGTATCACTCATTATTCATTTACCTTTGTTTTAGATGTTTAACGTTATAAGTAAGCGCGGGTGTATTTTGTGCGCCATACCGGGTTAATTGGTTATGTATTGTACGTATAAAAGCACCATGTACTCTTAGCCGTGTTTAGTGAATCATACAGTTTTTGTGCAGGCTCGTTATCTGTAGCCGTTAGCCACTGTAGTCTTAACGCACCCTGTGACTTTGCAAAACTATCGCAATGCTCGACGAGTTGTTTAGCAATACCTTCTCCTCTGTTGGCCGGCAAGGTATATAGATCATTTAATACCGCAACTTTAGCTGCAAGCGTGGAAGAATATGTAAAAAATACAGTGGCAAATCCAACAAGCTTTGTGTTACTGCGAAATATGAATTGGCAACCCGATGAATTCGTTTCGCCAAACTGCGAAAAGAACGCTTTGTTTTTTGCATCTGATATATCAACGACCTTATAAAATTCTTGGTACTTGCTGATTAAAGGCAACACCTCATCAATGTTACTTTTGGATACAACTTCAATCATTTAATTTCCCTAAGACACTTAACAATGCGATTGTAGGTTAAAACGTTAAACTCAGTCATAAAAAAGGCGACATTCAATTAAGAATATCGCCTTTTTATTACCACGAATGGCATCTACCCTAGCAATGCAGAAGCAATGGCTAGGGCAAAACACATTAAGCTATCTCAAATTAAGAGAATTGGTTAGATGTGTTGTTCGCACCGCCCGCTTTAAGCGCGTTCTCACCAGCAAAGTATTCTTTGTGGTCATCGCCCATGTCTGAACCCGACATGTTTTGATGTTTAACACATGCGATACCTTGACGGATCTCTTTACGCTGTACGCCAGCTACGTAGCCAAGCATACCTTGCTCACCAAAGTAGTCTTTAGCTAAGTTGTCTGTAGACAACGCTGCTGTGTGGTAAGTCGGTAAAGTGATCAAGTGGTGGAAGATGTTCGCTTCACGAGCAGAATCAGCTTGGAAGGTACGAACTTTTTCATCAGCAGCGTGCGCCAAATCAGTTTCGTCGTATTCAGCACTCATTAAGCCATCACGGTCGTAACCAGAAACATCTTCACCTGCTGCAACCATCGCGTCAAATGCTTGCTGACGGAAGTTAAGCGTCCAGTTGAAAGAAGGACTGTTGTTGTAAACTAGCTTCGCATCAGGAATTTCTTTGCGAACTTCGTTCATCATGTCGGCAATATCTTTAACGCTTGGTGTTGCAGTTTCAATCCAAAGAAGATCGGCACCCGCTTTAATGGCTTCGATAGAGTCAAATACACAACGCTCTTCACCCGTACCTTGACGGAATTGGTATAGACCAGAAGGTAAACGCTTAGGACGAACAAGTTTGCCATCACGGTTAAAGCATACATCGCCTTCAGCCATGTCAGCTACGTCAATTTCTTCAACGTCTAGGAAAGAGTTGTAACGATCGCCTTGATCGCCAGGCTCTTTAACAACAGCGATTTCTTTCGTAAGACCAGCACCTTCAGAGTCAGTACGTGACACGATAATACCGTTGTCGATACCTAATTCTAAGAAAGCGTGACGTAATGCGCGAATTTTAGAATGGAAGTCAGCGTGAGGAACCGTAACTTTGCCATCTTGGTGACCACATTGCTTTTCATCAGCTACTTGGTTTTCGATTTGCAGTGCACAAGCACCCGCTTCGATCATTTGCTTAGCCATTAGGTAAGTCGCTTCAGCATTACCAAAACCCGCATCGATATCCGCAATAATTGGCACAACGTGAGTCACGTGGTTATCAATTGCATCTTGAATTTTTGCTTCTTTAGCCGCATCACCCGCTTCACGTGCTGCATCTAAATCACGGAACAAACCGCCTAATTCACGCGCATCAGCTTGACGTAGGAATGTGTATAACTCAGCAACTAATGCTGCAACCGATGTTTTTTCGTGCATAGATTGATCAGGTAAAGGACCAAAATCTGAACGTAATGCTGCAACCATCCAACCAGAAAGGTAAAGGTAACGACGGTCAGTTTTTCCACCGAAATGCTTTTTGATTGAGATCATTTTTTGTTGACCAATAAAACCATGCCAGCAACCTAAAGACTGCGTGTACTTAGTTTTGTCTGCATCAAATGCAGCCATATCAGCATTCATGATGTCAGCTGTGTATTGTGCTACATCAAGGCCTGTTTTGAATTTGTTTTGCGCGCGCATACGTGCAATTGATTCAGGATTGATTGGGTCCCAAGACGGGCCCTTTGCTTCAATTACTGCTGAAACAGCAGCGATATCGTTAGTATAAGATGACATTTAAATCTCCATTAAGGTTAGTAAAACTAAAAATTTATAAATATTCGTAAGCTGGGACGGTTAAGAAATCAACCAGCTCTTCTGAGGTAGTAAAACGGTCCATAATTTTAGCGGCTTCATCAAAACGGCCTGAGCTGAAACGCTCCTCGCCCACTTCTGTTTTGATCACATCCATCTCTTCGCCCATAAATTCACGGAATAGTTCAACGGTGATTTTTTTACCGTTACTTAATTCTTTACCGTGATGAATCCACTGCCAGATAGATGAACGTGAAATTTCAGCGGTTGCCGCGTCTTCCATCAAGCCATAAATTGGCACACAGCCGTTACCTTGAATCCAAGCTTCAATATATTGCACAGCGATGCGGATATTCGCACGCATACCGTCTTCTGTTCTATCACCCTTACAAGGCTCTAGTAATTCTGCCGCCGTTACGTCTGCATCATCAGCACGTGTAACCCTCATTTGGTTTAGGTTACCTTCACCAATATATTCGTTTAATACACCCATCGCTGTATCAGCAAGTCCCGGGTGAGCAACCCAGGTACCATCGTGGCCGTTTTGTGCTTCTAGTGTTTTATCACCAACCACTTTTTTCAATACCGCTGCATTCACTTCAGGGTCTTTAGCAGGAATAAAGGCCGCCATACCACCCATCGCTAAAGCACCACGCTTGTGACACGTTTTAATCAATAAACGTGAGTATGCACTTAAAAAAGGCTTATTCATTGTTACTGCTTGGCGATCTGGTAGTACACGATCAGGGTAGTTTTTAAGCGTTTTAATATAGCTGAAGATATAATCCCAACGGCCACAGTTAAGCGCCACGATGTGATCACGGAATTCGTGAAGAATTTCTTCCATTTCAAACACCGCCGGCAAGGTTTCAATAAGAACCGTTGCTTTAACCGTGCCACGCTCAAGACCCACTAAGTCTTCAGCCTTGTCCATCACATCCGCCCACCAGCGAGCTTCTTGGTGTGATTGCAGTTTAGGAATATAGAAATAAGGGCCTGAACCTTTCGCCAATAACGCTTTATAGTTATGGAAGAAGTAATAAGCGAAGTCGATCAAACCACCAGGGATATTGTCGCCTTCTAATTGAATGTGCTTTTCTGGTAGGTGTAAACCACGTGCACGACAAATCAATACCGCTGGGTCTTCGTTTAGCTCGTAGTGTTTGCCCGACTTAGGGTCGTCTAGAGTAATGGTGCCATTAACCGCATCACGCATATTGATTTGGCCTTGCGCTACTTTGTCCCAAGTCGGTGCCAAAGAGTCTTCAAAATCGGCCATGAATACTTTTACATTCGCATTCAATGCATTGATGATCATTTTACGATCGACTGGGCCAGTGATTTCTACACGACGATCCTGTAGGTCTTCTGGAACCCCTAAAATGTTCCAATCGCCTTCACGGATAGCTTTAGTTTCAGCTAGGAAATCGGGTAATGCGCCCGCATCAATTTCAGCTTGTTTGACTTTTCGTGTTTCAAGCAAGGCCGCAACACGGGGTGAAAACTCTTCCGCTAGCGTAGCAACAAAAGCATTTGCTTCTGCAGAATAAATGCTTTTGTATTCTTCAAGCATGTCGCCGGTAAAGGTCAATTTTTTCATTATCAGATCTCCTAAAATTGATGTCATTGGGTATTTGTGCGACCGCATTATAGAGATAATCTACCCCCACACAATCCCAATAAAACTATTTCTATCATTAAAAAAAACAATGATAGAATGCGTTTATGAGTAAATCAGCCGTAAAAAGTAATCGACATAAACAACTCAGGTCATTTTGCATGGCCGCTAAAGTGGGCGGTTTCTCAAAGGCCGCCGACTTATTGCAACTGAGCCAACCCTCCGTTTCGCTGCAAATACAAAGTCTTGAAGAAGAACTAAAGGCGCGTTTATTCACCCGTAACGGCCCCAAAATAAGCCTCACCGAAGCGGGTAAAACATTATTAGAACTGGCTCAACCGCTGGTTGAACAAATGGACAGCTTACCCACCCGCTTTGCCGCACGGCATAAACCGGAAGTCTCTGCCGAAATTAATATTGCCGCTGGCGAGGCCAGTATTTTATATTTATTACCCAAAATTGTAGAAAAATTCAGGCAGCGTTACCCCAATATCCATATTCGTCTACACAACGTGTCGGGTAAGTCGGGCATCGAAGCGATTCGTAACGGCGAGGTAGATTTTGCGGTTGGCCCCGTCTCGGATGTTCCCGCCGATATACTATATAAACAGGCCTATCGTTTTGTTCCCGTATTGATTATGCCGTTTGGTCACCCACTCACCGCAGTCGAGGATATTAGCCTCCACCATATCACCCAGTACGACCTTATTCTGCCACCTAAACACCTAAACACTTGGCGCATTGTCGAGGACGTATTCCAAAAACACCAATTACGTTACAAAGGCTCACTAGAGGCTTGGAGCTGGGAGATTATTAAAAAATACGTTGAGCTTGGCCTCGGTATTTCCATCGTCACCAGCGTCTCGTTAACGGGTAATGAAAAGCTCGTCGCCAAACCTCTTTCAAAATATTTTCCTGATTATTATTACGGTGTTACGATGAAAAGAAAAGGTATGTTATCACTACCAGCAAAGAATTTTATTGAACTCATCGACCCTAGTTTTTTTCAATCCTCGTTTTAACACCGCCTGCGTTGACTAAAAATAACTCCAATTCGCCGAATCGCGGATTTAAGTTATAATGCCCACCATCACACTAGCAATAAATAAAGCATGATTTGGAAACCCAATGTAACTGTTGCCGCCATTATTGAACAATCAGGCAAATTCTTAATGGTGGAAGAACACTCGGCCAATGGCCCCGTGATCAATCAGCCCGCAGGGCACTTAGAACCTAATGAGGGTCTGCAGGACGCCGCTATTAGAGAAACTCTAGAGGAAACCGGTTATCAGTTCACCCCTTGTGCATTCATTGGCTCTTACCTGTGGCATAACGAAGAAAACCAGACCACTTACTACCGGACGACGTTTTCAGGAACGGTGTGTGATCAACGTATTGAAACTCAACTCGACGATGGCATCATACGAGCCTTATGGATGAGCCGAGACGATATTTTAGAAAACCAACACCGTTTAAGAGGCCCGATTATTCTCGAAAGCATTGATGATTTTTTGGCGGGTAAAACCTATCCGCTAAATTTAATTAAAACAAACATTAAATAGTCACCATAACATACTGATTTAAATGTCAAATAAAAAAATAATGATCGGCATGTCCGGCGGTGTAGATTCCTCTGTTGCCGCTCTTAAACTGCTTGAACAAGGGCACCAAGTCACCGGTTTATTCATGAAAAACTGGGACGAAGATGATGGCAGTGAATACTGCACCGCGAAGGAAGATCTCGATGACGCACAACAGGTTTGTGACAAACTAGGCATCAGCTTGAAAACGGTTAATTTTGCCACCGAGTATTGGGATAACGTCTTCGAGGATTTCCTCAAAGAGTACGCTGCAGGCCGCACCCCGAACCCCGACATTTTATGTAACCGGGAAATTAAATTTAAAGCCTTTTTAGACTACGCCACCGATCTCGGCGCGGATTACATTGCGACCGGACACTACACACAAATAGCGCTGCATGGTGATAAGTTTCAACTGCTGCGTGGCTTAGATAGTAATAAAGACCAGAGCTACTTTCTTTACACCCTAGGTCAAGCGCAGCTAAGCCGCTCCTTATTCCCCATTGGGGATATGGAAAAACCCGCGGTGCGTGAACTCGCGCAGAAAGCTGGGTTTATCAACAGCCGTAAAAAAGACAGCACCGGCATCTGCTTCATCGGCGAACGTAAATTCAAAGACTTCCTACAGCAATACCTACCCGCGCAACCAGGTGAAATTCAAACCCCTGAAGGTGACGTGATTGGTCAACACCAAGGGTTAATGTATTACACCCTAGGTCAGCGCCAAGGCCTCGGCATCGGCGGCATCAAAACAGCCGCTGAAGAACCTTGGTACGTCATCAAAAAAGACCTAATCAATAACATTTTGATTGCCGCACAAGGTCACGACCACCCCATGATGCAAAGCGACATATTACAGGCCTCTCAACTCAGCTGGGCCAGTGGAGAAGCCGTTGCTGACGGCTTCCGCTGCACCGCTAAAACTCGCTATCGGCAAAAAGACCAAGCGTGCCAAATCAAACTACTCGACGATGGTAGCTGCACGGTGACCTTTGACCAACCCCAGCGCGCGGTAACGCCCGGCCAATCAGTGGTTTTTTATCATCAGGATATTTGCCTGGGTGGCGGTATAATAGATTCAACCTCTTCAAACACTAATTAAATAAAACTTCATAAATGACACTAAATAAATTAAACGCCCTTTCCCCTGTCGATGGTCGCTATGCCAGCAAAGTTGACGAGTTACGCCCTATTTTTTCTGAATTTGGCTTAATCAAAGCACGGGTAACCGTTGAAGTTCGTTGGTTACAAGCCTTAGCGGAAAACAATGAAATTACTGAAGTTCCTCAATTTTCGGCTCAAACTAATCAACTACTCGATAACATCGTGAGTGACTTTTGTGTAGACGACGCTCAACGCATTAAAGACATCGAAAGCACCACTAACCACGATGTTAAGGCCGTAGAGTACTTCTTAAAAGAAAAAACCGCCGATGATGCTGAATTATTAGCCGTCAGCGAGTTCATTCACTTTGCCTGCACCTCAGAAGACATCAACAACCTGTCTTACGCCTTAATGTTAAAAGAAGGCCGTGATGAGGTTGTCAAACCCGCCATCGCTGATGTCATTAGCGACATTAAAGCAAAAGCTATTACTTACGCAGCCATGCCTTTATTATCACGTACCCACGGGCAAACCGCCTCGCCTAGCACCATGGGTAAAGAGTTTGCCAATGTCGTTGCGCGTTTAGATCGCCAATTAGTACAATTAGACGATATTGATATGCTCGGTAAAATTAATGGCGCTGTTGGCAACTATAACGCCCACTACTCGGCTTACCCAAACATTGACTGGCCTGCGTTTGCTGAAAATTTCGTAGAATCATTAGGTTTAAGCTTTAACCCATACACCATTCAAATTGAACCGCATGATTATATTGCCGAGTACTTCCACGTATTGGCGCGTATCAATACCATTCTGATCGACTTCGCACGTGATGTTTGGGGTTATATTTCAGTTGCTTATTTCAAGCAAAAAACCATTGCCGGTGAAATTGGTTCATCCACCATGCCACATAAGGTTAACCCTATCGACTTTGAAAATGCCGAAGGTAACTTTGGTATTGCCAATGCCTTAATGAATCACTTCTCAGAAAAATTACCTATTTCAAGATGGCAACGGGATCTTACCGATTCAACCGTATTGAGAAACCTAGGTACTTGTTTGGCTCACAGCTTAATTGGCTTCAAGTCACTGCAAAAAGGTGTGTCAAAACTTGAAATAAATGAAGCCAAATTATTGCAAGACCTCGACGCTAACTGGGAAGTATTGGCTGAACCTATTCAAACGGTTATGCGCCGCTACGGTATTGAAAAACCCTACGAAAAGTTAAAGGAACTCACTCGTGGGCAAGGCATTGATCAACGCTCCATGCAGGCTTTCATCCAGAACCTAGAGATCCCAGAGGATGCCAAACAGCAATTATTAACGCTCACCCCAGCGAGTTACACCGGCTGCGCAGAATCATTGGCTAAGAATATCTAGGCAACAACTTAAAGTGTGATGCAGTTCATGTTTTGTTCAGCATGAACTGCCATACTTTTCTCCAATGCAAGGCGGTTTGAAGGTTCATGCTCTCCTCTCCCCCTTTTATGGACCTTAAACTTGCATTCTTAACCGAATCTTTTGATTCGGTTTTTTTTGCATTTTAAACCATTAATCTTTAGCATAAGAGAACCAGCATAAACGTTGTTAGGGGTATTCATTCCATGTCTACAGATCCGTTAGAAAATGCTATTTTTAGGGAAACTACCACCACCTTCCAGCTAAACTCCTACCCACAGGACATCCAAGCCTTGGTACGGCTGATCGAACAAGCGACCAGCGAACTCAACATCTATAGCCATATATTATGCCCAGCTATTTTCAACACCGCTGCTGTCATTGAGGCCTGTGAAAAGTTTTGTTTAAAGCACCACCGCACTAAAATCAACATTCTCGTGAACGATAGCCAAGCAATAAGCAGGATATCGCATCGCTTACTCGGCTTATCGCATAAGCTTTCAAGCAGTATATTCTTCAAGAAAATATCCTCCGACACCCCGCCGCGTGACGATGATTTTGTCTGCATTGATAAAAGCGCGTATTTTCAATTACCTAATCATCAACACTATAACGGCATTTGTAACTTTGCCGATGCGGGGCATAATGCACAATTTTTGTCGTTTTTTCACGATGTATGGCTGCGCAGTGAAGCCGATCCAGAGTTACGTTCGGTATTATTATGAAACTAACGTTTTTAACGGCCTGCGTATTATCACTACTATCCAGCCTAACCTACGCTGAGTTAATCTTTCACCCACTCAAACATCAAACCCCAGCCAATATTATCCCGAGTATTCAGCCTTTTTTGCAATCAGGTGAAACCGTCATAGCGGCACATAACGAACTTATTCTACGCATCAACCCCGACAATATTGTCGAGCTTAAGGCGCTCATCAATAAACTAGACGTGGCCAGTCACCGCTTGCGCATTTATGTGAACCGAGATGGCCGTTTCCAACAACAGCAGGAGGGGTATGAGCTCAATCAACAGCTGCACATCGGCTCCGGCGTTCAACGTAGCTATCAGGGTTCACTGAAGGTCTACACGACCAGCAAACACTCAAACGACAATCAGCAGCAAAGTATTCAAGTATTAGACGGCCATACCGCGCATATCAGCAGCGGCATAAGCAGGCCGAGCAAAAACCTTCAGATCAGCCAACACGCTAACAGCCTACATATTTCCAGTACTAGCGAGTATATAGAAAGCTCCAGTGGGTTTTATGTCACTCCACGGCTCAGCCATGGTGCCGTTATTTTAGAAATATCCCCTTGGTATCAGCGGCCCTTAGCGGGCCAAGCCAACGCAACGGAGTTTTCCCGTGTATCGAGCATCATTCGTGGGCGGTTGAATAGCTGGATAAAATTATCCGGCATCAATGAACAGGGTCACTTATCCTCATCGAGGATACTCGGCAAGCACCATCAAACAGCGCAAAAGAACCACGGTATTTGGCTTAAAGTCGTTGACCTAGACGCCGAGTAATAACAACGGCTTAAGCCTTAGCCCATAATTTATAAGGTAGCGCCAATAAGCTTGAATTATAGTAACGAGGATCGCCTGTCACCTCTTTATCCACCCACGACGGTAAGACAAACGACTCAGTTTCCGCAGCTAACTCTACCTCAGCAACAACCAAACCCTCGTTATCACCGACAAACACATCCAACTCCCAGCAATGCCCCTCGACCATTAGTTCGTAACGCGTTTTCTCGACAAGTGGTTTATCACATAGGTTTGCCAGCATCTCTTCGGCATCGGCTAGTGGAATTTGGTATTCAAACTCCGCCCGACTAACACCTACATTCGCGCCCTTGACCGTTAAATATGCGCTTTCTGCTTTTATCCGAACTCGCACCACGGTTTTCGTCTCGCTCGCCAGCGGTAAATATCCCTGCTTGATTAACACCCCGTTACCCGGCAAAACGATGTTTGAAAAATCTACCAAAAATTTTCGTTCAATTTCGACTGCCATGACTTAGCCTACAAATATTCCATCGATAAACGCTGCTTGAGCAACTTGCAGTACCCACCTAACCCTCACCTTACGGCACTCTGGTGAAACTCGATCACATTACTATCTTGATCACGAATAAATAACATCATCGCACCATCCGGTAACGTTATAGGGCCCCCAGTAATCTGGATAGCTAACGCCTTAAGTGATGCTTCAACGGCTGCGATATCCGTTACATCCAGTGCCATATGGGTATAACCCGCGTGTTTTTCGGCAACATCCATCAAAATATTTCCGTTCAGGCTAGCATCCGCATTAAGGATGAAATTGATGTTAACCCCCGATGGGTGCTCCATAATCGCCACCGGTTCTGGGCCAATCGGCCCAACGATAAACTCGAAACCCAGTTGTTGATAAAACTCACGGGCCTGCGCCAAGTCGCTTACCCGAATACCCACGTGATTAATGCCACGAATTTGTTTCATAAGATAACTCCAGAGATTGTGCGCTTTCCTATAGTCAGCAATAAGAAGAAAAACCAGCGCATCAGGTCGGCTACTCTACCTCAACTAACGACTAATTATCCGCTTCAATACGCAAATAACGGCCATTGCTAAAATCAGAGAAAAAAGCCTCCAGCATCGGGTGATCAATCTCGTCTAGCGCCTCATCCATCAATAAATTTCTCTCTGCAACATAGGTCGAATGAACACTGCCATCTACCAGCACATGATACCAAGGCCTATCTTTCGGTGGGCGCGACTTTGCCATCATGTCATACCATTCATCGCTTGACTGAAAGTGACTATCCACGTCGATCACCACCCCTCGGTAACCAAATAAGCGATGCTTAATTAGCTCACCGACAAAAAAATTAGCCTGCGTAATCTTGCTTGCCTTACTCATGCTGTTATCACCTCGATCTCTGGGTGTTAATACCTAGTTCCATTAAGCTACTAAAGCAGCGCTCAAGCAAGCGACATCGCGGGTTATTTAGCTCAATTTAATAATGACTGGATAGCAGCCGCGAGTCGAATCGGACTCGAAATCATCGGCAAGTGACCACTCTCTAAAACCAGCTCTTTCTTGGGTTTAATAGTAGCAGCGATAGCTTGTTGCGATGCCAAAGAAATGACTTGATCTGCTACCGTATAAATATAGAACTTATCGAGCGAGGCAAAGTACTCTGCCCTAAGCTTAATCACACCCTCGGCAATAATGGCGGGTTCATTAACCGCTTGCGCCATAATGGTTTGCTTAACCTTTGGCGACGCCGAATTACTAAATATGCTAACAAATAATTCCTTATCAGTCAGCAGCATCCACCCTGATGGTTCGTCATAACGAACCACTTTAAAGTAATTACTTTCGTCGGCCTGACTCAGCAATGAAAATGGCTTTTCTCCATTTAACGGAGCTACCGCAGCCAGATAAACAATACTCTTAATGTTATCTCTAGGGCACAATGACAATGACTGGTTAACCACCGCCCCACCTTGACTATGAGCAACAAAAACAATCGGCCCGGCTATCTTTTTTATTGCCGAACATAGCGCTAGAGCAGAATACTCTAAGGTAATCGCATTGGCATTGTCTGTAGATCCCCGACCTGGCAAATCGACCGCCAGCGTTTGCAAACCATCCGCTTGCAGCACATCCCTTACATCAGACCACGCCGCCTTGGTTAAGTGCGCGCCATGCACAAACACCAAGGTTTCTGCTCCTTGCAAGGAAACCTCAGCCGGTGAGCCTTGATCCTTTGCTACACACACCGTTACCACTAGCGACAATAAAGCTGTCGTCAAAAATTTCATTTACCACTCCGTTGTTATCCATTTCTAATGGGCCGCCCCCCTTAGTTTCCTTTTCCAGGCCGCCCTTGCGGTTTAAATCGAAGCAGCCCACTTACCGGTTTAAGTTTATCAATAAAACCACCACTCCCACAAGATAAGCCTTTCGATACATTCCTTTTAATGATGCTTTTGTCTTAAAGCGGTTGCCAAGCCCTCACTCTATTATTGGAGAACTAGCGGTTTTCGGGCTTATTTGGCAAGATACGCACTCTCGAAAGCGTGGCAGATCCACACTTAACGCTGAAATTCTGCCGTTTGGATTTCCAAGATTTTTTTGCTGAAGCGAGGTTATTACGGACCTTGTAAATCACCTTCAGTTGCATCCAGCCCTTAATCAGCTTAGGGTCTGACGTCCTCCCTTGCATAACCAGTGTTTTACCATGATCAGCTTGCCTGACCATCCGCGTCCATTGAAATACCTTCGAGCCGGCCTTAGCAAATTGCATTATTTTCACCGGTGTTTTGTAACCTCCATCACCAATTATTTGGTACTCAACCTTACCCTTCCCTGTAACCCTAATACTACCTGTGTATTTCATCCCCACTGGGCATTTGCCAATATAACTGGGCATCTTGGTTAGCAATTTGGCTGATTTGAATATCTGACTTGTCTTGCCGGGGTCTTTTGGTTTCGGTTTACTAGTACCGGTAGTTCCTCGTGGGGCACGCGCCTTTGGGTTGCCGGCGCAATCAAGGAAAACACCTAAACCACCGGTGGTGTCGCCTGCAACATCACCCTTACCTAAGCCTGCCGCCGTGCAAAATGCAACACCCTTGGCCTTCAGCACATTCGGTATCTTCATGACAAAACCCTTTTGCACAATTTTCTCGAGTGGTTTGTCCTGCTGCAGGCTCAGGGTTTTGGCATGTTCATTACAACGTTCCACTGGTTTAATCGTTGCAATCATGCTGTAAGGCACATTGACCCATACCGACTTGCTACTGAAACCACCACTGCCTATGCCTACTTTTTCATCGCCGATAGAAACATCACCGCCGGAAAGCTTGCCCTTGTTGGAACATGAAGCGGTATATTTCACTAGCACCGGACGGGTCTTATGCGTATCGCCAACATGACTGTATTTAGTACTCGCACCCTCCGTATAAATACGAACAACAGGACCCTTCGTAGGTAATTTGCTACCAGACTTGAGTTTATATATCCCTGGCTTAACGTCCATCTTACCCGTCGTTTTTGCCTGCACCGCAGCCGTACAAAAAAAGCAGATACTGAGCAACAGTATGGTTGCATTGAACCTAAACGCTGAAATACTCATCGTCTAACCCTCCTTTTCCGGATATCGTGCAAAAAACAATACTCCCCGTACGCTCTTAATGCAAAACCTTTAACGGCGTCTAAAATAAATCGAATCTACTCCATTTGACTTATTGGCATTAAATAGTGTTTTTACAGCTAAAACCCAATATATTTTTCCTGCGGAAAGAAGTAGCCTGGAACTATAAAAACTTTACGCTGCTTTGAACCGAGAACAACAGGTGAATTAATTAAACTGCGGCTTCGAACCACTCGTGAATCATCCGTAGCTTGCTGCCCTAGCGCTTTGACCATTGGTAATACTAATTCTTCACGAACAGCATATTCCTAGAACTCAGGGACCAGTCTTTATTCGTTCAGTGAACCATTAATAACCAGGCTAATCATTGAGTAATGCCATCCATAAAAATTACCGATCTGCTCTAGCGTACATCCCCTACTCTTCAGGAAGCCCCCTCCTTGGTTCATTCAAACTTTATGCGTAGCGGTCTTGCCATAACCTAGGTAAATGCTTCACCTTCATTACCCCTTGACGTAACATGATACAAAGCGCCAGAAAACTCTATTCGTAGTGCTCTAGCCGTGGATATACCGCATCAAAATAAAATAACCATTGCAAAAATAAAGACCTGATCCTCGACTTTCTTAGCTGAAATAAAAATTTAACATCAGCGATTAAATCGTGACCAAACTTACTTAACTACTACACATGTTATACGGAGAAATTTTCTATGTTTGATCGGCTATATAGCGAACCTAAAGAATATTTTGTAACCGTGATATGTTTTTCTAATGATTTTAGTACCCTGCCAGTATTCTACGGTAGCAGACTGCTAGTCGTAGACAGGCAATCACAACTTTTGACTCAGTATCGGTGGGTACCAGAAAACCCACTAATAGCAACATCCGAAGAGAACTTGAAACTAGAGGGACAGTTTTTGTTATCAACAGATTCAATTATCCCGGCCTTGCAAGACGCGACTGTAACTGTCGTGCTAGCCAGTGAATGTCACTCTGATATGGACTGGTTAATGGATTGTCTGCACTTAAGAGCTGTTCCAGACTCGTGCCCACCACTTACGATTCTACTGTCATGGTCATCAATAAAACCGACTATTAATGAAAAAACGACCGAAGTATTAGACACCGTTATTTTGGTATCGAACCCAAAAGAAGCTATCGAGCTAGCCCGCCCAATCATTGAAGTAATGATGCACAACTTTATGGTGGCTATCGACTACGTAGATGTTCGAATGTTGTTCAATGATCATAGTCTTCTAATTGCAAAAGGCGGTTGTAGCGTTGCAAGGGGTAGTAATAGAGCAGAAACAGCAATAAAAGAAACATTAAATACAGTTGGAGCCTTCAACGCCGGCGATTTAGTTTATGTCGCCATAATGGCTGGTTATGATCTTACGTTGGACGAATATAGCGCTATATGTGATCAGGTAGACAATAACGCAATATCAAGTTCTGTCTGGGTGGCAGGAGCTTGTATTTTCGACCCCATTCTTGAGAAGTCTAATCAGATCAGGGTTGTGCTTATAGTATCTTCACCGACCGGTTCGAGTAAAGTAATTGAGGACCCCATAGAATATTCAAGCACAGCGGGAAATAATCATGAGCCAGGCCAATACCTAGATACTCCTGATTTCCTGAGGAAAATGACAACAAATTAGTAAGCACTTTTAGCTATACCGCTATAGGTGCTGGGTTAACAATATATAGTTACTGGGTGTGATTTACCTTGTTAGCTCATTGATAAAATGGCACTGCGTTTTGAATGCGCCCCACCCTACATTTGGCGTGCTGTTTGCGGACGTTATTGATTGTTACGCTTCGTTCTAGTGCTTAACCTGCCATATACAGACATAGCACACGACCAACACGACGATAACCCGCCACTCATTAAATAATTGTTTTTATGCTGGGTATGGGAGTTCACCATCAATAGAAAAATCCTCGATCCGAAAATTAATAACGCCCTTACTGCCTACTTGCTTATATAGCACTTCGCTGGCGTTTGTTTCGCATAACCATTGGCTAGATTCAGTTGGTTTTTTCCGCGTGAACACTTCAGGGGTAAAAACACCAACACAGGCTCCCTGTTGCGGGTCACGGGCTGACTGATACTCGAACATCGAGACCGAATCACGCAATCTAGTACCTAACAATTGGCAGGGCTGGTAATTAGAGGGGTGGGTTAACTCACTGGAGAATTCATTAAAGGCCGGTGCATTTAGTCGTAGCCCGTAGCCTGTGTTATAGCCCACAGAAAACAAGGTGTGTTCTGAACGGATTGACGACTTAATGGCCGGTGCATCCATCGACTGCCAAAATACAAACCGGTAATAGGCCGCTTCAGCAAGTGTAGAGCTAACACTTAGCCCAGCATAAAAGATGCTCGGCTCATGCACTCGACCGAAGCGTGACCCCCATTCTAGCGGTGGGTACCTAAAAGGTGTTTTCAAAAGATAGTGATAACCTTCGCTATCACTGGGGTAAGGAGGTTTCACAGCCTCCAGCATTTCCTCTAGTAGCGACTGTTCTTCTAGGGTATCAACATAGCCTAGCGTCGCGACCTGTTCTTGACTTTCAACTAAACGAAATAGCGTCCCCGATAATGCTTCAATGTGGTCAAGGTACTGCTGGCAAATCATACCTTTCCTCTAACACCATCAACAAATTGCAAAACACGTATTAGGCCAGTGACACTTGTAATTTGCTTACAAGGTATGCCGCCTGTGACTTTATTATGCGTATTCATAAAGTGCTTTATCCAGTCGGCATCTCCCCCAGTAAGCGCGAATAACGCCCGTGCTAAACGGATCAACAAGAGGGCCAACTCACCCTGCTTCGAGTTTGGGTCGAGTGAGGGTGTTTTTTTTAGGCGACTAATGGCAGTTCGATGGCTTCCAATGACAGCGGCGACCTCTGACTGTTGCAACCCTAACTGAGAGCTGGCATTCAGTAAGGCTTTGGCTAAGACGACTTTGTTACTGGGTACTGAGTTCTTTAAGGCGCTCATAATCGCATCCATTTATGTGCTATACGCACATACAATAGCACAAATGCAATATATTCACACGATAGACCAGTTTAAAACGACTCCGTGTAACTCCTTAATAAAAGCTTTTCTCGCTAACTATAACGGCAGAAAAATCCGTCTCAACGTAAACGCTCACTTGAACTCCATGTCATGTCTAGTATACGGATGGCTGTCACACTTTTTCAGTACAATCAG
This sequence comes from Cycloclasticus sp. 46_120_T64, assembly GCA_002162695.1. Lineage (GTDB taxonomy): Bacteria > Pseudomonadota > Gammaproteobacteria > Methylococcales > Cycloclasticaceae > Cycloclasticus. Next base: position 65,254 of record MAAM01000012.1, on the reverse strand, counting down.
ACAGTGCCCATAAGAACAGAAGAGTCCGCCACTGAATATGGTATAAATCCGTCCGCTTAAGTCCTGGTGGAAGCGCGGTTTTATGCGCCAGAATGATGTTTGAGATACGCGATGAGAGATGTCTTTATCGCACTAAAAAATGCCCGTAATACAGGTTTTTAGTCACTAAACTCTGAAACTCAGCTGTACTTGCAAATGTAGGCCATTTCTCTGTTGTTGTTTTCGCAGCCTCCACACTCACCCATTCAAGATGCCAGCAAATTTCCTCGGGATTATCAGTTTTCAGCAAAACATTGGATGATATTATTACTGTATTTTCTTCATTCATTTCTGAATGAATCGCCTTACTTAGGCCAATGACCTTGCTGACATTTTCTTTTTCAACTCGAAATACTGCAAATTCCGTACATTGATTCATTCACAATCCTTGTAGCATATAAGGCCTTATATGAGACGCGCGAGTTTAGCGAGTTCATTTTAATGCCACTGTTATTTATATCTGTTTTCGATCTTCGAAAGCACATCTACCCTGCTTCATTCCACCATGCTATCACTACGAATAAGCTAGATGCGCTGCTTGACCTTGATCGCAATCGTGCCGACGCCGAGGAAGGCAACCCCCATGAAAACAAGTGTGACGGGCCACCCTAATGAGTTTGCGAAATGCTCTGCCGAGTAATACCCAATGAAGCTAAGCATCGCAATGACCGTTGTCAGCAATAGCATTCGGCTTTGTAGCACGACACAGGCATAGAGAATAGACGCCGTTACCGCAAGATAAAGGAGCTCAAGGGATGTTTTCTGTACAAGGTCAAACAAACCACTATAAATCATGACCGAACCAATGAAATAGCCAAGGCCACTCAAGCGCTCATACCGCCCTTCCTTCTGCAAACCATAAGCAGTTAACAGCACACACAGACCAACAATCAGGCTCGCCCAGTTGGCGGATGTGATCATCGCTATGTGCTCGAACAACCCACTGTTCAACCAACAAACCCCAATTAACAAAGCGGGTTCTACGAGCACACGGTGAGACGTTTTTTCTAATGCATGACCCACTAAAAACAACGAGGCGCCAAGAACAATGGTGATATAAGTGATCGGGATGCCAAGCATATCGAGGCCTATATGGATAAAGCCATAAACAAAAACAAGTGCGGTGAATGCCAGCACCGTACGTTGGTATTTAGCGAACAATAAACCCAGGTGAAGGCTCATCATGCCGAAGACAAAGAGCATAGCCGCACGCCAGTTGTCTCCCTGTGGAAACACCTCGTGAATGAGTACAAACCAGCCGCCGGTCATCATAAACGTACAGGCTAGGGTAAATGGCAGGATGAGCTTTGGAAATTTATTTTCATACAACGCGGAAATCAGCACAATGAGAAGAACATAAGCAACGCCCAACGTCACGGCAACCCGCATCACACCGCCCATGCTATCCCAGAACGTAGCAATATAGGTGCTGATACCTGCAAGAATGAAAATCGCCCCGAGATAGCTAAAGAGCGTTTTGGCAATATCACCTTTGCTGTGCCCGGTAGACGCAGAATTGGTGGGAATAGGCGCATGAAAGGCTGCTTCAACTTCAGTCAGTGTAATGTCGTAAGTATTCATCAGTTTCGTTATATTCTTTAGCGCACTAGGCTTATCCGCTACCCCAGATATGCCAAGGATACCGGCCATTAGCGGCCAGCCCCATATGCTACCGCCAATTAACAATAATATGACAATGAAAGCCAATAGCGACATCATAATGGCAGCACCCAGCCAATGAAGCGGATATTGCTACTGTAATATCGACCAACGGCATTCGGCAGGCGGATGCTACGACCATTTTTTGTCAGCACCGCTTTATGACGAAAGCCAGAGGAATAGAAAAAACCAGAAAATGCATTCCCCGAATAGCGATTACTGCCTATGCTAAATTCATAGCCATCGGGTGCAATGCTAGACGAATCAACCGTCAGCCCTTCAAGATCAGGTATATCGATCAGGGTAGTTTTTAAAACTTTATTGCCCTTTGGTGACGCTTCGCCAACCGTTGTTAGGCTAGCGGGTAAGACGATAGAGATCTCCTTCACCGCCCCAGTTTTTGGGTTAAAACGCCAGAGTCGCGGCTTCCGGCTGTCTTCTACACCGCTATGGTAGTTCACTTGAACCTTCTGCTTTACCACAGATATCTGTACACCACTTTTGTAGTTGTAGTATTCAGTCGTATAAAGCACATCGTATTGTGGGGGAGTCACTAAAAGGCTCGGGACTCCCGAAATCAATAGGAATACCACAACGAGTAACAACGGTAAACCCAAACCAAAAGCGATGGTTGGGTTTTCGCGGAGGAATGTTTTCATAACAACGTCTCCCTTAATATAGCGGTGACTGTATACCGCTAAACTGCCAAAAAGCATCCCTGCTCAAAGGCTTCATGTTTTGATTAGATAACGTTTAAGCTAAGCTGCAGACGGCTTCTTACGCGCCACAGTCAACGAAGCGAACGAACTTAATACTGTTGTAAGTTCTTATCTGCAAGCGCCAATATATTTCCCATTACCAACTATTTTCATCTTCATTGTCATTGGGCCGTTAATGGACGTCATTACAAGAGATGAAGTGAAAGCTTCTCCTCTTAAATTCATTTCACCCATTCCCTTAGACGTTCCATCTTCGCCGGTGCATAACATTTCAAATGTCATTTTATTCGAATTAACACGGTTTATTGTTGTTTTACATTCTTCTGCATCACCAGGTTCCGGTTCAGTATTAAATACAGAATTGATGCTAGTAATACATTCTGTTTCAGTACGCACTGGCATTTTCGCCATGCGCTGCATCATTTTTTTAATTTCGGCCGGTGCGTCTACTTCTATTACCTTTGATGTTGTCGTTGTTTCCCATAAACCAGGTTTGAAATCATAGCTTTCAGCACAAAGTTGGTTTGATATTAAGGTGAGTCCTATAAATAATACTTTTTGGAACATTGCTCCCTCCTTGGTTATGGTATTTATGTCTGGTTTAGCGCTGAATGGTTAAGCAAAAATCAAATCAGGCTCACTATTCCCCAATAGCAACTTATTAACTCGCCATGATTAATAAAAATACCGTACCGCCAATTGCAGTTTCTTTTCCACAAGGTCAATCGACTGGTGTGTGTAGTCGCGCGCCGGCCTGTGACTATCGATGTAATTAACTTCAGCCGAGAAAAACCATTGTTTAGCCAAACGGTAGCTGTGGTTTAAGGTAACGGCATGACCGTCCTCATTGTTATTATCGCCTAGCGTATTGTCGTTATCGGTTACTGAAAAATCCTCTAAACGCAGCGTTGTGCTATGTTTTTTCTGCCACCGCTTAGCCTGCCACTGATAGCTTAAGCTAACAAAGCCACTGGCATAGTCATTATTAACAATGTCTTGCTTGAGCTCACTTTGCATTAAGGTATTCCCATTAAGGTATTGCGCCGTTAGGGTTAAGCCTTTCATTAACCGCCATTTTGCAGCTAAATGGTAAAACTGGGTTTGCCAACCATATTGACCATTAACAACTTTATAGGGGGTTGCTCGGTTATTGTAATAACCAAAGGATACTTCGCCTTTACCAGGTAATAACCATTCTGCTCGCAGGTGATAGCCAACTTTATGGTCTATTTCTAAAAAGGGATCTGACTGTGCAGCTTGCCCCTCTAATGCACCACCCGCTCCTCTAGCAGGAAACCAAGGCAAGGGTTGCTTTTCTGTCCACAGCGTTTGCCGGCTGCTTGAGGTCCAGCCGTGCCAAGCAAGCAACGCACCTGCCGGATCATTATTAACAAAAGCGCTGGCCGATAGAGACAAGTCAAAGGCATCATTATTCATTCGCCCTAAACGGGTGACTTTAAATTCTGAGCCTAACACTCGAATTTCTTCACCTATCCAGCTGTTAATCATTGAAGAATTTAATGTGTCCTTGCTGGCCCAGGCATAAGCATTATTTTCTAAAGATATTTCAGGGTAAAAAATACCCAGCCTGCTTTGCACGCGATAACCGGCACTATTCGGTAACCCCCGGTATTTCAAATAAGCTTCGGTAAAGCCTAACGCGTTATCGTCTGCTGAATAAAATCCATTAATAACACCGTGGGCACTTAAGCCATTATCCCACTCCACCGCTAACTGGGCTCCTGCTTGAGCAACAGCCAAGTGCTGCCCATCAGCTAAGGCAAACTTACCTTGGCCGCCATCAAGGTAACTTTGATTAGCAGAATCGACACGACTCGCCCGAATATCAACAATACCGTGCAGGGCATATTCAGCGCTATAGAGTGCATTAACATAAAATAGACTGACCGCCGTGATCAGTATGCCGATGACGTGTTTCATTTATTAGGCACCACAAATACTGGATTATCCAATAACCACGGTGTTAGCTCTTTAGCAGGTTTTGGGCGGCTAATAAAATAACCTTGCGCCAATTCACAGTGGTGCTCAACTAACCAGTTAAGGCTAAATTCGTCTTCTATGCCTTCGGCCACCACATGCAAGCCCATGTTATGGGCTAACTCTATGGTTGAGCGCACGATGATTTGATCATCTTTGTCGTGCTCTAGTCGGTCAATAAAAGATTTATCAATTTTCAATTCGTGTACTGGCAGCTGCTTTAGTTGCGCTAAAGATGAATAGCCGGTGCCATAATCATCGATAGAAATCTTCATGCCGCCGTCTTTAAACTTACTTAATAAGGTAATGGCGGCTTCTGGGTCTTCAACAACCGAGCTTTCGGTGACTTCTAAGGTGATTTTTTCAGCCGGTACCTCTAAGCGGCTCATTTCATCCAATATAAACTGATGAAAGTCAGGCTCTTTTAAATTTTCCGCTGAAACATTGATCGCAATATTTAAATCAATCCCTACCGCTTGCCATGTTTTAAATTGTGCTAAAGCGCTGCTAAACACCCAACGAGTTAACGCTTTTATTTGCCCTGTTTGCTCGGCAATATAAATAAAGTTATCGGGTGGCACCATGCCTAATGTTGGGTGCTGCCAACGCACTAACGCTTCTGCATGGGTAACCACCATCGTTTTTAGACACAGCTTAGGTTGAAAATGTAACTCTAGCTGCCCTGCCGGAATGGCTTGCTTTAAATCATTAATTAAGCTCAGCCGTTCAACCGTATTCACATCAAGCTCTGCTTGATAAATTTGCACTCGCTTGCCGGTACTTCGGGTGTGGTGCAGCGCGGTATCAGCTTTTTGCACTAAGCTCTTTGCATCACTGGCATGCTCGGGGCATAAGGCCACACCAATACGCACCGGTAACTGTATGCTAATACCTTGATAATCAAAGTTTTTCTCCAAGCCTGCTTGCAATGCCGCTAGGCTGTCGTCAAGTTCCAATTTATCCGCTAATAAGACAAACTCATCTGCCCCTAAATGTACCAAGAATTGAAATTTAGTGCTGTTAACTAGCAAAAGTAGCCGCGCCGCCACCTCTTTAATCACCTCATCACCAACATCATGGCCCAAGGTATCGTTAACATCTTTTAAGCGGCTAATATTTAAATGCAATACAACAAAATGCTGTTTAGCGGCGGTTAATCTCGCCAAGCGTTCATTCAGTACGTTTCGATTAGGCAAGTCGGTTAGCGTGTCATGATTAGCACTGTGCAAAATCGCTTCTTCACGTTGTAAAACAGCGGCCTGCATTTGATTAAAACCTTGTGCCAGCTGACCTATTTCATTTTTATCCTGCAAGGTCACCGTTTGCTGGTAATCACCACTGGCAATCACTTTAGCTTGCGTCACTAAACGTTTAATGGGCTTACTGATAGAGGCGGCAATTAGGTAAGCACTGGCTAATGAGGCCAGTAAGGTTAACGCCGCTAACATCAATAAGCGCCACCATTGCTCTTGCAATAAGGCAACAAAGTCAGCGCGTAAACCATACATGGCGACACCTAGTTGCTGTAGCTCAAACTCGGTGACTAAAGAATAGGTGGCTATAATATTCGCCGGAGTATTTTCTTGGATCACTTGCTGCGCGATATTCAATTCGCTAGCGCTGTCGGCGTCAGTTCGTGAGCTGGCAATCAAGCGCCACATCTCATCATAATTAATAATGAAAACCGTATTTAGGCCGGTAATCTTGCTGAACTCGGTGGCTAAACGTTGATCAATTTGAAAGCCAAACGCTATCCAACCAATCGTTTTAGCACCAACGGTGACCGGCGATAAACTCAATTGATAAAGATCATCCTCTATCATATACAAATGCGCTGCTTGGCCTGACTCTAACCAGTCGGCAAAGCGAAACGGCGTATTGCGCTCACTGCCTTGGCGTATTTTGGAATGATCAGCACCATCAGTAAAATACTTTTGTAACTGACCGGTAATAACGCCGTCAGCACTTATCGTCATCGCTAAATCTGCATCAATACGTTTTCTATGGTTATTAAGTGCCACCAATAAGCTACGACTATCATCATCAAATACTTCTTTTAAGCCATAGTCTTTTGCGGCGGTTTCGGCAAAGGCAGCTAAGAAAGTTAAGCGTCGGTCAAACAGTTCGGTAAAAATAGTTTTTGCAGTGCTTAAGCGGTTATTAATCTCCGCCGCTTCTTGATTTTTATTAGCACTGTACAAAGTCCAAAAGGCTATCGCTTGCACCATCAGTAATAACAGCACAAAAAAGAGGAATATTTTATTTTGTAAACTTTTCATAAGCTAAGCCATTGACTCAATAATCAGACAAAAAATCAAAGTCATCATCACTTTCCTGCTTAGGAATTGCCTGCATGGCTTTATCTAAGGTAAAGCTCACTTTATCGTTGCTTGTTAACTGCTTAGTTAATACCATGCGGTTATTGGCTGCTTGCATTTGTGGGTGCCACACCACAACACGATAGCTGCCCTGCTCACTAACAGCAAAATCAGCAAACCCTTGCGCATTAGTTTTGGCAAAATAAGGCGTATTAAGCAGTAATAAATAGCCACTCATCCAATCATGGATATTACATCCCATCGCTATTTCACCCGGCTTTTCAAATAACAAGTTAGCACTGGTTTTACCGGCGCGAATTTTGAAGGAAAATTTATTGTCTGAACCGGCTGAATAAATATGATGGGTTATATCATCTTGGTTTTCAAAATTAACTTGTTGGTTAATCTGGCTAACACTTAAATAGGGCTCGAAGGACTTATTGTGCTGGGCAATGGTTAAAGTATTGGTGTTTTTTGTTAGCACTTGACCATCGAGAGGCTCAAGATAAACCACCATGCCGCTCAGCGCTTTATCGGTATGACTGTGCACACTCACTTGCAAACACATTAACTGCTTTTTTTCAGCCGCCACTTTGTTACATGTACTCGCTTGAGCTAATGCTGTAAATAACAGTGACAAAGCTAATATAAAAGTTTTACTATTCAAGAAAATGTCCACAAAATTAAATGACTCGAATAGCGAAGTCTATACTAGTTTTTCAGAAAAGAAGCTTGATTTACTGAATATATATTTTGCTGAGAAAAAACGTGAGTAATTCCTTCATTACTCACACTAATAACAGCTGTTATAGTTCGATGGTAACCACTTTCGATACTCTAATAGCTTTTTCCACCGCTTGTTCGGCAGTTTCAGCTCATGAAGAAATCCGGGTCAGGCTGAAGTTCCCCCAACAAACTGGACGCTAGTTTATTGGGGGAACTTCAACCCTAGCCTTGCTTTATCTTCGCCCTGAACTACTCAACTGGCTTTTTAGTCCGGTGTCCCGATTTGGCCAAAATTTCCAAATAAAAAGATTCAAGCTCTTTTACTTCTGCCTCAGAAATACATTTATTAATGGCAGATATATGAATAACTTCACTACTGGCCTCATCAACACCGAACCGACAATCAAAATCCCAAAAATCAACACCTTCAGGTAGAAGCTTATTACGCTCTCTTTTTAGATATTTTTTAACTTCATACTTAATGGCTTCAATAGCCCTTGGCATCGGGAGCTTTTGCTGGGTTAAATCAAACGTTTTTTTCATAGTAATTCCATAAAGTGATTGGTATTTATTCAAACAATAAACTTCAATTAATGACATGACGTCATTAAGGAGCGATTTCAAACTTGTTTCATATATAGATGATCTGGTTGATGCCATTTTACTGTCAGATCCAATTCAGGTCCTGATTTGTTTGCGCAACTCTTGTCTTGGCTTATCTGCAATTAACTCTTAGGCACATAACGCTTTAAGTAAAACACGCTCGTCTTTTAGCGCGCCGCCTTGAAATTTTGTGATATTTTTAGTTGTCTGCATGGCTAGGCTAGATAGCTCAGCATGATTGATTTTATGCTTATTCATGCCTGATTTAGTTAAGCCCCTCTTAGATGCAATATAACTATCGATGCGTTTTTCTTTGTTTTTATTTTGCTGCCAAGAAATATTAAATACCGCTAACTTCGAAAAGAAATACATCGAGGAATATGTAGCAAAAGAAAGCAGCGACAGCTTGAATTTCCCCCAACACACTTGACGCTAGTTTGTATTATGCTGGGTTCAAGCAGTTACTTTTTTCTATCGCTGTTGCGCAGCAAATAACTGCTGAGCCAGTTGAATTCTTTTATTTAAAGGCTGTTTGATCAACTTCATGTTATCAATGGTTTTTAAACATTTTTTTAAACCGGCTTGATTAGCCATTTGAATCGCCAAGCCAGGCCGAGCATTAAGCTCTAAAACGACTGGGCCATTTTTTTCATCTAAGACAATATCCGCGCCAAAATAACCGAGATCGGTCATTTCGTAACAAGAAGCAGCCAGCCTTAATATTTCATCCCAGTGCGGCAGTTTTAGTTCATCAAAAGAATGATGTGTGTCTGGGTGTTGGCTTATTTTATTGCCATTTTGAACAGCGTAAAGACTGCATCCACTCAAAATATCAATACCCACACCAACAGCCCCCTGATGCAAATTCGCCTTACCATCAGACGCATGGGTTGAGCACCGCATCATAGCCATGACGGGGTAACCATGATAAATAATAACCCTAATATCGGGCACTCCTTCGTAGCTGTACTTACTCAGCATCGGATCAAAGTCGATCATATCTTCGATCATGGCCACATCGACTCGCCCCCCTAAGCTATACAAACCACTCAAAATATTAGAGGTATGCCGCCGAATATCTCGAAAGCTGACAAGCTCCCCGCTGGTTTTGATAAAATCATCACCACGCCGATCCTTAATAACCAAAATACCTCGGCCACCACTGCCCTGCGCAGGTTTAATAACAAACTGTTTAATACCATCCAGTAGCCGTTCAAGGTTTTGAATTTCGTGTTGAATTTCAACTACACCAATCAATTTGGGAACTGACATGCCCATCTTAATCGCCGCATTTTTAGTTTTTAATTTATTATCAACTAATGGATAAAGCCGCCGCTCATTACTTCGGCCAATATAATCGATATTACGGCTATTCATACCGAGAATGCCTTGTTTTCTTAACTGACTAGGCGTCGCCCACTTCATTCGTCTAACTTGCCTAAATCACGAAACCGGTATAGTTCAACTAAACGGTACCCCGTGTATCGCCCAAGTAACAAAACAATACCTAATAAACAAATCATCAATTCTGGAAAATTAAAGGTCAGGTGCTTAATCAGCTCAACTGACATCAATAAGTAAGCAAGCGTTGCAGCAAACAAGCTACCACTGCCTTGAATGAGCACTTCGTGGCCGCCTTCTTCTTCCCATAAAATAGACATTCTTTCAATCGTCCAAGCCAGGATAATGGTGGGTAAAAAGGTCACCGTCAGTAATTGTTCAAAACCCAGTTTGTAACTGACAATACTCAGTGCCGCCATCAACAAAATCACCAAAATAACCACCGCCGTTATTCGCGCAACCAGCAGTAAATTAAGAAAACTCAGATAGAAACGAATCCATAAACCCATCCCGACCACTATTAAAAATACGAAGAGCCCTGCAAGCAACGTTGTTTGAATAAAGGCCAGTGCAATCAATATCGGCATAAAGGTGCCTGCGGTGCGAATACCCACTAACACACGTAACAAAACAACCACTAATGCACCCACAGGGATCAACAGTAGGCCTTTAAAAACCCCTTGTTGCTCCACTGGAAGCGAATAAATAGAGAAATCTAATAACAATTGTTCTTCTAGATGCTGCTCCATAAATAACACGGTTTTAATCGGCAGCTTATTCTTAACAATGGCAAATTCTAAGCTTGACCGCTCACCCCCCATCACATTAAGTATTGATTTTGTACCGCGCTGCCAAACAAAAAAGTTTTCTGGCAAACCCTGTTCTGCCGAAAGAGGGTTGAATGTATGCCAGCGTTCACCATCATGTATTTCTATTAAGGTATCTAAGGTTTGCCGGCGCCGACCATCTTCTAAAAATATCCCTTTAACCGCTTGATATGGAATATCGGCAAGCGCCAGGATATCCATAATCATATCCAATGGCCGGTCTTCTTGCCTAGCCAGTAGAAAAGCAAGGTCCTGATTATCACCTTGTAATAATAACCCGAGGAGTTCTTTAGTAAACACCAGCGGATCATGCAAATATTGTTTAAGTAAGGATATTACCGACTCCATTGCCGCTAAACGATCAGCGGTTAACTCTGGCGCTAAGACCTTAGGCAGCGGGCTATTATCCAAATCAAAAGCACTTGCTCGGTATACTTCTAGTTTATAGTAAAGAGTCGTTTTTCGATCCAACGATTCACGCAGCCATCTAGCCTGCCGCTGTCCCTCTACATCGTGAATTAAAAAATCAAAACCCGATGAAGCAAAATGATCATCTAATATATTCCAACCGGCCTGCGGCTTAGGCAAGACCATGGCTATTTCAAGAGGGCCACCCACAGGTTTAAAACTGATTTTTGACTCAATCGTCCAAACGACTTGCTGTTGTCCCGGTGTTAAAGGAAAACCAAGCTCGAATTTTTTATACAGCGTCAAGCCTAAACCTAAGGTGATAATCACCCCAGCCACTAAAATAATTTGTAATTGCGGAGAGACCCTCATTTACTTAAGCGGCTTGAGTGTATTCTTACGGCTAACATCGACAATAGCGGTATCAATTAACAAATTACGACCGATCAATAATTTATATTTAAAGTCAGACCGGTTGGTTAATGTGACCTCCACAAGCTCTTTGACCTTCCCCAAGGTTAACCAAAGTTTTACAACATAACGACGTTCAGGTTTGCCCACTTTTTGCTTTATGATCACTCTGCGCTGAAATTTCCGCTCTAAATTAACCAATCCATCAGTCGCTGGGTCTCTTAAAGAAAAAACAACAAACCTCTCTCCATCACGTTCAAGCAATTGAATATTTTCAGCATGAATAGATGAAGATTCGGCACCGGTATCAATCCGCGCAGCGTAACGTAGCCTTGATGGTTCCACCTGAACTGTTTCAACCTCACCGATGATAGCTAGGTCTAACTTCCCTCCCGTTTTCGCGGGTACCGTCACTCTAACAATCTTTTCGATGACTTTTTCTATCGTCTTAGCTTCTGGGCAAATAAGAGGTTCATTGATTACTTCTGCCGGTTTAAAAACCGATAAAAAACTACAGCCCGTCATCACAAAAACTAAGGTAAACGCTAAGCTAAATTGCTTACTTTTTTTATACACAAAAATTCAACTATATACATGACTCGGAATAGCCAATTGTACCTGAAAATAGATCAAGCCCAATCGACTCTCCACGGGCTCTAAGCTAATGATGTTAATTTTCGCTATAGAATAAGGAGTAAAAACGGCGATCCGCTCTTTTACCGCATCAAAAGAAAACAACCGCATCAAGAATAAAGGCCAGTCCCCGAGTTTATTGTTATAACTCAACGGCCACCGCTTTCGATACCCGAATAGCTTTTTGCACCGCTTGCTCAACAGTGTCAGCTCTGGCTAGCGTCACACCCATACGCCGAGTGCCTGATACTTCGGGTTTCCCAAATAAACGTAAATCGGTATTTGGCTCACTTAACGCCTGCGCTAAATTACTAAACTGCACTTTATCGGACTCTCCCGTCACCAAAATAACGCTAGACGCCGATGGCCCATGAAAATGGATATTAGGAATCGGCAAGCCTAAGATAGCTCTGGCGTGCAGGGCAAACTCACTTAAATCTTGCGAGATCATCGTCACCATGCCGGTATCGTGTGGCCTAGGTGATACTTCACTAAAGTAAACCTCATCCCCTTTAATAAATAGCTCAACACCGAATAAACCAAAGCCACCTAAGGCACTAGTGACCTTCTCGGCTATTTCTTTAGATTTAGCCAATGCCTCCGTACTCATGGCTTGTGGTTGCCAGCTTTGTTGGTAATCACCATTTTTTTGAACATGGCCTATCGCCTCACAAAAGCTAGTGCCGCCGCTATGGCGAATAGTTAACAGCGTAATTTCATAATCAAAATCAACAAAACCTTCAACGATGACTTTACCGGCACCCGCACGGCCACCTTCTTGCGCATAAAGCCAAGCCGGCGCAACATCAGCCGCTGTTTTTAAGACACTTTGCCCTTTGCCAGATGAGCTCATAATAGGTTTAATCACACAAGGGAAGCCAATTGCAGCTACTGCTTGTTGGTATTCAGCCTCAGTGCTGGCGAATTGATAATTTGAGGTGGCAATCGCCAGCTCTTCGCCGGCTAATCGTCGAATTCCCTCACGGTTCATCGTTAAATGCGCCGCTTTAGCCGATGGAATAACCGTAAAGCCTTCATTTTCTAGCGCAATTAAGGTATCTGTTGCGATGGCTTCAATTTCAGGAACAATTAAGTCCGGTTGTTCTTTTTCAATAATCTTGCGCAGCGCCGCACCGTCAAGCATAGACACCACATAGCTGCGGTCAGCTATTTGCATGGCTGGCGTATTGTCATAACGGTCCAACACGATCACTTCAACGCCCAAGCGCTTCAGTTCAATGGCCACTTCTTTACCTAACTCACCGCCACCACAAAGCAATACACGTTTAGCAGTACTAGAAAAAGGGGTTCCTAAAGACAAGTTTTCTAACGACATTCAATTATCCAATGTTTATATCTATTTATTTCACCACAGAAAGCTAACGCATTAAAAGAAAACAACTCATACAAAAATAAAGAGCTGCCCCTGACGCTCGCTTAGTGTTGGCACGAACCTTCTGCTGTTACGTCAGACAAGGATGAAAAATCTAATTTGCATAAAGCTTCTATTGAGTGCTCTTCACAATGACAATGCTGTACCAGTTCACAAATTGTATCAATTAAAATTGTTGCATTTCCATCGTCTAGAAATTCATCAAAGTTATTCCAACTAACAACGAGCATTTCTTTTTTACCAAGACGACTTCCATTTTCATCATCTTCTCTTAGGTGGGATTCAAACTGTAAACAGGTGATGTCAGAAGAAATCCGCAACAATCTACTTTGGGAAAAACCTGTAATACGAGCCAGTAGATTTATATTGATATGTATATTTTCAGGAAGCTCGCCTGCGCATCCATATATGAAAACAGAAAAAAGTGCTTTTTTCTCGTCTTCTGTCATACGTTTTGCGGTTCTTAAGAAATCATTCACCAAAGAATAAACACCCATTTTGCCTTCTTCATTATCTACATCTAGCACTTGGAACAAAAGGTTTGGCTCAGGAGGAAGGTACTCCTTCTTTGGCAGATGTCCTACCTTTTGAGCAATCATGTCTGCTAAATTTTCAGGAGTTTTACTTTTGAGATCTACATACCCAACCGTATCACGTATTCCTGGGATAGGAGTATCATCAAACTTGGCCGGCAAAATGTATTCGGAGTTTTCTTTAAAGGCTCTTTCTTGAGCGCTCTTTCTTTCGTGATTAGTCCATAATTTTTGTGAATAATATTCGGAAGAAAATAAGACACAGTATTTCGCTGAGTTTTTGTATACATCGTCAAGATGTTCATACAAATCCTTACCTCAGAGATCCACCTCTTCGTACATATCGTAAAAAACGCGTATTCCTTTCGATCTTGCAGTATCAGCTACCTGCTCTACATACTCCCTGTCCTCACCGGCAAATGAGAAGCACACATCGTACTCATGATTTTTTTCTGTTTTTTCCATAAAATACCTCTACGCGTAATTTGGGACAACTAACCATTATATTCAACATCACAACAACACATCATTTCACATCAGAATAACGCACCCCCTTCGCAAGAAAAATTCTGACTCTTCAAAACAATATATCTTTCAATGTATTAGCTAAAAATACATAAACTCAACGCATTTAATTACGTCACGTTAAAGACTTTGATGACTTATTAGGTTTTAGGGTAAAACTACACCTACCCTTCAGCAGCGCCCTCTAAATATCAAGCTTCCTGTGCCGCTGACTGTTTATGACCCCTCTTCAACAACACACCAAAAGCAAAACCGCTGATGAACATGAAAATGCTATAGGTGGCGGCTGGAATCATCATGGTGCTATTGCCGATGAGTGTGCCTGCGACCATCAGCGCTAGGGTGCCATTTTGAATGCCTACTTCGTAAGCGATCGACACCGATTGTGGGCGTGATAGTTTGAAAAGCTTACCCAGTGAATACGCGAAACCCAATACCAATAAGTTTAGGCTTAGCGTTGCAGCCCCGGTTTGCAGGAAAAACTCCAGCATCTGTGCTTTATTTTTGAAAACGATCGCAACAATAATGAGTAATAAAAACAGCCCAGAAAAGGCACGAATAAAGGGTTCCATTTTAGTCGCTACCCGCTGCCACTTAGCTAAGGTGAACATCCCCAGCAGCACGGGTATGACGGTGATCACCAATAATTGAATAATCGTTTTTATCAAAGGGAATTCGAATGAATTCGCCGCACCGATAAAATAATCCATCGCCAAGAGTGTTAACAACGGCAGGGTAAACGGCGTTAGCAAACTAACAATAGCCGTTAAGCTAATCGACAAGGCAACGTCGCCTTTTGCCAAGTTGGTAAACATATTGGAGGTTGCCCCACCTGGGGCAAAGGAAATAATCATTAAGCCCACCGCTAGTTCTGCCGGTAGGTCAAAAGCAAGCGCCAAACAAAAGGCTATCAGCGGTAATGCCACTAACTGCGCCGATAAGCCAATAAACGCCGCTTTCGGTTGTTTTAATACCCGTGAAAAATCTATCGGGCGTAGCGCTAAGCCCATGCCAAACATAATAATAAACAGTGATAGCGGTAAAATAACCGTCGTAAGCAAGTCTGCTTGCATGATAAGCCTTTTAATTTAAACGTTTAAGCACTCGAATTAGCGCCAGCAGATGAATACTCAATGATTGTTTTCATCCATGAAGCTCGAGTGCCCGCATAAACTAACAATTAGCTAGGCGTATCGCAAGCGCTGCTGATTTTTACTGCACCGTTTTATTTCACCCTTACTGAACCACCCGCCTTGATAAGACCACTAAGGTTTCAACTCCGTTTCAATCATGATGATTTCAGAGTCACCAATATTTTTAACGTTATGGCTGCTGCCGGCTAAATATAGAATCATTCCATCTTCGGCATTGACCACCTTGACCGGCTCATTTTTATTGCTGGGGGTTAGTTGCAAGCGCCCCCCTTTTACAAAATAAACGGTTCGGTACGGATACGGGTGCGTATGCACCCCCGACTGCGCACCAACGGGGTAAGTGACCCGCACGACTTCCACTCGATCATTGTCTAAAATAATCTCTTTGGAACCCAGTTTTACCTCAGCGTGGCTGAACGGTGAGAGGAAAAGTGCCGCTAATATAAGTCGTGTTGTTATTTTCATGGTCTGCCTACGAGTCAAAGTCATCAACATACATTAGCAGCCTAGCGGCCTGCGTGTTAACTGATCATCATTAAAAATGGATCTTCACAAAGCTCGTTAATCGCCTGCATAAACCTCGCCCCATCGGCTCCATTAATCACCCGATGATCAAATGCCAAACATAGTGGCATCATCAAACGTAGTTCTGGCGTTGCCGTCACATCCCCCGTCTGATAAGTGGCTTGCCACTCGGCGGCCCCAACACCCAGTATCGCTACTTCCGGCCAATTGATCACCGGAAAAACACCGCTTGCGCCTAAACCACCGAGGTTAGATAGGGTGATACTACCGCCTTTCATCTCTGCCGGTTTTAGTTTGCCATCTCGTGCTTTTTCACTCAAGGCCGATAAATTACGCGCAATATCTTTTACCGATTTTCTCGCCACATCATTAATAACCGGCACCACTAAACCACGCGGCGTATCAACGGCGACCCCGACATTAATTTGCTGACGAAAGATTATTTCTTCCGCCTGTTCATCTAAGCAGGTATTAAAGATAGGGTATTGTGCGCTGGCCAGCGCGATGACCTTACATAATAAGGTGGTTAGGGTCAGCTCGACCCCCTCTTCTTTGAGTTGTTTTTTATACTTCTGCCGGCTGCGCTCTAAAGCACTAATATCAATTTTTCGCTGTAACCACGCGTGCGGCACTCGTTCAACCGCATGACTCATATTACGGCTGGTGGCTTTTTGAATACCGCTCATCGCTTTGCGCTCAATGGCCCCGTATGCCGCCATATCGAGCAAGGCTAATCGTTGGCTTACTACCGCCCCACTCGCTTGTTGGCTAAGCGCTTGCCGCGCAAACTCTTTAACCGCAGCCTTATCGATACGCCCACGAAAGCCATTACCCTTGACCAAGCTTAAATCAACCCCTAGTTCACGCGCCAAACGTCTACTGGCGGGGCCAGCAGAGACAGCTTTATTGCTTAGCCCTGTGCCTGGTTGAACAGTTGTTGCGACGGTATTCGTTACTGCTGGGATAGGTGACGGCTCTATCATGGCGGCAGGTTCGTCCTTAACCACAAGGCTTTCTTCAACAGCAGTTTGGGTTTCTTCTATAGCAGGTGCTAGTTCCTCGGCGGTTGGTTTTTCTTGCTCAACCAGTGGCGTCATGCTGACAAATTCATGACCTTGTTGCACCGCTTGCCCCACTTCAATCAAGAAGCTGTCCACCACGCCGGCCACTTCTGCCGGTATCTCAAGCACCACCTTATCGGTTTCAACCTCTAATAAAGTTTCTCCACAGGCGACTGAGTCCCCTAGATTAACGCTCATCGAAACGACGGTACCGCTAATACCAGCATCACCTAATTCTGGAATTTTAAATAACTGACTCATACCGTCTCCTAACGCTCTGCCGAGTAAAATTTGTCTGCATCAATCTCTAACGGCGCAAGCTGCTGACGCAAAGTATCCAAGTCAATCGATGACTGTTTATAGAGTTGATGCAAGGCCGCTTGAATAATAAAGGTATCACTCACTTCAAAATAATCACGTAAACACTCGCGTGACTCACTCAAGCCATAACCATCCGCGCCCAAGGCGGTGAATGCATCCGGCATCCAAGGCGCAATACTATTGGTTAAAGAGGTCATATAATCACTCACCGCAATAAACACCCCGTCTTGCTCAGCAAATAATTGCTGAATATAACTAGACTTCGGTTCGGCTTCCGGGTGCAACCTATTCCAACGATCAACCGATACCGCCTCGCGGTATAACTCGTTATAACTGGTCACACTCCAAATATTAACCCGATAACCCAGTTCCTCTAATTGTTCAGCCGCCGATAGGGCTTGCTGCATAATCGAACCACTGGCTAATAAGTTCACCAGCGCCGCTGAACCTTGCTCTGCACGTTTGAAACAATACGCCCCTTGCAAAATACCGCGTTCAACCGACTCGCTAGAATCATCAAGCACCGGCATGGCTGGCATCCGGTGGTTTTCGTTATACAGGGTGAGGTAATAAAAGATGTTTTCTTGTTTTTCATACATCCGGTGAATCCCTTCACGCACGATCACCGCCACCTCATAAGCAAACGCCGGATCATAACTTTTAAGATTAGGTACCGTGCTGGCGATAATTTGGCTATGCCCATCTTGGTGCTGTAGCCCCTCGCCATTTAGGGTGGTTCGTCCTGCGGTACCGCCCAATAAGAAACCTCGGCATAACATATCGCCACAGGTCCAAATCATGTCGCCGACACGCTGGAAACCAAACATCGAATAGAACACATAAAATGGAATCGTCGGCACACCGTGAATCGCATAGGCCGTACCGGCTGATAAGAAAGAAGCCATCGCCCCCGTTTCACAAATACCCTCTTGTAAAATTTGCCCGTCCACGGCTTCCTTATACGGCAGCAAGGTATTCGCATCCACTGGAGTATAGTTTTGCCCTTCCGGCGAATAAATCCCCGCCACTTTGAATAAACCATCCATGCCGAAGGTACGCGCTTCATCCGGCACAATCGGCACGATATAACGGCCAATCTCCTTATCTTTCATTAGGCTGGCAAGAATACGCACCATCGCGGTGGTCGATGAAATTTCACGCTCACCGGTGCCATCAATAAACTGTTTAAACATCGATAAGGCAGGTGCCTTGATGATCGGACAATCCACCTTACGTTCCGGTAAATAGCCGCCCAGCGCTTCGCGGTGTTCACGTAAATAGTTCAGCTCGGCACTGCCTTCCTCGGGGCAATAAAATTCAGCACGCTCAATCGCCTGTTGACTGAGCGGAATACCAAACTCTTGTGCACAATATAAACGCTCATCCGCACTCATGGTTTTTTTCTGGTGCGAGGTATTACGTCCCTGCCCCGCCTCGCCCATGCCTTCACCCTTAACCGTTTTAATCAAGATAACCGTCGGTTTACCGGTGGTTTTAAGTGCACGTTGGTAAGCGGCAAAAATCTTTTTAGGGTCATGTCCACCACGTTTAATCTGGCGTATTTCATCATCGGTTAAGGAATTCATCATCGCCTCAAGCTCGGGGCTATTTTCCACCCAGTGCTCGCGCTGAATATCGCCCTTCGAAACCGAATAATACTGGTAGTCGCCATCAACCGCTTCTTCCATGCGTTGGCGTAAAATACCTTTATCATCTTGTGCCAGTAGGCCATCCCAGCCTGAACCCCAAATAACTTTTAACACATTCCAGTCTGCGCCACGGAAACTACGTTCTAGTTCTTGAATAATCTTACCGTTACCACGCACAGGGCCGTCTAAGCGCTGCAAATTACAATTGATCACCAGTACCAAATTGTCTAGTTTTTCGCGTGCAGCAATATTAATCGTGCCTAATACTTCCGGTTCATCGGCTTCGCCATCACCAATAAAACACCAAATTTTGCCGCCATTATTCGGTTTAAGACCACGGTTTTCCAAGTACTTACTAAAACGCGCTTGATAAATAGCCGTTGGCGTAGACAGCCCCATTGAGGCATTCGGCACTTGCCAAAAATCAGGCATTAACCGTGGATGTGGGTAGGAACTTAAACCACCACCGGGGGCGAGTTGACGACGGAATGTTTTCAATTGCTGCTCAGATAAGCGCCCCGCCAAAAAGGCGCGTGCATATACACCCGGTGCGGCGTGAGGCTGGGTCATCACCAAGTCACCGCCATAATTTTCGCTACGCTTGCGGAAAAAGTGGTTATAACCCACTTCCATCATCGTTGCCGCCGATGCATAAGTAGCAATATGCCCACCAACACCCAAGCCGCTATCGGCTCCTTGTAGGACCATCGCCATCGCATTCCAACGGTTAATATTTTCAATCTTTTTTTCTAACGCGATGTCCCCTGGGTAGGCTGGCTGCTCTCCCAGTGCAATGGTATTAATATAGGGCGAGTTTAGGGTTGCCTCATTCAAGCTAACCCCGGCACTCAAAGCACGGTCTTGTACAGCCCGCAGAATTTCGCGTACCCCGGCCTCACCGTATTCACGATAAATATAATCAATAGATTCTTGCCACTCTTGTTTATCAATATCGATTGATTCGGCTATCTGCTCGGCGTTAGACATTCCCTACCTCTTGGCTGTATTAGCGACAATAATTAATTGAGCCTTAGAATAGCAAAATATAGCAGACATTAAATTGCTAATAATCGGTGTAAAAACACACTATAAGCAATATAATTTCAATATAGATACTATTTTAGGTTAATTATGCCAAAACATGAGCTTGACGAGATAGACTACCGAATATTGCACCATTTACAAAATGATGGTCGTATCAGTAATACCGAGTTGGCAGAAAAAGTTGCCCTATCCCCCTCACCCTGCCTACGACGGGTTAAATCTTTGGAAGACGAAGGCATTATCGAACGTTATGTCGCGATCGTTAACCCCAAGCAAATTGGTTTACCGGTGAACGTGGTGATTAACGTATCCCTACAAAGTCAGGAACAGAGCCAATTACAAATATTCCAGCAGCGTATCGCCGAGTGCGAAGAGGTGATGGAGTGTTATTTGATGACTGGTGGTTCTGATTATATGCTGCGCGTGGTGGTGCCTGACCTAGAACACTTCCAACACTTTCTGGTGGAAAAACTCACCCGCATACCGGGTATTTCAAATATTCAATCGAGCTTTGCGCTAAAACAACTCATTTATAGAACCGAGTTACCCATTAAACAGCAATAAAGACAAAAAATTAATCCAAAAAGCCCGTTCTTCGCAAAGAACGGGCTTTTTGGTAGATCGACAGTCGATTAAGGAATCTTATCTAACTCGTCTTGGTCTACTTTCACGATCACTAGGTCCGCCTTACTGATCCCTAAAGCAAGGGTGATTGGGCTAGCCACGTACACCGATGAATAAGTACCCACCAACACCCCAATAATAAGCGCTAAAGCAAAATCATGAATAATTTCGCCACCCAATAAAAACAACGCCAGTAACACCAATAAAGTGGTAACCGAGGTCATGATGGTACGAGTTAGGGTTTGGTTCAGTGAAATATTAACCACTTCGGTTGGGGTGCAGTTGCGTAGTTTTCTAAAGTTCTCACGAACCCTATCAAATACCACAATCGTATCGTTCAAGGAATAACCAATCACCGCTAAGATAGCCGCCAACACGGTTAAGTCGAACTCAAACTGAAACACCGAAAAAACACCCAAGGTGATGATCACGTCATGCCCTAACGCCGCCACGGAACCCAAGGCAAAACGATATTCAAAACGAAACGTCACATAAATGAGGATACAGATCAGCGCATACAACAGCGCTAAACCACCATCTTCGGTGAGTTCCTCACCCACTTGAGGGCCAACAAACTCCGCACGTCTTAATTCGCTAGGCTGGCTAAATTCAGCATTAACCAAATCCAATACCTTATTGCTGAGGGCCGCCGTATTCAGCGCTTCACTCGGTAACAAGCGAATCAGCACCTCCTTTGATGAACCAAAGTGCTGTACCACCGCGCCTTCAAAGTTAGCGCTTCTTAATAAGCCTCTTAAACTTTCCAGCTTGACCGGTTCTTCAAAGCTCAACTCGACCAAGGTACCCCCGGTAAAGTCGATGCCTTTTTTCAAACCTTGAGTCGCTAGGGAACCAATCGAAACAATCAGTAACACGGCCGATAAGACTAAAGCCAGCTTCCGCTTACTTAAAAAATCAATTTTTATTATCTGTTGATCATTCATAATTAAATCTTCAATGTGTCGATTTGGCGCTGACCATAAGTCAGGTTAACCAGTGCCCTAGTACCGACGATAGCGGTAAACATAGAGGTTAAAATACCGATGCTCAGGGTAATCGCGAAACCTTTAATCGGCCCGGTACCAAAACCAAACAGAATAACCGCAGCGATTAAAGTGGTGACATTGGCATCTGCAATGGTTGAGAAAGCCTTTTCATAACCCGCCGCAATACTGGCCTGTGGTGAGTTACCATTTCTAAGCTCTTCTTTAATACGTTCGAAGATCAGTACATTCGCATCCACCGCCATACCCACGGTTAACACGATACCGGCGATACCCGGCAAGGTTAAGGTGGCTTGCAATAAAGACAAGACGGCGATAATAAACACTAAATTGGTCGCCAGTGCGATATCGGCAAATAAACCAAAGGTCTTGTAATACAACACCATAAAGACCAACACTAAGGCAAAACCAATCAGCACCGAGTTAAAGCCCATCTCAATATTATCTTTACCTAAACTTGGGCCAACGGTACGTTCTTCAACGATATCAATCGGCGCAGCCAAAGCACCCGCACGTAATAATAACGCTAGATCACGCGCTTCTGCGGAATTATCCAAACCGGTGGTTTGAAAACGATTACTGAAGTGCCCACGGATGGTCGCAACGTTAATAACCTCTTCGACGATGGTTTTATAACGAACTTTTTTACCATCAACGATTTTAGTTTCCGTACGGTGTTCAATAAAAACAACCGCCATCGGCTTACCAACGTTATTACGGGTGATATTACTCATTTTCTTGCCACCCGGGCCGTCTAGAGTCACCGACACCATCGCCGAGCCTGTATCACCTTCGATCCCTGAGGAGGCGCCGATAATTTCATTACCCGTAACGATGATTTGTTTTTTCAGCAACGCCACCCCGCCATCACGACGCGGATATAACTTAGAGCCTAAAGGCACTCTACCCGCCTGCGCCGATGCGGCACTATGCTCAACATCAACCAAGTGGTATTCAAGAGTCGCGGTAGCACCAAGAATTTCTTTTGCTCGTGCGGTATCTTGTACACCTGGCAGTTCTACCACGATGCGGTTATCGCCTTGCTGTTGAATAACAGGTTCGGCCACACCCAACTCATTAACCCTATTTTTAAGGGTAATAATGTTTTGTTGTAATGCGTACTTACGAACTTCCTTCAACTCATTCGCCGTCATGCTGGCGATCAGTACCGGTGAGTTCGAGCTGCTATCACCCGCATTAAATTCCCAATTACGAAATTGACGAGTCAGCTGCTCTAACGCTTGATCGTGAATATCTTGATTACGGAATTTAATACTAATGTTGTTATCACGGATCAGTACGCTCAAATAGCGTAGTTTATTTTCCCGTAAGAACTGACGAATATCACTCGCATGACGGTTAACCGCTTGTTTTTCCGCCGCTTCCATATCCACTTCTAATAAGAAGTGAACCCCACCACGTAAGTCCAAACCCAAATACATCGGTGACGCATTTAACGAGCGTAACCATTGCGGCGTGGCGGGTGCCAAGTTGAGTGCCACCACATAATTCTTAGCCAAACTGGCTTTAATAATGTCGGCTGCTTGTAACTGATCAGCCGTGTTATCAAAACGTAATAGAATTTGCTGCTCAGATAGCTCGTCTTTAAGCACCTTGATATGCTCAGCCGCTAGCTGTTGGTTAACGTCGGCTAACAAGCTGCTGTTGATAACAGCGCCACGTAAAGGGGAAATTTGTACCGAGGGATCATCCCCATACAAGTTAGGTAACGCATAAATAGCGGCAACCACTAGGGTCAGCGCTATCAGCAGGTTTTTCCATACGGGAAAGTGATTCATCATAGCAACAGCTCGTTTAACGGGTTATTTTTATTTTTTGCTTTTCGCAGCAGACTTATAAGTACCTTTAGGCATCACCGAAGCAATTGAGCTTTTAGATACTTGTACAGATACATTATTAGCCACATCCATGCTCAGAAAGTGATCGCCTACTTCGGTAATTTTTCCTAATAAACCGCCGTTAGTAACAATTTCATCGCCTTTTTTCGCTTCAGACATCATTTTTTTATGATCTTTGGTGCGTTTTTGTTGCGGACGGATTAATAAGAAGTAGAAAATGGCAATCAACGCCACCGGAAATAACAAACCTTCAAAACCCGCTTTTCCAGCTTCTTCCGCAGCGGTACTAACTTCCTCTGCTGCGACGGCGTTTGAAATTAAAAAATCCAACATGTATTGCTCCTAAATAGTAAGTGTTTGGTTAATCATTTATTATGCCACAGCATCAGGCTTTGTGCCCCGCCGTGCATAGAAATCGCTGACAAATTCATCTAAGCGCTCTGCGGCTATCGCTTCACGCAAGCCACGCATTAAATCTTGGTAATAATGCAGGTTATGAATGGTATTTAAACGCGAGCCTAAAATTTCTTTGCATTTATCTAAGTGACGTAAATATGAACGTGTGTAATTTTTGCAGGTGTAACAGCCGCATTCTTCATCAACCGGCCGGGTATCGAACTGGTATTTTTCATTACGAATCTTCACCAAACCTTCACGGGTGAATAAATAACCATTACGTGCGTTTCGAGTAGGCATCACACAATCGAACATGTCGATTCCCTTCAGCACCGCCTCGACGATATCTTCCGGTTTACCAACCCCCATCAGGTAACGCGGTTTCCCTTCTGGCATGGATGGCACAATATGCTCAAGAATACGCTCTCTATCATCTTTCGGTTCACCCACCGATAAACCACCCACCGCGAAACCATCGAAGTCGATGTTCTTAAGTTCAGTTAAAGACTCATCGCGTAGGCCTTCATACATACCGCCTTGAATAATACCGAATAAGGCCGATGGGTTATCGCCGTGGGCTTCTTTGCTGCGCTGCGCCCAGCGTAACGATAACTCCATTGACGTACGCGCTTCCTGTTCGGTTGCCGGAAAAGGTGTACATTCATCGAAGATCATCACGATATCTGAACCGAGTTTCCGCTGTACTTGCATCGACTCTTCTGGCCCCATAAACACTTTACGGCCATCCACCGGCGAACGAAAATCTACTCCTGCTTCGCTAATTTTGCGCATTTCATCCAAGCTGAACACCTGAAAACCACCCGAGTCAGTCAGAATCGGTTTTTCCCAATGCATAAAATCGTGTAAATCGCCATGCGCTTCAACCACTTCAACACCGGGCCGTAACATCAAGTGGAAGGTATTCCCCAACACAATTTCCGCACCGGTACCGATTAATTCCTCAGCCGTCATCGCCTTAACCGTGCCATAAGTACCCACCGGCATGAACGCAGGTGTTTCGATGGTGCCACGGTCAAAGGTTAAACGCCCACGACGGGCTTTTGAATCAGTTTTCAGCAGATCAAATTTCATATTATTCGCTCTTATCTTTCATGTTTGTTAAAAACATCGCATCGCCATAACTGAAGAAACGATATTTCTGTTCAATCGCGTGTTGGTACACCGACTTCATTCTGTTGTAACCGGTAAAGGCACTCACCAACATTAATAAGGTTGATTCCGGCAAGTGAAAATTAGTCACCATCGCATCAACCACATTAAAGTGATAACCGGGGCGAATAAACAAATCGGTATCACCTTCGTATTCCGCCAACTCACCTGATTTAGCCGCCGATTCCAACGAGCGCATCGCTGTTGTACCCACCGCAACTATTCGTCCACCGGCTGCTTTGGTGGCCTTAATCTTCGCCACCACGTCGGCATTAACCGTTAACCACTCCTTGTGCATAATGTGATTATCGAGGTTTTCTTCCCTAACAGGTTGAAAGGTACCACTCCCTACATGGAGGGTAACGTATGCAAAATCAACCCCACTCGACTTGATCTGGGATAATAAGGCTTCATCAAAGTGCAAACCCGCCGTAGGCGCGGCCACCGCGCCGGGCTGTTCGCTGAACACGGTTTGGTAGCGTTCTAAATCTAAGGATTCATCTTCCCTATCAATATAAGGTGGCAGCGGCATATGCCCCACCGCCTCAAGAACGGTATCAATACAATCAACAAAACGCAGTTCGAACAAATCACCCGCACGGCCTTCGACATAACACTCATAACCGCCGTCTAACAGAATGCGCGCACCCGCCTTCGGCGACTTGCTACAACGCATATGCGCCAAGGCGTGCCTATCATCAAGCACCCGTTCTAATAAAATTTCTAGCTTACCGCCCGTGGTCTTATGTCCGAACAAGCGCGCCGCGATGACCCGAGTATTATTAAACACCAGTAAATCACCCTGCTTTAATAAACCAGGAAGATCCGAGAAGGCTTGATCAGAGAAGGCGTCTTCATCAACCACCAATAAACGGCTATCGACTCGGTTATCCAAGGGATAACGCGCGATGAGTTCATTCGGTAGTTGGTAATTAAAATCACTTTTTTGCATGGCGGAGGATATTAACAGGAAGTGACTAAGTCAGCGAGGGTAAAACCAAGGATAAAGTTAAAAATAAGTTTGTGTTTATCCGTTTTCTGTCTATAATGCCCCCACTATTTGCCGGGGTGGCGGAACTGGTAGACGCGCCGGATTCAAAATCCGGTTTCTTCGGAAGTGCCGGTTCGATTCCGGCCCTCGGTACCAATACATAGTTTCAAGAAGTCCTGAAACGCATCAAACCCCTTACTGTTAAGGGGTTTTTTATTGCCTGCTATTCCTATACAATCCCATAGCGTCTCAAGAAATACCCCCAAAACGGGGGTATATCTGGGGGTATATTGAAATACCCATTTAAAAGCTGTAAATCGAATGGAGGGCTGGTTTTAGGTTGTGCACCGATCATTCTTAATCGCGGTGATGCGCATTTTTTATGGTGAAGAAAAGTTAACCAGCAGGCCTGCCCTTAAACCGTTGTTAAGCCCCGTCTACTCATCTAACCTCTTAATATTGAAGACCTGCTTGCCTTTAAGCACGTCGATACTTCCACTAACGCACATAAACGTCATAACGCGTGTTAACACTCGCCACCGTATAAGAAACAGGTTTATCTGTTAGCGCCTTCGCAGTTTTAGGCCGCTTAACCACCACTCGGTGTTTGGCCGTTTTGAGCGCCAGTTCCAGCAATTGAGTTTGATCGCTGGAATGCCCCACCAATTGCTGTAAAACCTGCATCTCTTTTTTAATGCTCGCGGCCTTTTTCCGTTCGGGGTACATCGGGTCTAAATAAATAACGTCTGGCACGTCGCGCTCACCCGCTAATACGGCCTGCAGGTAATCGATTGAATTTTGATGACAGCAGCCCATACGTTGAACAATAGCAGCCGCCTCGTCGTCACCTTGTGCTCGCTCAATCGCATCCAGTAATAAACCAAACAACGCGGGGTGTTGCTCACACAGGGTTATCGTGGCCCCTAGACTAGCCAACACAAAGGCATCTCGCCCGAGCCCAGCGGTCGCATCGAGGATATGCCATTGAGGGTGTTTATCTAAACCACATGATTTAGCCAAGGGCTGCTTCTTGCCACCGCCATACAAACGTCGATGTTTGGACTTCCCTGCGCTAAAGTCGATGGCTAAACAGAGCCGTTGTTTGCCTGCCTGCGTATGAATACTTAGGGCTTGGTCGACATAAGCCAAATACAGCGCGTGCTCGGCAGCACTCTCGCACAGTTGGTAGACACCGCTGTCGATGAGTTTTGTTATTTCAATGCTGGGGCAGTCTTCTGCGGCTAAAACTAACGGAAACGACGAAAGTTGCACGGTAAAACCTAATTAGATGATATTGAGACCGTTATTGTATTTTAATTCCAGCGACAATTGAATCAATGCGCTGCAATGAGCTATTGGTCGAAGAATTTGATGCCGATGGGATAATCGAAATGGGGTGGATGACGAGACTCGAACTCGCGACAACCTGAGTCACAGTCAGGGGCTCTACCAACTGAGCTACACCCACCATAACGATTATTTTTAGAGCTTATGGTGCGCTTGACAGGACTCGAACCTGTTACCCTCGGCTTAGAAGGCCGATGCTCTATCCAGATGAGCTACAAGCGCGTCATCATAAGTAAAAAAATGGTCGGGGTGGAGAGATTCGAACTCCCGACCCACTGCTCCCAAAGCAGTTGCGCTACCAGGCTGCGCTACACCCCGACGGTATACTTGATGCTGAGTCAAAACCCAACATGTTTGCAGGTGGGCGATAATACGGCAATGGTTAAATTTGGTCAATAACTGTTTTGCAATTCAGTAAAGATTTTACTGATCAGCCAACATTAAACAAACAATACCGCCGTTTTTCGTTCACACTGCTTCTCGATCAGCAAAACGTCTATGCTCATCGAAAATATTTAAAAATAATTAGATAATCGAAATGGGGTGGATGACGAGACTCGAACTCGCGACAACCTGAGTCACAGTCAGGGGCTCTACCAACTGAGCTACACCCACCATAACGATTATTTTTTAGAGCTTATGGTGCGCTTGACAGGACTCGAACCTGTTACCCTCGGCTTAGAAGGCCGATGCTCTATCCAGATGAGCTACAAGCGCTTCATCATAAGTAAAAAAATGGTCGGGGTGGAGAGATTCGAACTCCCGACCCACTGCTCCCAAAGCAGTTGCGCTACCAGGCTGCGCTACACCCCGTCCGTCTACAAAAAGCATTGCTTAAATGATGCAATAAGTCTGTAGGTGGGCGATAATACGGCACACAGTAATTTTGGTCAACGCTTCTTTACAAAAAGAAGCCATAAACAGGGAACAACAAGCACTCTATGACAATTATCGACGGCAAACAAACAGCGGCAGACCTTCGTACTGCCATTAAACAACAAACGGACACACGAATCGCTCGTGGTTTATCTAAACCAGGGCTCGCTGTTATTTTGGTCGGTGAAAACCCCGCCTCCGAAGTTTACGTACGTAACAAGTGTAATGCTTGCGAAGAAGTCGGTTTTTACTCGCTCTCTAAAACCTTCCCCTACGGCGTCACCGAGGAAGAGTTACTCAACCTTATTAACGACCTAAACAATAACTCAGCGATTAACGGCATTTTGGTGCAATTACCATTACCCGAGCACATCAATGAAGAAAAAATCATTGAGGCGATCGACCCATTAAAAGACGTAGATGGCTTCCACCCCTATAATATTGGCCGTTTAGCCCTACGGATGCCGGTATTACGCTCTTGTACACCGAAGGGTATTATGACCCTACTAGCCAGCACCGGAATTTCTTTAGAGGGTAAAGAAGCGGTGGTTATCGGCGCATCAAATATTGTTGGCCGCCCTGTCTCACTGGAACTATTAATGGCACGCTGCACCGTAACAACCTGCCATAGCCGTACAATCGACCTCGAAGCCCACGTTAGACGCGCCGATATCATCATCGCCGCAGTAGGCATCCCTGGTTTTGTCAAAGGCGACTGGGTTAAACCTGGCGCGGTAGTGATTGATGTCGGGATCAATCGTCTCGATACAGGAAAATTAGTCGGTGACGTTGATTTTGCAGGCGCGGCTAAAAATGCTAGCTGGATTACTCCCGTTCCCGGCGGTGTTGGCCCAATGACGATTGCATCCTTATTAGAAAACACCCTACAAGCCGCTGAATTACAAAGCAGCTAACCATCTAAAAGGCAGGCTTATTATTAAGCCTGCCTAGAGATTTATACGTTTTAAGCTCTACGCCAAGTTGTTTCCTTGCCAGCGTCTTCAAGCATAACGCCCTGCTGTTTTAACTCATCTCGAATCTGATCGGCTAAACCCCAGTCTTTATCCAGCTTGGCCTGCAAACGCTGATTAATTTTAGCCTCAATCTGCTCACTCGCAAGCCCTTCATCCGTACCGGTGCTCGACTGCAAATATTCTTCTGGGTCTTGTGTTAATAAACCCAGCGGTTCCGCCATGGCTAATAAGTCGGCGGCCATTTTAGCGGCTTGCACGGGCTCTGTTGTTTTCAATTTATTGAGCTCATTGGCGCACTCAAACATCACCGAGATAGCTTTCGCGGTATTGAAGTCGTCATTCATCGCTTCTTCAAAACGTCGCACAAAATCCGATGCCTCGTCATTATCAAGCGGCTGAATATTACGCAACGCGGTATATAAACGTTCAAGAGCCGAACGCGCTTCATTCAATTGCTCATCGGAATAATTTAACGGGCTTCGGTAATGACTCGACAATACAAAGAAGCGAATTTCTTCACCCCGGTATTTCTTTAATACTTCGCGTACAGTGAAGAAGTTACCCAATGACTTAGACATTTTTTCGTCATCAATACGCACAAAACCGTTATGCATCCAGGTATTGACGAAGCACTCACCGGTAGCCGCCTCGGATTGCGCAATTTCATTTTCGTGGTGCGGGAACTGCAAATCCATCCCACCGCCATGAATATCGAAGTGGTTACCCAAGCAATCTGTCGACATAGCCGAACACTCGATATGCCAGCCCGGCCGCCCCTCACCCCAGGGTGAAGCCCAGGAAGGTTCATCGGCTTTAGCGGGTTTCCATAATACAAAATCAAACGGGTTTCGCTTAGCCGCATCCACTTCAACCCGCTCACCGGCGTTCATATCATCAAGCTCACGACCCGATAATTTGCCATACCCTTCAAACGACTCTACTGAATAATACACATCGCCATTGCTGCCAACATAAGCGTGTTGCTTCTCAATAAGCACCTCAATCATCGAAATAATCGAGCCCATTGACTCGGTCGCCAAGGGTTCTAGGTCAGGCCGGTGCGCGTGCAAAGCCGCTTCGTCTTGGTGCATTTCATCGATAAATCGCTTGGTTAGGGTATTAAAGTCTTCGTTCGCCTCAATTGCCCGCGCAATAATTTTGTCGTCAATATCGGTGATATTACGCACATATTTGACCTCGTAACCCGAATACCTTAAATATCGCGCAACGGTATCAAAAACCACCATCACCCGCGCGTGGCCGACATGACAAAAATCGTATACCGTCATCCCGCAAACATATAAACCCACCTTGCCGTCGACCAACGGTTTAAAGGTTTCTTTTTTTCGCTTTAGGGTGTTATAAATTTTTAATGCGCTCATAGCTCGGTCTTAGAATAAATTTAATGGCGAATAATAACGCATTCACCTAAGACTTACCCAGCTACTCACACTATATTTAATGGCGGTACGGCAAATAATTTATTATTTAGCCAAAAAGTCGCCGCTAAAACGTCCATAATGAAGATACTATAATAAAAAACAAACAAACCTATGAGTGAGGCCGCCCTCAACGACAGTAACCCCGAAATAGACAGCTGGGTTAAACGCCTGACCGATAGCCAAATGCCTATCTTTGGGCGCACCGTGCAAGAAATCGTCAACGTCTCAGAAAAAGAAACCAGCTCTGCTCTACACCTAGGACAAGTGGTATTAAAAGACGCGTCGATGACGGCGCGTATCCTCAAACTCGCCAATAGCGTTCACTACAATAGCAGTGGGCGGAAATTCAGCACCATCAGCCAATGCATCATGATGTTAGGTTTCGACGCTGTACGCGGTATGTCACTCACCGTGTCACTCATCGATAGCTTGGTGCAAGGCGTACATCGTGATCACCTAGTCAAACAAATGGCTCGGTCTATGCACGCCTCGGCACAGGCTCAAGAAATTGCCAGACAAGCCGGCGACCCGAAACACGAAGAAGTATTTATCGCCACCCTATTGTTCCATATCGGTGACCTCGCCTTTTGGTGTTTTAGTGACAATAAAGGCGATGAACTCAGCTTAGCCTTAAAAAAAACCAACGCCCCTGCTGTTCAAGTTGAGCGGGATATACTCGGCTTCACTATGAACGAACTCAGCCAGGGTATTGCTCAAGCTTGGGGTTTAAGTGACCTGTTACAACGAACACTGAAAAACCCAAACGATAGCGACCCAACCAGCCAAGCCATTTGCCTGTCACACCAACTCGCAGAAGCGGTAGAAAAAGGCTGGGAATCAGAAGCCGTGACTGAACTCACCCAATCTATTGCAAAGTTAACCGGGCGCTCCGCCAAAGTAACCACCGAACAATTACACCAACAAGCACAAAAAGCCGCCGAAACAACGGCCTATTATGGTGCCAAGGCCGTCGCCAAGGTAATTCCCCTACCCAGTGAAACTCAGCTAGACGACACACCGTATTTAGCCGATGCCTTTCCTGAACCCGACATCCAACTACAGCTGCAAATCCTGCAAGACCTGATGTCGATGAGCAAAGGAAAAACCGACTTCAACATGCTGATAGAAATGACATTAGAAGGGATTAATCGTGGCGTCGGTATGGATCACGCCTTATTCGCCCTACTGACTCCCGATCGCAAACAACTCAAGGTCAAACAAGTTATCGGCAACAATAACGACTGGTTACGTGAACACTTCAAATTCAACACCGGCAGCGCTGAATCAAAAATTTGGTTGCACGCTTTTCAGCAACGCCAACCGCTACGGCTTAACGAAGACAGCCCCGATGAGACAAAACGTTTAATCCCGCAGTCTTTGGCGCAAAAAACTAAAACAAAATCATTCCTCGTCGCCCCAGTAGTCGTTAAAAACAAACCCATCGGGCTGTTTTATGCTGACAGAAGCCTGAGTCATCGCCCGCTGGATGACGATACTTTCAACAGTTTCCAGTTATTTAGCCAACAGGTTAATATGATATTAAACCGCGCGATGGGCAGTTAACGAACATTGCCGCGAAGGATTTAATGCTGACAACTTTCTATACCGCGCAGAAAACGCTAAAATATTGCATTCTGAATTTTACTTAAAGGGAATTTGATCAATGATAAAAAAACTCAATCGACTCATCGCCACCCTGATCGGTAGCTTCTTACTCTTTACAACGTCAACTTATGCAATGGAGACAAACAATATGACCATTATTAAATTTACCACCAACCAAGGTGAAATCACTTTAGAACTGGATGCCGAGAAAGCACCTAACACCGTCGCAAACTTTGTTTCTTATGTTGAAGATGGTTTCTACGAAGGCATTATTTTCCACCGTATTATCCCTAACTTTATGGCGCAAGGTGGTGGCTTCACCAGCGACTTCAAACAAAAAGGAACCAAAGCAGAAATTGAAAATGAAGCCGACAATGGCCTTAAAAATGATCGTGGCACCATCGCGATGGCAAGAACAGGCGAGCCGCATTCAGCAACCGGTCAATTCTTCATCAACCTAGCCGACAACGGCTTTTTAAACCATACATCTAAAACACAACAAGGTTGGGGTTACGCGGTATTTGGTAAAGTGACCGACGGTATGGATGTCGTTGATAAAATGGCTGCAATCCCTACCGGCTCTGGCGGCATGTTCCCAACAGACGTCCCGCAAGAAGAAGTTATCATCGAAAAAGCGGAAGTCATTAAATAGATCATGAGCCAGCACGTACACTTCATTTCAGATTTACACCTAAGCCAAGATCGCCCACAAACCACTCAACGGTTTGTCGATTACCTTGAATCTTTAGACGCTAATGTTAGCGATTTATATATTCTCGGTGATCTATTTGATTCTTGGGTGGGCGATGATGATCCAACACCGCCCAATCAGCTTATTAAAGATACCCTTAAGAAGCTAACTGATCTTGGAGTGCACGTGCACTTTTTAGCCGGCAACCGAGACTTTCTGGTTGGCCAACAATTTTTCGATGACACCCAAGTACAGTGCCTCGAAGACGAACATATTATTGATTTATTCGGCACAAAAACCTTGCTGATGCACGGTGATTTACTGTGTACCGATGACACCGAATATCAACAATTCCGCCAGCTAACCCATAACCCCGCTTGGCAGCAAGCAGCTCTCGCCAAACCCTTAGCAGAACGTTTGGCGCTGGCCCAGCACTATCGTCAGCAAAGTCATTTAAACAAACAAGGCAAGTCCAGTGAGATCATGGATGTGAACGAAGCAACCGTACTCAACACCTTCGATAAACACCAAACCTTACGCCTTATTCACGGCCATACCCACCGCCCTAAGCGGCATATACACGCGGTGAACGGTGATGATGCGGAGCGATTTGTATTGGCCGAATGGGTCGATAAGGGTTCGGTACTCGATTGGACAGCAGAGGGTTACAACACTATCGAGCTGAGTTAAGGCCTTTTATCCAAGCGCTCTAACTCGTTTAACTCGCTCTCAGTAAAACCTGCCCGCAGGCGCAAACTACGATTGAACGGGCCTAGCACCTGCCCTTTCATATAATGATTAATGTTTTCAAAGAAGACGTTTTCACGTTGCAGGCTATATTGCTCACACACAAAATCCAACCACTTTGTGCCGTAGGCCACATGCCCCACCTCATCTTCTAGAATAATTTCTAAAATGGCCGTCGCCGCGGTATCTTTTTGCGCCTTTAATTTATCTAACATCGCCGGGGTAACATCCAAGCCCCGCGCCTCGAGGTAACGTGGCACCAAGGATAAACGCGCCAAGATATCATCATCCGTTTTAACCGCCATACTCCATAAACCATCATGCGACGGTAGGTCACCGTATTGACAGTCATAATTTGCCAAATGTTTATTGAGCAATTCAAAATGTTTACATTCATCATTCGCCACATCCAGCCAGTCTCGGTAAAACTGCGCGGGAAAACCTTTATAACGGTATGCGATATCCAAGGCCAACTTAATGGCATTAAACTCAATATGCGCAATAGAATGGATGAAAGAGCACTTCCCTGCATCACTGCCTAGGCGACGACGTGGTAAATCCCGAGGGTTAACCCACACGGGTTTAGCGGGGAAAACCACCTCGCTAATCGGTTTAACCAAACGCTCAGGCGGCTCAATAAACGCTGGATCTGTTTGTAACTGCTTAAACACCTGCCTAGTAAGGCTTATTGTTTCCTCAATAGAAGGCGATTCTAAAGCCCGCTCAATCGCTATAAATACATCACTCATCAGTCAAATTAAATTGTCGAAAAGGGGATTTTATCGTATCTGTTGTATACTTGCTAAAACGTTTGTAAAAATAATAATGAGATCCCTATATGAGTAAATATGACTATGATGTAATTGTTGTCGGCACGGGCCCGGGTGGCGAAGGTGCAGCGATGAAAGCCTGTAAAGAAGGCAAAAAAGTTGCCATCATCGAAAAGCATAAAGCCGTCGGCGGGGGTTGCACTCACTGGGGAACCATTCCATCAAAAGCCTTACGCCAAGCGGTACAAGGCGTTATCCAATTCAACCGAAACCGCTGGTTCAAACAAGCCTGTGGCGGACCGATTCAGTTAAGCTTCCCTCAATTACTCAGCTCAGCGATTGATGTGATTAAGCGGCAGGTCGACATGCGAAGTAACTTCTACGAGCGCAATAACCTCGACTTAATATTTGGTAGCGCCAGTTTTGTTGACGATAACACCATGCATGTCCGCCCTTATAAAAGCGACGTAATAAAAGAAATCACCGCCGAGACGTTTGTCTTAGCCCCCGGCTCACACCCTTACCGCCCTGAAGACGTAGACTTCACTGACAGCAACATCTTTGATAGCGACACTATTTTACGTCTAGACTTCACCCCACGTTCGATCACTATTTATGGTGCGGGTGTTATTGGTTGCGAATACGCGTCCATTTTCCAAGCACTCGGGGTCAAGGTGAACCTGATCAATACCCAATCCACCCTACTGGCCTTCCTCGATGAAGAAATTGTCCACGCATTGAGCCACGATATGCGTAAACAAGGGGTCGTGATCCGTTCTAGCGAAGAGTACGAATCCATCAGTAGCGACGAAAACGGCATCACCACTCAGTTAGTGTCCGGTAAAAAAATTAAATCAGACATCTTCCTCTGGGCGAACGGGCGTACCGGTAATTTTAAAGACCTTGCGCTGGGTAATGTATCCATCGAAACTAATTCACGCGGCCAAGTTAACGTGAATGGACACTACCAAATTGATGGAAAAGAGCATATTTATGCGGTTGGCGATTTTATTGGTTACCCCAGTTTAGCTAGCGCGGCTTATGACCAAGGTCGCTTTGCCGCCACCCATATTGTTGACGGCTTCTGCGACGCTAAACTCATCAAAGATATTCCTACCGGTATTTATACCAACCCTGAAATTAGCTCGGTGGGTTATACCGAAAAAGAACTCACTGACCAGAAGGTGCCGTATGAAACTGGTTACTCACGCTTCGATTCACTCGCTCGTGCGCAAATTACCGGTGAAACTCAGGGCCTATTAAAGATAATATTCCACTCAGATACCCTGCAAATTTTAGGCGTACACTGTTTTGGTGATCAAGCCGCCGAAATTATCCATATTGGTCAGGCCATCATGTCGCAGAAAGGCGAAGCCAATACCCTACTTTACTTCACCAATACGACCTTTAACTACCCAACGATGGCCGAGGCTTACCGAGTCGCCGCATTAAACGGGCTAAATCGCTTAGAAAATCATTAAGCGCGATTCACTACTCATTCAGCTTTAAGCTGTATAGTCTTCCTATCGACACTCGATAGGAAGACTACAATGAAAAAATGGATATTAGCCCTAAGCCTTAGTTTTTTACTCACGCCTGCATTCGCAGATGAGACTAAACCCAAGGGAATCGTAAACCTACAAGCATCCGCCAGCTTAACGGTCGATACCGACCTAATGCTAGCAACCCTCTCTGTCGAAGCCGAGAACCACGATCCCGCCCTCTTAGCAAAAACCATCAATAAAAAAATGGCTTGGGCCATGAGCACCTCTAAGCCTTTCAGCAATATTAAACTTAAGGGCGGGCAATATAGCTCCCACCAAATTTATCAAAAACGAATATTCAAAGCATGGCGCGGCAGCCAAAGCATCACCCTTCAAAGCAAAAACACGGCCGAGCTAGGTCAACTGATTGGCTTATTACAAGAACAGTTATTGGTAAAATCAATTCGTTACCAAGTCTCTAAAGAAAAACTCGCTCAAAGCAAAAAAGGCCTACTCAAACAAGCCATTGCAAACTTCAGGAACAAAGCAACGTTCATTAGCCAGCAGTTTGAAAAATCAGGCTACACCCTACAGACCATTAACATCAATTCAAATACCCCACGCCCTCCAGTTTTTTATGCCAAGTCTAGAATGATGAACAGCGCCCCAATGAGCGAGGCGGCCCCAGCTAATTTGCAACAAAACACCTCCATTATTCAGGTTAATGTAAACGGCTCAATTCAACTCAGCGATTAATACCAGGGCCCTTCGTGCCTTTAGGGAATAAGCATTATTAAGTTATCGTGCAGGGATTATTAAGGCCACCTTTTTTATCGGGTGGATATCAAGCTGCCAGACTCCCTTGCCAGAGCAGGACTTCCACCCACTAAAATTATCGACCTTACTCGGTCACACACCCCTAGATTCATAATCAGCTTTATCACCCAATCGCTAACTTAGCAGTCTCATGCCATAAATATGCAGGCATGGGATGCTGTAATTCCCAAGTAATATTCATCGGCTGGCTCCCTTCATATTTAACAAAATCCACAGGGCCAAAATTTACAAAGCCCATTGTTCGGACATTTTCATCTTTAGCTTGTTCACGCACAAATAGAAGAAAGGTTTTCTTGTTTTCTTTTTGTTGGATATAACCTAAACCTCGACCTGAACTTGGTCTGGCACTGTTTTGAGTTTGCCAATGAAATAACGTTGGGCTAATCGCGTAATCATGATACATAGTTGTTGCTGAAAATTGCTTCTCACACTTATTCAAAGTGACAAATAATAATTCAGTATTAGCCTTTTCTATATTCAAAACACCTTCACGGCTAGATGATTTCTTTGCAAACGTACTGTCTTCAAAAGCGATAAGAATATGCTCTTTGGGGTATCGAACATGCATTTTTAGGGGGCATGAATCTACCTTAATATTATTAACTACTGGCATATCAAACTCACCAACATCAAGGCGCTCGATAAGAAGTGAAAGCACTTCACTTAGCTCATCTTGTAAGACCGAATCCTTTAAAGCCATTAAGCTTCCTGCTAAATCACTAAACCCAGCCTGAGCACCGGTTTTATCCCAAAAATCGTAATGACACATCAGAGAAAAAAGTGGCCGATTATTTGATTCGTGTTGATGAGAATGAGCAGATGGCATTGAGAAACTGTTGGCACAAAGGACTTTCATAAAACGTAAATAAGAAATTGATGAGCAATTTATCAGCCGATTATTAATTGCCCGATAATAGGCGCCATAAAGCTCTTTTTTATCTGTTTCTATTTCCTTTCCCTTGCTAGCCGCAAGTAATGTCGACCACCCTCCAAGCCTGCCAGATTTAACCTTGTATATATCTTCTAATGTGATATTAGGATAAAACTGTAAAAAATTAGTTAGCGTTAACGGTAAGTTCGTAGCATGGGGGAAGTTGATTATTAAGCGAATTAGCATGTTTTTGTTAAGCGTCGCTTGGCTAATATTTTTAAGGATCATCAATTGAGTTTTTTCTTGTAACTCAATGCGGCACCCCAAAGGAAGGTGCGGAAAACCTTGTTTAATTTCTTTTGTAATTGCTTGGTTCGTTTTGCCGACTAAGGCTCTAAACTTATGAGAGAAATCATATTCTGGTCGTGAATTACCTACAAAATCTAATACTGTGCAACACTCTTTATCATTCGTCAGTCGTAGCCCCCGACCTAGTTGTTGAAGAAAAACAGTTAAACTTTCGGTAGGGCGTAAAAACAGTAAAGTGTCTAATTCTGGAATATCGACACCCTCGTTAAATATATCGACGACAAACAATACATTTATTTCCTTCGATCTTAGCCGTTGTTGCTGAATTTCACGCTCTTGACTGTTATCACTGGTTAGTACGCCGCATGGAATATTTTGCAGAGTGAATTTTTGAGCCATAAATTTAGCATGATCTTTACTGACGCAAAATGCCAATGCTCTCATCTGTGATATATCGGTCACAATCTCGTCAAGGCTTTGCAAAATTCGCAAAACACGTTGATCGTTATAGGTGTAAAGACGTGTTAATTCAGCCACGTCATAACGCCCTTTTGACCACGAAATGGTCGTTAAATCCGTATCATCATCGATAGCAAAATATTGAAATGGCGAAAGCTGCCTTTGGTTTATAGCTTCTGGCAATCTTATTTCTGCTGCAATAACATGACAGAAATCACTAAGAATATCCACCCCATCATGACGCTCAGGCGTAGCGGTCAAACCCAATAGTATCTTAGGCTTAAAGTGATTTAATACAGAGCGGTAACTACTTGCTGATATGTGATGAACCTCATCAATGACAATATAATCAAAGTAACCTTCACTTAATTCTAATGTATCAGTTTGATTGTTTAAGCTTTGGATTGAGGCGAAAAGGTGCTTATATTTACTAGGCTTGTTATTACCAACCCATAGCTCTCCAAAAGAGCTATTCTTTAATACGCCACGATATGCACTTTGTGCCTGCTTCAGTATTTCTTCTCTATGAGCAATAAACAAAAATTTTGCTTCTGGGTTTTCATTATAAAAGCGTGAAAAATCAAAAGCAGAAATAATGGTTTTACCTGTTCCCGTTGCTGCAACCACCAAGTTCCGGTACCTATTATGTAGGTCGCGTTCTACTTGTAATTTATCTAATATGGTTTGTTGATGTGAGTGAGGCGCTATATCAAAATAGAAACTGGGTGCTAAATTATTGAAACTACCTTTCGCCTCTTG
The DNA here is from genome assembly GCA_002162695.1 of Cycloclasticus sp. 46_120_T64. GTDB lineage: Bacteria > Pseudomonadota > Gammaproteobacteria > Methylococcales > Cycloclasticaceae > Cycloclasticus. The sequence goes on along the minus strand of MAAM01000012.1, from coordinate 26,152 downwards.
TAACGCATTGCTTAATTTTTCACGGCTTTCGGCCTTCCCATCAAAGCGCTCAAAATCAGGTGATTCCCAATAAGTTTCAAAAGTACTGAGTGACTTTTCAATGATGTGTGGAATTTCTTGTGAAGTGATTTTCAGGTTCCATTCCAAACCACTCGTTAATGCGGAGTGGGATAAATTAGATGAACCAATATACCCCGTGTGAAAGCCAGTATTACGCATGAATAAATAAGATTTTGCATGCAGTCTTTCGCGGTTAGTGTTGTAACTCAGCTTAACCTCAGTGTTGGGTAATGAAGCTAAAAACTCTACTGCTTTTGCATCTGTCGCGCCCATATAAGAAGTAGTAATTATTTTTAGCTGTTTCCCGCTTCTAGTAAAAGATTCTAATTCATTTTTAAAAATTCGGATCCCAGCCCATTTTATAAATGAAACTAACCAATAGATTTTATCTGATGACTTAATCTCCCTTTTAATCTCTGTTTCTAGTGAAACACCAACATTGCTCCCACAAAATAATTCACTCTGCGTTAGTCCCGTTATTGGCATGATTGATTCAACATACTTGGGTAAATCAGCCGCAATAGGGTTTGATTTATCAAACAGTGCCGTAAGAATTTTTCCTCGGCTATCCAGTAGATTTTCGCTAATTAATTCTTCATCTTTAAGATGCTGACTAAGCCAAAGTACAATCGTATTCGCAAGACTTATTTGCTCATGAACTCTAGTATCGCCACTCGGTACTGAGTCCATTGCAATTTCAATGATGCGCGTTAGAAAGCGAGAAAGCCATGTTGCCGCTTCTGCTGACTCTAATGACCGCTCACCCACATGGAAAGACTCTCTATCAAGGTTCTCTTCAACTAATTGAGTTATTAGTTGCTCATAAATACCCGTTCGTCTCATGAAACCCCTTCTATGTTACTGTTTGATCGAATTTTCTTTTTTTAAACATCTATATTTATCAGCTTGAGCTGGCATTATGAGGTTTTAGGAATCAAGCGGATTTCTATTTTAAAAAGCGTGAGCTCGATTAATGATGTTTTATTTTCCTCGATGATGCGCTTACCTTACTTAGCTTCATGCTTCAGCCCCCTGCATTATATCTGGTAACTATTCCTGTGCGTTTGCCGGTTGTAGCTGAGTTTTCGAAGCCCACCTTTTAGCTCTTCGGTAATCGTATACCGGCTTCTTCCCATAATTTGTCCTGCTCACACCCTTACCAGTGCCTACACAGTTACATTTATTTCCATGCTAGACCAAGATATACAGCTATCAACCCCTGCTGCCAAGGCCTTCCCTAAATTCACCTTAAGCTCCTTTTTTATATAGTTTACAGGCATAAAAAAAGGGGCTATTTCTAGCCCCCTTTTCACACTAACTATAAAAACTCAATAACTAAGAGTGTATCTCAACTTTGTCAGCAATTTCTTGGTACGTGCCAATCTTATCGAAGTTCAAGTAACGGTATGTATCCGCTGCTGTTACGTCGATTTTCTTAGCGTATTCCATGTATTCTTCCGTAGAAGGAATTTTACCTAGAATGGCACCAATCGCTGCTAATTCGGCAGAAGCCAAGTAAACATCAGCGCCTGTCCCTAAACGATTAGGGAAGTTACGAGTAGAGGTTGAAATCGCGGTTGATTTCTCAGCAATACGCGCTTGGTTACCCATACATAAAGAACAACCCGGCATTTCAGTACGTGCACCTGCAGCGCCATAAGTGAAGTAGTAACCTTCTTCAGTTAATTGTGCCGCATCCATTTTTGTTGGAGGAGCAATCCACAAACGTGTTGGTAATACACCACCAAACTCTTTAAGTAGGTTACCCGCTGCACGGAAGTGACCGATATTGGTCATGCATGAACCAATGAAGACTTCATCAATTTTTGTACCGGCAACGTCAGACAATGTTTTCACGTCATCTGGGTCATTCGGACAAGCAAGAATCGGCTCTTTAATGTCGCTCATGTTGATGTCGATGATTTCTGCGTATTCGGCATCGGCATCAGCTTCCATCAATTCTGGGTTAGCTAACCATTTTTCCATCGCAGTAATGCGGCGTTCAATGGTTCTTACATCGCCATACCCTTCAGCAATCATCCATTTCAACATGGTGATGTTTGAATTTAAGTACTCGGTAATTGGCTCTTGGTTAAGCTTAATAGTACAACCCGCAGCTGAACGTTCAGCTGATGAATCAGATAATTCAAATGCTTGCTCAACTTTAAGATCAGGAAGACCTTCAATTTCAAGAATACGACCAGAGAATGCGTTGATTTTGCCTTCTTTCGCAACGGTTAATAAACCTTTGTCGATCGCTGCTAGAGGAATGGCATTAACCATATCACGTAAGGTGATACCCGGTTGCATTTCACCCGAGAAACGAACCAAGATTGATTCAGGCATATCAAGCGGCATAACACCGGTTGCCGCAGCAAACGCCACCAAACCAGAACCCGCAGGGAAAGAAATACCGAGTGGGAAACGTGTATGTGAATCACCACCTGTACCAACGGTATCAGGTAATAACATACGGTTTAACCAAGAGTGAATAATGCCATCACCCGGACGTAAAGGTACACCGCCACGGTTCATGATGAAATCAGGTAGGGTGTGATGCGTTGTTACATCCACAGGCTTAGGGTAAGCCGCTGTGTGACAGAAAGACTGCATGACTAGATCAGCTGAGAAACCTAGGCAAGCTAGATCTTTAAGTTCATCACGCGTCATTGGGCCTGTCGTATCTTGAGATCCCACCGTTGTCATATGAGGTTCGCAATAAACACCGGCTTTAATACCAGCAACGCCACATGCTTTACCCACCATTTTTTGCGCTAGGGTAAAGCCTTTGCCATTATCTTCGTGAGATTCTGGTTGACGGAACACATCAATTTCAGCCAAACCAAGGGCTTTACGAGCACGTAGTGTTAAACCACGACCAATGATTAGAGGAATACGACCGCCGGCTTGTACTTCATCAAGCAGCACTTTAGATTTCAGTGCAAACTCCGTTAACACTTCATCAGTACCGCTTTTTGTTACTTTGCCTTCATATGGGAAGATGTCGATAACATCATTCATATTCAGCTTGCTAACGTCCATTTCAATCGGTAACGCGCCAGAATCTTCCATCGTGTTGAAGAAAATCGGAGCAATTTTGGCACCAATACAAACACCGCCACCACGCTTATTAGGCACGAAAGGAATGTCGTCGCCCATAAACCATAACACGGAGTTAGTCGCTGATTTACGTGAAGAACCGGTTCCTACAACATCACCCACGTACGCTAATGGAATGCCGTCTTTAGCCATTTCATCCAACTGAACGATTGGGCCAACTTCGCCTTCAACATCAGGCTTGATACCATCACGCGGCATTTTAAGCATCGCTAAAGCGTGTAAAGGAATATCAGGGCGAGACCAAGCATCCGGTGCTGGTGATAAATCATCGGTATTCGTTTCGCCAGTCACTTCAAAGACTTTAACGGTTAATTTATCCGCTAATGGTGCGCGGCTAGTGAACCATTCAGCATCAGCCCATGATTGTAAAACGCGCTGAGCCGCTGCATTACCGGCATCCGCTTTTTCTTTTACGTCATGGAATGCATCAAATACTAATAAGATGTGTGATAACTGTTTAGCAGCCGTATCCGCTAATTCAGCGTTATCGAGTAGGTCGACTAACGGTGAAATATTATAACCACCTAGCATAGTGCCTAATAATTCTGCTGCTTTAGCTGCATCAATTAAAGGCGATGTTGCATCACCCTTAGTGATCGCCGCTAAGAAACCCGCTTTAACGTATGCTGCTTCATCCACACCAGGTGGTACACGGTTGGTGATAAGGTCGAGTAAAAACTCGCCTTCACCCGCAGGAGGGTTTTTTAATAATTCAACAAGTCCAGCCACTTGATCCGCATCTAACGGCTTAGGCACAACACCAATAGCTGCGCGCTCTTCTACATGTTTGCGATATTCTTTTAACACATTCCACTCCTATGATTAAATTCAGTACTTCAAAGCAAGCACCACTAACAAATTTGCGCAATATTATAGCATTTAGTCTTAAAAATTGACAGATCTAGCGAGACGGTGTTTGATAGAAATAATTACTTACCGCCAGCTTAATTTCATGTGTCTTATACTTTTTGCGCACCAACACAACGAACAATACAAACTAGTACTCATCGCCAACCGTGACGAATACCACCACCGCGAAGCAAAACCCGCCGCTTTTTGGCCCCAACAAACGAGTATTTTCGGCGGCATTGACTGCTCAGCAGGGGGTAGTTGGTTGAGTATTGATAAAACTGGCCGCCTCGCAGCCATTACCAATATTCGTAAACCCCCTTTTAGCAAGGACAACACATTGTCTCGCGGGGAGATTATTGCTAACTTCTTAAGCCGCCAACAAACTGCCGCCGATTTTCTCGCCGAATTAACCGAAAGCGACCATTTATACGGTTTATTCAACCTATTACTGCTCGATGATAGCGGCCTTTGGCATTACTCGAGTGACACCCATCGAGCACAGCTTATATCCCCTGGCATTCATGGCCTCAGCAACGCTTGTTTAGGCACCCCTTGGCCGAAAGTAAGCCGTAGTTGCGCCGCCCTTGAGTCACAGTTACAAAAACCTCGGATCAATGAGGAGCACTTACTGAATATTTTACAGTCTAGCGAAAAACCCGCAGAACACGAGATACCCGTTACTGGCATAGACCCCGAATTTGAACGTTTATTATCCTCAGCCTTTATTCAAAGTGATGACTACGGCACTCGCTGCAGCACCTTGATCACCATAGACCACAATAACCGCGTTAAATTCACCGAGCTAACCTATAACCGTCAGGGCGAAGAAAGCTCCCGAGTGCAACAAATCATTCAGGCCTAAGCTGACACACTAAAACAAGGGTGGTAAAAGTAACCGCCTTTTTGGCCATTAGCTTATGTTGAATAAGCCATTTAACCGACGGAAGATTACCTCCACTTCGCCCAAGGGTCTTCCGGTTCATCAACCGATGAATCTTCTGAATCTAGCGATTCATCTTGCTTCTTTCCGTAAGCATTATTATCCCAGTTGTCAGCGTAGCTATGTCGCTTAGCGCCATAACTCTTGCCCGAATTTTGCCGTGTACCTTTATCATATGCCGCAGCTTTCGCTGTGCGTTTTCCGCGTAACTGCTCCGCATCTTCTAAACTCAGCTCAGCAGGCTCACCGGGCGTTTGCTCATCGGGGATAATCCGATCTCTAGGCGGTAATGAGTATTGTTCGGAAGACACTTTCGGCAAGTTTTTAAATTCATACAAATAGAAAGCCTCAACTTTTTCACAGGCCCATGTCGTCTTTTTAAGAAACTTAATACTAGAAGCAATACTGGGGTTAGTCTTAAAACAATTGATATTTAAATAGGCAAAAAGAATTTCAAAACCGTAGTGGTCGACTATCTCAGTCAACAAGTTTTTTAAACTCAGACCATGCAGAGGGTTGTTCGTGTAATTGATCTCATCATTCATACTAATATCCAGCAAAGGGAAAAAAGCATGCATTATACCTGTCAGATCATAGGCAATATAGAGTAATAAAAGCTACTTTTACACTCCCTCTCCTGATGACTTGGATTCAATCTGCTTGGCTTATTTATATTAAAAACCGCGAGGTCAGTTCTAATTATGGACTGGCATCCCCTTTAGCTACAAATCTAGTTCCTAAGTGCGTCTCAATACTGTTATAGCGAGCTTATGTTCTAGCATTTCGCTGCCGTGAGGGCGTTCATTTCTTTTGCTTGCCCAAAAGAAACAGAACCAAAGAAAAAGGCACCCTATCGCAAGAATCACTATGTTTTCGGGCCTGCGCGAACTCGCTACGCTCAAACAACGCGCACACTATTGCGAAAAAAGAGAAATTCTTAACGCGACAAGGGAGTTCATCGTTGCACCATAGACCTGCCGACTGCAATGCTCTAACAAAGCTAGAAGACCTCATAGACCTATAATTAATTAAGAACAGGACATAACATAACGAGCAAAACAAGGATAAGTTTTATCCCCAGCACAGAAGAACGAATACGCAAAATTCATGGCCCTAGTTAATAAAAAACGCTTTGCACTTGCACAACTAAAAGGACAGGTTATACTTGTTCTATATGTCGTACAAATAGAGGAGCCCCATGAGAGTCATTAACTTTTCAGATGCCCGAAATAGATTAAAAAGTGTATTAGATCAAGTCGTTGATGATTCTGATTGCACTATCATTTCACGTAGAGATGCGGAAGACGCGGTTGTCATGTCTCTCGACCACTTCAACTCTCTAATGGAAACCGTACACCTTTTAAGAAGCCCTGCCAATGCAGCGCATATTGCAAAGTCCATCGCCCAATATCGCTCAGGTAAAGTTGAAAATCATGGCTTAATTGATGATTAAAATACTGGCTTGGACAAAAGAAGCCTGGAAAGACTATACATACTGGCAAGGTCAGGATAAAAAAACACTAAAACGTATTAATAAACTCATCTCAGATACCCAGGGAACTCCATTTGAAGGCATCGGCAAGCCTGAACCACTGAAAGAAAACTTATCTGGCTTTTGGTCTCGCCGCATTGATGACAGTAACCGGCTTGTATACGTAATTGATGAGAACCAACTTACAATTATTTCATGTCGATATCACTATGAAAAATAATCTAACGCTGCTCTTTTATTAGCTTAGTCAAATAAGCTGATTAAAGGCCGTAGGGCAGATTGAAACCTACCCCACAGGTTTACACTTGGTAATACTGAGTAATTTTGAGTATGGGCTGTATTAAAGTGAAGCGAACCCACGCGCTAGATCGGCTTTAATATCTTCAACATTTTCAAGACCCACGGCTAAACGTAACAAGGAATCGCCAATACCGGCTTTACTGCGTTCTTCTTCCGTTAAACGACCGTGTGTTGTGGTCGTTGGGTGGGTAATCATCGTTTTAACATCACCCAAGTTCGCGGTAATAGAGATCATTTGCGTGCCATCGATCACTTTCCACGCATTCGCTTGACCGCCCTTCACATCAAAGCTGACGATGCCGCCAAAACCTGTTTGCTGCTGTTTGGCCAGTTCGTGCTGCGGGTGACTGCTAAGCCCGGTGTAATACACATTGTCCACCGCGGGTTGTTGCTCTAACCACTGCGCAACATCCAATGCGTTTTGACAATGTTTTTCCATTCTTAACGATAAAGTTTCTAAACCCTTATGGAACACCCAAGCATTAAACGGGCTCATGGTTGGGCCACAGGTTCTTAAAATAGGGTAAATTTCTTTTTCAATGAGTTCATCACTACCCACCACCGCACCACCGATGCAGCGGCCTTGACCATCCAGGTATTTGGTGGCGGAGTGTACGACTAAATCCGCTCCTAGGCTCAAGGGTTTTTGCAAGGCGGGCGTGCAATAAACATTATCGACAACCAATAGACTGCCATTGGCGTGTGCCAAGTCGGCTAGCTTACGAATATCCACCAAGGTCCCTAAGGGATTCGAAGGTGTTTCTACAAATAAGAAACGTGTATTGGGTTGCAACGCTTGCTGCCACTGCGCCATATCATCTAGCTTAACGAAGGTCGTCGTAACATCAAACTTAGCCATGATGTTTTTAAACATCAATGCACTATTACCAAATACACTCTGTGAACACACAACGTGATCACCTGAACGCAATAGCCCCATGCATACGCAGTTAATAGCGGCCATACCCGATGCCGTTGCCATCGCGCGTTCAGCCCCTTCCATAATCGCTAAGCGCTGTTCAAAAGCACGCACGGTTGGGTTGGTAAAACGTGAATAGATGTTGCCAGGAGTTTTACCCGAAAAACGGTCGGCCGCCTCTTCCGCACTACTAAACACATAACTTGAAGTAGGAAAGATAGCATCACTGTGCTCGGCCTCGGGGGTACGGTGCTGTCCCGCTCGCACCCCTTGGGTTTCAATCGAATAACTCGTCCAATCTGGATTACTCATAACGTTAGATTTTTATAATTGTTAATTAGTATTGTGTAAGTCGATAACCATTTGATCTAAGTCATCCTGCGCTTTTTGATCATCCGAGCGGTTCAGACCCTGCGCCTTAAGGTACTCATCACTAACCGTTCCGGTCACATACTTTTGATCAAAACAGGCTGCATCAAATTCTTCAATCGGCGATTTCTTATTTTTCACCGATTCAAATAAATCATCGAGGTCTTGGAAGACTAGCCAATCAGCACCAATGGCCTGCTGTATTTCTTCTTCCGTTCTATCGTTTGCGATCAATTCGCTCACCGCTGGCATATCAATGCCATAGACGTTCGGGTAACGAACCGGTGGCGCAGCTGACGCGAAATACACCTTATTGGCACCCGCTTCACGCGCTAATTTAATAATTTGTCCAGAGGTCGTGCCACGCACGATGGAATCATCCACCAATAAAACGTTTTTGCCTCGAAATTCTAAATCAATCGCATTGAGTTTACGTCGAACCGATTTTTTACGTTCCTGCTGGCCCGGCATAATAAATGTTCGCCCGATATACCTATTTTTAATGAAACCCTCGCGGTACTTAACATCCAGTACATTCGCCAACTGTAAGGCCGAGGTACGGCTGGTATCGGGAATAGGAATAACCACATCAATATCGTGATCGGGGTTTATTCGCATAATTTTTTCAGCTAATTTCTCACCCATCCGCAAACGTGTTTTATACACCGACACATTGTCAATAATCGAGTCAGGACGCGCGAGATAAACGTATTCAAAAATACACGGGGTTAATTGTGGGTTCTCGGCACACTGCTGGGTATGAATAACCCCACCTTTTTTAATAAAGACGGCCTCACCCGGCTCGATATCACGAATTAGCTTAAAGCCCATCGTATCGAGTGCGACTGATTCAGAGGCAATCATATATTCATTACCTTGATCGCTTTCGCGGATACCATAACAAATAGGCCGAATCCCATTCGGATCACGAAAACCAACCACACCGAAACCGGTAATCATCACGACCACCGCATACGCACCTTCACAGCGCTTATGCACCGCAGAAATTGCAGTAAAAACATCGGTTTCATTTAACTTTAATTTACCCAAAGACTGTAATTCATGGGCAAACACATTTAATAAAATTTCTGAGTCTGAGTTGGTATTAATATGTCGTTGGTCTTCAACAAATAATTCACGTTTCAACTCCGCCGCATTGGTTAAATTACCGTTATGCGCCAAGGTGATACCAAAGGGTGAATTAACATAAAATGGTTGAGCTTCAGCGGAGCTTGAACAACCCGCGGTTGGATAACGCACGTGGCCGATCCCCATATTCCCCTTTAAGTCTCGCATATGACTGGTTCTAAACACATCCCGCACCAAACCATTGGCTTTACGCAGGTGTAATTTACTACCCTCACAGGTCACGATACCCGCGGCATCCTGCCCACGATGCTGAAGCACGGTCAGCGCCTCATACAACTCTTGATTTACGTCCTGATGCGCTACTACGCCAGCAATCCCACACATATTATCTCTGCCTTTTAATGAAATTTAATACGACAAATAACCCGTTAGACCACTGGGTATCTGCTCTCTTAACCACACTGATAACTCTTGAAAAGGCCCAATCAACGCAGACTGTGCCCACCAAGGGTCTTGTGGCAATGGGGTTAAACCCGCCAACAAAACCAACACCGACATCACCACCATGCCGCGCGCTATACCAAAAAGTAAACCCGCAAATCGATCCGTTCCCGATAAGCCTGTTTTATCAACTATTTGACTCACCAAATAAGACAACATCGAGCACAGCAGTAGGCTCAGTAATAACAAGATAACGAATGCCACCGCGAGCCTGACCGAGGGTAGCTCAATATAATCCACTAAATAAACAGCAAAACCTTGGTTAAAACGGATGCCTATAATAATAGCTACCACCCAACCACCTAAGGAAAACGCTTCCTTAACTAAACCTCGAAACAATCCAATAATAGCTGAAATAGCGATAATTCCAAGGATCACATAATCAACCCAAATCAGCTGACTGAGTACATTGCTCGTCATCATGTCGCCTCTATGGGTACTGAACAACCAGCGCTTTGGCTAGTTTTTGCTCTTGCTGAAGTTTTAATTTAATAAGCCCAGCTTGTTTTTCACTGAGTTCAGGGCCAACTCGAACGCGATAGATCTCACCTTTCTTCCCTGCCGACTGTTCGACAAAGGCGGTAAAGCCCGCCTTTTTTAGCTGATCAGATAAACCCTTAGCATTTTTTTTATCACTGAAACTTCCCACCTGCACAACCCAAGCTGAGATTCCTTCAACCGCGTTGCTGAGCGGCGGTTTAGCAATACTAGGGGATGTTATTTTAACCGGCTGGCCTTTTGAGAGTGACACTTTGGCCAACGGTTCCATTGTTTGTTCCGGTAATGCAATGATTCGAGACTCGAGTTCCTTCGGTAGCTCAGGAATATCAATCGAAACCACCTCGTTATCCCCTGGCTTACCACCGATTAACATGGGTACAAAAATAACCGCCAAGGAAATTAGGATAACGGCGCCTATTAAACGTTGTTTCAATGCTTGTTCCATAATAACGGGTCTAGTTAATGTGCTCGATTGGTGCGCATTATAACGCGTCTAAACACCCTTCGACTACATAAAATGAGCCGAAACAGACCAGCAAATCATCTTTCTTCAGCCGACCTTTCGCACCGCCGAAGGCCGCTGCTATCGATTCATAAGAACTGCATTTAAGCGCCGCATTGTCTGATAAATATGCCGACAAGCTATCAATAGACTGCGCCCGCGCGGTATTTAACGGCGCAATATGCCAGTGATCAACGATATTTAAAAATGGTCGAACAACCTTCTCTAAATCTTTATCCGCCAAGATGGAAAAAACCACCTGCAGCTTGTTATATTGTTTCGTTTTAATAAATTCTAGCAAGGCCAGTGCCGACTCCGCATTATGCGCCACGTCTAAGTAGACCTCGGGAGAGTTCGAAACTCGCTGTAAACGGCCCGATAAGTTCACCGTCTGCAAACCCTTTTCTAAATCATGTTGATTGACTTGAATATCATCTGATATATGGGCCAATAAGCTAATCACCCCAGCGGCATTTTGTACTTGATGCTCACCCAATAAGCTGGGCAATCGATAATCATCGGCAAAACAATGTTTGGCTGATAGGCACCAACCGTCTACCCTTAGTTGATAGTTGAAATCCCTACCCGCCAATAGCAGGTCTGTATTCAACTCTGCGGCATAAGCTATCAAGCTTTGCGGCACCGACTGATCCGCACAGACTGCCTTTTGCTGCGCCCTGAACACGCCCGCTTTTTCCAGCGCAATACCGGCCAGGTCATCACCCAACCAATCGATATGATCGACATCAATCGTAGTAATCAGCGCGGCGTCGGCATCAATAATATTAACCGCATCCAAACGTCCACCTAAGCCTACTTCTAAAATCTGCACATCGACGTTTTGTTGGCTAAAAATATCTAAGGCCGCCAGCGTGCCAAATTCGAAATAACTTAAACTGGTCGTTTCACGCGCTTTATCAATACGGGCAAATGATGCACTGAGCAGCGAATCATTCACCGCACGCCCATTCAGCCGTACACGTTCATTGTAAAAAATTAAGTGTGGGGTGCTATAGACGCCGACCTGATAACCGGCCGCGAGAAGAATTGACTCCAACATCGCCACACTCGAACCCTTGCCATTGGTACCAGCAACCGTGATCGTATAAATAGCTGAGGACGGGCTTAGCGCTAGGCGCGCATAAACTTCTGCTACGCGCTGCAAACCCAAATCAATTTCTTTTACGTGGCAGGATTCCTGCCACACTAACCACTCATCGAGTGTTGAATCACTCGACAAGGTCTTTGGCTGATTAATGGCTCAGCTCTCTGCAACAGCGCTCTGCTCTAGGGCGTGATGACCTGCGTGCAATAACGATAAAATTTCGCTCACTGTCTGACGCATTTCTCTACGGTCAACAATCATATCAATAGCCCCGTGTTCGAGTAAAAACTCGCTACGCTGGAATCCCTCAGGCAGCTTCTCGCTCACCGTTTGCTCTATCACTCGCTGGCCTGCAAAACCAATCAACGCCTTCGGTTCGGCAATATGAATATCGCCTAACATCGCTAAACTGGCCGATACTCCACCCATAGTGGGGTCAGTTAGCACCGAAATGAAGGGTATTTTTTTATCCGCAAGTCGTGTTAAGGCCGCGCTGGTTTTAGCCATTTGAAACAATGAAAACAAGGATTCCTGCATCCGCGCACCACCACTGGCGGTAAAACAAACCAATGGAATATTGCACTCAATTGCACGATCAACCGCACGGATAAAACGCTCACCAACCACCGACCCCATCGAGCCCCCCATAAAGCTAAAATCAAAGGCTGCGACGACTAAATCTAGACCTAACACCTTACCTTGCATCGCAATCAGCGCATCGGATTCACCCGTTGCCTTAACTGCAGCGGCGTGTCGATCTTTATACTTTTTACTGTCTTTAAACTTTAATGGATCGAGTGATTTTAAATTAGCACCAATTTCGTCTCGGCCGGCTTCATCTAAAAACGAATCAAGTCGTTGACGCCCTGTTAAACGCTGATGGTGGTCACACTTTGGGCAAACATGGAAATTGCTTTCCAAATCTGTTTTATACAACACACTTTGACAACTATCACATTTACACCACAGACCTTCGGGCACCGAGCCTTTCGCCTTACCTTGTAGATTAATACCTGAAGGAAGTAATTTTTCAAACCAACTCATAATTCACCTAACCATTTTATTATTTTGTTACCGCGTCCATCGCCGTACGCATTTCAGCCAATAAACCCGCGATAGCCTCTTGGCCTTTGTTTTCATCGTCAGCATTATCGGTAATACAATTAATCAGCGCACTGCCAACCACCACAGCATCGCTTATTTTAGCAATATTCGCCGCAATATTCGCATTTTTAACACCGAAGCCTACCGCCAAGGGTAAGCTCGTATGGCGCTTAATTTCCGCCAGTTTATCGGTCACCTCGCTCAGCTCAAGATCACCGGTACCGGTAACACCCTTGATCGAAACGTAATAAATATAACCTTGGGCAACCGCCGCGACCTTTTTGATCCGCGACTCATTGCTGGTCGGTGATAATAAAAAGATCGGCGCTAACGCGTATTTATCATAAGCGCGCAGTAAGGCTGCACTCTCTTCCGGCGGAATATCCACCGTTAACACACCATCGACCCCCGCCTCAGCGGCACGTTCTGCAAACGCTTCATACCCCATAAACTCGATAGGATTAAGGTAACCCATCAAAATAACTGGGGTTACTTGATCCTCTTCGCGGAACTGGCGAACAACCTCGATCACCCCTTTTAACGACATTCCCTGCTCTAACGCCCGCTCACTGGCTTTTTGAATAACAGGGCCATCGGCCATCGGGTCGGAAAAAGGCACCCCGAGTTCAATAATATTGGCCCCCGCCTTCACCATATTATGCATACAGGCTAAAGTGAAATCAGCATTTGGGTCACCCGCTGTGACAAAAGGCACTAACGCTTTTTGGTTTTGCTCAGCTAAGGCTTTAAAACACGCATCTAAACGGCTCACAGCTCAATCCCCTCTAATTTTGCGATGGTAAAAATGTCTTTATCGCCACGTCCCGACAGGTTAACCAAGATGTTTTTATCAGCAGGCAAAGTTTTTGCTAGTTTCACCGCGTAAGCCACTGCATGGCTAGACTCCAAGGCTGGGATGATGCCTTCCACTCGGGTCAATTGGTGAAATGCCGCTAACGCCTCGTCATCGTTAATCGCAACGTAATCTGCCCGGCCAATATCCTTTAACCACGAATGTTCAGGGCCAACGCCTGGGTAATCAAGACCCGCGGATATTGAATGCGTTTCAATAATTTCACCGTTTTCATCTGCCATCAAATACGTTCTATTGCCGTGTAGCACACCGGGTTTTCCGGCACATAAAGGTGCAGAATGTTTGCCCGTTTCAACCCCTAGGCCCGCTGCTTCCACACCGTACATCGCTACATCTTCATCTTCGATGAAAGGATGAAAAAGACCGATGGCATTCGAGCCACCGCCCACACAGGCCACCAAAGCATCCGGTAAACGCCCCGTTTTTTCGAGCATTTGTGCGCGCGACTCACGGCCAATAATAGTTTGAAAATCTCGAACCATTGCTGGATATGGGTGCGGCCCCGCGACGGTGCCAATAATATAATAGGTATTATCAATATTGGTGACCCAGTCTCGAAGTGCTTCGTTTAAAGCATCTTTCAGCGTTTGTGAACCAGACGTCACCGCCACCACTTTCGCCCCCAACAACTTCATCCGGTAAACATTCGGTGACTGACGTTTAATATCTTCAGCGCCCATATAGACCACGCACTCTAGACCTAACCTCGCCGCTACCGTGGCGGTTGCCACGCCGTGCTGGCCGGCACCGGTTTCCGCAATAATACGGGTTTTCCCCATACGTTTTGCCAATAGGGCCTGACCAATCGTATTATTAACCTTATGTGCGCCGGTATGGTTCAAATCTTCACGCTTCAGGTAAATTTGTGCGCCACCGGTTTCTCGGCTCAAACGCTCAGCATGATAGATAGGTGAAGGTCGACCGACGTAATCATGTAAATCGGCGTCTAATTCTGCAAGAAACTCGGGGTCTTGGATAAATTTTGTATACGCCTCATTCAGCTCTTCGATGGACTCCATCAAGGTTTCGGCGACAAAAATACCGCCATAAGGGCCAAAATGCCCGCTGTCATCGGGTAAATTATAATCCGTCACTGTTGATTGTTGATCGCTACTGGTCGTTGCCACGTGTAACCTCTTGGATAAATTGTTTTATTAATTGAGGGTCTTTTAGACCCTTGCTTTGCTCTACGCCGCTGCTGATATCGACGGCGTAGGGTCGTGTTTCTGTAATCGCTTGGCAAACATTCTGCACCGTCAAACCACCCGCCAAGATAAGCGGCGACGGGCACTGTTTGGGCAATAAAGACCAATCGAAGGTATGCCCAGTGCCACCGTACTGCTGGCTATCAAACGCATCAAATAACAAACCCGAGGCAAGCTTATAGTCTTCGGCTAATTGTGCAAAATCAGTATCCTGCTGCACCCTAATCGCCTTTAAATAAGGTTTATTAAAGGACTGGCAAAATACCGCATCCTCATCACCGTGGAACTGTAAAACATCAATCGATAACACACTTAATGCCTCTTCGACCTGCTCACAGCTCGGATTTACAAACAATGCCACCTTGCTAACGAAAGGCGGTAAGCTCGCAAAGATAGCGCTGGCCTGCGGTAAGGAGATATTCCTCGGGCTAGGCCCGTAAAAGACAAAACCCAAGGCATCAGCACCCGCAGCCACTGCGGCTAGGGCATCGTCGATTCGGGTAATACCACAAATTTTTACGCGTGTTCTCAAGGGGTTATGCTTCCAATAAGGGGTTAATTTCCATCGCTTCGGCAAAGGGTTGGAATTCGTTCAAGGTATTAATGCCGAAACGCTCAGGGTAGTACACCCCTTTAAAGTACAAACCATTCGGCGGCGCGGTAACACCCGCTACCTTTCGATCTTTAGCCTGCAACACCTCGGCTACCCACTCTGCTGGCATCTCACCTCGACCGAGTGGCAATAAGGTACCAACAATGTTCCTCACCATATGGTGTAAAAAAGCGTTGGCAATAATATCGAGGGTGATTTTATCATCACTGCGCTTAATTGATATCGAATGAATATTTTTATTTGGGTTCTTCGCCTGACAACCTTGCGCACGAAAGGAGGAAAAATCATGTTTGCCAATTAAAAAATTGGCCCCACGCTGCATATTTTCTTCGTCTAAGGGCTGAAAAATAGTCGTCACGTGATTCCGGTGTAGCGCAGACTTCACACTACGATTATGAATTTCATAACGGTAATAACGCGCCGCCGCAGAGAAACGCGCGTGAAAGTCATCAGCGACAAACTGCATCCAAGTAATTCGAATATCACTGGGTAAACTAGCATTAGTACCAAACACCCACGCATGTGGAGTACGCTGTTTGTCGGTATCGAAGTGGATGATTTGCTCGTAGGCGTGCACACCTGCATCGGTGCGCCCCGCACAATGCACCGCCACCGCATGAGAAGCCAGCTTAGACGCTGCCTTTTCGACCATTCCTTGAACGGTTAGCACGCCACTCTTTTGTCGCTGCCAACCGTGATAACGGCTACCGTCATACTCGACGCCAAAAACTATTCTCACCAGCTGCCTCTAACTCAATCGCGCTTGACGCATTAATGACTTCATATCGGCCACCGCCTCAGCAAGGCCACTGATCAACGCCCTTGAGATAATAGAATGACCGATATTTAACTCAACGATTTCGGGGATTTTCGCGATGGGCTCAACATTATGGTAATGCAAGCCATGCCCAGCGTTTACCTGCAGACCTATCGAGTGCGCATAATGAGCGGCGACTTTAAGGCGATGCAGCTCCAGCATACGTTCGGTTTCGGTAGCTGCATCGGCATAACAGCCAGTATGTAGCTCTAACATCGTCGCACCGGCGTCTTTCACCGCATCAATTTGATTATTATCGGGATCAATAAACGGTGAAATCAAAATGCCCGCCGCGGATAAATCACTACAAGCCTGCTGCAATTTATTGAAATTACCCGCCACGTCTAAACCACCCTCGGTGGTCAGCTCTGCGCGTTTTTCTGGCACCAAGCAACACGAGACCGGTTTTACTTCACAGGCGATGGCAATCATTTCATCGGTCACCGCGTGCTCTAAATTCAAACGGGTATGAATATTCGCCGCAATATCACGTACATCACGATCGTTAATATGCCGACGATCTTCACGTAAGTGAATGGTAATACCATCAGCACCGGCACGCTCGGCGATAAACGCCGCGTCCAAAGGTGATGGGTAGGCAGTACCCCGAGCATTTCTTAAGGTGGCCACGTGGTCAATATTGACACCTAATAAAATAGTATTTTTATTCATAATAATTTTATTAATCGGATAACTCGCGGCGATGCACGACATATCCTTATTTGTTTTACGTTAAATAAACAGTTCTCTACTTTTTAATACTTTACCATTCAGTTGCGCGTCAATTAACTTCCGCATCAGCCGCTTAGCCTGCTGCAGTTCATTTTTATCGCTTAATTTATTAAGCTGCAAATTAATCAGCGTAGAACCTAAAATGGCTTCTGGATGGCTATCTTCACACGCTATTGCGCCATAATTTAGCTGATAGCGGTAAGAGTTATCTTGCTGTATCGCCAGCTGCGTATCGACTTCATATTCCAGTAAGAGACCATAACCAATTTCATTCAATAACAATTTCTCAAACTGACGAAGGTTTGCTTCCAGCGCCGTATTAGCAGACAACTGAGCAATGATCGTAGCAAAACCGTTAAATAATTCAGCATGAGCATCGTGTTTATGCAAAAAATTCAATAACAGCTCATTCACATAAAAACCGCAATAAAGCGCTGTTCCTTTCAGCTGCGCAATTGGCAGACGCTCTTCAACCGCCGTTAAGGTTTTAAGCTCTCCCTTTCCTGACCACGAGATCAATAACGCTCGGTGGGCCTGTAACAGGCTGCCACGTTTTGATGTATTGACCCGAGAACCCTTAGAAATAATCGATACAACACCATAATCAAGGCTAAAGACCTGATGGATGACGCTGGTTTCCTTATAGGCCTGTGTCTTTAAAATATAACAAGGCTGTAGATCGACACGATTCACTAACGGTTAATCAATCCGTTGCTACTCCATACCCCGATAACCTAAACTAATTAATTCGCGTTCGTTATCCGACCAGTTCTTTTTCACCTTAACCCATAAATTAAGGTAAACCTTACTTTCCAACATCTTTTCTATGTCTAAACGCGCTTCGGTACCGATCTCTTTCAGCCCTGTACCCTTATTACCAATCACAATATTTTTCTGGCCGTCACGCTCCACCCAAATCACCGCATAAATCCGGGTGATTTTTTCTTCCACCTTATATTGATCGATACTAATACTCAGCGAATGAGGGATTTCTTGCCCCAAGCGGCGTATTAATTTCTCACGAATTATTTCTGTCGTCATAAAACGTTCAGAGCTATCCGTCACTTGGTCTTCAGGGAACATCATCTCGCCTTCAGGCAAGAGCTTAATTAATAACTCTTCAAACTCGCCTAATTGTTTACCCGTTAAAGCAGAAATAGGCACGATTGACTTGAAGTCGTGTTCGAGGCTAATTTTTTGAATAAATGGTAACAGCACTTCTTTTTTACTAATTTTATCGATCTTATTGATCGCCAAAACCACCGGAGCACCTTCGCTTTTGAGTTTTTCTAGGATAGATATATCAATATCATCCCATTGCATGTCCTCTTTAACCCACACCACCACATCAACACCCATCATGCTAACGTCGGCGGTTTTATTTAAATATTTATTCAGCGCACGTTTGCCACCTAAGTGCATACCCGGTGTATCAACATATACAACCTGAGATTCTTCAGTCGTTTTAATACCTAAAATTCGGTGACGCGTGGTCTGTGGGCGCCTCGAGGTGATGCTTATTTTTTGCCCGAGGATATTATTTAATAAGGTTGACTTACCCGCATTAGGCGCACCAATGAGCGCTACGAAACCAGATTTGAATGCTTTATTAGTCATTGAGTAATACCTTTAAAATTTGTGAGGCGGCTTTTTGTTCCGCTTTCTTTCTTGAACTCGCCTTCGCGGTGAATAGTTCTGGCAAGTTGTTAACGCGACACTCCACGGTGAAGAGTTGATCGTGATCTAAACCCGTGGTTGAAACGACCTCGTATGCCGGCACCGGAATACCCCGCGCTTGCATATATTCTTGCAACTGTGTTTTTGGGTCCTTAGTCGCCAAACTCAAGGATAAGGCATCCAACTTGGGTTTAAATGCTGCCAACACCCAATCTGTAGCACTAGCCAACCCCTGATCTTTATACAGCGCGCCGATAATGGCTTCAACCGCATCGGCCAAAATAGAAGCACGGTGTTTACCACCACTCTTCATTTCGCCTTGACCTAGAATCAACTCGTCACTTAACTTTAATTGCTGCGCAACATCGGCCAAGGAATCACCGTTAACCACGTGAGCACGGAGGCGGCTCATAATACCCTCATCCGCCGTAGGAAACTTACTATAAATAGCATCAGCAACAATAAAACCTAAAATCGCATCGCCTAAAAACTCTAGGCGCTCATTATTGCAATGCCCGATACTACGGTGGGTCAATGCTTGTTCTAATAATGCTTGATCATTAAAACGTGCATTAATTTTCTTTTCTAATCTATTTACGTCAAAACTCAATGTCTATCTCTATATTTAGTTAATTATAATGCCATCGCAAATTCATCTTTAAAGGACAGCACAAGATCAATATTAGCGAAATAATCTTTGCGTACCTCGTATTCAATAACAAACGTCAACTCACCGATACCACGACCAATTTTCGCCTTTCCTGCACTAACACTCGTCACCTGGTTCATATCGAGTTTTTTTCTAAATAACTCTCTAATTTGACCAACCGACATATTTTTCACTCGAGGGTCAACTTCAATCGCTTCCATCGATGTTTGCACCGCTAAGTGCTCCATATATACCGGAAAGACCTTTAATACACTCAGGGTTATCATTCCAATAAAACCCAAAACAATCACTAAGCCGATAAACGTAAGTCCCTGCTGTTTTGCTGCCTGCATAATTATGCCCTTATTATCCTTAATTAATTAAAGTTCCGAGTCGTTTCCAGTCGATACCACTATTGCTTGAATCCCAGTTCATCCACGTAGCAAACGCCTTCCCTACAATATTTTCTTCCGGAACCGTTCCCCAGTACCGACTATCGTTACTGTTATCTCTATTATCACCCATCATAAAATAGTGCCCCTCGGGTACAACGACTTCACCTTCAATTGATGGCCTCTCCTGCATAATCAAAATATCATGTGTTTGCACAGGCAATTGTTCATGGTTCAACAACGCCCCCGTCATATTAACACCCTGGCCAACACCTTGATATAAATCAATCTTTTCTTGAGTAATCCGCTGCCCATTGATATATACGTGTTTATCATAATAGCCTACTCTGTCCCCAGGTAAACCAATCACTCGTTTAATATAATCCAAGGAAGGATCTTTGGGGTAACGAAACACCATCACATCACCACGTTCAGGCTCGCCTAAATCAATAACTTTGGTGTTAACCACCGGCAAACGAATACCGTAACTAAACTTATTAACCAGAATAAAGTCGCCAATTAACAAGGTAGGCATCATTGAACTAGAAGGGATTCGGAAGGGCTCAACAATAAACGAACGCAACAGCAAGACAAATAACAATACCGGAAAAAATGACTTCGCGTACTCAACAACTAAAGGTTCGCCGCCGCTTATAAGCTGCTGTTCTTTATTGCGCTGAAACCACCAATAGGCCGCTGCTATTAACCCCGTTACCAAGGTCGCTAAGGTCAATCCCGCAGAAAAATCAAAATGCATGCTAACCTCTTAATCACTGCCTAATTTTAAGACCGCCAAGAAAGCATCCTGAGGAATATCCACATTACCCACTTGTTTCATACGTTTTTTACCCGCTTTTTGTTTTTCTAACAATTTACGTTTACGCGAAATATCCCCACCGTAACATTTTGCGGTAACATTTTTTCTAAGCGCCTTAACTGAAGATCGAGCAATAATTTTCGAACCAATCGCCGCTTGAATCGCGATGTCAAACATCTGCCGTGGAATCAACTCTTTCATTTTTTCAACCAGCTCACGACCGCGATTCTGACTAATATCTTTATGCACGATTAACGATAAGGCATCCACCCGATCACCGTTAATTAACACATCGAGCTTAACCAAAGGTTCTGTCTGAAAACGCTTGAATTCATATTCAAACGACGCATAACCTCGACTGACTGATTTAAGGCGATCAAAGAAATCGAGCACCACTTCACTCATTGGCATTTCATAACTTAAGGAAACCTGTTTCCCCATGTATTGCATTTTTGTCTGCACTCCACGTTTGTCGATACATAGGGTAATCACATTGCCTAGATACTCTTGCGGCACCAAGATATGTGCTTCAATAATCGGTTCACGTATTTCCTTCACCGTCGACACATCCGGTAATTTAGCTGGGTTATCGACCTCTAGCACCTCGCCGTTATGTAACTCCACCTCATAAATCACCGTCGGCGCAGTCGTAATCAAGTCTAGGTCATACTCACGCTCCAACCTTTCCTGGATGATTTCCATGTGCAACATGCCTAGGAAACCACAGCGGAAACCGAAACCTAGTGCATCAGAAGTTTCTGGTTCGTAATTTAACGAGGCATCGTTCAGCTTAAGTTTATTTAACGCTTCGCGAAGGTTCTCATAATCATTTGAGCTCGACGGGAATAAACCAGCAAACACACGTGCCTGTACTGTTTTGAAACCGGGTAATGAGCCATCAGCGGGCTGAGCAACGTTGGTGATTGTGTCACCCACGGGCGCACCATAAATATCCTTGATACCGGCGACCATGAATCCAACATCCCCTGGATATAGGCAATCCAGCACTTCTCTTTTCGGGCTAAACACACCCACTTGGTCGACTAGATGCACGTCATTTGACGCCATCATTTTAATTTTTTGTTTTTTCTTAATCGTGCCATTCACCACGCGAATTAATGACACCACACCAAGGTAGTTATCAAACCACGAGTCAATAATCAGCGCTTGCAACGGCGCATCAGGATCACCTTCTGGTGCGGGGACACATTTAACGATTTCTTCTAATACCAAATCAACGCCCACACCCGTTTTAGCACTAATTTTCGGGGCAGCTATCGCTTCGATGCCAATAATTTCTTCAATCTCTTCGGCAACACGTTCAGGCTCAGCAGATGGCAGGTCGATCTTATTGAGAATAGGTACGACTTCTAAGCCGAGTTCAATCGCGGTATAACAATTAGCAACACTTTGAGCCTCAACCCCTTGAGCCGCATCAACTACTAATAACGCACCTTCACAAGCGGCCAACGAACGGGACACCTCATAGGAAAAATCCACGTGCCCCGGGGTGTCGATAAAGTTCAAACGATAGGTTAAACCATCATTAGCGGTATAGTGTAAAGTAACACTTTGCGCTTTAATGGTGATCCCACGTTCACGTTCAATATCCATCGAATCGAGAACTTGCTCCGCCATTTCGCGATCAGTCAAGCCTCCACACATATGAATCAAACGATCAGCCAAGGTAGATTTACCGTGGTCAATATGGGCAATAATTGAAAAATTTCTTGTTAAACTAATATCTGGCACTGTTATTCACTCATCTATTAAAAGCGCCTCCAACGAGGCGCCTTATATTACAAGCTGTATTGTACCGTTTATTTTTTCAAAGCGAGGAAAATTGGACTGCCTTGTCGATTAATTAACAGGGAAATAAACTTATCTGCGCTCAGTTTCTCGGCTAAGGACTTAAACTGCTGAACACTCGTCACCGTCTCACCACCGAACTGAAGAATAATATCACCGGGGCGAATTCCTGATTTTTTTGCTACCCCTGTAGTAACCGACTGCACCAACACTCCCCCCTGCTTTATCGCGAGTTGTTGACGCATCTCCGCCGTTAACTCCCTCAGCAACAGACCGAGGATATGATCGAGTTCGGGTTGTGTTACCGACAAGCTTATCGGCTTTTCATCGTCAGGCAGGCTTTCCAACTTAACCGATAAGGTTTTCAGCTGTTTTTGCCGTATAAGCTCAAGCTTGGCGGTACTACTCACCCTTGCCGTACCGACCAATGGCGGCAGGGTTGATGAACGATCGACCACCTGACCATTAAAAGCAATAATGACATCACCCACTCGTACGCCAGCCTTCTCAGCTGGGCTACCAACAATCACTTGTGACACTAAAGCGCCACGCGGCTTATCCATACCAAAGGATTCGGCAAGTTCTCGGGTCACATCCTGAATCCGCACACCGAGCCAGCCTCGAACTACTCGACCTTTGTCTTTTAGCTGACGGCTGACATTCAACGCCACATCTATAGGTATCGCAAACGATAACCCCATAAAACCACCCGAGCGACTATAAATTTGCGAGTTAATACCAACAACTTCGCCGGCTAAGTTAAATAAGGGGCCACCTGAATTACCCGGATTAATCGCCACATCGGTTTGAATAAACGGCACATAATTTTCTTTCGGTAAGCTACGCCCTTTTGCACTCACAATACCGGCGGTAACTGAGCTATCGAAACCAAAGGGTGAACCAATCGCAAAGACCCACTCACCGACCTTAAGCTCTTTTGAAGAACCGAACTTAACCACCGGCAAATCATCACTCGCCTCCACCTTCAATAAGGCCACATCAGTCCGCTCATCGCTACCCACCAAAGTCGCCTTCAATTCACGACGATCCTGCAGCCTAACGATAATTTCCTCGGCATTCTTCACCACATGGTGATTGGTCAATAAAAAACCATCGGCAGAAATAATAAACCCCGAGCCTAAGGAACGCGCTTCACGCTGTCTCGGCTGTTGCCCGGGCGCACCAAAAAAATGCCTAAATAACTCGCCGTACGGAGAATTTTCAGGAATCTCAAAACCTGGAGGCAAGCCACTTTTCTGCTGAGCCATTTTTTGCGTGGTGCTGATATTAACCACCGCACGGCTATTCTCTTCAACCAGCTCAGTGAAGTCGGGCAAATTGCTTGCGAAACCACTCAATGATGCCAACATGAGCGTCAATGAAACACATAATTTAGTAACATTCATACACAAACTCCAATATTAATAAAGCACTGAAATGCCGTTGTTACTTACAGTTTTTTCAAGATAAGCGGCTTAATGCTTGTTGTTTGAAAACTCCGCGCCATAAAAATTCTAACCGCAAAATAACCACCAACCAGTCCGCCAACGCCCAATACGATACTCAATAATTCGCCGTCTAAGTTCAAATATGACTCAATAAAACCACCCAATACGGCAAATAGGATCAAGCAACACAGCGGCATAAAGTAAATCAACGAGGTCAGCAACAGTAACGTCCGCTCCTCAATCCCCAGCAACACTTTATCGCCCACTCGCAAAACCAGTGATGATTCTAATTCCAACTCAATCTCTTTATTGCCAAAGAACTTAGATAACACAGACGTTGAGCACGAGGCCGATTCATTACATTGCTGGCAGGCAGAACTTTGCATCGTCACCACCTTAATAAGCGAACCATTAATTGATTGCACTAACGCCGTTTCTTCAATCATTTTCAACCTCTATAGTTTGTGCATAAAACCGCTATATCCAACATATACTAGACCCTCGCTGATAAAAACTAGGAACTCACAGTAATTAGCTAGACGGCAATCTAACCGGTTATGCTCACTCCTTATTGTAAGTCCAAAGTTATCTCGCTGCCAATCATTGGACAAAGCTATGATTTAACGACCAACACCCGTAGTCTTGTAAACCCTAAGCTTTTACTACCGGCCTAAGCCTGAGATAAGCAGCTCGTTATATTATTGAGTTATCATTAAAGTACGTCTTCTTTTGCATCAAAAGAAGGCTCTTATCACAGAGGCATAGAATTCTTTCTATCATGCATAACAGCGGATAAACTAGCCACTTTCAATGTATAGCCAACTCAAGTTTTTTAAACCTTAAACTCTTCGCCCAATGAGTTCCAAGACTCAAATACATGTAATGGCTCACAAACAGCTTGCATTGAACGACTCTTCCACTGCCCTAGCACTAAACCGTGCAAACGCAATTTTTGCCGTTCTTTTAAATCAATAATTTGTTTGATGACGTGCTCTTGCAAAGGGAACCGTCCATCACTAATAAGCAAAATATCCGCCTTATGCCAAGCTTGCTGCTGCTGTTTTTCAAGCGCTTTTAATAAAGGTTCAACGACATGCGTTCCGCCATGAAAAGAGTTAGATAAGAACGCCAATAATTCAGCTAAACCGCCTTTAGTAAGATCTAATTTATGCTCAACAATTTCTTCCGGCCCACCAAACATATAAAGATAGCAGGGGCGCTGCTCAGAAAATGCGATGCGTAAAGCCTCTAGGGTCACTGCTTTAGCAATATGCTCCGGTTCACCTTGCATAGAACCCGAGGTATCCAAACAAATAATAATAGGACCAAGACCCGACGCTTCCTTATCCTCACATTGCCCTTCGTTGGGAATCGTGCTTTGTAGTTTAGACGCAGATGATAAACCTTGATATTGGTAGCAAAGCAACATTCTTTCGGCATAGCGGGCAAACCACAACGACTTCATCTTCGGGTGCCCTAGCTGTGCATATTCAGCCGGTAACATTCGGCTGATATCATTACTACGCTCAAGCCCTCCCGTCTCCATAACAACCCTAGGCAGAACGAGTTCCATATCTTCCGGTGTTTTTTGCGCTAGCGGATCAACAAGCACGCCAGCTATGGACTCCCCCTCTTCCTTAGCAGCAAGCAGTTGCTGACGCCCTAGTTGACGCATTAAAGTCTGTAATTCTGGCAACTGCTGCATCATTTTCCGATAGCGAATAATCTCACGCCAGCCATGTGATGCCAACAAGCCTTGCGTTAAATCCCAGCCTTGCGCCAACAAACCCGACAATTCATTAAACTCCCCAGATAACTCATCCCAACTTGTCATCAACGCTTGCCATTTTTCATCTAAGGCGTCACTCAATTGAAGATCCAAATCTTCCTTTGTTAAGGCACTCATAGTCTCAGGTAAGAGCCATGCGCCTTCAACTCGCAATTCGTCGATATCAGTCATCGCACCGGCTCCAGCAGAACCAAGCTTGTTCAAAGCAAATTTATCATTCTGATCTAAGGTGGAAAAACTGCTTGCCTCTAAGCTATGCTCAGTCCTGTTTTGCACCGTAGGCACGGTACTTTTAGCCTTCGAGTTAGCTTGACCTTGTTGACCTTGTTGACCTTGTTGACCTTGTTGACCTTGTTGACCTTGTTGATCTTGTTGATCTTGTTGATCTTGTTGATCTTGTTGATCTTGTTGATCTTGTTGATCTTGTTGATCTTGTTGATCTTGTTGATCTTGTTGATCTTGTTGATCTTGTTGAT
>MAAM01000007.1 GCA_002162695.1 Cycloclasticus sp. 46_120_T64 | reverse complement strand
TTGGGAGGCGCGTTATTACCAACATAATGCGATTAACCAAACCTTAGAAGCGATAGCGGCAGGGCAGGAGCGCATTCTTTTAACGCTGGCTACCGGCACGGGTAAAACCTTTGTTGCGTTTCAATTAGCGTGGAAGTTGTTCCATAGCCGCTGGAATCTTAAAGCGTGGCAGGGCGACGCTGAAGCAACGCGCAGGCCGAGAGTGCTGTTTTTGGCGGATCGTAATATCTTGGCCGATCAGGCTTATAATTCTTTTTCGGCCTTTCCAGAAGATGCCTTGGTGAGAATAGACCCTAAGACTATTCGTAAAAAAGGCATGGTGCCGAAGAACGGCAATATCTTCTTCACCATTTTTCAGACCTTTATGTCGGGTAGCGATGAAAACGGTCAAGCGGCTCCCAATTTTGGTGATTACCCGGCAGACTTTTTTGATTTTATTATCATTGATGAGTGCCATAGAGGCGGCGCGAATGATGAGGGTAATTGGCGCGGAATTCTCGACTACTTTTCGCCTGCGGTGCAATTGGGTTTAACTGCAACGCCCAAGCGTAAGGGTAATGTGGATACGTATGCGTATTTTGGTGAGCCTGTTTATGTGTATTCGCTGAAAGAAGGCATTAACGATGGTTTCCTTACCCCTTTTAAGGTTCAGCAAATTGCCACGACCTTGGATGATTATGTTTATACCGCCGATGATGCGGTGCTTGAAGGCGAGGTAGAGGCGGGGAAACGTTATACCGAGTCTGACTTTAATAACGTTATTGAGATTAAAGAACGCGAAGCTTATCGGGTTAAGTTGTTTATGGAGATGGTTGATCAAAAGCAGAAAGCGATTGTTTTCTGTGCGACCCAAGATCATGCCTTAGCGGTCAGGGATTTGATTAATCAGTATAAAACCCATACTGACCCTAATTATTGTGTGCGGGTAACCGCCAATGATGGAGCAGAAGGGGAGCGCTGGTTAAGGGTTTTTCAAGATAATGAGAAGACGATACCGAGCATACTCACCACCTCACAAAAATTATCCACCGGTGTGGATGCGCGGAATGTGAGAAATATTATCTTGATGCGGCCGGTTAATTCGATGATTGAGTTTAAGCAGATTGTGGGCAGGGGAACGCGCCTGTTTGACGGCAAAGATTATTTCACCCTGGTTGATTTTGTTAAAGCGTATGAGCATTTTAGTGACCCTGAATGGGATGGTGATCCGCTAGATCCTGTGGTCTGTGAGCAATGCGGCATGAGCCCGTGTAGTTGTGCAATAGCCTTGCCAACAGCCTGTGCGGTTTGTGGTTTGCTTGTGTGTGAATGCGTGGCGACCACATCACCTTGTGATGATTGCGCTGAAACGCCTTGTATCTGTGAAAAGAAAACTAAGCTAGTTATTAAGTTGGCCGATGGCAAGGAGCGGACTATTCAGAGTATGACAGCGAGTTCTTTTTGGAGTGCCGATGGTACGCCTATTTCGTCGGCGCAGTTTATTGAACGTTTATACGGTGAGCTGCCAGAGTTGTTCAAAAGTGAAGATGAGTTAAGGGCAATATGGAGCCAACCCGATACGCGTAAAAAGCTGTTAGAGGGGCTTGAGGAAAAGGGTTACGGCATTGAGCAGTTAGCGGAGTTAAGCCGGGTGATTGAAGCGGATAACAGTGATCTTTACGATGTGCTGGCTTATGTGTCTTTTGCCGTGCCGACGGTGACCCGTGAAGAGCGGGTGAGTTATCAGCAGGATAAAATTTATTGTCACTATTCTGATAAGCAGCAACAGTTTCTATCTTTTGTATTAGATCATTATGTGAGCCAAGGCGTGGGCGAGTTAGATAAAGATAAATTGCCTAATTTGTTAGAACTAAAATATGACTCGATTAGAGATGCGATGGATGAATTGGGTGCGGTGCCAGAAATAAGCCAGATGTTTGTAGGTTTTCAAAAACACCTGTATGCAGACCTTAGCCGTTGAAATATCAAAAAGCTAAAAGCAGATATTAAATATGCTGGTTTAAATAATCGCCTTACTAAATTTCAAAATGCTTTAGCGTAGAACTCGAATCAGAGTTTTACCCAGACTGAGGCCATAAAGCTTGTTTGTATTTAAATCTTGATAAATTTTTAGCGTGTTACTGATCGGGCACTATTTAATGAATCAATACGCACTCATCTTTTTTAGATGAGTGGCTAAAAATTTATTGAGCACCAGCGTGCCGGTTATTTTTTCTATTAATAGCGGTTTTGTTGTTAATAGAAATTTCCCGTCTTATTACAGAGGGGTAGGTATATAAAATAGTCGTTTGATATTAGATATTAATAGATACGGGTTAATTAGGTCCGTAAGAGTGTTTAAGCGGTATTTATTGGGCTTACTCCTCTTGAGGTGCTCATACTGCCGTCTTTTATTGTAATTAATAGATCTCTGTTGTTTTTACTTGAAACACCGTTCATACCGGCTCTGGCGAGGGCGTTTTTTGTCTATTATTTGCCCAAGATAAAATACTATTAGCCCAAATAAGTCACGGCAGAATATTTCAGCGTGACCCAGCTTGATTCGAATTTTCCCTAGAAATATTCTTTATTCGGTGGAGGAGAGTTGTGTCGGTTTTACCGGGCATGGGGAATAAATCTCATTTTTTGATCCCTAGACAAGTTCCGCAAGGAGTTAAAAATAATGCACTGGTTTATCGAGGATGAGCCTCATCATCCAACAGAATATTGACTTGCTGTAGAATACTCGGCTTATTGACTTTATTAACAACCATTAACCGCATAATCTTATGAATAAATTATCTGCTGCATTCTTTACCTTCGTACTGAGCCTTACTCTTTCAATCGGGGGGATATCCGATGCGGAGGCTAAACGATTTGGCGGGATGAAATCATTTGGTAGTAAGACTTCTTACAGTAAATCTTATAGTACGAAGTCGAGTAAACCGGCACCAAAAACGGCGAGTCAACAACAAGCGCAGCAGCAAAATCAAACAGCTCGGCAAACCATGTCTAAACGCGGAGGGGTGATGGGCATACTCGGTGGGTTAGCCTTGGGTGGTTTATTAGGCTCGTTATTTTTTGGTGGTGCGTTTGAAAATCTCAATTTCATGGATCTGCTGGTTTTTGCGGGTATTGCTTTTCTGTTGTTTAAGTTGTTAGCCGCCAAGAACAAACCGCAGCAGCAAACGGCATTCAGCGAGAATAATTATCGCGAAGATCAAGCCGATCGTTTTTCTAAGCTGGATAATAACTACCTGCGTAATACGCAAGATAATGATGCAAAATTTGATAGTGAGTTACCGGCTGGTTCTGCTGGCCTCGGTGATGAAACGAAGCTAGTGTTGCCAAAAGACTTTAATGAAGAAGAGTTTTTAGACGGTGCAACAATGGCATATGAAATGTTGCAAAGCGCATGGGATGATAAAGAGTTAGCAGAAATTCGTGGCCTGACAACAGATAAGGTGTTTGCAGAAATACAGTCGCAAATACATGCCGATGGCGGCGAAAACAAAACGGAAGTATTGAATATTAAGCCGAGGTTATTAGCGATTCGTGAAGTAGGTAATGAGCTAGAAGCGAGTGTTTTATTTGATGCATTATTGCGTGAAGATCAGGATGCAGAGCCTCAACAAGTACGCGAGGTATGGACGTTCACCAAAGCCAAAAATAGTTTACAGCCTAAGTGGTTCTTAGACGGTTTGCAGCAACTCGAAGACTAAGCGCTATCGCAGCTAAGGGTTGGATGATCTGCTAGCTGGATTCGCAAAAACACCGCTGATATTGATTCAGCGGTGATAACACAGATTGATTAAACAAATAATATAGGAAAAAACATGGGCTGGAATGTATACCTCTCAGGTGAAATACACACAGATTGGCGACAACAGATTAAACAAGCTTGTGAGGCGCTACAGCTGGATATTACATTCACCTCGGCGGTGACTGACCATGCGGCTAGTGATGGCGCAGGGGATGTTTTGGGAGCAGAAGATAATAACTTTTGGCGTGACCATAAATCGGCGAAGGTTAATGCGATAAGAACTAAAACGCTGATTGAGAATTGTGATATCGCGGTGATACGTTTTGGCGATAAGTATAAACAATGGAATGCCGCTTTTGATGCCGGCGCTTGTGCCGCATTAGCTAAACCGTATATCACCTTGCACGCCGAGGATATTATCCACCCACTCAAGGAAGTAGACGCTTCAGCGATGGCGTGGGCGACGGACGCAGAGCAAGTAGTGGAAATATTACAATACGTTATTGCAAGGGACTGAAGGCGTTAACAAGTTTTTAAGTGGCCGAAGTTCTTGCTGAGGCCGCTTAGTTTTAATATCTGAATTTGACGTAAAGCAGGGTGCTGTTTTCTATATGGATGGTTTATTTCTATTGGCTTCGTATCGTTCGCTGGCAAGAGAGAAACCGAGTAGGCCTTCATCACGGCTAGAGTCGATCCATAGAGGCAAGATAAAAGCTATTTTCTTACCCGCCAAGCCCATTCTAGTTGTTTATAAAAAAGGTTAAGCCTTGGTCAATAAACCAAAGCTTAACAAAAGGCGGCACGTCCCTGTGCCTAGTCTGTGTTACTAATGTTCAGTGGCGATGCGCTGTAAACCCTGGGTAAATGTCGCGAGGCCGGATTGGCGTAGCAGTTGCAATGACTTACCCTGATGTTTGCAATCACGTTTAATCCGATTCATCGCGTCGTGGCTAACACAATCGAGTGGACACAGTACCGCATCGGATTGGGCGACTAAGGCGCTGAGACGTTGCGAACTTTCTTCGACGCCACCATCATGATGCAAGAAGCGGCCATTCAGTTTTTCAACTAAGTTGCGGAAGTGAGCGGATTGGCGATTTCGCCCACCGACGAATAGAATACAGCGGTTACACAGATCGATATTGCCTGCTCCATCAGCCGCACCGGTCATGCAGGCAGGAGAGAGAAAGTTCTGCAAGGTTTGTTCGACCGTTGCTTGTTCGCTTATTAGCTGGTCCATACGAACTTCGAGTTGATCGTAATCCTTGACCCGTACCGAGGCGAGTGTTTTCCATTCTTCAGTTTCTTTTTCGGCGCGTGTGATACGGCTCTCGGTACCCTGTAATTGCTTGGATAATTGTTCGTTCTGCTGTTGCAGAGCGCCAGAGCCGATTTGTTGTTCGAGTTGCTGCAGGCGGTCGCTAGTGAGCTTTAATTGACGATCACTGTCCTGCAAGGCACTAATTTGTTTGTGCAGTTGTTGGATAAGTTTGTCTTTTTTGGCTAATGCCTGCTGAGATTTTTTTTCTTGGCTGATGAGTTGCTCTTCAAGCTCAGGTAGAACACGTTGTAGCTTTGTTAATTTCAACATATCGACCCGAATGGTCTCGCCGGATAGGTGAGATAACATATGGACTTTACCTAAGGCACTGAAAACCAGCTCAGTCGGTGTATTCGGGTGGGTGATCAGTGACCAGAAAGCGGCGGCTATTTCACCCGACTTTAAACCTTCTTGCCAAAGTGCGAATAGTTCTAGCGGCTGTTTTGCATGGTTAAAACGTAAAATAGATTGACGAAATTTTTTATTCAGCAGTTTATTAACCAGCCGCGCTTCTATTGAGCGTTCATTAACGAGGGCGACAAAGGCACTGTGTAGCTGATAGCTATCGTGTAAGGTTTTTCTACTGAGCTTCATTTTACTGCCTAACCTTTGCAGCTCTTTAATACTTAAGCAGGTGCCGATGATGCTGCAATGAAATTTTGGCTCAAGGTCCCATATCGCTAGGCGTGTGGAAGTCGCTCGTGTGTTTTGGTCGGTCAATTGTTGGTTATTTGTACACATAATGACAAGCAGTATTTGTAATGAGAATCAAATGGTAATAATTCTCATTACTATTGTCAATAGGGTATCTACTGTTACCCTCTATTCCGTTTAATACACGGTGTTGATAACAAAGTAAGGCTGCGTGGGCTGAAATGTGCTGGTTAAAGGCGGGTAAAAAATATTTTATGGCTTGTCATCATATCAAATGTCGTTAGAATGCCGAGCTGTGGAATTTTCTTTAAAAAATGGAGTAAGTAAATGAAATTAATTCAAAAATTGGCGGTTATTGCGGCTGCCTCAATGTTGTTTGTGGGTTGTGCTAGTGTTGAACAGAAAAGCTGGCAGGAATGCGCTATCGCGGGTGCGGCTATTGGTGGCGCTGCCGGTGGTTTTGGCGATGATCACGATAGAGAAGATGCGGTATTAAGTGCGATTGGTGGGGCGGTGATTGGCGGTACTATTTGTGCGTTAATGTCTGACGATGTTAAGCCTGTCGTAGTCGCCAAAGATTCTGATAACGATGGTGTTATTGATAGTCTTGATGAATGCCCAACGACCCCAGCTGGGGTTGCTGTTGATGTTAAAGGTTGTGCTTTAGACTCTGATAATGATGGTGTTGCTGATTATAAAGACCAGTGTCCACAATCTGCTGCAGGCGCAGAGGTTAATGAATTAGGCTGTGTGGCTGCCTTAGTATTAAAGGGTGTTAACTTCCATACTAATTCAGCGGTATTGACTGATGCGGCTAAGGTTATTTTAGCGCCGATTGCAATGGCTCATCATAAGCACCACTCTGATGTAAATCTAGTGATCAGCGGATATACCGATTCACGTGGTACAGCGGCTTATAATAAGACGTTGTCAAAGCAACGTGCGGCATCTGTTGTTGCCTATATGGTTGCGCAAGGTTGTGACGTGGCTAAGTTAACCGCGCTAGGTTTTGGTGAAGAAAATGCGCTGGCTGATAATGCAACAAAAGAAGGTCGTGCGCAAAATAGACGTGTAGAACTAAGCGTTAAATAATCGACCTTAGTGTTGAATAAAAAAACGGGGCCAAGGCCCCGTTTTTTATTGCCTGAAGGTTTGTAAGAAGCCTAAGGCTGACTTATTTCATCCATTTGAGACTCTATCCATAGCTCGGCTTTTTCGTTCAGCTCTCTAGCTGATAAACTGCTGCTATCAATCATTTCACCGATTCTTACTTGGATGGTCCCCGGGTATTTTATAAACGCATTTCTACGCCAGTATTCACCCGCATTATGCGCTACCGGAATGACTGGGTAGCCCGATTTTTGTGCCAGCATCGCGCCGCCAATCATATATTTGCGTTTTTCACCCGGCGCAGTACGTGTGCCTTCGGGGAAAATAACCACCCAGCGGCCGGTTTTTAAACGATCAATACCCTGTTTAACAATTTGTCGAAAAGCGCGTGTTTTTTGTGCGCGGTCAATAGCGATGGGCTGGGTTAATGCTAAGGCCCAGCCAAACAAAGGAATCCATAATAACTCCCGTTTTAGTACCCAGCATTGCTCTGGAAACATCACCTGCAAAGCAAAGGTTTCCCAAGCTGATTGGTGTTTGCAAAAAATAATACCGTTACCCTGAATGTTTTCTGCACCGGTGACTTGGAAATCGAGCCGGCAGATCACTTTCAGCGCTTTAATAACCAGTTTTGCCCAACTGCTGGCAATACGGTATCGAAGGCGGTAGGAAAAGGGGAATGACAGTAAGACTAGCGGAGCAAAGATAAACAGGCTGATAACTTGGAAGGCAAAAAATATAACGGAGCGGCAGCCAAGGATAAAGGTATTAGTTGAGGATGTGTGCTGTGGCGTCATGGAGGGTCTCAAAAATAGGGTAGGGAAGCGTGGGATTTTGCTGTTGGGTTTTTTGCCCTTTACCGGTGAGTACCAGGAAGGCTTTGGCCGCAACGAGATCGGCTGCTTGCAAGTCTCGCAGGCTATCACCGATAACGATCGCCTGACTGAGGGTAATATTGTTCCTAGCCGCCAGTGCCTCTAATAAACCGGCCTTGGGTTTGCGGCAAACGCAGTGATCATCAGGGGTATGCGGGCAATACGCGATGTCGCTAATTAAACCACCGGCATCGTTAACTAGTCCGAGCATTTTTTGGTGCATCGCCTCGAGTGTTTTCAGGCTGAAAAAACCACGCCCAATACCGGATTGATTGGTCGCCACAAACACCCGGTGACCGGCTTGGTGTAGTTGAGCGATGGCTTGAATGCTGCTGTCGATGGCGATCCATTCATCGGCACTTTTCACATAGGCGTCGCTATCGAGGTTAATAACCCCGTCTCGATCTAAAATAATGTCTGCTTTCAGCGCCATCGCTTAGCCTATTTTATAAAATGGAGATATTGGCTATTTTAATGAACATCGCGTGGATATTGGCCAGTAAACCTAAACGTGTGTGTTTGAGTTTTTCATCCTCGGCCATAATAAAGGTATGTTCAAAGAAATCATCAATGGCTTGTTTGAGTGATGATAATAACTTTAAGGCTTCAATATAACCGTGCTGTTCAATTAACGGATTGACTTGGTTTTCAATCTGTTGCAGTTGTTTATGTAACTCTAGCTCTTGTGGTTCAAGCAGTAAGCTCGGGTTAAATAAGCTAGCCACATCAGCGGGGGCTTTTTTCAATAAGTTTTGAATGCGCTTATTCGCGGCCGCAAGGCTGGTGGCTTCATCCAGCGCAGCAAACTCTTTAACTGCAAACATACGGTTCATAAAGTCGACCGGTTCCGGGCAGTTGACGCTGGCTACTGCGGCAAATTGCTCAGCCGTGTATTGTTGAGCTAGGCAGTAACCTTTTAAGCGCTCAAGCATGAAGTTAAACACCAATTCAGCGGTGCTATCTGCATCGAAGCTATGGTCAAACTGTGCGCAAGATAGACTAATCAGCTGTTTAAGATCAAGCGGTAGTTTGTTTTCAATAATGATTCGTAGGATACCTAAGGCGGCTCTACGCAGTGCAAACGGGTCTTTATCGCCGGTGGGTAATAAACCTACGCTAAAGATACCCACTAAGGTATCTAGTTTATCGGCTAAAGCAAGAACTTGGCCGGTTTGGCTGGCCGGTAATAGACCCCCTGATTGTTTAGGCAGGTACTGTTCTTCTAGGGCTTGAGCCACTTCGCTGGCTTCGCCATTTTCTGTCGCATAATAACGGCCAATCACACCTTGTAAGCTAGCGAATTCGCCGACCATATCGGTCACGAGATCGGTTTTGCTGAGTAAGGCTGCACGAGCGGCTAGTTTGTCATCAAAACCAAGTTGTTGTGCTAAGGCACTCGATAGTTTTTCAACGCGGCGGGCTTTTTCACCAACAGAGCCTAGCTTATGTTGGAATACAACGTTATCTAAGCTGCTGATACGATCGGCAAGGCTGGTTTTAAGGTCTTGTTGCCAGAAAAACTCGGCATCCGATAAACGAGGGCTAATAACACGCTCATTACCGCGGCTAACCGACTCAGGGTTTTTACTTTGGATATTACTGATGGTGATGAAATGCGGCAACAGAGCACCTTTATCATCCAATACGGGGAAGTATTTTTGGTTGATTTGCATGGTGGTGATCAGCACTTCTTTTGGTAACGCTAAGAAGTGAGCATCAAAATTACCGGTCACCGCAACGGGGTATTCAACCAGTGCGGTAATCTCATCGAGTAGGCTCGCATCAATATGAGCGGTGCCACCAACGGCCGCAGCGGCTTTAATCGCTTGCTCTTTGATCATCGCCTTGCGTTGATCAAAATCGGCAATCACATAGGCACTTTTTAGCTGTTCGCAATAAGCACTAGCGCTGTTGACGGTAAACTTTTCGGGTGCGTGGAAACGGTGGCCAAAAGATTGATTACCGCTCGTCACCCCGAGGAATGGTTGGTTGATAACGGTGTCGCCGAGTAATAACAGCACGTTTTGTACTGGACGTACAAAGGCTTCATTAGAACTGCCCCAACGCATACGTTTGGCAATCGGCAAACGGGCGAGTGATTTTTCAATAATGGCCGGAAGTAGGGCGGCTGTTTGTTGGCCTTTTTCCAGTTTATTGTAAGAGAGCCATTCACCCTTATCTGTTTTTAGTGTGCCGAGTTGGTCAAACTCAGCGCCGCAACCACGGGCAAAACCTAGAGCGGCTTTACTTGGGTTACCTTCTTTATCGTATGCAGCAGCAACGGCAGGACCACGTTTTTCAACGAGAATATCCTGTTGTGCGGTTTCTAGGCCTTCAATATGAAAAGCTAAACGGCGCGGGGTGGCAAAACTATGGCTGCTAGCGTAACTCAGCTTGGCTTCGTCTAAACCAGCGAGTACCCCGTTTAATAGGTGGTCGCGCAGCGTGGTTAAAGTCATCGGTGGCAGTTCTTCACAGCCTAGTTCAAATAATAAGTCGGCAGTGTTGCTCATGATGAGGCCTCGGTGTTTTTTAACATGGGGAAACCAAGCGCCTCGCGCGAGTTGTAATAGGTTTCTGCGACCATTTTAGAGAGTGTTCTTACCCGTAGAATAAAACGTTGTCTTTCGGTGACCGAAATTGCGTGCCGAGCGTCTAATAAATTAAACGTGTGTGAGGCTTTTAATACTTGTTCGTAAGCCGGTAGCGCGAGGTTTTTTTCTATGAGTAAGTTACAGGCGGCTTCACATTGGTTGAATTGTTCAAATAATGTGTCGGTATCAGCGTGTTCAAAGTTATAAGTCGACATTTCGACTTCATTTTGGTGAAACACATCACCATAGGTGACGGTACCCTTATCATTCTTTGTCCATACAAGGTCGTAAACGCTTTCCACACCTTGAATGTACATTGCGATACGCTCGAGTCCGTAAGTAATTTCGCCACTGACCGGACGGCAATCTAGCCCGCCGACTTGTTGGAAATAAGTGAACTGGGTCACTTCCATACCATTTAACCAAACTTCCCAGCCTAAGCCCCAAGCACCCAGTGTGGGAGACTCCCAGTTATCCTCTACGAAGCGGATATCGTGTTCCAGCATATCTAGGCCTAGGTGTCTTAATGAATCTAGGTAGAGTTGCTGAATATCGATGGGTGACGGTTTAATCAACACTTGGAATTGGTAGTAGTGTTGTAAGCGGTTTGGGTTTTCACCATAACGGCCATCAGTCGGGCGGCGTGATGGTTGGACATAAGCGGTGGCCCATGGTTCAGGACCGATGGCCCGCAAGAAGGTGGCGGGATGGAAGGTGCCGGCACCCACTTCAAGGTCTAAAGGCTGGAGAATAACGCAGCCTTGGTTTGCCCAGTATTCTTGCAAAGCAAGGATAAGGCCTTGGAATGTCATCAGGTCTTGCTTGGATTTGTCCACGTGAAAATTATTAGTTATTAAAATGAACGAGGAGTATATCTAATCAGGCTAAATTTATCATCCATACCGCGACAATAAAGGCTTGTCAGCGGCAGGATCTGTGTTGTTTAGGTTCAACGAGTCGCTGGCTGGTCGCTATTGAATTGAAAATCGGCTGGGTATTAGCTCAGCAAGCGAGTTCATTTATTAGCGGCAAGGGCTTTTATTAATGAAGCTAAAACACAATATAAATCAATAGCGTATAATGAAGTCTTTATAGAAAACAATTTAGCGAGAATATTAGATAGATGGCTACACAGAAAAAAGCAGTCGCATTAATTTCAGGCGGCTTAGATTCGTTATTGGCGGCAAAGGTTATGCTGGAGCAAGGCGTACACGTAGAAGGCATTAATTTTTATACCGGCTTTTGTGTTGAAGGCCATACCCATGCCATTCGTAAGAAGGACAAGGCCAAACCGAAAAGAAATAACGCCTTATGGAGCGCCGAGATGCTCGGTATCAAGCTGCATATTATTGATATTATTGAAGAATATAAGCAGGTTTTGCTCAACCCTAAACACGGTTATGGGGCGAATATGAACCCCTGCCTCGATTGTAAAATCTTCATGGTGGGCAAGGCGAAAGAATGGGCGCTAGAAAACGGTTTCGACTTCATTATTACCGGTGAGGTGATCGGTCAGCGGCCGATGTCGCAACGTAAAGACACCATGCCGGTTATTTCGGCTGAATCGGGTGCGGATGATTTATTGTTACGGCCTTTATGTGCGAAGAACCTACCGGAAACTTTACCTGAACGTGAGGGCTGGGTGAACCGTGATGAACTTCATGACTTTAGTGGGCGTACGCGTAAACCACAAATGGCTCTTGCCGAGAAGTTTGGTTTTGTTGATTATGCACAACCCGCTGGCGGCTGTTGTTTCTTAACAGATAAGGCTTATTCGGTTAAGTTAACCGATTTATGGGCCTCACGCGGTAAACGAGACTATGAAATAGACGATATTATGTTATTGAAAGTGGGCAGGCACATCCGTCCGAAACCTAACTTTAAACTTATTGTGGCACGGGAAGAGGGCGAAAATAATTTCTTACAAGGTTATAAAAAACAATTTATCACCTTGAGAACGATGAGTCATAAAGGCCCGTTAACCTTACTTGATGGCAGTGTTAATGACGGTGACTTTGAACTGGCAGCGCGCATCGTGGCGAGATTTAGCCAGGGCCGAGACGCCGAGTTGGTTGACGTTGAAGTTACCGAGAACGGTGTGAGTAAGAATATCAGCGTAAAACCCTTTGCTGCCGATGAAATACAAGAAGCGTGGCGGGTATGATCGAGCTCGACGCACGCCGTTTGATGTGCCCTATGCCGGTGATTAAAACGCAAAATATGATTAAAACGATGGCGATTGGTGAGACGCTTCGGGTCAGTTGTACCGACCCTGGGGTGATGCAAGATATCCCCGCTTGGTGTCGTATTAACGGTCATTTATTGCTGAATACCGAAGAAATAGAAGGTGAGTTTATTTTAACCATCGAAGTGGCGGCTGAATAAACCTCTAATGTCCGAGTCACTCACCGAAAGCGACGCAAAAAAGAAAATCACCCTGTTAGGGGCGGTGGTTAATTTAGTCTTATCGGTGTTGAAAATTGGCATCGGTTGGTTAGGGCAGTCGCATGCGTTGATTGCCGATGGTTTTCATTCCTTGTCAGATTTGCTGAGTGATGGTTTGGTGTATTACGCGGCCCATCATGGCAGCCAATCCGCGGATGAGGAGCACCCCTATGGCCACGCACGTTTTGAAACCTTAGCGACGGTTGTCTTAGGCGCGTTATTGATTGCGGTTGCTGGCGGCATCGTTTGGGATTCGGTATCGCGTTTATTCGATGATCGGGTGGTTAGCTATGGTTGGTTAGTGATTGGCGCGGCCGGCGTGTCTGTATTAGCGAAAGAAGTGATGTTTCAGCTGACCATAGTGGTGGCGAAAAAAACCAAGTCGGAACTATTAAGAGCGAACGCCTGGCACCACCGAAGTGATGCGATTTCATCGCTGATTGTGTTATTAGGTGTCGGTTTACAACTCGCGGGTTTTCAATATTTCGATTCCATTGCCGCCTTGCTGGTTGGCCTAATGGTGGCGAAGATTGGTTTTGATCTGGTGCTCGATGCGAGTAAAGAGCTGGTTGATACCGCGCTTGATGCGGAGGTCGTGGAGCGTATTAAAGGGCTGATTTTACAGGCTGAAGGGGTGAGGGCCTTACACTTCTTACGCACCCGAAAAATGGGCGAAATGGCCTTAATTGATGTGCATATTATTGTTAACCCGATGATCTCCGTGTCTGAGGGGCACCGCATAGGCGAGACGGTACGGTTGTCGATTTTGGATGAGGTTGAAAATATTGCCGAAGTGATGGTACACACCGACCCTGAAGACGATGAGGAGTTCTCCCCGAGCGTGGCGTTGCCGTTACGGGCTGAGCTGCTATTGAGCTTTGATGAAGCTTGGCAAGACCTTAGTCATAAAGATGCTGTAAAACAGGTTAATTTACACTACCTTGGTGGTAAGATTGCGGTTGAGATTATTTTGCCCATTGGTTTGTTTAGTAATATTCAGCAAGCAACGAGCTTAGCGGATGGTTTTAGCGAAAAGACATTGGCGGTGAAGAGTGTGACGAAGGTTGTTGTGCTTTTT
Source organism: Cycloclasticus sp. 46_120_T64 (assembly GCA_002162695.1). Taxonomy (GTDB): domain Bacteria; phylum Pseudomonadota; class Gammaproteobacteria; order Methylococcales; family Cycloclasticaceae; genus Cycloclasticus. The sequence continues at coordinate 17,344 of MAAM01000007.1, read as the reverse complement.
AGTTAGTTGCACAACTGTGGTAAATAATGAATTGTAATTGCACCAAATCGGTGCTTTTTGTTGTATTTGGCTCGTACAAAGCCAGTGGTAACAAGGCTTGATGCTTTGGTATACTATGTGCTTTAGCAGCCAAGTAATATTTTAAATACTTTAAATTGTAGGAGTAATCATGTCAGTACAAGATGTATTAGATCTAATTAAAGAAAAAGAGGTCGCCTTTATTGACTTCCGTTTCGTCGATACCATTGGTAAAGAGCAGCACGTAACAGTTCCATCACACACACTGGATGCGGATGTATTTGTCGACGGTAAAATGTTTGACGGATCATCAATTGCTGGTTGGAAAGGAATTAACGAGTCCGACATGATCCTAATGCCAGACCCAACAACAGCGGTGTTAGACCCATTTTTTGACGATATCACATTAATCATTCGTTGTGACGTGGTTGAGCCTAGTGATATGTCTGGTTATGAAAGAGACCCTCGTTCAATCGCTAAAAGAGCTGAAGAGTATCTACAGTCTACTGGCATCGGTGATACGGCTTACTTCGGTCCTGAAAATGAATTCTTCGTATTTGATGACATTCGTTGGGGCACTGATATGTCGGGTACATTCTATGAGATTGATTCTCAAGAAGCGGGTTGGAACTCAGAAAAAAGCTACGAAAGCGGTAACATGGGTCACCGTCCAGGCGTAAAAGGCGGTTACTTCCCAGTACCTCCAGTTGATTCACTTCACGATATGCGTGCAGCAATGTGCTTAACGCTTGAAGATATGGGTCAAGAAACTGAAGTGCATCACCACGAAGTTGCGACAGCTGGCCAATGTGAAATTGGTACAGTGTTTAACACTCTAGTGAAAAAAGCTGATGAAGTATTAGAGCTTAAGTATGTTGTACAAAACGTAGCACACGCCTACGGTAAAACAGCGACCTTTATGCCTAAGCCAATCGTGGGTGATAACGGTAACGGTATGCACGTTCACCAATCTATTTTTAAAGATGGCAAAGCTTTATTTGCGGGTGATTTATACGGTGGTTTGTCTGAAACTGCGTTGTTCTACATCGGCGGTATCATCAAACACGCACAAGCGATTAACGCGTTTGCGAATGCATCAACAAACAGCTACAAGCGTTTAGTACCTGGTTTTGAAGCACCTGTTATGTTGGCTTACTCTGCACGTAACCGTTCTGCATCTATCCGTATTCCTTTCGTTTCAAATCCTAAAGGACGTCGTATCGAAGTACGTTTTGGTGATTCAACAGCGAATCCATACTTATGTTTCTCAGCTATGTTAATGGCTGGCCTTGACGGTATTAAAAACAAAATCCATCCAGGCGAAGCAATGGATAAAGATTTGTATGACCTACCAGCGGAAGAAGAAGCGTTGATTCCACAAGTAGCGACTTCATTCGATCAAGCTTTAGACGCTTTGAACAAAGATCGTGCTTTCTTAACTGAAGGCGGCGTGTTCACAGATGACATGATTGATGCTTATATCGAACTTAAAATGGAAGAAGTGACTCGTTTACGTATGAGCACTCACCCTGTTGAGTTTGATATGTACTACAGCCTGTAGTTTTTATCGGTTGACAAAAAAACCCCGCTTTTGCGGGGTTTTTTTTGCACTAAAATTATTAAATATGCTCTTATAGTTAAAAGGAGAGTCGATAAAAGGAGCGGTGTATGAGATTGATAGTTTTATTGTTTGTTATGTTAACGATGGGCATCTGCCATGCTGAGGTTTATAAGTATATAAATAAACAAGGCAAAACGGCTTATTCAGATATTCCTGTCGCTGGCGCCAAGAAGGTGGTGGTACCACCTGTTATGACCTATAAAGCACCGGCTGTTCAGAGTATAAGTCCAATATATACACCTTCGGTAGAGGCTGTTAGTTATCAGCGCTTAGAAATAATCAACCCAATAGATCAAGCAACCATCAGAAATAATCTGGGCAAGCTCAGTGTCAACTACCGGATTGAACCCAACCTGCAGAAAGGGGATCGGCTGCTACTCTTATTGGACGGGGTTCGCCAAGAAAGCATGAATATCGAAGGCTTAGTACGGGGGCAACATAGCTTGAGCTTAGAGGTTGTAAATGCTAATAATGAATTGAGAATGAGTAGTGCAACGACGGTCATTTATCTACAACACGCTACGCGGCTGAATTAAAATTAAATAACAAGAAAAGTGGTACTGAAATCACGAACGCACTACAGTGGTGCGTTCTTGGTGCGGGTAAAGGGATTAACTATTTAGCTTGTTCCTACACTTAGCTGGCAAAGCTGCTGGCTCAAAAATTGCTATCTATCTGAAATGAAAAAACAAAGCTACATGTCAAACTCAGTTATAGAACAGCTCTCTATCGGTGTATTAGTTTTTAATAATAAAAATTGTTTGGTTTATATCAATAATGCGGCCGAAGAGTTATTAGATATTAGTGAGCGTAAGGCGATCGGGGCGGCTGCAGATAAACTAATTTTCACCCCAAGTTTTGATATTCTTAATGGTTTTACACTGTGCCGGGCGCGTGGCGCAAAACTCACGGAGCATTTGCTTTCATTTAACAGCCCTGTTGGGGTGAAGAGAACTATCAGTCTGTCGATGACGCCGGTACTGGCTGATAATGAGACGGATAATACGGTACTGGTTGAGTTAGTTGATTTTAATCACTATTCGCAGGTAGACCATGACCGAGAGATACAATCACAGAACGAACTGGCAACCGATATGTTGCGCGGCCTCGCGCATGAAATTAAAAACCCATTGGGCGGCATACGTGGTGCAGCGCAACTGTTGTCTAAAGAACTAAAGGGTGAATACTCCGACTATATACACGTGATTATTGAAGAGGCCGATCGTTTAAGGAATTTAGTCGATAGGATGTTAGGTTCTTCGGTATTGCCGAACCATCAAGAAACGAATATTCACGTCATTTTAGAGCGAGTGCGCCAGTTAGTTGAGGCGGAAGTGGATGAGCAGATAGCAATACAAGTGGATTATGACCCGAGCATTCCTGAGTTTATGGCGGATAAAGATCAGCTGATTCAAGCCATATTGAATATCGTACGCAATGCTGCTCAGGCGTTAACCGATGGGGGTGTTATTACCTTGCGTACACGCGTACATAGAAACATTACGATTGCGGGTAAAACATCTAAATTAGCGGTAAAAGTGGACGTGATTGATGATGGAATTGGGATACCGGCCAATATGCAAACTAAAATATTTTATCCATTGGTGACCGATAAGGTCGAGGGCACCGGGCTTGGTTTATCCATTGCACAAACCAATGTACATAGGCATAAGGGGATTATTGAAGTGAGTAGCCAGCCTGGGGAAACTATATTTTCCACCATATTACCGATAGAGAGAGAGCATGGATAAGAATATTTCAGTATGGGTGGTTGATGATGATCGTTCAATCCGTTGGGTGTTGGAAACGGCGCTGACTAGGGTGGGTTGTCGAGTTAATTGTTTTCCATCGGCAGAGGGGGTGTTAGAGCGCCTAGATAAAGGGGCCCCGGACGTTTTATTAACCGATATCCGGATGCCGGGTAAGGGTGGGATTGAGTTATTAGCGGATATTCAGCAGAAAAACTCGGGTTTGCCGGTGATTGTGATGACCGCGCATTCGGATATGGAAAGTGCGGTATCGGCTTATGATGGCGGTGCGTTCGAGTACTTACCGAAGCCGTTCGATATTGATGAAGTCGTACACCAAGTGGAACGAGCGTATCTGCATAATAAAGAGCAAAGCAGTATTCAAGCCGAGGTGGAAGAAAGTAGCGGTAGTTCAGGAATGATCGGTAGTGCGGCGTCGATGCAGACGGTGTTTAGGGCGATAGGTCGTTTATCTCGCTCAAATATCACGGTGATGATCAACGGTGAATCTGGAACCGGTAAGGAGTTGGTAGCAAAGGCTTTACACCAGTTCAGCCTGCGCAAGGATAAACCCTTTATTGCGCTGAATATGGCGGCTATTCCGAAAGATTTATTAGAGTCTGAATTGTTTGGCCACGAGAAGGGCGCATTCACCGGAGCTACGAGTCGGCGTAAGGGGCATTTTGAGCAGGCGGATGGCGGTACGCTGTTTTTAGATGAAATTGGTGATATGCCGGCAGAAATGCAAACACGTTTATTACGGGTATTATCTGATGGTGAATTTTTTGCCGTCGGTGGGCACCAGCCGATTAAGGTTGATGTCAGAATTATCGCGGCAACCCATCAAGGGCTGGAGAAGCTGGTTGAAGAAAAGCGTTTTAGAGAAGATTTATTTCACCGCTTAAATGTGGTGAGAATTAAAATCCCTCCGGTACGGGAGCGGCGAGAGGATATTCCCTTATTGATGACTCATTTTATGTCAAAAGCGGCAAAAGATATTGCTGCCGATGTGAAAGTGATTGATGCTGAAACGATGAGTTACTTATCGGCACTGCCATGGTCGGGGAATGTGAGGCAGATAGAGAATACCTGTCATTGGTTAACTGTGATGTGCCCGAGTAATACCGTGCAATTGGCCGACTTACCGGAAGAGTTAACGGCGTTGAAAGTGAGTGCCGTTGAAGTGCTTGAAGGTAGCTGGTTGGACGCTGCTGAAATTGATATTGCAAAAAGATTGCTTAACGGCGAAGTGGATATAGCGAAGCGTGTGGTGGCATCTGTTGAGCAAGTCTTAATTACCCAGGCGCTAGATATAACCAAAGGCCGCCGTCAGGAGGCGGCCAAATTACTCGGCCTAGGGCGCAACACCCTGAGCCGTAAAATTAAAGACTTTAGTGCGGAGTAGCCAGCGCGTTAATACTCTAGGCTGCCGACTAATTCTGATAGATGATTAAAGTTATTGTCATCTAAATAATCGGCAATGCCTTGGTTAATTTTTTGGCTCAATAAGGGGTCGTAAAACAAGCCTGTGCCAATACCGATGGCGCTGGCGCCAGCAATAATAAACTCAATCGCGTCATTCGCGTTGGTGATACCGCCTTGGCCGATAATGGGAATATTATGCGCTTTGCAGACTTGATATACCTGGTGGGTCTTTAATAGCGCGATAGGCTTGATCGCGGGGCCAGAAAGGCCGCCTTGTACATTGCCGATCACCGGCGTTCGGCTACGGGTATCAATCGCCATGCCCATCAGGGTATTAATGACCGAAAAGGCATCGCTGCCGGCGTCGATACAGCGCTGGGCACTTTCTGCGATATTAGTTTGGTTGGGGGATAGCTTGGTGATGATAGGTTTTTTGGTGACCGAACGGCAGGCGGCCACAACACGAGCTGACATCTCAGGGTCATTACCAAAGGTGACTCCGCCTTCTTTTACATTTGGGCAGGAGATGTTGATTTCTATCGCATCAACCGGTGATTGATCGAAGATGCGAGTGACCTCGGTATATTCTTCTATTGTAGAACCTGAAACATTAGCGATAAACCGAGTTTCGGCAAAATCGAGCGCGGGTAATATATTGTTAACCACGTGCTCTGCGCCTGGATTTTGTAGGCCAATAGCATTCAACATGCCGGAGGGGGTTTCATAGACCCGGTGTGTTGGGTTACCTGGACGAGCGTTGAGGGTAGTGCCCTTTAAACAAACAGCGCCGACATCACGGTGTGAAAAACCCTCTACTCGGGTATATTCTTGGCCAAAACCTACGCAGCCAGACAACAGGACGACTGGCGTTTGGAAACGCATTCCGCAGAAAAAAGAAGCTAGTTTAGGATGTAACATTTGATCGCTGATAGTGAGATAATGAACGAATTATAACAGTTAAGCTAAATTCATTATCATCATGATTCATGTTGTTTTATTTGAGCCAGAAATTCCACCGAATACCGGCAATGTCATGCGCCTTTGTGCCAATACGGGTGCGCGTTTGAGTTTGATTCACCCCTTGGGTTTTAAGCTCGACGATAAAAAGCTTCGCCGCGCGGGTATGGATTACCGTGAGTGGGCGGACGTTCGAGAGTACCAAAGTTTTGCTGAGTTTGTGGCGAGCGAAAAACCGAGCAATATTTATGCTTTTTCTCGGTTTGCGAAAAATAATTATGCCGAAGTTAGTTATGAAGATGGCGATGCGTTGGTTTTTGGCCCAGAGACGCGCGGTTTACCGGCAGAGTTAATGGACACCATTGCCGAAGAAAATCGGGTATTAATTCCGATGCAAGAGGGTAGTCGTAGTTTAAACCTATCCAATTCAGCTGCAGTAGCGGTTTATGAAGCGTGGCGACAACAGGGTTTTAGTTGGTAGGGCTTTGCGGCGAGTCCTAGACGCGCTGCGCAATACTCAATAAATAGCGCACGGCGACTTCAGGGTTGAGCTGCTGGTATAAGATTCGGTAGACTTGGTTGCAGATTGGCATCTCGATTGACCACTTCTGGCAGATGGTGTGTACCTCACGTGCGGCGTGAATGCCTTCAACTTCTTGGCCGATATCTGCTTTGGCTTCAGCCATGCTTTTACCTTGACCGAGCATTAAGCCGAGTCGGCGATTACGTGATTTATTATCGGTGCAGGTCAATACCAAGTCACCAACACCGGCTAAACCAAGAAACGATCTTTCCGAACAATCATAGGCCTTACCCAGTTGTACCATTTCGGCGAGTCCAAGGGTTATCAAGGCGGCACGTGCATTGGCGCCATAACCGAGTCCATCGGAGATACCGGCGGCAATGGCTAAGATATTTTTCATCGAACCGCCAATTTCAGCGCTGGCAATATTATCGCTAGCAAAGCTGAGGAAATTTGAGGTTCTAAGAGTGTTTGCGACGCGTTTGGCTAGCTTGATATCGGGGGAGGCCACCACCACCGCTGTGGGTAAATCGTCGGCTACCTCAAGTGCAAAACTAGGCCCCGATATTAACGCCATCGGGGTTTCTTTACCGAGGGCCTCGCTCACGACCTCGTGTGCTAATAAGCCGGTATCGGTCTCAAAGCCTTTGGTAATCCAAGTGATAATCGCGTCATCAGTTAAATGTGCTTTGGCTTTTAACAGCGTTGCGCGGAATGCGTGGCTGGGCACCGCAAACATTAAAAAATCGTGTGTTTGAATGGTGTCTGCTAATTTATCTGCAAGGCTGAGGGTCGCTGGGAAAGCATTATCCGGTAGAAACTCAGCATTGCAGCGATCAGCCGTTAACCTTGCGATATGTGCTGGATCATGCCCCCATAGGGTCACATGATGACCGGCCCTGGCCATCATGATTGCCATGGCGGTGCCCCAAGAGCCGGCGCCGAAAACAGCTATTTTTTCTGGCGTCATCTTCGACGTTTAGTTAGCTTTGGCGGCGTTTTCTTGATTTTCTTGTTGCAGGTGTTGGGCGTATAGCGCATCAAAATTAACGGGGTTCAGCAACATCGGAGGAAAACCACCTTTGGTGACAACATCGGAAACGACTTCACGCAAGTATGGGAATAGTACGCTTGGGCAGAAGCTGCCTAATAGCGGGCCCATTTCTTGATCAGGAAAACCCTTCACGCCAAACATACCGACCTGGGTTGCTTCAACCAAATAGGCGGTTTTGTCGTTGTTTTTTACCGTAATAGTGACCGTAATAGCGACTTCGAAAAGATCTTGCGGGGCCTTATTGGCGCTGCTGCTAAGATTGATATCAACCGTTGGTTCCCATTTTTCGGTAAAGGCAATAGGTGAATTTGGCGATTCAAAGGAGAGGTCTTTGATGAATAGTTTTTGAATTGCGAATTGTTTTTCTGCGGCTGCTGGAGCCGTCGTTGGTTCTGTTGAAGCCATGGTATTTCCCTGTATTAAGTTATTTTTTTTCTAGTGGTAGATTGGCTTCTTGCCAAGCTTGAATGCCACCGTCTAAGGTAAAGATATTGTCGAAACCCTGTTTGCTTAAGTGCTGACCGGCTTCGTTCGAGCGTGAACCGGTTTGGCAATAAAATAGGAGGGATTGTCCATCATATTTTTTCAGCTTGTCGGGGTGCTCGGTGATCTCTGGTAGCGGTATTAAAATAGCACCGGATAGGTGGCCTTTGTCAAATTCATTTTTGTTTCGAGTATCTATTACAACGGTATCGTCACGATTGATTAGAGCAACCGTGAGTGAAGGTGATAACAGCTTAAATTTGCGAGTGATATCACTGAAAACGGTTTGTAATAACAAAATAATCACGATAACAAGAGCGACAAAAAGCAGGCTATGGTTGCTTATAAATTCAATGTAAATGTCCATCTGGTGTGTAGCCTTATAGGGTAAGTAAATTAATCAATATTCGATATTGGGAAGGGCGAGCGGTATTTTTACCACGAAGGGGCTTGTTAAAACAAATTCTTCAAGCCTTCGCATAGTTTAAACATTAAAGGGGTATTTGTCGTAAAATAACGGTTTTTACGCCTGCTTATTATAACAAGCAAACCACGGAGATAGCGTTTTGAAACAGCATTTAGCAAAAAGACCGATTGTTTTGATGATTTTAGATGGCTTTGGCCACTCGGAAGCGGGAGATTTTAATGCGATTAATGCGGCGAATACACCGGTTTGGGATGAGCTATGGGCGACGCGCCCACGTGCGTTATTGGATTGCTCAGGTTCGGCAGTGGGCTTGCCGGATCGGCAAATGGGTAACTCCGAGGTGGGACATTTGCACTTGGGGGCAGGGCGCTTATTAGCACAAACCTTTACCCAATTGAATGATGAGGTAGCATCGGCTGAGTTTAAAAAGAATACGGTGTTGTGTGGGATGTTGGACGGGGTGGTTAACGACGATAAAGCCTTGCACGTGATTGGTTTAGTGTCGCCGGGTGGTGTTCATAGTCATGAAAATCATATTCAAGCAATGTTGGAAATGGCGGCGGAAAAAGGGGTGAAAAAACTCTATTTGCACGCGATTTTAGATGGCCGTGATACCCCGCCACAAAGTGCGCAAGCATCCTTAGAAAAAATGGATGCGTTATTTGCTCGTTTAGGGGTCGGTAAAACAGTTTCATTAGTCGGTCGTTTTTATGCAATGGACCGAGATAATCGCTGGGATCGAGTGCAGCCAGCATATGAGTTAATTAACCAAGGTAAAGCCGATTACACCGCTGATACGGCGGTGGCGGGTTTGCTTGCGTCATATGCTCGTGATCAGGCGGATGAATTTGTTCTAACGACGAGCATTCGTGCTGAGGCTGAACCAGCCATTGTTATGCAAGATGGCGACAGCGTGGTGTTCATGAATTTCAGATCTGATCGTACACGTGAGTTGACTCGAGCCTTTACCGAGCAGGGTTTTAATGAATTTAGCCGTGAATGTGTGCCGGCCTTGAAGCAGTTTGTTTGTCTGACCCAGTATCACGAAGACTTTGGCTTGCCAGTGGCTTACCCTCCGACAGAAATTAAAAATGGTTTTGGTGAAATATTAGCGCAGCAAGGTCTTAAGCAACTACGTATCGCGGAAACGGAAAAATATGCACACGTGACCTTCTTTTTTAATGGCGGGGTTGATGAGGCCAACGACGGTGAAGACCGAATCCTTATTCCATCACCGGATGTTAAAACGTATGATTTACAACCAGAAATGAGTGCCCCTGAATTAACCGATAAATTAGTCGAAGCGATAGAATCGGGGAAATATGACGCGATTGTGACTAATTATGCGAATTGTGACATGGTCGGACATACGGGCAACTTTGCGGCTGCGGTGAAAGCGGTGGAAGCCATTGATCAGTGCATCGCGCGTATCGTTGAGGCGCTCGCCAAAGTGGATGGTGAGGTGTTCATTACCGCCGATCACGGTAATGCTGAGCAAATGACCGATCCGACTACTGGGCAAACGCATACCGCGCACACCACCAATCCAGTGCCTTTTGTGTATGTAGCTAACCGTGCAGCAAACCTTGCAGCGAGTGGTGATTTAGCCGATGTAGCGCCAACACTATTGGCCGCGATGGGTGTGCCGGCCTCGGCTGAAATGAGTGGTCATAGTTTATTGCAGTGGCAGGATTAAATCTGCGGTGGCGAATTCCCGCTATAGCCGTTTAGCCATTACAAGCCTGCTGGTAACACTGCTGTTGCTAGCAGCGGCCGATGTTTTTGCTGAAACAGACCCTAATAAGCAGCTGCGTTTATTGCGTGAACGAATGCAAAGGGTGGAGGCCCAACTGACGTTAAGCCAGCGTGCAAAAACGCAGGAGCAAAAAGCACTGCGACAGCTAGATAAAAAATTGGGCGTGGCAGCCAAGCAGCAATGGCGGCTAAGTCAGACCTTAGCTAAAAAAAACCAGCGGGTGAAGGCCTTAAAAAAACAGCAAACGACCTTACAGCAAGCGATTAGCGGGCAAAAAGACCTGTTGGCGGAACAGCTGCGTTCGGCCCATATGATGGGCAAGCAACAACGCATAAAAATGTTATTAAACCAGCAGCAAGCGGATCGTATGAGTCGGGTGATGCAGTATTATGCTTATTTTAATCAAGCTCGTGTCGACAATGTTCGACTGCTGGATAAGGATATTCAACAGTTGCAGGAGCTTGAGCTACAATTGCAGCATGAACAAACGGAATTAACGTCGCTGATTGTCGCGAAGCGCAAACAAAGCGACAGTTTGGCGGCGGATAAAAAAAAGCGTAAACGGTTATTATTCGGCTTAGCAAAAAAAATAAAATCATCGGCGCAGACCTTAGTTGAGCTGAAGGATAATGAAAAACGCTTAACCCGTTTGTTAGCGAGCATCCAACAGGCGATTAATGATATTCCTGTTTCGCGGCAACAAAACAAACCGTTTATCAGTCGGAAAGGTAAGCTTAACTGGCCTGTTAAGGGACGCTTATGGAAGCGCTTTGGTAGTGCAAGAAAGTCGGGCCGTTATGATGGGGTGGTTATTTCTGCAAGCGAAGGCAGTTCAATCAGGTCTATCTCTCATGGTAGGGTGGTATATGCGGATTGGTTACGGGGTTATGGTTTGTTGATTATTGTTGATCACGGCGCTGACTATTTGAGTCTATATGCCTTTAATGAAAGTCTGTATAAGGAAGTTGGCGACTGGGTAGAAACGGGTGAAAGCATTGCTACGGTAGGCCTGAGTGGTGGGCAGACTAAGGCTGGTTTATATTTTAGTATCAGGAAGAAGGGTAAACCGGTAAATCCTATTCATTGGTGCCGTACTGTAAGAAAGGGCCGCGTTGGCTAAGAATAATTATTTAATGGAGTTAATATGAGTTTTTTGCGTAAAACATTACCCTTACTAACGATAGGTGTCTTACTGGGTGCGAGCCTCAGTATTGGCGGGATGGTGTTGGCCGATAAAGAGGCGACTGGCGCAAGCTCGTTACCGTTAGAAGACCTGCGGGCGTTTTCTGAAGTATTTGGACAAATTAAAGCCTCTTATGTCGAAGAGGTGAGTGATCATGACTTATTAGAAAGCGCAATAAAAGGCATGCTAACCGGCTTAGACCCACACTCGACTTATCTGGATAAAAAAGCCTTTAAAGGTTTGCAAGAAGGTACTCGGGGTGAGTTCGGAGGTTTGGGCATTGAAGTTGGGATGGAAGATGGCTTCGTTAAGGTGATTACCCCTATTGATGATACCCCTGCATTTAAAGCCGGGGTTGAGGCGGGTGACTTAGTGATTCGCTTGGATGAAAAACCGGTCAAGGGAATGACGTTGGCCGACGCGGTGAAGATTATGCGCGGTAAGCCCGGCACCGATATCGTGTTGACGATTATCCGAGAGGGTGAGACTCGACCGCTTAAAATTTCTATTACCCGTGCTGTCATTAAAGTGGTGAGTGTCAAGAATCGTTTATTAGAACCGGGTTATGGTTATGTTCGTATTGCCAGCTTCCAAACGCGTACCGGAGCTAATTTAAAACAAGCTATTTCATCACTTAAAAAAGAAACCGAAGCGGGTGAGTTAAAAGGCTTAGTCTTAGACTTACGAAATAACCCAGGGGGCTTATTGAATGCAGCCGTTGCGGTGAGTGACACCTTCTTGAAAGAGGGCCTGATTGTTTATACGGAAGGTAGAATTGAACACTCTAAAATGAGTTTTAAGGCCAGCCCTAATGACTTATTAAAGGGTGCGCCAATTGTTGTGTTGGTGAATGGCGGTTCTGCTTCGGCGTCTGAAATTGTTGCGGGTGCTTTGCAGGACCATAAACGCGCGGTCATCATGGGGCAGCAGAGCTTTGGTAAGGGTTCGGTGCAAACTATTTTGCAAAACAATAAAGGTGGTGCGATTAAACTCACTACTGCTCGATATTTCACCCCAACGGGCCGTTCTATCCAGGCCGAAGGTATTACTCCCGATGTTATTTTGTCGAAAGTGAAACTTGAAAAACTGGATGATGGATTTTCCTCGATTAAAGAGAAGGATCTCAGTAAGCACTTGCTGAACACTGATGCCGAGGCGGAAGAAGCGAAAAAAGCAGAAGCCGTTATCGCATTGAGCAATGATTACCCGCTACATGAAGCGCTCAACTTGCTGAAAGGTATTAATATCTTAAGGTAAACACGGTGTCGAAAATACCAGCTGACAATATAAGGCGGCGGGGCCTGAGTGCTTTGCTATTGCTGCTGTTATTGCCATCGCTGGTGAAGGCTCAAGAGGTTCAGCAATACGCCGTTATCAGCATCATCATCGATGATATCGGTTATCACCAGCTTGACCGGCAGATGATTGAGTTGCCGGGGAAGCTGACCTTCGCGGTATTACCTAATGGGCCGCAAGCAACAAAATTGGCCCGTTACGCGCACCAGCAAGGTAAAGAGGTGATGTTGCATATGCCGATGCAGTCGACCTTAGGCTTGGTGGCGGAGGTGGGTGTATTGAATATTGATATGCAAGAAAGTCGAGTGGTGGAGGGTTTACAGCGGGCTTTTGCTAAGGTGCCATATGCCGTTGGCTTGAATAACCACCAAGGCAGTTTGTTAACTCGGCACCCGGGCCATATGGGGTGGGTGATGAAAGAGCTATTTAAACAAGGTTACTTTTTTGTCGATAGTCGAACATCCAAACAATCAGTCGCTGAACAGGTAGCGAACGAGCAAGGCGTGCCGGCTATCCGGCGAGATGTTTTTCTCGATCATGAGGTGGACCGGCTAAGTATTGAAAAAAGCTTTCATCGTTTGTTAGCGATCGCGTTAAAAAAAGGCCATGCGGTAGCGATTGGTCATCCTTACCCCGAAACCTTAGCGGTACTCCAAGCATTGCTTCCTACGATAAAAGACAAGGGCATTCGGCTTGAATTTATTTCCTACCAACTACAAAAAAGCGAAAGTGGCTGGGCTTGGAACCAGCACGTGCGGAAATAAACGCTCATTCATGTAGGCGTCATGCCTCTATTAAGAAGCCTGCTTCCGCTTATCTTAAGTCACTATATACCTTACCTTCAGGGTTAGCAGTGGCATTTCTAACACAAACAAATGTTTGATTCTTATAATCATAGTGTGATTCGTTTCACGGATCTAAGGTCTTGTTTTTGATTGTTTAGTCATTGCGTTAGATCACGGCTATATTAACTTCTCAACGCGAACAGAACTTGTGATCATGCGTTTGTACCGCTACCTGTATTTGATATTGTCGTAATAAACCCGAGGTAGCTTCAGCGGCTTTTCAGCCGCCTTAATGAATCTTATCCTATGGATAAAAAGGAGTGACGATGAATATTAAATATAAAAAATCCCTGTTTGCTATCGGCCTTTCGGCGTGCTTCGCTGTTAGTACCGCACAGGCGGCAAAACCGGCCTTTATAGCGGGGCAGGTTGTTGTAAAAGGCAATAGTTACGATTTTCCTGATAACGAGGTGCTAAAAGTATTGCCCTACTCTGGATTTGTCGTGCTTAAGGTGGCCCCCGGCAAAGAGATGGCGCAACTCAGAAAATTTCGCGACAAAGGTAAAAAAGCGAGTTTAAATTTAATTGTTAAGCAGTTTGCTACGCCGAATGATGTGGGCTATCCATACCAATGGAATATGTCTGCTGTTCAAGCCGAGCAAGCTTGGGATATAACTGCAGGTGCTGGTATTAAGGTCGCGGTGATCGATAGCGGTTTGGCGGTGGCAGGTAGTAGTGATGGTATCGCCTGTGCGGTGGATGCAAAAAATACTATCGACGGTTCAACGAATGCTTTTGATGGTAATGGCCACGGCACACACGTCAGCGGAACGATCGCCCAAAGTACCAATAATACAACGGGTGTTGCTGGTTTGGCTTATGCCGCTTGTGTGATGCCAATCAAAGCATTGAGTGACGCTGGTAGTGGTACGGATGCCGATGTAGCCGAGGCCATCGCTTATGCGGTGAATAAGGGTGCGCGGGTGATTAATATGAGCTTAGGTTACTCCGCACAATACCCCTTGAGCTACTTTGCGGGTTACCCCTCTTATTCTGCCCTTAATAACGTTCCCGATAATGTGGTGGTGGTGGTGGCCTCGGGTAATGAAGGTGCATTAAATGTATCCTACCCAGCCAGTCACCCGACTGCGATAGCGGTCGGGTCGGTGCAAGAGGGTAATACGATAGCTTATTATTCAAACAAAGGCTCGAATATAGACGTGGTGGCACCGGGCAGTTACATTCTTCAAGAAACCCGTTATGGCGGTACATGGAACTATTACCAGTTTAGTGGTACCTCCATGGCAGCACCACATGTATCCGCAGCAGCAGCGTTATTATTGTCGGCTGATAACAGTTTAACGAAGGCCGAGGTGTTGAATAAATTGAAATCTTCGGCATTAGACTTGGGCGCAGCCGGTGAGGATTCTGTGTATGGCGCGGGTTTGATTCAAGTGGCCGACTCTCTAGCGGGTGCTGGGACTCCTGTTAATCAAGCGCCGGTGGCATCGTTTAGTAGTACCTGTGATGCTAGCTTCTTCTGTTCCTTTAGCTCAAGCTCGGTGGACTCCGATGGTAGTATTGTTAATTTAAATTGGAGTTTTGGTGATGGCTCAGCCAATGTTGATACGGCTAGTTCAACCATCGATCATCAATTTTCCTCGGCTGGGGATTACACCGTTACCTTAATGGCCAGTGATGACGATGCGGCGAGTAGTTCAACATCCGAGCTAATAACCTTAGTCGCTGCGGTACCGGAGGAAATACCTAGCAGTGTGATGGCGACGGATAAGCAAGATGGTACAGCGACCATTGAATGGAGTTACTCCGATGGCAGTGCAGACTCGTTTAATATTGAGCGCCGTAAATTAAATAGGAAGGGTAACTGGAGCGGAGCATCGTTAATAGCAATCGTGCCGGTATCTACATTGAGCCATACCGATAGTAGCGGTAAGGGGACTTTTTCCTACCGAGTCAATGCCGTGAATGGTGTGGGGGCAACAGACTGGTCTACTTGGGCTGAAGTAACCGTGTCGGGGAATACTAAAGGTGGGGGCGGAGGCCCAGGTGGTGGTAAGGGTAAAAAGAAGTAAATCTCATTAAGGATATTTAAAAGGCGCCGTTACTGGCGCCTTTTAATGCGTGTTCGACTCGACCACTTTATTAGCAGCACGGACTAGACTAGGACTGTTGGCACTTGAAACCAATATAAAGTTGATGAGGAGTATAATTTGGCATGGATAGAGTCTAGCGTTATTTTAATTTTATCTATCATAGAGTTTATGAGCGCTAGATGAAATTAACAATAAAATTAGGTAACTTTCAGGCAGCAAGGCTGCATAGAATTCTATTCTATGTAGCTATGATTGCTGCGGTGTCGTTGTATGGAGCTTACTTTAGGGTTATACAAAAGAGTGAAACTCATTTCGGATAATACCCCGTGTATAGTGTATTTTACACTTCCTACTGTATTTTGGCTCTGCTTCGATCTTTCCAAAAGATATGAGCCATGCACCCCGCTAATAAGGCGGTTGAGTCGAAGAGCGGGGCTTAATAAAAAAGGCCAGCGGTGGCTACTGGCCTTTAATAGTTATTAGAGAATGGTTGTGTCGGCATTAGTCATATCTATCGCTAAGGTGTTTTGAATAATGGCGAGTACTTCAGAAAAACCAGCGCCTTGGTTAATAATCATCGCTGTATCCGTTGCACTGCCACCAAGCCCTAGTGTATTGGCGGCAACAAATGCGACTTCGCCGTCAGCATTACCAAGGACTAAATTCTCTAAACCTATCAGGTCACTTGTGTCGGTAAAATCAGTAATTAAATCGGCTGCTGCCAAGGTTGCGCCACCGTCTCCAGCTGAGTAAGCAAAGATATCAGCACCAGCATCACCGGTAAGTTCATCGCTACCAGCGCCACCAAAGATAAGGTCGTCCTCAGCGCCGCCTAATAGGATATCGTCACCCGATGTGCCTACAATGGCTTCAACCGTCAATTCATCACCGGCCGTGCCATTAATAAATACACTGAAGACCTGGCTGTCGGTGTCGCCATCGGCATCAACAATTTCGATGCCTATATTCTCGAATGCTAGATCATCTGGGACGGTTTCCGAATTATCACCAACTTCAATACCGTTCAAACGGAAGGAACCCTCAGCTTCAGCGCTAATGATCTCTACGGCATACAGGCCATCACCTAAGATATAGTCAGCGGTGCCGGCATTAGCTGACCAATCCTGCTCACTAACTGCAACAATTTGTCCTGAAGTAACATCAATCGTTATTTCGTCATAATTGCTAAGGTCAGCATTGAGGTAAACTTTTACTGTGATGGTCGCGATAGTTATGCCTTGTGTATAACCCTCGGTGGTGAACTTGAAATCACCGATAGCAAAGCCGGTGGTATCATCATCGTCATCGACGAAGGAAAATAGGATCGATTCGCCTAGTTCATTTGTTTGCCCGTGATCTCCTTTAACCGCCCAGCCGTTATTACTGGTATTAACTAAGTCATGGTCAGGAGAGGAGAATTCGTCAGGGACTTCATCGCCATCGCTGCCCGATACGAGGATATTAAAACTAGCACTGGTGTCTAGGTCGACCAATAACGAGCCCTCTGGCCCACCGGCGGTGGCAGAGGTCGCTGCGATCGGGATAAAGATGATTTCACCGTCTCGATGCATGACTTCTAGTGAGTCTGTGCCGTCGGCATTGAGTGTGAGAATCCCTACGACAGTGGAACCTTCTTTGAGGTTGAGCACTATTTTATCCGCCGTTGTACTATCGACTTCAACGTTACTGGGTAAGGCGCTTAAATTAATCGATCCGAAGCCATCAGCGCCGAAGAACCAATCGGCGAATTGTTCCGTGTAAACAGTGTCTGCATCAGGGTTTAGCGATGAAATGGTGACAGTATCATCAATATCTAAGCCATCATTAACAAGGGTGAACGAAGGCCCATCATCATTAATATCAATGGTTAATGAGCCGGGTACGCCGATGCCGCCATCACTGTCGACCACGGTGAAGTCAAACACCTCACTGACTTGGTCGCCAACACCGGTGA
>MAAM01000009.1 GCA_002162695.1 Cycloclasticus sp. 46_120_T64 | reverse complement strand
ACTCTTTAATAGCCTCAGGACTATTATTTTCAGGTGAAAAGGATGATTCACCATTTTGAATTTTTAGAAGTAAATCCTTTAAGAGATCCATTGATAACCTTGTTGGAAAACTAACATTATATTCAACGTCAACGTGACGTGTTATTTCACATCACGTTGACGCACTTGTATACCAAGGCCGCTAAACAATAAACAAATACCTTTATTTATCAAAACAAAGGAGCTGCCTGCCGCATTTGACGTAATTAATCACGTCAAACACTCTTAACGCCTAAAGACTCGCCCTAGCCACACTTACTATCCGCACAATTCAAGCACGTCATGCAGCCATCCATTTGAATAACGGCGGTCACTTGGCACTTACCACACAACTGTGCACCGGCTGGAAATTCGCTGCTTTTAGCGGTTTTCTCGGTATTCGCTTGTTTGCTTTTTTCTTCAAACTGGGCGCGTTTTTCATCCAGTATTTTTTGTTGGTGCTCGTCAATTTCTTCTGTTTTGATCATGCCGATCATTTTCAGGTGTGACTCAACCACGTCACCAATTTCAGCCACGAGCGAGGGCATAAATTTACCGCCTTTTTTGAAGTAACCACCGCTCGGATCAAATACTGAACGTAGCTCTTCTACGAGGAAGGTAATATCCCCGCCTTTTCTAAACACCGCCGACATAATGCGGGTTAGCGCAACGATCCACTGGAAGTGATCCATGTTTTTCGAGTTAATAAACACTTCAAACGGGCGACGCTGTTCGTGGTCGGTATCTTCATTAAGGATCAGGTCATTAATGGTGATGTATAGGGAGTGCTCGGATAGCGGCGTTTTAATTTTATAGGTGGAGCCGAGTAGCATTTCTGGCCGTTTAAGGCTTTCGTGCATTTGAATAATATTGCTTTGCTCGGCCTCTGGCTGCTGTTGTTCTTGCTCTTCTACTTCGTCTTTAACAACTTCGTAACCGGTAATGCTCTGGGTGATTTTATGTGTCATGTGAATATCCTGTCCGTTACCGTTAATTAAAGTTTGCCGTAGTAGCCTTCTTTTAAGGCGTCGTATAAGTTAGCGGCTGTGTGCGATTCACCTTCGTACTCAATCATTTCATTGCCTTTGGCTTCGAGTATTGAGCCATCTTCTAAGTTGAAACGGTAGGTGGTGTTTTCAAGGTCAGATTCTTTCACTAATACGCCTTGGAATACATCGGGATTAAAGCGGAAGGTGGTACAACCTTTTAAGCCTTTTTCGTGTGCGTAGAGGTAAATATCTTTAAATTCTTCAAACGGGAAGTCGGTGGGTACATTAGCCGTTTTTGAAATAGACGAATCAATCCATTTTTGCGCTGCCGCTTGAATATCCACGTGTTGCTTAGGGGTGATGGTTTCGGCGGTAACAAAATACTCGGGGAGTTTTTCATCAGCTTGCTCGGAATACGGCATCGCTTTGCTATTGATCAACGCACGGTAGGCGAGCAATTCAAAGGAGAACACGTCGACTTTTTCTTTTGCCTTACGGCCTTCACGAATGACGTTACGTGCATAGTGATGGGCAAAACTAGGTTCAATACCGTTACTGGCATTATTCGCCAGTGATAATGAAATAGTGCCGGTTGGGGCAATCGAGCTATGGTGGGTAAAGCGTGCGCCCACTTCCGCCAGTTCGGCCACCAGTTCAGGCGCTTCTTCGGCGATCAGCTGCATATAACGGCTGTATTTTGCGTGTAACACGCGGCCTTTAATGCTGTCGCCTAGCTTATAACCATCATCGAGCATTTCTGGGCGCTTTCTTAACATGCTGCCGGTTACGGTGAAGTCTTCATCCATAATCGGCGCGGCGCCTTTTTCTTTCGCCAGTTCAAGTGCGGCGTACCAACCGGTAACGGCGAGTTCTTTACTCACCTGTTCGGTAAATTCAACCGAGGCTTGTTCGCCGTAAGGAACCCCTAACATGGTCAGGCTGGAACCCAGACCTAGGAAACCCATTCCATGGCGGCGTTTGTTTTCAATCGCATCGCGCTGGCCTTCTAATGGTAAGCCGTTAATTTCCACCACGTTATCTAACATACGGGTAAAGATGCTCACGGTTTTACGGAAATTGTCCCAGTCAAACGCGGCGTCTTTGGTAAACGGGTTAACCACAAATTTTGTTAGGTTAATTGAACCCAATAAACACGAACCATACGCCGGTAACGGTTGCTCGCCACAGGGGTTGGTGGCGCGAATATTTTCACAGAACCAGTTGTTGTTCATTTCGTTGACTTTATCGATCAAGATAAAACCCGGCTCGGCGTAATCGTAGGTCGACGCCATGATGCTTTCCCATAAGCGCTGCGCTTTAATGGTGTTATAAATGCGGCAAGCCACCTGCCCCACTTCATTCACTTTATACCCCTCGGTAATCGGCCATTCGCGCCACAGTACTTTGCTGCTATCGTTTAAGTCGATCTCGCCTCGGGCTAGTTCCTTGGCCGATAATGGAAATACCAACGGCCAATCGGCGTTATCTTTAACCGCTTGTACGAAATCATCGGTAATCAATAAGGACAGGTTAAATTGGCGTAAACGGCCATCTTCTCGTTTAACCCGTACAAAATCACGCACATCGGGGTGAGCCACGTCGAAGGTGGCCATTTGCGCACCACGGCGACCACCGGCGGATGACACGGTGAAACACATTTTATCGAAGATATCCATGAACGACAGCGGCCCAGAAGTATTGGCACCCGCGCCCGATACATACGCGCCTTTCGGTCGTAAGGTAGAAAATTCGTAACCAATGCCACAACCCGCTTTCAGGGTTAAACCGGCTTCGTGGGTCTTTTTAAGAATATCGTCCATCGAGTCGCTAATCGAACCCGAGACGGTACAGTTAATGGTTGAGGTGGCTGGCTTATAAGCGCTAGCACCGGCATTTGAAATAATTCGCCCCGCAGGAATCGCACCATTTTTTAACGCCCAAACAAATTGTTCGTGCCAATGTTTCCGCTTTGCCTTGGTGTCTTCCACCTCAGAAATCGCGGATGCTACGCGGCCATAAGTTTCTTCAATGGAATGATCTACAGCTGAACCGTCTTGCTTTTTAAGGCAATATTTCTTATCCCATATATCTAATGAGGCGGATTGAAATTCAATATCGGCGGCTTGGTCGTTAACGACCTTTAAGTTCACTGTAGTCATAGTTCCTCTGGGGTTATATATTGTATTGGCTAGCGACAAAATCCACTTATTGCCAGTGGTGATAGGTTAAAAGCTTTTACCCTAAAACACAAGATGATGTGTTAGTTTTATTCACAACAACCACATATAGTATTTAAGGTGAAAAAAGACTTGATTTATAAAATAACCAGAAATATCAATTCCTTAGCCAATTAAGGCAATAAGCCACCTTATAAAATCACCCTTTCTAGCAAACATTAGGCTCATAAATTGGGGAGCAAAACGCTCGCTTAACAATCTAGACTCTCGTTAATCATCAACATCTAGTGAACCGGTCAATAATTGCTCAGCGCTAAAAAATAAGCATTACTTAATAGATAAAATATGCCATGCTCATTGGCCCGAAATAAATAGAGTAAGCAATAATGCACTACCTGGAAGACCTAACAGACGGGCTAGAATTTAACCTAGGTTCGTTCATCATGAGTAAAGAAGCGATCTTAGATTTTGCTGAAAAATACGACCCACAAGCCTTTCATTTAGACGAAGAGGTCGCCGAGGAGATGTTTGGCGGGCTGATTGCTAGTGGTTGGCATACCAGCAGCTTATGCCACCGCTTAGTGGTTGATAACTTTTTAACACAAACGGCGTGCATGGCCTCACCCGGTGTTGACCAACTGAAATTCATTAAACCGGCCTTCGTCAATGACAAGCTAACCGGCACACTCACCGTGATCAGCACTCGGCAATTTGAATCTAAACCCGATCGCGGCATCGCCAAGTTGCAGGTTGAGCTGCTGAATGCCAGCCGCGAAAAGGTGCTGAGTTATATTGGCGGGGTGATTGTGAGTTGCAAACCGGCGAATGGCTAACACCGTCATAAAAATAGCGGGCAAAAAAAAGCAGCTAGATGTAAACATCTAACTGCTTTCGTTTTCTTGTATGGTGCGCCAGAAGAGATTCGAACTCCTGACCGCTCGGTTCGTAGCCGAGTACTCTATCCAGCTGAGCTACTGGCGCTTAAGAAGGGGCTATTGTATGCATCTAGCAACGAAGGTCAAGTGATTAATTCATCAACGCCCCATTAATCCGCTGATTACCCCCGCTGACAACGTCAATATAGCGATATATAGCGTTTAAAAACAAACGCTTAATAAAACCAATCATTAGCAAAAAATAATTCACACTTTTATCTAGCCGCTAGCCGAGGTCGACCTTAACGCTGACTGTCTGCAATCACCTGCGCTGAAAAAACCTTAAACAACACCGGCAAGACGAACAAGGTTAATAGCGTCGATGATAATAAGCCCCCCACTACCACCGTCGCTAACGGTCGCTGTACTTCCGAACCCACCCCACTGGCTAACATCATCGGGATCAAGCCTAAGGCGGTGGTTGCGGCCGTCATTAACACCGGCCGCAGGCGTGATAACGCGCCTTCAAAGATCATCGCATCCACATCACCCACCGCTAAGCGTTGATTAATCGCGTTCACCATCACCACTCCATTAAGTACTGCGATGCCAAACAGCGCAATAAAACCGATTGAACCCGGCACCGATAAGTATTGGCCGCTTAGGTATAGCGCCGCAATACCGCCAATTAACGCTAACGGCACGTTCAACATAATCAGCAGGGCCTGCGAAATGGAGTTAAAAGCGAAATAAAGCAGTAACAAGATCAACACTAAGGACAACGGCACCACCACCATTAAACGAGCCTGTGCGCGTTGCTGATTTTCAAATTGGCCACCAAACACCACCGTATACCCCGCTGGCAGGTCTATATCTTGGTCGATACGCTGTTGTAATTCGGCCACCAAACCGCCCATATCTCGGCCTTCTACGTTGGCCTGAATCACCACTCGGCGCTGCACATCATCTCGCCGGATCTGCGGCGGCCCCGATTCTATTTTCACCTCGGCCAGCTCCGATAGTTTCACCCACGCGCCATTCGGTGCTTGCAGTATGAGCCCACCAATTGCCGCCACATTATTGCGGTATTGTTCGGCTAGGCGCAGATAAATATCGTATCGTTCATTACCATTAATCACCTGCCCAGCGGCTCGACCACCAATCGCATCGGACACCAAGTCCATCACCTGCGCCACCGAGATGCCATAACGCGCTAATTTATCGCGATCGGGACGTACCACTAACTGAGCCTCACCGCCCATTTGCTCCATCGCCACCCCACGGGTGCCGTCTACCCTTTTCACCAAGGCTTCTATTTCTGCCCCTTTTTTCGCCAACACAGCAAGCTCTGAACCAAATAATTTAATCGCCAGCTCGGCTCGCACCCCCGATAGCAATTCATCAACTCGGGTGGCAATCGGTTGCGAAAAAGAAAACAGTAAGCCTGGGTGGGCCGACATTTTTTGCTCCATTAACAGCTGCAACTGATAACGATTATCCGCACTGCTCCACTCGTTCACCGGCTTCAAGCCGACGAAGGTTTCAATATTAGATACCGGCTCGGGGTCACCGCCAATTTCTGGTCGACCGACTCGGCTACTGGCGTAGATAACTTCAGGAAAGTTCATCAATATTTTTTCCAATTTAGCCGCCACCTCCAAGGAGGTTTTTAAACTCGACGAGGGCGCCAGTGTGGTTCTAATATTCAGCGTACCCTCTTCCAATTCAGGCACAAATTCGGTGCCTAGCAAAGGAATTAAGCTTAAGGAGGCCAATAATAAGCCCAACGATAACGCTACCACCGCCTTGCGTTTGCGCTGCGCCTTCGCCAAAGCCTGACGGTAGTAGCGTTCCAGTGTCGGCATCAGGTAACCACGTTTTTCGACCAGCCCGTGGGTAAATAAATAACTGGCGAGCGCTGGCACCATCACTAAGGCCACCAATAAAGACCCGATCATCGCCAAGACAATCGACACCGCCATCGGTTGGAATAACTTGCCTTCCACCCCTTCTAGGCTAAATAGCGGCGCAAACACGATAATCACAATCAGTACCGCGAAAAACACCGGCCGCCCCACTTCTCTTGAGGCTTCTTTTACCCGCTCCGCAATCGCGTGTGTATCATGCGCCGAGTCATACGGGTGCCGACCCGCATCGGCTGGTTTTTGGTGCTGCGCATCGGCGTGTGTTAAATGGCTCACGATATTGTCCATCATTACCACCGAGCCATCGACCAACATGCCAATAGCAATCGCCAAGCCACCCAACGACATTAGGTTAGCCGAGATCCCCCATTGCGCCATCACCATCAGCGCCAAACCAATAGAAATAGGCACCGAGATCAACACCAACACGGTAGCCCGTACATTAACGATAAACAGCATTAAGATAATCACGATCAACACGAAGGCCTGTAATAGCGCGCTAGCCACCGTACTCACCGCCTGATCGACCAGTTCGGCTTGATCATAAAACGGTTCTAGGCTGACCCCATCGGGTAGGGCCTGTTGAATCGCGGTTAAACGCGCCTTAATACCCTCGATGGTTTCTTTGGTATTTGCGCCTAAGCGCTTCAACACCACGCCGGCTACCACTTCACCCAAGGCTTCGACTCGCCCGTGTTGATCGCGCCGAGTAATCGACACCGCACCTTGGCGTATTTCCGCACCAAAGTTCACCGTGGCCACATCCTTCACGTAGACCACGCCCCCCGCCACCGCTTTTAGCGGGGTATTGCCGATATCTCGCAAGCCATCTTCGCCGCTACGCACCCAACCGACACCGCGCACTACCAATTGCTCGGCCCCACGATCCATATACCAGCCACCGGCATTATGATTATTATCGGCCACCGCCTCGGCCACATCATCTTCCGTTAAGCCGTATGCCAATAGTTTTTGCGGATTCAACTGCACTTGATACTGCCGCACTTCGCCGCCAAAAGACAGTACTTCGGTCACCCCGTCTACCGGCATCAATAATAGTTTAACAATCCAGTCGTTATAACTACGCAAGGTGATTGCATCGTATTTCTGCGGGTCATCGGCGCGCAAGATATACTGATAAACTTGCCCCAGCCCAGAAGTGTTGGGCCCTATGCTGGGCGAACCAATACCATTGGGGATTTGCTCACGCGCGGTTTGTAGCTGTTGAAAAACCAATTGGCGAGCAAAGTAAATATCGGTACCTTCCTTAAACACCACGGTAATCACCGATAAACCGGTTTTAGAAATCGACCGCACTTCTTCAACACTCGGCAGCGAATACATCACCGCCTCGATCGGGAAGGTGATGAGTTGCTCCACCTCGGCGGCGGCCAAGCCGCGTGCCTCGGTATTAATTTGCACTTGGATGTTAGTTACATCAGGAAAGGCATCGAGGTTCAACTTAGGTAACACTAAACTCGCAGAAACAATCGTCGCCAATAAGGCAATAACCACCAATAAGCGGTGCTTAACCGCCCAGTTAATCAATTTATTTAACATATCAGTTTGACATTAATGGTTATGGACTTCGAAACCGGCTTTTGCCAACTCCGACTGAACAAAAAAAGCCCCGTTGGTGACTAGCCGAGTGCCCGCCTCGACCCCGCTTATTTGCGCCATATTGCCAATGGTTTGCAATAATGCCACCTCAACCGGCGCAAACTCACCCGCTTGTTTTTCTACAAAAACCTGCCAATCACCATCCGCACTGCGTAATACCGCATTCAACGGTACAAACAAGCCGTGCGTAGACTTAATACTATGAATACTCACCTGTACGAATAAGCCCGCGTGTAATTGATCATCGATGTTGGCCAGTTCAATCCGCACCCCAAGGGTACGTGTTGCTCTATCCAGCGCGTGATGCACCTGTACGACCCTGCCGGTAAACGTGCGCCCCGATGTACGAACGGTAGCGACGCTGCCCACTCGAACCCACTGCGCCTCTAATGGCGTCAGTTTGGCTTCCACCCACAGCAGCGATTCATTACTGATCGTATATAAGGTGGTTCCGGGTTGAATCAATTCACCAACAATAAACCGATCAGCCAGCACCGTGCCCGGTTGCGTTGCCAGTAACTGAAAACGACCATTCGCCTTGGCGGGGTCACGGCTACGTAAGAATTCCGCCAGTTGCTGCTCACTCATACCATAGGCTGACACACGTGATTTAGCCTGCTGATAACTCACGCGTGCTTGCACAAAGCGCTTCTCCGACACTACTGGCTGCCCTAGCTTACTCACCCGTTGCCACTCCCGTGTAGCGACCAGCAAATCCCCCTGTGCCGCCGCCATTTCTACGCTAGTCAAACTAACCAACGGCTCGGCTAATTGCACCTTATCGCCTAAACGCGCGTGGCGTTCAAGCACTTGTGCGGGAATACGTGGGGTCACCTTGCTCGTTGCATAGGCATTTTGTACCACCTCACCCGGCGCGCTAATTTCTGCCGATAGGCGTTGCGGCCGTACCTCTGCCACCACAATGCCCGCCATCGCTAACTGCTGCGTAGAAAGCTTGACCGTTTGTTCTTCGTGTTCTTCGTGTTCTTCGTGTTCTTCGTGTTCTTCGTGTTCTTCGTGTTCTTCGTGTTCTTCGTGTTCTTCGTGTTCTTCGTGTTCTTCGTGTTCTTCGTGTTCTTCGTGTTGTTCGTGCTGTTCGTGCTGTTCGTGCTGTTCGTGCTGTTCGTGTTGTTCGTGTTGTTCGTGCTGTTCGTGCAACACGGTTATTTCAACGGCATACGCCATATTCATCGCATTAACTGTCATTGCTAATATCGCTACTGTCATTCGTTGTATTACGTTCATTTTGCACCCTCGATATCTTTTAATAGGCATTGTTCTATATGCCCGCTGGCATGTTGCCACTGCGCCCAGTCCAACCATAATTTCCCGCGCTGCTGTATCGCCGACGCTTTGGTCTGTAAGGCTTGGCCAAGCTGGATTACATAATCACTGCTGCTTAATTCCCCAGCCTGCCATAAGCGCTCCAATAAACGGATGTGTTCCGCCAAACTGTCTGCAGCGAATTGCTGCCAAAACAACCATGCATCTCGGCTCAAACGGTAAGACCCTAGCGATATTTCATAACGGCTACTTAATTCACGGAACTGCGCATGCGCCTCTCTCTTTGCTTGAATCAACACCGCATTAGCTGCACCCACTTCGGCACTAAAATCGTTTCTAAGCGGCAAAGGCAGTGACAGGGTCAAACCCACAATATGATCAGATTCCTCTTTACCCGCGTGCAAGGCCAGTGTTGGTTGAACCACCGCTTGCGCCTGCCGTTGTTTAATAAGCGCCTGAGCCGATTCGATCGTCGCTAATGCCAACTGCATTGTCGCTAAGCGCTGAACCCACGCCTCCTTATCCGCGCCGGCTGCCACCGGTTCGGGGTAGTTTGTCGGCATTAATGGCCAATCGTCTAACGCCACGCCGGTTAGGGCAATCAGTTGCTGCTGCGCACGCATAAAATCCGCTTGCGCAGACGTTTGGCTAAAACGTGCCTGTGCATAAGATAATTTGGCTAAATCAACCTCTACCCGGGTCAAGTCGCCGTGTGAAAAACGCTGCCTTGCTAGATTAACAAAACGCTGCATCAACTCACTGCGCTGGGTAGCTAAGGCTATTAATGCTTGAGAGGTATGTTGTTTAGACAACGCCGTTAACAAGCTTAAGCTAAGCTGCTGCTGGCTTAAGCTCAATTGGCTTTGCTTGCCGCGCAATTGCGCGCTGGCAAATTTAATATTAGCCCCTCGCCGATCTCCCCAATCAATAGTTTGGCTAATCCCTAGGCTGGTGGTCGTTACCTCATCAACCGATTCTGTCGCCAGCGCTAATTCTGGGTTATATAAGGCCTTAGCAGCGGCTAATTGCTGAAACTCACTGGCCTCAACCGCTGCCTTAGCGGCTAGCACCGTGGGGTGCTGCGTGACATTGGCGACTAGCCATTCGCTCAATGTCTTATTGAACGTATAAGTCGAGCAGCGCTCTAGTTTATTGACACCTGCGCTATGCGACACGCCCGCACAAAGGCTTAGACTGGCAAACAATAAGCCAGACTTAATAAAAACTCGTTTAATCATTGGTTTGTTCTCAAATTAATGTTCGTAAACACGTGCCATCGGCACGCCTCACTACCAGCTGGGCTGGCCAATTAACAGAACTAAACGCTAGGAGGTTTTAAATAAACTAGGGGAATAAATGAAATAAAGTTGTCGCTCACATCCAAGGCGAGCGCAAACGGGTTAACGCTAAAAGAAAAATTGATGTCAGTTAACAAACCGATAATATGCGCAGACAAGTGATTGCAATGATCGATAGCAGGCTCAGAATTGAACGATTGATCATCGACATGGTGCTGGTGCTCGCCACCGTGAGCATCCAATTGTTGCTCAGCATAGGCCCAGGCACTACTACTCGTTAAGGTACAAAGTACGAGTATAAATAATAATGTGTGTTTGAGCTTATCCATCAAGTGGCTAAATATATCATATTTTTCTGCGTTGATATGAACAAAAAAGCTCGCCGGAAAACCATTAAGCTGATGCCCCTGTCAGCCTAACGGTTTACTCTGGTTCGTTTATATTGCCTGTTTTTTATGAAAGCGGTGCCAAAATAAAAACATCGGAATGGTATACATATATTGCACAATAAACTGGATCATCTCTGGTTTAGAATACCAACCGAAGAGCACGTGCAAAGGGATTCCTATAATGCCGTCTTTATGGCTCAATACCGTTTGAGACACATTAAACGCCTTCATAAAGATAAGGCTATCTGCCGATAACTGTCCATAGGCTTTCAGCGCAGATAACCCCTCGTGTACCGCATACCCTACTAAGAAACCCGCTTGTAGAATGAGGTAAGCGAGGGTTATTTTAAACAACAGCGACAGGTTAATTCGAACCAAGGATCGAGACACTAAAACCGTTAAGGCTAGCGAGGATAACACCCCGATAGACACATAATCGACGGGGTATTTACCGGCAAAAGAAAAGATCGCTATCTCCGTTCCTTCTCGTGCAATGACCACAAATGATATTAAAAACAAACCTATCGGCGATAAGTTATTGGCCACCTCGCCTTGAATTTGTTTAGCCATATCACCACTATGGCGAATCATCCAAATAATAAACAGACTGACCAACACCAACGCAACGAAACTGGCGAGGCTTTCCCACGCCTTGGTTAACGCACTCACCCCCCCCATTTGGCCCGCTAGCTCATTCAACAATAAACCCAATAACAAAGACACCACAATACCGGCAACAGCGCCCTGCGCTACCTTTATTTTAAGCGAATGCTGATTGGTTTTAGTCAGGTACTGAAGAATAATGGCTATCAATAAAAATGCTTCTAGCCCTTCTCGAAAACCCATTAAAAAACTTGGTAATAATTGTTCCATTAATCCTTCCTTCTATAAGCTAATATTTTATTTTGCAACGACGCTAATCACTGCCGCTTCGCTCAACCTACCCCTGCTTACCAGCTAATCGTCTTTAAATATTAATACAGCAGGGCAGAAGAGGCAGATAAGTAATACGACCATACTATTGATAATGAATAGCAAATGCAACTGGGAACTATTTAAGACTAGCCAGCGAATAATGTGTGTTTATCATTATTTTTATAAGTACAACTCAAGATAAAAAGTATCAGGCCGCTGACCCAACTACTCACCAACAAACTAAAAAGCCCTAACTGATAGGGTGCTGGAAACCCAACGACCACCATACTTCAAACACCGCTGATTAACTAAACCAGAGGCGCTATTGGTTCGCTAATATCAAGACCAGGCGGAGTGATCCCTGAAAGAGGCACTGTAAATTAAATAGACAGCCCCAGATCTACCGTTACCAACTCAGGTGACTGCCGCTTAAGCAATGTCGTAACAATATGATTGTCATCAAAAATTAACTTAAGACGCATGAAAAAGCCAACTACCATCGGCAGTTGGCTTTTAGTTAAAACTTCGATGTTTTTAGGGTGATAGAACCCGTATCAGCATCCTTTTTTAGGGTGACATTTACCACTACCACCACCCGTATCGCCAGTACCTCCATCAGTACCTCCGTCAGTTGAAAGTGATTTTACGATTGATACCGACACCGTCGTGGTAGAGGTCAGTTCGCCATCCGATACGGTATAGCTAAAGACATCACCACCACGTTTTTTATTGGCTGCCGTGTAAGTAATCGTCCCATCACCATTATTAGTAGCAGTCCCTTTTGCTCCATTTGTCACTGATACAATGTTTAAGCTCGTTCCTTCAGGGTCGGTATCATTAGCTAGCACATCAATAACCACGCTGCTCACTAAGAGCACTTCTGCACTATCAGGGTTTGCAGTAGGCGCTGAATTAGCATCAAACACATCAATCGTCACCTCAGTGTTGCTCGAGTAACCACCAAAACCGTCTGTTGTAACATAGCTAAAGGTATCGTTACCTACAAAACCTGTATCCGGCGTATAAAGGATTTTGCTACCACTGATGACAGCATCGCCGTTACCCGCTGCCACAGAAACACTATAAACCTGCAAGGTATCGCCATCCGAGTCACTATCATTTGCTAACACATCGATAAGAATGGTTGCATCCTTATCGCCCTCTGCTGAATCCGTAACGCCGACAGGTTGTGCATTACTCCATGTCGTAGCCGATGCCGCAGCTGATAATGCCGTTTCATTACCGACACTATCCCGTGCTTTCACTTGATAACTATAATCTGTACCAAATTCCAAACCGTTTGCAACATACACGGTGTCAGCTTGCCATGCACTAGCAACACAGCCCTGCCCACCCGTCGTACAAACAAATTGATACTCAACAAAACCAGAGTCATCAGAAGCCACGGTTGCCGTCATTTCGATGCTTGTTCGACTGGTACTTACCGGTGCACTCACCCATGACATTGGATCAGGGTTCGGTACCGTCGTATCGGCACTTGAAGCCACAACTTGACCGACAATAAAATACTCACCTAAACTGCCATAAGCTGAGTAGTTTATAGCGCTATTACCAACACCTGTGATTTCAAGATAATATCGGCCTGCAGGAACAGTGGCCGTAATTAACGCTTCTGTATCATTTAAGTAATCATCAACAATAGTAAGGCCTGCACCATCCGTAAGGGTGGCTTTAATATCCAGGTTTGCCCCACGTCGAGTAGAGCGTGTATAGGCCGCCCATGCGGGTGTTATTGAAATATTAATATCACCGGCAGCCGTGTCAAAAAAGAAAACATCAGTATCCGCACTATTTTCAATAACCCCTTTATTGTCAGGGCGATCGTTGAGTGGATCAAACTCAGGGTTACTACTCGCAATATGGCCAGATGAATCAACGATCAAGGCCGTTGACGAAGCATGGTTATTTGCATGGTCATCCGAGCGATACGATAAACGAGCACTAATGATTGCTAAATCATCTTGTGTATTACTTGCATCGTTATATTCACCTTTGCTCCATTGGGTTACATTTTGATAATAACCAACTCCCATAATTGGAGCCCACGAACTTAATAAGCCATCACCATGTCCCGTGTAGTAGCCCACAGTACTTGTACCATCATGTGATAACGCTAAATTATGTCCAAGTTCATGCGAGGCAGCTTCTGAAATATACGTCGGCGATGATGCTAATTGATCGTAATAAACTAAGGCTGGTTGGTAATATTCATAATTTGAGTAACCCCAAACACCCACATAGGCTACACCCCCAGCATTATAATGAGGCATCGCACCACCGCTGACCGTTGAATTACTGGTGATGAGAATATGCCCGACTTTAGGCCCAAATGCAGCGGGCGCTTCGGTCGTTACATCGACATCAAAAGCACTAAAATCTTCTGCAATCCGGTGCCAAATTTCACCTATATCTTTTCTTTCCGCCTCCGAGAATGTACTCGGGTCAGCATCCTTATTAAAAGGTTTTGCTTGATAACTTGCCGCAGCACCATAGTTCCAAGCTGTATTCGCAATTGTAGAGCCTTTAAAGTTAACGTAAACAACATTGGCAGCTCCGGGTTTACTGTGCAACTTAAATGCATCCACTGGGTTAATACCTTCCAATGTTGGATCAGCTTCTAAAGCTTCTTGGCTAATCTCGTCAGGAAGCTGGGTGTCTTCATAAAAAACCGCCCCACGACCATCAACGCGAAGGTGCTCAACATCATGAGCCGGAAAGCTGAAACTATTTAACCACGCGACCCCTCTTTCTCTAGCAGGAGCCGGTAAGGATTGAAGATCAGACTTCAGACGACTGCTTGGTATCTGATCCATCGTGAAGGGGACAGCGCCGCCAAACATTTTGGATGCATCGGGAGCGGCTTGCGCACTCATTGATGTAACGGCTGTTATTAGGGCTACAACAAATACTCTCATGTTAATTCCTTTAAATAGTTACCAGTGAGGATGCAGTATAAAAAATAAAGGTGAATTTTACTGTGAAGAGGGTCATGCTTTTGCGGCATGAGGTGTTTTATTGTCATTACCCTCAAATCACATCAAGAGTATCTACCCTCAATAGCTTTTAGAAAAGCGTTCTGCTCCACCGATAACTCTAGGACGCCCCTAGCTTTCAATCACCGAATGAAGTCCTCAACTAATAACTTTTATAGCTTCAACGATAAAAACATCGATATGTTTTTTTCATATTCAATACCCTCCCTAAGGGTATACAAATAACCGCCGTTCACCGGCAGCAACAAGGCGTTAACGACATATTTGGCGGTATTCAGTCTTCTACACGAGAGTTTAAGCTCTCTTCATTTTTTAGATCAGTGTATATACCTGTCAACTTATGCTTAAATTCACGCGTGACAAGCCGAGCATCATACTCGTTCTTCACGACTCTAGGGGTTAACAATACAACGAGTTCAGTGCGGTCTAGCACCTTATCTGTTTTGCCAAATAAACCACCTATTAGTGGCAACCGGCTTAAAACAGGTATACCGCTTCGTCCTAGCTCTCGCTGTTCCGTAATCAGTCCACCCAAAATAATTGTTTCTCCATTTTTTACCGCAACGGAAGTTTGTATTTGTCGCTGTTGAATGGTGGGTGAGTCTATCTCTGAGCTTTCAGTGCGTGAAACGCCATCTACATTCTGCTCTACGTCCATGATGACTAAGCCCCCTGCATTTACTCTAGGTTTAACCTTTAAGGTCACGCCTGAATCTCGCATATCAATCGTACTGGTAATGATAGCGGTATCACCTACGACACCACTGGTATTGGCCGATTCCGATGTCCTAATGGGCACTTGGTCACCTACTTTAATGATCGCCTCATGATTATTCAGCACCATCAGTGACGGAGAAGAAACGACATTAATTTTTGAGTCGTTTGCTAAAGCATTTAATTCTGCTCGCACAATATCGGCACTATTAACGATTGAATACGAAAAGCCACCCAAACCTGCCGCATTGAAATTAGAATCCCCGCCTCTCGCTGATCCTCGATAACTGCCTGATTTATTATTAAAATACCACTGTAATCCGTAATGTAATTCATCCGTTAAACTCACTTCAATTATTGTTGCGTCTACCAAAACCTGCAACGGCACAACATCTAATTGTTTAATGACTTTTTTAATCGGCTCATAGTCTTGTGCACTCGCTACAATCACCAGTGAATTATTCATTTCATCGGCAATAATTCGAACAGCCCCCGTGGTTGAGCTGCTAACGACTTTTCCTGAAACCGATGCACCCATTTTAGTGCGTGCTAATTTAGTGGCTACTGTTGCCTTACTACTAAGTTTTACCGGTTCTAAGCCAGGAGCTATCGCCGATGTTTTTCTTTTACGGCTAGCCCCTTCCTGAGGTAGGTAAATTTGCTCTAAAATTCCCGCTAAATCAACTGCATCTACATTTTGTACCGAGTAAACATGGATATGCCCCGCCTGCCCTCGTGGCCCTGCGCGATCTAAACGAGCAAGCCACTGCTTAATACGCTGCAAATACTTTACTTGGGATGTAATCACCATTAATGCATTCATTCGCTCTATCGGCAGCATTTGCAACATGCCCGCCAGAGCATTATTGTCCTCGGCGGCAAAAAGCCCCATCAATTCTTTTTGTACGGTCTCTGCCTCCACATACGTTAACGGAAACAAACCAACTGACTTACCTTGCAAAACATCCACGTCAAATAAGCTAATTAACTCTTTCGTATTGAACAGGTCTGTTGGATTACCCGCTACCAATAAGAGATTCCTATTAATATCTATTTGAACGACTGCGTTCTTAGGCAGTACGGGCTCTAGGATCTTCTTCATATCCTGAGCGCCCATATACTGCAGAGGAATGACGTTTATTTGATGGCCGTTTAGCGTATCGCCTCCCAAGGTTAATGGAACATTTCCGGCGACCAATGCTGTATTAACAGGCTCCACTCGATATAAACCGGCTTCTTCTATCAAAATCGCGTTATTCATTGCTAATAACATTTGCAATGTCGGCAGTAGCTCTTGAGTTGTTAGCGGTTGACTCGTCTGCATGGAAACATTGCCACCCACACTGGCGCTAATAGTAAAGTTTTTCTTTAGCGTATCCCCCAGAATCACTTTCACAACTTCGGAGATATCAACACTACTAAAATTAAGCGTATAGCTGCCACTAGTCGCTGAATTCAAGCCTCTCTTAATAGGTTTACTAGGGACGATGAATTGACTATCTGCAGGGTAAATCTCAGCCTTTTGTCTGGGTACGTTTTTTTCTGGAGCTATCCGTGTTAAAGCCCGATCTTCTTTTTGTACCGTTGAAGCCGTTTCTGTCGGAAACGAGCCGGTAATCATCCGCTTTTCCGATAAGTTAGGGCCTAATGTTTCACAACCCTGAAGTAAAAGTACACTTCCAAGCAGTATAGTTTTATTAAGCGTAGATACGGCTTTTCTCATGTCATACTTCCCTGATTCAATTGTTATTTTTTAATATTGCTGGAGACAGTGGCTTTGCACTACGTAGCTGTCGTGAACGGTAGGATTTTTTGAGCTTTCCAACTTTGTGCTTTTCCAAAGTCAGAGTAATGACTTTTCCACCTCTATTAAACGTAGCTTTCTTTTGTTCAACCGATGTCAACGTCCAACCTAACGCCTCATCGTCTACGAATAGACGATAATACGTACCGTTAGAATCTACGACCAACGCTAAAGAACCCTCTACCGAAAGGGTTACACCCATTAAGCGCATTTGTAACGAAGCATGACTCGACTGCTTTTCAATACCCTCGGCGACATTATTACCGTCACTTACGATGGGGATTCTACCTTCAACAAACAGCGGAGCTTCCGCTAAAGCGGCGTAGTCCTCTACTTGCAACGCTGGGAATTCTAATAATAACTGTTCGGTTTCTTGCGAAAAATTAGGCAGCGGCGATAAGAGGGATGGCTCGGAACTGCCTACATTTATAATGAGCCATTCAATAATAAGAATGAGCAAAAAAACACCACATAGGTTTAATGTAAGTTGTCGAATTAAATGTGTGTTGAATATCATTCTGTCGCACCCCGTATGACATAACTGGCTATTTCCAAGGTTATATTATGTACACCGTTCACATGAGTATTCTGCCGACGAGAGCGCCGTCTTGAAGAGACCGTTAGCTTTTCAATCGTCAATATTGGGCGCGCCATTTCAAGCTCAAAAAGCAATTGATGTAATACCAAGTCGTCGCCTGTTAGCCGTACATTAATCGCAAGCCGGGTAAACTGTTGTTCTTTCTTTTCCGGTAACACCTGGGTGCTCAGCAGACTGCCCTGTGATTTCTCAACCATTTCACGAATGGTATTTTGTACCTTCGCCGCGACAACCCCATGAGCGATATTTTCATGAATCAACGTTGCGTCTTTAAGTGATTCCTGTAGAGAGGCTTTATTGCTAGCAATGAGCGTTTTACTGTTAATCGCTTGCTCATACTTGGCTAGTTGAAACCGTAAATCCAAAGCTTGCTCGGCGTGCGATACATGCATGTTCCATAAGGGTGAAACAAACAACCATAACACCAGTAATACCAGCAGAATAAGCAACTCAATTGCTAAATAGCGTTGCTGCTTATTCGTTAAATTATCAACCATCATCATGGCATCACCCTAACTAAGTCGATGCCTATCTTAAAAGCCTGCTGGGGTGCTTTATTACTGGCAAGAGGAGAGGTAAATCGAGTATTTGAGAATAGCGGCGAATCCTCTAATAATTGTATTAACCCCGTTGCATTCTCTGAGTAGCCTTGTATTTGCAGATGACTACCGGTTAAACGTAGGTTGGTTAACCAACTATCTGCGGGTAAGCGCTTTGTCAGTTCTAACAAAATATCAACCGCATAAGGTCGGCTTGTTTTTTTATCCAGTAAACTTTTAATTTGTGCCTCAGTGCTTTCAATGCTTGTTCGCATCTTGCCAACTAATTTCACATCTTCCTTAATCGCAGCAATTCTAGCTTGCAGATCAGTCACTTCATGTTTTATCGCCCATGTTGGGTAGGTTAAAGCAACGGACACTCCAAGCAATAAGACCACCACTAAAGCCGTCGTCAATACACGTTCCTTTTTATTGACCGCCGGCCGCATATCGTCAGGTAACACATTAATATTTGCAGCATCCAGCGGCAATGCTAGTGTTGCTGAGTGACTGACCGTGTTGGGTGACAAATCAAAAAAACCACACTGCTCAAGCATCGGCTCCAGTAATGTCTTTGGCGTTACAACAAAAAAGGCTTCGAATTGACCGTCTTGTACAGGCGCATTCGTACTGACTATATCGAAGTAGGCGTGTTTCGCCGTAATGGGCGTGTAACGATCCATTTCGAAACCCATCACCTGATGTAGGTTTGCTGCTGCCTGCTTAGGTAACATAATACGCCGGTTAAAACACTGCGCCGGAGAGAGCACTAAAATACGACTTGCCTTAGATACCCGGCTATATTTTGCAACCCGCTCTTGCCAAGCAGTACGCCCCGCATCATTTACCGCAAAAACACCGAAGTCCATTCGCTGTGAGTCATTAATCCAAATAACCCTTATTCCATCAGGACAATGCCGTAACAAAAGAATATTATCGGCAACCTGAAGCTTACCTCGCCAAACCTCTGGAAGCAGCGCAAACAACTCTTTACCCCACCAAGCAAAAAATTGTTTTATCGGTTGACTAATAAGCCCTTGCATTAACCTTCCTTGTTTTTATTTGTTTATTTATCCACTAACTAAACGCCGATCAATCTCGACAAACAAAGGAAAAGCACCCCCAGCGTTCCTACGCATTAACACATTTGTCACTGATCGCTTGTTACCTGCTCGGCTCAATGTAATAGACACATCAACCCAGCGACCTCTTTGCGAGGTTTTGATAGTAGCATATTCGCGCATTTCGTACGGTATAAAGCCTTGATCTTCCACAGCCAAGCGCCCCGATATAATTTGCTGAACCCACGATTCACCAACACCAAATACCTCTGATAATAGAGTTAACACCTGTTTTGTTGCAACACCCAAATCAAGTTTTTTTATGGCTTGAACCGTTAATAACGGGCGCAAATTCTTATAAATGGCATCGGTCATCCCTTTAACGAGCATTAATTCAGCCAAATGACGAAAGGGACGATTCGCAGGCCGGTACTCTTCATCTTTCGAAGTGCCTGCAGCTTGTTGATGACTATCCACCATTCGCTCTGCCCCGTTCTCACGCACATCATCATCCGCATCTATCCAGTCCAAGATACTATCGGTAAGGCGACCCGCTTGCAAGGTGTCGGCAACTACCGACTTTAAAACCCCCAAAAGCATTAACTTATCAAGCTGGTTAATATTGAATTTCCCTGCCTCATCGTAAATATTAATCTCGATCAATTCACTCGAAAAATTAATTTTATAAGCCACACCTGTTGCCAGCCACCGTTGGTTCCCAACCGGCTGCGTCATCATATATTCAGCATACGCAACCCCTGCATTAACGAACTCTTGCTTATGTAACTGTGATTTTTTATTATGTATGATGCTTGCTCCGCCACGCATACTGTTGCTAAAGCTCCCCGCCATCACCGACAAAAGAACCAGCATCAGCAAAACAAACACCAGTACAACCCCTGTTTGGTTTTTGGATATTTTAAGAGCGTTCACTTCACCCACGCCCAGCACCGGATAAACTAACATTAAAAAGGTTGGCCTGATTTGTTGACTCTCGTAAAGCAATAATAATGGGCGGCCACACGGAACCTGATTCCGTTGTAATATTAATTTTAACCAGCAACGGTAAGCGTTTTTGCCTCAACCAGCTTGGGTGCCAAGCCCGTTCATTTTCTGCATTCAGCAACCCAAAATAACTCACTGAAAAGCCGTTAATATTAGCCAGCCGAACTGTTTCATTCACCGCCTCACCCAACGCCTCTTCAGCCAGATCAACCTCCCTTTTCAAGTCTATTGTCAACAGCGGTTGTGGCTTACCTGTCTGAATGCTTATCGAATAAACGCCATCACCTCCCTGTGTAATAGACTGAGGCATATCAGAAATAAATGTAATCGCATGAGGCTCGCCATAAAAGCTTACCTCTCCCTTGGTATTTGACTGTTTACCTGATTTTGCTGCATAAATCTTAGTATTCAACAAGGTTTGCAGTGCCATCACTTGCCGCACTTCTTGCGACTGCTTGTTTCCAGACGCCGTACTTTTTATCGCCATACTCAGGCCACTGTATAAGGCCATGGAAATAACACCAAATAATGTTAGCCCAACCAGTAATTCGATGAGCGTAAAGCCTAGCTTATTGACTCTATTACCAAGCTGCATGGTTACTCTCCTTTGGCATCAAACGTAAACTAGACAATTCATATTGACGTTTTTTCACCCCCTCAACCCATACAATACTAACCATGCATTTAAATACCATCACAACTGCCTCGTCTTCAGGCAGTTCAATATCAATCGAGTAGGGTTCAATATTCACCACCCAATCAAACCGATTGGCGAACATGCCATGTATCGGTGTGTTTTTCACACCATATTCCACACCAACTTGCGCTATCAGCGACTGAGCTAATACACTTGCTTTGCCATAGTCTTCAGCTGTTGCAGCTAAACGTAAACCACCTGAAAAAGCACGGATTAACAGGGTTAAAGCGAGAGCAGCAATGACAAAGGCCACCAAAACTTCTAATAAGGTAAACCCGAGTAATTGACGACGACTAAATTTAATCACCAATTTCCACCTCACCTGTCAGCCAATTTATATGGATTTGTTGCTGGCGATCTCCTTGCTGCAAGCTAATACGCCCGCCACTTGAGGAGCCGTCTGAATAGAAATATATAGCTCCTGAACTGGCTCCCTGTACGAGACCCATCCCGGTTAAAAGCGTTAAATCTAAGTCACTCGGTAATTGATAAACCTTCTCACTTCCGCTTAATTGATAACTGCGCTTTTCTACATCCAGTACTAATGAAACAGGTTGTGACGCATTAATTGCCTGACTTTGGCTATGGCGCAATGCGGTTGCCAGCTCCTGTGTCGCCTTAGGCAGTGACATCCCACTCATCGTCCGATATAGATCGGGAGCGACAAACACCAATAATACTGAAGATATTGCCAACACCAGCAATACTTCCAACAACGTAAAGCCATTCTTTTTATCCATTGATATAACCACGTTCAACATTTTTCTACGCGGTTAGCCAATTCAACACACTACTACTCCCAACTATTAATATCCGCATTATCATCCGTACCACTTGGGCGGCCATCAGCGCCTAATGAAAACACGTCAATGTCTGATTTTAGCCCCGGATAGACATACTGATATGGCGCGTTCCAAGGATCGGTTGGAATTGTTTTTTTACGCAAATAAGGACCGTTCCAATTATTAACACCATCGGGTGATTGAATCAGTGCTGATAAGCCCTGTTCGCTACTTGGGTAACGCCCAATATCCAATCTATAAAGTTCTAATGCCGACACCAGACCTTCTATTTGCAAACGTGCCGCCTTAGGTTTTGATGAGCTAAACTGTTTCATAACCTGCGGACCAATTAAACCGGCCAACAAACCAATAATTGCCAACACCACCAATATTTCAATCAATGTAAAACCTTTTTGCCCTGTATTAACCAATACTTTATTACTCTTTTTCATAATCCAACCCATAACGACCCATGTGTGAAAATAATGCTTTATTAAACGACTAAAAAGCAAAATCATTGATACTGACAAGCGCCAGTAAAACAGAAAAAATAATCCCTGATATAACAATACCCAACACCAAAATAAGAATCGGTTCGAATAAAGAAAGTAGGCGCTGCAAACTAACTTTCACCTCTTGATCGTAACTGCTCGACAATTTATCGAGCACCGTTTTCAAGCTGCCTGTTTCCTCCCCTAAACGGATCATTCGTACCGCCATTTTAGGAAACTGATCATCACTATCAAGTGCCGATGACACTGTCTTACCTTGTTTAAGGTTTTCCCTAGCCTGCTCAATTAACTCAACCATGACTCGGTTAGTCAGCGTATTTTTAACAATAGATAACGCTTCAAGTAGCGGCAAACCATTGCCAAGTAAGCTCGCTAGTGTATAACTAAACCGTGTCACTTCAACTTTTTTAATGAGGTCTCCAACCAACGGAAAGGCTAAACAACGCCGGTCCCACCGGTAGCGTAACTCGGGAACGCTCATAATATGACGTACCACAGCCGCACAAGCCATCATAACAACAAGCAATGCCCACCAGTACGACTGTAAAAAATTCGAAATACCCATAACAACCGCTGTTGGCAGCGGAAGTTCCTTACCACTGTCCGCAAACAGCTCGGCAAACTGTGGCAATACCAAGGTCATTAACAACACAATTGATGCAACCGAGGTAAACAATAAAATGGCCGGATACACCAGTGCCGACACAACCGTACTACGTAAAGAATCGATACGCTCCAAGTATTCGGACAAATGCAGTAAAGACCCCGCAATATCACCACTTGCCTCACCCGCTTTAATAATTCCAATATAAAAACGCGAAAAACCACAATCCTGCTGCTGTAATGCATTCGACAGCGCCACACCTTGTTTTATTTGTTTGAATACCTGTTCAACAACACGGTTAATTTCAGGTACCGACTCTGTTAGTTCAAGCAACATATTAAGTGCCTGATCCAGTGGCAAGCCAGCTTGCAGCAATGTAGCAAGCTGTTGGGTAAACAGTAGTACCTGCTTATTCTTTAAATGTTGTTTGTCACTCGAAAAAAGCCGTACCGCCATCGTATTCGCAGGCACGACACGAATAGGCACATAGCCTTGATCCTGCAAGTCACTCACGATGGTTTCCATGCTAGGCGCTTCCCGCACCTCATCAATCAACCCACCATCTGAATGAACCGCTTTACAGTAAAAAGTTGGCATACGCTAAGACCTATTGTTTTTTGCTTAAACGAACAACTTCTTCAAGTGCTGTTAAGCCCCGCGCTGCTTTTTTAAGCCCATCACTCAACATAGACTCCATACCTTCCGATAAGGCACATTCATGAATTTCAACCGCATCCGCTTTACGCATGACCCCTTTTTTGATTCCTTCTGATACAGTCAAAAACTCCACCATGGCTATCCGCCCCTTATAACCTGTTTCCCCACAAGATTCACAGCCTGTTGCAGTATAAAAATTTGAACCTTCCGCCTCAATAATTGGCTGTAAACCTAATTCATCGATTAATTCCTTAGCAGGGTCAAACGCTTGTTTACACTCATCACACAAACGCCTCATCAAACGTTGCGCCAAAATTCCAGTCACCGTTGAGGCCAACAAGAAGTCATCCACTCCCATATCAAGCAAGCGTATCATCCCAGATGCAGCATCATTGGTATGCAATGTCGTTAAAACTAAATGCCCTGTTAATGCAGATTGAACGGCAATATTAGCCGTTTCAGTATCACGCATTTCACCCACCATAATAATATCCGGGTCTTGACGCACGATGGATCGCAAAATATTAGAAAATGTTAAATCAATATCAGCTTTAACCTGAATTTGATTAATCCCCTCAAGCTCATACTCAACAGGGTCTTCTACTGTAATGATTTTTGATTCTGAGGTATTAAGACGTGTTAACGCCGTGTATAGCGTAGTCGTTTTACCGCTGCCGGTTGGCCCAGTGATCAAAATGATGCCATTCGGTTGAGCCAACACACCCAGAAAACGTTCGAGCGACAGACCTTCAAAACCCAAGGTTTCAAAATCAAGGTCAATTTGTGAGCGATCTAATAAACGAATGACCACGCCTTCACCATGTATCGTTGGGCTGGTTGAAACTCGCATATCAAACTCTTTTGCATTCACTTGATAACGAATACGGCCATCCTGGGGTAAGCGTCGTTCGGCTATATTGAGCTTTGCTAAGAGTTTAATGCGAGAAATAATACCCACCGCCGTGCCGCTCATAGGTAAGTCGACATCCTTCAACACACCGTCAATACGCAACCGTAGTTTTAGGCTTTTGTCTATAGATTCAATGTGAATATCAGAAGCACTAGCCTCCACCGCCTGCTGAAACAGTGCATTAACAAAACGGATAACCGGCGCCTCACTAGCAATATCACGTAAGCGTTCAATATCTGCATCATCATTACCCTGCCAATCCTCTACCTTATCGACACGGCCATCCTCTAGTTGCAGAGCTACCGCCTTTTCAATCTCTGAACGTACCCCCACGTGCACAACAACTTGTTTGTTCAATGCTAACGCCAAGGCATCCACCGCATAGCTATCCAACGGGTCAACGACGGCAACAGCAACACTGTCTTCATTAGAATATAAGCCAGCAATAGAGAATTCTTTTAAAAAACGGGGGGATACATCGGTCAACACCGCATTTTCCGGCAATTCCTTAGCCGTCACACGTTGTTTTTTGCTCACCGCCGACAACTGATCAGCCAACTCGGCTTCAGGCAACATCCCTAAATCTAACAGCAACTGTGGCAAGCTTAATGATGAATTGCTGGTGGCCAACCGTTCAGCCTTTGCGATATCCATATCACTCAGTAAACCTGTGCCTAACAGTGCTTTCGAAAACTCTTGATAACAGTCCTTAATACCCATGCGCCCCTATCCATCGTGCCATTGAATTATCTAGCTGAGAGTATAACTATACCCCTGGCGTATTTAAGAAAACAGGTGCAAATGGAGTTACTCATCATTTAAAAGTCTCATTGTTATCCGTTATAGTTTCAAATAAGAAAAAATCAAACCGGCTTGGTTTTCTTGATATATAAAAAAACCAGCTACTAAGGTAGCTGGTTTTTCGAATCGGAACCTAACCCTTGGGTAGGCCAAGTAACTAATAATTACTACTCAGTAATAGTCACTAAATTCAAACCATCTTTTGCAGCACGTACTTGCTGAACAGTTACCATAGTCTTATTGATAACGGCTGCAGCGTTAGCCATTCCCTCAACGGTTCCATCAGCATCATAGAGGTCACACTCGGCTTCAGAATCACAAATAATGACTTCAGCACGTGAACCTGTAGTGAAAACAGCTTTAATATCGTATTCGCCTTGATCCATATTAGGCAGTACAAAGTTAAAGTGGTGTGCCGCCGTAGTATTTTGCATTAAACCA
This sequence comes from Cycloclasticus sp. 46_120_T64, assembly GCA_002162695.1. GTDB lineage: Bacteria > Pseudomonadota > Gammaproteobacteria > Methylococcales > Cycloclasticaceae > Cycloclasticus. The sequence goes on along the minus strand of MAAM01000009.1, from coordinate 107,450 downwards.
ATTTCTTCATCCGTTACATCACACTCATCGGCAATAACAATAGTTCCATCACCGGCATCAGCAACACCATCTTCATCAGTATCGACAGTAAGCGAATCGGTACAGCTTTGAATCACCCCGCCTAACGTAGCGCTTAAAGCTTGAACCCGCTTTGATAACATCACTTGACCCGGCGCTGCTTCAATACCATCTCCGCCATCAACTGGCACAGCAAATAAGGTTACGAATGCTTCAGCATCGGCAATCGCTTTAGCAGAACCACCATTTTTACCTTTAATGGATGTATCGGTTATTAAACCAATTTCAGCAGAAACTCCCACCAATAATTCTTTATCTTGTGGCACTTTAATGGTGGCTATTGTGTAACCCGTATGTGAGTCAGTAACAACAGTATCGGTATCTACATACCCCCCGGTATTTGCAAGCGAAGCCAATGCAGGCTCCGTTGACCAAGTCGCCGCAAATTTAGCCGATGGTGCCGCCAACACAGGTGCCGATACAACAGCAGCAAGTGCTGCCCCTAAAATAACCGTATTTATTTTTTTATTTAACACTGTTTATTAATCCTTTAAAATTATTAAAATGAAAACCAATTCCTTTGATTACCACAAGCAAACACCCCTCTGACTTGATCGTTAAGCCGACAAGGTTTTACGACAAGTACATAGTACGTAAGGTACTTAGAGCACTCACCCTAAAGAAACTCAATTAATTGTAAACTATCGAGGCAGTTACTATCTACACTACGTAATGTTTTTCAAAAAAACACTCTACGGCATTATCGCGCAAAGGTCCTTGATAGTAAGTTGCAACTGAGAAGCAGTTAAATTCAGCCGCCCTAGCTACGTGTGATTCTGTAAATATATTATGGACCACCGGTAAGCATAGTTACCCGCTTCGTTTTACTTAAACCTATAAGGACTAGCAACAAAACTAATAAGCGCACAAAAAATCGCCAGCTCACTTAAAAAGTGGCACGTAAAAAATGAGGAGTGTGGGCGTACTGAAGTTATTGAAGCCGATTAACGTAAAGAGATGCGCTTAACGGCAAAGAATTTTGCCGTGTACTTGCCTAGAGGGGTTGAAGGCATCATGTATATGAGCGTAGGCAAAAAGAAGTGAGTAAACAATGTGATATTCGTATGCCGAATTGATATCGACGTTTTGGACGTACGGGGAGGAATAATACTGAAGGTTTGTTTGACGTAAAAAAGTTATTAACGCAGAGTTGCTTATTGAAAGCAACCGCGGTGAATTAAAGAAAATGAGTGTGATTGAACGTTCGTGCCTGAGCGGTACACGTCAATACAGGAATAGATCCTTGCCTAAAAATATACATGGTGGAGAGAGAGGGATTCGAACCCTCGATGGGCTATAAAACCCATACTCCCTTAGCAGGGGAGCGCCTTCAGCCGCTCGGCCATCTCTCCAGAATATATTCTTATTTATTCCCGTTTATTTCTTTTTCATCTTGGATTTTATTATAAATCTCTTCACGATGAACAGAAACACTTTTTGGTGCATCAACACCAATTCTTACTTGATTCCCTTTAACACCTAAAACAATGATAGAAACATCATCGCCAATGATAAGGGATTCACCAACCTTTCTAGTTAAAATTAGCATGGTAGCTCCTTTTTGCCTTAAAGATCCCTAAAGCTTTGCCGATCAATATTGAATCTTGTTATTCGGTTATTGTAGCACAGCAATAAACAGGCTAAAAGCTATCAAATGCTTTATTCCGCAGATAAACCAAAAGATTCATGCAATGTACGCACCGCAAGCTCTAGGTATTTCTCATCAACCACCACAGAGATCTTAATTTCAGACGTAGAAATCATCCGGATATTAATTCCCTCTTCGGCCAAAGCAGTAAACATTTGACTGGCAATACCGGCGTGCGAACGCATACCCACACCCACAATAGAAACCTTGACGATTTTATCGTCACCGCTAACCTTTTCTGCTCCCAGTTGATTACAAATATCTTGCAAGATTTGCATCGTCTTTTCGTAATCATTTCGGTGTACGGTAAAGGTGAAATCAGTCGTTTTATCTTCGGCAATGTTTTGCACGATCATATCAATTTCAATATTGGCCGCTGAAATGGGCTGGAGAATCGCCGAGGCAACACCCGGCATATCGGGCACACCCGCCAACGTTACTTTGGCCTCATCGCGATTAAATGCTATACCTGATATTAACGCTTTTTCCATACCCTCATCCTCATCTTCATACGTAATTAACGTGCCGTCACCTTCAACAAAGGTTGATAGAACACGTAATGGAACATTATATTTACCGGCAAATTCAACTGAACGAATTTGCAAAATCTTTGAACCCAAGCTAGCCATCTCAAGCATTTCTTCGAAGGTTATCTTATCTAAACGACGGGCTTTAGGCTCGACTCTTGGATCTGTCGTATAAACACCATCAACGTCGGTATAAATTCGACATTCATCGGCTTTTAACGCTGCCGCCAAGGCAACGGCGGTGGTATCTGAACCGCCTCGACCCAAGGTGGTGATCGCTCCGTCCTCAGTAACCCCTTGAAAACCAGCCACCACGACGATCTTACCGCCTTGCAAATCGGCTTGTACATTAGCCGTGTGAATCTCTTCGATACGCGCCTTACTGTGCGCATCATCAGTAATAATTTTCACTTGCCCGCCGGTATACGAAACCGCGGCTTGCCCCAGCTCTTCCAGCGCCATACATAACAACGCGATCGTCACCTGCTCACCGGTGGATAACAACACATCCATCTGCTTCGCACTCGGCACCTGCTGCATCGTCTTCGCCAGGTCGGTCATTCTGTTGGTTTCACCACTCATCGCGGATACCACCACAACAAGGTCGTTACCCGTTGTCTTTTTTTCGCCGACTAATTTTTTTGCAACATTCTGAATTTTATCAGCCGTGCCTACGGAAGTGCCACCGTATTTATGTACGTGTAGAGTCATTTTATTACCGAAATTATTTTGTTAATTGCTGCTTAACCCAGTCAGCCACAGAGGCGAGTGCGGCATCTAAAGCCGCAGGATTATCACCGCCTGCTTGCGCCATATCCGGTCTACCGCCACCCTTACCACCCACTTGTTGAGCAACCGAGTTGACTAAGTCACCCGCTTTAATGCGCTTGGTTTGTTCTTTCGAGACACCCGCAATCAAGGTTATTTTTTCACCGTCAACGGTCGATAACACCACCGCCGCATCACCGAGTTTATTTTTCAGCTGATCCACTAGCTCACGCAAGGTTTTTACATCACTGCCTTCAATATGCGCAGCCAATACATTTAAGCCATCAACCTGCACCGCTTGACTCGCCAAATCGCCGCTCGCCGCTTTCGCCAGCTGCGCTTTTAATAACTCGAGTTCTTTTTCTAACGATTTATTTTTATCCTGTAACTGACTCACTTTACCGAGCGCTGTTTCGCGATTCGCTTTAACCAGTTTATTGATATTATTCAGCAAGGCATCACCCTGCTCCACCCAATCCATCGCACCTACACCGGCAATCGCTTCGATACGACGCACCCCAGATGCGATACCGCTTTCTGCGAGTATTTTAATCAAACCAATATCACCCACACGGTTGACGTGGGTACCACCACAGAGCTCGGTTGAAAAATCGCCCATCGATAACACACGAACTTTATCGCCGTATTTTTCACCAAACAACGCCATTGCGCCATTCGCTACCGCAGTTTCTTGGTCGGTCACTAGGGTTTCAACATCATTATTTAAACGAACCTGCTGATTAACTACACGCTCAATTTGCAATAATTGCTCGGCAGAAACGGGTTCGAAGTGACTAAAATCGAAACGTAAACGCTTCGCTTCCACCAAGGAACCTTTTTGCGCCACGTGTTCACCTAGCACTTCACGTAATGCCGAGTGTAATAAATGAGTCGCCGAGTGGTTTGCCGCTGTCGCTGAACGCTTAGCCGCATCCACCTGCGCCGTTAATGACTGACCAACGTTCAGTTCACCTTTAAGTAAACGCCCCACATGGAAGTAACAATCCCCTTGTTTTTGCACATCACTCACTTCAAACACAGCGTCTGCCGATGTAATAACACCAAGGTCACCCGCTTGACCACCCGATTCGGCATAAAAAGGCGTTTGTTCAAGTACTAACAGTGCTTCATCACCCGCTGTTAACTGCTGAAGCTGTTCAGACGATTTAATAATAGCCTGCAAATTAGCGGTCTTTTCTAGCTCAACATAACCGGTAAATTCTGTTTTAAAGTCTAATTTTGGTAATTCAGATTGGCCCGCTGCAAACGAGCTGGATGAACGCGCACGTTCACGCTGCGCTTGCATCGCGCTCTCAAAACCATCCATATCGACGGTTAAATCATGCTCTCTGGCATAATCAGCGGTCAGGTCAACGGGGAAGCCAAAGGTATCGTATAACTTAAAGGCTGTTTCACCGCTGATCACCTTATCTTTTAAACCGGCGGTCGCCTCTTGCAGCAGCTTCATACCTTGCTCTAAGGTCTCGGCAAAACGCTGTTCTTCTTTTAACAGAATATTACTAACCATCTGCGCTTTTTCGATAAGCTCTGGGTAAGCCTCGCCCATTTGTTCAGCCAACGGTTGTACCAAATTATGGAAGAAGGCTTGTTTTGTTTCTAATTTATAGCCATGGCGTATTGCACGACGAATAATACGACGTAATACATAACCTCGACCTTCATTAGACGGCAGCACACCGTCAATAATTAAGAAAGCACATGAACGAATATGATCAACCAATACGCGTAATGAGGTATGCGATTTATTGCTCGTATTGGTTAAAGCCGCAGCACTATCGATAAGCCCTCGGAATAACTCAATATCGTAATTATTGTGAACACCTTGCAACACCGCCGCAACACGTTCTAAACCCATACCGGTATCAACCGATGGTTTAGGCAAAGGAATCAGCTCACCGGCCGCATTGCGGTCGTATTGCATAAATACGAGGTTCCAAATTTCTACGTAACGATCACCGTCTTCTTCTGGTGTGCCCGGTGGGCCACCGGCAACGTCTTCACCGTGATCATAAAAAATTTCAGAACACGGGCCGCACGGGCCAGTATCACCCATCGACCAGAAATTATCTTTTGCGCCAATGCGTGATAAACGATCAGGGCTAACGCCTATTTCGTTTAACCAAATATCAGCGGCTTCTGGATCTTCATCAAACACGGTAACCCAAAGCTTTTCAGCCGGAATACCCAGTTCTCCGACTAAAAACTGCCAAGCATATTGAATCGCTTCACGCTTAAAGTAGTCGCCAAAACTAAAGTTACCCAGCATTTCGAAAAAGGTGTGGTGACGCGCGGTATAACCTACATTTTCTAAGTCATTATGTTTGCCACCGGCACGAACACAACGTTGCGATGAAGTCGCCGTTGTATAGGATCGTTTTTCATCACCTAAAAACAGGTCTTTAAACGGTACCATGCCCGCATTGGTAAATAACAAGGTAGGATCATTACCCGGTACTAATGAGCTGGAAGGAACAATTTGATGCCCCTGTTTTTCAAAATACGTCAAAAAGGCTGAACGAATTTCAGCACTCGTTAAATTTTTCATCTCATTAAAACCTATATTAAGACATCTGATTAAACAACTGCTTAATCATGTCGTGTGTAAATCCCTTATGTTGAAAAAAACGGATCCGCTTCGCGCGTTCTTTCATATCCGTTGGTGCTTGTGCACCGTATTTTTTACTGTGTAGCTCGCTTAATAAGGTTTGCCAATCAGGGGCTTCATCGAAGACCTTGTTGAGACCCTTATCAATACCGCGCTCTCTTAATTCATACTGAATGCGAACGGGGCCAAAGCCCTTCTGCAATCTTGAACGGCTATAACTTTCGGCGAACCGCTGGTCACTTTGCCAACCGAGTTCTACAAACTCGTTCAACAGCTCTTCCACCGCATCCCGCTGGAAGCCTTTCAAGGTTAACTTCTGTAGCAGTTCGCGGAAACTATGTTCCCGCCGAGACAGCATCGCTAAGCATTTTTCACGCAGTTGCGACGCTGTTTTTTGCTCCTCGTTCAGGCCTTAGCACCTTTATCATCAGCGGCATCTTTCTCGCCTTTCGTCGGTAATAAGGCGGCACGAATATTCGCTTCTAATTCAGCCGCTTTATCTTTATTTTCTCTGAAGTAATTTTTTGCATTGTCTTTGCCTTGGCCAATTTTAGCGCCATCATAGCTATACCAAGAGCCTGCTTTTTCAACCAAGTCTAAACTAACACCTAAATCCACGAGTTCGCCTTCGCGAGAAATACCTTCACCGTATAAAATTTCGAATAAACCCTGTTTAAACGGCGGAGCAACTTTATTTTTAACCACTTTAACGCGGGTTTCATTACCTAAAATCTCATCGCCTTTTTTAATCGCGCCAATACGACGAATATCTAAACGTACCGATGAATAAAACTTTAAGGCATTACCCCCCGTGGTGGTTTCTGGGTTACCAAACATCACCCCAATTTTCATCCGAATTTGGTTGATGAAGACCACGAGTGTATTTGAGCGCTTAATATTACCCGTCAGCTTGCGTAACGCCTGCGACATCAAACGCGCTTGTAAACCCACGTGATGATCACCCATATCACCTTCAATTTCGGCTTTCGGGGTGAGCGCAGCTACCGAGTCAACAACCACCATATCGACCGCACCTGAGCGTACCAACATATCGACAATTTCTAAGGCTTGTTCGCCGGTATCAGGTTGTGACACCAACAGCTCATCCATATTGACACCAATTTTATCGGCATAAATAGGGTCGAGTGCGTGTTCCGCATCAACAAATGCGGCAGTACCCCCCGCTTTCTGACACTGGGCGATGGTTTCTAGGGTTAAGGTTGTTTTTCCCGATGATTCAGGCCCGTATATTTCGACAACCCGACCACGTGGAAGACCACCAACACCTAAGGCAACATCTAAGGCAATAGAGCCGGTTGAGTAGGTTTCAATATCGGGCAAGGCCGAGCCATCCCCCATACGCATAACGGAACCCTTACCAAACTGCTTTTCAATTTGTAATAATGCGGCACCGAGTGCTTTCTTCTTATTTTCGTCCATCATCGTCCTCGTCACAGCCCCTGCCTCATGCAAAAGCAAAATTATCGTAAGTAATCGTAAATTATCACATAAACTATGATGCAGGCATACTGTATTCGCTGTTTAATCCGCCACCGCCTCCAGTAATAACGATAAGGCAAACGCTACCGCTTGCAAGCGAACCTGCTCACGATCACCATCAAAACACTGCGTTATCGCCAACACCTCCCCGCGACTGTTTTGCACCGCAAAACACACCATGCCGACAGGTTTATCAGCAGTACCGCCCGCTGGCCCAGCCACGCCGGTAATGGAGACCCCCAAGTTCGATGAAAATGCTGCACAGACACCGACAACCATCTGCCTAGCCACCGGTTCACTCACTGCACCAAACTCTTGTAAACAGTCATGATCAACCGATAACAAACGCTGTTTAGCGGCGTTACTGTAACTGACCACCCCACCTAAAAACCAAGCACTGCAGCCAGGCACATCGGTTAACACCTTCGCCAACCAACCTCCGCTACAGGATTCAGCCACCGCCAAGCTTAAACCTTGTTGTTGCAAACCATTCGCCAAATTGGCCGCCAAACGATCTATTTGTTGCTCTATCATCAGCACTCACCAAAAATTATTATTAAACAGCACCGCAAGCTAGCAAGGTTGCTAAAATGGCGGGATGCCAAAGAATGTAAAAACAAAACCGAGCCTTACCCCGATGATGATGCAATTTTTACGCATCAAAGAGGACCACCCAAACACCCTATTATTTTACCGCATGGGGGATTTTTACGAGTTATTTCTTGATGACGCGGTAAAGGCCTCTGAGTTATTAAGTATCACCCTGACCAGTCGCGGCAATATGAATGGTAAACCCATTCCGATGGCCGGTATTCCTCACCACGCCGCCGATGGTTATTTGGCAAAACTCATTAAAGCGGGCGAGTCAGTCGCCCTGTGCGAACAAATCGGCAACCCCGCACTAAGCAAGGGTATCGTCGAACGTAAAGTAGTACGTGTTATCACCCCCGGCACCCTCACCGAAGAATCGCTACTCGAAGCCGATAAAGATAGTTTATTATGCGCCATATCCGAGCATAAACAACGCTTTGGTCTCGCCACCGTGGACCTCGCTAGTGGCCGGTTTTTGTTACAAGAAATTGATGATGCCGCCGCATTAAAAGCCGAGTTAGCGCGCATCGCCCCCGCAGAAACCTTATTTAGCGAAGACCGCACAGGCTCACAGTTTATTAACGCCACCTCAGGCAGTTGCCCACTGGCCGACTGGCACTTTGATACACAAACGGCGACACGTTTATTGTGCAAACAATTTGCCAGCAAAGACCTAAACGGTTTTGGTTGCCAAGACATGGATTTAGCCATTGCTGCCGCCGGTGCCTTGTTGCAATACCTAAAAGACACACATCAGTCGTCGATCCCCCACTTACAATCCATTCAAGTGATTAAGCCGACCGACTACATCAGCCTCGATGCCGCTACTCGCCAGCACCTTGAGCTCGATTACCACCCCTCCGGCAATCTAAACTTTACCTTATTTGGTTTACTCAACCGCTGCAAAACAGCCATGGGTACGCGTTTATTACGCCGCTGGATCCACCTGCCCTTGCGTAATCAACAAACTATCAAACAGCGTTATTTAGCCATTGAGCAGATACAACAAGCTGGGCAATTAGATAACATCCAACAGTCGCTAACACTCACCGGCGACATCGAGCGCATTAGCAGCCGGATCGCCCTGCTAACCGCACGCCCGAGGGATCTCGTGGTACTGCGCCAAACCCTCAAGGTCTTACCGCAAATCCAGCAAAGCCTAGCGGCTTTAGACTCCCCGCGCTTAGCCGAGTTATCGATTCAAACCGGTGAACACAACGACGCCTACCAGCTACTGGAAACCGCCATTATAGAAAACCCACCAGTACTGATCCGTGATGGCGGGGTGATTGCCAGCGGCTATAATGAAAAACTCGACGAGCTGAAAAACATCAGCGCCAACGCCGATCAGTTCTTACTTGATATTGAAACAAAGGAACGTGAACACAGTCAGATCAGTACGCTTAAACTGAATTACAACCGCGTTCACGGTTATTACATAGAAGTCCCGCGCGCACAGGCCGACAAGGTCCCCGAATATTTTATTCGCAAACAAACGCTCAAAAATGTTGAGCGTTATATCACCCCCGAATTAAAAGCATTTGAGGACAAGGTGCTCGACGCTAAGGAGCAAGCACTCGCCTTTGAAAAACAGCTGTACAACGAGTTACTACTCAGCTTTGCCCCTCAGTTAAACGCCTTACAAGCCTGCGCCGCCGCCTTAGCCGAACTCGACCTATTGGCAAACTTTGCCGAACGCGCCGCCAGTCTCAATTATCAACAAGCCGAGTTAACGCCCGACGCGGGCATCAATATACAACAAGGCCGCCACCCGATTGTTGAACAAATCATGCAGAACCCATTTGTTGCTAACGACATAGAGATGCACGACGAACGCCGCATGTTGATCATCACGGGGCCGAATATGGGCGGAAAATCCACCTATATGCGGCAAATTGCGCTCATTACTCTGATGGCGCACATCGGTTGTTATGTTCCGGCTAACGCAGCCACGATCGGCCCCATCGATCAAATATTCACCCGTATTGGTGCATCCGATGACCTTAGCAGTGGCCGCTCAACGTTTATGGTTGAAATGTCGGAAACCGCTAATATTTTGCATAACGCCAGCGCAAACAGCCTGGTGCTAATGGATGAGATTGGCCGCGGCACCAGTACCTTCGATGGCCTCTCACTGGCTTGGTCTAGCGCCGAACACCTCGCCAATATAACCCAGCCATTCACCCTATTTGCCACCCATTATTTTGAAATGACCAGCCTGCCGGAACAAGCAGCCGCGGCAGCCAATGTGCACCTAGACGCGATCGAACACGGCGAACACATTGTTTTTCTACACGCGGTCAAAGACGGCGCTGCCAGTCAAAGCTACGGTTTGCAAGTTGCCGCCTTGGCTGGGGTACCACAGACGGTGATCAAGAACGCACGAAAAAAACTACAACAGCTAGAAGCCAATCAACTCAATGAGCTGAACAGCCACCAACAAACCGATCAGTTCGATTTATTTAAGCCCGCGGAAAACCAACACGTGATGGACTTCATTGAACAACTGTCACCCGATGAGTTAAGCCCAAAGCAAGCCTTAAGTCTAATTTACCAGCTTAAAGAGCTGTCCGCCTAACTACCAAGATAGGTGTTCAAGCAACTGCTTGGCGGGCACAAAGCCCGGCACCATGGTGCCGTCATCGGCGATTATCGCCGGTGTTCCCGTCACCCCAAATTGCTGCGCTAACTGCATATGCCGATCAACTGGGTGTTCACAGGTCTTATTTTCTATTTTATTAGACAGCTTGGCGTCGGTTAATGCTTGATTTCTATCAGCGGCACACCAGACCGAAACCGCCTTAAAGTAAGACTCGGTATTCGCCCCCGAACGCGGGAAAAACAAATACCTGACCGTAATACCCGCATCGGTATAATCGCTCAAACTGGCATGCATTTTACGGCAGTAACCACAATCAATATCCGAAAAAACAGTAATACTATGTTTTGCTTTTTTGGCGGGGAATATAATCATCGATTTTTCGTCTATTTTCGCCAACGCGGCTGTACGTGCGTTTTTCAGTGCATTCGCGGTCAGGTTTTCACGGTTCAGCAAATCAACCATCTCACCTTGAATAATATAACGACCATCAGCCGACACATAAAACACCCTAGCCCCTGCGTTCACTTGGTATAAGCCCGTTATAGGTGTCTGCGAAACATCCTGCTGAGCAATCCCTGGAATAATTTTCGACAACGCCTTCGCCACCGAAGCCTCATCCGCCAAAGCGCCACCAACCCATGCAAATGCCGCAATAAAACCCACTAATAATCTTTTCATCTTCAACCTTATTATTTATCTTCAGTTACATTAGACACGGCTAAAGTGAATAATCATACATCGCCATTAAATAAATTAACCCCTAGGGTGAAATTTTTGATGAATGTCCTGCAAACGTTCTTTCGCAATATGAGTATAAATTTGGGTGGTCGATAAATCACTATGCCCGAGTAATAATTGAACCACGCGTAAATCAGCCCCGTGATTCAACAAATGTGTGGCAAAGGCGTGCCGTAAACTATGCGGCGAAATAGGCTTGTTAATACCCACCATTTGGCTGTAACGCTTAATCAAATACCAAAACGCCTGTCGAGTCATTCCGGCACCGCGCTTGGTAGGAAACACATGTTCTGTGTTTTTACCCCGCAGAATATCCTCCCGCCATTCAGCCAGAAAACCCTCCAACCAAGTCAGCGCTTCCTCACCCAACGGTACCAAACGGTCCTTACCGCCCTTACCCGTCACCCTTACCAGCCCTTGGCGAAAATTAACCTCTGATAATTTTAGCGCAACCAACTCACTCACCCGTAAGCCACTGGCATACAACAGTTCAAGCATCGCCCTGTCTCGATAACCCAGCGCAGTTGATACATCAGGTGCTTGCAGTAAATCATCGACGTCCTGCTCCGATAATAGCGCGGGTAGTTTTCGCCCCAACACCGGCATAGCGACACCCGCAGCCGGGTTCTCCGCTAACCAAGCCTCGCGTATAGCGTAGCCGTAAAAACGCTTTAAACTAGATAGGAAACGTGCGGAAGATCGATTCGAAATACCCTCGGCCAAACGCACCGCCAAATAAGCTGACACATCACCCGCGTCACAACTCAATAAGCTAGCCTTACGCTTATCCGCCAACCAATGTGAAAACAATTTGAGATCAGTGCGATACGCCGCCACGCTGTTATCGCTCAAACCATCTTCTACCCATAACGCCTCTAAAAATAAACGGCGCTGCTCTGTATCACTCATTAAATCCCTTTTTTAGCTACTCAATTATTCTAGCAAGCCCCATCCCCTGCCATACACATATTTCAGACATAAAAAAAGGCCGGATTAACCGACCTTTTTTATGTACTTTAGCTAGAGCTAACTCACACCCAAAGGGCATAGGCTCCATGCAAGCAGCAATATTCTGCTTATAGCTTCTCTTTAATACGTGCTGCTCTACCACGAAGTTCACGTAAGTAGTACAACTTAGCACGACGTACTGAACCGCGTCGCTTCACTTCAACACCCGCAATTAACTTACTGTGTGTTTGGAATACACGCTCAACACCTTCACCGTGAGAAATCTTACGAACGGTAAACGCTGAATTTACGCCGCGATTACGTTTTGCAATGACAACGCCTTCAAACGCTTGAACACGCTCTGTTTTACCTTCTTTAACTTTAACCTTAACGATAACAGTATCACCAGCACTAAACTCTGGTAACTCATTATTCATCTGCTCTGCTTCAATTTGCGCAATTATATTACTCATTATTTTATTCCTCAGTTCTCACTGTCTGGTTATTTAATTCTGTTTCTACCCAAGGGGTATAAATCGTTCACATCAACTTCAGCTTTATATTCATCAAGCAATTTCATCTGATGCTTACTCAACTTAATCTTGTCGAGCAAATCAGGGCGTTTTAGCCATGTTTTACCCAATGCCTGTTTCTCACGCCAACTAGCAATCTTTTTATGATCACCACTTAGCAATACGGCCGGTACCGCCTCACCGTCATATACATCTGGTCGAGTGAAATGCGGACAATCCAACAAACCATCAGCAAATGAATCTTGCTCTGCCGACAAACCATGCCCTAACACACCGGGTAAGGTTCGACTAACAGCATCCATCAACACCAATGCCGGCAACTCACCGCCACTCAATACAAAGTCACCTATCGACCACTCTTCATCGATGTGTGACTCTATTAGTCGCTCATCAATACCTTCATAGCGACCCGCCAATAATACAAGGCGCGGAAACTGCGATAAGTAATTAACCCCGTTTTGATCTAAGGTGCGCCCCTGGGGACTCATATAAATCACCTTTGCCGGTTGTTCAGCAGCATTTTTTGCCGCCTCTATCGCTTTTTTAAGCGGTTCAACCTTCATCACCATACCGGGGCCACCACCAAACGGTCGATCATCAACCGTTCTGTGCGGGTCCGTAGTAAAGTCCCGAGGGTTCCACAACTTAAGTTGCAGCAGACCATTAGTGATCGCTCGACCCACAACTCCCATAGAAGCTGATTGTTCAACCAACTCTGGGAATAAACTTATAACATCAAAACGCATACGTCTTAAAAATCGGCGTCCCAGTCGACTAGCATTGTGCCGCCATCCAAATCAACCGATTTAACAACCTGCTCGAATACGAAAGGGATCAATCTTTCTCGATCACCTTTTGCCACAATAACGTCATTTGCCCCTGTTTCCAGCATATGATCAATCGTGCCAAAATCATCTCCATTTATCGAGACAACCTTCAAACCTATCAAGTCAGACCAATAGTATTCATTTTTTCTTAGCTTAGGCAATTGCTCGACTGACATATAAATATCACAGCCAACCCATAACTCAGCTTCATTTCTATCATCAATACCCTCAAATAGGGCAATGACGGTTTTACCGTGTGGCTTTCCTGCTTTTAGCTTAACCGCTTGGCGAACCTTATTTCGTTCAACGTACCACGGCTGATAAGACAAAATATCTTCTTTTTTGTCGGTATTGGCGTAGATCTTCAACCAACCTTTAACGCCAAATACTCCAGATATTTTCCCTAACTTAAGCCAAGAAGAATCTTCCGTAGCCAGCTCAGAAGATTTCGTATCAGACACCTTATGCAGCAGCTGCAACAGCCTCTTTGATCAACTTGCTAACACGCTCAGTCGCTTGTGCGCCCTCGCCAACCCAGTGATCAACTCTAGCAGTATCAAGTGTTAAACGAACTTCGCCACCGGTTGCTCTAGGGTTGAAATAGCCAACTCTTTCGATATAACGACCATCGCGACTTCTGCGACTATCTGCAACAACAACGTGATAGAAAGGACGTTTTTTTGCGCCGGTTCTTGAAAGACGTATCTTTACCATTTATATTTCCTTTTTTGTAAATCTTAATAATTTAACCCGCGATTTTACGCGATTTATTTAACTTAGTGCAGTTTATTTCAACTTTCCTAAACGGCGTGATAAAAAGCCATTAATTCGTTAAGGAGTTAAAACGGAAAACCTTGACCCTGCCCCATCTGTCCTTTCAGCCCACGCATCATCTTTGCTAAACCGCCTTTTGACATCTTTTTCATCATTTTTTGCGCCTGCTTAAACTGCTTCATCAACTTATTAACGTCCTGAACTTGCAGGCCAGCACCCATTGCAATCCGCTTACGTCTGGAGCCATTGATTAACGTTGGAAAGACCTTTTCTTTTTTCGTCATCGAATTAATCAATGCGATCTGTCTTTTCACATCCTGATCATTAACCTGATTTTTTACATTTTGAGGAACATTCGACATACCGGGGATCTTATCCATCATCGCACTCATTCCGCCCATATCAAGCATCTGCGATAGTTGATCGCGGTAATCGTCTAAATCAAAACCCTTACCTTTTTGAATTTTTTTCGCCAATTTCTCGGCTTTATCCTTGTCGACCTTCCGCTCAATTTCTTCAACCAAGCTTAAAGCGTCACCCATACCTAATAAACGTGAAGCAACACGCTCAGGGTGGAAAGGCTCTAGGGCATCCGTTTTTTCACCAACACCTAAAAACTTAATCGGCTTACCGGTTATTTGCCTAATGGATAAGGCCGCACCGCCACGCGCATCACCATCGGTTTTAGTTAATACGACACCCGTTAGTGGCAACACGTCGTTAAACGCCTTAGCGGTATTCGCCGCATCTTGCCCAGTCATACTATCAACAACGAATAAGGTTTCCGCCGGTTTCGCCACCGCATGAACCTGACGAATTTCTTCCATCATCTTATCGTCTACGTGCAATCGACCGGCCGTATCGACGATCAACACGTCATTAAATTGTTTAGTCGCTTGCGCTACCGCACGGGTAACGATATCAACCGGCTTTTCATCAACCGTACTCGGGAAGAAATCTGCACCAACCTCAGCAGCCAGCGTCTGCAACTGATCAATCGCGGCGGGACGATACACGTCGGCACTCACCACCATCACTGATTTTTTATGTCGCTCTTTTAATAAACGCGATAATTTTGCAACCGTTGTTGTTTTACCTGAACCTTGCAGGCCAGCCATCAAGATGACAACCGGTGGTGCCGCCGACAAATCTAAGGTTTCATTCGCCTCCCCCATTGTTTTAATGAGTTCTTCATTGACGATTTTCAACATCGCTTGGCCTGGAGACAGGCTTTGCATGACTTCTTGACCTAGCGCACGGGTTTTAACAATATCGGTAAATTCACGAACAACAGGTAAAGCCACATCTGCTTCCAACAAGGCCATTCTGACCTCACGCATTGTGTCTTTAATATTGTCTTCCGTTAGTCGCCCTTGACCTCGAATACGTTTAAAACTGGCATTTAGGCGATCGGTTAAATTATCGAACATAGTTATTACCCTTAAAATTATCACCACTATTTTCGCACGTCTTCTGGCCGCATGCAGTTCATTTTTTCTTTTTCGTAAGTCAGCTCATAACAATCAGCACAAAACTCATCACCTCAGCCCTTCTACCGCATCGAGCTTTATGACAAACTATAGGCATGCCTTTCTCCCTACTCAGCTATAACAGCCTCAGCCTTATCGCCGCACTCTTCTATTTAACCAGTGCCGCGCTCGTTTTCAGCAAAATATTTCAGCGCAAGCCACTCAAGAACGCGACCGAACTCAGCTTGGTTAGCAGTAGTTTTGGCATTTTAATTCACGGCTTACTCATCGCGCATAGTTATAGCGTCAACCAAATCATCGCCAATGACTTCTTCAGCATGCTGTCATTGGTTTTTCTGGTCATCAGCTTATTGTTTTATATTTCCTCGTTCAGCCAAGCAATTGAAGCGCTCGCCGTGATCGTATTCCCTTGCGCCGCCCTAGCGGTTTCACTCAATATCGGTAACGCACTTCCTGTCGCGAACGCAAGCGTACTCGACACCCCGTTACAAATGCACATCATCTTCTCGATCTTATCCTACGGGCTGTTAACCGTCGCTGCATTTCAAGCAGTGTTCCTATCGATTCAGGAAAAACAATTACATAACCGGCAACCTAGCACGCTGATTAACTGCCTGCCGCCCTTACAACTGATGGAAATCCTGCTATTTCGTGTTTTATCCTTGGGTTTATTCTTACTCACCTTCGCCTTAGCAACTGGATTCATCTTCTTAGATGATATTTTCGCTCAACACTTAGCGCATAAAACCCTATTATCAATTTTAGCTTGGCTGGTGTTTGCCACCTTATTATGGGGCCGACATTACCTGGGGTGGCGGGGACAACAAGCCGTCAAGTGGACACACGCAGGCTATATCTCGCTAATGCTAGCTTATTTTGGCAGTAAATTTGTTCTGCAGTTATTACTCAGCTAACTCCTTTTCCAGCTTAAGCAACAAACCCTCACAGGCGCTCTCCAGTAGATTCAACACTTTCTCAAAACCGTCACCTTGACCATAATAGGGATCCGGCACTTCTTTATTCCAGATATCCTCAGCATAATCCAAGATATAAGCGATTTTATGCTGATGCTCTAGCGGGCAAACATCCTGAACAAAATAGAAGTTATCACTATCGGCAACCAATAAATAATCAAACGCTGCAAAGTCCACCGAGCTTAACTGCCGCGCCACGAGATCATTCATATCCACCCCGCGTAATAACGCGGCCTTAGCGGAGCGCCCATCAGGGCTGTTTCCAACGTGGTACGCATGGGTGCCCGCAGAATCAACAATGATTTGCTGCTGTAAACCTTTATCCACAAGCATTTTACGGAAAACGGCATGCGCCGTGGGAGAACGACAAATATTACCCATGCAAATAAATAGTATTTTCACCTGTTTCATATAACCCTAAGCAATTGATTAATTAACCATTATTATTTCAGTAACAATACCCTAATGCACTAGGTACTCCAAAGAGTACACAATGTCATTGCAACCTCCCCATAAAACATGAATAACTTTAATAGCGTTTTCTCATTAGATTAACCGTAAAGGAGAACCTAGAATGAAACGTAAACGATTGCCGACTAGCACCCCAGAGGCATTAACCGTTCCAGCTAGCGCTAATCACTTGCATACCCTTTTAGGGTCAATCACCCAAAGGTTTTGACACACCCGTTGACTCTGCCTTATGACTCCGCTTTCACTATGCACCCATAACTCTTATACACCCCAAAGCTATAGGCCGAAGAACAGCTGATTATGCCAGAGGGGCTCTATTTCGAGATAATCGAGTTTGAAGACCGGCTATCGGACTTCGTTTAACGAGCGGCGATATAAAACCATTGACAGCTTCTTGATCAGCCTCATGAGATACGCAAATTAAGGGTGTCTCTCCGCCCATTGAATGGCGAGGTCTTCGGCTTCTTCTATTTGATCCGGGGTCATGTTTTTAACGAGCTTTGCTCGATTACCCGTAGCGTATTGATTACCATTAGCAGCAGCAAGGCTAAAATACAGATGCGCCTTCACATAATCTTGAGGGACACGCTCACCTTTCCCTTCCTCATACAACATGCCTAAACTGAACTGAGAGTTGACATGTCCTTGTTCGGCAGCAAGGATAAACCACTTAACGGCTTCTTTAGAGTCTTGAGCAACACCCCAGCCTCCGGCATACAACATGCCTATAGCATGTTGAGCATCAGCACGCCCTTGCTCTGCGTCAAGCAGGCAAGCAGCAAGGTCAAAGTTCTTTTCGTCACAGCTATCGGCATAGGCACTTATGAAGCTGAATAAAAGCATCAGCGTGAGCAGTATTTTCTTCATTGGCTCATCCTTCTTTTATAAGAAACCCCAACATAGCATAGCCCCGAAAGAAATCCACTTAGTTAACCAATAACTTTCTACACCTTCACCAACACCATATTCAAGCCCCACATCAGCCCTACTAAGGCTGAAATCAAACCAGCTACTTCTTTTTAGCCCAAGAATCGCGCAAACTCACAATACGATTAAACACCAAGGCATCAGCTGAAGAATCGACACTATCCAAGCAGAAATAACCCTGCCGCTCAAATTGATAGGCACGCTTTTCAGCACCGGCCATAGAGGCCTCTAACTGACAACCTTTCAATACTTGAATAGATTCTGGGTTAATAAACTCTTTATAGTCGCGCTCTTTTTCTGAGGCCGGCGCCGGAATCGTAAATAAACGATCATACATTCTTACTTCCGCTGTTACCGCGTGTTGCGCCGACACCCAATGAATGGTGCCTTTAATCTTACGCCCATCGGCTGATTTTCCGCCACGTGTCTCAGGGTCATAAGTGCAATGTACTTCAAGCACCTCGCCCTGCTCATCTTTAACCACGTGAGTACAGGTGACATAATAAGCAAAACGCAACCTGACTTCACGGCCTTCGGACAGCCGGAAGAACTTCTTCGGTGCATCGGCCATATAATCACTACGCTCGATATACAGCACCTTGGAAAACGGTACGTCTCTATGGCCCATTTCCGGATCTTTAGGGTGGTTAACGCCTGTTAGCATCTCTTCTTGATCATCGGGGTAATTATCAATAATCAGTTTAATCGGGTCGAGTACGGCTAACGCACGGCTCGATGTCGTATTGAGGTCTTCACGCAACGAGTTTTCTAGTACGCTCATTTCGATGATATTGTCTTTTTTTGTGACCCCAATGCGCGAACAAAAATCACGAATGGCAGCCGGTGTATAACCACGACGACGCATACCACTGAGCGTTGGCAAACGCGGATCGCTCCAACCATCAACAAAACCGCCTTCAACCAACTCATGCAATTTACGCTTGCTCATGATGGTGTAATCCAAGTTCAAACGGGAAAATTCAATTTGTTGCGGGCGCGCCGGTGTTTGTAACTGCTCTAAAAACCAGTCATATAAAGGCCGATGATCTTCAAACTCCAAGGTGCATAAGGAGTGGGTAATGCCTTCTATTGCGTCAGAAACACAATGCGCAAAATCATACATCGGGTAAATATGCCAAGTATCGCCGGTCATCGGGTGCGACATATTTTTGATTCGGTAAATAGCCGGATCACGCATATTGATATTCGGCGCAGCCATATCAATTTTTGCGCGCAATAAATGCTCGCCTTCGGCGAATTCACCGGTCTTCATTTTTTCTAATAACTCTAGGTTTTCTTCAACCGAGCGATTTCTATACGGGCTGTCTTTACCCGGTTCGGTTAAGTTACCACGGTATAAACGAATATCTTCAGCAGACAGGCTATCGACATACGCCTGGTCTTGTTTCACCAATTGCACCGCATAGGCATATAACTGCTCGAAGTAGTCGGAGGTGTGGTGCAAGCTATCACCCCAATCGAAACCCAACCAGCGCACGTCTTCTTTAATCGCCTCGATGTATTCAGACTTTTCTTTGCCTGGATTGGTATCGTCAAAACGTAAATGACAAACCGCATCGGGGTAATCCTGCGCGATAGCGAAATTCAAACAAATAGATTTTGCGTGTCCAATATGCAAATAACCATTGGGCTCAGGCGGGAAACGGGTAACAACTTGCTGATGCTTAGCCGACTCGATATCTGCATCAATAATATTACGGATAAAATTGCTCGGGGCTGACTCTACTGTAGGATCACTCATCGCTTAAAACCTGGCTGCTTATACTTAAATTGAAGCGCTGAATTTTAAAGCATCTGAGGCCTAAGGTCTGCAAATTATTAAGCCGCATTAGGCGATAACAAGTCAGCAAGCGTCTTCCCCTGCAGAGCAGACGCCATTCCCAGCTCCATCGCATCGACAATCGCCAAACAATCATCGGGCAAAGCGATGCTGCCAGCCGTTAACGAAGAGACCTCTTCAGCCTCTCTGACCGCGCGGACGATATCCAGCAGCAACAAACTATCTAATGAACGAGCAGGCAGGTAGGCAAGCGGCTCGGCATTCGTCTCCACCAAGAGCTGTTGACTGAGTAACTTATCAATAATATGGCATAACAAGGGTTCCGCTAGCGCCAGCTCGGCCACCAACTCATCCAAATTAGGTGCCGGCTTAGCCGCACGATGCCTCTGCGCGATCACTTGCATTAAACGCAAAGCCAAGCGCTCCTTGACTCGACTACTCATCTCAACACCTTCTCTAGCGAGCCGCATCGACGATGGGTTTTGCAAATAAAATGCTAAATTAGAACCCAATAATAATATCAACCAGCTGATATACAACCAAATCAACAGCATAATCACCACCGCGAAGCTCGAATAAATAGCGGTGTATTTAGTTGAATTCACCACAAACGTCGCAAACAGAACACCCGAGGTTTCCCATAAAAATCCAGACACAATGCCGGCAATAACGGCCGCCCCAAAGCGCACTCGGGTATTCGGCACAAACATGTAGAAAAACGTGAATACCCCCATCACCATCAAATAAGGCAATAGTTTTGTCAGCATAACAATCAAGCTACCAAACGGCTCAATGGCTAAAAAATATTCTACGAATGATGAACTCATCACCGTTGCTGTCATCCCCAAAGCCGACACCATGATCACGGGGCCAATTAAGATCACACTGAGGTAATTACTAAAGCGTTCGCCAATGCCCCGCGTCGTATCGACCCGCCAAATCATATTGAAAGCATTTTCAATTTTCTGCACCAACGACAACACCGTGTAAATCAGCAAACCGAGCCCCACCGAGCCCAACACCCCAACCTTGATGTTTTCGATAAAACCGATGATGTTCTCTCCAATATCAATACCTTGCGGCCCTAACGGGGCCAGAAACTGAAACAAGAAGGGTTCAATTTCATTATGCGCCCCCATCGCCTTTAACACCGAAAAGCTCAACGCCAATAGCGGCACTATCGACAATAGAGTTGTGTACACCAAACTCATCGCGCGCAGACTTAGCTGCCCCGCCATCAGGTCGATGATCGACACATAGATAAGGCGTAATAGCGTTAGCAAAAACGACTGTTTAGCTTCCGTATCTCGTTGCTCGCGCCATAACAGCCGTTCTATTTTTTGTTGCCAAATTGCTTTCTCAGCGGACATGAACAAATCCCTTTAGTGGTTTAAAAATCATCGTACTAGCGGCAAATATCCTACATGCTGCGTTTTTTTTCAGCAAATTAAGGTATTATTCACCAAATTAACCAACCCAAATTAAACCCCCATGGCCGAGCAAGAAAGCACCGCGCTAACCCGCGACGTAAATGTCATCGTTATCCCCGATGGAATCCACAACACCTTAAAACAAGGTGATGTTGTCACCATCATGCAATCCTTAGGCGGCTCCTATACCGTATCCACCGAGACCGGAATGCTCGCGAGAATTAGCGCCATAGACGCCGACGCTTTGGGTAAAGAAGTTAAGGTCATACACGCCTATGACACCGGTACCGACCCCGAATCTATTCGCAAAGCCTGCTGGGATTTCATGCGCACGGTTTATGACCCTGAAATACCGGTTAATGTGGTTGACCTAGGATTGATTTACGACTGTACCGTGCGCGCACTCACCGATGGTTTGAACCATGTACACGTTAAAATGACCCTGACGGCCCCCGGCTGCGGCATGGGCCCGGTCATTCAAGGCGATATAGAATCTGGCATCAAGCATATGGAAGGGGTCGAAACCGTTGAAGTTGAAGTGGTGTTAGATCCGCCATGGAACCAAACCATGATGACTGAAGCGGCCAAACTTCAACTGGGCATGATGTAATACACCCTACCTAGCCCGACTCTTATGCCGCTTGACAGCACGTTTATTGTCGCCTTTAGCATTGGTTTTTTAGGCTCCAGCCATTGCGCCGCCATGTGCGGCGGAATCGTTGGCATTCTAAGCCAGCAGAGCGGTTCTAAACCGCAAAACATCAATAACAGCCTCGCATATAACGCCGGAAGGATCCTCAGTTACAGCTTCATTGGGCTATTAGCGGGCCTCATTGGCCAATTAGCCTTGAGCCCGATTGATACGGATTCAATCACCCTCGTATCCCGCATCCTCACCTCGCTCTTTATGCTCGCATTTGGCTTTCATTTACTCGGCTGGCTAAATTTCCTGCACCAACTAGAACACGCGGGGCAACACATCTGGAAACATATATCGCCGTTGAGTCGAAAGCTACTGCCTATCCGTAACCGACGTAGCGCGTTTTACTTGGGTTTAGTCTGGGGCTGGCTGCCTTGCGGTTTGGTGTATTCTGCCCTCGCTTGGAGTTTAGCCAGCGCACAAGCTATCAACGGCGCATTGATCATGCTATGTTTCGGCCTAGGCACCCTACCGATGTTATTAACCATGGGTCTGGCCTCAGAAAAACTGATGAGACTAAAACGCTCAACCACGGTTCGGCGCATTGCCGGCGGCATTATCATCCTCTTCGCGCTGGTTAATTTACTCAGCCCTGCGGCGGCTCATCATCTGCACCACTGAGCTTGTCGCCCGTTTGATCCACAGCCTCCTCAGCCGTATCCGCTAAACGTTCTTCTTCGTGCAAAATACTGTGCGCTGGGCCGTCTAAATCATCAAATTGCCCTGACCTAACCGCCCACAGAAAAATCACCGTCACCACGATAATTAACAGTATCGACACCGGTATTAAAAAATATAAACTATCCATCGAGCCACCTTATTTAATCGTTCTCTTGCCCAGCTGGACGCAGCATACGCAAACGAAAAGAGTTCAACACCACCACCAAGGAACTCACGGACATGCCCAACGCCGCCTGCCAAGGCTCCACCTGCCCAGCCATCGCTAACGGCAAGGCACCAATATTATAAACCAGCGCCCAGCACATATTTTGTTTGATCACTCGTCGGGTTTGACTCGATAATGCAAAAACATCTCGCAGCGCACTCATATCATCACCCATCAATAATATATCGGACGAAGAACGCGCCAGTTGACTCGCCCCCGATACCGAAATGGAGACATCGGCCTTCGCCATAATCGGTGCATCATTCACCCCGTCACCAATCATCACCGCGGGGTCACCTCGCTGCTGCAAACACTCTATTTCATTTAATTTATCGACCGGCGAAGCATTCGACTTAACCCGCTCAATCCCAAGCTTAGCGGCCAACCAGTCGACCGGCGTGGCGCGATCCCCACTCACCAAATGCAGCACCTTACCTTGTTGCTGCAACCAAGTAACCGTCGACACCGCACCTTGGCGAATATCATCCTCGATCTCGAACACCGCTAGCAATTGCTTTGCAGTCGCCAAATAAACCAAGGAACCACTCATCTGCACCGGTTCTTCCTCAAGCGCTAGCACCCCCGCTATATAAACCCAAGACCCCAGGTAATAATCCTGCTGATTAATATTAGCCATCAAACCTGCACCATTGACATGTTTGACTTGTTGCGGCTGATAAACCTTGTCTTGCCGCTCTCGCTTAAAAGCACGCGCAATCGGGTGCTCGGAAAAAGCCTCTAAACTGATGGCTAAATCCAAGCACTCTTGATACTCAAGCTGCGCCAATTGCTGGTAATGAGTAATCCGCATAACACCTTGGGTGAGGGTGCCGGTTTTATCGAAGATGACGTGTTTAATACTCGCCAATTTATCCAGCGCCTGGCCCTTGGTAATAATGATACCCTTATTAAACAAGGCGCTCATCGCTGCGGTATACGCGGTCGGGGTCGCCAAAGATAACGCACACGGGCAAGTCACCACTAACACCGACAGGGCGGTAGAAAACCAGTCTTCCGCACCCTGCGAAAAACCATACCAAGCGGTACCCACCGTTAATAACACCACCATACTGACAAAGACGCTGGCGTAACGATCCGCCAATTCGACCCAATTCGGTTTTTCACTGTGCGCGCGGTCGATTAAGCGGCTAATCGTCGACAAGGTGCTAGCCTTTCCCACACAAGACACCTTCGCCACTAAGCTGTGCTGTAGGTTATGACTCCCACCCAGTACGGTATCGCCGACCGATTTATTAATAGGTTCGTTCTCACCGGTTAAGATCGATTCATCCACCTGCGAGGTGCCCGACACGATCAGCGAATCTGCAGGAATAACATCGCCCGGATTGATCTGAATCTCATCGCCAAGCTGCAGTGTTTTCGCCGCCACACTTTCTAGCGAGCCATCGCTCAGAAGTTTCTTCGCCACCACCGGTATCGCTTGAGTCAGACGTTCACTCGAACTTACCGCATACCAACGTGTCAAAAATTCGACATACCGCGCCAGCAGCAAGAATAAAATAAACATGCAAACCGATTCATAATAAGTATCACCGGCCAGCAGCCAGGTATTCCACACACTGGCGATGAAACCTAGGCTGATCCCTAGCGCCACCGGCACATCCATCCCCGGCATAGCGTTTTTCATATCGCGATAAGCCGCCACCAAAAAAGGCTTCGCCGAATACAAGATCACCGGCAAACTTAAGAAGGCACTAATCCAGCGCAAAAACGACAACATCTGCGTTTCAATGGTATCAATACCCGCCATATAAACACCGAGGGTAATCATCATTACTTGCATACTGAACAACAGCGCAACACCGATCCGGCCAATAAAATCCTTTCGCTCCGCTTGCAAAACGAGAAATTGTTTATTCGCATCATATGGCAGCGCCCGGTAACCAATCGCACGAATCGCCGTTAACACCTCACTCAATAAGATCGAGTCCAGACAAAACTCCAATTGCGCTCGCCGTGTTGCATAATTGATCTTAAAACTAGCCACCCCGTTCAGCTGCCGAACGTGTCGCTCTAACAACCAAATACACGCAGAACAGCTAATGCCCTCGATGATCAGCGATACCTCATTTATTTCACCACCCATGCCGTCCGCAGCGGGGGAGTCATAATGGCTCAGCGGCTCAGGAATCAGCGTAGCCGATTCACTGAACGCGGTACGTTTCTGATAAAAATCAGCCAAACCATTATCAATAATAGCCTCCGCCACCGAGGCACACCCCGGGCAGCACATCGCACGCCATTCACCATCAAAGTGAATACCCCAGTTTTGCGCACGAGGCACAGCTTCGCCGCAGTGGTAACAAACAGTACTATTATTCAATGGATTAACAATATTTAGATCTAAGAAACTTAAGCGCGCACATTATAAGGTAAAATCAAGCATTGATTACGATAGCCTTATTATTTCACATGTCAGCACCCTCTAAAGCGCTCCTCCGTGAGCTATCCCTTTCTTGTAAAAACTGTAGCCTAGGCGAACTCTGTATGCCGTATGGCTTAAGCGCTAACGACATCGATAAGTTAGATCAATCGGTCAGCCACACCAAATTATTGCAGAAAGGCGAGACCCTTTATCGTCAGGGGACTAGTTTTAAATCGCTATACGCCGTTAAATCCGGCTCGGTAAAAATCACCAGCCTCAACCAAGAAGCCAGTGAAGACGTAATAGGTATTTACCTCCCTGGGGAAATCATTGGTTTTGATGGTATCGCCACAGGTGAATACCAATGCACCATTCACGCAATTGAAACCAGTAATGTGTGCGAAATAAACCTCTCGGAAGTGCAAGAGAATATCCCCGGGGTCAGCCAGCAATTACTCAAACACGCGGGTAGAGCCATCAACCACGGTCGTTACGCTCGATCCGTTGCAAAAGTGAGCGCACGAAAACGCATTATTTCATTTTTACTCGACCTCTCAGACCGTTATCGCCATCGCGGGTATTTGGCGACTGAGTTCGAGCTATATTTATCTCGCGGCGAGCTAGGTAACCTACTTAACCTTTCGGCTGAAACCATTAGCCGAGAAATCCATAAACTGGAACGTGAAAAACTAATCTCCATCGTCAATAAACGACGTATTCAAATTAAGCAGATGGATCAATTGAAGGAAATCCTAATCGCTCCGTAAACCCATAGAGCTGCCTTCCCTTCGAATTCTAACAATCGTAAGGTCAAATCGATCAAAAAAAATGATGTAAATCAAGAGTACAGCAAATAACACCTTCTTTTCCGCCACCCCCTCCCTAGGAAAATCTCCTAGCAGCCCGTATAATACGTCGCAACTTTTTCAAATATAGAGATTAACGCATGAGTACGACAATCTACAACGATACCGTTGTTCGACAATTTTCTATCATGACGGTAGCCTGGGGCATCGTCGGTATGCTTGTCGGAGTCATCATCGCTGCACAGCTCGTTTGGCCCGCGTTAAATTTCGATATTCCCTGGTTAACCTATAGCCGTTTACGCCCATTACACACCAATGCAGTTATTTTTGCCTTTGGTGGTTCAGGCTTGATGGCGACCTCCTTTTACGTAGTCCAAAGAACCTGTCAAACTCGTTTATTTGCCACCGGCTTAGCTAGTTTTGTGTTCTGGGGCTGGACTTTGGTTATCGTGTTAGCGGCAGCCACCCTACCTTTTGGTTTCACTCAAGGCAGCGAATACGCCGAACTGATCTGGCCTATCGATATTTTGCTTGCCATCGTCTGGATTTCTTATGCCATTGTATTCTTTGGCACGATTCTAAAACGTAAAACAAAACATATTTATGTTGCTAACTGGTTTTTTGGTGCGTTCATTATTACCGTGGCGATATTACATATTGTGCGCTCACTGGTCATCCCAGTTAGCCTCACCGAGTCTTACCCTATCTATGCCGGCGCGACAGATGCAATGGTTCAGTGGTGGTACGGGCATAATGCGGTTGGCTTTTTCTTAACCGCCGGCTTCCTTGGCATGATGTATTACTTCATCCCTAAACAAGCGGGGCGCCCTGTTTATTCATACCGTTTATCTATTGTGCATTTTTGGGCCATCATCTCGATTTACATGTGGGCTGGCCCTCATCATTTGCATTACACCGCGTTGCCTGATTGGGTTCAGTCTGTCGGTATGGCATTCTCAATGATTTTATTAGCACCCTCTTGGGGCGGCATGATCAACGGTATCATGACCTTATCTGGCGCTTGGCAGAAACTAAGAACAGATCCCATTCTTAAATTCCTAATCATCTCGCTATCGTTCTACGGCATGTCAACATTCGAGGGCCCAATGATGGCGATTAAATCGGTTAATGCTTTATCACATTACACCGAATGGACTATCGGCCATGTACACTCAGGTGCGTTAGGCTGGGTGGCGATGATTACCATTGGTTCGTTGTATTATTTGATCCCTAAGTTATTTGGTCAGCAAGACATGTATAGCATCAAGTTAATAGAAATACATTTCTGGATGGCCACCGCGGGTATCGTGTTATACGTCACCTCCTTGTGGATTGCCGGTGTGATGCAGGGTCTAATGTGGGGCGCGATCAACGACGATGGCACTCTAACTTATAGCTTCGTTGAATCTCTATTACGGATGAAACCATTTTATTTAATCCGTTTAATCGGTGGCATGATGTTCCTTAGCGGCATGTTTATCATGGCGTACAACGTCTTCAAAACCACCAAAAATTCAAAACCTGTTGGCGTACTCGTACCCCAAACTGTTTAGTCGGAGCATCAGACAATGAGTCACGAAAAAGTAGAAACTAATATTGGATTAATGATCGCATTAATCATCCTCGTCATTTCTGTTGGCGGCCTGATTGAAATCGTCCCATTATTCTTTTTAAAACAAACCACCGAACCGGTGGCTGGGCTAACACCTTATAACTCTCTGCAGCTAGCTGGGCGTAGCGTATACATCAAAGAAGGCTGTTATGGTTGCCATTCTCAAATGATTCGTCCGTTCCGCGCAGAAACCGAACGTTACGGTCACTACTCATTGGCTGGCGAGTTTGTTTATGATCGTCCATTCCAATGGGGTTCGAAAAGAACTGGCCCTGACCTACACCGTGTAGGTGGGCGTTATAGTGATAACTGGCATAAATTACACCTCACCAACCCTAGGTTGGTGGTGCCTGAATCAAACATGCCGGGTTACCCTTGGTTAAAAGACAACCTTTTAGACAGCAGCGTTGCCGCCAAAAGAATGCGTGTATTACGTAAATTAAACACCCCTTATACCGATGAAGATATCGCGGGTGCAGCCGCTGCTATTGAAGGAAAAACTGAGTTAGATGCCTTAGTTGCGTACTTACAAGTACTCGGCACCCACGTTAGCACGAGGAGATAACAATGTTTGATCTTGATATCCTGCGGTCTATCGTCACCGTCGCACTATTTTGTCTATTTATCGCATTGATTGCCTGGGCTTGGAGCAAAGACCGTAAAGAGGAGTTTGAAGAAGCCGCCAATCTCCCTTTTGAGGGAAATGAGATAAGTAAAGATTTACAAGGGAGTAAGAAATGAGTTCTTTTTGGTCTATCGTCGTCGATATCGTTATCTTAGCAAACATGGTCGGTGGCTATTTCCTCATCCGCTGGGTCGCAAAACCCGTTAAAGGAGAAACAAAAGAAGGCGAACCTACCGGGCACGTTTGGGATGGGGACTTAACCGAACTCAACAACCCGATGCCTCGCTGGTGGTTGTTTATGTTTTACATCACCATCATGTTCGCGCTTAGCTATGTCGCCCTCTACCCCGCCTTAAATAACTATTCGGGTTTACTGGGTTGGACCTCCGCGAAGGAGTACCAACAGGAAGTCGATAACGCTAACGAAAAGTACGGCCCGATCTTTAGCCAGTTCTCTAAAACGCCACTAGAAGAACTCAGTAAAGATGAACACGCGCAGAAAGTAGGCCAACGTTTATTTGTCACCTACTGTGCACAGTGTCATGCTTCGGACGCCGGTGGATCAAGAGGCTTCCCGAACCTAACCGATAATGATTGGTTATGGGGCGGTAAAGCCAGCGATATCAAACAAACCATTATGCATGGGCGTAACGCCACCATGCCGGCATGGGGTTCTGTATTGAAACCGTTACAAATCGGTTATGTCGCGGACTACATCCTCAGCCTGAGTGGGCGTGAACATAAAGCCACTGACGCAACACGCGGCAAAGCAATTTTTGCCAACTACTGCGCAGCTTGTCACACCGCTGATGCCACGGGTAACCAAGCAATGGGAGCGCCGAATTTGGCCGACAGAGTATGGTTGTATGGCGCATCGCGCAATAAAATCATCGAATCGATTACCCACGGGCGCTCTGGCAAAATGCCTCCGCATAAAACATTCCTTGGTGAAGACAAGGTGCACGTGCTCGCTGCCTACGTCTACGGTTTATCTAAAAAATGATCCCAGATGGAACTTAGCAAAAAAAGAATTATTATCGGGGCGTTATGGCCATCCTTTTGGGTTGCCATAATGCTCAGCGGTATCGTCTTTAGTTATGTAGACCCGCTCATTATCGCCGATGAATTGGGTTTCTATTATTCCAGTTACCTCGGTGCGTATACCTGCGGTTTCTTTTTCTTCTGGTTGGTATGCACCTGGAGCGGACTCTTCGCGATTATCTTTTCGCGCCCCACCCATTAATCGGTCATGAAAAAAAAAGCCAACGAATCACTCGATAATTCACTTTTTGAAAAACGTAAGAAGGTCTTCCCGCGCGAAGTACACGGATTATTTGCCAACCTACGCATTAGCGGTATCGCTTTATTACTCGGCCTGTATTATTTATTACCCTGGGGAAATTTAAACAATCGACAAATCGTCCTGTTTGACCTACCGGCGCGTAAGTTTTATATCTTCGACTGGATATTTTGGCCACAAGACTTTATTTACCTTGCTCTATTACTTATTTGCGCGGCCTTAGCGCTATTCCTCTTCACCGCTATAGCAGGCCGTGTTTGGTGTGGTTTCGCCTGCCCACAAACCGTCTGGACCGAAGTCTTTTTATGGATAGAGCGTAAAGTGGAAGGCAGCCGATCACAGCAAATGAAGCTTGACCAGCAAGCCAGCAGTTTCAGAAAAATCCGCATCAAGGCCACTAAACATAGTATTTGGATCATCTTCTCTGCCTTTACGGGTTTCACCTTCGTTGGTTATTTCACCCCCATCAGAGAGTTACTCGGTCATATCATTCAGTTTCAACTAGGCCCATGGGAATGGTTTTGGTTAATCTTCTATAGCATCGCCACCTACGGCAACGCCGGCTGGTTACGCGAACAGGTCTGCATCTACATGTGCCCCTATGCACGTTTCCAAAGCGTGATGTTCGATAAGAACACCCTCGTCATCTCCTATGATGAAGCCCGTGGCGAACCCCGAGGCAACCGCAAAAAAGGCGATGACATTCAAGCCAAGCAGCTCGGCAGCTGTATCGATTGCACCCTTTGTGTACAAGTTTGCCCCACGGGAATTGATATACGTAACGGTTTGCAATACGAGTGTATTGGTTGCGCAGCGTGTATCGATGTCTGCGACGACGTGATGGAAAAAATGGATTACCCGAAAGGGCTGATCAAATACACCACCGAAAACAGCCTTGAAGGCAAACCCAGCAAACTACTCCATACCCGCGTTATTGTTTACAGTCTAATGCTCATTGGTATTTTATCGGGGGTGATCTATTCGATTCAAACCCGTGATTCGGTAGGCCTTAATGTATTACGAGATAGGCACGCTTTATATCGTGAAAACTACGATGGTAGCATCAGCAATAGCTACACCATCAAAGTGTTAAACATGGACCTTGTTAATCATAGTTATACCCTCAGCGTTAGTGGTATCGACGGTATACAAAGTTCCATTGTCGACAACATCGCAGTTAACACAGGCGAGATCTTAGAAATCCCCCTATCGTTGACCGCCCCTGCCGAATCGCTACAACAACCGTCAACAACGATTAGTTTATCAATCCAAGCAATCGATGATGCCAGCTTAAAAACTGAGACCGAGGGTCGTTTCATCGGACCACTTGATCCATGATCGTGCTTTATTGATGAGCTCACCCGCCCTATATAGGGTTATTCATTCACCAACCGGCTAGTAACATGCTTCAATCATCAGATACAACACCTTGGTATAAACAGTTCTGGCCATGGTTTTTAATATTTTTACCCTTCAGCGCAGTCGTTGCAGGCATCATAACCTTTGTCATTGCGCAACAAAACCAGCCAGTATTAGTCTCCAAGGATTATTACAAAGAAGGTTTGGCAATCAATATCAACAAAACCCTACAAGCTAAGGCGAAGACTCTCGGCCTAGAATATAAAACATTCGTCGGCGAAAGCACCCTCAGCATCCACCTGAACGGACTACAAACCCCAACGGCTTACCTGCAATTACAATTGCGCCACGCAACCATTAGTCAGCACGATAAGACATTAAAGCTACTGAGGATTAGCGATAACGTCTTCCAAGCCCCCTTCGTATTGCCGATAGCCGGTAAATGGTACTTGAACATCCGCGACCCCGACAATAGCTGGGAAATTAGTCGCGAGCAACACCTAAGCGTAGAAGAATAAAAAAGCTCAACACAGCCAATGGCTGCGTTATTTTTACGTCATAAATATGACACAAAGGCAACCACCAGAGATACTCACCCAGCAACACACTGTATTTAAAGGGTAATTTAATATTGGCACGGTTATCG
This sequence comes from Cycloclasticus sp. 46_120_T64, assembly GCA_002162695.1. Classification (GTDB taxonomy): domain Bacteria; phylum Pseudomonadota; class Gammaproteobacteria; order Methylococcales; family Cycloclasticaceae; genus Cycloclasticus. Next base: position 75,877 of record MAAM01000009.1, on the reverse strand, counting down.
CTCTATGTTTATCACTCGATAACACACGGATCATGTCATGGCCATTTCTACCGACCAAATTGCGATAGAACTCAAAAAAATCAAAGCGTCAAAACTTCAACACGCAGAGAGCCTTGAGCACAGCAAGCCAATTACCAAACTGGCGGCCGAGTTACAAACCAGCATTCAATTAAATGAGTTATTAACGATCTTCAGCAAACACCTCGCTAAGCTGCTAAACCACAGTGGTTTAGTCTTCCAGCACGAAGAGCTCGCGATTAACCAGTCACACGGCCAACGTAGCCACCACTCGTGTGAGTACACAATGACGATTGAAAACACCGCCTTAGGGAAATTAAGCCTAATGCGCCGGAAACGTTTCAGTGAGACTGAACTCGAAACAATTGAACACTTCCTGAGCTGCTTGTTACACCCACTCAGAAACGCGCTACTTTACCACCAAGCCATCCAGCTCGCGCACACCGATCCATTAACGGGTGCGCTTAACCGCTCCACCCTGCATGCTGTGTTCCAAAAAGAAACCGCGCAGAGTAAACGTCAACACAGCGACTTAAGTTTATTAATGCTGGATATCGACTTTTTTAAAGCCGTCAACGATAATTACGGCCACGCCGCTGGTGACGCCGCCTTAAAAGCGTTCAGCCAGTGCCTAAAACAAACGGTGCGCGAAAGTGACCACGTGTTTAGACTCGGTGGCGAGGAGTTCGCAGTGTTACTACACCCCACCGATATCAGCGGTTCAATGTTACTAGCCGAGAGGTTACGTCAGGCGGTGCAGAAACTCAACATCAAACACGACGAGCATAACATCAGCTTCACTGTTAGCATTGGCCTGAGCCGTTACCGTGAAGGCGAAAGCCTTGAATGTACGATGTTACGTGCAGACAAGGCTTTATATGAAGCAAAAGAATCAGGACGAAATAAAGTTATTAGCGCCTAATCAGCTAAAAATGCCTGCAGTGATTCTAACTCTTTCTTATCCAACATCTGGTGTTGGCCAGTAGGCAAACCTGGCGGCAAGAATACGGAGCCATAGCGAACCCGAATCAAGCGACTAACCTTACAATTTTGCGATTCCCATAAACGCCTAACCACTCGGTTTCGACCTTCGGCAACCACCACATGAAACCAACGGTTAATTCCCTCACCGCCCGATTCATGGATATCTTCGAAACGCGCCTTACCATCTTCTAGTTCAACCCCGTTCACTAAACGATCGATCATATCCTTGGTAATCACCCCCATAACGCGCACCGCGTACTCACGCTCTACTTGCTGCGATGGGTGCATTAACTTATTGGCCAGCTCACCATCATTGGTAAACATTAATAAGCCTTGGGTATTTAAATCCAAGCGACCGACGGCAATCCAACGGCCGATTTTAAGCCTTGGTAAACGCTTAAAAACACTCGGTCGACCTTCAGGGTCTCGTTTACTAACAATTTCGCCAATCGGCTTATGGTAGATTAATACCTTGGTATCAACCTGTAATTTGTTAGCCAGCTTAACCGGCCGCCCTCTTAGCTTAACGATATCATGGGTGGTGATCTTATCACCAAGCTTAGCGACCTCACCGTTAACGTGTATCGTACCTTCGGCAATCCATTTTTCAACTTGTCTACGTGAGCCGACACCCGCTTGCGCGAGTAACTTTTGAATACGTTCAGGCTGTTGGCGTTTAGACCGACTGGGTTTTTCGGAGGGCTTGTATTGAGGATTTTTTTTCATTAGATTATTCACCTATGTATTGGGGCTACTTCACCCAGGTTGAGAATACACGTGGAGTTGCAAACGCTTAAGTCCGTTGTGACTTAAGCGCTGCGGCTACTCGAGTGCTTCGAGCCGTGTTCAAGCGCATTTTACAGGTTTTTATGCTTATAAGCTTGTCAGCCAAGAGAAATATATTGGCAGGCTTAGACCCCGGCATGACGTATCCGACACAGGCAAGGGAAAGCAAGCAGATAAGGGCTCGTATCAAAGATCCCTTTTGAACCGACTCTCATCGACAGTAGGCAAACCAAGCGCAGTCCTTATAGCTAGCTTTCTCACTCAATGCCTGCAACCGCCATACAATCGACCAAGGAGCTTAGATCCAGCGTATATTAATCGACCTGCACTATCTTCAAGGTATTGGTACCTCCGTGCTGCGCATTCGTTTCGCCGGCCGTAACAATCACCATATCCTCCGCAGAAACAATTTGTAATTGCTTCAACTTCGCCAGCGTCGCCTCAACGAGTTCCACCTCGTTACCGTTTGGCCGCGCCATTAATACAGGATTAACCCCACGATATAAACAAACTCGACGGCATATATGCTCATCTGGAACCATCGCAAAAATCGGGATACCCGAACTCAACCTCGACATCTGTAAGGGCGTAGAACCACTCACCGAATAAGCCGCAATCGCTTGGATATCAGCGTGATTAGCCACGTACATCGCCGAGAGCGCAATCGCCTCGTCAATACGGTCAAACTGTTTACCCACTCGGTGTTTCGAGTGGGTACTACTCGGCTGACGCTCGGCTTGCAGACAAATCTCCGCCATCGCACGAACCGTTTTAATGGGGTATTTACCCACCGAGGTTTCCGCCGACAACATCACCGCATCGGTGCCATCGGCCACCGCATTAGCCACATCAAAGACTTCTGCGCGGGTTGGAATAGGACTGTGAATCATCGATTCCATCATTTGGGTGGCGGTAATCACCGTCGTATTACGCTGACGCGCCAGCCGAATAATATTTTTTTGTGCGGGTGGCAAATTGGCATCACCAATTTCAACGCCTAAATCACCCCGCGCCACCATCACCGCATCAGAGGCATCGATAATTTCTTCCAATACCAGTAATGCTTCGGCGCGTTCAATCTTCGCGACTAAGTGGGCCTGACAGCCCGCAGACTCAAGCAAAACCCTCGCATCATGCATATCGGCGGCATTGCGTGGAAATGAAACGGCGACATAATCGGCGTCGATTTCGGCGGCCGTTAAAATATCGGCCTTATCTTTATCCGTAAGCGCACTCGCCGATAAACCTCCGCCTTGCAGATTAATACCCTTATTATTAGATAATTCACCACCAACCAGCACCTTACAGTGAATTTTTGTGCCCTTGACTGCCTCCACCTGTAACACGATACGTCCATCATCGAGCAATAAACGGTCGCCTAGCGACACTTCATTGGCTAGTTGCCGGTAGATACAAGCCACTTGACGCTCGTCCCCCTCCGTCACAGACATCGCCACATCGATCGCAAATTCGGCGTCATCTTGCAGCCAAACCTTGTTCTGTTTGAACTGGCCAATGCGGATTTTCGGCCCCTGTAAATCAACTAAGATAGCTACGTGCCGAGCTAGTCGTTTAGTAATCTCGCGTACAGCTTGTGCGCGTTTAACCTGCTCAGCGGCTAGGCCATGTGAAAAATTCAAGCGAACGACGTCCACCCCCGCTTGAATCAACTCCTCAAGTACGCCTTCCGCATCGGTCGCTGGCCCTAAGGTCGCAACTATTTTTGTTCGTCTGGGTTGAGCTATCTGCATATCACCTTCATCTATTGTGTTGAACCCTTAGATTACAAAGCACAGGTGACATTACGATGACACCTAACCATTTTTAGTCGAGATACGCGCAACAATAGTCGGTTGCTTGCTGAACCTTCAATTTAAAGTTTGAATTAGCCGGCACATTAAAAGACTCACCACCTTTAATCGCCTGCCATTGTTCCTTACCAGGTAATAATACATCTAACTCACCCGCTAAAATCTCCATCACTTCGGCTGCTTGGGTATCAAAGTTATATTCACCCGGCATCATATAACCTAGGCTTTTGGTCGAACCGTCGGCAAACCTCACCGTTCTACTAACAACCTTACCATCGAAATAGACATTCGCTTTTTTTATAATCGTGACATTGTTAAATTCTGACATTGTATGACCTCTCATTGTTTTAATAATATAGTTCGCTTTAGTGCGCGGTGCTCAACAAATAAAAAAAGGGCTGATTGCTCGCCCTTTTTCTTTGTTTAAGCAGAGTAAATATCGATTAAACGATTTTCATCCCCATCACCGCTTTCACTTCATCTAAGGTATCTTTTGCAACATCCCGTGCTTTTTCGGTACCTTCATGAATGATCGCACGCACCAACTCAGGTTGCTCGGTATATTCTTTTGCGCGCTCTTGCATCGGTTTCAATTCACGCAATACCGCATCAATCACCGGTTGTTTGCAATCAAGGCAACCGATACCTGCGGTGCGGCAGCCTTCTTGAACCCAGTCACGAACGCCTTCATCGGAGTAAATCTCGTGAAACTGCCAAACCGGGCACTTACTCGGCTCACCGGGGTCGGTTCTACGTACCCGTGCTGGGTCTGTAGGCATCGTGCGCAACTTCTTTTCCACATCGCCAGGCTTATCACGCAGCGCAATCGTATTATTATACGATTTCGACATCTTCTGCCCATCGAGCCCCGGCATCTTTGACGCCTTCGTTAATAAAGCCTTCGGTTCAGGCAATACCACTCGGCCAGTGCCTTCCAAATAACCAAATAAACGTTCTTTATCACCCACGGTAATATTTTGTTGCGCCTCTAATAAGGCTCGAGCAACACCTAACGCCTCTTGGTCACCATTCTCTTGATAAGCCGAACGTAGCTTATTGAACATTTTAGCGTTCTTCTTACCCATTTTTTTAATCGCCGCTTCAGCCTTTTCTTCAAAGTCTGGTTCACGACCATATAAATAATTAAAACGTCTAGCCACCTCACGGGTTAACTCAACGTGCGCAACCTGATCTGCACCCACCGGCACCAAACCCGCTTTGTACATTAGAATGTCAGCGCTTTGTAACAAGGGGTAACCTAAAAAGCCATAGGTAGCCAAATCTTTTTCTTTCAGCTTTTCTTGTTGATCTTTGAAACTTGGCACCCGCTCTAACCAGCCTAGCGGTGTCATCATCGACAATAGTAGATGCAGTTCAGCGTGTTCGGGGATGCTCGATTGAATAAACAAGTCCGCCAAGCCATGATCCACCCCGGCAGCAAGCCAATCAATCACCATATCCCAAGTACTGCTGGCGATAACCGATGGGTCTTCGTAGTGTGTCGTCAGCGCATGCCAATCGGCAACAAAGAAATAACACTTATATTCCTGCTGTAGCTCAACCCAATTTTTGAGCACACCGTGATAATGACCTAAATGTAATTGACCGGTAGGTCGCATACCGGATAACACCCGACGATACTGCGCTGGTACTTCTGAACTCACACTTCCTCCTAGATACCGAACACATTAAAAATGCCGGTTTGTAAAAAATAAACGGGCGGCGTCAATATTTTAGACAACCACCCAGTTGCAATTATAACGATTAGCAATGGAAAACCTAAACGTTCGAGTTTACTAAACTGATAACTCGCTTTCTGCGGCAATAAACCCGCTAACACGCGCCCACCATCTAATGGTAATAGCGGTAATAAATTAAGCACCATCAAAACCAAGTTAATAATCACTCCGGCGTGCCCCATATAAATAAGCCCGAGGGATATCGCTTCATTACCGCCACTGATCAGATAACCGAGTTTTAGCAAAGCCGCCCACATGATTGCCATCACTAAATTAGCCATAGGCCCAGCAATCGCTACGTAAACCATATCGTGCTTCGGGTTTTTTAAGTTATTCCAGTTAACCGGCACCGGCTTGGCCCAACCAAACATAAAACCACCGAGAAACAATAAAACGGCCGGTACGATGATGGTACCGATCAGGTCGACATGACTAATAGGATTGAGTGTTAAACGCCCGAGTTTCTTAGCGGTATTATCGCCCAATTTATTCGCCACCCAGCCATGCGCCACTTCGTGCACGGTAATCGCAAAAATAACCGGCAAAGCCCATACCGCAATACGCTCCAATATTGTCAAGTCGCCCATCGCCCTAATCGTCCTTGCGCGCGATAAAGTCAGCTTCACCTTTGCCTTCACGCACCACTTGCGGAAAGTCATTATCCCAAACCACCATCGTGGTTGGTTGATATGGAATAACCCCCGCATCGACCACCAAGTCTAACTGCTTACCCAACGCCTCGTTAATATCGAAAGGATCTGCAATCGCCTCCGTTTCATCCGGCAAAATCAAGGTACTGGTAAGCATCGGCTCGGCTAACAACTCAAGAATCTGTTGCGCCACCAAATTGTCGGGGACTCGAATGCCGACGGTTTTCCTTTTCGGGTGCTGTAATTTACGGGGCACCTCTTTGGTCGCCTTTAACACAAAGGTAAACGCACCCGGGGTCAACCCCTTCAGTAAACGATAGGTATCATTATTGACCTGCGCATAGGTAGAGATATCCGCCAGGTCACGGCATAGCAAAGTAAAGTTGTGTTTATCGTCAACCCGTCTGATTTTTCGAATACGTTCTATCGCTTGCTTATTCCCTAAACCGCAAGCTAGCGCATAAGACGAATCGGTTGGGTAAGCGATCACCCCGCCCCGACGAATAATATCAACGGTTTGCGCGATCAAGCGCTGCTGCGGGTTGTCTGGGTGAATTGTAAAATATTGAGCCATGCTTATTGTTGCGCCTTTTTCTTTGCGACATTATCGCGTAAATACACCGGCAATGCATTTTCTGCACTAACGATTTGCCCGCTTTCGACCATTTTCAACGCTAATAAAGCGACTTCTCTAGCCCTAGGCAAGGCTTTAGGCAATAAGTTTAACTGCTCCGCTTGCACTATTTTGCGTAATTCCTCGCCGTAGGTATCCCAGCCATGACCAATACCGATCGCAGCACAGGCCGATTCAACCTGCAATTTATTGGGAGCAATGACCCGTTCATCTGACACGGCTTGTACATAACCATTGTGCTGCCGGTACTCACACCAGTAAACCTCGCCCATACGCGCATCCAGCGCACTATAAATGGTTTTTCCTGCCGCCTCGGCCGCCACTTGTTGCGCCACTGCCGCTAAGGTCGATACCGCCGCCACCGGCAAATCAGCAGAAAAAGCCAGCCCTTGAATAACCCCCGTGGCCATCCGCACCCCAGTAAAAGAACCTGGGCCTCGGCCAAACGCTAAGGCGTCCATTTGCGCTAGCGACAAACCGGCTTCCTGTATGAGCTCATCCACCATCGGCAGAATCAAATTACCGTGTTCACGGGGCGCGACTTGGAAACGCTCAATCACCTCACCATCGATGAGTAGGGCTGCTGAACACGCTTCAGTGGCCGTTTCTATTGCTAAAATTTTCATGCTAATTTACTGAGTTTTTTCTTATTGATGCGACGAAAGAAACGGTTCACGTCCTTCATCTCTTGGGTAATCGGCATCGCGGGTAAGGAACTGACGAATACCTTGCCATAAGCCTTACTGGATAAACGCGGGTCACATAACACCAATAAGCCCGTATCTTCAACATCGCGAATGAGGCGCCCGACACCCTGTTTTAAGGTCAACGCAGCCGAGGGCAGCTGAAATTCAGCGAACGGCGACTGGCCATTGGCGGTCATATGCTCGAGCCTAGCCTTCGTCACGGGGTCCCCTGGCGAGGTAAACGGTAACTTATCGATAATGACGCAAGACAAGGCGTCGCCCCGCACATCGACCCCTTCCCAAAAACTGGCCGTGCCTAACAGTACCGCTCGTGTCGTACTACGAAATCTATCCAGCATTTGCTGCTTAGGCAGTTCGCCTTGTACGAGTAGAGTAAAGTCGGTTTTCGCCATTAATAAGCTGGCCGCTTCGCGCAACGCTCGGTGACTGGTAAATAAGATAAACGCCCGTCCTTCGCTGGCTTCCAATACCGGGATGATTTTTTCAATCATCACCTCCGTATAGTGCCGGTCGCGTGGTTCAGGCAATCCTTCCGGCACATACATCAGGGCTTGATGAACATAATCGAATGGGCTATCCCACATACCATTATCGGCGTCTTGCAGACCTAAACGCTGGGTAAAAAAATCAAATTTATTATTCACCGACAAGGTCGCCGAGGTAAATACCCAGCTCGCCTCGCTAGCAAACGCAAAACTGGCAAAGGTTTTCGAAATATCTAAAGGCGTTCGATGAAAGCTGAAGGTTCGGTTGAATGACTCAAACCATTGTATCCAGTTTTTTTGCTCACTCTGGGTAAACAAACGTAGCCGCAATAAAATATCCTCACAACGCTTCCAGCACGCCTCTAAACCCTTCGAGCGTACCGCCACCTCGGTGAGCACATTAAACAGTTTTTCTAAACGCTCAATCAAACACTCTAAGCCATCGACAAAACCAGCCATTTCAGCCAACTCCACCCACGAACCCTTTTGCGATTGCTCCGGCATCAGCTTGCGCATTTCGCGTATATCCTCATTCAACACGTGGGTTAAGTCGATCAAACCCGGCATATCAGAAGCGACCTTTAATTGTTCACTACTGATATCCGTCAATAAGTTCAAGATTTGCCGTGCACTCACCGACACCCCAAGAAAACGTGAGGCGGTATCAATCAGCTGGTGCGCTTCATCCACAATAATCAGCTCAGCTTCAGGCAATAACTGGCCAAAACCATCATCTTTTAACGACCAATCTGCACATAATAAGTGGTGATTGACGATTAAGACATCTACCTCTTGGGCGACTCGCCGCGCTTTCATCGGAAAACACTCCGCCAGCATTGGGCAATCTTGGCCGACACAATTATCCGCCGTTGAGGTGACTTGCTGCCAAATGGGCGAGTCTTCGGCTACGCTAGCAACCTCTACAATATCGCCCTCACGGGTTTGCCGTGACCAGCGCTGAATATCGCCTAGCTGGGTCGCCGACTCCTTATCGAAACCGATGGTTTGCTGCTGCGCCTGCTCAAGGCGATACAGACATAGGTAATTCGCCCGGCCTTTCAGCACCGCCCCTTGCACCGGCACATTGAGTGCATCACGTACCAGAGGAAAATCCTTCTCAAAAATTTGATCTTGTAAGTTACGCGTACCGGTAGAAATAATGGTTTTTTTGCCCGATAACATCGCCGGGATCAGGTAAGCAAAGGTTTTACCGGTACCTGTGCCTGCTTCGGCCACCAAGTGCCGCCGCTGGTTTATCGCCCGCTCGATGGCTTTCGCCATCGATAGTTGACCTTCACGCGCTTGAAAGCCTTTGATATGGTTGACCAGCTCACCGTCGGAGCCAAAGATAGAATCGAGATCGTGCAAAAGAATACCTATAGACTTAATGTAAGCTAATCATGCCAAGCCGCACGATCCAAACCCTCTTCTAGGGTCCAAACCAAAGTCGCAATATTGCGAAATTTTGCCACCGACATCGCCCCGCGTTTGCTCCGACTGGGGTTATCATTGATATTATCGACGATTTCTTCGCGCCTCGCTTCTAATATTTCAAACGCCTGATAACGCTCATTCATTAAAACCAATACCACTGAGTCCCATTCTTTATCAAACTTGAGCTGACCCAGCCGCTGCCCGCGATAATTATCATTAAATATCGCCCGTGCTTTAATTTGCACCCGTTGCGGTCCAACCGTTGTTGATACACGCCTCGCATCAAAACCATGGCTACGGTCCTCACATAACTCTAGGCCTAACAACTTCACCGCATCGTGCTCGGCGATCTCATTGCTAACACCCGGCAAGGGCTTACCCGTCATTTGTTTAAAGTCTGCCGCCAGTTGCCTCGCTTGCTCAATCAGTTTCTCGACTGAATAAATGTTTGTCGCCGTCATCCTAAAGTAGACGTGCTGCTTGCTGCTGAGCCTTGTTAGCCGATCCAGTCTGCCCCAAGTAGTTAAAGCTCTCGGCTATTATTAACCAATTATTACGTTGTAGCATTCGGTCATGGGCCGCTAATAGGTTAGACTTTTTCGCCAAACTGATGGCTAATTCATACTGTTGCTGGGCGATGCGGATTTTTGCCAAATGATGCCAAACCAGCGGGTCCCTCGGTGATATGCGTATCGCACGTTCCATTTTGGCGGCAGCCAAACTATATTGCCCTTGCGCACTAAACTGCTGAGCACCGTCCAATAAAGCAATAACCGCCGGTTTTTGTACGCTGCGCTGAATCTCAGGCTGCGGCCTGTAATCACTGACCGTATCGCTATCCAGTGGAAAGGTTTTCACCGTCACCGGCACACGCTGAGATGGGGCTTGTTCCATCGGCGCCGAACCACCAATGGGAGCAGGCGTTTGGTTATACATTGACAAGTCTGCGCAGCCGCTGAGTAAGCCCAAACAAGCCAAACACATTAATTTTATATTCATTTATCTGCTATTCATCAAATCATTAAACCAATTACCTGCACGCTCTAAGGTTTCACCGATAGCCCCGACACAAGGAGAGTCTTCAAGCGGAGCCGAACCTTTAATATACGGGTATTGTACAGCATCCGCACAAAACTCATTAGCTCGGCGGCCGAAAGGGTCCACCCAGCTATACTCCACATCATCGGGCTGGGTTAAATGTACCGGCTGCTTAGAAATGGCTTGCATAACTTTCGACCAGACCTTCAAGGCACCACTCGCACCGGTCAATTTTGACGGTTTATTGTCATCCCTACCCAGCCATACCACCGCTAGGTAATCACCGCTAAAACCGGCAAACCAACTATCTCTCAACTCATCGGTGGTACCCGTTTTCCCCACCAAACCGTAATCTGCCGGCAAATACTGATACGCCGAGCGGCCGGTACCCTCGTTCATCACCCCTTGTAACGCCGTATTGAGTAAATACACCGCCGATGGGTTAGCCACTTGCCGCACATTTAAAGCATAACGTTGCAAGGCCATATTATCATTAGCCGTCACCGACTGGATTGAGCGCAATGGGGTGAAGAACCCTTCCCCCGCCAAGGTCTGATACATTTGCGCGACCTCCACTGGAGACAACGATAACGCCCCCAGCAATAACGATGGGTATGGTTCGATCGGACGCCGTAGCCCTAACACTTCTAAGGTTCTCTTCACCCGCGGAACCTTTAATGCCATCCCCAACCTGACCGTCGCTAGATTATAAGAATGCGCCAAGGCGCTGCGCAAAGAAACCGCACCGTGTTCTTGTTTATCGTAATTTTGGGGCTGCCATAACTCCCCCGATTGCTGTTTCAAACTAATCGAGCTATCGTCAATAAGACTTGTCAGGGTATATCGACTCGGCTGTGATAACGCAGTTAAATACACTGCGGGTTTAACCAAGGAACCAATGGGCCTAATCGCATCCAAGGCACGATTAAAACCATCGAAACGGGGATTCCTATCACCAATAACGGCAACCACCTCACCGCCTTCACGACGCGTAATAACCATCGCGCCCTGCAGTTTCCCTTGTTCAATTCCGTATCGTTTATTCAAGGAATACAGCGTCTGTTTAAATATTTTTTCTGCCTGTGTTTGTAAACTGTAGTCTAGGGTGGAAAAAATATTCAAACCATCCGAACGCAGTTCTTCCTCCTGATAGTCTCGGCTTAACTGACGCTTCACCAAGTCTAAGAATGCCGGAAAGCGCGAACTGCTGAGCCGCTTAATCGGTGAAATATCGACGCCATAACGCTGAGCAATATTACGCTGTTGCGGCGGCAACACTCCCTCACTGACCATTTCACCCAACACTAGGTTTCTACGTTTCAGCGCGCGCTGCGGCTGCCGCCGTGGGTCGTAATAAGACGGCCCTTTTACCAAGCCCACCAATAAAGCGACCTGGTGCGGCTTCAACTCGATTAACGGTTTATTGAAATAGAATACGCTGGCCATACCAAAGCCATTAATCGAACGCTCCCCGTCTTGGCCTAAAAACACCTCGTTAATATACGCTTCTAAAATATCGTCTTTTTGATAACGAAACTCCAGTATCAGCGCCATCATGGCCTCTTTTATTTTTCGCCAAAGACTCCGCTCCGAACTCAGGTAAAAGTTCTTCACCAACTGCTGAGTTAACGTACTCCCCCCTTGAACTACGCCGCCGGCTTGAATATTGACCCAAAGCGCACGGAGAATTGATTTTATAGATATCCCATAATGCTGATAAAAATCTCGATCTTCGATCGTAATAAGGCCATCAATTAGGGTTCGCGGCACCTCGCTTATTTTTACTAATAAGCGGTCTTCTTTATGCTTGGGGTAAAAACTGCCAACTTGCACCGGTTCTAAACGCAGCAAAGCCACATCGGTAGCCGAACCCAGCTTCCTTATCGATGACACCATATTATCTTGCAAGCGAATGCGAATACGGCTGGACGCTTCTCGACCATCAAAAAACTCAAAGCCCCGTGTTCTAATACTAAAAACATCGCCAGAACGATAGTATGTTCCAGTCGATGGGAGCTTGTTAGAGTATTGATAGTGCAGATCATTTAATAAGGACTCAAGCTGACTAGCTGAGAGTGTTAAGCCTTGATAGATATCAACCGGGTTGGCATAAACACGCGCCGCTAACTCCCAACGCTTACCTTCAAACTGAGTTTTAACGATATTATCGAGGTAAGCACTGTAGATGGAAAAAACCAACAAAAATCCTATCAACAAACAAGCAAACAGGCGCTTGAATAAACGACGATCTTGTTTAACAGCACTGTGGCTAAGGTTTTTTTTTGCTTTTTTCGGTTTACTTTTTGGCTTGGCCATCATCAGGTTTACTGGTTAACAAAGTGTCACAGTAAAACCCGTGAAACACGAACTCCATCATGTCATAAACCGATGCCTAGGTGGCGAGTAATTCCTTCACATCCAAGGGCTGATTCATTAGCTCATGTAAGCTAATGTATTTTTCTGCCAACAATTCCTTTTCTGGCTTACCTAACAAATAACCCTGTACATAATCAACACCAAACTCTTGTAAGATCCTCAGTATCTCAGGATTCGACACATACTCGGCAATTGCCTTTTTACCCAAGCTATGAGCAATATCGATCATCGACTTCACTAATACTTGATCCGCCGGGTCTAGCGCCAAGTTATTAATAAACTGCCCATCTATTTTCAAATAGTCCACAGGGAAGTTCTTCAAATAATTAAATGAACTAAAACCCGCACCGAAATCATCTAGAGCAAACCGGCAGCCTAATGCCCGTATCCTAGACACCATTTTTCGGGTCTTTTCAAAATTTGAGACCGCCGCCGTTTCGGTAATTTCAAAGGTTAAACGCGCAGGAGAAATCCAACTCGTTTCTAGTTTCTGCCGCAACGCTGGCAACAAAAAATCTCCTTGTAGGGCATGGATTGATAAATTAACCGTAAAACAAACATCTTCCTGATCTTTATCTAAACCAGCAATATAATCGATCACGTGAGAAACCACCCATAAATCAATTTGGTTTATCAAGCCCATCCTTTCCGCAACCGGAATGAACTTCACGGGGCTTAATAACTCACCGCTATCATCGATCATTCGCAACAACGTTTCATAGTGCGAAATATGCCCATCACTCGCGTTGACAACCGGCTGAAACACTAATTGAAACGCATCCTCTCTTAAGGCTCGTCTAATCCTCGGCACCCATTGAGCATCATCTCGTAAACTAGCTAGCTGTTCATTTTCACCCTCAAACAAATTCACTCTATTTCTGCCTAAGGTCTTCGCGGTATAACAAGCATGATCGGCTTTTGACATCAGCTCACTCGGCCGCCTTATTTTTTTCATGGGCGCTAAAATTGCCACCCCAATACTCGCCGAAACATTATAAACATTGCTGCCCGCCTTAAAGTCAAACTCATCAATCTTTAGTCTAAGGCGCTCAGCGATATCTAAGGCCTCTTGTTCGGAGGTCTTACTCAATAACACCTGAAACAGATTTGAGCCTACACGAGAAATAAAGGCATCAGCGTCCAGAGTAGAACGAATCAAGGTCGCTATTTCAACCAACAAACAATCGCCGGTTTCATGCCCTTCGATATCATTGACCACCTTAAACTGATCTAAATCAATATCCAACAAAGCGCCATGCTGCTTAAAGTTATTACAGCGCAAAATAGCAAAATCGACTGCCTTTTCTAGACCGCTACGATTCGATAGCCCGGTGAGCTCATCGTGCGCCACTAAGTATTGCAAGCGAGCTTCCATAATGCGCCGCTCGGATAATTCATGCAGCAACTTTTCTTCATTCGTAATACGCTCATCACGTTCACTTTTTAACGATAAGGCTAGGTTAATTAATGGCGTTAAATCTTTTGCTTCGGCAGGGTGGTGCACAATGGTGGCTGCATTAGCCTTATGGCAGGTACTGATAAGATCATCATCGAGATTAATATTTTCATCCGCCAGAAAAATCAACGGAATACCCTCGTGCCCATCCAGTGTTGTCAGGATCTGACAGAGCTTTAAGGTATTTGATTGTGGCAGCTCATAATTTAATAAGATTGCGCCCAGCTCATGAACCCTCCCTTGAAAAGGGCGTACCAACGCAAAGACCTCGTCTTGGCTTGAGGCACATAGCAGTTTTCGGTAACCGGCTGCGGATAATATATTTTGTAAGGTAGATAAACGCTCAGCATCGTGCTCAACAAGTAAAATATGCTGTGTTTTCAATCGCTCGATCTGTATCATTTCACATAATCTCTCATTCAAAACCGCCAAAACCTCTCAACGAAACCACCTGCTCATCCTGAACGAAAACCATAGGAAATCATTTCCTAACAATCACCTTATAGGTTGCCTAGACAGCCTGTCAACAAAAACATTACAAAACTCACTCAAGCACTTGATTCTATTGATCACAACCCCATAGAATGTAGCCCATAATGAACATCTTTAGTAAGCACCCCGAAGACTAGCCTATTTTCAGGAATTAACCGTATTAACTACTTATAATTGTCAAAGGACAACCTAGATGACAGCAAGCATTAAAGACTTTTTAGCTGGCGATATTGAATTATCTTCCCCACCCGCAATATTTATGCGGATAAGCCAAGCGCTAGACGATGAAAATAATAATGCCGCCGATATAGCTGCCATCATTCAACAAGATCCCGCCTTATCTGCTCGCATGCTAAAAATAGTGAACTCAGCTTTTTTTGGTTTCCCAGCGACAGTCAAATCTATCGACCATGCCATTACAATTATGGGCGGTAGTGAAATACGCTTACTGGTCATGAGCACCAGTGTCGTGGATCAGTTTTCAAACATCCCGCACACGACCTTCGACATGGATGCATTTTGGACACATAGCCTAGAAACGGCTTTATTTGCCAAGCACCTCGCCAACGAACACCCCAAGAAACGCCAACTATCATCGGCATTTGTCAGCGGTTTATTACATGATATTGGACGATTGATCATGTATAGCAAAGCGCCTGACTTAGCTCGTGCGGCGGCTTTATTAGCCGAAGCCAAATCGGGCAGTGAACTTGAGGCAGAAAAAAGCACCTTTGGTTTCAACCATGCCGAGGTTGGCGGTGCCTTGCTAGATCTATGGAAAATCCCAGAATCGATTCAATCTGCGGCCGAATTCCATCACCAGCCGGAATTGGCAACCAATCACCTCGAAGAAACACTAATCATTCACCTTGCCAATAGACTCAGTCGACTCGACACAAGCTCTGAGCAGAGCATCATGCTCGAACTCCCCCCCGAAGACCCTCAGTGGTTACAGCTAGGAATACCTTACAGACTACTTCCTCTTATCAGCAATGAAGTACAACAAGAGCTCAGCATCACCCAACAACTATTCTTTGGTCACTAGCTGAGTTGAGTAAACTCTTTACGGCCCAGGCGGAACTGGCTAAACTCGCCCACCACCATCTGCGTCCATTGTTCGTTCGAGGTTAACGGTTCGGTTGCTATCACCGTTACGACATCATTAGACGATGTCTCTTGCTTAAAATCGATCGACACATCCGCGTCCAGTAAACGTGCGCTGTCGAACGGTGCCTGACGCGTTAACCACGACAGTTTTGTGCTGCAATACGTGTATAAGCTCTGCGCATCACTCATCAGCACGTTAAAAACCCCGAGCTGGGCCAACTCTCGAAACAGGCGTTGGATACAACGCCGTAACGCCACCTTACTCTTAGGCTTAACTGGAAACTCGTCACGTAAGCGCCCAAGAACCCAACAAAACGCGTGTTCGCTGTCGGTACTACCAACAGGCAGGTAATTCAACAGCTGTTTTTTCTTAATGCCTTTGAGCTGACCATTATGGGCAAACGACCACACTTGCCCCCATAACTCACGTGAAAATGGGTGAGTATTTTCCAGACTCACACGCCCCCGGTTGGCCTTTCTAATATGGCAGATCACTTGGCTACTCTTAATTGAATAACTTTGAATGAACTTAGCAACCTCAGAGTCCACGCTGGCAATGGGGTCATGAAAAGAGCGGTAACCCTTACCCTCATAAAAGGCAATACCCCAACCATCACGATGCACGCCCGTATCACCACCTCGCTTCACCAGACCACTAAAACTGAAACAGATATCGGTCGGCACATTGGCACTCATGCCCAGTAATTCACACATCGTTTAGGCTTATATCTCTTCTATCGTGGTACGGGAGATAGGCACCTGTACGTACTTACTCTTTCCGCCGACTTTCACCCAGAAAAAGTAATAACCCTTCTGAGGATCAGAGGTCACTTTACCATCCAGTAACAACCATTCTTTTTTATGCGAACCTTCATAAAAAGTCACCTTATAGTCACCTTCCAACCAGCTAACACCAAAACGTGAAATTTTATTTTGTTGTTCTTCCGAACAGCCTACACTGAGTAAAAGAACCGCAACCAGCAGTAGTAACCTCATAACTTCTCCAATTTTTTTAACACCAAAAACACCATCACAAAAGCCCCGCCAATAGCACACATCCAGACATCCGCCTTGGGCAACTCTAATAAGTAACCGATACCCGCGCCCAATGCCGCCCCAATGCCACTAAATGACATGCTGCGCATCATCCGGCAAAAAGCACAGTCAGAGCCTCGACCAAAAAACTTAGACATTACGCGCTCTCCTGTTTATGGCTTTTATCATTATGACTAGCTACCAAGGCAAAAAGTGCCCCGATATGCTTAACATCATCATTCAAAGCTGGAATATAACGATAGCCCTCACCACCAGCCTGCATAAACACCTCACGATTTTGTAAAGCCATTTCTTCCAAGGTTTCCAAACAATCAGCGGCAAAACCTGGGCAAACCACGTCGACACTGCTAATCCCTTCTTGCGGCAAACGCTGCAAGGTTTCCACACAATAGGGCTGAATCCACTTGGCCCGGCCAAAACGCGATTGAAAAACCAAGCGCCACTGCGCTGGTTTCAAAGCCAATTTATCAGCCAATAATTGCGCCGTTTGCCGACACTGTGCCAAATAAGGATCACCTTGGGTAATTGTCCGCTCAGGCACGCCGTGAAACGACATCAGCAAACACTCGGCACGACCATGATCCGCCCAAGAGCGCTGAATGCTATCCGCCAAAGCAGCAATATAAGCCTGATCCGCGTGATACTCCACCACACTATGACTCGTCGGTGCATCCGGCCACGACTCATAACCTTGCTTAAATGCCTCCAAGGCCGTACCTGTACTAGACGTGGCGTATTGCGGATATAGCGGTAACACGATGAGCTTATCGGCACCTTGTTGCTTAATCGTTTCTATCGCAGAGCTAATCGATGGCTGCCCATAGCGCATCGCTAGGGTAAATTCATATTCCCCTGCCGCTTGCTGATCAGCCTGGTTCTGCAGGCCGTCTCTAATCGCCTTAGAATTCGACATCAGCGGCGAACCTTGATCCGTCCAAATGGACTGATAAGCCTTAGCCGATATAGCCGGTCGCTTTTTTAATACGATAAAATTAAGGATGAACCACCAAATGAAGCGCGGAATGGTCACCACCCGTGGATCTGATAAAAACTCACGTAAGTATTCTCGAACAGCCTCTTCGGTCGGTGCTTCTGGCGTTCCTAAATTAATCAGTACAACGGCTGTCTTTTGCATATAGGCTTGCCTTTATTGTCCCATCCTAAGCAAGCTCAAGAACTCTGCGCGGGTTTCAGAATTATGCCGAAATTGCCCTAACATGCTTGAGGTTGTCATTTGTGAGTTTTGTTTTTCTACTCCTCGCATCATCATACATAAGTGCTGCGCTTCAACGACAACCGCCACTCCCTTAGCCTCGGTCACTTGTAGAATTGAGTCGGCTATTTCGGTGGTGAGTTGTTCCTGAATTTGCAACCGTCGTGCATACATATCAACGATACGCGCGACCTTGGATAAGCCTAACACTTTACCGTCGGGTAAGTATGCGACGTGACACTTACCAATAAATGGCAGTAAATGGTGTTCACACATCGAATACAATTCGATATTTTTAACGATCACCATATCATCCGCAGCGGAATCAAAAACGGCGCCATTGACGATGTCATCCAAGCTTTCACCATAGCCGCTGGTTAAAAATGACATCGCTTTTGCCGCCCGTTTCGGTGTATCCACTAAGCCTTGGCGCTCTACATCTTCACCGATATCAGAAATAATTTGTTTGTACAGTTTTTCCATGCGTCTAAATAAAATTAATAATGTTAAAAAGTATACCGTTTAATCGTTCGCTTCGAGCTAATTAATTACTGCTAGCGCCAGCGTCTAAATCGGAGTTATGGGGTTTCATTGCATCGAACGCCTCTAACAACACCTCTGGACCAGCGTTTTTCAATCGAGCGTGATCGCTTAGGTAGCGACGCCAGTGCTTACCGCCGGCTTGACCAGCAAACAAACCGAGAATATGTCGGGTGATATTCTGCAAACGAACCCCTAAACTCAGTTGTCGTTCGATATAAGGGATAAAACGTTCGAGTACCGCCAGCCTTGTCGTAGGTGCCTGCGCAAACAACTGTTGCTCGACCTGGGTCAAAAAGAACGGGTTATGATAGGCTTCACGGCCAATCATAACCCCGTCCAGTAAGCGCAAGTGCTGCTGAATGCCGTCTATGCTATTGACCCCTCCATTGAGCACCACCGTTAATTCGGGAAACGTCGCTTTCAGCTGATAAACGCGCGGATAATTCAACGGGGGTATGGTTCTATTTTCCTTCGGCGATAAACCTTGTAAAATCGCCTTGCGGGCATGAATAATAAAGGTATCACAGCCAGCCTCGCTAACCGTGCCAACGAAGTCCAACAAAAACTGCAGTGAGTCCTCGTCATCGATACCAATACGCGTTTTAACCGTTATCGGTATATCCACCTTCGCGCGCATCTCAGCCACGCATTGCGCCACTAATTCGGCTTCGGCCATCAAACACGCGCCAATGCGACCGCTTTGCACCCGATCACTCGGGCAGCCAACATTAATATTCACCTCGTGAAAGCCGGCATCCTGAGCAAATTTAGCCGACATAGTCATCGCTGCAGGGTCACTACCGCCTAGCTGCAAGGCGACGCTTTGCTCAAAGTCATCACGTAATAAAAAGCGTTGCCGATCACCGTATAACAAAGCACCAGTGGTGACCATCTCGGTGTATAACAAAGAGTTTGGCGATAAAATTCGGTGAAAATAACGGCAATGTCGATCCGTCCACTCCATCATCGGCGCAACAGATAGCGTATGTATACAGTTTGTTTTATTCACGAGGGGCGAGACGTATTATGTTCATGCGTTAGCGGATTAATTAATCGTATATTAGTGCGCCATTATTGTTGGCGTACTGACATCATCAAGTATGGGTTTTTATTGCCATCATTCGCCACATACGAAAAAGGCGGTCGTCATCAGCACAAACCGCTAGCTAAATGAGCGTCACGTCATTGACAGCAATCCAGATAGCGGCAGAAGCAGACTTCTCCAACATTAAACTCGCTTAGTGATGCGGGTCTAATGTTGGTTCGTTAAGCCTTAGTCACCAACAATCGCTAATAACACACCCGCCGCAACCGCGGAGCCAATCACTCCAGCCACGTTAGGCCCCATCGCATGCATTAACAAGAAGTTATGCGGATTCGATTCCTGACCAACCTTATTAACGACTCGAGCCGCCATAGGAACCGCCGACACACCAGCCGCACCAATTAACGGATTAACTCGGCCACCCGTAAGTCTATGCATCACTTTACCCATCAACAGACCACCGGCGGTACCAATTGAAAACGCCGCCATACCCAGCACCAAGATACCCAGTGTTTCAGCATTTAAGAATTTATCAGCCGACAATTTAGAGCCGACTGCTAGGCCTAAGAAAATCGTCACGATATTAATTAACTCATTCTGCGCGGTTGAGCTCAAACGATCGACCACCCCACTTTCACGCATTAAATTACCGAAGGCCAACATACCAATCAACGGTGCCGACGCGGGTAAAAACAAAATAACCACGGTGAGTACGATAAGCGGAAAGACGATTCGTTCTTTCTTACTCACGTGGCGTAAGTGCTTCATTTCAACCTTACGCTCAGCCTCGGTGGTCAGCGCTCGCATAATAGGAGGCTGAATCAGCGGCACTAAGGCCATATAAGAGTAAGCAGCTACCGCAATAGCACCCAATAAATCAGGGGCTAGTTTCGAGGCTAAGAAAATTGCCGTCGGTCCATCGGCACCACCAATAATGGCAATGGCGGAGGCATCGGACAAGCTAAACTCCATGCCTGGAATGAGGTTCATCGCCAAAGCACCGATCAAGGTCGCAAAGATACCAAACTGGGCTGCTGCGCCAAGCACCAATAGGCTCGGCATCGCGATCAAGGCCCCGAAGTCGGTTAAGGCCCCAACCCCCATGAAGATTAATAGCGGAAACAAGCCCGTATCAACCCCCATATGGTACAAAATACCCAGCAAACCATCCGGCCCACTGATACCGGCAATCGGAATATTGGCCAAAATCCCACCAAAACCAATCGGCAATAATAATAAGGGTTCAAAATTCTTAGCAATCGCCAAGTATATTAACAATAAGCCGATGGCTATCATTAACAGATTACCCCATTCGAAATTAGCAATCCCTGTTGATTGCCAAATTTGTAGTACACCACTGTCCATTTTTATTTACCTTAGCAAATTAGAATTAAAGGTGCGCCCGCTGGAATGGACTCGCCTTCTTTAACAAAAATATCTGAAATCTGACCTTCCATATGAGCCCTTATTTCCGTTTCCATTTTCATCGCTTCCAGAATAATCACCACGTCACCTTCATGCACATCATCGCCTCTAGCGACTGCAATCCTGATGATATTGCCCGCCATCGGTGAGATTAATGGGTCGTTCTGGCAATAAGGGCCCGCTGGCGCAGGCTGACTCGGAGCCGGAGCGGCAACGGGTATCGCTGACTGCGCCGCGACTAGGTTTTCAATGCTGCCACTCGGGCCGACTTCGACCTGATAAAGCTTGCCATTAACCTCAACATCATAGTTTTCATTCGCCTTAGCTTCGCTGCTAACCGTCGTCACACCACTTGGCACAGGTTCGAACGCATCTGGGTTATTTCTATTTTTAATGAAGTCCAAACCCACTTGCGGAAATAAAGCATAGGTCAGCACATCATCGATGACGTGCTCGGCAAGCTCCAAGCTGTCTTCTTTTGCCTTGGTTTCCAACTCGACAAGCAATTGATCTAATTCATCATCAATCAGATCAGCTGGGCGACAAGTAATCGCCTCGGCGCCTTCTAAAACCCGTGTTTGCAATTCTGCATCCACCGCCGCTGGAGTTAAACCATATTCGCCTTTTAATACACCGGCCGTTTCTTTGCTGATCGATTTATAACGTTCACCCATCAGCACGTTCATCACCGCTTGAGTGCCAACAATCTGTGAAGTGGGTGTTACCAACGGTAAATAACCTAAGTCTTTACGCACCGCTGGAATTTCGGCTAACACCTCATCAATCTTGTCGCCTGCATTTTGCTGTTTTAACTGACTTTCAAGGTTGGTCAACATACCACCAGGCACTTGAGCAATTAAAATCCGAGAGTCTACACCTCTCAGTGAACCTTCAAACTGTGCATATTTAGGCCGTACTTCTCTAAAGTAAGCGGCAATTTCTTCCACTTTCTCAATATCTAAGCCAGTTGCTCGGTCCGTACCCTCTAACATCGCAATGAAGGTCTCGGTCGGCGAATGACCATAGGTCATACTCATTGAAGAGATCGCCGTATCTAGCATGTCTAGTCCAGCATCGACCGCTTTTAAACATGTTGCCACGCTCATTCCTGTCGTCGCATGACAATGCAGGGCGATAGGTACGTCGCACGAAGCTTTTAAACGTTTAACCAATTCTTCCGCGTCGTACGGTTTCAACAAACCCGCCATATCTTTAATCGCAATCGAATGGCAACCGGCATCTTCTAATTGTTTGCCCATCGTCACCCACCCATCGAGGGTATGTACCGGACTCTCGGTATAAGAAATTGTGCCTTGCGCGTGTTTACCTACAGCCACTGTTGCCTTGATCGCGGTATCGAGGTTACGCACATCATTCATCGCATCAAAGATACGGAAAACGTCCATCCCATTGTCTGCCGCACGCTCAACAAATTTATTCACCACGTCATCAGCATAATGCCGATAACCCAGTAAGTTTTGCCCACGTAATAACATTTGCTGCTGGGTATTAGGCATCGCTTGTTTCAGTAACCGCAAACGCTCCCATGGGTCTTCGCCTAAATAACGAATGCAGGCGTCAAACGTTGCGCCACCCCAGGTTTCAAGTGACCAGTAGCCAATTTTATCCAGCTTTTCGGCGATAGGTAACATGTCCTCAATGCGCAGGCGCGTTGCAAACAAAGATTGATGCGCGTCACGCAGCACAACATCGGTGATTTTTAATGGATTAGTCATAATTTTTTATTATTTAGAACGAAAACGTTGAATGGCAATAGATATCGCGGTCACGACATCATCATCAATTTTGGCGGGTCCTTGAGTTTTAACTTGTGGTCCAGTTACCGTAGGTTCATATCGCATAAGGATATTTGAAACCACTTTAATGATAATCACCAACAAACCTAAGATGAAGAATACCATCCCCATCCCAAGCATCATTAAGTTAAGGCCTTGATCTATTAAATTTGAAATATTCATCGGCGCATTATAAGCCATTTTCCATGGAGAATTCTAATCGAGGGCAGCTTTAGCTGATAGCTGAAGTAATTTATAGCCGCAGATAATAACCAAAGATAACCGCGAAAACCCTGACCAGCAGTGCCCTACAAGCAAATCAGCCGTATTTATGGCTAACGTGGACGCCCCTTAATAACCCTGTCGTCGGCCACCTTTTGCTCCTGCTTATCGGCGGCAAAGGCCTCTTCTTTTTTTGATTTATGAATGAGCTTATCGACAACTTTTCGCCGACTATGGCTATGTTTAAACGCTTGTTTATGCCCATCAAGCTGCTGTCCAGCCTGACTAACGTGCTTTGTTTGCTCATCAATCGCCCGATCGAGTTTTTGCACAAAAGACTGATATTCATGCAACATCATCGCCGACATACCAGACTTCCCTTTCGTCTTAAACTGCGAAACATAGTCTTCTCGATAGGCTTGCAATTGATTTAGCTGTTGCACAGATGCCTGCTGCGCTTGCGCTGATTGTTGCATCTGGGTGGCCGCGGCGGCCTCTTTATGTTCCGCAATTTGTTTCACCGGCTGAAAGCGCTTGGATTTTTTTAGCTTTGTCGTCATGATCTATTTTCAGGCGGTGTTAACACCTGACCTCGTTCCAGCACTTGCTGCAACCCAGCAAGGCTTTGTGAAAAGTCTACCGCTTCATGCGCCCCTTGCTGTAAAAAGTCCAACATCGGCGTATGCATGCCTATCGCCTGGTCGACCAGCGAGTTAGAGCCCGCTTGGTACGCCCCCACATTAATTAAATCAACATTTTGTTGATACGTTGAATTAACCTTTTTAAACGTCCTCGCCATATCTTGGTGCTCCAATGGCACCACTTCGTTCATCAAGCGGCTGACCGAAGCCTCCATATCTATCGCCGGGAAGTGCCCCGCTTCGGCCAAGCCCCTCGACAAGTGCACATGGCCATCAAGAATCGCTCGACTAGCGTCTGAAATGGGATCATTCGCGTCGTCACCTTCAGTTAATACGGTATAAAAGGCGGTAATCGAACCCTCACCCACATCAGAGTTACCCGCTCGTTCCACCAGGCTCGGTAATTTACTAAACACAGACGGCGGATAACCCTTCGTTGCCGGTGGCTCATTAATCGCCAAGGCTATTTCTCGTTGCGCCTGTGCATAACGGGTTAGAGAATCCATCAGCAATAAAACATTTTTACCCTGGTCGCGAAAATACTCAGCGATGCTAGTTGCTAACATCGCACCATGCATCCGCATCAACGGCGGATCATCGGCCGGCGAAGCAACCACCACCGAGCGCGCCATGCCTTCTGGGCCCAAGGTTTTTCGTACAAACTCGCTAACCTCCCGTCCCCTTTCGCCAATTAAACCCACGACGATAATATCGGCCTTGGTATAACGCGTCATCATCCCTAGTAACACACTTTTACCCACCCCACTGCCGGCAAACAAACCCAAGCGCTGACCTCGCCCCACTGTGAGTAATGAATTAATTGCCCGAACCCCAACGTCCAAGGGTTCATCTATCGGCTTTCGCCCCAAAGGGTTTATCGACCGACCGTGCAAGGGCATGGTATCGGTAGTATGAATAGCGCCACCCCCGTCCAATGGTTTGCCGCCGCCATCGATGACTCGGCCGAGCAACGCAGGCCCAACATGCGCGACACTCGTCAGCCCCAGCGGAATGACCCGACAGTCTTGCTCCAGCCCCCTGATATCGCCCGTTGGCATTAAAAACAAGCGCTCACCGGAAAAGCCCACCACCTCCGCCTCGATGCGGCGACCATCCACGGTTTCAATCATGCAGCGACCACCAATAGTCGAGCGACAACCAATCGCTTCCAAGGTCAACCCAACCATTCGAGTTAATTTCCCTTCAACCAGCATCGGCTTCGGTTTGGCAATGCGTTGCGTATAATCCTGCAGACGACTGCGCCACTTATCGGCACGTCGTGTTACAAAATCAGGCTGCTTCATGACCCTGACCGCTCATCACCCAGAGCCTGAGCAATAATCGCTGCCAATCTATTTTCCACACTGGCATCAATTGTTGAGGCATCGGTCTCGACTCGGCAACCACCCCGACTCACCGTCGGGTCATTCAGCACCGTCCAACGCGCATCATCGGAGCCCTCTAACGATAAGGCCGACTTAACAATCGAACTATCGTCGGGGTGCAAAAACAAACGGATATGCTGTGAACTTGAAGGTAGTGCCGCCAGTGCTTCTTTAACCACCCCAACCACTTCGCCAGAATCGGCCTTTAATTCGCGCCGGACCAATTGTCGAGCAATCTGCACCGCTAAACCGGCAATTTCATTTTCAACACGCTCATCAAACTCGTCAAAAGGCACCGCCAAGGAACGCATCACCGAGTCAAACGTATTCAATGTTTGCGCGACCTGCGACTCGGCGGCCTGCAAACCTTTAGCCAAGCCTTCTTCATAACCCTTCGCCGACGCTTCCTGCTTAGCTTGTTGCTGTAGTTGTTCTAGGTCACCTGCAGTCGGCGCTCGCACTTGAGCCAGGTCAACCTCCACCGACTCACCCGCAGAAAAGGCTGGGAATGCCCAGCTCTTAACATCGTTTTCTTCATTAAACTCTGAATTAGACAAGAGCCTCACCTCCGCCAGCACCACCTAATGAGATTTCACCTGAGTCAGATAAACGTCTAGCAATAATCAACACTTCTTTTTGTGCGGCTTCCACATCGGTGATTTTAGCCGGTGGCGCCGCTTCCATATCGTCACGCAGCATTTCCGCAGCGCGTTTCGACATATTAGCAAAAATTTTCTCTTTTAATTCTCCTTCGGCACCACGCAGTGCCAGTGTTAACACATCCGTCGACACTTCTTTTAACAACCCCTGAATTCCGCGATCATCGACGTCCAGCAGGTTAGCAAATACAAACATTTTATCTTGAATTTTTTGCCCGACCTCTTCATCGGCCTCAACCACCGCATCAATTAACTCACCACTGACCGAACCTTCCATAAAGTTCAAAATATTAGCCGCCGTTTGAATCCCGCCCATGGTCGCCGATTGCGCCCCGGTATTGCCCGACAGCTGTTTCTCCATGATCGTATCTAATTCCTGTAAGGCATCCGGCTGCACACCCTCCAGCACCGCCACCCGCATCAACACATCAGGCCTCAACCTAGGCGCTAGGAAACTCAGGGTTTCCGCTGCTTGATCACTGTCTAAGTAAGATAAAACAATCGCAATAATTTGCGGGTGCTCCAAACGAATTAAGTCGGCAATTGAACGAGGGTCCATCCACTTCAGCTGCTCCAACCCCTTCGAGTTACGCCCCAATAAAATACGATCAATAACACCGCCGGCCTTATCGGCACCCAAGGCATTGGTCAGCACATTTTTAATGTATTTATCTGAGTCGATGCCTAAGGCGGTTTGCCCACCAATAGTACCGATAAAGTGCCCAACAACCACATCTAATGTTTCAGTGGTGATATTTTCCAATGACGCCATCGCAGCGCCCACCATTTGCACTTCTTTTGGCCCCATATGTTTCATCACCCCAGCGGCGTGTTCCTCACCTAAGGATAACAATAGAACCGCCGCCTTCGAGACACCGTTTAGCTCTTTCTCTTCTTCTTCAGCCATTATCTTGTATCCACGTTTTCATGACTTGCGCCACTCGTTTAGGGTCTTCGCCCGCTATTTTTTGTGCCATTTCTAAGCGTTGTTCATAACTTTTAGGTGCTTCTAATTTCATCAGCTCAGCGTCATCTTCCAGCGCTAACATGCCATCCGCTCCGGCTTGACCTGCCGCCATATTAGGGTTTCCAGCACCGCCAGTCAGCATAGGCATCCCATCGGCGCCTACCATGCCTTCTTGGTTAGCCGCCATAGCAACCGTTGGTTTTGCCAATAAACTTTTAATAGTAGGTTTTAACACCACAAAAATCAGAATTAAGGCAAACACCACACCGACCGCCTGCTTGGCCGCATCCAATACCCAAGCTTGCTCCATTAAAGGTATTTCTGGTAACGGCGCAGGCACCTCGGGCTGTTTAAACTTCAAGTTCGTCACCGTCACGCTATCACCGCGCAATTCATTGTAGCCAATTGACTCCTTAACCAGGGCGGTTAGTTTTGCCAACTCATCATCCGTATAAGCCTCTGCGCTAACCACGCCTTCCGCCGACACCGCCTGTTTATGATCAATCACCACCGCCACGGTAACCCGCTTTAAACGCCCAGTCGATAATTTAGTATGACTCACCTTCTTATCTAACTCATAGTTCTTAATCGCCCGCTTATTGATATTCATCGAACCCGTCGCTGCTTCATTAGCGCCCTCAGCCGTGGCTTCTTCGGGTGCAACACCACCGGCGGGCGGCTGGTTCGATAACGCTCCGGGAATTCCCATCGCTCCAGCCAAACTGCTTTGTTCTTCGGTTACTTGCTCGCTGCGCAATGAAGGCAAGTCTGGGTTATATTGTTCCTGAGTTTGCTCGGTAACGGTGAAGTCCACATCGACCGATGCCGATGCACGGATCGCACCGGAACCAACAATCGGCAGCAAAATACCCTCAACGCGATCAATCAAGTGATTTTCCACGCCTTGTTTATACTCAAATTGATTACTGGTCATCGCCATCGAATCATTTGACACCCGCGAACTCAACAAGGTTCCTTTTTGGTCAACAATCGTCACCTGCGTCGCGTCTAGCTGCGGGACAGCAGAAGAAACTAAGTGCAAAATAGCTGCAACTTCGCCCTTTTGCAGGCTGCGCCCTTGGTGCATATCGACGACCACCGAGGCACTCGGTTTTTTACGGTGCCTCAAGAACACCGATTGTTTCGGTACAGCCAACAAAACCCGCGCTGAACGCACGCTTTGGATAGTCACAATGGAACGGGCAATTTCCCCTTCTAGGGCGCGCTGGATACGTACTTTTTCAATGGAATGACTGGCCCCAAAACCGGTATCTTTCTCCAACAACTCAAAACCCTGACCGCCGCCACGAGGCAGCCCTAGGCCCGCCATTTTCAAACGCAATTCGTCCACCTGCGAGGACGGCACTAAAACAGCACCCGAACCAGCATCCAGCTTATATTCCACCCCAGATTGCTGTAAACCCGACACCACTACACTCAGCTCTCGGTCACCGAGGTTGCTATACAACAAACTATAATTGGGCGTTTGCGACCACAACACAACCGCCACACCTAAAGCGACACTCACCGCCAAAGCGACCATCACGCCTAGCTGGCGTAACATCGTATTGGTTTGAGAAACTTGTATTGCTTGCTGAGCTGGAGTCGCCATCTGTGTATACCTATTTATATTTTATATCTGAACTCGACGTGTATCTTAGAGCAAAAGCTACATGGTCATGCGCATAACATCCTTATACGCTTCAACCAGCTTATTTCTAGTTTGCAACACCGTTTGAAAGGATAAATTCGCTTTCTGCATCGACACCATCACTTCCGCCAAACTGGCATCAGTCTCACCCTTTACAAACGCCGTTGATAAGGCCCCCGCTTGCTGCTGGGTTTTATTCACCGCCTCAATAGACTGGCTCAACATCGCCGAAAACTCCGTCGGTTTAGCCGCTGAGGTCTGCTCTAAAGGGCTTTTCGCTTGCGTCGACATCGCCCGCATCTGTGCTAATACACTATTAATTTCCATGCTACTCATCGTTATTCTCCTAACAATATCGCCAATGTATAAGATCGATCCATTACGCTGGAATCTGTACCCCAGCATCTCGCATCCGCGCTATCTTATAACGCAAGGTTCTAGCGCTAATGCCCAGCCTCTCCGCGGTGTTTTTACGACTTCCCTTAGCAGTAACCAAGGTATCAAGAATCAATTTATCTTCTACCGCCCTAACCCCTTCATTCAAGCCACTGTCCGCTTCTACTTTTACTGCTGCAACGGGGACTGCAGGCCGCCCCATCTCGAAAATCAAGTCGGTGTCGGCTATCACGCCACCATTAGCCATGATCAACGCACGCTGAATAACATTCTCCAGCTCACGGACATTGCCTTGCCAAGGGTGGTTTTCCAATTGTTTTACCGCCGATGCAGATAATACTGGCGTCGATTTTTCGCCCGCATAATGCCTAACGACCATCGTTTTTGCCAACGCAGAAATATCGGCTCTACGCTCGCGTAACGGCGGGATATTCAGTGGGAACACATTAATTCGATACAATAAATCTTCTCGAAACTTAGCGTCATCGACCAGCTCCCGCAAGTCTTTATTGGTCGTCGCCAGCACCCGCACATCGAGTGAAATTGTTTTTCTGCCACCTAAGCGTTCCACTTCTTTCTCTTGCAAGACCCGTAATAACTTCGCCTGCAATAAAATATTCATTTCCGAAATTTCATCCAGCAAAATAGTGCCGCCCTGCGCTTGCTCAAACTTTCCCGGTGACGCTTGGTGAGCGCCGGTAAAGGCTCCCTTTTCATAACCAAACAACATCGCTTCCAGCATATTTTCAGGAATCGCTGCACAATTTATCGCGATGAAGGGCTGCTTGCTACGGCTCGAGTTTTTATGAATAAAACGAGATAACACCTCTTTCCCAGTGCCGCTTTCGCCTTGAATCAGCACCGTTGCTTCACTTTTAGCCACTCGACCGGCCAACGCCACGATGTCTTTCATACTGCTATCATTGCTCGGCAGCTCACCAAAACTACTGGCCTCTGGCGCAATAGTTTCTTCCACGCGACTAATTAAGGTCTCGATCGCCAAGGGTTTACTCAAATAATCAGCCGCCCCCGCCTGAATCGCCTTAACCGCTTTTTCAACGCTGGCATGAGCCGTCATCAGCAAGACCGGCAAGCTCGGGAAACGCGCCTTCAAGGTTTCAAGCAATTGCTGACCATCCATCGGCTGCATTTTCACATCACTCACGACCAAACGCGCCTGACACGACTCCAACGCTTTTAAAGCCGCCGTACCATCTGTCACACACGTCACTTGATAACCTTGCTGGCTCAATGCATCTGCCACAACGGCTTGAAAAGACAGGTCATCTTCAACAATTAATACATCAATTTTTTTCATCATCTAGCACTCCCAGTTGGAAATTCCGCACGAGCAGCCTTCGGCTGATCCGTCAATGCAGTCAGTTCCATGATTGTTTTGTGACGGTAGATAGCAGATGAACAAAGCTGCGACGCTAGGCAGGGTAAAGAACATTCAACCCGTGGCTGAATAAATCGATTAATTAAGCACTTAGAAGAGTGTTTAAACACCTCAGTAGCCGCACGAAGTGGGCTAGCGTGGTTAATCCATCTGTTGGTCGAAAATAGCGTCATTATCTGCAATCTTTTTTAAAGTTATTACAGACAATGCCAAAAACGTGCCAAGTTAATTAGATGTTTAAAATCAATATCTTGGATCGACGCGACAAGAGAACGTCAAACATTCGTCACTCAATCTGCGCGCTGAATATGGTGTTTTCGCATCTTTTCAACCAAAGTGGTACGGCGCATATTTAGCTTCTTTGCCGCATGCGCAACCACCCCAGCGCTATCATCGAGGGCCTGTTGAATTAGCGACAACTCTAAGGTATTTAGGTGTTCCTTTAAATCAATCCCTTGCTCTGGCAACAAACCCGCCGGCGGAGTAACCGCTAAACGACTTGGCTGCGCCCCCCCATCGTCGATATCAACGAGCTCTGCAGGCGATTCATTATCAAGCAGTAAACTAGCATCCACATATTGGTGAAACTTTTCAGGCAAGTCCTTCACGTCGACCAAACCATAAGCATGAATGATCGCTAAGCGCTCCACCATATTCGCCAGCTCCCTCACATTACCCGGCCAAGTATGTTGGCATAAGGCCATGAGCGCTGCGGAGGTGAAACGTACCGAACCTTTTTTATCTCGCTCGATGCGTTGCACAAGCTCACTCACCAACATCGGAATATCATCAACCCGATCCCTAAGCGGAGCAATCGTAATAGGGAAAACATCCAAACGATAAAATAAATCTTCACGAAAATTACCGTCGACTATCTCTTGTTGCAAATCTCGATGGGTTGCGGCTAACACCCGCACATTGCACTTAATCTGCTTATTGCTACCGACCCGCTCAAATACGCTTTCCTGCAATACACGTAACAACTTGACCTGCATTTGCATCGGCATATCGCCGATTTCATCCAGAAATAAGGTACCGCCATCGGCCAACTCGAAGCGACCCTTCCTCGCCGTTATCGCACCGGTAAATGCGCCCTTCTCATGCCCGAACAATTCACTTTCCAGCAACTCGCCGGGTATAGCGCCGCAGTTAATCGGCACAAAGGCTTGCTCCCTGCGCGTCGAATGATAATGAATATTTCTCGCCACCACTTCCTTGCCAGTGCCCGACTCGCCAAGAATGAGCACCGTCGCGTCAGATAGACACACTTGCTGGATAAGCTGACGCACCTCCTTGATGGCCTGACTATTACCAACCAAACTCCGAAACAGCTCGGCCGCTCGGCGCGAGGTTTCCTCATTCAACGAATGCCCCGCCGACTGCAGCTTACGGATACTATCGATAAAGTCTTGATATCTCGTCGGCCACTCCAAGGGCAGCAAATAACTCTGTAAGGCTTTCGGAATTTTTGCCGCCTTACCTTTATTATGAACGTATAAAAAAGGACTTTGATTTTTATGCTCAGCGAAGAACTGATGAATATCGGCCGCCGAAAAATCCACGCTCTCAGACAAAAGTACCAACGATGACTCACCCTTAGCTATCGCCGCCGGTAATTTATCTAGGCTTAGTGGCTTCACCTTATAATCAAGAAAACTCAGCACCGTTGAAATCTGCGTACAACGCGCTTCATCACTATCAATTACAAATACTTTTTGCAGCGCCATAAAAACGAACCTAATTGATTAAAATTGAACTATTTCCGCAGTATGTCAAAAAAACGTCACTATTGCATGTTTATTCATTATTTTGTTCGATACATTTAACTTGACAGCGCAGCGCTCAAGTCTTAGAAAGTAGGCTTCAATCCACTATTAACATAATTATCTGTGAGCAACCTTTCACTCGAGCTACTTTTTAGCCTATTAGCCCTACTTATTGTCTTATCGGCCTTCTTTTCAGGTTCGGAAACGGCACTGATGCGTTTAAACCGTTACCGCTTATTACACTTAGTGAAGAATGGGCATAAGGCGGCAAAAATGGCCCATAAGCTATTACAAAAACCCGACCGACTGATCGGCCTCATTC
This sequence comes from Cycloclasticus sp. 46_120_T64, assembly GCA_002162695.1. Classification (GTDB taxonomy): domain Bacteria; phylum Pseudomonadota; class Gammaproteobacteria; order Methylococcales; family Cycloclasticaceae; genus Cycloclasticus. The sequence continues at coordinate 43,674 of MAAM01000009.1, read as the reverse complement.
TGCTCGGCAATAACTTCATCAATATTTTTGCCTCCTCGATCGCCACCATCATCGCCTTACGTTTATATGGTGAGGCGGGTATCGCCGCAGCAGCCGGTTTACTCACCTTCGTTATTTTGATTTTTGCCGAAGTGGCGCCGAAAACCTGGGCCGCCAGTCACCCCGAAAAACTCGCTTTCCTCGCGTCAGCGATCTACACCCCTTTATTAAAAGCCCTATACCCATTAGTCTGGGCGATCAACACCCTATCGAACCTGCTGCTCAAGGCCTTAAGAATCGACCCACTACATAGTTCCGAGTCATCGATGAAACACGAGGAACTGATAACGGTGGTCACCGAAGCCGGCGAACTCATCCCCAAGGCACATAAAGACATGTTAATTGGTATCTTAGACCTAGAAAAAGCCAGTGTTGAAGACATCATGACCCCGATCAGTGAAATCCACGGCATCGACCTAGACGACGACTTCAGCGAAATTAAGAAGCAGCTACTGAATGCCCCCTATTCAAACTTACCTATCTTTAATACCAATGTTGACAGCGCTCAAGCCTTTCTAAGAACCAAAGATGTATTTCCCTTACTCAACAACGAGGATTTTGACCGAGAAAAGTTAATTTTATTGCAGCGTGAAGCCTACTTCATTCCCAATAACACTTCGTTATATCAGCAGTTACTTAACTTCCAGCAAAAAAAGCAACGCCTTGCCCTCGTAGTCAATGAGTACGGCAATATCCTTGGACTCATTACCCTGCAAGACGTGCTTGAAGAAGTCATCGGGGAATTCACTACCGACCCATCGGATAGCTCACCAGACATTCAGAAAAAGGCCGATGGCTCATTATTTATCAGTGGCAACATCACCATCAGAGAATTGAACCGCGCACTGGACTTACAGTTACCGACCGATGGGCCCAAAACCCTCAACGGTCTCATTTTAGAGTACCTAGAATCCATCCCTAAACAAGGCACCAGCCTGAAACTCTATGAACACCCCATCGAAATTGTGCAAATGGAAGGAAACACGGTTAAACTCGCCAAGTTTCACCTCAATAAAGGCCTATAAAAATCACCCATTTCACTCAGTGATCTATACTTGAGTAAATAACGGAATACACATAATGTACAAGCTAACACTTTTTTTTCATCACAAAACGATTGATACCTTCCATCTCGATCAAGCAGAATCGACCATTGGGCGCGCCTCACAAAACACCTTTAGCATCGACAGTTTGGCGGTTGCCCCGCAGCATTGCAAAATATCTCTGATCGCGAATGAATGTTTTATCGAAAGCCTGAGCGAACAATTCCCCACCTTAGTCGATGGCAAGCCGATCCAACGCCAAGTACTTCATCAGGGCGAAACAGTCAGCTTAGGCAAACACACACTGCTCTTATCGAGCAGCGAGAATATCGATTTTTCTACACGACTCGCAGCTAGCGAGGGCAACACTCAGACAAAACCCGCTGGCGAGGTGAATCCGGCTAAAAGTGGCCATTTACAAATAATGAACGGTGCGGATATTGGCCGAGTCATCGCACTAAATAAGGCCGTCACCGAGCTTAAAATAGCCGACACAATCCCCGCCATTATTGCCAAGCGGCCAAGCGGCTACTTTATCTCAAGAATGAGTGATGATACTGATATCCGTATTGATGGTCAGCCGTTTGCCACCGAAACCAAACTGGACAACAATACAAAAATCAACATTGGCACAAACAAATATACTTTCTTTATTGAATAGGGCCCTAATATGAACACCCTCCATAATGAAAAAAGGCGCTTTGATCGAATTTTTCATGACGCAAACATTCGTTTAAAAGATCAAAACTCGGTCGAAATACAGTGCAAGCTATTAGATATCTCACTCAATGGTTGTTTAATCAGCAAGCAGCAAGAAAAACCGCTGTATAAAGTGAGCGACCGTATTAATGTGAGCATTATATTGGCCGATGAACTGGCCATTAAAACCTGCGCCCATATCGCCTTTATTGGCAAAGACGGTCATATTGGCCTGCAATTTGACGAAATAGACATTGATAGTGTCACCACCCTCAGGCGCTTAGTCGAACTCAATATGGGTGATAGTCTGATGTTAGAAAGAAACCTCCACGCCCTCGGCTCGGTAAAAGATACCAACCCAGACTAGAAAAACTGTAGTGCATCACGTAACACACTAACAGGCTGAATTTCCAAGCCATCAATACCGCCCTTAGGGATATTGCCCTTAGGCGCCAAGGCGAACTTAAAACCATGTTTTGCCGCCTCTCGCAGGCGCTCCTCGCCATTCGGTACTGGGCGCACCTCGCCCGACAAACCCAGCTCCCCAAACACCACCCAGTCTTTCGGAATATTTTTTGCCTTCAAGCTCGATAATAAGGCGGCTACCACCGCTAGATCCCCGCCGGTTTCCATCACCCGAAAACCACCCACGATATTCACAAAGACGTCTTGATCTAATAAAGAACACTGACCGTGCCGATTCATAATCGCCAGCAACATGGCCAACCTGTTCTGGTCCATCCCCACCGTAACCCGCCTAGGCGCACCTTGCCCCGCCTCATCAACCAAGGCCTGAACCTCAACCAATAGCGGCCTAGAGCCTTCTCGCGTCACCATCACCACACTACCAGGAACATCTTCCTCGTGCCGCGATAAGAAGATCGCCGACGGGTTGGCGACTTCACGTAAACCTTTTTCGGTCATCGCAAAAACACCCAATTCATTGACCGCACCAAAACGATTTTTTATTGCTCGAATAATGCGAAAACGGCTGCCGGAGTCACCTTCAAAGTACAATACCGAGTCAACCATGTGTTCCAGCACGCGGGGCCCCGCGATAGCACCTTCTTTAGTAACATGGCCCACCAAGAAAATAGTGGTATTGGTGCGTTTCGCAAAACGCACCAAGCGCGCGGCGCACTCACGCACCTGCCCAACAGAGCCAGGTGCCGATTGTAATTCATCGCTAAAAACGGTTTGGATGGAGTCAATCACCAACAGATCGGCGGAGATTTTTTCAGCCGTCGCCAAAATGGTTTCTAATGATATTTCACAAAGAATCTGCACCTTATCGACGGTTAACTGTAAACGACTAGCACGCATACTCACCTGCTGCGCGGATTCTTCACCGGTCACATATAGGGTATTAATCCGCTGACTTAAACTCGCCAACGCTTGTAAGATCAAGGTTGATTTACCAATCCCAGGATCACCACCAATCAGAATCGCAGAACCCGGCACGATGCCACCACCGAGCACTCGGTCCAGCTCCGTTAAACCACTATCTATACGCTCGAGCCGAGTCGATTCGACCTGAGAGAGTATTTGCACCTTCGTCGAAGAACTGCCTTGATCGGCATAACCCTTAAAACGATTTTCTTTTGCTGAGCCAGAACCCTCGCTTTCATCCAAGGTGTTCCAATCACCACAGTCCTGACACTGCCCGGCCCACTTAGTGCTGCTCGCACCACAGGCCGTACAGTGATAATTTTTTTTGCCCTTACTCGCCATTGCCTGCGCTCCGATAAATTCTTTTCACCCGTTCAGTAATTCCACACATTAGTTCGTACGAAATGGTACTACTGTCAGCCGCCACTTGCTCAATCGGCAAACCTTCACCCCATAACACAGCCTTGTCACCTAGCTTGATTCCAACACATTGGCTGACATCGACCGTCATCGAATCCATCGATACCCGGCCGACTACCGGGACTTGCACCCCATTAATAAGAACGGGCGTACCTGTTTTTGCGTGCCGCGGATAACCATCTCCATAACCCGCCCCAATCGTCGCGATCAAACAGGCGCTCGGCGCAACCCAGCTAGCGCCATACCCCACACACTGCCCTTTAGTTAACTGCCGTAGTGAAATAACTCGGCTACTAAAGGTCATTACCGGCTTGAGCTGATCATCACTGGCTTTTCTTGCATAAAAGGGACTCCCGCCATACAACATAATGCCCGGCCGAACCCAATGCCGCTGCGCGTATTGCCAGCCCAGCAAACCAGCCGAGTTGGCAAGACTTTGCTCGCCCGCATGCCCGGCGACACTCTCATCAAATAAATTGATTTGCTGTTGAGTGACATCACTCGCCATATCATCAGCACAGGAGAAGTGAGTCATCAATTTATACGGCAGGCGAACCTTCGCCGATAACTGTATTCGGTCGGCAATACGTGATAAATCAGCGGCTTCAATACCTAAGCGATTCATCCCGGTATTAATTTTCAACCAAACCGAAATGGGTGAAATGCCCGTGCAAGCTTCCAGTAATTCCACTTGATACTCACTATGAACGACCGCATCGAGGTCGTAATACGAGAACTCGCGCAACTCGCGCTCATCATTGAAACCGGTAAGCACTAAAATAGTTTTATCACTGCCGGCATCTCTAAGTCTAATCGCCTCATCCAAGCGAGCCACCGCAAAACCATCGGCGGTATCGAGGGCCGCAGCGACCTCTAAAATGCCATGGCCATAGGCGTTCGCCTTGATCACCGCCATTAATTTTGAATTCGGCGCCGCTCGCGCCGCCAGGATAAAATTATGCCTAAGCGCCGCCAAATCGATAACAACCGAAGTGCCTAAAGACATAACAGCGGCACTAATAACACTTGCGGTAAATAAACACCCAGTTCAGCTTAGTATTCATCATCCATGAACGCATCACCCGCGTAGTTTTCAAAACGGGTATACTGCCCCAAGAAAGACAAACGACAGGTGCCAATCGGCCCATTACGCTGCTTACCGATGATGATTTCCGCCACACCCTTCGACTCCGAGTCGTCGTTATACACCTCGTCGCGGTAAATAAAGATGATCACGTCGGCATCCTGCTCGATACTGCCTGACTCCCTAAGGTCTGACATCACCGGCCGTTTATTCGGCCGTTGCTCAAGGTTACGGTTCAGCTGCGAGAGCGCGATCACCGGCACATTCAATTCCTTTGCCAGCGCCTTCAAGGACCGTGAAATATCGGAAATCTCTGCGACTCGACTCTCACTCGCTGATGGTGACTGCATCAGCTGTAAATAATCGAGCACAATCAAACCCAGTTGCCCGTGCTCCTTCATCAAGCGCCGTGAACGGGCGCGTACTTCCATCGGGCTTAGCGCCGCAGTATCGTCAATAAAAATCTTCGCCTCAGCGAGCAAGTTAATAGACGACTGCATTCGTGGCCACTCATCATCTTCCAATTGCCCCGTTCTGACGTTATGTTGGTTAATTCGCCCGAGAGATGACATCATCCGCATCGCCAATGAATCACCCGGCATCTCCATACTGAACACAGCAACCGGCATCCCGCTTTGGATACCGACATTTTCCACCAAATTCATCGCAAAACTGGTTTTACCCATAGAAGGTCGCCCTGCCACGATAATCAAATCAGCCGGTTGTAAACCCGACATCATCGCATCGAGATCGACAAAACCCGAGCTAACCCCAGTAATCGAACTTTGGTTTTCGTGCAATTCAGTAATCTTATCGACCGCCACCCCCAGCAGGTCTTTAATCGATTCAAAACCCTTGTCGCCTTTAGCACCTTGCTCGGCGATTTTAAATACCTTACTTTCAGCGGAGTCGAGTAATTCGTTTATATCACGGCCTTCGGTATCGAAACCTGAGTCGGATATTTCATTACCGATATGAATCAATTGACGACGCACCGAACGCTGACGCACGATACCCGCATAACTCTGGATATTAGCCGCACTCGGCGTATCCTTAGCCAACGCACCCAAGTAAGCCAAACCACCCACCGTCTCTAACTCACCGGCCTGACCGAGCAACTCGGAAATCGTGATCACGTCGAAGGGTTCATCTCGCTTAGCCAGTTCGGCGATGGTTTCGTAAATTAAACGATGATCCTTGCGATAGAAATCCTCCACCGACACCTTATCGGCGACATTATCCCAACACTGGTTATCCAGCATCAAGCCACCTAAAACAGACTGCTCGGCGGCCAACGAATGAGGGGGCACGCGTAACATCTCGCTTTCGTCCGCGGGCATATCGTAATCAAATTGGGGTTCAGTCATCGGCGAATCGTTAAATTAAGTAATATTTAATTGTACAGGAGTTTTCTTCAGGCAAAAAAAAGCCGGTGCCAAGACACCGGCCTTTCTAACTTATATAAGCTTAGTCTTCAGCAACTACCGCTAATTTAAGTGTCGCGATAACGTCCGTGTGCAAATGCACAGGGATTTCAAATTCGCCAACCTGCCTAATCGCACCGTCAGATAATTTAACCGCTGATTTATTAAGCTCTACACCCGCTTCAGCACTCGCCTTAATAATGTCAGTTAAACCAACAGAACCAAACAATTTACCTTCTTCACCGGCTTGGTGAGTAATGCTTAAGCTTAACGCATTAACCACGTCAGCTTGTTTTTGTGCTGCCGCTAAACGTTCTTCAGCCGCTTTTTCAAGATCTGCTCTACGCGCTTCAAATTCTTTAATACGATCAGGTGTCGCTAATACAGCTTTACCCGTTGGTACTAAATAGTTACGTCCAAAGCCAGCTTTCACTGACACTTTATCACCTAGGTTACCTAGGTTTGCTACTTTTTCTAGAAGAATAATGTTCATCTTACTTATCCTATATATTTTTTAAATTTAACCCAGCGTTACGTTTTTGTTATAAAGCGTTGACGCCAATTCATCCAAACATCTGACAGCCCAATGACAATTAGGGGCAATATCAAATGTGGTACAAAAAAAACCATTACATAAAAGGCAAAGAGTAGATATTTACTACTGCTTTTACTTTTAATCACCACGTGTACGACCGATATACCGACGATAAGGAACAACAATAACAACTGTATATCTAAGTTCCACATCAACTCTGCTGGCCAACCATCGAATACAACCGCGATCACCATCAGCGCAATAAACAACACACCGTCTCTCGGTAACAACCTAAAGCTACGAAACTCCTCATCGAAGCCGCCCGCATTAAACAACAAACCTTGCCACCAACGAGCCAATAACAGACTCATCAATATGCTCAGCAGGGTACCAGCAACGACCAAGCCAGTCACATAGTGTGACCACAATTCGACTCCAACTTGCAACTCCTCGCTGCTAATTGGCAAGGGCTGCTGCTCACTCAATGCAGCCAGTGCATTTTGTATGCCCGCGGCCCAAAGTTGAGCAGGATCATCAATCGCCGAATAAACACCTACAACGGCAACCATTCCTAGCACTACCAAACACTCTAAGGCTAGATTTAGCTGCCTGGTTTCACGTAACACCAAGGAAACTAAATAGGCCGGCAACCACATCATTAATAAATAAGTGAAGGCCACCACGGAGGTTCCCAACACGATATAACCTATTAATGCAGTCGCTACCGTCGCGCCAATTAACACCCGTAGACCGTCGATATAACCGTTTCTCAAGGTCAGCAAGCAAACAGCCGCCACACTAATAATGACTAACGGCGGCATTAACAATGACAAAATCGCCATCGTCGCAACCACAATCGTGGCTTGCCGCCCGCCCTGCATAATAAATGATGCTAATGCTTTCATGTCAGCTGGGCCTTATTCGCGAATACTCGCGAAATACCTTTAACGTTCGTGTGCGTCGCAATATGGAATCAAAGAAAGAAAACGAGCACGCTTAATAGCGGCGGTTAACTGACGTTGATACTTTGCTTTAACACCGGTCACACGAGCAGGAATAATTTTTCCTGTCTCAGTCATGTATTCTTTTAATGTATCTAAATCTTTGTAATCAATCTCTTTAACGTTCTCTGCAGTAAAACGACAGTAACGTGGACGTCTAAAACCTTTATCAAAAGCCATCTCTATTCCTTAATCTGTAGTTGTATGAGTCTATTCTTCTGTTGCTTTGGCAACAGCAGGCGCAGGTGCTTCAGTTTTTTCAACTGGTTTCACGTAAGGCTTAGCCGTTTCTTTATCATTTGATTTAATCAACGGGGTCACATCTACGTCAGCATCATCACGACGCATAATCATGTTTCTGATCACTGCATCATTAAAGCGGAACGCGCCTTCTAACTCATCCAAAACAGCTTGGCTACATTCGATATTCATCAAGGTGTAGTGTGCTTTGTGGATTTTATTGATTGGGTAAGCAAGCTGTCTTCTGCCCCAATCTTCTAAACGGTTAATTTTACCCTTACCTTCTTCAATCATTGCGCTATAACGCTCGATCATCGCAGGTACTTGCGCACTTTGATCCGGGTGAACCAAAAATACAACTTCGTAATGTCTCATTTCTTCTCCTTCAGGATTAATAGCCTCCCCACTTAAGGTAGGTAAGGCAAGGATTGCAACCTCATACAATAGCTACAATTTCGAACGCGCGATTTTACAGGGTTAACACGAGTAATTCAAGTTCACCACGCCGATGTCTAGTTTTTCTTCAGCGCGGTCAGCAGCTCTTTATAAAAAGATTTTAAGCTCGCCTTCTCGGTCACCGTTTCTTTCGGAATAATAATCGCCGCATCCTCGGTGATATAGATATACAAATGGCTTCTCGATTTTTCTAGTTTGACGATACTGTCCCAGTTAATCTGCAACTCACCCACTGGCTTAGTTTCCAGCAATCCCGCATCGTTTAATGCAATGCTATATTGGCCAACGACGCTAGCCGCATCCTCATCGGAGATACTGTCCATAATATGTTTATAAAAACGCTTTTTTATCCAGCCAGAAACCAAGGTCGACCACAATACCGCCATGGTGATTAAAAACATCCCCAATAAAACGTCTCGGGTTGAAGACACGATAAACACCGCGATCACCGCCAGTAGCGCAGGCCAAATTAACTGATGCCGGGTCAGGCTTTTGCCATACGCGGTCGTCATTTTGGCGTGGTGTTCGTTAAACTCAAATAAATCTATCTTTCTTAGGCTATAAGTAATCGTCGACACGTTTTTTCCTGCATTTAATAAAATTGACTATGGCTACTTAAACAGAACGATTCTGTCGTAGCACCTCATACAAAATAACCCCAGTGGCCACTGACACATTCAGACTTTCGACACTATCAGCCATCGGGATTTTAATTAATTGATCACACTGCTGCTGGGTTAACTGCCGCAAACCTTTGCCCTCGGCACCCATCACAATAGCCACCGAACCGGTTAATTCGGCATCAAATACGGTCATCTCGGCTTCCCCCGCCGCACCGCTCAACCAAACTCCGGCCGATTTAAGCCATTTCAGCACCCGCACCAAGTTAGTCACTCGGTATACCGGCAATACATCGGCAGCACCACTGGCCACCTTACAGACCGTCGCATTCAGTCGACATGCATTATCTTTCGGCACAATAATACCTTGCACACCCGCGGCTAAGGCCGTACGCAGACAAGCGCCTAGATTATGCGGGTCGGTGACTTGATCTAACACCAAATAAAAGGCATTCCCCGCGTGCTCGGTAACGGCTTTTTTCAAGGCCTGCTCGGTCAGTTCCTGAGGCAAGCGAACCGACATTAACACCCCCTGGTGATTGCCACCCGCGGAGAGCTTCTCGAGTGTTTTTTTATCGGCGTATTCGATTCGGATACCTAGCTCATCGATGCTTTGTTTAATCTGCTGCAATTTCTGATCGTTACGCTGACGGTCCAACCAGACATTGAGAATTCGCCCCGGGTTCGACTTAAGCAGCGATTGCGCCGCGTGGATACCATATACCGTTTGCGTTTCCGCCATTATCGTTTGTTCCTTTTAGTCTTGCTTTTAGGTTTACCCTTACTTTTAATATTTTTACTCACCGACTTGCGCGGCTTTTTACGCCGACTCGACTCCGCCTGATCGTTATCCTCGGTCACCAACGCAAGGTCGATTTTTTTGTCGTCCAAATTAACCTTCACTAACTTAACCCGTAAGCGGTCACCTAAACGGAATGAGCGATTGCTACGTTCTCCCTGTAAACGGTGTTTAGCCGCGTCGAAGTGATAATAATCATCACCCAAGGAGGTAACGTGTACCAGACCATCGATGAACACCTTTTCCAGTTCAACAAACAAACCAAACGAGGTCACTGCAGACACCACCCCGTTGAATTCATCACCAATCTTATCCATCATAAACTCACACTTCAGCCAACTGCCGACGTCGCGCGTGGCCTCATCGGCGCGGCGACTACACTGCGAGCAATGTTCGCCAAACTGCACCATATCCGCATCGGAGTAGATGAATTTAGTCGGTTTTGAGCCCTTAATTAGGTGTTTAATCGCCCGATGGGTTAACAAATCTGGGTAACGACGAATCGGTGAAGTAAAGTGCGCATACAGCTCCAAGGCCAAACCAAAATGGCCTTTCTGCTCGGGGCTATACATCGCCTGCGACATTGAACGCAACATCACCGTTTCAATCAGGTGCACATCCGGCCGCTGTTGAATACTGGCAATCAATTGTTTGTAATGATACGGTTCCGGCTCATCAGCACCGTCTAAATGTAGCCCTAGCTCACCCAAGAAACCACGCAGCTTCAGCAAACGATCAACACTCGGCCCATCGTGTATTCGCAACAAATTAGGTATTTTACTTTTCACCAAGAAACGCGCGGTGGCGGCATTGGCGGCGATCATAAACACTTCGATCAAACGGTGTGCATCGTGCCGAATAACCGGCTCTATCGCCTTTATTTTACGTTGCTCATCGAATACAAAACGCGTTTCGAAGGTATCGAACTCCAACGCACCCCGTGCATCAGCGGCATATTTCATTAATTCATACAGGCCTCGCAGCGCCTGCAAGTCCGGCAATAAAGCTTGATGTTTTTCGATCAAGGCTGGCGAGCTCTGATCAAAAATAGCCCCAACCTCATCATAGGTCAGGCGTGCGTGCGAGTGCATCACCGCTTCATAAAAACGACTACTCTTAACCGTGCCATCCTCATCCAAGCGCATCTCACAGACCATGCATAAACGGTCGACGTGAGGGTTCAAACTGCACAAGCCATTCGATAACACCTCCGGCAACATCGGAATAACCTGCTCGGGGAAATACACCGAGTTACCCCGTTCGTGGCCCTGCTGATCAATCGCACTGCCCGCTTTTACGTAATGCGCTACATCGGCGATGGCGACATAGAGTTTCCAGCCTTTGGCGGTTTTTTTGCAATATACCGCGTCATCAAAATCTCGTGCATCGGCACCATCGATAGTAACAAATGGTAACTTCCGCAGGTCGGTTCTAGCGGCTAAATCATCTTCATTCAGCTCTGCCTTGAAACACTGCGCCTCGTCGAGCACCGCTTGCGACCATTCCGTAGGTAGGTCGTAAGAACGAATCGCCATGTCAATTTCCATTCCCGGCGCCATATGGTCACCCATCACTTCAATCACCTTGGCGAAGGCTTGGCTACGCGACGAGGGATAACGTGTCATCTCCGCCATCACAATTTGACCGTCTTTCGCCCCTAGGGTTGAATCGGCAGGAATACAAATATGCTGGAAAATACGTTTATTTTCGGCTTCCAAGTGGAACACGCCCATCACATTGAAAAAGCGCCCGACCACGGTTTTAACTTTGCGTTCTAATACTTCTACCACACGGGCTTCAATTTTCCCTTGGCGGTTCAACTTGCCATGGCTGGCAACAATCCGGTCACCGTTCATCAACCCACGCATTTCACGCGGCGGAATAAACATATCGTCACCGCCCGCGTCGCGTTTTAAGAAACCAAAACCATCGGCGTGGCCAATCACTAGGCCCGTTTCCAAATCCGTTTGTTCTACCAAACAGTATTGTTCTTTGCGGTTAAATAACAACTCGCCAGAGTGCAGCATCGCCGATAACTGTCGCGACAGCGATTTTTTGATTCGTTTCGAGTCGACGCCGAAGGCGGCAACAATTTCTAGCCAGCCTTGCGGGGCTTGTTGCGCTGCTAAAAACTCAAGCAACTGCGTTTTACTGATCGACTCGGGATCGCTCAGGCTTAGCGTTTTTTCGCTGGATGTTTTTTTGTGAAATTTCTTTTTTGACACGGGATAGGGTATTAGTCAGACGAGGTCGACAAGCCTAATGCCCATCAGTACAGTTTGCAACCTTAAACGTAGCAAATACCCCCGTGCTACATGGTTAGGCACGCCAGCCTCGGCCACTAGCAGCTTATCAGCGTAAAACTGCAAACCCTTGCCTCGGCAGCATCGCTCGCTAGCCGACAATAAACTGCGCTTAGGCTTAAAACAACTCCACATCCCCCATACCTTCCCGGATCTTGTTCAATACCTTTACGTATTCAACCTTCATTTTATCTAACAGATCCGTCACCTTCACGCTCGCCGCCTCCATCGCCGCTAGGTGCTGATTGGCCAGTTCGTAATTTTGCTGAGAAAACGCCACTAAACCGGCTGCGCCTTCCTTATGCACCGCCTCATGCGGCGTATTCAGCTGCTGAAACGCCGGCAAGCTGGCCAAGTACTTCTGCCCATCCCCCGCAAAATACCATTTACCTAAACGGCACTCGTGGTGGTTTTTAAAGTCGGCCTCCGTTTTATCGGACAGCCCAAACACCACTTCATAGATCGCCACCTTATACAACAGGTGGTCAGTTTTAATACTTTCGATAAAGGCTTCCGCCGTGCTTTCCCCCAGCGCATCCATCATATGCGTCGAGATACCCACCACATCACCGATCGCCGTATCAATCGTCTCCGCGCTGACATTCACATCGTCAATCGAGCTGGTCATCTCGGCAAAACCTACCCGAGTTTTTTCCGCATTATCGGTAATCACCGACACATATTCACGAATTTCATTGGTCGCGTCTTCGGTTTTCCCCGCCAACGCCCGCACCTCATCGGCCACCACCGCAAAACCACGTCCATGCTCACCCGCTCTCGCCGCTTCAATCGCCGCGTTCAACGCCAGCAGATTCGTCTGGCTTGATATGCTGGCGATGGTTTCGGTGAATTTGGCAATGGTTTGACTCGCCTGCTCGAGGTTATCGATCGATTGCTTATTATCCGTCGTTTGTGCCGACAGGTGCTGTGCGCCTTGTTTGACCTCGGCCAGCAGCATCGCACTTTGTTTGAACAACGACGAGGCCTCGGTGAGGTGTACGTGCTCATCAAACATTTTCTGCGAACCGGCCGCCGCCTTGCCGCCAATCACCCGTAACAACTCGCTCGAGGAGAGCAATAAACAGCCCGATTGGTGCAACGATAACAGCCGTTTTTGCAACGTGGCCGCCTCATTTTGCGCCGTGCTTAATTGCGTTCGACTCTGCTCTAGCTCGCGTTCTTTATCATCTAACTGCCGCCGCAGTGTTTTAACCGCAGCAGCTGGCTGACTGTCGTCATTGCCGTTTTTACCTTTAGAAAACCACATAGCTCATACCCATATAGGTTATTCATCGTCCAGCATAGCGAAGTACATAATCCTTCTTATACGACGCTAAGCTCGACACTGAGGCTCATATTCAGCTCACACGGTATAAGCCTAACCCTTAAGATAGTTGAGATATTGGAATTTGCAATGCCCGTTTATTGGAACTTTGCTCGGCGTTTTTCACAAAAAGACCCGACCCCTTCGGCGAAATCTGGCTGCAACATGCTCAGGCGAAAATTTTCCGCCTCTTCATCTAAACGCTGCTGCAAACTAACATCAAAGGTTTGATTTAATAATGCCTTGGTTCTAGCCAATACATCGCAGGGCCCAGCACTCAGCGAACTGGCGAGTTTCAAGCTTGCCGCGTCCACTTCAGCCTTCGTCACCACTTGATTCAGCATTCCCCAACGCTCAGCTTCTTCGGCTGAAAAACGTTTGCCGGTTAACGACAGCTCCATCGCCTTCTTCTGCCCGACCGCACGCGGTAAGAAATAGGTCATGCCGCCATCTGGCGTCGTGCCAATCTTGCAGTACGCCACCGAGAAGACCGCGTCATCAGCCGCCAACACCAAGTCGCAGGCCAGCATCAGGCTTAAACCAAAACCCGCCACCGCGCCTTTCACACTGGCGATTACCGGTTTACCCATGCTATGGATATTAAAGATAGCCTCATGCAATAAGGCAAACATGCCGGCAGGAAAAGCGGACTCACCCTGTTCTTCATAAGCATCGGCTAAGGATTTAAAATAATCGATATCGCCGCCGGCCATAAAGTGATCACCGGCTCCCTTTAGGATCACGCAACGAATGCTGTCATCCTGCTTAAGTTCCTCGGTACAACGCTTCAAGTCAGCCGGCATTTCCGCACCTAATACATTCAGTTTTTCCGGCCTGTTTAGGATAAGCCAGGCTACCGCCCCTTCTCGTTCAATTCGTACAGATGACATATTTTTTCCAGTGGACTATAAAGCCTCACATACTGCCGTTATTTATTTATTTTGCAAGCGCAAAATGCTTGTCTCACCCACCCAACCGGCGCTGAACACACAAGCTTATGTCCCATCCCGCAGAACTTTTAGGTACGATGGTCGGTCAACTCATACAAGCTAGACGCAGGAAACAACATGGACAGACCTTGGTTAAGCAGCTACCCCGATGGCGTTAGCGCCGATATTGATATCCAGCAATACCGTTCCGTGGTGGAGATTTTTCAGCAAAGCGTCGAACAATACCCCGATCACCGTGCCTTCAGTAATTTTGGTAAAAGCCTCACATACCGCGAATTTGAGCAAGCCAGTCGCTCGCTGGCGGCCTTTTTACAGCAGACTCTCGGACTAAAAAAAGGCGATAGAATCGCCATTATGTTGCCAAACTTACTGCAAAACCCGGTTGCTATTTTTGCCGCATTACGAGCTGGGCTCAGCGTCGTCAACACCAATCCGCTCTATAGCGCACGTGAACTACGCCACCAACTGCAAGATTCGGGCGCGAAAGCCATTATCGTGATTGAAAACTTCGCCCATACCGTGCAAGAGGTGATCGCCGACACCGAGGTCGAACACGTCATCGTGACAAAAATGGGTGATATGCTCGATTTCCCCAAGTCGCTACTGATCAACCTGGCGGTCAAATATCTGAAAAAAATGGTACCCAAGTACTCGCTAGAACAAGCGATTACGTTTAAACACGCGCTGCTAAGCGGCAGCAAACAACACCTTGATATAGTTTCACTGGATCACCAAGACGTCGCTTTTTTACAATATACCGGCGGCACCACTGGGGTCGCGAAGGGTGCCGTACTAACCCATAAAAATATGGTCGCCAATATGCTGCAAGCATCGGAGTGGATTAAAAATGATGTGCGACCCGGCCAGGAAGTCATTATTACCGCGCTGCCGCTGTATCATATATTTTCCTTGACCGCCAACGGCTTGGTCTTCATGGAAGCCGGCGCAGAAAATGTCTTAATCACCAACCCACGCGACTTTCCAGGCTTCGTAAAGGAACTAAAAAACACCCGTTTTACCGCGATCACCGGTGTTAACACCCTATTCAACGCCTTATTAAATACCCCGGGGTTTGCCGATATTGATTTTTCTCAGTTGAAAATTAGCTTAGGTGGTGGCATGTCGGTGCAAGCGGCCGTCGCTGCGCAGTGGAAACAAGTGACCGGCTGCACCCTAGTCGAGGCATTCGGCCTCACCGAGACGTCGCCCGCCGCGTGCATTAATCCCTTGGACCTCAAACAGTACAACGGCAGTATCGGCCTACCGATTCCTTCCACCTATTGTCGCTTAATCGACAGTGACGGAAAACCTGTCACTAATGGTGATGCCGGCGAGCTTTGCATCAAGGGCCCACAAGTGATGCGCGAATACTGGAAGCGTCCCGAAGAAAGCGCCGAAGTACTCTCTAGCGATGGCTGGTTAAAAACAGGAGATATCGCCAAGATGGACGACAATGGCTTTTTTTATATCGTCGACCGGATCAAAGACATGATTTTAGTCTCCGGTTTCAACGTTTACCCGAATGAAATTGAAAGTGTCATCGTTGAACACCCCGCCGTGCTGGAATGTGGTGTGATTGGTGTTGCCGACCCACAGTCGGGTGAAGCAGTGAAGGCCTTCGTGGTGCGCAAGGACGACAGTTTAAGCGAGCAAGCCTTATTGAGTTACTGCAAGGAAAACCTCACCGGCTACAAAACTCCCAGCGAGATCGTCTTTATTGCGGAACTACCCAAAACAAATGTCGGCAAGGTATTGCGTCGTGAATTGCGTACGCCTTCCTCTGCCACCCTGTAGACCAAACGCAGAAGCCAGCTATACTTTGGAGGACAAGCACGCTTAACAATTAGCAGTCATACGAATCGCTACGGTTAACCAATGGAGTCACCATGAAAAGTGTTGTCATCGCTGCGTACGCTCGATCCCCGCAAACTTTCGCTTTCAAGGGCGGGCTGAGCAAGGTGAGGGCCGACACGATGGCGGCCCAAGTTGTTACTGGGCTACTCGCTAAAACGGCCATCGACCCCAATACCCTAGAAGACCTCATCGTCGGCTGCGCGTTTCCCGAGGGCGAACAGGGACTCAATATAGCGCGTTTAATCGGCCTGATGGCCGGCCTCCCACAAACGGTCAGCGGGGTCACCGTGAACCGCTTTTGTGGTTCATCCATGCAAGCTATTCATATGGCGGCCGGCGCCATTCAAATGAACGCCGGCGAGGCTTTTATCTGCGCCGGTGTCGAATCGATGAGCCGCACGCCAATGGGCGGCTACAACCCTATGCCAAACCCAGCGCTGTTTGCACGTCTGCCACAGGCCTATATCAGCATGGGTGAAACGGCAGAAAACGTCGCCGAGCTGTACAAACTATCGCGGCAGCAACAAGATGACTTTGCCCTGCACAGCCAGCAAAAAGCTAACACCGCGCAACAACACGGTTATTTCAAGGATGAAATAATACCGATCAACACCCCCCACGCAGACCTCCACAGCGATGGCTGCATCCGCGCTAACAGCAGCCGTGAAGATTTACAGAAGCTGAAACCGGCCTTCTTGACCAGCGGCACGGTGACCGCCGCCAATTCATCACCGCTAAGTGATGGTGCCTCGGCAACTTTAGTGTGCAGTGAGGACTACGCTAAACGCCACCAGTTAACTCCGTTAGCTCGGATAAAGAGTATCGCGACGGCGGGCTGCGCACCCGAAACGATGGGTTTAGGGCCCATCCTCGCCAGCGAAAAAGCCCTCCAGCGTGCGGGTTTAGTGATCGCAGATATTGACATCGTCGAAATCAATGAAGCCTTCGCCAGCCAAGCCATTGCTTGCATTCAACAACTGAAGATAGATAACACACGGGTCAATATCGATGGTGGCGCCATCGCCCTAGGCCACCCCTTGGGTGCAACCGGCGCGCGGATCACCGGTAAGGCGGCAGCTTTATTACAGCGTAACAACAAACAATACGCACTCGCCACTCAATGCATTGGGGGGGGGCAAGGCATCGCCACCATCCTAGAGGCGATCTCATGAATATTGAAACCGTCGCCGTTATTGGCGCCGGCGTAATGGGCGGTGGAATCGCTGCTCAAATAGCCAATGCCGGTAAAAAAGTGTATTTACTGGATATAATCCCAGACGGTGCCGACCAGCGAAACATCCTCAGCCAGCGGGCATTAACAAAAATATTAAGCTCGCAACCTGCCGCGCTAATGCACCCGCGCAACGCAAAACATATCGTCCTAGGTAACCTTGAAGATGATTTTTCCAAGCTGGCAGAAGCCGACTGGATCATCGAGGTAGTTATCGAGCGCTTAGAGGTCAAACAAGCGCTGTACCCTCGTATCGACGCGGTGCGTAAACCAGGTAGCATCGTGTCCTCCAATACCTCGACCTTAGCGCTGAGTGCTTTAACCGCGGGCATGAGCGATAGTTTCTGCGAAGACTTTGTGATCAGCCACTTTTTTAACCCACCGCGTTATATGCGCTTAATCGAACTGGTAGCTGGGGTAAAAACCAGCGCCGAGACACTCACTAAAATAAGTGATTTTTGCGAAATACAGCTCGGCAAGAGTCTCATCCATTGCAAAGATACCCCCGGTTTTATTGCCAATCGAATTGGCGCGTATTGGATGCAAACCGCAATGTTAGAAGCATTTCGCCTAGGTCTCAGTGTGGAGCAAGCTGATGCCATCTGCGGCCCACCGATGGGAATTCCTAAAACCGGTGTGTTTGCTTTAATGGACTTAGTAGGTATCGACCTCATGCCACAGGTGTTGTCATCGATGGTTCACGCCTTACCGGCGAACGACGCTTTTCAACAGCAAAGCAACATTCCCGAACTGATCAGAACGATGATTGCCGATGGCTATACCGGACGCAAAGGCAAGGGTGGGTTTTACCGAATAGATAAAAGCAAGGGGCAGAAGTCCAAGCAATCGATCAATTTAACCAGCGGCTGTTATGCCGATAGCCAAACAGCCAAGCTTGCCTCCTTAGCACCCGCCATCGCAAAAGACCTACGCCAGCTCCTCAACCACCCCGATATAGGCGGTCAATACGCTTGTTCGGTCTTATTGAAGGTGCTCAGCTACTCACTAAGCTTAGTGCCCGAGATCAGCGATGATATTAACGCCATTGATCGCGCGATGAAACTCGGTTACAACTGGAAATACGGCCCGTTTGAGCTGGTGGATCGCTTAGGCGTCGATTGGTTAATTAAAAAATTTGAGGATCAGCAGCTCGCGGTCCCCGTCCTACTCGCTACCGCCGCCGGTAAAACGCTGTACCGCACAAATGAGCACAGCAGACAAAGGCTGAGCTTAAACGGTGACTATACCGACATAGTAAGCAAGCTGGGGGTGCTGTCACTAACGGATATCAAACGTCAACAAC
Source organism: Cycloclasticus sp. 46_120_T64 (assembly GCA_002162695.1). Lineage (GTDB taxonomy): Bacteria > Pseudomonadota > Gammaproteobacteria > Methylococcales > Cycloclasticaceae > Cycloclasticus. Next base: position 24,960 of record MAAM01000009.1, on the reverse strand, counting down.
ATGCCCTGCTGCATAACCCGTCGGCGAGTGTATGGGATATCGGCGATGGTGTACTCTGCTTAGAGTTCCATAGCAAAATGAACGCCATTGACGCCGATATTTTGAGCCTCATTAATGCCAGTATCAGCCTTGTTTCAGAACACTATAAAGCCCTAGTGATTTACAACGAGGCCGATAACTTTTCTGTTGGTGCCAATATCGGCCTCGCCCTATTCGCCGCCAATATCGCGGCTTGGTCACACATCGAAGCGATGCTAGAAAGCGGTCAACAGACCTATCAGGCACTCAAACACGCGCCTTTCCCAGTGGTCGGCGCACCATCAGGCATGGCTTTAGGCGGTGGCTGCGAAGTCTTACTGCACTGCGATGCCATTCAAGCCCACGCCGAAAGTTATATCGGCCTAGTCGAGGTTGGCGTCGGCCTGATTCCTGCTTGGGGCGGCTGTACCGAGTTATTATCTCGCTGGTTATCAAACCCACGCTGCGCCAATGGACCAATGCCAGCGATCAGTAAAGTATTCGAGTTAATCGCCACCGCTCAAGTATCTCACTCCGCCGAGGGTGCAAAAGAACAGTTATTTTTAGCCCCCAGCGATGGCATTACGATGAACCGTGAACGGCTATTATTTGATGCCAAACACAAGGCTCTCTCACTGCTAGCGGGCTATTATCCAAAAGAAAGCTTAAGCCTTACACTGCCCGGCGCTACCGCTAAAACCGCCTTAACGCTAGCGCTTAGCGGCTTTATGCAAAGCGGCAAGGCAACGAACTATGACGCCATCGTCGGCGAACAGCTCGCTACCGTACTAAGTGGCGATCAAGTCGACATATCTGAACCCAGCTGCAGCAACCACCTATTAAAGCTAGAACATAACGCCTTCCTTAATTTAATTAAGCAAGATAAAACCCTCCAGCGTATCGAGCATATGCTGGAAACGGGTAAACCTCTGAGGAATTAATCATGGCCCGATTCAACACGCCTATTGATGACATCAAGTATCTAAACTGCGAATTTTTAGACCGTTCTTTATTAAAAAACAGTCCCTTACTGAGCGAGCTCAACGATGACACCACTCAGGCTATTTTCGATGAAGCGAGCAAGGTTGCAGAAAACGTCTTATTCCCATTAAACCGCAGCGGTGATGAACAAGGCTGCTCATATAACAAGGGTCAAGTACAAACCCCGGATGGCTTTAAACAAGCCTACCAGCAACTAACCGCCGCAGGCTGGGGTAACTTGAGTTGTAAAACAGAGTATGGCGGGCAAGGTCTCCCCCATTACCTAGCCAATGCGGTGGATGAAATGCTGATTGCCGGCAATATGTCGTTCACCATTTACCTAGGTTTAACCATCGGCGCGTATCACGCGATCGAACAGTTTGCCAGCGAGCAGATAAAAGAGCAGTACCTACCCGCGATGGTGTCCGGTAAATGGAGCGGCACCATGTGCCTAACCGAACCGCATTGTGGCACAGACCTAGGGTTAATTCGCAGCAATGCGATAGCCGATGGCGCTGGGGCTTATAAAATAACCGGCAGCAAAATATTTATCTCCGCCGGTGAACACGACCTTAGCGAAAACATTATTCATTTAGTACTCGCTAGAACACCATCCGCACCGGCTGGAATTAAGGGGATTAGTCTATTCCTTGTTCCTAAATTCCTGCTCGACAAAAAATCACAGCTCAGCCAAAACAATAATGTCAGCTGTAGCGGACTTGAACATAAAATGGGCATCAAGGCCTCGGCGACCTGCGCGATGCAATTTGACGGTGCAACCGGTTATTTAATCGGAGACTTACATAAGGGCATGCAAGCCATGTTTGTAATGATGAACAGCGCCCGTATCCACGTCGGAATTCAGGGTTTAGCGCTGGCACACGCCGCCTATAGTGGCGCGCTAGATTACGCGAAAAACCGCTTACAGAGCCGTTCTATCAGCGGTAGTAAATACCCCGAGTTAGCCGCAGACCCGCTCATCGTCCACCCAGACATTAGGCGCATGCTGATGACGATGAAGGCTTATACCGAAGGAGCTCGCGCCTTTAGCAGCTGGTTATCCTTTCAATTAGATGTATCACAATACTGCGACGATTTAATTCAGCGGCAGCAAGCGCATGAACTGGTGTCTTTATTAACCCCGGTATTTAAGGTATTTCTGACCGATATGGGCGAATTAGTGAGCAGTCTCGGCATCCAAATCTATGGCGGACACGGTTATATCCGCGAAAATGGCATGGAGCAGTACTTGCGAGATGCGCGTATCTGCCAGCTGTATGAGGGCAGTAACGGAATCCAAGCCTTAGACCTCATCGGCAGAAAACTCCCCGCCCATATGGGTCGTTATTGCCGACACTTTTTCCATCCATTGTCTGCCTTTATTGAGGATCATAAAGACAATGAACGGCTGGCAGCCTATATCAGACCCTTAGCAAAATCATTCACCCGGCTACAAAATGCCAGCCTATATATCGCCCAACAAGGGCTGACAAATCCCGAACAAGCCGCAAGCGTGGCGAGTGATTACCTTAAATTATTTGGCCTCGTCGTCGTGGCTTATATGTGGGCACAAATGGCCCAAAAAATCGATACCCGTCAGGGCGATATGGCTGCGGAATTTTATGACGCCAAGCTAGTCACGGGGCTATTCTATATGCAGCATTTATTACCGCAAACCACCGCTTTATCAGCCAGCATCATGCTCGGCGGTGACTCCGTTATGGCTTTAAAGGAGAGCCAATTTTAATCCTAAACAACAATAAAAAAACCCTGGTAAACCAGGGCTTTGCGCTTAAAAGGAGAATTATGACTACTCTATGTCTAGCTGAATATTTTCACGATTTTTATCAATCGTAGCGACTCCGATGCCCTTCACCTTACTGAGTTCCTTCAGGCTCTTAAAGGCTCCATGTTGCTCCCTATATAAAACAATCGCACCAGCCTTCGCGGTACCCACACCCTTTAATTCTTTTGCAATTTGTTCCGCAGCAGCGGTATTAATATTAACCGCCGCGGCCGATAGTGAAAACCCTAAGCAGCACAGCCCCGCAAGTAATTTGATTCGATATTTCATAAAAGTCCCTTTTAGTTAAGAAAAAAACATATTACGACCACCGAGCAATTATCCTATCTACGCGTTAAAAATTAAATACGCATATGCTGAATGTTCTGTAAGCCATAGCTTAGTCCTTATCGCTCATGCTAAACACGGTTCGCTCTCCCCCCACTGCTTACAGCTCGGACAACACCAATTTAGATTATTCGAGGTGAACCCACACTGCTGGCATTGAAAGCTAGAAATATCATCATCAAGCTGCTTCAGCACACCACAAAGGAAAGCGTCCTCCGCATCTACAGAATCGACTAAAGCCAGCCGAGCATACAGTTTTAAGTGATTATGCTGCGCAGACTTCGCCAGTCTACTGCGCATAAATTTTACCGCCTCAATACGGCCCTCTTTTACTAACAAGGCTTCAACAAAACGTTGAAACACCAAACTTGATGCATGCGTCGCTTGCAATCCCTTTAAGAAGTCGAATTTTTGCTTCGCTTTTCCTAGCCGATCAAAACAATCTATCAGCATATCTAGGTAAACCGGGGTAAAATGCGGGTCTTGTTCGTCGATTTTCATCAACACCTTCAGCGCTGATTTATAATCTTCGGCAGCCATTGAGATTTCGGCGCTAAGTACATTAGCTCGTACGCATAAGGGATCTATCTTTAATGCTTTTCGCAGATAATTTGTCGCCACATTAACGTCTTCCTGCTGATTCGCCAGTGCCATTTCACAGTGTAAATGCGCGAGTATGACTGGGGTTTTAGCCTGACTAATAACTTCAAGTTTTAAGGCGTACTCGATCGCCTTTAACCATTCTTTTTCTTGTTGAAAAATCGCCAATAACTGTTTAATAGCGGCCATCTCATGTGACTTCACCGCCTCAAGTTCTAAGTAAATATTCTCCGCCCGGTCTAACAGACCGGCACGCATATAATCCAAACCCAGCTCATTGAGCACCGAGAAACGCGTTTCTTCGGTAATTTGCGGTCTAGCAATAAGGTTTTGATGAATCCGGATGGACTTCTCCACCTCCCCCCGCTGCCTAAATAGAGTACCTAGCGCCAAGTGAATATCAAGTGTTTCATCATCGACCTCTAATAGCTCAATAAAAACATCGATCGCCTTATCTGGCTGCTCATTTAATAAATAATTTAAACCTTTGAAATACCCTGCCTGCTCACTCGCCGAAGACTTCTCGGGTAGGTGATAATGCTTATAGGCAAAGTACCAACCACTGGCAGCAGCAAATGGCAGCAACAAGAGGAGCAACTGAGGCACTTAGTTAATACGCTTGACGGGTGATGTTCTTAAGCTGGAAACTTCTTTTTCACTCAGCCGCGCACGCCTCGATAAAGAAGAATTACGCTGCCTTAACAGCAAGTTGCTCCAAATCTTAGTACTAAGGCCAATCAGCGTTCCGCTGATAAACGCGATCAATAGGGCAAATGACAATGGCAGTTCAATCCAGCCATAATAATAATTTATATTAATCGGCGCTGAATTCAAAATGGATAACACAAAGCCAAGCACTAAAAATACAACAAATAATGTGACGTATAAAACTCTCATATTCAGCCTCTAAAAAGTGATTTACTGCTTTAACGATTATAACAAGACTTGTTCGTGTTTATTTTACTAGGCATAAAAAAAGCCCCTTATTAGGAGCTTTTTTTATTATTTAATTCGATACTGATCTTTAGCATCATCAACCCGAGTTCGTAGTTCTTTGCCCGGTTTGAAGTGCGGAACATACTTTCCCGATAAGGCCACCGATTCACCATTTTTAGGGTTTCGACCTATTCTTGGTGGGCGGTAGTGTAAAGAGAAACTACCAAATCCGCGGATTTCGATTCTATCACCCGAAGCTAACGCTCGGCTCATACTCTCGAGCACACACTTTATGGCTAATTCAACGTCCTTATATGGAAGATGTACTTGCTGCTCTGCTAATTTTTCGATTAATTCTGATTTTGTCACGTGTCACCTAAACTGAAGTAAGGCGGGAAATTGATTTCCCGCCTACTTGTAAACAGTCTTACTTATCTTTCATCGAGTTTTTGAAGATATCACCTAGAGTTGGTGCGCTCGCATTTTGTGATGAGTAATCACTCAATACAGCTTTCTCTTCATCATCGTCTTTCGCTTTAATAGACAAGTTCAGTGTTTTGCTCTTACGATCAATACCAATAAATTTAGCTTCAATAGCATCGCCTTCAGTAAGGATAGTTCTTGCATCCTCAACGCGTTCACGGCTTAATTCAGAAGCACGTAAGTAACCTTCGATACCATCAGCTAAGACAATAACGGCACCTTTAGCATCAACTTCTTTCACAGTACCCTTAACAAGGCTGTTTTTCTCGTTAGCGCCCAAGAACTCTTGGAATGGGTCCTGTTCAAGCTGTTTGATACCGAGTGAAATTCTTTCACGTTCAGAATCAATAGCAAGAATAACCGTTTCGATTTCCATGCCTTTTTTGTATTTCAATAAGTCTTCTTCACCTTTGTCATCCCATGAGATGTCAGATAAATGAACCAAACCATCAATTTCGCCATCCAAGCCGATAAACACACCAAAGTCAGTAATTGACTTGATAAGGCCTTTGATTTTATCGCCTTTTCTGTGGATTGCTGAGAAGTCTTCCCAAGGATTTCCTTTACACTGCTTCATACCTAATGAGATACGACGACGTGTATCGTCAATTTCAAGAACCATAACTTCAACTTCATCACCCAACGATACAACTTTTGCAGGGTTAACGTTTTTGTTAGTCCAATCCATTTCAGAAACGTGAACCAAACCTTCAATGCCGTCTTCGATTTCAATAAAGCAACCGTAGTCAGTTAGGTTTGTTACACGACCCATTAGACGTGAGTTTACTGGGTAACGATCTAAGATGTTCACCCAAGGATCTTCACCCAATTGTTTCATACCCAGTGATACACGTTTCTTCTCTTCGTCGTAACGTAATACCAATACTTCGATATCTTGGCCGATTTCAATAACTTCAGAAGGATGTTTAACACGCTTCCAAGCCATATCGGTAATGTGCAATAGACCATCTACACCACCAAGATCGATAAACGCGCCGTAATCGGTTAGGTTTTTCACCATACCTTTTAAGATAGCGCCTTCTTTCAAGTTTTCTAACAATGCTTCACGCTCTGCACTGTATTCTGTTTCAAGCACCGCACGACGAGAAACAACAACGTTGTTGCGTTTTTCATCAAGCTTGATAACTTTAAATTCTAGATCTTTACCTTCTAAGAAGGTTGTATCTCTTAAAGGACGAACGTCAACCAATGAACCAGGTAAGAAGCCACTTAAGCCGCCCACTTCCACAGTGAAACCACCGCGTACTTTTCCTGTAATAACACCAGTAACTGTTTCTTTTTCTTCAGCTGCTTTTTCTAAGAATCTCCATGCGGCAGCTTTCTTAGCTTTATCTCTCGACAAGAGGGTTGCGCCTAGACCATCTTCGATCATGTCTAAAACAACTTCAACTTCGTCGCCGATAGCAACTTCAAGCTCACCGTTGCTGCTAATAAACTGCCAGCGTGGAATATTGCCTTCTGATTTTAGACCAGCGTTTACGATAACGGTATCGTTCGTAATATCAATAACTTGGCCAGTAATTAGGGTACCAGGTATTAACTCAGCTGCTCTGATACTCTCTTCAAATAGTTCTGCGAAATTTTCGCTCATGACGTTCTCTTTATGTATTTTCAAAGACCCGAAAGTCTTTAAAGGGTTAGGTTTATAATAAGGTTTGAACGCGCTAGGCCCAAACCGCTTTCAGTTTGTTACTCTTTAATGTTATTACAACGATTGCAGAACGACTTGTACGACCTCGGCAATGCTTTTCGACGAAGAGTCGATTAGCAGTGCACCCTTAGGAACGACTAAAGGGGACGCCATACGGTTTTTATCCCGCGAATCCCGCTGTTCTATTTCATCAATAACATTTGCCAGAATAGCATCTATTCCTTTCTCCATCAACTGCTTATAACGCCTTTTTCCGCGTTCTTCCGCACTCGCGGTTAAGTACACCTTATGCTGTGCCTGCGTAAAAACCACACTACCCATATCTCGCCCATCGGCCACTAGGCCGGGCTTTTGCTGAAAAGACTGCTGCTTCAGTAATAAACCATGTCGAACTTTCGGGTACACCGCAATAATAGACGCCACTCGCCCAACATCTTCTGCTTGTAATTGCTGCTGAACCTCCACCCCATCGAGGAAGACACCCCAGCAATTATCTTCATTACGCTTAAATTCCAAATCAATTTGTGCAATTAAACCAGCGACCCTATCCTCATCATGAATATCAACATTCCGTTCAATCGCGGCGATGCCCAATGCACGATAGATTGCCCCGCTATCTAAATAATGCCAGCCCAATTGCTCTGCAAGTAGCTTACAAATAGTCCCCTTACCCGAACCACTCGGCCCATCGACCGTGATGACCGGTATCACCTCTGCTTGCTGATTCATTTTGCGCTCAGCTCAAAACCACAACCCGCAGCCAAGGTGACAAAAGAAGGAAAGGAAGTACTCACGTTCTCGCAATTATTAATCGTAATCGCGCCCTCGGCCTGCAAGCCGGCTACCGCAAAGGCCATTGCAATGCGGTGGTCATCAAAACTTTCTATCTCGCCACCGGCGACCTTACCGCCATTAATAATCATCCCGTCGGGAGTTGCTTCAGCGTCGACACCTAAGGACAATAAACCGTCGGCCATCGTTTGAATTCTATCGCTTTCTTTAACACGTAATTCTTCGGCACCGGTTACCACCGTTTGCCCGTCCGCATAAGCGGCCGCCACAAAAATAACCGGAAATTCATCAATCGCCAAAGCAACCAACTCATCAGGCACCGCAATACCTTTCAACTGACTGCTTTGCACACGAATATCAGCAACTTTTTCACCACCGACGATCCGCTTGTTTAATAAACTGATCTTGCCACCCATTTGTAACAAGATATCAATCACCCCGGTACGCGTTGGATTAATACCGACGTGCTGCAAGGTGATATCTGAATTAGGTGTAATACAGCCCGCAACCAAGAAAAAAGCCGCTGATGAAATATCCGCCGGCACATCGATAGTCGTAGCTTGTAATGTGCCTCCGCCTTGAATGGATACGGTATCGCCGTCGGTAGTAACGGGGTAACCAAAACCACGCAACATCTGTTCGGTGTGGTCTCGCGTTACCGCGGGTTCGATCACCGTCGTGGTGCCCTCGGCATATAAACCCGCCAATAATAAACAGGATTTCACTTGCGCACTGCCCATCGGCATCTTGTATTCAATGCCCGCTAAAGGGGCTCCGCCAGATATTTTTAATGGCGAAGTGCCTTTTTCCGTACTCTCAACCTTCGCCCCCATCAGCGCTAAAGGGTCTAATACCCGGCGCATCGGACGTTTCGTCAACGAGGCATCCCCAGTGAGTACGCTATCAAAGTTTTGTCCGGCAAGAATACCTGACAATAAGCGCATTGATGTGCCAGAGTTACCAACATACAAGTCTTCGCAAGGCTGTTTCAAACCGTGCAAGCCGACCCCGTGCACGCGCAAACAACCCGTGGCAGGGCGTTCGATTTTCACCCCCATGCTCTGGAAGGTTTTTAGCGTTGCCAAGGCATCTTCGGCCTCTAAAAAGCCGCTCACCTCGGTGACGCCTTCGGCTAAACTACCCAACATCACCGAACGGTGTGAGATTGACTTATCGCCAGGCACACGAAAGGTCCCCGTTAAGCCCTTACTTGGGTTTGATATCATTGTATTCATGGTTAATTACGTCTCTTGAAGGTTTAAATAATATTCTCGTGCGCCTTGCGCGGATTTGAATATATCAAGCAAGCCTTGTTTATCATTCGCTTCAATCAAGCCGACTATTTGCTGATTGATCTGCGCTAAATCTTGCATTAATTTGACTAATTGCGAGCCATTCGCCAAACAAATATCTGACCACATTTCAGGGTCGCTAGAGGCTATACGCGTAAAGTCTTTAAACCCACCTGCCGCGTATTCAAAGATCTCTCGCTCATCTTGTTTGTTTTTTAATAGTTCGACTAATGAGTAGGCCAAAATATGCGGTAAATGACTGGTTGCGGCAAACACCTCATCGTGGTGCTGCACATCCATCATTGATACTTTCGCGCCCATTGTTTGCCACCACGCCTCACACGCCTTTGTAGCCCAGGCGGCGGTCTGTTTTTCGGCGGTTATAATCGCTCGCTTGCCGATAAACAAGTCTTCTTTTGACGCTTCAACACCACTGTTCTCTGAGCCTGCAATCGGGTGCGCGGCGACAAAATTAACGGGGACTTGCTTAAAAACTAATTTCAGCGCATCAATCACGCTTTGCTTGGTGCTACCCGCATCGGTATACAGGCATTGCTCTGACCAGACGGGCTTTAATTGCTTAAAAATGGCTTCGAATGTCCCGACCGGCGTACATAGTACGACTAGGTCAGCCCCACCAACGGCGGTTGCAATATCCAGTTCGTAGCTATCGATAACGCCTAACTCAACCGCGCGCTGCAAATTCGGCGTTTGCCGGCCCACCCCAACAATTTCTTGGGCCAAACCATTCGCCCGCGACGCTCTTGCGATAGAGCCACCAATCAGCCCTACACCGATAATGCAGATTTTTTTAAACACCCTGTAACACCGTTTCTAGTGCTTCCAATAAGGCAATGTTTTGTTCCGCTAGGCCGACCGACACACGCAAGTGTCGAGGCATATTATAAGCGGCAACGGGGCGCACAATAACACCCTGCTTTAACAAACCCTGATACACATCGGCTGAATTGCCGCCAACTTCTACACAGATAAAGTTCCCGACAGAGGGGATATAAGCTAAACCAAGTCGATCAAAACCATCCGCCAGTTGCTGTAAACCTTGCTGGTTTAGCTCTCGGCTTTGTTCGATATAAGCCTGGTCGCTCAATGCCGCTTCGGCTGCCGCCAAGGCAATTGAGTTCACATTAAACGGCTGGCGAATTCTATTGAGTAAATCGGCCACGGCTGGCTGACTCACCGCATATCCCACCCTTAAACCCGCTAAACCATAGGCTTTAGAAAAGGTACGAGTAATAATCAAATTAGGGAAATGCGCCAACCACTGCATTGAATCAAACGCAGTTTCTGGCTGTAAATATTCACAATAAGCTTCATCCAGCACCACCACGATATGCTTCGATACACTGGCGATAAACGTTTCTAATTCGGCAGGTTCTAACCACGTGCCCGTCGGGTTGTTTGGATTGGCAATAAAGATCACCGCGGTTTTATCCGTCAGCAACTCCGCCATCGTCGCTAAGTCATGGCCATAGGCATCATCCCCACCGAGTGGTTTTGCTTTGGCTACCCGAGCAGTCGCATTAACCGCCTGAGTCGCGATCGCATAAACGACAAAAGCATACTCTGAAAATATTGCTTCACGCCCTTCGTTTAAAAACACCCGTGCAATAATATCCAAGACATCATTAGAGCCATTACCTAAGGTAATCATTTCACTCGTAATGCCGTGTTTATTGGCTAGGGCTTGTTTTAACGCAAAACCATTGCCATCAGGGTAAAGTGACACCTCATCGATGGATTTTTCAATCGCTTGTTTAACAAGCAAGCTCGGACCTAATGGGTTCTCGTTAGAAGCCAATTTAACGATATTCGTTAAACCAAGTTCGCGTTCTAACTCGTCTATAGGTTTACCGGGTTGATAGGGTAACAGCGCCTTAACAGCATCTAGCGCTAAGTCACAGGGGGTATTTATTGTAGACATAGTAATGACTCACTATATTAAGTACGTTAGCTAATTAAATAACGGCTCTCGGGTATGATCCTAAGACTTTTAGCGCGTTAACGTTCGGCTCAAGTTCTTGCAAAACGGCAGCTACCTTTGAATCATCTTGATGCCCATCAATATCGACAAAAAACACGTATTCCCAAGCACCCTGCCGGGTTGGTCTAGACTCAATTTTATTCAAGCTGATTCCGGCATAGGCAAACGGGGCTAATACACCTTGCAAGGCACCCGCCACATTTTTAGTCGAAATCATCATGCTGGTTTTATCATCGCCACTGGCAGGAACATGCTGTTTACCAATCACTAAAAAGCGCGTCGTATTATGCTGCTCATCTTCAATATGGCTGGATAATTTTGTTAACTGATACAGCTCCGCCGCCATTTCACCCGCTATCGCCGCGACACCCGTTTCAGCCGCCGCCATGCGAGCCGCTTCAGCATTACTGCTAACCGCCACCGTTTCCACATCGGGTAGATGCGACTGCAACCATTGACGACACTGGCCAAGGGATTGCTGATGAGAGTACACCAGCTTTATCTGCTGTAAAGATTCAGCATTAGACAAAAGGTGATGATGAATTCGCAACTCAACTTCGCCACAAATCTGTAATGAGGTATTCATGAAGGTGTCTAGGGTATGGCTAATGACACCTTCGGTTGAATTTTCCACCGGCACGACACCATAATTTGCCTCACCGTTTTCAACCGCTTGAAAGACATTAGCAATACTCGTCGTTTCAAGTGTATTAACCGCATGACCAAAGTGTTTTAACCCGGCTTCTTGGGTGAAAGTACCCGCCGGCCCTAAAAAAGCCACTGTTAATGGTTTTTCTAGCGCCAAGCAGGCAGACATCAATTCTCGATAAATCTTTGCCACGTGCTCACCTTGCAATGGCCCTTGGTTTTTATCTTGCACCCGCCGTAAAACCGAGGCTTCACGGTCAGGGCGATAAAAATCAGCACTTTCACCAGAGGCAATTTTTACCGTCGCCACCTCTTTTGCTAAGCCCGCACGCTTATTAAAAAGTGTTAATAATTCACTATCCAGTTGATCGATAGCATCTCTTAGCTCGGGTAATGTCTTACCAACACTCATATACAGTCCTAAATAGCTCTAACGGATAAAACACCTTCAATCGCTTTGATTTGCTGAACAACCTCATCAGTTATTTCAGTATCAACATCAAGCAATGTGTATGCAATATCACCACGAGATTTATTTAGCAGGTCTAAAATATTGTGCCCTGTTTCTGCCAAAACGCTAGAAATCTGCCCTACCATATTTGGCACGTTAGAGTTTGCAATCGCTAAACGGAAACCAGTAACACGTGGCATTTTTACCGCTGGGAAGTTAACAGAGTTGGTAATATTGCCATTTTCCAAGAAGTCTTTTAACTGATTAGCAATCATCACCGCACAGTTTTCTTCAGCTTCGGCGGTTGACGCACCTAAGTGAGGCAAGGTAATAACACGCGGGTGATCTTTCAATAAGTTACTTGGGAAGTCACAGATATACGCATACAGCTTGCCTGAATCCAAGGCTGCAACCACGTCTTCATCGTTAACGATGCCATTTCTTGAGAAGTTCAAGATGATCGCATTATCATTCATCGTAGCCAAACGTCTGGCGTTGATTAAGTCCTTAGTTGCATCATTTAACGGTACGTGAACCGTCACGAAGTCTGAACGCGATAATAACTCATCAACCGTATTAGCTGACTCAATTGATGATGATAACTGCCATGCACGTTCAACAGTAATCGCTGGGTCAAAACCAACAACGTCCATACCCAGACCTTGTGCAGCATTCGCCACGGATGTGCCAATCGCCCCAAGGCCAATAACACCTAAAGTACGACCGGGTAATTCAAACCCCACGAAGTTCTTTTTAATCTGTTCGACTTCTTTCGCGATTGACTCGTCACTACCTTCAAGTTGCTTAGCGCTTTCCCAAGCTTGGCAAATATTACGACAACCCAATAACATACCCGTTAATACGAGCTCTTTCACTGCATTGGCATTCGCGCCAGGTGCATTAAACACAGGAACCCCAAGTGCGCTCATTTTTTCAATTGGGATGTTATTCACCCCCGCGCCAGCACGGCCAATAGCCAGTACACTCTCAGGAATAACCGCATCGTGCAGTTTTAATGAACGCAACATATACGCATCAGGAGACTGAAGTTCTGACGCTACTTCATATTTATCTCTTGGAAATTTCTCCAAGCCTTTCACTGAGATGTTATTCAATGTTTGAATTTTATACATTTTACTAACCTTTAATATTGTCTAAATTGATTTTATGCTTTGGTTCTTTCAAACTCAGCCATCATGCTGATTAACGCATCAATACCTTCTCCAGGCATGGCATTGTAAATACTTGCACGCATTCCACCCACTGAGCGATGACCTTTTAAGGTCACTAAACCCGCAGTCTTTGCTTCACTTAAAAACAACGCGTCTAATTCGCTGTTTGCCAAGGTAAACGGCACGTTCATACGTGATCGCACGGATACTTCAACCGGGTTTGCGTAAAAGTCAGAACCATCAATGGCCGCATACAGTTTGGCCGCTTTACGCATATTTCTTTCTTCGATACCTTTAACACCACCATTTTTCTTGATCCAATCAAATACCAAACCCATTAAGTACCAGCTATAAGTAGCCGGGGTATTGAACATTGAATCCGCATCTGCGTGGTTTTTATAATCTAGCATAGAGGGGGTACCAGCCATCGTCTCACCAATGAGATCGTCACGTACGATGGTTAAAGCAATACCGGATGGCCCCATGTTCTTTTGTCCACCTGCATAAATAACGGCAAACTTGCTAACATCAATCTCTCTTGAAAGAATATTAGACGACATATCAGCGACCAAATTAATATCACCCACATCAGGGATATTTTGGAACTCAACACCACCAATCGTTTCATTACTGGTGTAATGTAAATAGGCCGCGTTTGGGTCGATATTCCAGCTATCTTGCGCAGGGATAGACATAAAATTATCGTCTTCTGAGCTAGCAGAAACTTGCACATCACAATGAATTTTAGCTTCTTTAATCGCCTTCTTAGACCATGCGCCCGTATTCACGTAACAGGCTTTATTATTGCCACGTAATAGGTTCATTGGCACCATTGAGAATTGTGTAGTAGCACCACCTTGTAAGAATAAAACCTTATAGTTTGAAGGTATATTCATTAATTCTCTAACATCAGCCTCAGCTTTTTCGGCAATCGATACGAATTCCTTCCCACGATGGCTCATCTCCATGACCGACATACCTGATCCATTCCAATCAAGCATCTCTTTTTGAGCCGTCTCTAACACTTCCTGCGGCACGGCCGCTGGGCCTGCACTAAAATTATAAACGCGGGACATTCAAATCTCCTTTAAACAATTAATCTTTAAATTTCATCTGCCGCTGAATCGTCGCTAGCTAAACCTTCTGCTTCGTTTTCATCGCCATCTTGTTCATTTTCATCAGCCAAATTAGCAATTCTATCTAGGCCGATCACTTTTTCATTATCCGCCGGGCGGATCACTCGCACACCTTGGGTGTTTCTACCTAGGATTGAAATCTCTGCGGTACGCGTTCTAACCAAGGTACCGCCATCGGTAATCAACATCAGCTCATCGCTATCATCAACAAGCACCGCCCCTACCAAAGCTCCGTTACGTTCGCTGGTTTGCATCGCGATAACACCTTGGCCACCACGTTTATGAATAGGGTATTCTTCAATCTGGGTGCGTTTACCGTAACCATTTTCAGTTAAGGTCAACACGGTTCCTGGTTGCGAAATAATCAACGAAATGATTCGTTCATCGTCCTTCAAACGCATACCACGAACACCACTGGCAGTACGGCCCATCACCCGAACATCGGATTCTTTAAAGGAAGCAACCTTACCCGAACTGGCAAATAACATGACTTCTTTTTCGCCATCGGTCACCGCCACCCCAACCAAGGTATCGTCCTCACGTAAATCGATGGCAATTTTGCCATTTGCACGAGGCTTTTCAAATTCTTTAATGTAGGTCTTCTTCACCGTGCCTGACTCAGTTGCCATGAATATGTACTCATCTTCATTAAACTGACGAATCGGCAAAATAGCATTAATCCGTTCATCTGCCTCTAACGGCAATAGGTTCACAATCGGCTTACCACGTGCAATCCGACTCGCCACCGGCAAGTTAAATACACGTAACCAATACACCTTACCTTTACTTGAGAAGCACAACACGGTGTCATGCGTATTGGCAATAAATAGCTTTTCAATAAAGTCTTCGTTCTTCGTATTGGCAGCGGTTTTGCCCTTACCACCACGACGCTGCGCCGCATAAGCCGTTAACGGCTGAGATTTAACATAACCCTCATGCGACAAGGTAACCACCATGTCCTCTTCGGTAATTAAGTCTTCGGCGGTTAAGTTAAGGAATTTATCAACGATCTGCGTACGACGATCTTCCTTGTATTCTTCAATGAGCTTAATCAGTTCACCACTAATCACTTCCATCAAACGAATTCGGCTGCCTAAAATCTCCAGCAACTCATCAATCACTAGAATCAGGTCTCTATATTCTTGTAATATTTTATCTTGCTCAAGCCCAGTCAAACGGTGTAGACGCAGTTCTAAAATAGCCTGCGCTTGTGCCGGTGACAGGTGATAGTTAGCCGCAACCAAACCATAATGATCGTCTAATTTATCCGGGCGAGAACGATTAGAATCTGACTTCGATAACAACTCAGACACCAGACCCGGCTGCCAAGCGTGGGCCAACAAACTCACCTTCGCTTCAGCCGGTGTTTTCGCGGCCTTAATCAAAGCAATCATTTCATCAATATTGGATAAGGCAACCGCTAAACCTTCAAGGGTGTGCGCACGCTCACGTGCTTTACGTAAATCATAAATTGTTCTACGGGTTACCACTTCGCGTCGGTGATCAACGAAGGCTTCTAAAATTTGTTTTAGGTTTAAACACTTAGGTCGACCATCGATCAAGGCCACCATATTGATGCCAAACACGTTCTGCAACTGCGTTTGCTGATACAGGTTATTAATAATAACCTCGGGTACCTCGCCGCGTTTCAGCTCGATGACCATCCGCATACCGTCTTTATCAGACTCGTCGCGTAAACCAGAGATACCTTCTAAGCGAGCATCTTTTACCAAGTGGGCAATTTTTTCTAATAAACGCGCCTTATTAACCTGATAAGGCAGCTCTGTCACCACAATAGACAGCTTGCCATTGGTGTTTTCTTGGCCCTCAACGTGGTATTGAGCACGTAAATAAATTTTTCCTCGGCCCGTATGGTAAGCCTCACGAATGCCTGCCGCACCGTTAATAATACCCGCCGTAGGGAAATCGGGCCCCGGCACACTCTCCATTAATTGATCGATGGTTATTTCTGGGTTATCAATCAACCGTAGGCAAGCGTTAGTAATTTCAGCTAGGTTGTGTGGCGGAATATTGGTCGCCATGCCCACCGCAATACCGGATGAACCATTAATCAATAACATCGGAACACGCGCTGGAAACACGGCAGGTTCCGATTCGGACTCATCGTAGTTGGCGTTAAAATCGACCGTTTCTTTATCGATATCGGCCAGCATCTCATGCGATAACTTAGCCATTCTAATTTCGGTATAACGCATCGCCGCTGCAGAATCACCATCCACCGAGCCAAAGTTACCTTGACCATCAACCAACATATGGCGCATTGAAAAAGGCTGCGCCATCCGCACGATGGTGTCATAAACAGCGGTATCGCCATGCGGGTGATACTTACCGATTACGTCACCGACGATACGCGCCGATTTCTTATAGGGTTTATTCCAATCATTATTCAGCACGTGCATGGCAAATAAAACACGACGATGCACGGGTTTCAAACCATCACGCACATCAGGTAATGCTCGACCAACAATAACGCTCATTGCATAGTCCAAATAGGACTGACGCATTTCGTCTTCAATATTGACTGGTATCGTTTCTTTTACGAGCTCTGCCATGTGCCGGTATCCCCTTAGATGCAAATGATTCAAAAAAACTACAGAAAAGGTAATACAGCACAACTCTTACATCGTTGCCAATCGCCTAAAAATTAATGAAAAATAAAGCCGAAATTATACCCTAAGATACCCATGCTTGATAACTTTGTTTACGCTTCGGACATAAAGCGCCGACGAGCCGACACCGGCCCACACTTAAAAGGATTCCCCCCGTCAAAAAGAACCGTTTTTCTAGGCTGAATTAACTGTGGCGACACCCCGTTGCGAGGAGATACTTACTTCACCACCACTCATTACTCGATTACGCCCCGCATCTTTTGCCCGATACAAGGCTTCATCAGCCACCCCAATCAAAACCGTACGATCAATCGGACTGAGTACACCGATTTCATCAACCACACAGGTGGATACCCCAATTGACACGGTAATACTTAACTCTTGTTCATCCAACAGTTTAACGAGCGAACTCGCTACCGCGGCACGCATTCTTTCCGCGACCTCAACACCTTTTCGCTCATTCGCCGTTGGCAACAGGGCAACAAACTCCTCCCCGCCATAACGCGCCAAAATATCATTACTCCTTAATTGCTCCCGCAACACCGTCGCCACGTGCCGTAGTGCGGTATCACCCACTTGATGCCCGTAATTATCATTGACCTTTTTGAACCAGTCGATATCAATAAACAGACAGGTCAAACTATCGCCGGTCCGAATCGAACGCAATAATTCCTCATCAATACGCTGTTCAAAAAAACGCCGGTTATTAATCCCTGTGAGAGTATCAAACAAGCTACTGCGCCTTAACTGTTCGTAATTCAGGGTGTTTTCCATGCAAACACTCAGCACCCGACCTAAGCGGTCTAAAAAATAGGTCGCCATATCCACCTGAAAGCGCACCTTATCTTCACTACCGAATACCATACAGCCTAAATAAACCCCTCTTCGCAGCAAGGGAATAACCGCCACCGTTGTTGGCATAGGCACGCTCGACGGCCAAAATTCTTTCGGTAAAACCCGCTCGGCCTCACCCAGTAACACGCTTGGCGACAAACCCAATTTAGCTTTAAACAGCGCCACCTCAGACAACAAGATAACACTGCTAAATTCATCAAATTTAAAACCATCTTCGGCTAAGAATTGCTGGATTTCGCCGCTAGCATCCGCCAACACCAGCGATAAGGACGTCAGTTTAAACACCAACTTGGCATCATCGTGAATATGCTCAACCAATTCACGCAAGGAATTGAGCGATAACAAACGCATATCCAAATCCTGAAAGCGCTTCAGCATCTCTTCATTTTTTTTCGCTCGCTCAATCATGCCATCCATGTGGCTTTCCAACATACAAACCTGAGTTTCCAAGCTATCGTCCATAATCATGCATCCCTAATGATCGTTTATTAACAGTAACAAGTCCTCTTCCGACAACACATCCACCTCTAATGATAGCGCTTTTTTTAGTTTTGAGCCTGGATCGTCCCCAGCCACTAAGTAATCGGTCTTTTTAGAAACACTGGCCGTCACTTTCGCACCCAGCGCTAACAGGGCCTCTTTCGCCTGGTTACGCGACATACTCGACAGTGCCCCAGTCAACACAAATACCTTGCCAGATAAAGCCGTTACTTGCTCGCCAACCGACACCACATCGACCCAATGAACCCCCATATCCAGCAAGCTACTGATCACATCATCATTATGCGCCAAATCAAAGAACGCTCGTAGGTGCTGCGCTACGACGGGCCCCACATCGGGCACAGCCTCCAACTCTGCAACACTCGCCTGTCGCAAGCGATCTAAATTCAGAAAATAATCAGCCAAACTAACGGCGGTCACCTCACCGACCTCACGAATACCCAAGGCATACAAAAAACGCGGCAAGGTGGTGGACTTGCTCTTCTGCAACGCAGCCAATAGATTACTCGCCGATTTCTCTGCCATCCGCTGCAAACCCGACAACTGCGACAGACTTAAACGATACAGATCTGCCGGTGTTTTAACCAAGCCTTCACTCACCAGCTGTTCCACTACCTTAGCACCCAAGCCATCAACATCCATCGCCTTACGTGAAGCAAAGTGCTTAATCGATTCTTTGACTTGCGCAGAACAATACAAACCAGCAGAACAACGGGCTATAGCCTCGCCGTCAGCGCGCTCCACCGGTGAGTCACAAGCAGGACAACGCTCAGGCATAACAAAGAGCTCGGAAGTCGATGGCCTTTTTTCTTGTACCACCGAAACAATTTCAGGAATCACATCGCCCGCCCGCCGCACGATCACCGTATCCCCTATACGCACGTCCTTCCGCCGCATTTCATCGGCATTATGCAAGGTGACATTCGTCACCGTCACTCCGCCGACAAATACTGGCGCAAGCCTAGCGACCGGAGTTATCGCCCCCGTGCGCCCCACTTGGACATCTATCGAGGTAACGGTCGTCATTTTCTCCTGAGCCGGAAATTTACGCGCAATCGCCCAACGCGGCGCACGCGAGACAAACCCCAAGCGTTGCTGCTCACTAAAGCGGTTTATTTTATACACCACCCCATCGATCTCGTACGGTAATAATGCACGTTTCTCGGCCAACACACGATACGCTTGGTGACACTGCTGCAAGCCAGAAGCCACAAGCAATTGATCACAAACGGGCAGCCCCCAAGTCGCCAACACCTCAAACATGTCACTCTGAGTGCTGGGCAATTGGTAGCCCTCTAAAAACCCAATACCGTAACAGTAAAAAGCCAGCGGACGGCTTGCCGCAACCCGAGAGTCCAATTGTCGTAAACTACCCGCAGCGGCATTTCGTGGATTAGCAAAAGCTTTATCACCAGCGGCAATGGCGCGCTCATTTAAGCGTCGAAAACCCGCCAATGGCATAAACACCTCACCGCGAATTTCCACCTTGTTCGGCAAACCCTCCCCCCTGAGTAACAAGGGAATAGCGGTGATAGTTTTCACATTATTGGTCACATTTTCGCCCGTTCGACCATCACCACGGGTTGCTGCTTGCACCAACACACCCTCTTCATACAATAAGGATATTGCCAGGCCATCGAGTTTGGGTTCGACCATATACTCAAGCTCATCCGTTGAATCCAGCCGCTCATTCAAGCGTGCATCAAAAGCCTGAAATTCTTCATCACTAAAAGCGTTCGCTAACGACAACATCGGTACCGGGTGCTGAACTTGCTCAAACGAACTCAGTGGTGCCGAGCCGACCCGTTGAGTCGGCGAGTCAGCGACGATAAACGAGGGGTTACTTTCTTCCAACTTTTGCAGCTCTTGCATCAAAGCATCAAAATCAACATCAGGTATTTGCGGTGCATCAAACTGAAAATAGTTCTGATTATGTCGGTTAATCTCACCTCTTAAATATTGTAATCGTTGGGTAAGCTGCTTTCTCTCCGTCATAAACCACTCAAACCTTGCAGCCTAGAACGTATCTCGGCTATTTTTTCATCGATTAATTCATTCATCTCTGCATCGATTAAACTCGCATCAAATAATTCCGCCAAAGCCCTAGCTGCGGTCAACATATCTTCAAACACCTGCTCCGAGCCTACGACGTCACTGCTTTGGAAAAAAAGCACCAAGCCAGTTGATGAAAACTCAGCCATGCTATCCACAGGAAAGGTACCGGGCTCCAACATATTGGCGACATGGAAACACTCCGCCTTATCGGCACCTTCGAGACTTTGGTAGCGATGAAATACCCCCATATCACCAAATTCCAGTTCAAGCTCAGAAAACGCAGCCAATAATTCACTACCCGCCATCACCGAGCCGGACTTAGCGACAACAAGTAACTGAACCACCAAGGCCTGTTGTGCAACAGGAACTTCTTCAACAGGTTCTGCTTCGACCTCAACAATTTCCTCAGTAGCCACCTCAACAGAGTCACTAACTTCCTCAGTAGCTACCTCAACAGGCTTAACATCAACTTCAACAGGCTCAGTAACTTTCTCAACGGGTGCAATCACCGGTTCATTTTCAAAACTAGCTTGCGCGGCCACCTCCATTGCAAAAACAGGCTCAATTTTCTCTTCCGACTGCCCCTCATCACGCTCGGCCAGCTTAAGTCGATATTTCTTCTGCCATACATCGTAAAAATAAATCCCCACCAGGATAAATACACCCAAGCCCAGCAAGACCAACCTTAACGAATTTTCTTCCATTTATACTCTTCCTAAAATAATCATTTTTAATCACTACCGTATTCGCGGAGCCTCAGGCTAGCCAAACTGAATAATTCAACTCATATTGCATGCAGAAACAGCTACCCGCAGCCATCACACCCAGCAAACATATAAAACAAGCCTACCCAAAGTAAAACAATACCGCCGATAACATTATCGTTCGAACAAAATCATAACTGTATCAAAAGGCAGCTACAACAAACTACGCTTCTTTTATATATTTTCATCAAATTATAACGTCCAAAAGTGCAGAATCAGCAAAGCCCAAAGAGAGCACAGATTTAATCTGCCCCCTATACCAATTCATTGTAAAATTAGCGCTTTATGACAAAGCCAGTTAAATAAAATGAGCACACAAGCAAACACCGACCTTGAAACATTCCCAAACCCTAATACCGAACGCGATTACACCATTCGCATCGACACCCCAGAGTTCACCTGCTTATGTCCTAAAACAGGTCAGCCTGATTTCGCCACACTGACACTAGAATACGTGCCCAATGAAAGCTGCATTGAGCTTAAATCATTTAAACTTTATGTATGGTCTTACCGTGATAGAGGCGCATTCCATGAAGCAGTTACCAATGAGATTCTTAATGACTTAGTAAAAGCCTGCGAACCTCGGTTTATGCGTTTATCTGCCGAGTTTAATGTCCGTGGAGGGGTTTACACAACCGTTGTTGCCGAACATAAAGCGGCTGATTGGCTGCCAGCCACGCCTGTACAACTCCCTTAATTATACCAAGGGCTGGTATTCAGCTCGTATTCATCGCAATAACTTATTCTTTAACTGCACGCTAATAATACCGTTAGCGCAGTTAAAGGATAAGATCATGAAAACACTCGTTACTTGCGCCTTTTTCAGTTTCATCTTCATCAGCCCTACATTGCTTGCACAAAGCGACCCGCGAACATTCTTATCGGCCAAGCAGCATTCAATCTATCAACACCCGTTCCACCACACGCAGCAGACAAAGCCCATCAGGCACTGGAAACATCATCACCGCCCATCACGGCACAGCAATCATCCCAACGCTATACTGCAAAGTTTGCCTTATAAGCATGCAAAACACTACTCACACCAGGCACGTAGGCAGCAGCATAAGGCACTGAAACAGAACTACTATCCACACCTACAAGCGAGCAAATACTACTCAAGCCCTTACCCTACATCACGCAGCAAGCGACATTCGTATGCCCGCCATCAGCCAATACGCATTTATTTGAGGTTTTAGGCCGATAAATAGTCATACCACGAAGTCCACCGGCAATAAAAAGGCGGGAAATACCCGCCTTTTTATTGTTTTATAAACTAGCTAGTCGTTGACTTATAACAACGATTGCAGCAATTTATTTAAACGATGCACAAACGTTGCTGGATCTTCTAACTGGCCACCTTCACTCAATAAGGCTTGTTCAAATAACAAGTTAGCTAGATCCGCGAACCTCTCATCATCAGCCTCATCTTTTAAGCGCTGAATTAAGGCATGCTCAGCATTCACTTCAAATGTAGGCAACGTTGGCGGCATATCTTGGCCTGCTGCTTTCATAATCCGTTCCATATGAGCACCCATTTCATGCTCATCGGCAACTAAACACGCAGGAGAGTCTGTTAAACGCGTACTAATTCGCACCTCTTTAACCTTACCCTCTAACTCTTTCTTAATTTGCTCCAAAACACTAGTTAAAGACTCCTCGACCTTCTTATCATCATCTGATTTATCAGCATCATCTTTATTATCAGCACCATCAAGATCCAAATTACCTTTTGCAACTGACTGTAGTGACTTGCCATCAAACTCGGGCATATGTTGAACCAACCATTCATCCACATGGTCCGTAAGCAACAGCACCTCAATACCCCTTTTCTTGAAGACTTCGAGGTGAGGACTATTTTTAACGGTGGCATACGCGCTACCCGTTAAGTAGTAGATTTTGTCCTGCCCTTGTTGCATATTCTCGATGTATTCAGCCAAACCTAAGCTTTGTTTACCATCAGTTTTTGTTGATGCAAAACGTAATAACTTAGCAACACGATCCTTATTTTTTACGTCTTCAATAGGACCTTCTTTAAGCACCGCACCGAACTCAGCCCATAAAGCTGCATATTGCTCAGGCTGCTTCTTAGATAAACCTTCAATTAGCGACAACACTTTTTTAACCGCGCCCGCTTTCAGTGAATCAATCTGCTTACTTTGCTGCAATAATTCACGAGAAACATTTAACGGCAAGCTGTCTGAGTCAATCACACCCTTGATAAAACGCAAGTAACGCGGCATCAACTCACCACCTTCCATGATAAATGTGCGCTTTACGTATAATTTAACGCCCGTCTTAGACTCCCTATCCCACATATCAAAAGGAGCTTTAGCAGGTACATACAACAATAAGGTGTACTCATTAGTTCCCTCTACCTTGCTATGTGTATACGCAAGAGGATCTTGAAAGTCATTAGAGGTTTGTTTATAAAATTCGTTATAGTCTTCTTCTTTTAACTCATTTTTAGCTTTTGACCACATGGCCGTCGCACTATTAATAGCGACTTCATCAGGCTCGTCTTCTTTATCTTCAGCCTTATTCTCATTTTTCATCAAAATAGGAATATCTAGGTGCTCAGAAAACTTATGGATAA
The DNA here is from genome assembly GCA_002162695.1 of Cycloclasticus sp. 46_120_T64. Taxonomy (GTDB): domain Bacteria; phylum Pseudomonadota; class Gammaproteobacteria; order Methylococcales; family Cycloclasticaceae; genus Cycloclasticus. Next base: position 1,248 of record MAAM01000009.1, on the reverse strand, counting down.
TGCTCTGTAGACGATAAGACTCTAAAAACTCACCCTCCTCTTCCTTCAAGTGCAAGGTTACTTCTGTACCACGAGCCGATTTTTCAACAGTCTCCAGAGTATATTCGCCTTCACCAGTTGATTCCCAGCGGACTGCCGATGAGCTTTCAGCACCCGCTTTACGCGTTACCAAACTCACCTTATCAGCAACGATAAAGCCAGAATAAAAACCAACCCCAAACTGGCCAATCATTTGACTGTCTTTACTCTCATCACCGGTTAGTGATTCAAAAAACTTTTTAGTGCCGGAGTGAGCAATCGTACCGATATACTTTTTCACCTCTTCAGCACTCATACCAATACCGTTATCAGCAATGGTTAAAGTTTTCGCCTCTTTATCGACACTGACACGAATTTTTAAATCGCCATCGCCTTCATAGAGAGCCTCATCCGATAACGCCGCAAAACGTAGTTTATCGGCTGCATCAGATGCATTCGAAATATATTCACGTAAAAATATCTCTTTATTACTATAAAGCGAGTGAATCATCATGCTCAACACTTGCTTTGTTTCTGCTTCAAACCCAAGCGTTTGCTTATCGCTTTGCTCTTTAACCGTACCCATAAAAAACCCTCATCAAATTTACTTTATTACTTGTCTAAAGTTATGGGGACGAAAATATGAATTTCAACAATTAAAACAAGGCATCGACATTAAACCGACTTGGTAAGTCACAAAAAATCGCATAATACAAAGAAACGGGGCAGCCTTTTGGCATCGACAATAGCGTAATAAAGCCGTCTTTTATGACTAATGACGTAAAAGATAATCCAACAAGCTAAAAATCAAGCCATAAGCCCCATCCCTTGAGTAAGCGAAGAGCATTCAGCCTGAGAAAATAGCGCTTAATTCCGTTATATATTTATTTCAGGCAAAAAAAAACCCGCTCATTGAGCGGGTTTTTGGTGTAAAAGCCTGGCGGTTCCCTACTTTCACATGGCTACTGCCACACTATCATCGGCGCTAAGCGGTTTCACTTCCGAGGTCGAGATGGGATCGGGTGGTACACGCTCGCTATTGCCACCAGGCAAATCGGCATACAGATTTCTCTGCAATAATTTAGAAAGTTGTACATCTATTCATATAGTCGTTATTTACTCATACAACAACCCTTTTGGGTGTTATATGGTCAAGCCTCACGGGCAATTAGTACACGTTAGCTTCACACATTACTGCGCTTCCACACCGTGCCTATCAACCTTGTAGTC